>NZ_FNVS01000001.1 GCF_900108035.1 Parabacteroides chinchillae
CAACGAAACCTTGTTCAATGCTATTGTTTCTACTTCTTCCGTACGGAAGAACTTACTTAAACCTTCAATCTTGATCATAATCGTATTTGTTTTATTTATGTTTTAATTATTCTGTTTTAATACTATCCACCGGATTTTCATTCGCTGCACGCCAGTTCTGGAACGTAACCGTCAAAATGGTTATCATTGACACCAGCAGGAAAGCTAGTAGAAACACCCAGGCATAGACCGGCGTTTTGTAAGCAAAGTTCTCGAGCCAGCGAATTATCGCAAAGTAGGCAACCGGAGCCGCCAACACGAAACAAACCAGCAAAATGCGAAAATACGTTTTATTGAACATAACCAGTATTTGAGATGTAGTAGACCCCATCACCTTACGCAGACCTATCTCCTTGCGGCGGTATTGGCTCTCGAACACCACCAATCCAAATACGCCTACAATCGAAATGAATACAGCTATCAGGCTAAATAGTGTGATGAGCAGGCTCAAGCTTCTCTCTTTGGCATACGCATTATTCAGCACTTCGTCGAAGAAGCGGACATAGAAAGGATAATCCGGATCGATATTCTTCAAGGCGCCTTTCACCTCCTGCATAGCCGCATGCAGATCGGTTCCGGCCTTTACCTTAATATAGGCATACGAAAGGTTTTCTTCCATCTCCGGCTTGTTGCCCCAGAAGTAGAATGCCATCGGAGTCACTTCCGTACGGAAGGTGGCAAACTTGACGTCCGGCATAAAGCCGATCACTTCGTCTCCATATATCTTATCGCCCAACCGGATATTATACATATTCCTGGCCCGTTCGTTGAAAACGTAGCAACCCGTGCTTGCCAGTTCATCACTCTTTCGGAAGCCACGCCCTTCGTTTACTTTTATTCCCATCAGATCCATGAAAGCAACATCTACCGGCAAGCATTGAAACTGGATATTATTCCCGTTCAGTTCACGTCCCCATCCCATAAACCGGTCTTGGTTCGAAATAAGTACCGAAGCGAAAGTTACATCCTCAATACCCGAATACGACTTCAGCTGGTTGGCAAACGCCTCTTTCTTATCCTTCACCAACTGAGTAATATTGGTAACAATCAGTTGGTCTTTCTCGTATCCCAACGAAGAGGTAGACATATAACGGTTCTGCAGATACATAAACATAGCCCCGATGATCAGCGCAAACGAGGCAAAAAACTGGATGCCTATCAGTACATTCCGCAACATGCGTCCTTGAGACGAAAGACCAAAAGTCCCTTTTAGCACCAGTGCAGGAGGGAAAGAAGTGACATAGTTGGATGGATAATAGCCTGCTACCAGACCCAAGACAATGGAAACACCTGCTGTGACAGCCACCAGCAAAGGATGAGCTGCCAACGACAATTCCGCATTCACCAACAAAGCCAACGGGGTTTTCCCCAGCATAGACACCATCCATAAAGCCAGCAAAAAGGCAATCATACTGATACAAACAGCCTCCATCTGCAAAGAAAAGCGAAGCGTACTATCCGAACTTCCCAATACTTTCTGAGTGTTTATACTTTTGATGCGCATCGGCGTAAGCGCCATACTGAAATTCGTAAAGTTGATACCGGCAATAATAAGTATCACGATGGCAATTGCGACCAGTACCCACAGCGTCTGACGGTCTGCCTTAGGGGTAGAATCGTACGTAACGTCCGTCGTGAAATGGATGTCCGGAAGTTGTACAAGGCGGAAATTAACCCCGCCTTTAAACCAAGTGATATTCTTCCCCAAATCGTTCTTCTTATAGTAAGCCAGAAAGTCGTTTACCAGCTCCTTTGCCGATTCGGGCGAATCCAGACGGATGTAAAAGTAATAGCTGGAATTACCCCAGTGGTGTGCATTTTCTTTTTCATCCATCGGCTTATAGATCACGTTCTCTACAATACTGTTCTTGGGGAAGTCTTTATACACACCTCCCACAACGAGTCGTCCACTCTTCTCCTCAAACAAGCCGGCCATCATCGAATGTGTCTCCCTCGGTTCGAGTACTCTGCCTACTGCCGATTCGCTGCCGAACATTTTACGTGCCAGGCTTTCGGGTAACAGAATCTTATTCGGTTCATTCAGCGCTTTATCGCTTCCTTCTGTCATATCAAACCGGAACACATCGGTGAAAGAAGGGTAAACCGTCAGGCTCTTCTCAAAATAACTCTCTTTATCTCCATCCTTATCCACAGTAAAAAGTGTCTCCTGGCAAAAAGGATATGTCAAAGCTCCGGCCTTGATATGAGGGGAAAAGCGGGCAAAGGCATCCGCCATCGGACGGGAGAAAATGGCCTGCACCGGATCGCCTTCCCATTGAAGGTCTACCCGGTAAATTACCTCGGAATCTTTATGAAACGTATCGAAAGTACGGTCATAATCCACCTGCATCTGAATTACCATAAAGGCACCAAAAGCAACCGACAACCCTAGTATGTTAAGTATTGTCGCCATCTTGAAGCGGCGCAACACGCTGATAAAGTTCCTTATAATTGTTCTCATTTCTGTTTTCTCTTATTTATATTTTGTATAATTTCTACTGCTGTACCTTACGGAAACTCTCCACCGGATCGGTATTGGCAGCCCGCCAGCTCTGCACGAATACTGCAGCAAACGAGATGACAAAACAGAACAGACCGGCAGCAATAAAGATAAGCGGATTTAACGCTATGCGATATGAATAATTGGACAGCCAATCATTACCAAAATGATAGATGATCGGGACTGCTACTACAAAAGCAACACCTACATAGATCATAAAAGTACGTACCAATTTTATCAATATCTCTTTATTAGTCGAGCCAAACACCTTACGCACGGCAACTTCTTTGGAACGCTGCTGGATGAAGTAGGTAGACATAGCAACCAGGCCGAGTAACGAGATCAGAACCGCAATCACAGAGAAGACAATCACGATCTTCGCCAGACGAATCTGAGAATCAAAAGCCTTTTGCAGTTCTTCATCAAGTATGCATGTCTCGGCTTCAAGCCCTATTACCTTTTCATAAACACGTTGCAACTCTTTATTAGCTGTAAAAATATCGCCTTGTGTTTCTACCAGGATCGCCCAAGGCTGTTCGTCATCCTTCAGGAAGCGGAACATGATAGGAACCTTATCACGGGTGACGTCGCCGAACTGGAAATCCTGTATCGTCCCGGCAATGGGGAACGACCAACCTTTGTTATCGAAGGTAACCGAAGGAGTATCTTCGGGTAGGTTCATCTCCTTAAAGGCAAACTGGCTCACATACCAACCGTCGCCGCCGGCCAGATGATTGTCGCGCAGTATCTTCAACCCCAGGATATCCATACATTCTTTATCCATCACGAACTGCCGCCAGGAAAGAACTTTTCCCTGCAGGGTGGCCGTATTGTTATTAGCACCCAGCAACGGTATCCCCCGTGTTTTCCCTACGGCTTTGACGAACGGCAGACGACGAAACTCATTCACAAGCGCCGAATATTGTTCCCCCTTCACTGCATTGGTTACGACTGCAATCTGGTTGTTCATCTTATATCCCAGCGGAGCGTGGATCAAATGCAATATCTGTTCCACCATCAGGATAGAAGCAGCAATCATAGCGATTGTTATCACATTCTGGAAGACGATAAAAAACTTGCTGAATACCATCTTCGTCTTTGCACGGAACGTACCGCGCACCACTTCGATAGGCTTCGAAGCCGAAATGATAAGCGAAGGCAGCAAACCAGAAAGTCCGCCCACAACTAATAGCACACCCACCAGCGACAGTAGCCAGGGCAGTGTAAACAGCACACTGAGATCAAGTTTTGTCCGCAACAAGTCGTTCACAAACGGAACAGCTGCCAGCGCCAGCAGGATAGCGATAATCATAGATATGAACGTGAGCAACGTAGCCTCCTGCATCAGGCGGAGAAAGAGTTCGCCGCGTGAAGAACCCAGCAGACGGCGTGTTGCCATCTCCTTGGCACGGAAACCGGCTTGCGCCACAGTCAGGTTAATATAGTTGATTACGGCAAAAATCAGGATCAGGATGCCGATAGACATCAACACTAATACAAACTTTTTATCGCCGGTATGCAGGTTATTGCTTCCCAAACCAGAGAAGTAGAAGTTTTTCAGTGAAACGATCTTCGCCTCTTTTGCAATATTTATCTCGTAAGGCCAGTAGAACGTCTTCATCCACTCCGCCATCTCTGCAGCCCGGGACGGGAAATTACTGCCTTGACGCACCATTACAAAAGCAACGGTAGCTCCGGCATTATTCAATGCATCGGGTGCCAGACTCGAATTAAAGCACGCCATCTGCTCCCAACGCAGAATAACGTCGGCCTCAGGGAGAGATGAATGACGCATGTCACCTATAACTCCGCTAATAATGGCCGAAATGGTATCGCCTACCAACAACGGCTTACCAACCGGATCGTCCGCTCCGAACATTTTGCGAGCAAAAGAAGAAGAGACTACAGCATAGTTGCGGGCTGAGAGCACCTGATTACGGTCTCCCTTCAGCAACGGAAAATCAAAGAAGTCGAAGAAGGTAGAATCGGCAAACATCAGATCGGCATTCAGTTTCTTATCTTCGCTCACTACTTTTGTCTTTTCGCCGGCTGCAGAACACATCACCGGACAAACCTTCTCTACCTCCGGATAACGGTCTTTTATCTTATACGACATAGCTGCACCGGATTCTATCCAGTTTTCATTACCCACCAGATAAATCCGGTTGGCCTTTGTGTGGCGGCTGTCGGTAGATATCTCCTGCACGGTATAAACCGCAATCAGCAACACGAACATCAACGATACGCTCAACCCGAATATATCGATAGCAGTATAGGCCTTATTATGGCTCATAAATTTAGCGAAGGCTTTTAAATTAAGTAGATTATTCATTGTATTCCATATTATTTATTCATCATAAAAATCTATCACTGTGTATCCCTATTCGTTCTTCAGACTATTTACCGGATTATCATTTGCCGTATGGTGTACATTCAGACAAACCACTGACAGAATAACCAGCAACACTGCCGCTCCACAACCAATAAAGATATACCATGCGAGCGGCACCTTCTCTGTGAATTGCTCCATCCATTTCTGCACTGCAAAGAAGGCAAAGCAACCGCCTAATATGACCGCAGGAAGTGCAATACGTATTATATCACGGAGGAACAGTTTTATAATTTCCATCACCTCAGCTCCACTTACCCGGCGGACGGCAATCTCCTTACGGCGGCGGTTCACCTCATCGTTCGTGTAACCTATCAGACCTATCAGGGCAATAAGCAGAGTGATACAACCGCCTATCAGCACGGAGTCACGAAACTGACGGGATTCGTCGTACATATCTTTTATCTCCGTACGGAAAGCATTCAGTGTAATATCGTTGTTTGGAAAAAGGGCAGAAATCTCCTTCTGCACGTGCTCCATTCCTCTTGCATCCAGATTGTGGAATTTTACCAACAAATTATAAGAGGGCGTTTTAGAATAGAACATAACCGTAGGGCGCTCATCCTGGCTGGCTATCGAACCTAAACGGAAATTTTCGTAAACACCGCAGATTGTGAACGGAGATCTTTGCCCTGTTAATTCATCTCCCCCATGTTCTGTCACTAAAATAGCTTTCCCTATCACATCGTCTGTCCAGCCTGCCAATAGTTTCATCTTCTCAACAAACCGGCGATCCACCATAACCTCGTTCGAATTAGTTATATTTTCTGTAAAAGAACGTCCCTGTATGACCGGAATTCCCATAATCTTCAGATAACCGTTACCCACACTATATTGATCTGCTATATTGAAATATTCTCTGTCCGAACCAGGTAGCGTTATATTGTTGCCGGAAGATACAGCAAAAGGTAACTGATAGCAAGTTGTAACCGCTGCGACTTCCGGTAAACGCATCAATTCGTCTACCGCTTTACGACGAGCAGTAGAATCCACACCAGCCAATTCACTATAAGCCAGATTTTCATACTCATAACCCGGATTGTCATTTACCATATAATTATACTGACGGCCGATAAAGATCAACATCGTAAACAAGAAACCGGCAGCAATGAATTGCACAAACAACAGAGCCAATTTCCATACACGTTTATTCTCTCTAAAATTACGGAAAGCAGAAGCCACAGGAATACGGGCATACAAATAACCGGGCATCAAACCACTGCCTAAAAAGATAAGCCCACAAACAAGCAACAGGATCAAACTACCTTTTGAAAGTAGTAAAGCTTCGAGTGACGCTCCTAACAACTCCTCTACCGTTCCACGGAACGCAAAGATCAGAATAGCAGCCAACACCAACGAAAGAATCATGTGTACAAAAGCTTCTCCCAGCATCATACCATTAATATTTTTACCGGCAGCTCCATAACATTTATGAACAGCCACTTCTTTGGAACGGGACACAATACCGGATATAACTATCAATATATAATTCATCATCGCAGTAAACAGCAAAGCAAATGCCAACAACGAAAGCAGCCATGCCATTCGTTTCACCTGCGCATCGTCCTTATGTATATCGGATATTGCATGCAAAGTATATGAAAACTTATACCCTTGCTTAGCCTGTTCTTCCGGCGAAAAGTGCTTGTAAACAATCTTAAGCATTCCTTCAAGTACAGTAGGGACAGATGCTTTGGTATAAAGTTTGATGTAACTGATATAACGGTCGTTTCCAAACAGATTCGTATGCGATTCCGCACGCATAAACTGAGGTGAAGAAGGCATGGAAATAATAACATCGTAACGGTCGGATGCATTTTCAGGTATCTCCTCAAATACACCGCCAATAGTAAGCACGCGTCCCGGGGCATCGTCGGCAACGAAAGTTTTTCCAACTACATTTCCACCGATTTTTTTTGCCATGCGGCTGGATATCATCACCTGCATCGGAGTAGAAAGAACTTCTTTCGCATTACCTAACAGGATAGGACGAGGTAACATTTCAAACAGGCAACTATCACCAAAAACAGTTTTGCCTTTATATTTAAGCTGTGTATCCGTCATAGTAAACGTCCATGTTCCATACGGATTAATACGCGTAGCCATCTCTATCTCCGGAATACTCTCTTTCATCAGGCCGGCAGTTCCTCCGCTAGTACGTCCCCAATCTTTTAATTCTCCATCTCTTTCTACACACTCCCATATCTGGAAAATACGGTCGGCATCAGGATAGAAACTATCATACGATTGTTCAAAGTAGACTTTCGCTATCAATACCAATCCAACAGCCAGTCCTACCCCTAAAGAGACAATCTTCATTATATTATGCCTTCCTTTCTTGAAAAGAGAACGAAAGGCAATGATTATATTTTTCATACATTTTTGTTTCTTGTTGCCAGTAATTATTCAAGTACTAACACTTCGTTATCCTTATAGCTTTCATAACTTGAGATAATAACTTTTTCCCCTGCCTCAAGTCCTTCAAGTACTTCATAATACTGCGGGTTCTGGCGACCAATCTTTATACTGCGTCTATATGCCTTCTTTCCGTCTTTATCAAGAACAAATATCCAGCTTCCTCCTGTACTCTGGAAGAACGTGCCTTTTGGTATGATAATACTTTCGGTAGGTTGGCCCAATTCAAGATTGATATAGTAGGTCTGTCCGCTACGGATATTATCCGGACGTTCTCCCGTAAAAACCAAATCAGTGCGGAATTTACCATCACGTACCTCGGGATAGACTTTACGTACGGAAAGAGCAAAGTTAGAACCTTGACGTTCAAAGGTTGCATTCAACCCCGGTTTTACACGGTCTATATAGTGTTCGTCAATCATAGCTTCAATTTTATAGTCAGACAAATCATTAATCTGTCCGATCTTCTGACCCGGAGTAATATTCTGTCCCAAGACAACATCCAGCAATCCTAACTCGCCGGCAATTTGCGAACGAACATTCAGGTTTTCTTTACGTTCGCGTATCAACAAGATATTTTTACGCATATTTGCCAAACTAGCTTCCATTTCTTCCATCTGAATAGTACGGGAAAGGGAATCCTGGCGTAAACGTTCCGTTATCAAAGCATGTTTCTTGGATGATAATTCATAGTCTTCCTTTGCTTTCAGATAATCTTCCTTTGCAATCAGGTTTTCCTTATATAATTGTTCTTGCTGGCGATAAGCACGCAAAGAACGCGTCATATCCATATCATACTGCAATTTTTCAGTCTGATTGGTCAGCTTATCTTGTTCCATTGTCACCTGTGTATTACGCAAAAAGTTCTGCTTTTCCGCCAATTCGGCTTCGGCATTCAATATCTGTAAATCCAGATTAGAATTGCTAAGACGTACAATAATGTCTCCTTTCTTCACATGAGCACCTTCTTCAACCACCTTTTCCTGTACAATACCTCCTTCTTCGGGGCTAAGTTGCACAACAGTTATCGGTTGTACCTGGCCATCAACACGAAAGAAATCGTTAAACTGATCACGGGTCACATCACCAATACTAACGCCTCGTGCGTCCACTTTTAATGTAGAAGCATGATCACCAAAAATAATCCATCCCAGCAATACTACAAATAAAGCTCCACCTGCAATGTACGGAATGTGCTTCTTTTGAACGCCTTTTTTCTTTTCTAATTGTATATCCATTGTATTTTGATTTTTCTTTTCTTAATTTATTATTTTCTATTCTCAATTTTCAGCTTCCACAAGCGGTTTTCCTTTATAGTAATCAACCAATTTACTCTTCATCAAATACATCAGCTTTTTCTGTAGCAGATTAGCCTTTGAAGTAAGCAGGTTGTTCGAACTTGTTTGTACATCCAGGGAACTCATCAAACCTTCTTCATACTTGCGAAGTGTTATGCGATATGCCAAATCATTCGAACTAACTTGTTTATCCATCTGAATAGCCTCTTTTGCATAGCCTTCACGATCTAAAACCGACTGTTCAACAGCATTCTGCAACTGACGAAGTACTTCCGTTTTCGTTTCTTCTGCGATACGCAAATTATTACGATAACGACGGAGGTTCGTTACTTTACTCAAACCGTTGAACAACGGAAAACTAATAGTAAATCCTAAATATTCGCCACGGTTATTCTTAAACTGACTGTTAAAGCTGGCCGGAGATGCCTCCGATTTCAGATTTTCAAAATAGTTTGTAGAAATACCCGCATTAAAATAGATTTGAGGCAACATAGCACCTTTAGACATACGATATTGATATTTAGCAGCCTGCAACTGAAAATCAGCTTGTTGGGATGTAGGATTATTCTCCTCCGCATAACCATATATTTCATTTACATTCTCATTGACGGTAACAAATGAAACATCCGGCAAAAGCGTATCTACTTCCAGTTCCAGATCGGAAGGATAATTCATCTTTTCCTTTAATGTCAACAATGCCGTATTATAAAGATTCTGCTGATGTGTTAACGTATAATCGTCCGTAGCTACCTGAGCTTCAAATTGGGCAACATCGGCTTTACCTTTCAGTCCAAGCTCTTCCTGACGTTTTGTTTTATAAAGTGTACGCCGGCTCTCCTCCAATTTCTCGGCAGCTATCTTGATTGTACCTTTATAATATACAACATCTGCATACGCCTGCATCGTTTCCAATGCCAGATCATCTTTTTTCTTCTGAATATCATTCTTACCCATTTTCACATTCGACTTTCCTAACAACCATTGATTTATTAACTGGCCGCCGGTAAAAATCGGAATTTGGGTACTCAAGCCGTACGAGTTATTAAAGGTAGACGTATTATTATATGTATTTGTTTCCGGGTCAATAGAACGGCCAAAATTATACTGGGCGCCTACGTTGGCTGAAGCCGTTGGAAAGAAAGAAGCTACCGATGCGTTACGTTCTGCCTTATACGTATCATAAGTGAATGTTTGTTTTTTTACGGCCGGACTATTTTCAACGGCATACCGCATACAATCATTTAGCGACCAAAATTTCTCCTGTGCCACTGTTGTAGTAACCAAACCAAACGAAAGAATTGTTGTAAGTAATATCTGTTTCATTTCTTTATTATTTTCTACCAGTAAAGAAGCAAAGAGCATGCCAAAACAAATAATAAACTATTTATCAAACCATTACATAAACAACAAAATCAGTACAGTGTCAAAAAATTGGACAGTATTGTAAAATTATTGGACAAGACAATAAATATTCCCGGTCATCCATTCAAAACATCTGGATGATTTTATAAAAAGATCCCGATGATTTTTTTGATTCACAGTTATGATTTTGAAAAGTCATAATTATGAGTTTGTTTTTTGTTTAGCAGAATGGGAGTAATTCTGATAGTATACATTATCTTTGCCGTACTCATTACACTTAATATAATAAATGGCAAAACAAGGAACCATACTCGTTGTAGATGATAACAAAGGAATTCTTACAGCCGTACAAATGCTGCTGGGTACTTGCTTTGAAAAAGTAATCACAATCTCTACGCCCAATAAGATTAAATCGACATTACACGATGACCCCATAGACGTTGTATTACTGGATATGAATTTTAGTTCCGGTATTAATAACGGTAACGAAGGGCTTTTTTGGCTCTCGGAAATAAAAAAAGAATATCCATCCGTACAAGTTGTACTTTTTACGGCTTACGCAGATATAGATCTAGCTGTACGAGGCATTAAAGACGGTGCAACCGATTTTATCGTAAAACCGTGGGATAACGCCAAATTAATAGAAACATTACAAACTGCATACAACTTACGTTCGTCTAATCAGAAAAAAACAAATGACAAGCAGCTCATATCAAAGGAAAGCGGTATGTTTTGGGGCGAAAGCAACGCCATGCAGCAACTGCGCATACTGATAGATAAAGTTGCAAAAACAGATGCCAATATTCTAATTACCGGAGAAAACGGTACAGGCAAAGAGATGCTGGCGAGGGAAATACATCTGCTTTCCAATAGAAAGAACGAAGCTATGGTACCTGTAGATATGGGAGCCATTACAGAAACATTATTTGAAAGTGAACTGTTTGGCCATGTAAAAGGTGCTTTTACGGATGCCCGTACCGATCGTTCGGGAAAGTTTGAAGTTGCCAATAACAGCACTTTGTTCCTTGACGAAATAGGCAACCTATCCTTTCACCTACAAGCTAAACTTCTGACAGCCCTGCAAAGAAGAAGTATTATCCGCGTAGGAAGCAATACACCCATACCTGTTAATATACGTCTGATCTGCGCTACCAACAAGGATTTACAGGAAATGGTACAAAAAGAAGAATTCCGTGAAGACTTGCTTTATCGTATCAACACGATTCATGTTGAAATTCCTCCCCTGCGGGAACGTTTGGAAGATATTATACCATTAACTGAAATATTTCTTTCCAAATATGGAAATCTCTATAGTAAACCTACTTTGCATCTGAGCAACGATGCACAAGAAAAACTAAAACAACAACCTTGGTTCGGAAATATCCGCGAATTGGAGCACACCATTGAAAAAGCGGTTATTATCTGTGAAGGTGACACTTTAGATAGCAACGACTTTGATTTTCCCCGCAAAAAAGAGACGCAGACAAAAGAGATCACCACATTAGAGGAAATGGAATATAACATGATAAAAAATGCTATGGACAAATTTGGAGGGAACCTGTCTTTAGTAGCCAACCAATTGGGAATCTCAAGACAAACATTATATAATAAAATAAAGAGATACGAAATTTGATTGGAAATTGAAATATAGCTTGTCATAATTTTCAACACCCGATTACCAGCGATGCTAAAAGGTATATATTATAGTCTTACATTCCGGCTTCTGTTACTGCTTATCACTACAGGAGCATTCACGTATTGTTGTCTGCAACAATACTGGGAATTTTGCATACTTATCTGCATAGCATGGCTATATAGTATACAGATGATGCGCACGTTGTATAAACGTAATGCGCAAAAAATAGCATTTATGTTTGATGCTATAGACAATAGCGACTATGCTTTCAAATATGCAACCAGCGGCCGTTCATCAAATGATAAAATGGTTAGCGAATCATTAAACCGCATCACTCAAATTCTGTTTCATGCCAAAGCCGAAGCGCTCCAAAAAGAAAAGTATTACGAACTTATCATGAACTCCGTCAATACGGGGATTTTAGTTATAGACGACAAAGGTGTTATATTTCAAACAAACAACGAAGCTCTGCGTTTGCTCGGGCTAACTGTTTTTACTCATGTCAGACAGTTAGGACGTATTGATGAAGAATTAGAGCAAACCATATCGTCCGTGCTCCCCGGAGAGAAACACCAAATATCTTTTAATAACGAAAGAGGAACCGTACATCTTTCCTTGCGCGTATCTGAAATGACATTGCAGGAAAAACATGTCCGTATTATTGCGCTTAATGACATTAACAGCGAACTGGACGAAAAAGAAATTGACTCGTGGATACGACTGACACGCGTATTGACACACGAAATTATGAACTCGGTAACCCCTATGACTTCATTAAGCGACACTTTACTTTCCATCCATGGAGATGCCAATAAAGAAATCCGGAATGGTCTGGAAGTTATCAGTACAACAGGAAAAAGTTTAATTTCATTTGTTGAGTCATACCGTAAATTTACTCATATCCCAACTCCGCAACCCTCATTATTCTATATATCGAAGTTTGCAGACCGGATGGTGCAGCTTGCCCGGTACCACAACAATTATCCGAATATAAGCATTCGGATAGATGTCCAACCAACCGATTTAATTGTTTATGCCGATGAAAACCTCATTTCGCAAGTTGTTTTGAACCTACTTAAAAACGCCATGCAAGCAATTGGCCATGAACAAGAAAACGGTTTAATCGAATTAACAGCTTACTGTAATAAAGATGAAGCAGTATTTATTGAAGTAAGCAACAATGGCCCTGCTATTCCTCCGGAAGAGGCCGAACATATTTTCATACCGTTCTTTACTACCAAAGAAGGCGGAAGCGGTATAGGACTTTCCATTTCCCGTCAGATTATGCGTTTATCGGGAGGAAGCATAACCCTGAAAAGTTCTCCTTCCACAAAAAAGACGACATTTATATTGATGTTTCCTTAACATATTTCCACTGATGAAATTTAATTTTCTCCCGGATGTGTTTTTTGTCTCTCTAATTTTACTCTAAGAAAAATAGCAAACTGTTGCCGATAAAAAGAATCAATAAACACTTAAAGATATTCAATAGCCTTATGTTATATAAAATTTAACAACAAATTTTACCTTTGCAGTGTTAGAAATCAAAAACAACTACATTTGAAAAACATGAATATACTTGACAAACTAAAGAAAAATCATCATCCCAGCTCAGGCGCATTAGATCTATTAAAATATATTGGTCCCGGACTTCTGGTTACCGTTGGTTTCATTGACCCGGGAAACTGGGCAACCAATCTGGCAGCAGGTTCCGAATTTGGTTACGCATTGCTTTGGGTCGTAACCTTTTCTTCCATTATGCTGATCATTATACAACATAACGTAGCCCATTTAGGAATTGTCACCGGGCTTTGCCTTTCGGAAGCAACCAACAAATACCTGCCACGTATTCTGAGCCGCCCGATTCTAGGTTCAGCTATGCTGGCCAGTATTTCTACATCATTAGCAGAAATACTGGGGGGCGCAATCGCTTTGCGCATGTTGTTCAGTATTCCAATAAAAATCGGCTCTATAATCGTAACGGTTGCATGTATAGCCATGTTATTAAGCAATACATACAGCAAAATTGAAAGATGGATTATCATGTTTGTTTCCATCATCGGGCTATCATTCCTTTACGAACTTGCCTTGGTGGATGTACAATGGGGCGAAGCAATTCAAGGCTGGATAAAACCATCTTTCCCCGACAATTCGTTACTTATTATCATGAGCGTATTAGGTGCTGTTGTAATGCCCCATAATCTTTTTCTGCACTCGGAAGTGATACAAAGCCGTGAATGGAACTTGGAAGACGAAACTGTCATCAAAAAACAGTTGAAGTATGAATTTTACGACACTTTATTATCTATGGTAATTGGCTGGGCTATCAACTCTGCTATGATTATACTGGCCGCAGCAACTTTCTTCAAGCAAAAAGTTGCTGTAAACGAACTGGATCAGGCACAACAATTACTAGTACCGCTAGTTGGTAGCAATGCTGGCGTTATTTTTGCAGCAGCTCTGTTATTAGCAGGTGTCTCTTCGACCATTACTTCAGGTATTGCCGGAGCCTCTATTTTTGCAGGATTCTATGGAGAACCATACAATCATAGCGATCTGCACTCCAAGTTGGGTGTATTGCTATCCTTCCTTCCTGCTCTACTTATCATATTTGTGATCGGAGACCCGTTTAAAGGATTGATTATATCACAAATGTTCCTGAGTGTTCAGTTACCGATAACTGTTTTTACACAAGTCTATCTGACTTCCAACAAAAAAGTTATGGGAGTTTATGCAAACAGCCGTTCCACTATGGTTATTTTACTACTGCTGGGCGCAATGGTAACAATACTGAATATTGCATTGCTTATCAGTCTCTTTTAGCTTTCAGTTTATTCCGGAGTATTTCAATTATACCAGGTAAAACAGAAACAGAAACAGAAACAAAAATAATAATAACAATAAGCAATTCGAGATTTTCTTGCACAATCTCCAATCCGCCAAAGAAATAACCGGCATAGGAAAATAATGTAACCAATATCTATTATTAATTAAGCAGCAAATATAGGAAAAAGGAGGCATCATTATGTAAGCAGCAAAGAATTCATTACCTTTGTTCCCTTATTGGAAAAATACATAATAATATGAGCGACATCAGTACAAACGAAGAAGAAGGTAAAAAAAGCTTGAACTTCATTGAAGCAATGGTTGAAAAAGATTTGGCTGAAGGTAAAAACGGAGGACGCGTACAGACTCGTTTCCCGCCGGAGCCGAACGGCTATCTTCATATCGGACATGCCAAAGCTATTTGTCTGGACTTTGGTATTGCAGAACGCCATAACGGCGTGTGCAACCTCCGCTTCGACGATACCAATCCTGTGAAGGAAGATATGGAATATGTTGACTGCATTATGGAAGACATCAAATGGCTGGGGTTCCATTGGAACGAAATATATTATGCCTCCGATTACTTCCAACAATTGTGGGATTTCGCCATACAATTGATCAAAGAAGGAAAGGCCTATGTTGATGAACAAAGTGCCGAACTGATCGCCCAACAAAAAGGAACTCCCACACAACCGGGAACCAATAGTCCGTATCGTGACCGCCCGATAGAAGAAAATATGCAACTATTCTTGAAAATGAACAGCGGCGAGCTGGAGGAAGGTTCAATGGTATTGCGTGCCAAAATAGACATGGCAAACCCCAATATGCATTTTCGTGATCCGATTATTTACCGTATCATCAAGACTCCGCACCATCGTACGGGTGATAAATGGAAAGCTTATCCGATGTATGACTTTGCACACGGACAAAGCGATTATTTTGAAGGGGTTACACACTCATTATGTACATTGGAGTTTGTACCTCACCGTCCGTTATACGACTTATTCATTGATTGGTTGAAAGAAGGTAAAGATTTGGACGACAATCGCCCGCATCAGACAGAGTTTAACAAACTGAACCTGAATTACACGTTAATGAGCAAACGTAATCTGCTGATTCTGGTAAAAGAAGGATTAGTGAACGGTTGGGATGACCCGCGTATGCCTACTATCTGCGCATTCCGTCGACGTGGTTATTCTCCGGAATCGATACGTAAATTTGTAGACAAAATAGGTTACACTACATATGATGCCCTGAATGACTTCGCCCTGCTTGAAAGTGCCGTTCGCGATGATCTGAATGCACGTTCAACCCGTGTATCCGCTGTTATCAATCCGGTAAAACTAATCATCACCAATTATCCGGAAGGACAAGTGGAAGAGATGGAAGCAATCAATAATCCGGAAGATCAGTCGGCAGGAAGCCATCACATTGAATTCAGCCGCGAACTATGGATGGAACGTGATGACTTTATGGAAGATGCACCGAAAAACTACTTCCGAATGACACCTGGGCAGGAAGTTCGTTTAAAAAATGCATACATCGTAAAATGCACAGGTTGTAAGAAGAATGATAACGGTGAAATCGTAGAGGTATATTGCGAATATGATCCGAACACCAAAAGCGGCATGCCTGACAGCAACCGTAAGGTAAAGGGTACATTACACTGGGTAAGCTGTGCACATTGCCTACCTGCCGAAGTGCGCTTATACGACCGTCTGTGGAAAGTAGAAAATCCGCGTGACGAACTAATTGCTATACGAGAAGCAAAGGATTGCTCTGTCTTAGACGCAATGAAGGAAATGATCAATCCGGACTCTTTAAAAATATTGACAAATTGTTATGTAGAGAAATACCTGGCAAATGCTAAGCCTTTGGATTATCTACAATTCCAACGTATCGGTTATTTTAATGTAGATAAAGATTCTACACCTCAAAATCTGATCTTCAACCGCACTGTATCTCTGAAAGATACATGGTCGAAAATCAAAACTAAATAAAAATGATGAGTCAATTCTTCAATATGCCAATGTACCAATAATAACTTTATTGGCATATTGGCATTTAACTAAATATTAAGACATGAAAAAAGACGATATCTCACGCTTATTGCAACGTTATCTGGATACTCGTGATTCAGGCAAAGAACCTTATTTTGATGCCGACGAGATTGATGATTTGCTTGAAAGCTTTGAAGAGTCTGACGATTACGCCTACTATGATGAAATACTAGAGCTTGGCCTAAAACTTCATCCAAACAATACAACCCTGAAAATCAGAGAATGTAGGCGATATGCATATAACGATAATTACGAAGAAGCCTTAGCACTCATCGAAAACATTGGTGAAACGAATAATGAAGACCTGGATATTCTACGAATCGAATGTTATTGCTATACAGATCAATCGGAGAAAGCTATTAAATTCGCTAAAGATCTTATTTCAAATGACTGCGAATATTCTGAAGCCATCTTCGAATGCATTATACCAATATTGAACGATCTGGATTTCCAGAAAGAAGCCCGTGAACTTCTGGAGCTTGGTTTAACAATCTTTCCAGATAACCAACTTCTTAAAAATGAATTATGTTTTTTATTGGAAGCCGAAGGAAAAATACAGGAAGCAATTGATATATGCAACGAATTAATAGATAAGAATCCATATTCCAATGATTACTGGTTCACATTGGGACGTTTATATTCCATGATTCCTGATTATGACAAGGCTATCGAAGCATTTGACTTTGCTCTTACCTGTGATGATTCGGATCCTGAATTAAAAGTATTAAGAGGATACTGCCTCTATATGAACGAGAATTACGAAAAAGCACTGGAAGCATACAAGGAAGTAATAGACAGCGAATCTTTTTACAGGGTAAAACCTCTTATGGCTGAGTGCTATGTTAAATTGGAAAGGTTTGATGAAGGCTATAAATTATTAAAAGAAATTCTAAAGCAAACCGATACAGAAAAGGATCCTTCTGTCTACGTAAACTTTATCCGTTGCTGTCTGGAAACCGAAAGGGAGAAAGAAGCTACATCCATGTTGAATAAAACAATCAAACTTTTTCCTGATAATGTACGGATACTGTCCCTTTTGGCTCTTACCTATCTGGAAAATGATCATGAAGAACAAGCACTACAAATAACCGACTATTTGTTCAAAGCTATTGACTCTGCAGAAGAAGAAGGTACTAAAGAAGGATGTGACAGCCTTTTACGGGCAGGTCAATATTTATACCTGAAAGGTGATATAGAAAAAGCATTACTCTATTACAAAAAGATCTTACAACGGAACCCGGATATACCTCATATGAATATCCACATGGCTATGGCTTATTTATCATTGGGAGATATCAAGAGATTTCAGGAATATTATGAACAAACATCTCCTGTGGAAATGATGAATTTCCTGAAAAAATCAGGTATAAACCTTGATAAAATAGATTTGAACAATCCGTTTATCAGCCGCCACATTCCGCCGGAAGACCTTGCAAAAGAATTTTTAAAAAACAAAGACAACAGTAACTAACAAATTAATTAAAAATGGACAGAAATCTAAAAGACTACGGTCTCTTGGTTCTTAAAGGCATGGGAATGGGCGCAGCAGATGTAGTACCCGGTGTCTCAGGAGGTACAATAGCCTTTATTGTTGGTATTTACGAGGAACTGATCAATTCTATCAAAAGTATCAATGGAACTTCTTTAAAATTATTATTTACAGGAAAAATTGCCGCTTTCTGGAAAGCGATCAATGCAAACTTCCTGTTGTCTATTGTTGCAGGTATCGGCATCAGTATATTCTCATTAGCCAAGCTTATCACCTATTTATTGATTTACCATCCTATTTTAGTTTGGGCATTCTTCTTTGGCTTGGTGTTAGCCTCAACCTGGTTTGTTGCTAAAGATATCAAACAGTGGAATTGGAAAACCATCCTGAGTTTCATCATCGGAGCTATTATTGCTTATTATATAACTGTTGCGACACCTGCTGAAACATCCAACAGCCTGCCTTTCATCTTCCTTAGTGGAGCAATAGCCATCTGTGCCATGATATTACCAGGTATTTCCGGCAGTTTTATTCTTGTATTGATGGGAAAATATTTCTATATAATGGAAGCTGTAAAGACATTCAATATTCCGATAATGCTTACATTCATCTGTGGAGCAATCATAGGTATCACTTCTTTTTCAAGAGTATTGTCTTTTGCTCTACGTAAATTCCACGATATTACAATTTCCGTATTAGCAGGATTTATGCTAGGTTCGCTTAATAAAGTATGGCCATGGAAAGAAATAATAGAAACTTATACCGACAGCCACGGTGAAATCAAACCATTGATAGAAGCTAATATTATGCCCAATCAATTAGTATGGGAAGCTATAGGTTTGATGATACTTGGATTTGCATTGGTTTATTTTCTCGAAAAATTATCAATGAAAGGAACAAAAGCATAATATAAAAACCTCTCTCTTATACTCACGTACCAGAGAGAGGACTGTTTCTCTTTAGAGAAACCATCAATTATGTTTTAAACTTCATTGTTTATAGCAAATAGTATGCCAAAACATATAACACACTATCATACAACAAAGTAAATATATATTCACTTTTTTTATTGTCTTATTATTGGACACTGGCGTAAAAATATTTTACAATTCCGGACATTTATTGAATAGCACATCTATTTACAGGCTATTGCCCTTCCATTACTATTTCTTCCACATGGCGCATTCCTCCTTCATATTTCTTTCCGACTTTCGTATAACTATACATTCCAGAATCCGTCATGACAGAATAGATTAAAGCCTTACCATCCAAAATAGAATCGTTAATAAGGAACAATGAATGGCGTACTGTAAAAGTCGCCTCTTTTGCCACATATCCTTTCGAATATTCGGCCACCAGCGTATTGGCACTTCCTGCGTCAATACTGCCATAATAAATATAAATACATTCATCCATAGATGTATGGAACGGCCAACAATTCACATCAGCAGGACGAACCGTTACTTTGCGAATCTGCAAATCCAAACCTGTCTTATTAACCAGTTTGATATCCAGAATGGAAGTGGCATGTTTCATCGTTATCACCGTCCCGTTTACAGTATCTATTTTAGCTGTTCCTACCATCAGATCGTCATAACGGAATACTTCGGGAACAGAGTCTGTCCTATACTGCCGCTTCACATAGTTGAACCGTAACATGTCCATTGACGTTCGGAAAATAACCAGAGAATCATCTCCTTTTGCCACCAGGCCTTTAACAACACCAAGGTCCGTTCCTATTCCATCTGTCAGATAGAATAACCTTCGTGGGTCTATAACCGAAGTTCTTGTCTCTGCTGCAGCCGATTTGGAAGAAGCATCAAAAGCCTCCTTCGTTTTCATGGAATATCCCAGAATACGGTGTCCTTCATTCCATTTGGAGACAAACTGTACAGCCGGGTCGGCCTCTGTATTCTCTGCCAACCGGACATTCAGATCAACACTTACCATCTCCGGTACCGGTTTGGGAGGTATTGGCGGTGGAAGAGGCGACCAGGTATCTTCATTGTTACAAGCGGACATAAAAATGGCTGTTGCTGCTAAAAGCATCACTTTTTTCATATTTCTATTATTTAAGATTAATACTGTTTAATAAGAAAGTCGTAACCCCAATTGCAAGCCGAACATCCAGGGACGTTCGTTCCGGATAGTCGGCATATCATCGCCTGTATCAAAATAGTAGCCAACTCCAGGTTCCAGGTATAAGGATAAAGGATGAATCAGTTTAACTTCTGCTCCAATCGCTGCATTGACAGAGAATTGCCATCTATTCATCTCCGGTTTTGTTATTTCATGGATAATGCGGCGTTTAGCCGACACACAATATTCGGCCAGGAAGCCACCTGAGAGATACATAGAGAAAATACCTTTCCGGTAAACCGTCCCGTTCGCCTTCAGCGGAATACCAAGATAATGGATACGTTGGTCTCCTATATATCCTTTCGTACCGGACTGCTTAATATCGGAATAAAGGAAAGTATAGGTCAATCCGCTCTCTAATCCGAAACGACCTGTAATGTTTTTTTTCACAGAAAAACCTACAGACAAAGGCATACGGTGCACATATTCATAAGATGCGTTTCTCATTTGAGGCAGTCTTTGTTCAGCTCTGGTTGACAATAGAGTTGCTGACGACTCAACTTCAGGATTATCAGGTTTTTCGTCAGGATCATCAGGATTCTCAAAAGGAGGTTGCATATCGCCCGGAGAATTACACATATCATCATTACTAAACATATTCATTCCGCTGACCGTCTTGCCGCTACCACCACCCACACCAAATGACCATCCTTCGGATTTCTTTTTCCGGTTCTTTTTATTTTGGTCTACAACTTCTTTTGATAATGCTTTTTTGTGTTCCGGTTCAGGTCCAACATCAGAACTCTTTGACTTCTGAGTCTTTACAGGTACTTCTTTAGAAACAGCCTCACTTTCTTTTTCCAATTCAGGTTTAGAGAGAACATGCTCTGCTTCTGCAATTGCAGGAGACTCGGAAACTACAGATACAGACGTTATCTGACGTATCAAATGTTTTCAAACAGGATCATTAGAATGCTGCGGTAAAGCTGAAGGTTTTTCCATAACCGGACCGTTCTTCTGCTCTACAACCTTCACTGGTTGACTATCTGAGACAAGTACCGCAGCTTCTTTTGGTAAAAACATAGGTATAGAAAGAAGAACACAAACTAATATCGCTGCAGCTACCGCCCACCGGCGATAGTTCAGACGACGAACTACAACAGGTTGAGGAACTAGCTCTTTCTCCAGCCTATTCCATCCGCCATCCCGTAACGGAAGATGAAATTCATCTTGCCGTTCACGGTATATATGCAATATGTCGTGTTCCTTATCCATCGTTACTCTATTCTCTTTAGTTCTTCCCGAATCCGGGTAGCCAATATTTTACGTGCCCTGTTTAATTGTGAAGCAGACGACTTCTCATTTATATGCAATTGTGCCGCAATCTCTTTATGCGACCAATGCTCAAAAACAAACAGGTTAAATACTGTACGGTAACCATAAGGCAAATCCGTAACAAAGCGCATAAGAATATCCATTGAAAGATTGCATGCATCAGGTTCCGGTTCATTTGGCAAGTCATACACTTCATCCAAAGATATACCCTGGCGCAATAAATCCTTTCTGCGCAAATATTCCAAAGCCGTATTTGCAAACACCCTACTTAGCCAGGCACGTAAACTGCCCTCGCCTTTATATGTAAAAGAAGAAATGGAAGAAAAGACTTTAAGAAAGCCATCATGGAGGAGATCGTGCGCCACATCAATGTCGCCGGCATATCGGTAACAAAGGCACAACATCTTTTCCGCATAAAGCTCATATAGCTCTTTGCGGGCCTGATTATCTCCCACCCTGCATCTGTCCGTCACTTCAGACTCACTCATCTCTCTTTATATAGTAAATGTAATGATTCCTGAAATACTGCATGCAGGGTGGAAAAATATTTTATAATTTATATTTATACAACTGAGCCATTACTTTTTGGTATTCGTTCTGCAACTGCATATAGTTTTGCATACTCTGGTAATAAGTGGTTACATCCACAAAATACTCAATCATGGAAATCTGTCCGGATTGAATGGCCTTATTCAGCAATGCCAAGTTATTCTGACTTTTGAGCACCTGATCGTATTCATCCATTGAAGTCTTCAACGCAACCGATTGGTTATATAATTGATACAATTCGCTCTCCACCGAAGAAGTAGTACTCTCCAATTGCAAGTCGGCATACAAGCTCTGCGCTTTTGCCTGCTTCACATTGTTCCGATTAGAAAACAACGGAATGGATACTCCTACCAAAAAGCCATTAAAGCGTTCTCCGCCGGTAGCCATATTCAAACGATAACCCAACTCAAAACCCGGCAAGCCTTTTGCTTTATTTACGCTAATCTGCCGTAAGGCCGTTGCCTGTGCACTCTGCAAAGAAAGCAGTTGCGGATCAGCCTCCATCGCTTCCAGCTTCAAATCTTCAAAAGAAAGAATGTCTGAAACCGAAGCATATTCCGTATCAGTAAAAGAAATGGGAACGCCACCATTTAATGTTGTCAATTCCTGCAGCTTTGCTATACGCGCAGATTCATTCAGACGAGCTTCATTTTGCGCATTCAAGAGTTCCAGATCAATCTTATTCGTCTCCAGAATATTGGCATCACCTGTTGTAAGACGCGTCTGATACAACTCGGATAACTGTTTGGCATTCTGCAAACGCGTTTCCAATAATTTTTTTTGTTGGTTAAGCAAAATCAAATCCAGGCAAACCGTTTTTGCCTGCAATAAGATTTGTTGGCGAAACCCGGCATGTTGTCTATCCATTCCAACCGATTTCGTTTTCGCCAGCTTATTCCTCTGGGCATAAACCAAAGGAAAATCGAAAGACTGTGATGCAACCAACTCTCCTTGGATTCCCATACCTTCCCTATTACCGTATTGATGTACATATGATACCGAAGGGTCAGGCAGGTTATTATCCAATTTCGCTTCCAGCTTCATTGCTGTCGTAAGTTGGCTGTTTGCTTTCAAATCTTTATTATTCTCTTCAATACTGCGGAGAACATGATCTATAGAAGTCTGCGCCGAACCTGAAAAAGCCACAAAAGCCAATGAAGCTATAATAATATATCGTTTCATAATTTACTCCTTATTCTTATTCATCAATAAATAAACAATCGGTATAATAAATCCGTTCAGGAAAGTAGAAGTCAACAAACCTCCCAGAATCACCCTGGCCATCGGACTTTGGATTTCATTACCCGGTAAATCGCCATTCAACGCCAATGGGATCAAAGCCAGCGCCGAACTTAACGCAGTCATCAGGATCGGGTTCAAACGGTCCAACGATCCTTGTATAACAGCATCTTTCAAGGCATAGCCTTCGGAACGTAACTGCGTATAATGACTTATCAATAACATTCCGTTCCGTGTTGCAATACCAAACAGCGAAATGAAACCGATAATAGCCGGAATACTGATTTCACCTGAAGTAAACCACAGGATGAAAACCCCACCTATCAAAGCCAAAGGCAAATTCAACAAAATAACACCACTTTCTTTTGCATCCTTAAATTCATTATACAATAGCAGAAAGATAACCAAGAGTGATATAAACGATGTAAATAACAATGTACGGCTAGCCGCTTCTTCACTTTCAAACTGTCCGCCATATTCAATATGGTAACCTTCCGGTAACTTGATGCTCTGCTCAACTTTTTGCTGTATATCATTTACCACACCGCGCAAATCGCGACCGGAAACGTTAGCACTAATTACAATCTTACGCTGCACATTCTCGCGGTTAATTGTATTAGGCCCGGTTACCGAACGAATATCAGCGACATAACTCAACGGCACTTTTTTACCATCCGCATCAATCATCAAGTTCCTGATGTCTTCCATTGTTGCGCGACTGGCATCTGAAGTCTTCACGGTCAAATCAAATGTCTTACCGTCATCATAAACCTGGCTGACAACTTCTCCACCCAGCATCACATTAACATACTCTTCAAACTCGGGAAGAGGAATACCAAACTTGGCTAACAACTCACGTTTTGGAGTGATAGTTAACTGCGGACGTTCTATTTGTTGTTCCACTTTCAAGTCCACAAGCCCGTTTATACCTTGAACGGCATTTTTAATCTGAGTACCGATTGCAAACATCTGGTTCAGATCCGTACCAAACAGCTTGATTGCAATATTAGCTTCCGTCCCCGAAAGCATCGCATCAATACGGTGTGAAATAGGTTGCCCTATCTCTACATTAGCTCCGCTAATAGTGGAAAGTTTCTTACGAACATCGTTCATTACCTCATCACGGCTACGGTCTTTCAATACAAAAGGCGCCTCTATTTCGGAAACGTTCACACCTAAAGCATGTTCATCCAGCTCGGCACGACCGGTTTTGCGTGCTACAGTCTGTATCTCAGGAACCTGCATCAATAATTCCTCCGCACGCCGTCCCATACGGTCCGATTCATCCAAAGAAACACCTGGCAACGTGCTCACATTAATGGTAAACGAACCTTCATTAAACGGAGGCAAGAAGCTACGCCCCAAACCAAAGAACACAATCAGTGCCACCACAAAAAGCGCCAACGTAGATCCTACTACTATTTTCCAATGAGTTAATGCACCTTTCAATGCACGGCCGTAAACAACTTTCAGTTTTAGCGCCACCCAGGATTCTTTCAAAGCTGCAGCACTATTTCCTTTAGAACTATTCAGCAGATAACTACACAAAACCGGAGTTAACGTCAGTGCAACTACTGTACTGGCAAACAGCGATACAATAAAAGCAATGCCCAGAGGAATCAACATGCGGCCTTCCATTCCATGCAAAAAGAACAAAGGCACAAAGCTGACTACAATAATCAGCGTGGAGTTCAATATCGGCATACGTACCTCACGAGATGCGTCAAAAACAACCTCCAGGATAGAACGTCTCTCTCCTTCAGGTAATAAACGATTCTCACGTATCCGTTTATATACGTTCTCTACATCCACAATCGCGTCATCCACCAAAGAACCGATAGCAATTGCCATACCACCCAAACTCATGGTATTAATCGTCAGCCCTAAGTAATGGAGTACCATAATAGTAACCAATAATGAAAGCGGAAGTGCTACCAGTGAAATAACTGTTGTACGTACATTCATCAAAAAGATAAACAACACGATGATAACAAAGAAACTTCCCTCAAACAAGCTATTCTTCACATTATTGATAGAATTGTCGATGAAATGGCTCTGGCGGAAAATATCCGTTGAGATATGCACGTCAGCAGGCAAGCTTTTTTGTAAGTCTGCAATGATGCCATCCAATTTATTTGTCAGGTCTATTGTACTTGTATTAGGTTGCTTGGTAACAGTGACCAGCACAGCTGGCTTTGTACGTTCCGAAGCCAAACCTAACTTCGGGCTCTTACCACCTACTTTAACAGTAGCAATATCCTGTAAAGTAACCGGATAACTATCCACTGTCTTAACCACACCTTTGGCAATTTCATCTGCTTTAGCAGTAGAAAGAACACCACGGATGATATATTCATTATCAAACTCATACAACACGCCGCCATTAGCATTCCGGTTCATATTGCGGCAAACAGTCAGTACTTCATCCAGACCAACGCCGTAAAACTTCATTTTATCGGGATTCAATAAGATTTGGTATTCTTTAATATCACCGCCTATAACAGCAACCTGAGCAACACCTCCTGTAGATAGCAAACGAGGACGGATCGTCCAGTCGGCAATTGTACGCAAACCCATCTCGGTAGTAGGCACAACTTCTTTCTTCGTACTGTCTACAGTGAGTCCTATAATCATCATCTCTCCCAAAATTGAAGATTGCGGACCTAGTGTAGGTTTACCCACATTCTCAGGAAGACTTTCACCTACAACAGCAAGCTTTTCAGATACAATCTGACGGGCACGGTATATGTCTGTCCCCCAATCAAATTCCACCCATACAATAGAAAATCCTGTCGTAGAAGACGAACGTACGCGACGTACGTCCATTGCCCCGTTTACTGCAGTTTCTACTGGAAATGTAACCAAACGTTCTACCTCTTCGGGCGCCATTCCGTTTGCTTCCGTCATAATAACAACAGTCGGAGCGTTCAAATCCGGGAACACATCCACATCCGTATTAAACGCAGTGTAGGTTCCGGCAACCATCAGTAACACGGCACAAACCAAAACAACCAGCCGATTATGCAGCGAGTAATATATAATTTTATTCAGCATGACTATCGGATTTAATGACTATGAGAATGTGCCGGAATAGCATTGGAAGCCGAAGCCAGCTTAATTTGATATGCACCTTTGGTTACCACCTTATCTCCTGGTTGCAAACCGGAAAGGATTTGCACTTCCGAGCCATTGTCTGCCCCAAGGGTAACCGCTTTCTTCAGATAACCTTCTTCATCCAAACGAACATATACAGAATAAACTCCCTGTTCTTCTATTAATGCAGACACTGGTACACTCAATACATTTTCCATAGGAGACGATAGCAGATAAATTTCCACAAAAGAACCGGGAATAACGGCTCCTTTATTATCAAATTCAAATGTTACAGGAACATAAAAAGAATTTGAATCAGACGATTTACCATAGGAAAGCAAACGTCCGTGGAGTTCGGATAATTTGTATGTGGCATTATCATACGGAGTACGGAAATTGGCCGACGTAATAGCCGGCAGCTCGTTGTAATACTTTTCCGAAACTTCGGCACGCAACACCAAACGGTTGTTTTGTGAAATCGTAGCAATAGGCTGACCTACGGAAACATAATCGCCCTCCTTCACCTGTATATTTTTTAGATAACCATTGATAGGAGAAACCACAGATACTCCGTTTGCCGTTTGTTTGCCGGCCACAGCTTCATAGGCCACCTTTGCGTTCTCATAATTCAAACGGGCCTGTTCAAAATCTTTGGCCGAAACAATCTTATCGCCAACCAATTGCTCCATACGCTCATATTCTTTCTTCGCCGTCTCGTAAGCATACTTAGCTTTGGCAGCTATATTACCATCAGAAATGCCACTGGAAGCAAGGCTCAGGATAGCCTGGCCTTTACGTACAGATGTTCCGTCCACAAAAGGAAGACTGCCCAACGTAACGACACCGGGCACAGTAGCAACCACAACCGATTCGTCTCCCTGAGCCGCCATTACGCGTCCGCTTGTCTTAACAACATTGGTAAACGGGGCAAGCTGCAAATCTATTGTTTCCAAACCAACAGCTTCCGCCAATGCCTGATT
Source organism: Parabacteroides chinchillae (assembly GCF_900108035.1). GTDB lineage: Bacteria > Bacteroidota > Bacteroidia > Bacteroidales > Tannerellaceae > Parabacteroides > Parabacteroides chinchillae. The sequence goes on from NZ_FNVS01000001.1 coordinate 27,290, forward strand.
AAAGATCACCTCACCGGGAATATGTTCACTGGTTGCTTCTTCGTGTTCATGGTCATGGGCTTCTTGTTCATGTGAATGATCATGTCCCTCATGTCCGGATTGTGAAGCATTTCCTGCACATCCGGCAAAAATGTAGGCGCAAAGCACCCATAAGATTGATATCTTTTTCATAAATGTGATTTATTTTTTGTGCTTATTATTATGGAAGGAAAAAACAATCCTTCCGGGAGAAAACAAAATTTCTTTCGAAAGAAATTTAAATTTCATCCGAAAAAGTTTATTTTAGCACACAGGAGGGGCACGCAGTCCGGACGCCGATACGATCCACGTATCGTGCAGCGATTCTATATAGACGGCACCTTCTTTATGAAAAGGGCAATCGCATAAAAGCGGTTCGGGAGGATTTACATAATCAAACAACACTAACAGGGGGAAAAGATGCATATTGGCATCCATATCTGTTACGTGCAATTGTAATGATGAGAAAAAGGCAAGGTTGTGTCCGTCACAACAACATCCGTGTGTCGTATTGGCATGATGCGATTCTGCTAACGATTTATAGCAAGGAAATCCGTCTTCATGATGATGATGCGGAACTATTACTGACATCAACAGCACGATACCTGCCAGAAGCATCACATATCGAATAATATATTTCTTTGTCTTTTTCAACATCGCAACAAAGATATAAAGTATTTTTTTTATTTGAAAGAGATACAACTATATTCGTAAATTCCTCATTATAAATCGCCCACCTTCTCTTTCATATTAAATTATACATTCTTATTCAACATTACAAAGTTATGTCCGCTCATTCAGGTATTTGTAGCTAATAAAATGTATCACAGAAGAAATAAGTTTCTAGTTTGACAAGTATCCAAACAGGTTGGCTTGTAAAACGAAACTTTATCCGGTAAAAAAGATAAAGTTTGCGTTTTTCGAAACAAACGGATTGTAGTTTTGTTTATTACAAATATAATAGTCAACAAATTAACATAGGAGTCTTACAAATGACAATCGACGTATTAAACAACGGGTTAATTGAAGCAATGAAAGAAAAAATACCCGATGGAATAAATTTAGCCAACACTTTAATGGATATTCTGTACATCGGGAAAGAAGCTGTCTACCGGCGTATGCGTGGAGAAGTACCTTTCACATTCAATGAAGCAATCATTATTTCACGAAAACTGGGTGTATCTTTAGACCACATAGCCAGTAGTAGCGTACAAAACAACGCTATGTTCAATCTGAATATGATACACCATGCAAACCCGATAAAAAGCTATTACACAATTATCGACCATTATGTAAAAATATTCAAGGCTTTCAGAGATAATCCCGCAGCAGAACTAAGTACGGCATCCAATATCATACCTCAGACTTTTTATCTGAAATATGACAATTTATCACGCTTCCGGCTTTTCATGTGGATGTATCAGCACGAAAAAGTAAATTGTATCAAAAAAATTTCGGAATTGAAATTGTCCGATGAGTTGATTAATGTCCAGAATGATTTTATCTATGAAACACAACGGATTCATACTACAAATTATATATGGGATAACATGATGTTTTTTTCGCTTGTGAACAATATAAAATATTTTGTAAGCATACACCTCATTTCAGAAGAAGAGCTTTCATGCCTGAAACAAGAATTATTGGATTTACTGGATAAACTGGAAGAAGTTGCAACTAAAGGTAAATTCAATACGGGAAAAGATGTACATATATATATATCCAACATAAGTTTTGAAGCAACTTACAGCTATTTCGAAGCTAATAACATCCAATTGAGCCTCATTCGTGTATATGCAATCAACTCTATTACCTCAATGGACAAAGATTTCTGCGATTTACAGAAAGAGTGGCTGCAATCTTTAAAAAAGTTTTCCACTTTGATTTCGGAAAGCGGAGAAATGCAACGTATCCTTTTTTTCAAAGAACAGAGAAAAATCGCCAATTCTTTATAAAAACGAACAGCTATTTAAATCATCCCGATCTTTTTTGCGAATGATCGGGATGATTTTATAAAATGATCGGGGCGATTTATAATAAACAAAAGTGAAGCTTTAATCAAAGCAATCCCAGTGACTTTCTGAATAAAGAAATAGCTTCTTCTACAGGCAAGTCAATATCCAGGAATAAACGTCCGGCAGCAGGTATAACAACCTTACCATCTTTTTCACGTATCGGGATTCGTTTACCTACAACATCCGACAAGCGGATTTTACGTTTGTCTATATCCAACACCACTTCTCCACTTCCCGACATATGCCAATACACAATACATGTTTTACCATGTTTCTCAAAAACAAATGCCCGGATAGGAAGCTCCGCATCTGTAGTTATTTGTTTATAAGGATATAAGTCATACCGCCCGCCCTTATCTTTTAATAAGATATATTCCTGATCAAGATTTTTCAGCATTTCTTTCTGCGCTTCGGTAAAAACTCCCTTCAACTTGGCCTCCTCCCACCAGCGAATAACTTGGAGGTTATCATCCGTACGAGGATGTTTCCGCAGATCATTCAGGTTACCTACCAACGAAATAGGACTATTCCATGCAACCGCATGGCTACATATATATTCATACATATCAGGCTGCATGCCGATTGTTTTCTCCGAAGGAGCAAGATAATTTACCCAACCAAAATTGACCGATGTAAAATCTTTTGCTATCTGACGTGCCGCACGCGTTGTATATTTCTTCATTGCAGGACGAATACGTTCCGGCGGAAAAATATCGAAAGCATTTCCACGGCTCAAAATATGCCATCCGTAATGCGACTTCAAAGCGCCTTCGGCATATAATGGTTTTGGACTTAATTCATTATAAACAGCCAATTGGGAGCGGGATACATTATACCAATAAGGCATAGGAACATCTTCGGCGCCATCAAAATAGACAAAGCGGAAACCGGCACCTTCATATATCTGCCCTAACCTTTCAGCTATTTCTTTTTGTAAGCCGGTGTTCTGATCTACACGGACAAATAAAGGCCAGTCGTCTACATCCAACAGCCCGAATCTTTCGCCTTTATCATAAACACGGGGAACAGAGCCGCCTACACCGCGCGTACAACCGGTTAACTGATATGGAGGAGTGGTAGTAAAGCCTGTATACAATATCAACTCCTTTCCTATCTGAAGCAATGTACGGTTCTTTTCCATTTGTATTCCTTCCGGATTTTCCTCTATATAAAGAACTGTAGAAGTAGAATCGACCGGACGCGCCAAAGTAAAATTACGCACATGGTTAAAGCGCGTATCCGGATTATCCCCCATTAAATAAGGATCATCCCGTCCAACCTTTGAGTAATGCAAATGCAAACCCGGGATCATTCCGGCTTTATATATCTTGTCTGTTATTTCTTTCAGGTCTTTCATTCCGTTCGGATATTCCTTGCGCCAGGGATAGTGGCCGCAAGATTTCGCAAAGTCTACATAATAAATAACAATGGTTTTAAAACCGCCTTTTTTCGCGAAAGAGATATGTTCATCTATATTTTCAGTCGTCACATTTCGCAATTCATAATAAGAATAAGGATATTCCTGGCGAAGCCGGCTTTCAACACCCAACGGCATATTGTAATCGCGCTCCAACCGGTCAATACATGGCAACAACCGGTCTTTTGACGTGGTTATCAATGCAGCACCGGCTCCAAACAATTTCACCTGATAGTCAAGGCCTGCATATAAGTTAATTGCATTTTTTTGCTGAAAAGCATCAATACGGGTACACGGAGAAGTTGCAAGAAGGTTCACTGCCACACCTCCATCCCATACAACATTTAGCCATTCACCGAAATTTTCACGTTTACGGACAGGCAATTGCATAAGAGTAAATTCATCGATCTCTGTTTTGCGTTTTACTCCAAAATCTTCAATACGGTAATCAATCTTGTCGAGAGTAAAATGGATATAGTCATCCGTAATATGCATCGGTATATAAGCAATATCATATGTATCTTCAAATTCAACCCGCAAGGTATCCCCAATCCGTTCTACTTTGTTTGAAGGAAAAGTGCGGGGCTTGGCCGGAAACATAAGAAAGTTCTCATTATCATAAGGCCTATATTGAGTTATAGCACAAACCGGGAGTTCCGACTGAGTATCCAGACATTCCTGGCCGCTGGATTTATGTATCAAACTACGTGCCTTGCCATCCGAACTGATGACCAGACGCATCTGACTGTTTTCAATAACAATATCCGAAGACTTACCGGTTATCGCATTTGTGGTAACCGAATAAAAAAGAAGGCATAAAATAGCCGGAAAAAGATTCATTAGTCGACTCTTCATAATAGTGGTTTTAAACATATTCCTAATCTGGACGCCGGTTTTTTAACCGGACGAGACAAATATAAATATAAAATTGGCTTTAGCCAAACATTATATAAATGCAGCTAAAGCCAATATATCATTAAATAAAATTACCTCCGGTTATTTACCCAGCTTGTCGCAAATCAGTTCGGCGGCTTTTTTACCACTCATCAACATACCCCCGAAAATAGGCCCCATACGGAAACTGCCACTTACACCATTAGCAGCCATACCTGAGACAAACAATCCGGGATAAATCTCTTTCGTGTTTTCTACAGTAGTAGACTCGCCTAATTCCACATTCAAAGAACGTTCTCCTATCACGCCTCCGGTAGGTGTATTCAATTTAATATCATTCTTACGGGCAACTGTGCGGGCAACTTCACAATCGTGTCCCGTACCTTCCAAAACAGCTTTTGCCATAATAGTCAATGGATCGACATGCATTCCTTCACGGATAACCGGAGCCCAGTTTACCACCACGCCTGCTACGGCATCGTTATGGAATACGACGTCTTCTACCGAATAACAATTAAAAATTGTGGCCCCTGCTTTAGTAGCCTGATAAATCAGTGCAGAAGTGGTATGAACAGAATCCATAATATAAGTACCATTACCCGCAGCATGATAAGACACGCCCAATTCTTTAACAATAGGCATAGCTTCTTCCTGTACTACAATATCGTTAAACATCATAGCACCACCCCACATACCTCCTCCGGGAGCTAATTTACGGTCAAAAAGCGCTACCTTCTTTCCGGCTTTTGCCAAATAATAAGCAGCAACAATACCGGATGGGCCTCCACCTACGATAGCTACGTCTACTGATAAATTACTCTTTAACTTTGCAAAATAGGAATCAATAATTCCTGTTGAAACAATCTGTTCCATTACCAATTATAATTTAGAGTTAAAAACATCAGAAAGCACATAGAGGTAAACGCTTTCTTTTATTCAATCATTCTACCTTCTTCCCTTCGGCGGCATTACCCGGATCAGGTTCAATGGGTATAATCTCAGCCTGTATATTAAGGCACCCCTATGATAAGTCGTTGCAAATATAGTACATTTTTCCACTCTTCTGACAGGATTTGGTTACTAATTACAGCGAAAAGGAAACACTTTTCAAAGTTTTTGCTAACTTTGGCGACTTGAATGAAACAATAGATTTTAAACAGAATAATTATGGCGAAGATAAAAGGAGCTGTTGTTGTAAACACGGAACGCTGCAAAGGCTGCAACCTTTGCGTTGTAGCCTGCCCATCAGATGTACTGGAACTACATCCCAGGGAAGTTAACAACAAGGGGTACCATTATGTGTACATGAAAAATCCGGATGCATGCATAGGATGTGCTAGTTGTGGTTGGGTTTGTCCGGACGGTTGTTTAACCATCTACAAAAAGAAAATCGATAATTGAAAGTTGAAAATAAAGATATGGCAGAAGATATAAAATTAATGAAGGGTAATGAAGCTATCGCGCACGCTGCAATCCGCTATGGTGTAGATGGATATTTCGGTTACCCGATCACTCCTCAGTCCGAGATTTTGGAAACCCTTATGGCTGAAATGCCGTGGGAAACTACAGGAATGGTAGTTTTGCAAGCAGAAAGTGAAGTGGCTGCTATCAATATGGTGTATGGTGGAGCCGGAACAGGAAAAAAGGTAATGACCTCGTCTTCCAGTCCGGGGATAAGTCTGAAGCAAGAAGGTATATCTTATATAGCAGGAGCAGAACTTCCCTGTCTGATTGTAAACGTAATGCGTGGAGGTCCGGGACTGGGAACAATCCAGCCCAGTCAGGCCGACTATTTCCAAACTGTAAAAGGCGGCGGACACGGCGACTACCGGTTAATAACTCTAGCTCCTTCTTCCGTACAGGAAATGGCAGACTTTGTTGGTTTAGGCTTTGATCTTGCGTTCAAATATTCTAATCCTGCTATCATCTTAGCAGACGGTATCATTGGCCAGATGATGGAAAAAGTGGTTATGCCTCCATTCCATAAACGCAGAACCGAAGAAGAAATTATTGCAGAATGTCCTTGGGCTGTACAGGGAAAAACGGCCAATCGCAAGTCTAATGTTATCACTTCCCTTGAGCTGGATCCGGCAAAAATGGAAGAGAATAATATCCGCTTTCAGGCTAAATATAAAAAAATCGAAGAAAACGAAGTTCGTTATGAAGAGTTCTTTTGTGACGACGCAGAGTATTTGCTGATCGCTTTCGGTTCTTCAGCACGTATTTGCCAGAAAGTAGTAGAGAATGCCCGTGCAGAAGGCATTAAACTGGGTTTATTACGTCCTATCACTTTGTGGCCGTTCCCTGCAAAAATAATTGCAAAATATGCCGGTCAGGTAAAAGGCATGCTTTCTGTTGAGTTAAATGCCGGACAAATGGTAGAAGATGTTCGCCTGGCTGTAAACGGTAAAGTAAAAGTCGAGCATTTCGGACGTTTAGGAGGTATCGTATTTACTCCGGATGAAGTATTGGATGCATTAAAGACGTTGATAATTGAGAATTAAAAATTATCAATTTATGAAACGTGGAAGTAAAATAGACGAAATACTGACATTGCTTTTTATGCTATTGGCTATTGCTGCCGTAATATGTTATTTTGCAGTTAACGACCGCAGTGTATTCTTGTATTGTGGCGGAGCTGCTATTGTACTGAGATTAGCACAATACGTAGTAAGGTTTATTAATTAATAATATGCTGGTCTTTAGAGCAAATCCATTGGCATATTAACAAATTGAAAAATTATTCATATGGAACTCAACGAAATAATTAAACCGGAAAATCTGGTATATGAAAAACCCAGATTAATGAATGAAAATTCCATGCACTACTGCCCCGGTTGCAGCCACGGTGTTATACATAAGCTTATTGCCGAAGTAATTGCCGACATGGATATGGAAGAAAAAACAATAGGTGTCTCCCCCGTAGGATGTGCCGTATTTGCTTATAATTATCTCGATATAGATTGGCTTGAAGCTGCTCATGGACGTGCACCGGCAATTGCCACTGCCGTAAAAAGGCTAAATCCCGAAAAAATGGTATTTACTTATCAGGGAGACGGTGACCTGGCTGCTATTGGTACAGCAGAAACTATCCATGCAGCCAATCGCGGAGAAAATATCGTGATCGTTTTCGTAAACAATGCTATTTACGGTATGACCGGAGGACAAATGGCTCCCACCACGTTGGAAGGCATGCCTACATCGACCTGTCCGTACGGACGTAATATTGCCTTAAACGGCTATCCTCTTAAAATAAGTAATTTACTTGCAGAATTGGAAGGAACTTGCCTGGTAACCCGTCAGAGCGTACAAACTCCGGCAGCTGTAAAGAAAGCAAAGAAAATGTTGCGTAAAGCATTTGAAAATTCAATGTCCGGCAAAGGAACCTCGGTTGTTGAATTTGTTTCTACCTGTTCGTCCGGATGGAAAATGACACCGGAAAAAGCAAACAAATGGATGGAAGAGAACATGTTCCCCTTCTATCCGTTAGGTGACTTAAAAAATGTTGAATAATAGTAAGATGAAACAAGAAATAATTATAGCAGGTTTCGGAGGCCAAGGAGTTTTATCAATGGGTAAAATATTGGCTTACTCCGGGTTGATGGAAGGAAAAGAGGTAAGTTGGATGCCCTCTTACGGTCCCGAACAACGTGGCGGTACGGCCAACGTGACAGTAATTTTAAGTGATGACCGTATAAGTTCTCCTGTTCTGAACGAATATGATATTGCTATCATATTGAATCAACCATCAATGGATAAATTTGAAAGTAAAGTAAAGCCGGGCGGTATTCTTATTTATGACGGTTATGGGATCCATACTTCCGTAAAACGTACGGACATCTCTGTCTATCGCGTAGATGCTATGGATGTTGCCACGGAAATGAAGAATGAAAAAGCATTTAATATGCTTATCCTTGGAGGTCTGCTTAAAATCGTTCCAATGGTAAAATTAGAAAATGTACTGCTTGGGTTAAAGAAATCTTTGCCCGAACGGCATCATAAGCTAATACCGATGAACGAAACAGCCATAAAAAAAGGAATGGAAATTATCAAGAAAATATAATTTGCAAACTCTGCAAAAACAAGGATACCTCTTTTGGCATCGAAAGTCCCGTCTTTTAAGTGTAAAAGTCTTGTCTTAACATTTAAAAAGTCCCGTCTTTTGAATTCAAAAGAGGTATATTATTATCTTTGCAGCCCATGAAGTATTATTTATTCATATTACTCTTCCTGTGTGAAACCGTAACTATGTCAGCACAGGATCGCCGGGAAGGAGGTGGACGAGGCAGTTTCTCGCTAGCAAATCTTTCATCGGCAAAAAAAGATATACCCGACAGTCTGCTGGCAGTAGACAGTGCCGCATTAAAATCCAAACGTATCATTGCTTATCATCTTACACCTTTATTAGGAGAGCCTTACATTGCCCCTTTAGATACGGGACGACTTAATTATGCAAATTCTACCCTGGTTGAAAGTAAGTCATTAGCTGTAGGCTATCAGGCAAACATTGGTTCGACCGCCCAAACAAGAATGTTTTTTGAACGGAAAGAAGCCCGTGATTTCATTTTTGCCGATCCGTATGATTACTATATCACGACACCCGAAAACGCCTATTTTTACGACACAAAAATCCCATATACGGATATTATGTACACTACGGCCGGTTCCAGCCAGAATAAGGATGAACGGTTAAAAGGAACTCTTACCCTGAATTTTGGGAAAAAGATAAATATAGGAGGCGACTTGGACTATATTTACAGCCGTGGCCATTACGAATCAAATGGGAACAAACTTTTGAGTTACCGGCTATTCGGGAGCTATCTCTCCGACAAATACGACTTATATGCCTATCTGAGCAACTTCAACTTTATTAATAAAGAAAACGGAGGGCTCACAAACGATCGGTACATCACAAACCCGGACAATCCGGTAGAAGGTTTCGACAGTAAACGTGCAACCGACACGAAAGCTTTTCCCGTACGTTTTTCCGATACTTGGAACCGCGTACGTGGTAAGCAATATTTCTTTACCCAAAGATACAATTTAGGGTTTGAACGCGAATTGGATGAAACGGATGAAGAAGGCAACGCAAAAAAAGTATTTGTACCTGTATCCAGCATCATTCACACTTTTGAATATAAAGACAACCGCAGACATTTTGGCTCCGGAGATCAAGGTATCGACACCTGTTATGTTGATCATTTTATAGATACGGAAAATTCAGAAAACAAGCAAGTGGTAGAAGACCGTACATCCTATTGGAGTTTAAGCAACACATTGGGGCTATCATTGCGGGAAGGATTCCAGGATTGGGTAAAATTCGGATTAACAGCTTACATAAACTTTGAGAAACGTCGTTTTAAATTACCTGCAGCTTATGACACAGAAGACGGGATATCCGGTACTCAAATTCTCGTGACTCCAAAAACGCAACAAATTTATGATGAATTTTCATCCTTCATCGGTGCTGAATTATCAAAAAGCCAGGGTCGGTTGCTAACATTCAATGCACGTGGAGAATTAGGGTTATTCGGTAGTGATGTAGGAGAATTACGTGTAACAGGAAATCTGCAAACCCGTTTTACTTTATTCAAAAAAGATGCTGTTATCAAAGCTGATGCGTACATAAAGAATGTGAACCCGGCTTTTTATGTGCGTCATTTCCATTCTTCGTTTTTTTGGTGGGATAACGACTTCAAAAAAATACAACAAGTATACGCCGGTGGAGAGATCAATCTGGAATCAACAAAAACAAAACTATCCGCCGGAGTGGAAAGTATACAGAATTATATATTCTTCAATCATAAAGGATACCCAGAACAAAAGAACGGGAACATTCAAGTTATCTCTGCCCGTTTAAAACAAGACCTGAAATATCGTGCCTTTGGATGGGAAAATGAAGTTGCTTACCAGTTAAGCAGTGATAAAGAAGTATTACCTTTACCTCAGCTTAGTTTATATACAAACATGTATGTTGCATTTAAACTGGCAAAAGTTTTAACCATACAATTAGGTGCAAATATGTATTACAATACAGCTTATTATGCACCATACTATGAACCGGCTACGCAACAATTCCAATTGCAAAGACCTAATGAACAAGTTAAAGTGGGTAATTATCCATTAATAAACGCCTATGCCAATTTCCACCTGAAACAAGCCCGTTTCTTTGTGATGGCATATAACTTAAGCTCCAAGTTTGTAGACCCGAACTACTTCTCTCTATCGCACTATCCTCTTGATCCGATGGTACTCAAGATGGGTGTAGCTGTTATGTTCAATAATTAATACATACGTATAATTATCAATAATTAGATGGTATGAGAAATAAGAAATTGCTGATTCTTTATTTTATCTTATTGGTTATTGCTGTTTCAACCATGATCATGTTATGGCAACATAAAACACATGAAATACCTCCTCGTGACTATGAGCAGATCAAAAAAGAAGGAGTATTAAGAATGGTAACCGAATACAACCAGTCCGGCTATTTCATATCAGGAGATACGATAGAAGGGTTTCAATATGAATTGGGTAAAGCGATTGCCGAGTTATCCGGGTTAGAAGTACAAACTCATTTGGAAATGAGCCTCGCCGAAAGTTTTAAAAAATTATCTGATAATAAATGCGACATCATTGCCCGCAACATCCCGATTACAAGTAAAATCAAAGAAGAGTATCTCTTTACAGAGCCAATCGTATTAAACAAACAAGTATTAGTTCAGCGTACAGCCGAAGCTAACGAAGGTAAACAGCCCATTCGCAATCAATTGGATTTAGCTAAAAAGACTTTATATATACCCAAAGACTCTCCTGCCCTTTTACGTCTCCGTAATCTGGAAATAGAAATCGGCGATACTATTTATGTAGAAGAAGATGAGCTCTATTCGTCCGAACAATTAGCTATTATGGTAGCTAAAGGAGACATAGATTATGCAGTATGTGATCAACAAATGGCTCGTCTGTCCAAGGAACAACTTCCTGAAATAGATATTGATACGGATATTAGTTTTACACAACTCCAATCATGGGCAGTACGTAAGGACTCACCGGTATTACTGGATAGTTTAAACAGCTGGTTCAACCAAATACGCGCAAATGGTTTATATGACAAGATATACAAACGTTATTACGGGAAACGATGATATTTGAGATCTTTGCTATGGCAAGGCAATATAAATGAAAAACGGGAACCTTCTCCCAACTTGGATTCCACAGAAATAGAACCTCCCATTTTTGTAACCAGACTTTTGCAAATAGCTAACCCCAAACCTATACCTTCCACATAATCGTTCAATTTAACAAAACGATTAAAAAGGGATTCCATTTTCTCTTTTGCAATACCAACACCGGTGTCTTGTACATAAAACTCATACAGTTCATCCGGCAAGCTTTTATATCCGATAGTAATACAGCCTTCTTTCGTATTCTTTATAGCATTGTTTACCAGATTATTTACCAACTGCAATAAACGGATCTGATCGGCTACAAATTTACAGGCAGGCTTGTCTTTTTCTAATTTCATTGTCACATTTCCGACTACACGCAATTTTGCCGATGCATAAATAGTGTCCATCAGTTCATTTATATCTACCGGAGTGTAGTTTATTTTAATAGCATCGGCTTCGATCTTCGACAAATCAAGAATATCATTGATAAGCTGCATCAAAAGCTGATTGTTGGTCTTTATAATTTCATAATAAGATAAGCGCTCTTCATCGGAATCGGCAAACGCCATCAATTCGGCAAAACCTGTAATTGCATTTAACGGAGTACGAATCTCATGGCTCATATCTGCCAGATATTTAGACTTCATTTTATCTGCATCTTCCGCCTTTTGAAGAGCTTTTTCCATACCTAATTCCTGATCTTTACGGCTCTGAATATTTGTGGAACAGCCTAATAAAACAGTAGGATCTCCATTTTCATCACATTCATAAATATAAGCAGCAGTATCACGCCATGTATAATCTTCCGATCCGGGATATTTTACCCGGACTTCTTGTTTCGTTTCTTTAACCTCACCACGGCAAAGCCTTAGGAAATTCTCAATATATAAATTATAATCATCCGGGTGTATTCTGGACGCAAACACTTTCCATGGCACGTTTACCATTTCTTCATCATTCGTATCCCAGTTATTCAGGCTTACTATGGAATCTTCATAATTTAATTTACTATTAGGATTTACAAAAATAGAACAAGTGCGGATATCACTTGTACGTAATGCCATCTTGGTTAACGTACGAGTCCTTTTTAGTGCATTTTCTACTTCACGCTTGGAAGTAACATCACGCCATAAGGCAAGTAGCAAAGGTTTTCCATTTTTCAGGAATATTGGAAATTTTGTAATTTCAATATCTTTATATGTACCGGATGTTGTTTGTATCCGTCCCTGAAATTCGAGTGTTTTACCGGTTTTCAGAATCTCAAGATCCGTTTTCAAACGTTCTTCTTTTGACAATACCGCACCATAATGCACTTCAAAATCATTATGTCCCTCTATGGCTGATGTTTTAATACCAGTAATTTCTTCCATAAAACGATTCCAGTAAAGATACCGGAACTGATCCTCTGCATCTTTAACAAAAACACCCAGCGGAAGATGATCTAAAATAGTATTAATCAGTTCATGAAGTTCAAGGCTATCTTTTGCTTTTTCTTCTAATTTTAACTGAAGATTATTAATATCTTCACCACTATTCATACTTGCCATTTTAAATAAAGCCACAATTGTGGCTATAAAGGTATTTCATTTTTCAATATAAGCAACTAAAAGACAAAGAAAATCAACCAATATCATTCAAATCAAAGATGCAAAAAAAGAAGTAATTAGGTAAAGATCATATATTGCCAAATATTATATATCTTTACCGAGAATTTAATGATGTAAGATGAGATTTGATGAATTACAACTAGAAGAAGAGATCTTAGATGGGCTTGATGCAATGAATTTCATAGAAACAACCCCTGTACAAGAGCTTACTATCCCAGTTATATTAGAAGGAAAAGATATTATCGCTTGTGCCCAAACCGGAACAGGAAAAACAGCGGCCTATGTATTACCTGTAATTAATGAACTGAGCAAAGGAGAACATCCTGCAAATGCAATAAATGCTATAATAATGGCTCCAACCCGTGAGTTAGCCCAACAAATAGACCAACAAATAGAAGGTTTTTCATATTTCATCCCTGTATCTGCAGTAGCAGTATATGGTGGAACTGATGGTATTGCCTGGGAACAACAAAAAAGAGGATTGGAAATGGGTGCTGATATTGTAATTGCAACCCCGGGACGCCTATTATCACATATTAAATTAGGTTCAGTAGATTTATCCCAAGTTTCATTTTTCGTTCTTGATGAAGCCGACCGTATGTTGGATATGGGATTTTACGAAGATATTATGCAAGTATATAAGCTGCTCCCTCCTACATGTCAGTCTATTATGTTTTCGGCTACTATGCCTCCCAAAATACGCACTTTAGCCCAAAACATATTAAAAAATCCGGTAGAAGTAGAAATTGCGATTTCCCGTCCGCCAGAGTCAATCATGCAAACGGCTTATATATGCTATGAGACACAAAAAATAAGCATCTTAGAAGACCTGTTTTCCCAAGGTCGCCCACAGCGGGTTATTATCTTTTCTTCTTCAAAAATGAAAGTGAAAGAACTTGCCAATACTTTAAAACGGATGAACTTCAATGTAGCTCCGATGCACTCCGATTTAGAGCAATCGCAGCGGGAAGAAGTAATGAAAGAATTTAAGAATGGCCGTATTGACATTTTAGTAGCAACAGATGTAGTTTCAAGAGGAATAGACATCAATGATATTCGTCTCGTTATAAATTTTGATATTCCTCATGACCCGGAAGACTATGTACACCGCATCGGACGTACAGCCAGAGGAACAGGCGGAGAAGGGCTTGCCATCACATTTGTTTCAACCGACGAACAAGCTTCATTTAAACGAATTGAAGATTTTCTTCAAAAAACAGTTTATAAAATTCCTATAGACCCTAAATTTGGGGAAACACCTTTGTACGAACCTAAGAAACATGCAACTCCCCAACGTGGACGTTCACGTAAAGATGGCGGAAACCGTAGCAGCAGTAAACGTACGAACACCTCAAATAAATCAACAACTCATAAAAAATAGAGTAATAAGAAAGGTCATGTATAATCATGACCTTTCTTATTACTCTATTTTTTATTTAAAATTCTTTGTCTCATCTATAATATACTCCGGGCGTGCTTTGATCTCATCAAATAGAATACCGACATATTGCCCCAGAACACCAACAGTCAACAGTTGAACTCCTCCAAAAAAGATTACAGAAGTCATGATAGAAGTCCATCCTGTCTCGGCATTACTAAATCCATATATTTTCCCCAAAGTAAACCAACTTGCCAATACAATACCCACCAGTACTGAAATAAACCCCAAACTGGTAGCCAACCGTAGCGGTTTCTTAGAAAAATATAACATAGCTGTAGAAGCAAACTTCACCATTTTACTTAACGGGTACTTCGTTTCTCCGGCAATACGAGCTTCACGTTCATAATAAAAAGGTACCTGGTGAAATCCAACCCAACTAATTAGACCGCGTATATATTTCCCCCGTTCTTTAAACCGGTCAAATTCATTCATAACCTTACGGTCTACCAAACGGAAGTCTCCCGTGTCCAAAGGAAAATGGACTTCACTCATATAGTTCATGATCCGATAGAACGCTTTAGCTGTAAACAGTTTGAAAACACTTTCTCCTTCCCGTGATTTACGAACACAATATACCACATTCGCATTTTCCTTCTCCTGTAGTGCTAAAATATCAGGAATCAATTCCGGAGGATCTTGCATATCAGCGTCAATAATTATAGCCAAATCCGCCTCACAGTTATTGATGCCGGCAGTAACAGCCGGTTGGTGTCCAAAGTTGCGCGAGAAATGGATTACTTTTACTTCAGGATCGTTGGCCGCAATATTATCCAGCATTTCACGTGTCTTATCACGACTTCCATCATTGATGTAAATAATCTCGGTAGGGTTTGGCAAAGAAGCCAATACCTCTTTTGTACGCCGATAAGATTCCGCAATAACGACCTCTTCATTGTAGCAAGGAACAATAACTGCCAGTCTTTTCATCCTTCTTTCTACGATTTAAAGGTGTAAAACTTATTCATTATAAAATTAATCACTGTATAAAATGCCATTCCTATCAAGTGGTTATAATAATGATCGATGGTTAAATGTTTATTCAGCAACATAACCAATCCGTATTGCAACAAATAACAAATAACAAATGCTACAGCAAAACGATATGCACTCTTCCCCCATCCTGAAGAACTGGACTTAAATGTCCATTGTTTATTCCAGACAAAACTATTCAAAATACCGGCAATATATCCTGTAATATTGGACAGGCCTTCACGACACCCGAAAAGTTTCATCATAACCCAAATAACTACCATTGTTATGAGAGTATTGCTTATACCTACGATACCATATTTAATCGCTTGTTTTACTGTTTCCATTCTTATTTATAATCTCTTCTATTTCAGCATGAGTAAGTTCCTTTACATTCGTTATCGTAAAAATATCGGAAAGAAAGTTACCATATTGGTTGCACTCATTTATCACTATATCGAGTGTTCCTTTAATATCAGCACGAACAGGTATTAAAAAGACCAGTTCCACAAATTTTTCTCCAATTGTAAGACGTTCTATTTCACAATCGACTTTAGGTAGGAAATAAGCAAATTCGCGTTCAATAATTTGTTTCTGATAATCTGCAAAAGGTTTCTTATCCGTCGACAAAATCAGAACATAAAAACGCAGTTTCTCACCTTTTCCTCCTAATCCGGTAGATATATAAATCTGTTTTTCATCCGAGAGCTCCGATTCCAAAGAAATACGACATTCCATCAGTGCCATAAAAGCCCAATCGGTAACTTCCGGGTCAGGAGTTTGTACGTATTCTTTCAGCAAACTGTATGCTTTTACATTCTTAGATGTTGCAAGCAAAGTAAGGAGTTCTCTTTTTTCATCTTTCTCAGTCTCTTTGCCACTAGCCAAAAGGCCGAAAACATCCAGGCATTCCTGATCTGACAATGGACGAGGAGGTTGGTTCTCCTTTCTTTTTTCTTCCGAATGCTTAAAGTACTCCATTTGAAGTTCTACAGGCACACGCTGCTCAAGTATATGGAAATGTCCGTCCATCTTTTCAAAAGAATCCCGAAACTTTTTAAAAACATCACCTTCTTCTTTCATTGATTTCTTTTTTTAGTATATGTACATATCCAATAAACAAGAAACAAAGGCAAATGTACGGCTTTTTCATGACATAAATATAAAAAAAAGACAAGAACCATTAATCCGGTTCTTGTCTTATAAAAATATACCCAAATCTATTTTTGCTATGCTCCTGCGTATATCAAGAAACCCAGTCCTATAATAAACAAGATAAACATACCTATATTCAACTGGTTTGAGATTTGCGGAGCTCCCTTAAACTCTTTCCATATCAAGATTCCCCATAAGGCTGAGACCAATGTTGCTCCCTGGCCTAGTCCATACGAAATTGCGGCGCCGGCTTTTTCAGAAGCAATCATACTAAAAGACTGTCCTATGCACCAGATCACACCGCCCAATACACCCACTAAGTGAGTGCTCATATTTCCTTTAAAGTAGCCGGATATAGAAACAGGCTCTCCTTCTACAGGATGTTTCATTGCCAACGTATTAAATAAAAAATTACTAATAAAAACTCCTAATGAAAATATGAATACGGCCGTATATGGGGTCAGTTTACCAGCTGCGGGAGAAGCAAAATTTTCCAAATCCATAGACGCTGCTACAAAACGGTAAAAGAATGCCATAATCACACCGGCTGCAATAGAAATAAAAATTCCCTTTGCCGAAACGTTACGAGTACCCACCAACGCTTTTTTGTAAGCCAGTCCGTTCAACAGTATTGCAACCGTAATAAAAGCCACGCCAACAAATATATATAACGGTTCGCCTTTTGCTGCTCCAAAATAATTTACCAAAACACCCAATATCAAAGCCAGTCCGATACCTACCGGAAAAGCAACCGACATACCGCAAATTGCAATTGCCGCAGAAAGTAAAATATTAGCCGCATTAAAAATAATACCTCCTAAAAAAGCACTACCCAAACTCGACATATCAGCCTGCGCCAGATTTGTAAGGAAACTACTTCCTTCAGTCCCGAAACTTCCTAAAGTAAAAGCAGAGATTATTGAAAAGAGCAGTACCCCTATCACGTAATCCCAATAAAAAAACTCATACCGCCACGTTTTAGAAGCCAGTTTCTGAGTGTTTCCCCATGATCCCCAACAAAGCATGGTAATCACGCAAAACACAATTGCCAACGAATAATTTTGTACTATAAACATATCTTTCTTATTTTATTACGGGTTGATGCATCATATAATTTTCAAGAATAGCAGCCATTTCTGCATGAGGAACTTTTTCTTTTAAGCAAAGGTCTTTTCCGTTTACCCATATGGCAATCTGTTACCGGTGGGCTACCTGCAAAGGTGCATCCGAATAGACCAATGCCTCACCAAACATAACAGAGGTACCCGCTATCGGATTCAACCATTTGAAAGAAACAGTATGTTTTCCTTTTGGCAGCTGATACTTCCAGAACAATTCATTACGACGGATTACGTATGACGCTGGCAGGTTTGCTGTCTCTACCAGCTTGCCGTCTATATACATTTCAGCCTTTGCCACATAATCCTGATCCGGCGATTTTACATAGCCTTTAAACACGATTGAAGTGCCATCAAACGTTACTTCGCCTACATCAGTAATATTTTTATCTATAGCAATTTTCCCCGTTGGGTATTGCCCTTCAAATGCTTTCTCATATTTTACGGGAACAGGCTGCTGGCAAGCTATAACAATATCATTCCCTTCTATTTTTCCACCATTGCGTTCTATCATCTGCATAGCCTGATCAAAACTCATCTGATACGTTTTATTTAGAGAAATAGTTGTATAAGCAAAATTTATGTCTTCAACTTCCTTCAGATTTTTTGTCCAATATTCCGGAATGTGGCTATACCCCAGCATAGTTCCGAGAATACCTGCAGCCGAAGCCGGGTTACAATCGGAATCCTGTCCGCAACGTGTCGAAATATCCATCGTTTTATAAAAGTCCCCTTCACCATACAACAGACCTATTATTATATAAGCACTATTAATAACCGCATCTATATTAAGCGGGACAAAGACTCCGTCCGGGCAGCCTATATCCTGACTCCATTTTTTTTCACATTCAAACCAAGTACGTTTCCAATCATTCGGGAATTCTTTGTGCCAACGGATTACATCATTCATACATTGGTAATAAGTGCTTTGTTCGGGTATTGTTTTCAATGCTTCCGTAACAATAAATTCAATATCGTCGGATATGAAAGCCAAAGAATACATAGCACCTACATACACACCGCCGTACCAACCATCGCCATAATTCATGATATGCCCTATTTTATCCGAAATAGCAGAAGCTGCGTTAGGCATACCCGGAGACATCAAGCCTGCATAATCGGCCTCTATCTGGTAATCAATATCATCAGCATGCGGATTATTAAGCCAATGGCCGGAAGCCGGAGGCATAATACCTTGCAGAATATTATACCTTGCAGCCTGATTAGCATGCCATAATGTATATCCCGCATTAGCAAATGCAACTGCAAAAGAATCGGCAGGAGCGTCTAATCCCAACCGGTCAAACACTTCAACAAATGTCAGATCCATGTAAACATCATCATACAATCCGGGAAAAGTGTCATACCACCACTTTATATAGCCATCCGGCCAGGGAATAGTAACATAATCCTGAATCATCGTTCCGTTATACCTGAATTCTGTAGGTCCACCATAAGAGCAACCTATCGTTTGTCCGGCCCAGCCGCCTTTGATCTTATCCATCAAAACTTCACGGCTAATGGTAAAATCTTTGGGAACCGTAGTCTGATTTGCAGGTGCCTGTTGTTGGTTGCAAGAACTGAAACAGCAAAGCATCATAGCTAAACCTACGGCAAGAAAAGTCTTTTTTTTCATGATAGTCTTATTTTTGAAGATTAACCAAATATATCTACTTCATTCCGGTACGGAGCCGAAGATTGCGCTCCAACACGAGTAACGGATATAGCCGAAGCCTTACATGCAAAACGTACTGCATCCGGTAAATCACGCCCTTCGGAAAGTGCAACAGTAAGTGCTCCGTTAAATATGTCTCCTGCCGCAGTTGTATCAACTGCATTTACTTTTAATGCAGGAATAATATCCACCACAGAATCCTGATAAACCAGCGCACCTTTTGAACCTAATGTGATAATGACACATTGGACGCCCATATCCGAAATTCGTTTGGCAGCCTCTCCTGCCGATATTTCATCCGTAATTTTTATTCCGGAAATCATTTCTGCTTCGGTCTCATTAGGAGTAATCATATATAAATGTTGAAGCAAAGACGAAGGAAGAGGACATGCAGGAGCCGGATTAAGAATAACTTTCTTATTTTTACGGTAGGCTATTTCGGCCACATATTCGACAGTCTCCATAGGTATTTCTAACTGCATAAGTATTAAATCTGCCTCATCAATAGCTTCAATAGCTTGAGCCAGATCCGATGGTAGCAAATTTGCATTAGCTCCCGATGCCACAACAATACAATTCTCGGCATGTGCATCTACCGTTATCAACGCCACACCCGAGGGATGATTCGGATCGGAGAAAATATACGAAGTATCGATACCTTCCTCTTCAAACAATTGTTGGGACTGGTGACCAAATATGTCACTACCTGTCTTACACACAAACGAGACTTTCCCTCCCAAACGAGAAATGGCAACTGCCTGATTAGCACCTTTTCCTCCGGGGTTCATGAAGAAAGTTCCTCCGAGAACAGTCTCCCCCGGACGAGGAAGATGTTCGGTTTTAATCACCATATCAGTGTTACTGCTGCCAACTACCAATATTCTATGTTCCTGCATTTTTTTCACTAATAATTATCTTTAGTTAAACATTAATTCCGTGAATATCCTGGATTTTACTCCAACCCTGGATTTTGTATAAAACAAAATCATCTCGATCTTTTCTTCAAATCATCGGGATAATTTTTCAAAAACATCGAGATGATTTAGAACAAAGGTAAACACATCCCTTAACAGAAAACATAACAATTTTAAAGCAAAATGATAAACCCAAAATTAAAAACAAACGGATATTGTCTTTCGGATTAAATAAAAAGAATTATTTTTGGGATTATCTAATTGGGTAAATAATTCAATTTATCATATTCAATTACACAATTATTTTGTATCTTTTATAAACAATATACTATTATGAATAAAGCATCTTCTCTTGTCATTTTAGTAAATTCTCTGACAAAGGCGGAAAAAAGGTATTTTCGCCTGTATGCCAACCTACAAAATGGAGAAAAGGTATACTTATCCCTTTTTAATTTATTGGATAAAAAACTATCCATGGATGAAGTTTACACCCATTTTTGCAAAGAACAAAATGGCTGCAGTTTCGACATGGCCGTAAAACATCTTTACAGAGTCATTTTGGATTGCTTAATTAAATTGAGGGAAAAACAAAACATACAAACCGAAATATTTAACTATATTTCCAAAGCAGATATTTTATTTGAAAGAGCTTTATTTGACGATTCCTTTACAGAACTGGAAAAAGCTAAAAAGCTGGCCACAGCTTATGAAAATGATCCATTATTATTGTTAATTTTCCGAACCGAAATAAGATATTTAAGTACCCTTAATTTTGAAGGAGTAAGCGAACGGAAACTAGTAACAAAACAAATGAAAATACAAGAGACGATGAAGTATTCGAGAAATGTGAATATGCATCGGCAACTATATGATATTTTAAAACACCGCTTAATCTATAAAGGATATTCACGTTCTGACAAACAAAAAGAAGATCTGAACGATCTGGTATTAAGTGAACTTAATCTTATAGCAAACAGTTCTTACAAAGGTTTTGAAGCAACTAAGCTACATTTATTATTTCAAGCGACCTATTATCTGAACTCCGGTAATTATAAATCGGCAATACGGCATTATCAGGAACTGATTAACCTATTTGAAAAAAACAAACATTTGATATTAAATCCACCTATTTATTATGTAAGTGCCATTCATGGCATATTAGACAGTTTGCATACAGCCGGATTATATAAAGAAATGCCTTTTTTCTTAACCAAACTCAAAGAACTAGAAAACAAAGATTACCCGACAGAATTTGTATTAGATATAAAAGCTCGCATTTTTCAATATGAATTAGCGAGTTTTCAGAATACAGGTGATTTCAAATCAGCAAAAAAATTAATAGATAACCATGAAGAATGTCTAATCAAAAAAAGCGATTTACTGGAACTTGAAGCCCAATTAAAATTATATACCAACATTGCTATTTTTTATCTTAGTTGCGGAGACATACCAAATGCTAAAAAGAAAATAAAAAAAATATTTAGTTCAGGCAAGCTATTTTATGCTCTGCCTTCATACAAAATAGCCCGGCTCATTAACTTACTTTTACAGGCAGAGTTAGGCAATTATGATTTCTTAATCAGCGAAATCAGTTCTATAAAGCGGAATATCAGTTTTGAAAAGCAAGTGTATATCACCGAGAAACTCATATTTCGATTTGTACAGGCATACCCGCTCCCATCTTATAAAAAAATGCAAAACAAATTATGGGCCCATTATCAAAAAGACATCAGCAAAATCAAACAAGATAAATATGAACGGCACTTATTAAAAACATTTGATTTTCTTTCATGGATAGAAAGCAAATTGACAAACCGTCCTTTTGCCGAAATATTGCAGGAAAAAGCTTCATAGCAGACTTTGAAAGCAAACATGAACAATCTTCATAATAGCAAAGACACACTAAACAGCTATAAATGACAAACAAATGTTCAAAATAGCCGCTTAAAAAATAAAAGCATGCTCTAAAACATCTTTTTATTATTACATAAATACAAAGAAGAAAGTTACTTTTACACTCAATTTTGAATAACTAATATATACATGGAAAACAAATACACGCTGTCTGGCTTGATGGTTACTGATTTCAACAAGCTCATAGACGGAAAAAATACAATGCTCTGTATTCTCAAAAACAGACAAGGAGCAGAACTTTCCATTACCAATTACGGCGCAAAAATTATATCGCTAATGGTTCCTGACAGAAATGGGAAGTTAACAGATGTAGTTACAGGGCATAAATCTATTGATGATTACCTAACTTCTGAAGAACCTTATTTCGGAGCAATTTGCGGTCGCTACGGAAATCGCATCGCTAAAGGAAAATTCTCTATTGACGGTATAATATATGACAAATTAGCTATTAATAATGGACCAAACAGTCTCCACGGAGGAATAAAAGGTTTTAATGCCCAGGTATGGGATATACTTCAACAGGACGAACAAACGGTAACATTAGAATATATTTCTGCTGATGGTGAAGAAGGTTTTCCCGGCAAATTACAAACGATCGTAACTTACCATTTGACAGATAATAACGAAGTTGTTATTTCTTATCATGCCACAACCGATAAGCCTACCGTTCTGAATCTGACCAATCACTCTTATTTCAATTTATCCGGAGCCGGAGATCCCTACATCGGAGATCATATTCTAACAATTAATGCCGATTATTATTTACCAACCGACAGTACGGCCATACCTTACGGGCCTAAAGAAAAAGTCGAAGGTACACCTATGGATTTCCGCACTCCTCATGAAGTGGGCGAACGCATTAACGATGACTTTGAACAACTGGTTTTTGGAAAAGGCTACGACCACACATATATTTTAAATAAAGAAGACGATGAACTCTCTTTTTGTGCACGTTGTCTTTCTCCTAAGACCGGCATTATTATGGATGTATATACCACACAACCGGGTGTACAATTATATACAGGAAACTGGATGACTGGAAATTTTGAAGGAAAAAAAGGTCAACGTTATCCTGAACGTGCCGCATTATGTCTGGAAACGCAGCATTATCCCGACAGCCCGAATAAGCCGGAATATCCTTCTACCCTTCTACGTCCGGGCGAAATATTCGGTAGCACAACTATCTACAAATTCAAAGCAGAAAAATAATTATTAATCAATAAATTTAAAAACATTAAAAACAATGGAATCTACCAAACAAAAAAATTACACGTTGCCAATTATCATGATGGTGGCTTTATTCTTCATGATATCATTTGTAACAGGTTTACAGAACCCGTTTGGCATTATCGTTAAAAATCAATTCGCAGCCAGCAACTTTATGTCTCAGCTGGGTAATGCTGCCAACTTCATTGCCTATGCATTTATGGGTATTCCGGCAGGTTTATTATTGCAGAAAATCGGTTATAAGAAAACTGCATTATTAGCAATTATCGTTGGTTTCTGTGGTGTAGCTATTTCTTATTTGTCTGGTGTAGTTGGTAGTTATACCGTTTACCTGACTGGTGCATTCGTTTCTGGTTTCTCTATGTGTATGTTGAATACTGTAGTAAACCCAATGTTGAATACGCTTGGCGGCGGTGGCAACAAAGGAAACCAATTGATTCAGATTGCAGGTTCTGTAAACTCTATCGGTGCAACTATCGTTCCGGTATTGGTAGGCTATCTGATTGGTGATGCTGCAAGAGCACAGATTAGCAACGCTAACCCGGCCTTATTCCTGGCTATGGGTATTTTCGCCGTGGTATTTATCGTTCTGTTCATTATGGACATACCTGAACCTCACATGGCTATGGCTAAAGAGGCAGCAAAGACTCCTGATAAGCATAGTGCTCTTTCTTTCCGTCACTTTATCATGGGAACAGTTGCTATCTTCTTGTATGTAGGTGTAGAAGTTGGTATTCCTAATTTTATGAATTTGTTTGCTACTTCTCCTGAAATCGGCATCGATACAACAATTGCCGGATCTTTAGTTGGCACTTATTGGTTCCTTATGATGGTTGGTCGTTTATGCGGTGCATCTTTAGGAGCCAAGATTTCAAGTAAAGTCATGCTGACAACGGCTGCAACCGTAGGTATTATCTTTATCTTGATTGCGATCTTCTCTCCAGAAGACACAAAAGTTAGTATGCCGGTATTCTTGTCTGATATTTCATTCGGAATGGTAGAAGTTCCTATCGGAATCATGTTCATGGCTCTTTGCGGTTTATGTACGTCAATCATGTGGGGTGGTATTTTCAACCTGGCAGTAGAAGGATTGGGTAAATATACAGCTGCTGCCTCGGGCATCTTTATGGTAATGGTTTGCGGCGGTGGTATTCTGCCATTGGTTCAAGGTGCAGTAGCCGATGCAGCAGGTTTCATTGCCAGCTTCTGGGTAATCATCCTGGGTCTTGCATATATTCTTTACTACGCATTGATTGGCAGCAAGAATGTAAATAAAGATATTCCTGTAGAATAATACTTCAAAATCAAAATAGACGAAGGTAAGAGATTAGTTAAGATTGTCTGATCGTACAACTTAACTAATCTCTTTCATTTATAAATAAAATTGTTTTTAACCTCATTAAAAGACTAAGATCATGGATATAGAATTTGTAAGAAGCCGTTTTATCAAACATTTCGACGGAACAACAGGATCTGTATACGCTTCACCGGGGCGTATTAACCTGATAGGTGAACATACCGACTACAACGGTGGTTTTGTATTCCCCGGAGCCGTAGATAAGGGCATGGTAGCCGAAATAAAAGCCAACGGAACAGATAAAGTACGCGCGTATTCCATTGACCTGAAAGACTATGTAGAATTCGGATTGAATGAAGAAGACGCACCTCGTGCAAGCTGGGCAAGATATATCTTCGGCGTTTGTCGTGAAATCATCAAACGCGGCGGCAAAATCGGCGGATTCAATACAGCTTTTGCCGGCGATGTTCCTCTGGGAGCCGGAATGTCTTCTTCTGCGGCATTAGAAAGCACTTATGCATTTGCTTTAAATGAAATATTCAACTGCGGTCTGGACAAATTCGAATTAGCAAAAATCGGACAAGCTACCGAACACAACTATTGTGGTGTTAATTGTGGCATTATGGATCAATTTGCTTCCGTATTCGGTAAGGCCGGAAGTCTTATCC
This sequence comes from Parabacteroides chinchillae, assembly GCF_900108035.1. Classification (GTDB taxonomy): domain Bacteria; phylum Bacteroidota; class Bacteroidia; order Bacteroidales; family Tannerellaceae; genus Parabacteroides; species Parabacteroides chinchillae. The sequence goes on from NZ_FNVS01000001.1 coordinate 52,788, forward strand.
GTCTGGATTGCCGTTCATTAGAATATCAATATTTCCCATTTAACCCGGAAGGTTATAAATTAGTACTGCTTGATTCAGTAGTTAAACATGAATTGGCTTCTTCTGCATACAATAAACGTCGTGAATCTTGTGAAAGAGCTGTTGCAGCAATTCAAAAAAATCATCCACACGTAGAGTTTCTGCGTGATGCAACTATGGATTGGCTGAAAGAAGTTAAAAATGAAATATCAGCCGAAGATTACATGCGTGCAGAATATGTAATTGAAGAAATTCAACGTGTACTGGATGTTTGCGATGCTTTGGAAATAGGCGATTACGAAACAGTAGGTAAAAAAATGTACGAAACTCATCATGGTATGAGTAAACTATATGAAGTGAGCTGTGAAGAACTGGACTTCCTGAATGATATTGCCAAGAAATGCGGCGTAACAGGTTCACGTGTCATGGGCGGTGGATTTGGCGGCTGTACCATAAACTTGGTAAAAGAAGACAAATATGATGCATTTATTGAAGAAGCAACAAAAACATATAAAGAAAAATTCGGACGCAATCCGAAAGTATATGATGTTGTGATTAGTGACGGTTCCAGAAAACTGTGCTAAATAAAGTAAGGGGAGACTTTGCAAAGCCTCCCCTTTTCTTCTTAAAAGTTTTTTAAAAGACCTTGTTCATACAAACACTATCCTATTTCTTTCACAGAAAGTTCTACTTTCTTCTTCAAGACCTTGTTTATTATCAGCCCATTTACAAAAAAACAGGATGAAAGAAACCTTTTCCCCGGACGAATTGTTTCACTGATATAATGACTGATACAAAGAGATTAACTATCTTTGCACAAAAAATAATAATTCTCCCAAAATGAATGATATTAAAATATTGAATAGAGCAGCAAACAATATTCGTGTTTTAGCTGCTTCAATGGTGGAAAAAGCAAATTCAGGTCACCCGGGCGGTGCTATGGGTGGTGCTGATTTTATCAACGTACTATTCTCAGAGTTTTTAGTGTACGATCCTAAAAATCCGAGATGGGAAGGCAGAGATCGTTTTTTCCTTGATCCCGGGCACATGTCTCCTATGCTTTACTCTGTTCTGGCACTTACAGGCAAGTACACAATGGACGAACTAAAACAATTCCGCCAATGGGGCAGTATCACTCCGGGACATCCCGAAGTAGACGTAATGCATGGCATAGAAAACACTTCCGGTCCTTTAGGACAAGGACATACATATGCCGTAGGTGCAGCTATTGGTGCAAAATTCCTGAAAGCGCGTTTGGGAGAAGTTATGAACCAGACTATTTATGCCTATATTTCTGACGGAGGTATTCAGGAAGAAATATCACAAGGAGCCGGACGCGTTGCCGGAACTCTGGGTCTTGACAACCTGATCATGTTTTACGACTCCAACAACGTACAGCTATCTACCACTGTAGAAGAAGTTACAGCAGAAAACGTAACCATGAAATACGAAGCTTGGGGATGGAAAGTCATTACAATTAATGGTAATGACGCAAATCAAATACGCCAGGCTTTAACAGAAGCAAAAGCCGAATCCAAAAGACCAACCCTAATCATTGGTAATACAATTATGGGAAAAGGTGCTTTAGGAGAAGATCATAGCAGCTACGAAAACAAAGTATCCACACATGGTCAACCTCTATCGGCAGCTGGTGTTTCAATAACGGAAACAATCAAGGCATTAGGAGGTGATCCGGAAAATCCATTCACCATATTCCCTGAAGTAGCCGAATTATATACAAAACGCGCCAAAGAACTGGAAACTATCGTTGCCGAACGTTATGCGGTTCGTGACGCTTGGGCTAAACAGAATCCGGAATTAGCAGCCAAGATGAAAAAATGGTTTTCCGGTACTGCTCCGGAAATAGACTGGGCAGCTATAGAACAAAAGCCGAATCAAGCTACACGCGGAGGCTCTGCAACCGTATTAGGCGTATTGGCTACCCAGGTTGAAAATATGGTAGTTGCTTCTGCCGACCTTTCAAATTCGGATAAGACAGATGGTTTCTTAAAGAAAACACATTCATTCAGAAAAGGTGATTTCAGTGGTGCTTTCTTCCAGGCTGGTGTATCAGAATTAACTATGGCCTGCGTATGCATCGGTATGTCTTTACATGGTGGTATCATTGCCGCATGTGGTACATTCTTTGTATTCTCAGATTATATGAAGCCAGCAATCCGTATGGCTGCATTAATGGAACAACCTGTCAAATTTATCTGGACACATGATGCATTCCGTGTTGGTGAAGATGGTCCTACCCATGAACCGGTAGAACAAGAGGCACAGATCCGCCTGATGGAAAAACTGAAAAATCATAAAGGACATAATTCAGTTTTAGTACTTCGTCCAGCCGATGTTGTAGAAACAACTGTTGCATGGAAGATGGCTATGGAAAATATTTATACTCCTACAGCATTAATCCTTTCCAGACAGAATATAAACGATCTGCCAGCCAAAGACAACCGTTACAAAGAAGCATTGCAGGCAGAAAAAGGAGCTTACATTGTAAATGAAGATGCAAATCCTGACGTAGTTTTGGTTGCTTCAGGTTCGGAAGTATCGACACTGGTAGAAGGAGCAGAATTGCTTCGTAAAGATGGTATTAAGGTTCGTATCGTATCTGTTCCATCGGAAGGTTTGTTCCGCAACCAAAGTAAAGAATATCAGGAATCAATCATTCCTGCAGGTAGCAAAGTATTTGGCTTAACTGCCGGTTTGCCGGTTAATCTGGAAAGCCTGGTTGGCGCAAACGGTAAAGTCTGGGGATTAGAATCTTTCGGATTCTCTGCACCGTATAAAGTATTGGATGAAAAATTAGGTTTCACAGGACAAAACGTATATAAGCAAGTAAAAGATTTATTAGCATAATGAAAATGATAGGTTTAGCGTGCGACCATGCTGGTTTTGAATTAAAAGAGTATCTAAAGCAAGTGTTCGATAATAAGGGATTACTTTACAAAGATTTCGGAACTTATTCAACCGAAAGCTGCGATTATCCCGATTTTGCCCATGAGCTGGCTAAAGCTGTCGAAAAGGGAGAAGTATATCCGGGTATTGCTATTTGTGGTACAGGAAACGGCATTGCAATGACTCTCAACAAACATCAAAACATACGTGCAGCGCTCTGTTGGAATAAAGAAATAGCCCGGCTTGCGCGAGCTCATAACGATGCAAACATATTAGTTATGCCCGGCCGTTTTGTCGGCAATGAGGAAGCAGCTAAAATTGTCAATTCTTTTTTTGACGAACCATTTGAAGGCGGACGTCATCAAAGAAGAATAGATAAGATACCTGTTTCAATTATGTAATAAAAAAGATAATTCTTTTAAATATAGAAGTCCCGTCTTAACATTTCAAAAGTCAGTTCAATTGAAATGTTAAGACGGGACTTTTACGATTAAAAGTCAGCTCTTTTAAACCCGTATCATTTATTCATCTTTTGCTTTGTCAAAAACGTACGCGCAACAGTAGGGAATAATTCCAACAAAAGGATTTCCTTTTCATTTTCAGCTAACAATACACCACTTTCTTCCAATACAAGATTTTCCTGCATCACATAAGATGAACCATCATAAGGCATCTCATCACGGACACCGGCAATTTTCAAACGAAAAGCAGGATCAACCGGTATAGGCGTCTTACCATATTCACCTTTAACCAATGCAATAAACTGATTGGAAGGATTACTATACATCGGACGCCCGTTTTCTTCATCCAAAGCACAAGACACAGCTTGAGCACCGATAATCTGGCTTGTAGGAGTAACCAGCGGAGGCAATCCTGCATCCATTCTGACCTGAGGGATCAATGACATTGCCTTTTCCAATAAATCAGACTGTCCCAATTGCTTCAACTGGGCAACCATATTCGTGTACATTCCTCCGGGGATCTGAGCTTTCTTCACCAAGTCATTTGGCTCTGGGAAATCAAAATATTCTTCTATTGCATGGCAATAAAGCAGCAGATCATCTTCTTTATCTTTACGCGCAGCCTCAATAGCATCATTAAAGAAACGATTTATTTCGGCAGGAATTTTATCTTCCAGCGGATCAAAGTGCTTCGGTAGCTTCTTTGCCGTATCAAACGCAGATAATTCTTTACGTATTTCAAGCAATTCCGCATTAATCCTGGCAACAGCTTCCATATTCAAATCGAGCTCTATTCCCATCTTCCTACAAAAAATATAAACCAATTCAACTGCCGGTGCGGCCGGGCCACCTGCAAAATTCCATATATTTGTATCAACAATATCAGCACCATTCACTATTGCCATCAATACGGATGCCAAACCATAACCGGGCGTACAATGTGTATGAAAATCCACAGGGACTTTCAGGTTCTTTTTTAAAAGCCGTATCAGTTCTGCCGTACGTCCCGGAGGAATCAAGCCACTCATATCTTTCAGAGTTATCATATCAGCCCCCAGCGATTCCATTAAAAGAGCTTTATTCAGAAAATACTCATCTGTAAAGATTGGTTTATGCAGAGGATGTCCATGCAAAGCTGCCTTAATACGTTCTACTGCCGAATGGTGGGGATCTATCGTATAACAAACGGCGCAATCCGCTTTTCCACCATACTTTTTAACGTAACGAATAGTAGATTTAATATTGTCCACATCATTCAAAGCATCAAAAATACGCATAACACTTATACCCGACTGAATGGCATTCCGGCAAAAGCCATCTATAATCTCATCCGTATACGGATTATAACCGAAGAGGTTGCGACCACGGGAAAGGGCAGTAAGATTGGATGCGTCTCCTATTATCGCTTTTATTTTTTCCAAACGTTCCCACGGATTTTCATTTAAGTAACGCATTACGGAATCGGGCACTGCCCCACCCCATACTTCCATGGCATAAAAACCAGCATCTTTATAATAAGGAAGAACGCGGTCTATTTGCTTCTGTGACATTCTTGTAGCAAATGCAGACTGCTGACCATCACGAAGAGTTAAATCTCGAATTAATAATTTACGTACCATACCAAACTTATTTAAATCGTTCTATCAGACTGAAGTCTTTACAATATTATAACAAACGCTAAATAAGATTGGCACGGTTTTTCAGGTTAAGAATAAACAAATTTTCTAAACCCACAGAGCAGGAACAAAATACCGTAAATAGTTTCCTTCATATTTTTATGCAATTACTATAAATTTACTTTTACAGGAATATTATCCAAATCATAGTAATCCGACTCGATACGGTCCGGATAAACCTTTACAATACGGAAACCAACTTTGTCTTCACCTAACGGATAGCACAATGCACTTGAAGTTATCATCTTAAAATTACCTGCAGAACCTTTGGCATTCCGATGCAAATGTCCTGAAAACATAGCATCGACATTGTATTTGTTAAACATATCAATATAATTTCCGCGCTTCGTCAATGGAATATTGAAATATTGGTCTGCCTCATCCGGTGTTTCCACAAAAAAAGAATAGTGGCTGAAAAGGATACGATGGTTACACTTCTGTGAGTTTTTCAGGATTCTTTCCATCCACACCAGCTGCGATTGTTCTTCATCTTTCTTGTCGGCGAAGATAACCGGGCTATTCAAGCCGATAAAGCAAGTGTTCTTAACCTGGAAATTAAAACTGTCATAGCCATATTCATCCAGATAAGCCTGAAAAGCTTCGTCTGAAACATTTACATCAAAATCGTGATTGCCAGGCAATACATACACCGGAATTTCTTTTTTTATCTGCCCCAAGATTCGCCGGAATTCGGAAATCTGTTTTTTATCATTCCAGACATTCACCAAGTCACCTGTAAAAACGATAAATTCCGGATTCAACTTGTTTACAGCCTCCACAGCCTGTTCCATCAACTTCGTTTCTTTTGTGAAAGATTTATTACCATCCAACATCCCGAACTGCGGGTCTGACATCTGAACAAAATAAAATGCATCCGACTGAGCAAATGCCTGATTCATACAAAGAAGTACTGTTACTAAAGAAAAAAATAATTTATTCATGAGTATATGATTTAATAATTGTCAACATCACATTTACCAATAACAGGTATTTATAATTTCCTGCATCCGTGGGGTTTCCTGATCCGTATCTTTATATTGTTTGCGCAATTCAAGAAGTTCCCGCTTCATTTCTTTAATTATATCTGCGTATTCAGGATCATTATATGTCTTCATCACCTCTCCCACACTCCAATCTATCTCCATCATCACATCCCCATACAATCCCTGTTGGCTTTTACCTTTGAATTTATCCGATACTGCCAAAGGGACATGAGGCATGGAATGTGCCAGGTACAAAAAGAAAGGCTTGTTTTTATTCTTCTTTATAAAGTTAACCGACCGGGTGGTATAATCGGTGGTAAACCGGCTTTGGTCAGTATTATACCCTATCACTTTATTTCCATCGTATGTAGGTAAATCGGGGAAATTGAATATCTCGCCTTGTTGCGGGTGGAATGGCCACATATCGTTAGAATACGGGAGCCCGTAGTATTCGTCAAAGCCATTTTGCAAAGGGAGAAATTGTTCCTGGCTTCCCAAATGCCATTTGCCAAATACAGCCGTGCTATATCCTTTTTGTTTCAGCAACTCTCCCATTGTCATCTCGTCCTGATGAATACCATAATTGGAATCCGGACCGGGAGCACCGGCAAAACCTATACGGTTAGGATAACATCCTGTCATCAAACCGGCTCTCGAAGCACCGCTGATAGGTTGGCCTGCCAAAAAGTGTGTGAAACGAATCCCCTGGACGGCCATCCGGTCTATATTAGGAGTACTATAGCCATAAGCACCATTGAAAGAGAAATCTCCATAGCCTGCATCATCCAGGTTTATAAGTACGATATTTGTATAATTTGAAGCTACTGCCGACAAGGAAAAAGCGGATGCAGCAACCAATACCATTAGTTTGTTGTTCATGATATATATTTTACATCATACAAAACTAAACCAAATTATGAGAAAGACCAAAAGAAGGCAATTAAAATCATCCCGATGTTTTTTGTAAATCTTCCCGATGATTTGAAAAAATGATCGGGATGATATACCTTTGCCTCACAATTCAGAAAAGGAACGGAGCTGATGAAAGTATGTATTGCCGAAAAGCCCAGTGTGGCTCGCGAAATTGCCGAAGTCCTCGGTGCAACCCAACGAATGAACGGGTATATCGAAGGTAACGGTTATCAGGTAACCTGGACATTCGGCCATTTATGTACCCTTAAGGAACCGCACGAATACACTGACAACTGGAAACGGTGGAGCCTCGGTTCCCTCCCGATGATACCTCCCCGTTTTGGCATCAAGCTGATAAATAATCCTACTTATGAACAACAATTCAAGACAATAGAAGGCCTGATGCAAAATGCCGAAATGGTAATAAACTGTGGTGATGCCGGACAAGAAGGGGAACTTATCCAGCGTTGGGTAATGCAAAAAGCCGGCTGCAAATGCCCGGTTTACCGTTTGTGGATTTCATCATTGACAGAAGAAGCCATTCGTGAAGGTTTCCGGGAATTAAAGGAACAAACAGATTTCAACAAACTATACGAAGCCGGATTATCCCGGGCTATAGGAGACTGGCTGCTAGGCATGAATGCCACCCGTTTATACACGTTGCGTTACGGCCAGAACAAACAGGTACTCTCCATCGGGCGCGTACAAACACCCACACTGGCACTCATAGTCAACCGGCAGGCAGAAATAGAGAACTTCAAACCGGAACCCTATTGGGAGCTGAAGACCGTTTACCGGAATACCACCTTTTCTGCAACTAAAGGAAAATTTACAAAGAAAGAAGAAGGAGAAGCATTCCTCGAGATTGTACAACAAGAAGACTTTACCGTCACAAATGTATCCGAAAAGAAAGGAAAAGAATATGCTCCCCGGTTATTCGACCTAACATCTTTGCAGGTAGAATGCAACAAGAAATTTGCTTTTACGGCCGACGAGACATTAAAGCTGATACAATCATTATACGAAAAGAAAATAACCACCTATCCCCGTGTAGATACAACTTTCCTGAGTGAAGACATCTATCCCAAAGTGCCCAATACGCTTAAAGGACTGGCCGATTATGCAGAACTGACAGCCCCTGTGCTCTCAGCCAAGATTCCGAAAAGTAAGAAAGTATTCGACAATACCAAAGTTACCGACCACCATGCCATAATCCCGACAGGCGTACAGGCAAGAAACCTGACAGATAATGAACGAAAAGTATACGATTTGGTAGTACGCCGTTTTATTGCCGCTTTTTATCCGGATTGTGACATCTCAACAACTACCGTATTAGGAAAAGTAGGAAAAGTAGAGTTCAAGGTAACCGGAAAGCAAATACTGAAACCCGGATGGCGCGTAGTATTCGGTGCCGAGCAAAAAGACCCGGATGCAGAACCGTCAGAAGAAGAAGGCGTACTTCCCGAATTTAAAGTTGGCGAAAGCGGCCCTCATAAGCCAACTTTAGGAGAGAAATGGACACAGCCACCCAAACCATATACGGAAGCAACCCTGCTACGTGCTATGGAAACAGCAGGTAAACTGGTAGATAACGATGAATTGCGCGATGCCCTGAAAGAAAACGGCATTGGCCGTCCTTCTACCCGTGCGGCTATTATTGAGACGCTGTTCAAACGCAATTATATACGAAAAGAACGGAAGAACTTATTTCCTACGGCAACGGGTGTAGAACTGATAGGCACCATAAACGAAGAACTTCTGAAAAGTGCCGAGCTTACCGGGCTTTGGGAAAAGAAACTTCGCCTGATTGAAAAAGGCACCTACGAAGCGCGCACTTTTCTGGAAGAACTAAAGCAGCTTGTCGGACAAATTGTCAACAACGTCCTCTCCGATCAAAGCAACCGTACTATCACTATCGAGCAAGTACCGGTTGAAGAAGAAGAAAAAAAAGAAAAGGGCAAAGAAAGGAAACCCCGGAAACCCCGTACAAAGAAACCCGTCTGCCCCATCTGCAAAAAAGGCTCCATCCTACGTGGAAAAACGGCCTATGGTTGTTCAGAATATAAGAACGGCTGCACCTTCCGTCTGGATTACACAACATATGGTGAAGGATTATCGGATGAAGAATTGGCAGAAGTTATAAAGGGGCTTGGAAAATAACAACTTTTGTATCACAAATTATACAGGAATGAAAACAGAATGGTTCCCACTTGTAAACGAAACAGGTGAAACAATAGGAAAAGCAACCCGGCAGGAGTGCCACAGCGGAAGCAAACAATTACATCCGGTCATCCACCTCCATATATTTAACGACAATGGAGATTTATACTTGCAGAAACGCTCCATGACAAAAGATATCCAGCCGGGCAAATGGGACACTGCAGTGGGCGGGCATATCGATTACGGAGAAACGGTTGAAGAAGCCTTGCGCCGTGAAGTGCGTGAAGAATTAGGCATAACAGAGTTCACTCCGGAATTCATTACCAGCTATGTATTCGAATCTGCAATAGAAAAAGAACTGGTGAATACCTTCCGCACAACATACAACGGAATAATTACTCCTGATAAGGAAGAATTAGACGGCGGCCGTTTTTGGCCGTTGGAAGAGATAAAAGCCAATTTAGGAAAACAGGTTTTCACACCGAACTTCGAAAAAGAATTCAGTAAACTGTTCCTTACATAATTAACAATGATTTTTTGAAAAAAAGATCAGATGACCCTGCGATATTGAACAAGACATCATAAAACAATCGCCTAGAGCAGTAATATTCTAGGCGATTGTCTCATTTATTTTTTACCACGGAACGCTTTTTTTAAGATTTCTGTATAATTCTCCTTAACATATTTGCTTACATTTTTAAGTTCATCAAGATCATGATTTCCAGGTTCTTTATAACCTGTTACTACATATCCTGGTCCACTTGTAGACGGGTCTGTACGAAAAAAATAATGAGCTTCATCTTTTCCATCAGGCTTCTCCAATGTAACATGTTTTTTCTCTTGATGTAGTGTAAAGTGATAATTTCTACCATCCATTGTGAATTTCGGACATTTTCCAGGCGTAACTAAAACGCCACCTATTGGAATTTTTTCTTCTGCTGCCATAATATTAAATACTAATTTTCCTACTCTCTCAAAGGCTTTTCGGAATCCGCCTATATTAACTATCTCTGTAAGCTTACAGGAGCAAAGATATAGGTAGTATAAAGGAAAAGATATTATAATGTTTGAGGTTGGGAATTTAGTTTACGAGGTTAAGAAACTTGGCTTTAAAGTAATAAAATGACAAGAGCTTCATAGTAACTTCTAAATGGCTATTTTTTTCATTAGAAAACTGATAATATTCCGTATTTTTGCGCCACTTACGCTGTTTACAGTAATCAACTATTATTTCAATCATTTGTGAAAACAGACTTTGAAAACAATGTCTATCTTCACGTAAATGTAATATATATTTCACTTAGCCGAAATAAGAAACATCGTCCTTTGTCAAAAAGAATTATATTTGTAAAAAGAATAAAGAGTATGGCAACAACCCGGATCCTTGTAGTAGATGATGAAGAAGATTTATGTGAAATCCTCAAGTTTAATCTTGAAACAGAAGGTTATGAAGTAGATACTGCTTTCAGTGCCGAAGAGGCTTTAAAGATGGATTTATCCGTTTACCAGTTACTACTGCTTGATGTAATGATGGGAGAAATATCCGGCTTCAAACTGGCAAGCATATTACGTAAAAATGAAAGCACAGCAAACATTCCCATTATCTTCCTAACTGCCAAAGATACGGAAAACGACATGCTTACCGGATTTAACCTGGGAGCCGACGATTACATATCCAAACCATTCTCTATCCGCCAGGTTACAGCACGTGTCAAAGCCGTATTAAGGCGGACAGCAAATAAAGAGCAAACCAAAGAAAGCGACCTTTTGGTTTACGAAACATTGGTTATGGACACCAAACGCATTAAAGCTACCGTGGATGGCGTAGAAGTAGCTCTTACCAAAAAAGAATTCGAGATACTAAAGCTACTGTTAGAAAATAAAGGGAATGTCTTTTCAAGAGAAGAAATTCTGTCGCGTATCTGGAAAGACGAAGTGTATGTGTTAGACCGTACTATAGACGTTAACATTACGCGTCTGCGAAAGAAGATAGGCATATATGGAAAGAATATCGTAACCCGCTTAGGTTTCGGTTACTGTTTCGAATTTTAACAGAAGGCAAATATGGTCAAGATTGAAGAAGAAAAAAGAAACCGGGTCCCATTTAGCCAACGGCTGTTCTGGTCTATTTTCTTTATGTTCCTGGGGTTCTCTGTTTGCTTCCTATTGTTCCAATATCAGCGGGAACGTGAATTTGCACAGGAGAAGCTGAATAATGTGTTAAGCAATTACAACTACCAATTATTCCGCAAAAACCAGCAAACCGACAATATCAATCTTGCTGTCAGACAATTCATTGAAGATATTCCCCATAAAGAGCTCCGGGTAACCGTTATCGACCCTTCCGGCAAAGTACTGTTTGACAACAGCGGAACAGAAGAATTCAGCAACCATAACGATCGCAGCGAAGTACGCAAAGCCCGTTTATACAACGAAGGATTCGCCATCCGCTCGTCGCGTTCAACCGGTAAACGTTATTTCTATTCGGCCAACAATATAGGCGGATATATTTTCCGTACCGCCCTGCCTTACGATCCATACGTAAAAGGAATCCTTTCCATCAATAAAGACTTTATCTACTTTGCAGTCTTAATGATATTGATCTTCTTCTTTGTCCTTTCACGTTTCACATTCAATATTGGCCGGACTATCTCAAAACTACGCGACTTTGCTTTAAACATCCAAAAAGGGCAGATACCCGAAACAGACTATACTTTTCCGAATGACGAATTAGGTGACATTTCACAAAACATCGTTACACTTTATCATCGCCAGCAGAAGACCAAAGACGAGCTTTCAATGGAACGGAATAAGATTATCAAGCATTTCCAATATTCTAAGGAAGGTTTTGCCATGTTCACTGCCGATGGGAAGGAAATACTGTCCAATATCCTTTTTATCCAATTCCTGAACATCATATCCGATACACAGATACACCAGGCAGAAGATGTCCTGGATATTCCGGAAATGGAGCCAATCCGCACTTTCCTTACCAAGACAATCAACCTGCAAAACCGAAAAAATAAAGTACTCCGCCAATCTGTTACCGTCGACAAAAACGGAAAAATATTTCTAATTGAATGCATCCTGTTCCTCGATAACAGTTACGAATTATCTGTTAACGATATTTCGCGACAGGAAGAAGAAAGCCGTATGAAACGCCAGCTAACACAAAACGTAGCGCACGAACTGAAAACACCGGTCAGCAGCATTCAAGGATATTTGGAAACTATTATAAGCAATCCGGATTTAATGCCCGACAAACGCCAATTCTTTTTGGAACGTTGTTATTCACAAAGTACCCGGCTAACCGGATTACTCCGCGATATATCCGTATTAAACCGTTTGGATGAAGCTGCAGGTATGTTTGACTTATCGGAAGTAAATATACCCAAATTAATAGCGGAAATACAGAAAGAATGCTCCAAAGAAATGGAAGAAAAGAAAATTACAGCCGAAGCCATCTTACCGGATAATCCAACCATATACGGCAACTATTCACTACTTTATTCCATATTCCGCAATCTGTACGATAATGCAATTGCTTATGCCGGTGAAGAAGTTCATATTACAGTAAACTGCTATAAGGAAGATCCTAAGTATTATTACTTCAGTTTCTCCGACAATGGCACCGGCATAGCTGAAGAACATATCAACCGTATTTTCGAACGTTTTTACCGGGTAGACAAAGGGCGAAGCCGTAAAGTAGGCGGAACCGGACTAGGTTTATCCATTGTAAAGAATGGCGTCAACTTCCATAAAGGGCAAATCTCGGCCAAAAGCAGCCTGGGAAAAGGTGTCACATTTTTCTTTACACTCAAGAAAAAAATATAATATCAGGAAGTAAACCATTCCTTAAACTCCGAAACGCGGGCTTTGCTTACCAGTATCTTTTCGGGAGCAGGCACTTTCAGATTGACAGACAAACGGCTGTTAAACCATAGGTCTATATCTTTTACAGCCATGCGGGAAATAACAAATTGCCTGTTTACGCGGAAAAACCGTGAAGGAGGAACCCTTAATACATCACTCAGATCGTGGTATACAATACTGCTCCGATGCATATCAGAGATTATTGAAACGGTATCATATCATACCGAGCATGACTGAATCCTATGATCCTTATGCAAATGCCATAGCAGAAAGGATAAACGGGATACTCAAACATGAGTTTCTGCTTGAAGACCTTAATCTTCCATTGACGCAGATGAAGCGTCTGGTAAAGGATGCTGTTTATAAATATAATAATCTCAGACCACATTACTCGTGCGGATACAAAACACCGGAGTATATGCACCATCAGAGGCAGATTAAAATTAAAAGTTACAAAAACAAACAGTTCAGCAAGGCTAGCCTTGCTGAACTGTGATAAATGTGTTAGTTTTGTCCAATAACTGTAACGGTTATTTAGGACTAGTCATTATTATTTCTTATATTTCCTACTTACACATATCATTGATAATCTGAATCAATTCTCCGCCTAATTCTTCGGCTTCTTTCATTGTATGGGCTTCGGAATAGATACGAATAATAGGTTCGGTATTACTCTTACGAAGATGCACCCATTTATCAGGGAAGTCAATCTTTACACCATCAATATCGGTAATATCATACTGGGCAAATTTTTCTTTTACCTTTACAAGGATTGCATCCACATCAATCTCCGGGGTAAGTTGAATCTTTTGCTTTGAAATAAAGTACGGAGGATAAGTTGCACGCAGTTCGCTGGTCTTCATCTTCTTTTTTGCCAAATGAGACAAGAACAAAGCTATGCCAACCAATGCATCGCGACCATAATGACTTGCCGGATAAATAACACCGCCATTTCCTTCGCCACCTATTATAGCATCGGTTGCCTTCATCTTTGTTACAACATTCACCTCTCCTACTGCAGCCGCATTATATTCGCAACCATGATTACAGGTTACATCACGTAAGGCACGGCTAGAACTAAGATTGCTAACCGTACTACCCGGCGTATGACTCAGAACATAATCGGCAATGGCTACCAGCGTATATTCTTCGTTAAACATTTCGCCATTTTCACAAACAATAGCTAAACGGTCTACATCCGGATCAACAACAAAGCCTACATCAGCCTTTGCATGTTTCATCAAATCCGAAATCTCTGTCAGATTTTCAGGTAATGGTTCCGGATTATGAGAGAAATTACCATGGGGAGCACAATGCAACTTAAAGATTTCTTTTACACCTAACGCATAAAGCAAATCAGGAAGCACAACACCACCTACCGAATTTACGCAATCGATAGCAACACGGAAGTTGGCAGCCTTAATAGCCTCTACATCCACCAAATCCAACTTCAGAACACTTTCGATATGTTTTTGTTTGTAGGTATTATCTGCAGTTACCTTACCCAGATGGTCAACATCGGCAAACTCAAAATTTTCTGCTGCTGCAATTTCCAATACTTCATTACCTTCTGCAGCATTCAGAAATTCGCCCCGTTCATTTAATAACTTCAAAGCATTCCACTGTTTCGGATTATGGCTCGCCGTTAAAATAATTCCACCACAAGCCTGTTCCATAGTAACGGCTATTTCGGTAGTAGGCGTAGTTGCAAGATCAATATCCACAACATCAAATCCCATACCTGTAAGTGTACCCAATACCACCTGTTTTACCATCGGACCGGAAATACGGGCATCACGTCCTACAACAATTTTGTTTGTCTTTACTTTTGTGCTTTTCTTTATAAATGTAGCATAAGCTGCCACAAACTTCACGATAGCCAACGGATTTAACCCGTCATCCGGACTACCACCAATTGTACCGCGAATACCGGAAATAGATTTAATTAGAGTCATAAGTCAGATTATTTTTCAAATATATACCTTACCTTCTTAAAATAGACAGGAATACCATTCGTGTTAAAATAGGTCTGCTGAGTAAATCTTTTAAACGGAACTATCAATTTCACATACGAACTGTCACCTACATAGGCCAGGCCGCTGGCTAGTCCTTCCCCTACAAAATCTGCATAATAAGAAGTTTTTGGCTGATTAATCCCATAAGTAAACTCTACAGGAAAAGTGTTGCTTTCCGACAAAGTATTAAAAGATGAGGTATCACCCAGCAATGGTTTTGCAATAAAACGGCACAACACCTGTGTCTGTCCAAGTACCGCCCGTTGGCCATTACCTGAATCAATCACATTCAGATAAACATCATTATCCAGCTTCACAAATTGATTGGGTTTAAAAACACCGTCTTCAGGATAATCATCCAATACTTCAATTCCCTCTTCATCAATCAGGCGGTTTATAGCTTTCTTTTCTGCTTTCAGCATATCCGTATACGTTTTCGTTTTACTACATGATATAGCCACCAGCGCAGCACACACAATCAACAAGAAATTAAAACCTTTTTTCATCTGTAACTCTTTAAATATAATGACTGGCAAATGTAAATAATCTCCATCACATCTTACGCATTTTTACTCAAATCTTCCATTTTATTAGGATTAAATTCCTCTAATCCTTTTTCGAAAACGGCAACGGCATCCGATAATGTTCCATAATATTCGCCACCGGAAGCATTTTTATGTCCTCCTCCACTGAAATATTTAGAGGCAAACTGATTACAAGGAAAATCGCCAACAGAGCGTAAAGATATTTTCATATAATCCGAATCTTCGCGAATGAATACACTGAAACATATACCTTCTATACTGAGTGGAAGATTTACAAAACCTTCCGTATCTCCGGTTGCATAATGGAAACGCTTCAATTCTTCATCAGACAATGTAATCAGTGCTGTATGACATCCAGGGTATATTTTCATCTTTTCATACAAGACATACCCCATCAAACGTAAGCGGGATTCCGAATAGACTTGATTCACCTGACGGTATATCAGATCCTTATCTATGCCTTTCTTTATTAGTTCGCTGATAATCGTATAAATTTCAGGTTTATTTGAATTGTATGTAAAAGAGCCGGTATCTGTCATCATTCCCGTATAAATACATTCGGCAGCATTTTTATCCAGCAGGTCAAACATGCCCATACGACAAATAAAACGGAATACCATTTCGCTGGTAGAAGACATTTCGGGATAAGACATTATTACACGACAAAAATCGGCCGGGTTCAAATGATGATCTATCATTACCTTACGTCCTTCGGCAGCTATAACAACCGGAGCCAGCTTTTCTATACGCTTCGGTTCATTAAAATCCAAACAGAAGATTACATCCGCTTCACGTATTAATTGTTCGGCAAAATCCGGATATTTCTCATGGATCACTATATCTTTACGTCCCGGCATCCAATTATAAAATGAAGGAAATCCATTTGGCACAACCACCGAAACATTATCTTTACCGTAAGCAGTCAGAAAATGATATAAACCTAAAGATGAACCTAGCGCGTCACCATCCGGTGATACATGTGTTACTATAACAAAACTTTCGCCTTTTTCTACGTACTTTTTGGCTTTCTGAATCTTTTCTTCGTGAATGATTTTTGTAATCATATAATCTTTCTAAATTTTCAAAGCCAAAGGTACGACTTTTTTATGTTTCAGGATACATAATACCTTTTAATAACTTCAGCAAACATTATAATTAACAATAAAGACAATGATAAAAGTAGCCATACCGGACGATGCAAACGTAAATATAACAACGATGACAAAAGAATAGCATAGCAAACTATCAAACTTACAAAATCAAGTTGAATAATAAACATAGCTCCTGGAATGTGACTGAAAGCATCCACAATTTTCACCATCCATTGCGTTAAAATCTCCACGCCCCGCTGCAACCAGTCAAGACCAGGAAACCATTGAGGCAACATAAGCCATAAAAATGCCATCGGAATAAGCATTGTTGCAATAAAGGTTAAAGGCAAGTTCGTGAATAAAAACACGGATGATGACCGTCCGAAATAAAATAAACAAAGTAACGCCGTGCCAACCTGCGCCGCAATTGTTATTGTAATCCAATTCCAGGGAATCGACAACAAAGGATTTCTTACATAAATAAAATTCCTTAATGACGGTTGTAAATACAGGATAAAGAATACTGCTATATAACTCAACTGGAAACCTATATCAAACAAATAAAACGGATCGTACACCAACATACAAAAAGCCGCGGCAGCCAAAGTATTATAGCTATCTGTTGTACGCCGCAAAACTTTTCCTGTCAGGTAAAAAGACAACATACAACCAGCCCTGACAGTTGAAGCGGCCATACCTGTGACACAAACAAAACTCCATAAAAGAACCACTACTAAAATATACTTAGTCCATCGTCCGGCTCTGTTCTTTGGAAGAAATCCCAAAGCAATGGAAAGAAAACCACAAACGATAGCTACATGAAAACCGCTTACAGCCAAAATATGTGCCACACCGGCTGTCGAAAAATTTCTTTTCACCTCCGGGTTCATAGCTTGCCGGTATCCTAATGTTATTGTAGCTAAAACCGATTTTTCTTCATCTGTCAAGTGTAAACAATCAAAAGAGTCGGCCAATTTTGATTGTTCTTTCATAGCAAATTGCTGTATTACAGCAGGGCTAACATGATTATCTTGCCGCTCAACTCCTGCAGTAACAAACATGGATGACGTTATTAGCAGACAAGAAAAAACAAATCCCCATGTCCAGCGGTAATTATAACAACATCTATTGCCGTTCGCTTCGAAACAGAATGCCAATAACAAGAATGTACCGGAAGAAAACAAAAGCAAAACAGAAAGATTGCAGTCAGGAAATATTAACTGTAACAAGATTCCGGCTATCCATAAGAAAAGCGGCCTCACAAAAGGCCGCTTTTGAATTTCTTCAATCATTTATGTCAAGGTTTGGTATTTTATGTATTTTATTATAATTCTTTCAAATCCCGTATCGTCTGTAACGGATCAGGAGATTTAAAAACAAAACTACCTGCCACTAAGACATCTGCACCTGCATCTAACAGTCGTTTTCCGGTTTCCATATTAACGCCTCCATCTATTTCGATTAAAGTATTCAAACCTTTACGGGTTATCATTTCTTTCAAACGGACCGTTTTTTCCACTGTATGTTCAATGAAACGCTGTCCTCCGAAACCCGGATTAACAGACATAAGCAATACCATATCCACATCCTGGATAATGTCTTCCAATAGACAAACCGGAGTATGCGGGTTTAGAGTAACTGCCGCTTTCATTCCCGTTTCCTTAATTGCTGCCACCGTACGGTGCAAATGCGTACTTGCTTCATAATGTACATTCATCATATACGCACCTATAGCTGCAATTTCCCTGACGAACTTCTGAGGCTCAACTATCATCAGGTGAACATCCATTGGTTTCTTACAGATAGGCTTCAATGCCTCAAGCACAGGAAAGCCAAAAGAGATATTCGGAACAAATACGCCATCCATAATATCCAAGTGTAACCAGTCTGCATCACTATTATTTATCATTTCTACCTCTTCCTGCAAATGCATAAAGTCCGCAGACAATAAAGAGGGTGCTATTAAATGTTTCATAAATACTCTTTTGTTTTTTGCAAAGGTACATAAAAAGAAAGAGAACACTTACATAATAAATGTTCTCTTTCTCTAATTCTTTAATTCATTACTAAACCGCAGAGGTCTGCTCTCAACAGAGGTTCTGCATGATAAACCCTTGCAAACTGACTAAGGAAATCCAGCGTTTGCTTGCGAGGCATGCTGTTCTTGTCATCAGGGTTCTTTTTGGCTTTATTGTCCGCTTCATTCATACATTGAGTAGAAAGTCTTTTCATAGGCAACTGTTTTTTCTTTTGATATTAAAACGTTACCTTGTTCCACTTATTGCACGAAATGATATTATTTTATCAAATTATACCAAAGATAATTCTATGCTGTTTTCATCCGCCATACGGCGCATATTCAGGATAGCATATCTCATACGTCCTAAAGCCGTATTGATACTTACACCGGTTATATCAGCAATTTCTTTAAAGCTGAGATCCTGATAGTACCTCATTTCCAACACTTCACGCTGACTATCAGGCAAATGCCTAACCAATTTTTTCACATCCGAAAGAACCTGACGACGTACAATATTATCTTCGATTGTTCCGTCGCAAAGTTTTATATTATTAAAAAGGTCTACTTCAACCTCATCATTGGAGACTGTATTTTCGCTACGTTCCTGACGGAAATAGTCAATAATCAGATTATGGGCAATACGCGTTATCCATGCTTTAAACTTCCCGTTCTCTGTATACCGGCCTTGCTTAATAGTCATAATAACTTTTACAAAGGTCTCCTGGAAAATATCTTCCGTAAGATCTCTATTGCGTACTATAAAGTAAATATAGGAATGGATGCTGCTTTTATAACGACTTAACAAAACATCGAATGCAGCATTATCACCTTGCGCATAAAGGACAACCAGATCTTCGTCGGTCATCATTTTTAATGTACTCATTACTTTTCTTATTTTAAGTTTCCTTGAGTAACGTTTATGCTATAGGCTGTGAAGTTTTAATGTTATACAATGTTTATTATGGAAGCAAAAGAACAAAAACTATTTTAATTAGGCAAGTTTTTCATTTCTTTTTATAAAAAGAATGTCCCCTACCTGTACTTTTCACGTACAAATAGGGGACATTTCTGAACTAACTATGGCTTTTTAGAACTTATAGCCCAATGTCAAAGCCACACGCGTCGTATTTGTTTTCAAAGTTGCTCCCTGATTAAGGATTTCAATATCACCATCTTCCATTGGATATAAATTAGAGAAATTATAAGCATCTTCTTTATGTACTGTATACACATACGCCAAATCGGCATAGAAGTTAGGTGTAAAACGATAACCAAGGCCTATTGTATAATTGTTCACACCCCGGTCTATCGTATAGTTAGGAATAGTACCTACAGTAACTGTCTCAATTTTCTGGTCTCTCAAATCAGCTTTTACCGGACTACCGCTCCAAGCATAACCCGCGCGTACCGAAAACTGAGGTGTTATTCTGGCTTCCGCGCCTACACGTAAAGTATTTCCAATACCAAAATCTTCTTTTATATACGTATTTGTTTCCAGGTTTTCATTACCGTTTTCAAAATACATTTTCATGTTCTTGTAATTGGTTAGCTCATAATCAACACTGATTAACCCATACTTTCCGATAATTGCAGCAGCACTGAACAACCATTTATCAGGAGAACGGTACTGGTAATTCGAATATGCACCATCAGGGGTAGTAGCCCACTGATCGCCCCCCATCACACGCGAAGAACCTTTTGCGTAAAAATAATCTGTCATCTTATACCAGACAGGAGAATTATATGCAACGCCTAACCGGAAATAGTCTGACGGACGAACAATGGCTCCTATATTAAAAGAATAACCTGTACCATCCGTGCTAAGGGAATTTTCCAGTTTCAGATTACTGTCATCCGTAAATACTTCATTATACCAGGAAGAATAATCATAATTCAAATCCGTAATAGCCAACGTACCTCCCAACAAAAAAACATCAGAAAAATTTAATCCGAAAGCTATATTATACTGATCAATTGCACCTCTCTCCGTCACGTTCAAATCGGCTCCCGTCTGCTTCAGCCATTCTCCTGTTCCCGAATTTATATAAGAGCTGGAAAACTCTCTACTCCTATCACCTCCGATAGGATTCATAAAACCGGCATTATAGCCAAGAACAGACATCCACGGCAGATCGTTAGCATACGGGTCAAGCCCTTTTCCGTCTTTCAGGTCGTTTGCAATAAAACCAGGAGAGCGATGAGCTAAACGCGTTGACAACTCGGCAATATAATCGGACAGGGATGTGTTCAGTCCGCCGCCGGTACTCATAGTATAATTACGGCTATAGTTTTTTGCCCTATTGTAAGAGAAACCAACATTCCAGCTCACCAGACCTGCATCATTGGAGGTCGGGAAATAACCCACATAAGCTATATTGTCAAAATTTACTCTCGTACGGCTATTATCAACTTTATTACCCAGCCAATCAGATTTGGCAGAAACACTGGACAAACTTAACGTTGTAACAATTTCGGAACTACGATAAATTGCCAATCCAGCCGGGTTGCTATGCATTGCCGAAATATCTCCGCCCAAAGCACCAAACGCACCACCCATACTCAAATAACGCGCTGTTCCGTTCAGATCATTCTGAACAAATCTAAAAGCATCTAACTCGCCTTGTGAGAAAGCGGCACTGCTATATAAAGCGAGTGCCGACATTACGATCAATATCTTTTTCATCTTATTCTCTATTTAATCAACCTGATATCCTTTCTATCTACGGCCACCACCGGAACGGCTTCCGCCACCTCCTGACCTAACGCTACCGCCACTTGACCGGCTACCACCAAAACTACCACTTGAAGAACCTATGGAAGAACCACTGCTACGGGAAGGAGCTGTGTAACTTCTGGTTTCGGATGATGATGAACGGCTACTATTATTATATGAACGATTATTATTATAAGTACGGCTCGGTGCTGTATATTGACGGCTGAACGAAGAACGACCAGCGCTGCTACTTCTTTCAATCACGCGTGAACGGCTGGAGTTCACTGATGACGAACGGTTACCGGATGATGATGAAGAACTACGTCCTATAGAGGATCTGCTGCCGGCTCCGGAAGCCCCGCTTCTTGAATATGTGCCGGATCTGTCAGATGAAGATACACGTCCCGAACTACTTCGTCCCGTCGTAGAACTTCCTCTTAATGAAGAAGAAGTAGAACGGTCGCCTGCATAACTTCTTCCATTGGAAGTACGTCCGTTATATGTGCTTGTACCGGCATAGCTTCTGCCGCCAGAAGTACGTCCGTTATTATATTTCGTATATGGAGTTGCATAATACGGATAATGATGATGGTGTCCCCAATGGCCACCCCAGTAGCCGCCGCCCCATCCCCATGATGGACCATACCATGGATCATACCAACCACCATACCACGGGCTTGACCAACCGGCGTAAAATCCGCCCCAACCAAAGCCCCAGCGAGGTCCATACCATGAGGAGTAAGTCCACCAAGGACTGTAACCAATCCAAGGATCATACCAGCCTCCGCCATACCATGGGTTACCCCAGCTATTACCTATATTGATATTGAAGTTTACATTTGCATTTCCATCTGAATAATCGGTATCATAGCCATAACCATAATATCCGTCACTCAAATACAAATCAACCTGATCGGCACCAGCTATTGTAATTTTACTAGGTGAATGATAGCGAATAATACGTTCTGTATATTCCGTATCGGAACGACGTTCGGGAGCAGCTTTTGTTTGTACAACATCACTTTCCGTAAATTCATCGTCATCATTATAAGGTTCGTCTACATCTACAGAAGTGTAACGACGGTTATATTCGTCCACATCCCTGCTTGCACCATAAGCTGAGGTGGCTGAAGATGCGACTTCTCTCTTTGTTTGTATTACGTTTTTCTCTTCTACTTTTTCTTTCTTCTTATTCTTGCTTGAAGAGAAATACACATCATCAAAGAATTCTTCCTGGGCAGCAACACTGAAAGTCACCAGAAGCATAACTATCACAGATGTTAATTTCATGGGTTTCATATTTTTTCTCCTCTTCATTTATATATTCCTAATCGATATTTATATTTTAGACATTGAACCATCCCGATGGTTTAACTAGTATTTCTTTTTAAAGAATAAACACCTTGCACTATAGGTACAAATATAGCCTGTTATTAATGGAATCAAAGCATTTATATATACTTTAACTATCTATCACAGACAATACACGCTGTCTACAATTTAAGATGCATAAGAAGAACGTTTCGCTGCAAAACATCCCGATGATTTTTGAAAATGATCAGGATGTTTTGCAAAAATCATCGGGATGAGTTAAAAATATGAATGGTAGCTTTATTACGACCGACCTCAGTGCCGGTATTGATAAACGACTTGAAAAAATACAGAAGATGGAATAAATAAATTATCCGAAATGCGGTGGTTTCATACTGAGCTTCTTTTCAACAAAACTCTTCATAAAGGCCACTGTTTCGTCAATACCTAATACAGAAGCATCTATGGAAAAGTTATACGAAGAAGCGACGCCCCAAGCTTTATTTGTATAGTAATTGTAATAAGCGGCACGGGATTTATCCGTTTTAACTATCAATTCTTTCGCTTGCTCTACAGTAATTTGCTGACTCTCCAAAATCCTCTGAATACGATTTTCCATTGTATTATGGACAAAGAAACTGATACATGCAGTATCATCACGGAGGATATAATCGGCACAACGTCCGACCAGAATACACGATTCGGTCTCGGCCAACTTCCGGATGGCATCACTTTGCAACTTAAATAGTGCATCGTTAGACAAAATATCATTGAAAGGAGTAAACATACTCATATACGAATAGCCCATTGTAAAAGCATAGGCCAAGCCACTTGAAGCACGTTCGTCAGCCTGCTCAAATACATCTTCACACAATCCGCTTTCTTTTGCCGCTACGGACAACAATTCTTTATCGTAATAGGCAATGCCCAAAGATTTTGCCAGTTTTTGTCCTATTTCTCGTCCACCGCTTCCAAACTGCCGGCCGATGGTTAATACTATCCTATTATCCATAGAGTAAATCGTTAAAAATATTACAGCGTTAAAGATACAATTTTTTTTATTCTTTCGGCATACGTTTAAATTTTCTAAACTGATTCACCAAAACAATAGCCGTTACGATAGTTGCAGTTGCATCGGCCACCGGTATACTGATCCACACTCCGAGTGTCCCGAAAAACCGGGGAAGGATAATCAAGCAAGGTACAAGGAACAGCAACTGACGGGTAAGTGATAAGAAAATAGCTTTCTTGGACATACCTATGGAAAGGAAAAAGTTTGTTGCCACCATTTGAAATCCTACAATCGGAAATACAGCAAACACAATGTGCAAACCATACACGGAAGCATTAATTAATTCATCATCCACAGTAAACAACTGTACGATCAGTGAAGGAAACAACTGGCATAGTAAAAATCCAAAAGTAGCTACTCCAACAGCCCATTTAGTAGTCAGTTTAGTTACTTCCGTAACACGATGGAACTGGCGGGCTCCGAAATTATACCCGGCAATAGGCTGCATACCTTGGTTGAAACCCATTATGATCATAATAAAGAGAAAAACAATACGGTTTACAATGCCATACGCACCAATCGCCATATCGCCTCCATATTCTTTCAACCCTCTATTTATCAAAATTATAATCAGACACGAACACATATTCATCAGAAAAGGGGACATACCTATATATAGGATTCCTTTTACAATTTCTGATCTCAAATGAAATATGCCACGATGAAAATGAATCAACTGTTTCGGTTTTGAGAAATGAATAAACTGTCCCATCAGTGAAATCACCTGAGAAATAACCGTAGCCCAGGCCGAACCCTCAATGCCCCATCCGAAACCAAATATAAAAAGAGGATTCAAAACACAGTTTATTACAACCGAAGCCAATGTTGCATACATTGCCAACTTAGGGAAACCCGAAGAACGAAGTACAGCATTCAATCCCAGATACATATGAGTAACAACGTTGCCATATAAAATAACCCGCATATAATCGCGCGCATAAGAAATCGTATTTTCGCTGGCTCCAAAAAAATATAAAACCGGATCTAACAGAAAGAGAAAAACAAAAGTAAAAGTAACCCCTAACAGGATATTCAACATCAGTACATTTCCCAAAACCTTATTGGCTCCTTCATAATTTTTTTGTCCCAACTTAACAGATACCAAAGTAGAAGCTCCGACGCCAACAAGCGAACCAAAAGCTGCTGCTAAATTCATTAACGGAAAAGTTAAAGCCAAACCAGAAATAGCCAACGGACCAACACCATGTCCTATGAAAATGCTGTCTGCCATATTATAAAGAGAAGAAGCTGTCATCGCTATAATAGCCGGAATTGCATACTGGGTCAGTAACTTACCGATAGGTTCGGTACCTAATACCAAAGGAGAGTTTTGTTTTGCCATATATTATATTTTCTGCAAAGATACACACTTTTAGACTTAATTTTTACCTTTGCTTTTGTATAATGGATTATAAAATATGGCAGAAGAATTAATCATCAGGCAAGGTAATAAAGAAGATCAGTACAAAACTTTATTTCCACAAATTAAATCACTGGTAGACGGAGAGACTGATTTCGTCGCCAACATGGCCAACATTACAGCTGCATTAAAACAGACTTTCGATTTCTTTTGGGTTGGGTTTTACACTGTAAAAAACGAACAATTGGTATTATCTCCTTTTCAAGGACCTGTTGCCTGTACACGAATCCAATACGGAAAAGGCGTATGCGGCACAGCATGGAAAGAAGCACATACAATTATTGTTCCCGACGTAAATATGTTTCCGGGACATATAGCCTGCAATTCAGCCTCAAAGTCGGAAATTGTCGTACCCCTCATTAAAGAAGGGCAAGTTATAGCCGTATTGGATATAGACAGTGACAAACTGAACAGTTTCGACGAAACAGATTCAGCCTGTCTGGAAAAAATATGCAATCTTATTGTACACTGACCTGTCGACCGGCTGTATTAGCCCGAATCAAATTATTATACATAGCCTCACAATATACAGGCGGCAAATAGAAACGTCCCGGATAAACAGCACATAGATTAATTTTCACTGTCACTTGTCGGCCTGAAGGCAGATTATCAATGTAACTATATACACGATCGTCGCGAATATCCTGATAACTAACTCCTACCGTTTGTACACTTGTTGCACCTTCATTCAAGAAACGCGTATTAAGTATTTCCCATCCGGCAGGAAATATTTCGGTAAGTACCAAATTATTAAAGCCACGTGCCGTAGGGTTCTTTATAGTCACAACAGCAACAAAATTCGTTCCTTGTTCCAGATTGTCCACATTTACCGGACGGCCATTCATACCAACATAGCTAATGGCCATTGTTATACCATTTGAATATGCTTCTTCTTTACCCTGTTCAGGTATTCCTTCCATGATAACACGGGCAAACAAAGTAGACTTACCCGTATTCTTAATTTCCAAAGAAGCAGAAGAAGAGGCTTTTTTCAATAATACTTCAGACCATATATTCTTGGGACTAGTTACCTTTTCCGATTTTCCGGCACAGGAATAAGAAAAATCCATTGTTTCACCAACCTGGTAACGTTTTACATATTCGGACAAACTAACTAATGCAAATGCAGTGCTTTGTGTACTCAACCATTCATCCGAAGATAAAGATTTTGAAATTTCATTTGCCATACCGGCAGCTTCTTTACCTTTATCAAGCAAGCAGAGCGTCATAAGACGAATTGCATCGTCACGCAGATCACTGCCAAACGTCAAATCATATTCGGAATAGTCCATTTTCAAATTTGTAGTTTTAGATATTAAAGTATTGGCAACATCCGGACGGCCAATCAAAGCATATGCCGAAGCAAGCATCCAGCGGCTCACAGCAGACAATGAAGTATTTTCTTTCAGTCTGTTCATAGCTCCCACTTCAGGAAGTTGAGCCAGAGCCAACACATACAAACGATAAGACTGCGTCATCTCTTCCGAACGTTGATAATAGGATTGAACCGGTTTCCAATCCCGGGCCACTCTTCGCAGGTTATTCAAAACATTACGTTTAACAGATTCAGGCACCAGATAACCTTGTGCTTCGGCAGAAAGTATAAAATGGGTAGCATAAACAGTGCCCCATCCATTCGTACTGGTTCCGCCCGGCCAATAAGAGAAAGCTCCATCTACAGTTTGATATGAACGCAAACGGCGCAGCACCTCTTTTACAGCGCTCTCGGTAGAAATTTCCTGTTCTTTCGAAAGAAACACAAATTCCTCCAGGTATAATTGTGGAAATGCCTTTGATATAATCTGCTCAATACAACCATGCGGATAACCAAGAAGATAACCGAGACGCGCAGACAAATTAACAGGCTGTATATCCGACATTTCCAGGGTCAATGTATTTGTACCGTCAGTTCCCGGTAATTTAACTGCTTCTTTCCATGATTTTCCGGCATCCAGCGTAACAGGAATTACTTTGGTTTGAGAACGCCGTACGGAACGGATTTCAATATCGGCTTCATATACAGATTTATCACCTTTGCCAACCGCCGTAATCGTAATATGTCCAACTCCCGGAGTATCTTTCACACGAATACGGAACTGAGCTTGCTTATCTCCTTTCTTACCAAAATTCAAAATCTTTGCATCCTCTCCCACAACCAGCATATTATCCGAACAAGAAATAGAAACATCCACATTTCCCACACCATCTTCGGTGGCAAAAACAGTGGCGGGAACTATCATCTCTTCGCCTACGCCAATTACCCGTGGCAAAGTTCCAAGCAACATCACCGGTTTACGCACCATCACAGTTTTATCAGCATGGCCGTATGCCTCACCATTACCGGCTACTATCATCACTTTTACCCGTCCGTTATAATTTGGCATCTTATAGGAATGAGATTGCTTCTGCCCTTTCTTCAATAGGAAGGGTCCTTCAAACTGTACTACTGGTTTAAAGCGATTTACAATCGCTTTCGGGCCTTTATTCAAAGCATCGTCACCACCAATACTAAACAACTGTTCAATACGTCCGCCATAAGCTCCCAGCACATAGTTATATAAATCCCAGGTATTGACTCCCAGAGCCTCACGCGCATTAAAAGCTTTCCATGGTTCGGGTGTACGGAAACGGGTAAGATCCAAAAGCCCTTCATCCACAATAGCCAACGTATAAGCCATTTCGCGACCGCTTTGCTCTGAAACAACAACCGTATAATTACTTTCTGGCTTTATTTCATCCGGTGTTTGAATTACCGGAGTAAGATGACTCTCAGGAGAAGTAACTGTAAACGGAACTACTCCATATAACCGGATTGGCAAGTCATTTTGCGTAATTCCGTGCGGTTGCAATAATGTAACATACACGTATGCATTAGGTTGCATCTCAGGCGTAACATCCAGCTTAATGACAGTTTGTCCATCGCCACATTCATATTCCATAGTAGAAAGTACACGGCTTCCATTCTCAATATTCACAATAGCACGGCTCCCTTTGGAAGAAGGTATAGTAACAATCAATTTCTCACCCGGAGTATAATTATCCTTATCAGTCTTAAAACTCAACATGGTTGCAGCCTGGCTACCGTCGGCATTACGACGACCTTCATTGTAAGGCCAGTCATAATAGCTCATCACTCCGGTAGAATGCTTGCTATCTTTATCTTTAACCGAAATAAAATAAGTTCCCCATTGTTCGTCATTAAATGAGAGTTTGAACTGCCCTTTACCGTTTGTCCCGGTACGAACCGTGAAATTCTTAACCGGTTTGTTATATGACTCAGAAACATAATTTGCCAAATCGCTATTGTCCGAACTCCACCACCAATACCAGTATACTTTATATATAGAAACTTCCAACTCCGTATTAGATTGCGGATTACCTAAATAGTCAACCGAAGCAACCTCGTATGTATATTCTGTTCCGGTATTCAACTGTTCCTTCTCTTGTTGCGGAGACTTGATTCCGGCATATCGCCGATATGGAGAATAAAGCATCCGGTTAGCATCAATACTAAAGTCGCCCGATTCTTCATATACCCGTGTTACAAAGTTTGCCATAAGCATTCCGGGAGCAGAAGTTCCCGCCTCGAAACGGGCTTGAATAACCGCATTCCCATTTCCATCCGTAGTACCGGAAATCAATTTGCTTTCTTCACTATTGAATACCCGGGAGGGATCGTCAAAGTAGAAATCCTTATATCCCGTAAAACTTGTAGGTGCCGGGATAAACGTTCCTTGTATATCATATTTTAAATTGCGGGCTGTTGCTCCCTGCAACCATTCCACATGTAAATGGGCATCTATAGGTTCGTTACGCAACAAAGTCTTCTCCGGCATCGTTAGGTTTATTTTTAAACGGTTCGGTTTTATGGATTCAATACGTAGCCGTTTTGTAAAAGTAGCACCTCCCACATTAACATTTACATTCCAGGCACCTGTCGGAGCATCCGGTTCGGTGGGCATGTCAAACACATAAGTTCCCAACACGCCTTGTGTCTGTGTTTTTCGGGTATAAAGTTGTCCTAACGGATTATATAGTTCCATAACAACAGGATGATTAGCCGGCAATTGTTTCAAACCGTCATTCAGCATAAAACCTAAATGCAACGTATCACCCGGACGCCACACGCCCCGTTCTCCATAAATAAAACCTTTAATCCCCTTCTGTATCACTTCTCCCGATACATCAAACGAACTCAACGATAAAGCCGATCCATTATCCACACGAAGATACGAACGCTGTTTGCCTAAAGAGGCTATCAGGTAGAAAGGCTTGCCGGAAGCAAGTTTCAATTTCGCACAACCTTTATCATCCGTTACGCCTTTGGCTAAAACCTGATGTTGAAAGTTATAAACTGCTACGTCTACCTTTTTTTCGGGATGCGTACTTACTATATTGTGCACCAAGACAGTCATTTCATTATCCCCGCCGGCCATAGCCATAAGGCCAAGATTGGTTGCCAGTATATTTTTTCCTGTTACCTTATTATAATAATAACTGTTGGAACAAGGATTATTCCGTTCGTTATAGTTATAATCCGACCAGTTAAAATCTCCATTGTAATAATAATAACCGCCATCATCAAAACGGCTGCATTCTTCTTTGAACTTTATCTCATCCTCTGCCAATATTTGTTCTTTTGAAATTTTCGTTCCTCCGTCACAAGGATAAGCGGACAATTCTTTATTAAAAGACAATTCGACCCGATAAATAGCTCCAGGCTCAGGTTGTATCAGTTGTTTTAGGTCAATAGCAAAAGTATTCCACTTGGAAATATCCAGGGAAGCGTCATCGTCTAAAAAAATAGTCTTTCGCGCAACCAAGCGGCCAACCCGCATAAGATCCGAAGTTTCATTCAGATTATTCACCTGTAGAAACTGACCGATATTTTGTTCCAATACCTTAATTACACGTACTACCACACCACGAAGATATACTGCCTGGAAAGGAACAGTCAGTTGCGTTGATTGGGGAATAATAACCCCATTTCCAATAAAACGAACGGCGGGCAATGAAGTATTTATATCAACTTGCCGGACAACATCCTGTCCCAGCTTCAAACCGCTTTTACTCTTTATTTCCCTGTTTAAATGAACATTAAGCACACCTTCACGCTGGGCATCCGGATATAAACGAAGTTTATTGCCATCCATATTCACAGTCTCCGATGTATTACCGGCTATAAAGGCAAGTCCCTGCATATCTTGCGTTATATCCAATAACTTGGTAAAAGCAATCTCTACATATTTCTCCGGTTCGGAAACATAATTAACACTATACACAGAGAAATCGTTCACTGAGGGAATATCAACAGACAAAAGATCATCTTCCTGAACATCAGATTTATTGGGAGCTACAGAAACAACCAGTTTACGTGCACCATCAGTACCGGCTGCTACATTCATTAAGGAAACCTGATGCTTCTTACCATCCGGACTATGCAGCCAGACAGTCTCTACTTTTTCCGAAAACCGAATCAGAGCCTCAACAGTTTCGGGTGTTTCTTTATCAGGTGTATACAAAGTGCACACAACATCATATCCATTCTCATTTTTAGCATTCACATTTATTGACTCCACATTAGCCCGAAAGGTAAGCGGGTTTGTAGAGAATTTAAAAGTAAAATACCTGTCTTTTCCTTTGGCATCAAACCACTCGGAAAGATCTGCAGTAATTTTATATGCCGTATTGCGTTCAAAGTTTTTAGCAGGTCTAAACACTATAGTCTGCCCATTCTCGAAAGAAAAAGCACCCTTTACTTCCGGTTTTATACGAATCAGTTTATTTAACTGTTCCGCATTCATTTTATCAGCCGGGACTTCTTGATTAAGAATCAAATACACGGGAGCATATCTCGATATTTTACCAGAAGTAAAAGCTTCTACATAGGGACTGAATGCCAATTCTCCGTTATCACTATTCTTCGTATTACAACCGGAAAACAATGTAAGAAGATATAAAGAACAAATCAAGTACAGATACTTTGCCATAACGATTGATATTAACGTAAATACTGTCTATGACAAAGATAATCTTTTCTCTTAATCAGTCTATCTAAAAATAGAAAAATCCATATATTAGCGTCCTAATCAGAATAAAAAGATGTTCTACAAAAACATAAAACGCAGACCTGTCAAACTACTTATGAGCCTCGTTGCACTTTTGGGTATTCTATGGGGGATCATGTATATTATTGTTCCGCGCACTCTGTTTCCTGACATCTATTCTACACTACTTTACTCGGCCGAAGGGAACTTGTTAGGAGCACGTATTGCACCTGACGGACAATGGAGGTTTCCTGCAACAGACTCACTACCCGAGAAATTCGCCAAATGTCTGATAACTTACGAAGACAAAAGATTCTATTATCATCCGGGAGTAGACATAGTAGCGATAACACGTGCCCTCAAACTGAACAGCCAGGCCAAACGTATTATAAGCGGAGGGAGCACCCTTACCATGCAACTAGCACGTATTGCCAGAGGAAACAAACAACGGTCTTTTTATGAAAAAGGAATAGAAATGTGTTGGGCTGTTTTTCTGGAAACAATCTACAGCAAAAATGAAATATTAAATCTATATGCTTCTCATGCCCCTTTCGGCGGGAACGTAATCGGAGCAGAAACCGCAGCTTGGCGATATTTCGGACGGAGTCTCGATAATTTATCATGGGCAGAATATGCAACATTGGCTGTATTGCCAAACTCACCGGCAATGATTCATCCCGGACGTAACCGTAAACAACTCAAAGATAAAAGAGACAAGCTTCTTGGTTTGTTAGTAAACCAAAATATCATTGACAGTACCGAATATGAACTATCCTGCATGGAACCTCTACCGGATGCTCCTCTACCGTTGCCCAATGATGCACCTCATTTATTAGAAAGGCTGGCAGCGGATATGCCGGGTGAGCGTATCACCACGTCGGTAAAACAAACATTACAACAGCAAGTACAAGAAATGGTAAACCGTTATGCCTTAGAGTATAGTTCAAACCATATTAACAACTTAGCAGCCATTATTACCAATGTAGAAACAGGAGAAGTAATAGCATACGCCGGGAATGTTACTCTCAAAGGCGATGATAAGAAAGGAAATCAGGTAGATATCATTATCTCGCCACGTAGCACCGGTAGTATATTAAAACCTTTACTTTATGCCGGAATGTTACATGACGGATTAATTTTACCCTCAACTCTGATTTCGGACGTCCCTTTAAATATAAACGGATTCATGCCCCAGAATTTCAATAAAACCTTCTACGGAGCCGTTCCTGCACATGTTGCAATAGAACGTTCTCTAAATGTGCCGTTAGTACGAATGCTATCCCAATACAACACCGGACGCTTTATGCAACTACTGAAAACATGGGGAATGACGACCTTACGTTTTCCCGAAGAACATTACGGAGCCTCCCTGATCCTGGGAGGAGCCGAAGGTACTTTATGGGACCTTACAGGCATGTATGCCTCCATATCGCGAGTGTTGTCACATTACCGGAAATATAACGGAAGATATAATGCTGCCGACATACATCCTTTAAGTCCTTTTCCCGTAATAGAAAGAAATCCCGTACAATACGTTACTGATAAAAGGCTGACAGACATCCCTTCCCTTTCTGCTGCCTCTTTATGGTTTACGGCAGAAGCCATGTCCGCCCTAAACCGTCCGGAAGAAGAAGCCGACTGGCAACAATTTGAATCGATGAAAAAAATTGCGTGGAAAACCGGAACAAGCTATGGAGGGCGGGATGCATGGGCTATAGGCTTCACACCTCATTACGCGGTAGGTGTCTGGGTAGGAAATGCGTCAGGGGAAGGACGTCCGGGATTGACAGGAGTAGGAAATGCCGCCCCTGTATTATTTGACTTGTTCTCCCTACTCCCGGGCAACGACTGGTTCGACATGCCTTACGACGAAATGGAACAAGTTGCTATTTGCAGGCATAGCGGCCACAAAGCTTCTGCTATATGTGAACAGGTTGACACACTATATATACCACGTTCCGGTAACAATACAACAATATGTCCTTATCATAAACTGGTACATCTTTCTGCAAATGGCAAATACAGAGTAAACAGTTCATGTGAATCGATAAACAATATGATTACACGCTCATGGTTCATATTACCACCTTCACAAGAATATTATTATAAAAACTACCACATAGATTATATCCCGCTTCCTCCGTTTAAACCAGGATGCGAACAAGTACAAAGCCGCCAAATAGAACTGATTTATCCGGAACATAATGCCGTACTATTCCTGCCAAAGGGCTTTTCAGGTCAACAAGAGAAATTTGTATTCAAAGCCGCCCATGCCCGTAAAGAGGCAACAATATACTGGCACCTGGACAAGTCTTATTTGGGGGAAACAACCGGGAATCATCAGATTGCTTGCATCGTACCTGCCGGAAAGCATCTTCTCACCCTCATTGACAACTCAGGTAATCAACGAAAGATTATGTTTGAAGTAAAATAACAGGAAGGTATTATTACTCTTTAGGTAACATTTTCTTCAGCAACAAATAACCGCATAAACCGGAAATGAACGATCCGGAAAACACACCAAGTTTAGCCTGATTCAAAAGATCAATGCCTACAGGCGTATCCGAACCAAAAGAAAGGTTGGCAATAAACAAGGCCACCGTAAAACCGATTCCTCCCAACATAGACACACCCAGAAGTGTCCGTTTACTCATTCCTGTGGGCATAGAAACAATGCCGGATTTAACAAACAGATATGAAAAGGAGAATATTCCCACTGTCTTACCAACAAACAAACCGGCCAACACTGCCAACGGAACATTCAGCAACGTCTGCGGCTGAATATTGCCAAAGGTCACTCCGGCATTAACAAATGCAAACAAAGGAAGGATCAGGTAATTTACCAACGGATGAAGCTTATCGGCAATACTCTGTAACGGGCTGATTGTCTTATCCGCCAAAGAATGGATATTATTAAGTACCTGGATTTGAGTCGGAGTCAACACCGCCGCTTGCTTTGACTGTTTCACCTCCGTATAATCCAGCATATCCAAATACCCGGTCATGTCGCAAGTAAAATCATCCAGCTTAACCACCGGACGTGCAGGAACCGTAAATGCCACCAATACCCCGGCTATAGTAGGATGAACCCCCGATTCCAGAAATAACAACCACACAATAAAGCCGGCCACATAATAAAACAGACTATTATGAATCCCGAGTTTACCGCCAACATATAGCAATGCCAAAATAGCAATAGATATCAATAACGGCACGGAAGCAATCTCGCCACTATAAAATAAAGCAATAATAATAATCCCACCTATATCATCCACTACGGCCAAAGCCGTAAGAAAAATACGCATACTCAGCGGCACCCGTTTGCCCAATAATCCTAAAACAGCCAAAGCAAAAGCTATGTCTGTAGCCATCGGGATTGCAGCACCTCTGGCCTCCGGCCCGGAACTACATACCAGTATATAAAACAGAACCGGAACTATCATACCTCCGCATGCCGCAATTACAGGAAGCAACGCTTTCCGTACGGAACATAGTTCCCCTATCAGTATCTCCTGTTTGATTTCGAGGCCAATCACAAAGAAAAAGACGGCCATCAGGGCATCATTCACAAAAGCTAACATGGACATCGGTTCTCCCTGGTGCGAAAAGAAATTGAATGTCCAAGCCTGCAAATTGATCGGAAAAGATAATAATTGGTGATACGTACCCTCCCAAGGGGAATTGGCTAAGATCATGGCTATAACAGTGGCCATAAACAGCAACAGACTAGCGTTCGTTTTTTGTATGGCAAAACGGCGCAACGGTTTAAGGATAACATGAATAGTACGGTCCATAAAAAATAAATTATGCGGAGATACACCATTGGGCGGATGCATCTCCGTATGTTTTTCTAACAACCCACAGCTTCGGCTTTTTCTGCTTGCTCCAGTTTATATGCGCTGCGTGTAAGTTTCTCTACCCAGACGACAAAGATACCTGTTAATATTAAATTAAACACAATAGTTAACACGGAAATTATAAGGGCGGGACCTCCTAAATTATAACCTAATGCTATAAAGATAACCCCGGCTCCCACTTCTCCACGGGTAAACATACCTATCGAAAGCGCCAGGCGTTCACGCTTGCGCCGTTCGCGATAAAAGAAGATAGGAAACAGTTTTCCTATATTAGACAGGAAAGAAACAACCACTACGTGCAAAATAATCATAGGCCATGACATCATGGGTTGCGCCCCCGTAATAGTGGCCACTTCGGACGACTGTCCTGCAAAGTCAATACCCAGGAATACCGGCATGCTGACACCCACAAGAAACATAAAAAGGTAAGAAATAAGATCGGCCACACGATGTTCTACCTTTGTATCGATATGCTTATGCCTCATAATCATACCTACAACAAATGCAGGAAGAAGCACTTCAATGTGAATACTTCCGTCTTCACCATACATCTTTTTAGAGACCAGATAAATAATCTGCGTTATGGCAAAAGTAACGACGGCATAGGTCAAAATGGCTTTCCAATCCTGGCGCACATTATACGAACCCATTTTTTTCCATCCCAGAATAAGCAAAAGCACAACGACCAGAATAATAACGCCCAACTGCCAACGCAAGCCTATCATCATAATTTGCAAAGGTATCATCAGCAAGATAGTATCGAGGTCGTCAAAGATGGCCAACACTTGCACTTTCTTGTACACCCACGAAGCCTTCAGTCCTGCCGCAGCCAGCATGGTAAACAAGATGCCGGCAGAAGTAGGCGCGGCAAAACGGCTCAACAATAAATTCTCTTTCCAGGCGTCCCATTGCCCCCAATACATTTCGGGAAGCAATATAAACATATAATATAACGCCACAAATATCCAGGGAAAAGCAGCCGTTGCCATTGCGATGAAATAGTCTTCGGTATATGATTTCCAGCGTGTCTTATCAATCTCGAACTCCCGGCCTACATTAATCATAATGAATGACAGACAAACAAAGAGAAAGGTATTAGACACTGTCTTTACCAATGAATAGTTATCACCTGCCAGAGAAGGCAATATTTGTGAAACAACCAATCCTGACACTAAAAAGAAAGAAAACAATAGTACTTTTTTCATTCGCAAATCTATTTTATTAATTGAAACAATTGATATATAAGTTTTGTTGATAACGGTTAGCCAAAGGGCTCCCCACTCTCCCCTCCCTACGCTTTCGCTTTAGGCTGTGAAGAGGTTCGCAGCGTACGGTACTGAGCAATCCCCCTTACTAGGGAGAATTTATCTCCCTAGTAAGGGAGAAATCATCCCGCCAGGTAGGGAGAAGTTATCCCCCCAGGTAGGGAGATGACTCCGTGCCCTACGGTGCAAAACATAGAATAGCCACAGTGGAGAGGTCCGGTTCATAGAAGCCGGGCTGTTTCCACCTTAAGCAGGCGGCTCTTGAGACGTTCTGCTTTTCCCAGACGGATACGGAGTGTCATTTCACAGTCCATGTCGAAGTGTTGGGAGATAATCACCGGATTATCTTCTTTTACAATGCGCATGATACTGTTCAGGTAGGGATACTCAAAGACAACGGTAATATCTTCATCTACCGTTCGTTCTTCTATTTCGGCGGCAGCAATGGCTTCGGCGGCGGCTGTGCGGTAAGCTACAATGAGCCCGCTGGTGCCCAGCTCAATTCCTCCAAAATAGCGGACTACAATGATAAGGATGTCTGTCAGTTCGTTCGAATTGATCTGCCCAAGAATGGGCTTACCGGCCGTAGACGAGGGTTCGCCGTCATCATTGGCACGAAAGGTTTGACGATCTGCTCCAAGCATATAAGCCCAACATACGTGGCGGGCATCATAGTATTGCTTACGGTATTGCTCCAGTTGCATCTTCACGTCATCGACCGTACGCACCGGAATAGCATACGAAATAAAGCGGCTGCGCTTTTCCGTATAATATCCTTCTGCTACTTGTTTGATGGTTCTGTAACTGTCGTTTGCCATAAATTAATCAGGTATATGTGTTTTTTGTTCTTCGCGATAAGCGCGAAAGTCTTTCATTATCTCTTCAATTTCTTCTATAAAATAAGGATCTTTTACGTGCTTCTTCACAGCTTCAAAATAGGTTTCGATAGCAGGAAGCGCACAGATATCCTGTCCGCGCAACACGAAGTAAGGTTCATCCTTCTCGGCACATTGCTTTATCATTTGAATGGGATTCTTCATTCTGTTTACTTCTTTAGTTCTTCTTTTAAAAATGGAGCAGTAAAGCCTGCTTTGCTCGCAGCAAGAGCTTCGGGAGTACCGGTAAACAAAACTTGTCCGCCGCGGCGGCCGCCTTCGGGTCCCATGTCTATTACGTAGTCGGCACTTTTGATAACGTCCAGGTTGTGTTCTATCACAATAATGGTGTTGCCCTTATCTACCAACTTATTCAAGACGCCCAGCAAGACGCGTATGTCTTCAAAATGCAGTCCGGTAGTCGGTTCATCCAGTACATACAGAGTGCGGCCCGTATCACGTTTGGACAATTCCGTTGCAAGCTTCACGCGCTGGCTCTCTCCTCCGGATAAGGTAGTAGAAGGCTGTCCGAGCTTAATATAGCCCAGGCCTACATCTTGCAAGACCTTCACTTTTGATAAAATAGAGGGGATATTTTCGAAGAACTCCACCGCCATGTTGATCGTCATATCCAATATATCGGCTATGGACTTACCCCGGAAACGAACCTCCAGCGTCTCACGGTTATAGCGTTTGCCATGACAGTCTTCGCAAGGAACCAGCACGTCGGGCAGGAAATTCATTTCTATCGTCTTATATCCATTGCCTTTGCAGGTCTCGCAACGTCCGCCGGAGACATTAAACGAAAAACGTCCGGGTTTATAGCCCCTCACTTTCGATTCCGGCAGGTCTACAAACAGGCTGCGTATATCTGAAAAGACGCCCGTATATGTTGCCGGATTGCTCCGGGGCGAACGGCCTATGGGCGATTGGTCTACGTTCACTATTTTATCAATATTATCTATGCCCTCTACCGAATCGTAAGCCAACGGATCTTCCAATGAACGATAGAAATATTGACTCAGTATGGGTTGCAGAGTCCTGTTTATCAGAGTAGACTTCCCACTGCCGGAAACACCTGTCACACATATAAATGTGCCTAAAGGGAAAGTGACATCCACATTCTTGAGGTTATTCCCCTTCGCTCCTTTGATTGTTATAAATTGTCCGTTTCCTTTACGGC
Organism: Parabacteroides chinchillae; assembly: GCF_900108035.1. Lineage (GTDB taxonomy): Bacteria > Bacteroidota > Bacteroidia > Bacteroidales > Tannerellaceae > Parabacteroides > Parabacteroides chinchillae. Next base: position 91,192 of record NZ_FNVS01000001.1, read on the forward strand.
GTTCGGCGGGAATAGCAATTTCGGTCTTGCCATTCAGATAAGCCGAAGTAAGCGTATCCGATTTGAGCATCTCGGCTGGTGTTCCTTCAAATACCACTTCTCCTCCCAAACGGCCTGCTTTAGGTCCCATATCTACCACATAATCGGCATTGAGCATCATATCCTTATCATGCTCTACAACAATAACGGAGTTGCCTGTATCACGTAATTGCTTCAGGGAATTTATCAGACGGACATTATCCCGCTGATGCAAACCGATACTGGGTTCATCCAGTATGTAGAGTACATTTACCAATTGGCTTCCTATCTGGGTTGCCAAACGAATACGCTGGCTCTCTCCTCCGGATAAGGTAGCCGAAGCACGGTTTAACGAAAGATAATCCAAGCCTACATCCAACAGGAATTTCAGGCGCGAACGGATTTCCTTCAATATCTCCACCGCTATTTGCCGTTGTTTAGGATCAAGCCTGTCTTCCAGATCTTTTACCCATTCATTCAGTTCGGATATATCGAAAGCTGATATCTCGGCTATATTCTTTCCTGCGATAAGATAATGCAAGGCTTCCTGATTAAGTCTCTGCCCATTACATTCGGGGCAAACAGACATTTTGATAAACTGTCCGGCCCATTTCTGAGCAGAGGCGGAGGCTTCGTTCTCCTGTTGCATCATTATATATTTGGCAACTCCCTCGTATGACAGGAAATAGTTGGAATTACCCAAAGAATCGTTTTTTATCTGGAGACGTTCGTCCGTCCCGTTCATAATTTCATCTATCGCTTCTTCGGGAATATCCTTAACGGGAGTCTTGATAGTTACGCCATACTTATCACAAATAGCTTCTATCTGCCAAAAGATAAGCGAGTTTTTATACTTTCCCAAAGCTACAATACCTCCGTTGTATATACTTAAAGAAGGATCAGGAACGATCTTCTCCATGTCCAGGAGGTTGACCTGCCCTAATCCTTTACACTTCGGACAAGCTCCCTGTGGCGAGTTAAATGAAAAGTTATGTGGTGCAGGTTCGCTATATGAAAGTCCGGTAGCCGGGTCCATCAGGCGGCGGCTATAATGACGTACTTCATTCGTATCGGCATCAAGTACAAGTATTAAGCCATCTCCCTGCTTCATGGCAATTTTCAGACTTTCTTTCAAACGACGCTCATCGGAAGCAGATACGACCAGCTTGTCTATAACGACCTCAATGCTATGCATCTTATAGCGATCCAACTTCATGCCATGAAATATTTCCTTCAATTCACCGTCAACCCGAACATTAATGTATCCTTTCTTACGGATTTGCTCAAACAGTTCCTTATAATGTCCTTTACGATTACGCACTAAGGGAGCCAGCAAATAGGTCTTTTTGCCTTGATACCTTTCAAGGATCAATTGCAGAACCTGTTCTTCGGTGTACTTCACCATTTTCTCACCGCTCAGATATGAATAAGCTTCACCGGCACGGGCATAGAGCAAACGGAAAAAGTCATATATCTCAGTTGTTGTACCTACCGTAGAACGGGGGTTTTTGTTTGTTGTCTTCTGTTCTATCGAGATAACCGGACTCAGGCCTGTTATTTTATCAACATCTGGGCGTTCCATATTTCCCAGAAAATTACGGGCATACGCAGAAAAGGTTTCCACATAGCGTCTTTGTCCTTCTGCAAAAATGGTATCGAATGCCAAAGAAGATTTTCCACTACCACTCATACCCGTAATAACGGACAATTTGTTACGTGGTATCTCTACATCTATATTTTTAAGATTATGAACACGGGCTCCCCATACGGAAATACGCCCACCCTCTAATTTATCTTGATTACTCATTCTTTTCTCTTCTTTCATTTCACCACCCAATCCGGATTATGGACTACGGTATTAGGTGTTTTATAGTACAAATCCTTTTCCTGTGGTATCTGTATTTTATATGTTGCGCCTCCTGTTATAAGTTTACGGTCGCGCAACCAGGGATTAAAGCGTTTTAAGTCGGCATAAGTAATACCGTGCTCTTTAGCAAAAACAGACAAATCGGGAATATCCGAAGATACAACAACTTCCGTACACTCAAAAGGTTTATACAAGTCTCGGGCACGAAGCACAAATCCATATTTGTACGGATTCTCAAATATCTGCTTTATAGCCATAATACGATACACATAACGGGTAGTTTCTTCCACTAACCAAAGATCAAAAGTGTTATCGGCATCTTGTTTTTGCAATTCTCCCGAAATACGTCCCATACCGGCATTATATGATGAAGCCACAACAGCCCAATCTCCATATTTATTATATGCCGCTTTCAAATAGCGACAAGCAGCCTGAGTTGATTTCTCCACATTACAACGTTCGTCAACCGTAGGAGTAACCGAACAACCATATTGTTTAGCCGTCCCTTCCAATAACTGCCACATTCCAACGGCTCTTGCCGGGGAAGTTACGCGAGGATCGAGAAAGCTTTCTATCACGGCCAGATATTTAAAGTCGTCAGGGATATTATTTGCTTTCAAAATGGGTTCGATAATCGGGAAATAACGGTTTGCCCGCTTTATAAGCAACATTGTATTGGCATGAAAATAAGTGAAACTACTTAATTCCCTGTCAAACCCTTCCCGCATATTATACCGGGTAATATCGATCATTTTACCACAGAAAGGCACTGTATTAGGAATTTCCGGAGAAACAGTCATCGACGAAACAACAGGACGTTGCTCCATTTCCTTTTCCGAATCATTTGAACCTAAAGACAAACACGCTGTCAGGCAAATTAAGCTTCCAGCACAAAAGCTAATAACACTATTCTTAGTCATGAATCTGATCATCTATTGTTTTGGGGCGAAGAAGATTAATATCTCCGCTCTTTTTATATTTCTTACCATCCGAACCGGTTGCTTCTATCACATAGAAATAAACGCCGGGCGGAACATATTTTCCCCCTTTTTTACCATCCCATCCTTGCGAAGGATCAGTCCAATGGAACATTTGAGACCCCCAGCGGTTGAAGATAGTTCCGCTAAAACGGACTAATGATTTATAAACGACCTTAAATTCGTCGTTTATTCCGGGAGTTGTCCCCGGCGAAAATGCATTAGGTATATCAAGGAAAGATTCTGAAATTGATAATTGAATCTCTTCCATATCCGAACAAACACCCGTTCGGTCACTTACTTCCAGACGGGCTGTAAACTCTCCTGCCTGCTGGAATGTATATTCTATTTCTTCTCCCGGATAACGGATAATAGGTTCGATCTCTTCATCTTCCGAATTTCCATCCTGAGGAGTTTTATAAATAGTCCACACATAAATAGCCGCTACCGGATCATTCGCACGGGCAGTAAAACGGATAGTGACCGGTGCCGAAAATCCGTCCCCTGTAGTCGACATATTTAACGATTCGTCTGCAACAAAAGAGGAGTCAGCATACATTTCAATAGCAACAGCCGGATATTCTCCCGTACTTATAGACTTTTCAACATTAAAGTATTTGGCAAACTGGTCGCCTTTCAATAAAAAATCCGTATCACACAATGGAGCCGGCAAAGAAACAGAGAAAGGATCTGAAGTTGCCACCTTCTTCTCTATACGAGAAAACACTTTCAAATCTTTCGAATACTCCATCGTATTATAAACAATTTCAAATTCGCGCTTTACTTCACTCTCCATTCCCGAAGGAGTACGATACGACAATTTATCCATTTCTGCCGTTCCTGTCAAACGCACTGCAGAGCAAGGGTTCCCTTTATCCGACACATATAAGCCGGATATGTTAAAAGCATGCTTACCATAATCGATAATCCACACATAACGTTGCTGTATAATGGCGGATTCACCCACAAAATAACCATAGCCATCTTCTACATTCCGAATTATGGAAGTAGTGCCGTTCTGAATACACGGAATTTTTTCTGCGTCCTGCATCCGGGTCTTATACCGGTACCATTGATGGGAAGTTGATGATGACGTGTAACTTATCTCTGTATTATTTACTCCATAAACCATATATACCTGCAAACGGTTCTTTGTATCATCTTCCGCAAGCATAGGTGCTCCTTTTCCGCCAGTCACGCGATATTGGGCGTGCGCAGCCAGAACAGCAAATAGTAAATAAATAATTACACCTGACTTCCTTAAAATTCCTTTTAACATATAGACTTCTTCTTTATCTCTGATATTGACACTTAAACAAGGCTCATATCAGGGGCTACAAAGATAGGGATTTTTAGAAACATTTATCCTATAAGTTAATAAACGATGTGTATGTTAGTGAAGAAATGTCCCCCTTTTATTTTACTTTAATTTGGGTAGGCATCTGTTCTTAAAAAGATTAGCGACCTGAATAACACAGATGTAGTTCGCAATTAGCAGAAGGTAGGAAAACCAATTTTACAATATTACAAGATATTTCGTTAGTATTTTATACGGACATACATTATCTTTGTAGCAAATATTCTAAACAGCAAATGAATAAGATCAGCGTATACGTAGTAACACTTTTTTTCAGCTTCATCAGTGTATCTCTTTATTCACAGAGTAATCACAAAAAAGCTTCGACCATTTACGAACAAAGCGATGACATATTTTATCACACTATTGAACAAGGACAAACAGTATATGCCATTGCCACGATGTATGGCGTAAGTGTAGATGATATTTACCGTCTGAATCCGGAAAGTAAAGAAGGTATCAAAGCCGGTGCCGTATTAAAAATACCCCAAAAAGACACAGCCTCTTCTTCCGATAAAAATCTTGCCGGCAACTATACATATCATACAATACAACCAAAAGAAACACTATATTCCCTATCTGTAAAATATGCTGTACCGGCAGAAAACATTATACAGGCAAACCCAGGATTGTCTGCATCAACCTTTAACATTGGTAAAATTATCCGTATCCCGGCAACAAAAATAGAAGCCTTGCCTACTACAGAAAAGAAAACTGTAACCAAAGAAATTGAGTACACAATCGAGAAAAAAGAAACAATGTACCGCATATGCAGGAAATTCAATATTTCCAGTAATGAATTAATCAAATATAATCCCAAATTAAAAAACGGAATAAAGGCCGGCATGGTTATCAAAATACCTGTACAATCCGAAGAAACAGTAACAGAGATGGCTGTTGCCCCAAAAGAGCATGATGTAAATGCCTTATTATCTACACCGAAAGACATTAAACGGGTAGATATGATAAAGATAGCATTGCTGCTCCCATTTATGACTAATGAATCCGTAGCTTCCGCCGCAACTTCCCGTTTTATTGAATACTATGAAGGCTTACTGCTAGCAGTAGACAGTATGCGCAATATGGGATGCAATATCGAATTGTCTGTGTATGACACTGGCAACGGAACTAAAAAATTAAATGAAATACTCAAGGAAGATGCTCTCAGAGATGCTAATTTGATCATTGGCGCCGTACAGAACGAACAAATTACTCCCGTAGCAAACTTCGCTCAAAAGCACAATATTAAATATATCATTCCTTTTACATCCAAAAACGATGACGTCTTGTCAAATGCATCCGTATTCCAGGTAAATACTCCTCATTCTTATTTGTATTCAAAAGCATCGCAAGCCGGATGCGATCTTTTTGCGGATTACAACATTATATTATTGGATATAAAAGACAAAGAAGAAAAAACTGATTTCATCAAAGCTTTTAAAGCGGAAATGAAAGGCCGCCAAATAAAATACAAGGAATTACCATATCATGCCGAAACATTCCAAACAGACATAGAACAATTGATGAGTAAAGATAAACGTAACGTAGTCATTCCGACTTCCGGATCTTTAGACGCGCTCAACAAAATAAAATCACCGTTACGGATGTTGGCCGAATCAACACCGGAATATGGTATAACCCTGTTCGGTTACCCCGAATGGCAAACCTATACACGTGAATGCCTGGAAGATTTTTATGCCCTCAATACGTATATCTATAGCAACTTCTACGCTGACAATCTGGCAGCCAACGTACAGAACTTTTATACCTCATATAAAACATGGTACAGCAAAAACCTTATTAATACTTTCCCTAAATACGGTATTTTAGGCTTTGACACCGGTATGTATTTTATAAGCGCTATTCATAAATACGGTGCCAATTTTGAAAACAATCTGGATAAGATTAAGTACGCCAGCATACAAACAGGATTTGATTTCCACCGCGTTAATAACTGGGGAGGATTCATCAATACAAACCTCTTCATTGTCCATTATAATAATGATTACACGGTAACACGGACTGAATTAAGATGATCAAGAAAATATTCACATTAGCCGCTTTGTTTTGGGTTAGTTACAATACGATCCACGCACAAGATAAATTCAAACAGGAACTGGCCATAGGTGCTAATTTCGGGACAACCTTTTCATCTGTTTCCTTCTACCCTAAAGTAAAAACCGGCATGTTAATGGGATATACCGGCGGTTTAACTGTACGATGGAATACAGAAGCATACGTAGGATTACAAGGCGAAGTCAATTTCACGCAGCAGGGTTGGAAAGAGAGTTTCAAGGACGAACCTCAATACGAGTACAGCCGCACTATCAACTACATCGAAATACCCTTCCTGACTCATATTTATTTCGGAAGCAAACGTTTCAAGGTATTTGTTAACCTTGGCCCTAAAATAGGTTATGCATTAAGCGAAAGTACAAAAGAAAACCTGAATGGTGCAGAACCTAATATTACAAACGAACAACACACTATGCCTATCGACAAAAAATTCGACTGGGGTTTATGTGGAGGGCCAGGACTTGAATTGCGCACAGGAATCGGTTATTTCTTACTTGAAGGACGTTACTATTATGCCTTAGGTGATATTTATAATAGTCGTAAAGCCGATTTCTTTTCTAAATCTTCCGGACAAATTATATCAGTAAAACTAACCTATCTGCTACCGGTTATCAAATAAAAGTCAGAACTTTCCCTAATAATTCAAATGATCAAAAAGACATGTCTTTTGAATAATAAAAGTCCCGTCTTAACACTTTAAACGAGTTGAGTGTAAGGCGGGACTTAGTATATCTATATCTTTTTTCTTATCTCAGTCTATCCAATGAACGAACCAACGTTTCGTCTGCTCCGATATTACGGATAGCCAAATAGTCCAAAATCAGATTAATTAAAGGAAATGCCAATGCTATCTTAACAGCAAATACCATATCTTCCTCTCCCACTTGATTTTTTACATTCCATACAAAAAAGGCAAACAAGGCATAAAAACCGACCATCAAAAGAGCGTTAAATATACACAAACGTATTTGCAGCATTCTTTTTCTAAACAAAAATATAGTAATCAGTGCTATTAAAGCAATAATTGCAGTCAACGCAAAAAGCCCCCACGTCGGATAAATCAGTTCAGACGGAACAGCCATTGTATTAACACCCGTAGCATCAAAGGATAATAACATATCTCCTACCTGAAGAACGGCAAGAGGCAAAAACAATGTGGCTATAGTTAATGCCACAATAATAAGCAAATAAACAGTTTGTATTCTCTGCAACATGATATTTAGTCTTTTAAATGGAAAGGCCGACTCTTACCGGGTCAGCCTTTCCGTTGTCTGTAACATCAAATTCTTATTAGAAGTTATTTTTTTCTTTAGCAGGGTTCTTATAATAAACCTTACCTTCTTCATACTCCTGGGCTGCGATCAAAGTCGATTTAGGAAGCTTTTCATAATAACGCGAAATTTCAATCTGTTCTCTGTTTTCAAAAACTTCTTCCAAATTATCGTTGTAAGACGCAAATTCCTGAAGTTTCTTTTCCAGATCCTGTTTCATTTCAACACTAATCTGATTAGCTCGCTTAGAGATAATCATTACTGTTTCGTATACATTACCCGTATCTTCGGACAATTTCATCATGTCGCGGGTTACTGTATTCGCAGGAGCATTTGATTTTCTGTAATCCATATTCGTTTTATTGATTAATTTCATTAATATGCATCTGAAATGCGTTTGCTAGCGTAATCATAGAATTTCTGTACCTGTTTTACATACTTTCCTTCCGGATATTCGTTCATATAATTGTAGTATTCGTCAACAACTTCACGATAACGACCCTGCAACTTCTCTTCTACACTGACTAAAGCCAGTTCATACTTTGAACGAATAATAAGATACATAAACTCTTCACGATACTTTGAGTAAGGATAATCTTTCAAAGCATTCTGCGAAGTAATTACGCACGATAAATAATTGTTGCCCAAATAAGTACCCAAATTATAGTACAATCTGGCAGCCAACAATTCCTTATAAGCTAACTTTTCCTGCAGTTCGAACATAATCTTTTGTGCTTCTTCGGCATGTTCGCTCTGAGGATAATACTCTAAATAAAGCTGCAACTGTTCAATGGCCTTATACGTCTGACTCTGGTCCAACCGGGGATCAGGAGAATCCAGATATAAACCATATCCAGAATAATACCGGGCTAATTCAGTATACTCACCTTTCGGATAAGTCGTGTAATAAGTCTGGAAGTATTGTGCAGCCGTTTGATAATCTTTTTGGCCATAATAGCTTTGTGCCAACAAATACAAAGATTCCTCGGCATAAGCAGTTCCCTTAAAGATTGTAACCAGTTCCTCCAACAAAGTAGCAGATTTTGAATATTGCTTCGCATTGAAATACTTCTTTGCGTATGAATATTTGAGTTCATAATCCGTACTTTTCAAAATCTTATTATATTCTCCGCAAGAAGATAATAAGACTGTAATCATCATCAATAGAAATACAACCTTTTTCATTCACATACTTTTAGCGCGCAAAGTTAGTGCTTCCTAGCAAATAAACGAAACGCAAAACGTTAATATTTATAACTTATACAAATCACTGGCTGCAATCAGCTCCAGTTTATTAGCCTTTAGAACCTCTGCACACTTTTCTACATTATCCGGGCGAATAATAACATTTGCCGCATCTCCCTGTGAAAAAGCATACATATATTCAATAAAAATTCCTGCCGATGTAATTATATCCATAGCTTTAGCCAACGCTCCCGGCTGATTAGGGCAGTGTAAGCAAACTACTTCAGCAACACTCACTGCATACAACTTATCACGCAATACTTTAATTGCTTTATCCGTATCTGACACTATTAAACGAAGAATTCCAAAGTCGGAATTTTCAGCAACCGTAAATGCAGACATATTTATACCTGCTTCGCCCAATATCTTAGCAACTTCCGTAAAACGGCCTTTCTTATTCTCCAGAAAGATAGATAATTGTTTAATTAACATAGTACCTTAATTTTTAAAGGGGTTAAACTAACTTACGATTGTCTATCACGTGCTTGGCTTTGCCCATGCTTCGCTCAATGCTACGCGGTTCCACAATCTTAATATCAGGCTGCAAACCGATCACGCTTTGCATGCGGTTGGCAATCTTTTTCTTCAGGGCAATCATTTTATTGATCTCATCCGAATAATATTCCTGGCGCACCTCCACCTGTATCTGGAAAGTATCCGTATTGTTCACACGGTCTACTACAATCAAATAATGCGGTTCGAACTCCGAAAGTTCCAAAATTACGGATTCTACTTGAGATGGGAAAACATTTACGCCACGAATAATCAACATATCGTCACTTCGTCCTAAAATACGGTTCATTCGAACAGCTGTACGACCGCAAGCACATTTTTCATAGATCAGCGATGTAAGGTCTCGCGTACGATAACGTATCATCGGCATACCTTCTTTGGTCAGGGTGGTAAATACCAATTCGCCTACTTCACCCGGTGCTACAGGCTGCAAGGTCTGCGGATCAACTATTTCAGGAAAGAAATGGTCTTCCCATAAATGCGTACCGTTCTGACATTCACACTCGCCCCCTACTCCCGGGCCACATATTTCAGTTAGTCCGTAAATATCATAGGCTTTTATATTCAACTTTTCTTCCAGTTCTTTACGCATATTTTCGGTCCATGGTTCTGCACCAAACACACCTACTCTCAATTTAAATTCTTCCAAAGGAATACCTGATTCGCGGATTGTTTCTGCCAGATAAAGGGCATAAGAGGGTGTACAAGCCAAACCTTTTGCGCCAAAATCGTGCATCAACTGGATTTGTTTTTGCGTATTACCGCTGCTCATCGGAATAACGGTTCCACCTATATTCTCTACTCCGGCATGAGCCCCCAACCCTCCGGTAAACAAACCATAGCCATAGGAAACCTGCACTGCATCATTCTTTGTCAAGCCATAAGCTATCAGGCATCTTGCTACAACTTCAGCCCAAACTGACAAATCTTTACGGGTGTAACCTACCACAATAGGCTTTCCTGTAGTGCCGGAAGAGGCATGCAGACGAACAATCTCAGACATCGGAACTGCCATTAAGCCGAATGGATAGTTATCCCGAAGATCTTGTTTAACTGTAAAAGGGAGCTTGGCTATATCATCAATTGATTGAATATCATTAGGTGTTATTCCCATCTCCTGCATCTTTTTGCGGTAAAAAGGACTATTATGATATACGTGTTCAACAACCCGTTTCAACCGGATACTTTGTAATTTCCGCATCTCTTCGCGGTCCATGCATTCAATTGTTTCGTTCCAAATCATGGTATCAAACTATTTTTTCGTTATAATTTACTACTGTTTATTCAAAAATTAATAGCATAAGCCGGTCGCAAAGTAACAACTTTTTTTACATCCTGCCTCCTAAGCTGGAAATAAATACGATTTAAATTGCTACTTTTGCAGTTGAAATGCCGGTTTTCACGCTTAATAACGACATGAGAAGAAACATCCTTGCTCTTTATCTGATCAAGCTATCCAAATGGTTCAGCCTGGTAATGCCTATAATTGTGTTGTTTTATGAAAAACATGGGCTTGGCTTACAAGATGTCTTTATTCTCAAAAGTGTTTATTCTGTTGCGGCTGTAGCTTTAGAAATACCGTCGGGTTATCTGGCGGATGTCTGGGGAAGACGTAAGTGCCTAATATATGGATGCTTTCTATTTTTCGGAGGTTATTTATGTTATTCTTTCACTTCCACATTCCATGCTTTCCTTATTGCCGAAATATTACTGGGTGTGGGGCAGACATTAGTAAACGGGGCAGACTCCGCTTTGCTATATGACACCACCTTACATTATAAAAAAGAAGAATTATATCTACGCTACGAAGGGCGTATCACCATGATCGGCAACTTTGCGGAAGCAATTGCAGGTATATTCGGAGGTTTACTGGCCGCCTATTCTTTGAGATTTCCATTTTATATACAGGCTGTTATTGCCTTTTCGGGCATTCCGGCCGCTTTGGCATTAAAGGAGTTCAACATAAAAAACAAGATACAAAACCCGGTTTCCGAGATCATACGGATTATAAAATACTCCCTGATAACTAACAGGCCGCTTTGCTATAATATTATGTTCTCCGGCATTATCGGGGCTGCCACTCTCACGATGGCTTGGCTCGTACAACCCCTATTGATGCATTTGGAAACGCCTACATCCTACTACGGTGTTATCTGGACTGTCTTAAACCTCACCGTAGGTTTTGCCGCCTTATATTCAGACCGCGTAGATCGTTATTTCGGGTTAAAAAAAATGGGAATACTGATTCTCAGCGTTATCATCGGAGGTTACGTAGCTCTAGCCTTCAATCTTACATATGCAGGGCTCGCTATCTTGTTTATATTTTATATTTTCAGAGGGTTTGCCACACCTATCCTCAAAGGATATATCAATCAGATGACATTTTCCGAAATGCGAGCCACCGTACTCTCTATCCGCAATTTCATTATCCGTCTGATGTTTGCCGCAATTGCTCCGTTCATCGGTTGGCTAAATGATATCTATTCGCTGCAAATAGCCTTACTGTCTTCTGCTGTTATTTTATTTATTCCGGGAGCAATCTTTCTTGGATTACAGCTAAAGTATACCTCTGCAAAACAACAATAAACAGACAATATATTCTTCAAAAAAAGATACATCTTTTGCAATCCAAAGACATGACTTTCGAATTGCAAAGACATGTGTTTAAGATGCAAAAGATATATCTTTTTAATAAACAACAAATCAACTACTTAGCAGACACCGAATAGGGACGGTCTTTCACCGTAACACCACGAGATATATTCGGTTTATTTCCCATCTTATAACGGATTACTCCGCCGTCGGTCAGCTCTTTATATGTAAGCCAGTTGCGTGTAAACGGTTTGCCGTTCAGGCTGGACGACTGGATATAACGGTTGTCCAACGAATTGCCGTCTGCTTCAATTACCAGCTTTTTGCCATTCTCCAAGTGAATCGTCATCTTAGGAAAGACAGGGCTGCCTATCACGTATTGGTCTGTGCCGGGACAAACTGAATACAATCCCATTGCGCTGATCACATACCATGACGAGGTTTGTCCCTGATCTTCGTCACCCGGATAACCGTTAGGACCCGAACTATAGAGTTTGTTCATCACTTCACGTGCCCAATACTGGTTTTTCCAAGGTTCGCCGGCATAATTATAGAGATAAATCATGTGTTGAATAGGCTGATTTCCATGCGCATACTGTCCCATATTAATCATAGCCATCTCTGCCATTTCATGAATTACGTAGCCATACGTCCCTACCTTAAAAGTATTTGGCTCGGAGAATACGGAGTCTAGCTTCGCCACAAAGTTCTTTTCGCCACCCATCAAATTTATCAAGCCTTGTATGTCATGGAAAACCGACCAATGATAATGCCAAGCGCATCCTTCTGTGTAAGGGCCACCCCATTCTTTCGGATCAAAGTTTGGTGTCCAGTTACCCTTTTTATCACGTCCGCGCATAAAACGGGTGGAAGGTTCATATACATTCTCATAATTATATATCTGCTTTCCGAACAGCTTCGCCATATAATCATTACCCGACAGGCGAGCAATCTGATAGGCGCAAAAGTCATCATAGCAAAACTCCAACGTCTTCGCAACCGATTCGCGATATTCAGGATAAGGCACATAACCCAAAGAAAAATAATCCGCCCAGCCGTCGCGCCCATTGGAAGGTCCGTGAGGTCCTTTATTTGTTGCCTCATGCAGCATGGATTTCAATGCTTTGTCGGTATCGAATGAGAAACCTTTCACATAAGCATCCGCCAGTAAAGAGGCCGCATGATTACCTACCATACCACAGTTATGTCCCGGAAACGACCAGGTTGGCAACCATCCGCTCTGATCGTAAGCATCCAGCAACGAGTTTACATAACGTCCATGAATCTCGGGGTGCAAAAGCGCATTCAGTGGGAACTGGGCGCGAAACGTATCCCAGAAACCATTGTCGGTATACATATATCCATCGTGCAACTTGCCATCGTAAGTACTGTAGTAGATCGGATTATTATTGGCATCGTATTCGTAGAACTTGCGCGGGAACAACATCGAACGGAAAAAGCAAGAATAGAATGTTGCTTTTTCTTCTTCCGTTCCGCCTTCCACTTCCACCTTACCGAGTTGTTCGTTCCATGCATCGGCAGCCAACTCACGGGCTTCTTCCAAAGATTTTAAACCGGCCAATTCCCGCCTAAAGTTCATCTCTGCCTGATCTATGCTGATAAAAGAGGATATTACTTTTGCTTCCACCACAGCTCCGGACTCAAACTGAACATAGGCTCCAACATGACTGCCGTTAGCATCCTTGCTGTTTTCCGTTTTCTTTCCATCAGCATCTTTCCATGTACCATAGCTCTTAAACGGCTTATTGAAATATAGCACAAAATAATTTGCAAATCCATCCGGACAAGAATGATTGCCATTGCTCGTAAAACCGACAATCTTGTTTTCTTCCGGATACAGACGTACCATATTGCCGCCGCGATGCCCGTCAAGCACCAGATAGGCATCTTTACCCTGCGGATAGGCAAAACGAAAATAAACGCCACGCTCGGTAGGCGACATTTCCGTCGTTTGCCCGTTTTCGAAAGTTACCTTATAATAGTTTGGCTTTGCCACTTCCTTATCATGGCTAAAGCGGGTTGCTCTTCCATATTGATCTACGGCCAAATTACCAACTACCGGCATAATAGAAAAGGCACCATAATCATTTGTCCACGAACTACATTGGTGGGTCTGGCGGAATCCGCGGATAGAATCTTTAAAATGCTGGTAAATCCATCCGTCACCTACCAAACCGGTTTGTGGAGTCCAGAAATTCATACCCCACGGCATAGCCGTTGTCGCATAGGTATTGCCACGTGTAAGTTCAAATTTCGAATTTGTCCCTTGCAAGGTATTTACATATTCCACCCAATCCTTTTCTCCTGCAAAAGCAGAGAGAAAGGCGCTCCCTAAAAAAAGAACGCCTGTTATTTTCTTTATATTCATCATTCTATTACCACTTCAGTGAAACTTTTACACCCTCCGGATTATTTTCAAATCCTAACAGGCAAGTTTTGCTTGTTTCATCCCACTCACATGTAGCTTCTTTTATTTCATTACCTTTTGCATCTGTAAATACAGCCGATTTTGGTGCAGCAGGCAATAACACGCGCATTACATTTGTTGTATTTATGGGACTCTTTGCCACAAATGAATAGCTGCCTTTATCTGCTTTTTCGTCGTAAGCGCGAGCAGCAGCGGCCAATATCTGCGGAGTTTCCGGATTAGCTACGCGTCCTACATTATATATATAGGCTTGTTCGCCGGGATTAACTACCTTTTCAGACAGAACGGGCAACTTCGGATCGAACAAGTCAATTAAAGTACCTTTCAATACATAAGGTTCATTGCTTACGCTCTCGTCCAACACAGATACCAAATCATAGTTTCCTCTTGACAGCGAGAAACTATTCTTAAATTCCAGTGTGCCGGCATTAGCCTTTTGCTCATACAGGTTCTTCACTGTTGCTACAAAGTCAGCATCACTGTTAGCGGCCAGTACAAATTCTTTCGGGTCTTTGCGAATCACGTAAACCGTACCCTTGCCACAAACGTATTCTCCTTCTTTAGCGTCTTTAGCAATACCCATTTCCTGAAACAGATGTTCAGACGGAGTCTTATATTTGTTTTCTCCTGTATTCCACCATTCCTGTACATTCTGGAAAGGATCCGTATCACGCGTACTATATACCAACACACCGCCATTTTTTACCCAGTCGGCAATATGTTCATGAACTTCTTTATCCAGCGGCTTCATATTCGAATATGACATCAACAGCACTTTTGTATCTTTCCATGTTTCCGGATAAGAGACATTTTCAAGGTGCAACAAATGAACCGGAACACCACGCTTAAGGAATGGCAATGCCTGTCCGTAGAAGTTTGATAATTGCGGATCATCATATCCTGCTACAGGTTGCGGAGCACGCTGAAACATCAATGAATTAGCCATCAACACACTGATACCCGATGAGCCACTCACCTTATTATCAGACAGGGGCATATCATTCAAAGAATTAATCATAACCTGCATCTGTGTAGAATAGAAACGTGGGATCAACGCTTTCTCTTCACTATTGGCACTAGTGCGGTAGAGACCTTCATAGATACGATCCGGCCAAGGCATTACCTCATAATTGTTATTGTTCGGATAAAGCAACTTGGCTGTAAAGGTTGCCTGATAGTTCTTCTTATAGTCCGCCCAGTCGCGAGGCCAGTCTTCAATCGGGTCTGTAAGGAAAAACACCTTACGGCCTGTTGGCGCAGTCATAGACTCCATACAGCCATATTCAAGAAACGCTGTTTCAAATACACGTTCTTTTGCTACCCCGTTAAAATAGTTCGGCTCACGTGAAGTGCCGGTCCATACCTGGGCAATATATCCATCCACACAAGGTAAAGAAGCCAGGCTTGCTTCGGGGCTTACAATCTGCCACTGAGAATAATTCACTAAAGAATGGGTAGGGACATAACAACGAACATCCATCCCTTTACTTTTACCATATTCTTTTGCATAGGTAAAACACTCATTCAGGGCACGATAATATAAATGATATTTTAATTTGTTAGATAAATAGGTATTTTCGGCAGATTCATGCTGCGGACGCCAGTCAAAACCATAGTAATCTTTCCATTCGCGCTTGAAAGCATCGCTATATCCGGCACGTGCCCAGAATTCCGGTTCCTCCAGGTAGATAGCATCAATGCCTGCATCTATTACGCGTTTGATGTGTCTTTCCTTCATGTATTCGATAAAGTTCATAGAAGGTACAATATACGGAACCATGTGTCCGTGCCAGATTGTGTCCCCTTTCATAGTTACCTGTCCTTCATCCAGATGCCACTTTCCATCCCATTCTCCAGTAAAATAATCCTGATACTCACCCCAAGCAATACCAGTCATAAAGTGGGTTGTGTAGCCTTTATCACGCCAGCTTTGTACCCGTTCTTCAAATGTCATATTCGCTCTTTTCTCAGAAGGATTCCCTCCTACCCCGTATACAATGGCCACATCGGCACGCGTATCGGTAGTTGGTTTCCAGGGTTGCCCGGTTTGAAAAGCAGTCCTCTCTCTTTTTTCTGTTTGATTTTCCACTGCTTTTTGTCCGGACTGGCAGCCCGAAGCAATGAAAGATAATAAAG
This sequence comes from Parabacteroides chinchillae, assembly GCF_900108035.1. Taxonomy (GTDB): domain Bacteria; phylum Bacteroidota; class Bacteroidia; order Bacteroidales; family Tannerellaceae; genus Parabacteroides; species Parabacteroides chinchillae. Next base: position 107,693 of record NZ_FNVS01000001.1, read on the forward strand.
CACAACAAGTCAATACTTTTTTTACATTCGTCTTCATAGATTATTATATTTAAGAAAAAAACAAAGGGGCACCTTAATAGTCGTTTTATCACGTTATCTAATTAAGGCGCCCCCAATATATACAAATATCTTACGATTTATTCAATCAAGGCATCTTCAGCGTAACCATTTCAGTATAGTTATACCGTCTGTTACCTTCAATCTCCTTGTCAATACGAGCACCAACCCGAAGATGGTAAGTAAAACCCGATTCCAAAGGAGCTTTTGTAGTCAACGATACTGTAGTGCCCAACATATTATTGGCTTCCGTACCTGAGATATACACTGAATAACGGTCATCCTTATTGTTCTCGCCAACATAAGGAGCGCCGGCTACAACAAAGAAACGAACATCAGACACATTTTGCTGGAAATCCTTGTTATTGGTACCTCTCTTGATCAAAGCTTTCACCGTTACAGTTTTATCAGCATTGACAACAGGTTCGCCTACCCAATCAACATTAAGGAATGGCTCTACTTCAAACTTCAGATCCAATGTACCTTTCACCTTATGTCTTTCTTCGGCAAGCGGAACAAAAGCACCCATTACCGTAATACCATATTCGCCTGCAAATATTTTGGTATTATTAAAGTTGCCTTCCTGCATTCCTCCGAAATAATAAGGAGTAGGAGAATCACTCCAACTATATTCCATCAACTTAATACGGATACCACCTTCACCCACTTCTGTTTGTAAGGGCTTTCCGGTATTTTTATCAAATACTACTCCCTTAATTGTTTCGGCAGGTTCTTCATAATTATCAAATTTGGTACAAGAACTGCCAGCCAGCAGCAACAGTGCCATTGATAAATAACATATTACTTTTTTCATTTTATTTTCTCTGTATTATAAGATTAATAACCTGGATTCTGAGTAAGTCCGCTTTTTGTTATTTCATCATTCGGTATCTGATTATAATACCATCTTTCATCAAATGTAAAGCGTTTGTTCTTATCATCCGGACGAGCGTCAAAGAACCATTTGCCTGCTTTTTCTGCATAGAATGGAAACAACGATCTATAAAGCGTAGAGTTCTGCTCACGGTGAGCTGTTCTCCAACGTCTCATATCCCACCATACTTTATTCTCGAAACTCAATTCCTTACGTCTTTCAACACGTACGATTTCCTTTGTCAATTCGGCTTTGCTTGTCAATAAAGTAGCACCTGCTCTTTCACGAATTTCATTGATACAATCAAAAGCGTCCTGCATATAGTCAGCGTCTGCAGCTCCTTCTTCAGCCAACTCAACAGCAGCCTCGGCACGAGTTAACAGCACTTCGGCATAACGCATTTCAAGCCAAGCCTGCTCCGAACGTCTTTCCATAACCAAAGCGGCAGGAATAGAAGGATCAATCCATTTACGCACAGCAAAGCCGGCTATCGTACATTCTCCATTGTCATAAAAACAACCGCTACGACCGCTGGCGTTCATCTTTTCACCATTAGGCAAAACACGCACGGTCTGGTTTTCTGCACTCTGCGAACTTATAATAAGATCCTTACAATGCGGATCATTTTCATATCTTTCGGCAGGTTCATCCGACAACTGCAAACGAGAAATACCATTGGCAACCTCACCTGTGTAAATACCTCTCCAGATTTCCACCTGTTCGCCTTTCAGCTCGTCGCCAGGTAAAATCACGATTGCACGCAAGCGTGGTTCTGCATTTTCGAACAGTTCCATTGTGGTATTATAGAGTTTGTATTTACCATTCTCATCGAATACCTGAATCTTGTTTTGTGCATTCTTAGGAAATCCTTCAAACATTTCCACAAAGCTCAGCGTAGGGCTTGTTGATGCAGTCCACCCATTTGTACGAAACTGACGTGGGATGTTATAAGCATCATAACCATGTACCGATTCGGGATATTTATACTGACGGATAAAGATATTTTCGCGGCTGTTTTCAGCAAAATACATATCCACATAGTTCTGATATTGAGCCTGCTTATCATCAGCCTTCCAACCATCTTTATATAATGTATATTTACCTTTCAACAGACAAGCGGCGTCATAACTTTTCTTGAAGTATTCTTTCGCTTTCTCTCTTGAAACACCACAAACCCGAATTGTATTATCCTTGTCGTCGCGTTTGTCTACCTCATTATATTTTGCAATAGAACCGGCAAACAACATTGCTCTCGCTTTAAAAGCTGCAGCTACATATTTATTAGCACGGCCTTTCTGACTGGTTTCCGGAAGCAATTTATAAGCCTCATCAAAATCCTTCTCCATCTGCTCATATACAGCTTCTTCAGAAGAACGGTTTACCGTCAGCTCTTCTATCGGCTGATCTGGATATTTAAGAACACTGTTTACAATTGGTACACCGCCATAACGTTTTGCCAAGGCATGATAAGTGAAAGCACGCGTAAAATAAGCTTCTCCCATCCAGTTGTCAACTTGTTCTTTAGAGAAGTTGGATGCATATTTTGGCAATGTTTCCAGGAAATAGTTTGTTTCACGGATCAATTTGTAAGCATCATTCCATATCTGGTTAGACTCGGTTTCCGCTCCATGAATATCACGGTTCAAAGCCTCACCTGTCATACCAAATGTAGATTGGAATGCAAACGAGTTATTGAATCCACGAGTATGCGAATAACGGAAATCTTCAATAAACTGCTGGCTGTATAAACGCGCCAGATAACTCTTTACTCCATTTTCCGTACCAAAAACATCATCATCCTGTACAACATTCAACGGTGGAATATCCAAATCAAGACACGAAGGCATGCCACACGTTAAAGCAAGCAATAATATATATTTTGAAAGTTTCATGACTTTTGAACGAGATTAAAATTTAACATTTGCACCTACAGAGAACGTTCTGTTCAAAGGATACATATTACCATAGCTATCTTCCGGATGTTCCGGATCGATTTCAACTCCCTTTATAGTGAAAAGGTTATAACCATTCAAGTAGATTCTTACACTCTTGATTCCTGCTTTAGAAACCCATTGCTGAGGTAAAGTATAACCAATTTCAGCACTTTTCAAACGCAGATAACTTGCATTATAAAAATTAAAGCGTGAATTTTCATCCGCTACAGTTCCTGTATAACCAAATTTACCCGGAACCCAAATAGTAGACGGTGCATATGGATTTGCCGTAGGATCGACTGGATGCCATCTGTCCATAAAATACTCCAATGCATTTGAGTAATCATTACCCCACATCGGTTCGCGCAACTGCTCGATATATCTAACGTAGCTCATACCAGCACCTTGAAACAACAGGTTCAAGTCAAATCCTTTATATTCAGCACCAGCCGCAAAACTAAAGTTGATCATTGGCTTGCCTGTATAACCTATCGGATGAGTGTCATGATCTGTTATCTGTCCGTCGCCATCCCAGTCTAGATAAATATAGTCGCCCGGAAGCACATTCTTATCTGCATAAATAGGACTGTTCAATATATAGTCATACGATGTATAACGTCCGCCATCACCTTTTCCCCATTTAATATCGTTGTAACGGTCGTTTCCGTTATTACGCCAGTTTTCATACGAGTTACCAGCTCTGCCGCGTTCCTGATAAGTAGTCTGCGTACGAGTATATGAGAAAATACCTTTCAGGTTGTAGTTTACTTCACCAACTCTGTTACGGTGGGTCAATTCCATTTCAACACCATGTGTAAAGTCACCGTTCAAGTTTTCTTGCGGAAGTTCGGCACCTACCACTCCCGGCAAACTCAGATCTCTCTTTGCCAGCAATCCGGTTCTGTCACGTGTAAAATAGTCGGCCGAAACACCCAGAAGACCATTCCACATCTCTACGTCAGCACCTATGTTCAATGTCTTAGAGATATACCAAGTGATATACGGGTTTGTAATACCTTTGCTCTGAACACCCGAAACAAATGTTCCGTCAAATACTGTTCCTGCTCCACCTTGACCGTCAAAGCCTCCGCCCGGATACAAGTAACCATTTACAAACTGATAGTTTGATGCACGGTCGTCACCCATCTTTCCATAAGAAGCGCGAAGTTTTGCATTGTTCACAAATGAAAGTTTGGAATCTTTCCAGAATGCCTCTTCCGAAATACGCCATCCCACAGAAGCTGAAGGGAAGAATCCCCACTGTGCACCTGTTCCGAATTTAGAAGAACCATCATAACGGAAACTGAATTCAGCCAGATATTTCGATTCATAATCGTATCCGAATTTACCAACCAAACCTAAATTTGCTTCCTTATATAAATCTCTTTTAGAAGGATCGTCCACATCATAGTTGGTACTCATATTACCTTCCTGATTGTCACTGTTTCCGGCAAATAGCTGATCTAAAGCCAATGATAACTCACGCTGAGCGAAAAAGTTATCTCCGTTTCTTTGGCTACCCTCCAACAATAACAAACCGTTCACATTATGCTTTTCGTTAAACAAGCGGCTGTAGTTCAATGCCACCTGATAAAGCAACGCTTCTTTTGTATAGTGTTCACGGCGGAACTTGCTTGTTCCTACACGTCCATGCTTCTGATATGTATCCGAAGCCTCATCATACGTATATTGATTATATGTTTTTTGATATAGTTTGTTATCTGCAATCTGATAATCATAACTGAACATTGCCCTTGCCTTCAACCCTTCGATATAAGGAACATCATAGGTTGCCTCTGCTGAAGTCTGGAACCATTTGTTGTTATATTTCTTATAACCAACCTGATTGGCATCCATCATAGCAACAGGGTTATCACCTTCGATCCATCCGTTCTGCAAGTATTCCGGATTATTATTTGCATAGATAGGCTGCGTAGCCGGAGCACGTTGGAAAGCACGGATAATCCAGTCGGAGTTTTCATACGGCTGGCTCTTCTCATCCATGATACCGCTCATGTTTAATGAAACGGTCAAACGATTCGTCAGTTTGCTTGTTACGTTAGAACGAACATTAAAACGATTATAATCCAAGCTCTTGCTCTTCAGGAAAGATTCCTGATACAAATAACCCGTACTGATATAGAAGTTTGTCTTTTCATTACCTCCGGTAGCACTTAATGTATGCTGTGTTTGAGGAGCCAATGTCCGCATACAAGCATCCCACCAATCTGTTCCAACCTTATCTCCACGGCGATAAGCATCAATCTCTTCTTGGCTGTAAGGAAGAATGCCGCCTTCCAAACGGTGCATCGCTTTTTCATTTTTCAATGTCATCCAGTCCGCAGCGCTTGCACTCCTTGGCGAACCTGTCGGATTCTGCCATCCTACATTTCCATCATAAGAAAGTTCCAAAGAACCTTCCTTACCTTTCTTCGTTGTGATTAGAACAACACCATTTGCAGCACGCACACCATAAATAGCAGCCGAGGCATCTTTCAATACTGATAATGATTCAATATCGTTTGCATCCAGACGCGACATATTATCACGAGGCACACCATCTATAATGATCAATGGATTACCCATACCACGAATATCAAATGAGTTGTTGAAAGAACCTGGCTCTGAAGATTTCTGTACAACACGTACCCCAGGAACTTTACCGGTCAGCATGTTCTGAGCGTTCTCATTCTTGGTTGTTACGATATCGTCACTCTTAATCGCAGATACGGCACCGGTCAATGTAACCTTCTTCTGCGTACCATAACCTACAACTACCACTTCATCCAGTTTCTGTGTATCCTCACGTAAAGCAATAGTAACCGGCTGATTTCCTTTTACTGCAACTTCTTGCTCCATATATCCGATATAAGAAACCAAAAGAACAGCACCGGCAGGAATTTCAATGCTAAAATTACCATCCAGATCTGTTACCGTACCGGTAGTAGTACCTTTTACCATTACGTTTGCGCCAATAACCGCCTCACCCATTGCATCTTTTACCGTACCAGTGACGATTCTTTTTTGCTGGCTAGACATTGTTACAGCTTCGGCTTCTTTAGTTTTAATCAGCACTTGGCGATCAATAATCTGGTATTTATAATTGGTATTACGCAATACTTGTTCCAACACCTCTTCTAAAGATGCGTTTTTTACATTTACACTTGTTTGTTTGTTTACATTTACCTGGTTGTCGTTGAAGAAAAATGTAAATTCACTTGATTTTTCGATTTCCCTCAAAACTTCAATAATGCTACAATTTTGCTTGCTCAACGATACTTTGTAATTCTGTGAATATGAGGATGCAGAGATGCTACAAGCCACAAACACAGATAACAATGTCGTCATTTTCATAATACGAATTGTTTTTCTAAATCCCGGGACATAATTATCCCGTTCTTTGATTTTTTTCATAACTTTGTAATGTCATTGGTGAATAATTAGCAGGCTTTTGGCCTCTCAACTCCTTTGCCTGCCATCAAGAACTCACTGGTTGGAGGATGACAAGTTTATCCTCCAACTTTTGTTAGACTTAAGATGTATTTTCCCACATAGAAATAAATTAGGCTAATAGTTTGTTATTTTTCTAAATATAATTTATAATCTCCATTCATTTCGACGTATCTTATCGGAGACGATTTGCTCAGTATATACAAAATACGTTCGAGCGATTCGTCTCTCACTTTAAATGTAAAACGGTAACTATCTGCAACATTTTTCTGGCAAATTATTTTTCGACCGAACCATTGTTCCAAACGCGGAATTATCATATTCAGCTTTTCATTTTCAAAACTTAATATGCCGTTATTTCTCCACGTCGAATATTTATCGGCGTTAACGGTTCGCACACTGGCCGTTTTATTCCATTTGTCATATACAAACATCTCATTCGGCAAAAGCTCCACTTCCTTGTTACTAGGGTGTTTTTCATTATTAACCCCGATTTTCACTTTTCCGTTCAGCAGAATAATTTCATGCTTATTTTCATGTTTATAGCTAAACACTTCAAAAGCGGTACCCAATGCTGTTACTTTCATATCCGGCGTATGAACTATAAACGGTTTACCGGGATTCTTTGCCACATCAAAAAATGCTTGACCTTCCAAAGTAACCTCCCGGGTTTTTCCGGAAAACTTTTCCGGATAAACTATTTTACTGCCAGGGCCCATCTGCACCTCTGTTCCATCCGGTAATGAAACCGGCTCGAAGTTCTTTATACCGGAACTTGCTACAAACATTAATGGAGCGGGTTCCCTGTCAGCAAAATAAATAGCACCACCTAAACCTAAAACTAATACCACTGATGCTACCAAACTATATACTTTATAGAACACAACTTGCTTACTGATTTTACCATTTATCCTTTTCCGGATATTACCCCAAATGCGACTCCCATCTTCTTCCGAAAATCTAGCGCCATCATAAGAATCCCACTGGCAAAGCATTTTTCCTGAAATTTCAGGTCTATTAATCAATGCAGTTTCTTCTTCCTTATTCAAAGATTCATGCATTAATTTCTTTAATATGTCTTTCTTGTCGCTATTCATTAATTTTAGTCAATCTATATATAAATACACACCAAACTAATACTACCCCCATCCATAGATAAAAAAAAATCATCCGAATGAAATTTTACTTTCTTCCGAATGAAATAATAATTCCCCCCCGAATGGATCAAAAAAGAAAAAGAGATAACATATATACATTTTGTTTCAGATATTTCAGTGCTTCGCTTATTTGATGTTCCACTGTCTTTTCAGACAAATTGAGCTGTTGGGCTATTTCTTTATAACTCAAATGTTCTTTCCGGCTAAGATTAAATATTTCTTTTCGACGCGGAGGTAATTCGGCTATCAGTTGATCTATATATTCGGACAGATTTCGGGCATCTATCTCCTCTTCCATATTATATGAGTCTTCCATTGCAGCAAGAATCGTCATTTTATAGAAGTCTTCATTTACATTTTTACGATGCTGATTGAACACAAGATTTCTGGTAATTATAAAAAGAAGCCCTTTGAAATTATCATCTTCACGGATAAAATCTCGAGACTCCCAGACCTTGACAAATACTTCCTGAACAACTTCCTCTATTGCATTTTTATCGATCAGATATAAACGGCAAAAATTATAAACCTGACGCCAATAATTTTTATATAAGGTAGTGAATGCACTTTGATTACCTTGTCTGACTAGCAATATGAGTTCTTTTTCATCCATTCTGCTATTACAATTTAGTTGTTGGCAACTTCAATATCAAATAATCGGAAACAAATAAAAAACATTTCCCAAATACGGTCGTGCCCATTTGTTCATTCCATTCACAAATACATATATAGACACATTGTTTGTATCGTTACGATACAAACATATATGCCATTAATGGCATTCGCGTTAATTAATTTTCGTCAAAGATAGCATTTTTTGTCGTTTAATAAAAAATGACAATATATTTATACTAAATTCGATCTTTATTCCCTTAACAAATCCCCTTGATGATTTTGTAAAATCATCGGGACGTTTTTCAAAAATCATCGGGATAAATTATTTTTTATTTTCCGGCAATATACCCTGTTTATGGTATTTACTATATGAAAAGACATATCTACCTTTGTTATATAAAAATATGAACAACTAATTTTTCAGAATATGGCAAAAATAGCAAAACAGCTGACAGATTTAATCGGCAACACTCCTCTCCTGGAGTTATCAAGTTTCAATGCAAAAAAAGGAGCAAAAGCAAAATTGATTGGGAAACTGGAATATTTCAACCCAGCCGGTAGCGTAAAAGACCGTGTAGCATTAGCAATGATTGAAGACGCAGAAACGAAAGGACTCCTAAAGCCCGGAGCCACAATAATAGAGCCAACAAGTGGAAACACGGGAGTTGGATTAGCATTTGTATCTGCCTCAAAAGGATATAAACTAATCCTGACAATGCCTGAAACCATGAGCCTTGAACGACGTAATCTTTTAAAAGCTCTTGGGGCAAACCTGGTTTTAACACCAGGTTCTGAAGGCATGAAAGGAGCTATTGCCAAAGCGGAAGAACTACATAAAGAAAATCCGGACTCTATTATTTTACAGCAGTTTGAAAATCCGGCAAATCCGGCGAAGCATACACAGACTACCGCAGAAGAAATCTGGCGCGATACAGACGGCAAAGTTGATATTTTTGTTGCAGGAGTAGGCACAGGAGGAACAATCAGTGGAGTCGGAACAGGACTAAAAAAGCATAATCCAAACATTCGTATCGTAGCAGTAGAACCTAGCGACTCTCCTGTTCTTTCCGGTGGGAAACCCGGACCTCATAAGATACAAGGTATAGGCGCCGGTTTTATACCTAAGATTTATAATCCGGACGTTGTAGATCAAATCATACAAGTTGACAACAATGATGCTATTCGTACAAGTAGAGAATTATCTCAACAAGAAGGACTATTAGTAGGTATTTCATCCGGAGCTGCGGTATATGCCGCATTACAGTTAGCCCAGCTTCCCGAAAATTCGGGAAAAACAATTGTAACGTTATTACCTGATACGGGAGAAAGGTATTTGTCTACAGTGCTATACGCTTTTGACGAATATCCTTTATAAAAATAATAGCACATTGCAGAAGTTGTGGAAATATTACACACCTTTCCACAACTTCTACACCACAAACTTATACTTCACACAGACAACAACCCTCATACCTACTTAATAGACAGGATATTATATTTTTAATCAAATCCAGAAAGGCATGGCATCAATTTTGCAATTATATTTATAGTAAATCAAAAGGCAAACCTTTTATTATCATTCTATAGGAATCATCCGGCTTGAGAAAGTAGGATGATTTTCTACATATACCACAACACAAGAAGGGCAAAAAACCAGAGTTTTTATGAATGAAAAAGGAGAAGTAGTTTCATACTAATTTTTATATTTGCAGGAAACAAACGGTAAATGAAATACGGTGTACATAAACGGACTTTATTATTTATAGCAGGATTTGTATGGATCATTGCAGGGACAAATATTTTACGAATTGGTATTTTGACCTGGATAGATGATGCACAAAACCCGTTATTTAAAGTATGTGAAGCTATCATTGTGTTTTTGCTATTTTTCTATCTTGTATTCAAAAAACTATTTTATAAACACCGTGACCGCATAGCATTGAAAAAAGAAAAGAAGAATTGTCCCTTTTCCTTCTTTGATATCAAAGGATGGATAATCATGGCATTTATGATTACTTTCGGTATAACAATCCGGAAATTACAACTTCTTCCCAATTCTTTTATTTCCGTATTTTATACAGGACTATCTTCCGCATTAATCATTACAGGAATATTATTTATCATACAAGGATATAGAGCAAAGAAGAAATCTAATCAAATATAATATTCGGCAGAATCTATTATTCCGGCACGCAAAGCATATTTAGTTGCTTCATGAACGTTATTGATTTCGAGTTTCCGGAAAATATTTTTACGGTGAGTAGTTACAGTATGAACACTGGAAAAACGTTCTGCAGCAATCTCTTTTGTCGTTTTACCTGATGCTATTAATTTCAGTATTTCTTTTTCTGTTACAGTTAAAATTGGACGTTCTCCCAACTCTTTAGCGGGGAGCTTGCTTACTGACGAACCAGAAATACGATCGCTTATAAAACGCTGAGAAGTTAATGCTGAATGAATAGCTTTTTGAATCTCGTCTAACGCAGCATCCTTCATTACTATGCTGGCGGTTTCAGTACTAAAAAGGATCTTACGAATAAATTCTTCACTCAATTCATCACTAAATAACAACCAGTGGGAATGATTAAAACGGGTCTGTAAAATAATAAGTTCATCCACACCTGCCAAATCAAACAAGGTATAATCCAAAACAATAACGGCATCCGGATATATAGACAGCAAACGCAATAGTTGCTTATTGTCTTCCGCTTCCAATATGGAATCTATGCCAGGTATCCTCTCACATATATATAAAATACCGGCACGGGTAATATCTTGATTATCCGCTAAAATTATTGTTTTCATTTAACAGAATCCAGAGCTTGCCTGATATCATTATACAAATCGTCTATCGATTCCAAGCCAACCGACAAACGTATGGTTTGCTGACTTATATCCATCGCTTTCCGTTGCTCTTCGGTAAATCCCCCGTATATAGTACTTGCCGGATGAATTGCCAGTGTTTTATTATCAAACAAATTAGTTGCACGACGTATTAATTTAAGCTTATTCATAAAAGCAAAACATACTTCACGAGAAGCCAAATCAAACGTTAACATCGCTCCCGGATAAATACCGAACTGCGTTGTACTTATAGTGTAAAACGGATTATTTTCCAGTCCTGTATAATTTACAGATTCTATCCCTGCCAACTTCTGAAGGCATTTTGCCAGTTCCAGGCAAGTTGAAGCCTGATGGTTAAAACGAACCTGCATCGTTTCGAGCCCCAAAGTCTGCATGTAAGCTACCTGAGGAGTCATATATGCACCCAGATTCCGATGAATTTCTTTACGCATACGTGCTGTAAAAGCATTGCTTCCAAACTGTTCATACCAATGTTTCAACGGTATGGAATGGCTCCAGTCTGCAGTTCCATAATCAATAATCAATCCTCCAATACTAGTTGCCCCGCCTGAAATATATTTTGTACTAGATATTATTTCTATGTCCACACCAAAATCTGAAGCATGAAATACAGAAAATGGGACAACTGTAGTATCAGCAATCAGAGGTATTCTAAATTCTTTACCTATAAAAGAAAGCATCCGGAGATCGGCCACTTCCAATTGAGGATTGGTAATTACTTCAAGAAAGATTGCACAGGTATTCAAATCAACATTATCACGAACCTCTTCTTCATTCGTCAGATCACAAAACCGCGTTTCTACACCAAACGCAGCCAATGTGTTTTTCATCAATGAAAACGTATTGCCAAACAAATGAGGAGAAGTTACAATATTTCCTCCTGCATGAGTAAGCGCTATCAGAGTATTTGTAATTGCCGCCATTCCTGAATTCAAAGCTGTAACACTCACTGCATTAGTAATTGCACGTACGCGATCTTCAAAGTATTGGACCGTAGGATTTGTTATTCGGGAATAAGCGTGGTCTGTCGTATGTCCACAGAAAGCAGCTTCCATTGCTTCCGCCGTCTCAAATTCATAAGCTGCCGTATTATAAACCGGCATTGACAATGCTCCATAGATATCAGGTTTCTGATATGGAGTATGAAGCACTCGTGCTTCAAAGCTAAAATCTTCCATGAATCTAATTTTATCGCTTTTTTACTCTTGTTTCTGCAAAAATATCAATCATTTACATTACAGAAAAATAAATAACCATCATTTTAATCTTAATCAAACCAATATTTTAATTTTACATTTTAATAAACACATATATTTTGAATTTATTCTGATTAGCCTATCATGATTCCATTTGATATTCATTATATTTGCGGGCCAACTAATCAGAGAAATGACAAACGCTGCTTCATGACACGATTTTTACATAAAAACATCTTTCTATTATTATTTATCTGCCTATTTCAAAAACAACTTTTCTCCATTTGCATACGCAGAAATATTTAACAATACCGGTTATAACGGTCGAATGAATACTGATCGAATACGTTTCTCTACCGGAAGCGATTATAAATTAAACAATTACAAACATGCAATAGGTATTACATATTCCCACCATTTCTAAAAAAATGCCTATCTTTGCAATCCCGAGTGCTTGATTAACCTCGTTAAAAACAAGAGAGATGCAAAAAACAGTTACAATATCATTCATGCTGCTAGGTATCTTATTCAATATTTGCCTTGTAGCGTCCAACCTTTTAGAAACAAAAGTCGTACAGGTAGCAGGTATTACTGCTACGGCAGGATTAATCGTTTTCCCAATATCCTATATTATTAATGATTGTATTGCAGAAGTTTGGGGATTCAAAAAAGCACGTTTGATTATCTGGAGCGGGTTTGCTTCCAATTTTCTGGTGATCGGACTTGCACAACTTGCCGTAATGCTTCCCGCTGCACCTTTTTGGGAAGGAGAAGAAGGATTCAATTTTGTATTTGGAATGGCACCTCGCATTGCAATAGCAAGTTTGATTGCTTTCCTTATCGGTTCCTTTTTAAATGCTTATGTAATGAGCAAAATGAAAATTGCTTCACAAGGGAAGCATTTTTCTCTACGCGCAATAGTTTCCACACTAGCCGGCGAAAGTGCTGATTCACTTATTTTCTTTCCTATTGCTTTCGGAGGTTTAATTCCTACAAGTGAGCTGTTAATAATGATTGCTACACAAGCAGTACTAAAATCATTATATGAAGTAATAATACTTCCCGTCACCATCCGAGTAGTAAAATACATCAAGAAGGTAGACGGGAATGATGTGTACGATGTAGGGACTTCGTACAATATATTGAGGGTAAAGGATATTTAATTCCCTTCAAAATCAATGTTCTCAGTTTTTTCATTCCAATTGGCAACTTCAAAGCCCATTGGAACCGCTTTCTTCATCAAATATTCCCCCAATAGCGGCAGTAAGTGCCAAACGTGTCCTTAATTATACTCACCTACCCGAAGTTTTATAAAATATTATCCCGAACAATAGCTCCTGTCGACACCGTATAAAGGGCATAGGAGATAATTCATCTTTTTGAACAACTCCCCAACATAGCAGGCAATAGTAATAACAGAACTAATAACTTTTTCATATCACGAATATCAATCGGTTTTAAATTGATGTCTATAAAACAGATGATAACCGTATTAGTTCTGATTGAAAAGTTAAAAGTTTAATTATTAATAAAACAAATGAGACCAATCTTCGCGGGGCTGTACTGTATATGCCCGTATACGCATCGCTTCAGCTGTACGGCAATTGGGTAATGCATCATCAATCAACAAAGTTTCTTCTGAACGAATAGCGGCATCATTAAGGACATATTCAAAAATATCAGTATTGGGCTTTAGCATGTGCAGTTCATAGGAAAGATATATCTTATTGAAAAAATCACCGGCCTGTAATCCTTTATAAGTAAACCATTTTTGGGCAATCCATTTCCAATGAATTTCATTGGTATTACTAAGCAACATCGTATTGTATTTTTCCCGAAGTTTCAATAACAGATCAAGCTTATATTCGGGCACATCTCCCAACATGGCAATCCAGGCTTCATCTATTTGCCGATCTGTAAGATTTTTTTTAGCTAAATCACGAATACCATCCCTAAAGTCAGCCGGAGAAATATAGCCTAACTCCAGTTTCATAAAAAGATCTTTGTGCTGAAAATTATTTACGATATTTTCCCGGACATTACTTACTCCCAGTTGTTCAAAAGCCTCGATACAGCGATTGCGCGTCAAATTAATAATAACTCCGCCTAAATCTATGATTATATTTTTAATACCATCCATAATGTTCTTTATTTATACCAACGTTTACGACGTCTGCGATGACGCTGTTTCTGCTTATATTTCCGTATCTTACGAATCACGATCCATACAAAAAGTAGCCCGAATACCGTAAATATCAACAAGAGAATGCCCGTATTCAAATTATCTCCTTTAACGCGGCTCCACATTTCCAATACAAGTTCTGTTTCATCTCCGAAGTCACGGATCATTGCGCATCGCTCTACTATTTTTTGATCAGGATATTGGACTAAATTAATCTGTATGCTATCCGCACCAGCTCCAAAAAAATAGCTCAGATTTGAATATTGTGTAATTGTCGTATCAATTTTAGCTTCCAGTATTTCGGGGGTAGCAACAGCACTAACGTAGCCTATTGCATCCATATTTTTCAAAGCAATATCCGGTTGACAAATATAATCAATAAAATAACTGGCTGCCTTTACGTTACATGCGTATTTCGGAATAACCCAGCCGTCATACCATATATTACTTCCCTCCTGCGGAACTTCATATCCAAGATTCACACCAACAGCAGCCGCTTCTTCCATAGCCCAGACTGCATCACCGCTCCAGGTAAGATTCATCCAGGCTTTGTTCTTAGTCATCATTTCTTTTCCAAAATCTGCTTCCCAGCCGGCAATATTCGGTTTCATCAATTTCAAATACTTTTCAGCCAAAGCGATTGCTTCAGGCGAATTGTCATTCATCAACTGTTCAACAGAAACTTTGCCTTCTGCCAATTTGTTGGTATGGGCATATATAATGGCTGTTCCGTAAGCATCCCGATAGCTATCTTTCATCAGGATTTTTCCCTTATATTCAGGATTCCACAAACAATCCCACGTCATAACCTCTTCACGAGAGATGAAATTTTCATTATAAAGCAATCCGGTTGTGCCCCACATATAAGCTACGACATAATTTGTAGCTACACGTCCGGGCTGGCTCAGTTTATTCAATTGCTCTTTTATATAAGGAGATATGTTATTTATATAATCGGGAGTCTTACCAAAGTTTCGATCTATCGGGAGCAATAAATCTTTTTTCAACATCCGTTCAATAATATATTCGGAAGGGCAAACCAAATCAAAGTCTTCATGTCCACGTTCAATTTTGGTAAGCATGATTTCATTAATATCGAAAACCTGATAGATAACTTTTATATCTTCACCCGTCTGTTCTTTATACCATTTCGGGAAATTATTCAATACATCCTCATCTATATAATCTGCCCAATTATATATTTTCAATATTTTATTACGTTCTTCCTTTGTTCTGGAACATGAAGAAAGCAAACCAATCAAAAAGGTTAACAGGCATAAGAATCTTAAAATTTTACTCATTTTATTTATCTGGCTTTTGCTTTTTCAGCCCGTTTATTTATAATAATCAATAATACTAACACTGTAACGAAGATAATAGTTGATAAAGGACGAAGCTCAGGTGTCAGCCCTCCTTTACGGGCATCTGCATAAATAAAGGTAGACAACGTTTCTAATCCTTCATTTCCTATAGTAAAAATAGTTACGGCAAAATCATCAATCGATAAAGTGAATGCCAAAATAAATCCGCTAATCATACCCGGCCGTATTTCAGGAAAAATAACTTTGCGTAACGCCTGAAAAGGTGTTGCCCCCAAATCCAGTGCGGCTTCATACACATTCGGATTCATTTTCTTTAAACGGGGCATCACACTTAATACCACATAAGGGGTACAAAAAGTAATATGGGCAAGAAGTACGGTTGTAAATCCCTGAGAAATCCCGAAACTCACAAACAGTAAAAACAAAGATATACCTGTGATAATATCTGCATTCATCATCGGTATTGCATTTACAAAACTAACAACCTGGCGAGTACGCGAACGCAGATTGAAAATGCCAATGGCTGCTACACTTCCCAACAACGTCGATATAATGGCCGCCAGCATAGCTATCGCAAATGTCGTCCACAAAGCACCAATTAATGAATGTTGCACATTGCCTGCAAACAAAGAGCTATACAACTTAGTAGAAAAACCTGTCCAGTTTCCTAATACTTTGGCTTCCGTAAAAGAGAATATCATTATAATCAATATCGGAGCATAAAGCAATACGAGAAGCAACCATAAATAAGTCTTCGCTATAAATTTCGCCATCATATCACACCTCCTTCATTTGATGTGTCATCGCTATCATTGCTGAATAAAATAGTGACTCCTATCAATATCAACATAATTAAAGAAAGAGCAGCACCATAATTCCACATTCCATTATTAATATTTTCCTGTACTGTTGTTCCGAAGAGTTTGATGTTATTCATTGTAAGCAACTCGGCAATAGCAAAAGTGGAAACAGTTGGCATAAATACCATAACCACGCCACTCATTACTCCGGGCATTGACAATGGAAAGATAGTTTTAATAAAAACCTGGAGAGGATTTGCCCCTAAATCCTGTGCCGCCTCAACTAAGCTGGAATCCATTTTTTGGAGCGTATTATAAATCGGATAAATCATAAACGGGAGAAAATTATAAACCATACCGAATATCAGAGCACCTTCTCCCAAAGGGAAATCAAGAAAATCGAACAATGCAACAGTAGCCAATGTACGAATCAGTATATTTACCCACATAGGAAGGATAAACAGCATGACCATAGTACGGGATGTATTAAACCGCGCCTGGCTTAATATATAAGCAGCCGGATATCCCAGAATAAGGCAGATTAACGTTGTTATTATAGCAATCCCTATCGAATAAACGAATGTATTTATAGCTTCCGGGTGCATCATAAACTTCCTGAAATTGGCAAAAGTGAAAGCACCATCCGCATTCGTAAACGCATAAATTAGAATCAGGAGCAGCGGCATTACCACAAAAATGGCAAGAAAAACAGCATATGGAATCGTCCAATTCCTGCGCCGCATAAAAAAAGCTGAGAATTTAGTAATCACATCCTTTCCTTTTTATCAATGAATGATTCGTATATTTTCAGGGGCTATAGTAATACCTACCCGGTCTCCGTCGTCCCATACATCATTTGTATCTACAAAAATATTTTCATCCCAATCCGTAAAAACAGTCAGATGATAATGGTTTCCTTTATATAAGATAAATTTCACCTCGCCGGTCAGCTTTCCGTCTTCTTCATTATCCTCCAGAATAACGTGCTCAAAATTCACCTCAACCTTAACCGGTGTTTCCGGATCGATATCTTTCACTTCCTTACATTCAAACACACATCCCAAAAACTCCACATGGGTAGCATCAACCAATTTTCCTTCAAATGTATTGCAAGTGCGTTCTTTCTTCATAACATGAATATCGAATGGCTTCACCAGCAACCCTACTTCCATGCCTGTATCGAAACAATGGTAGTCCTGTACCATAAATTCATATCCATTCGGTGTTTGAACCATCATTTCATAGTGAACACCTTTGAAGATCGAAGAAGTTACCGTACCTGTCAGCATTGCGGCCTCCGAGGGTTCAAAAATATAAATATCTTCGGGCCGGATAACCACATCGACAGGAACATTATCTCCAAAGCCTTCATCAACACATTCAAACTCGCGCCCGGCAAACGTAACAAGTTTGTCCTTTACCATCAAACCATTTAGCACATTACTTTCTCCAATGAAATCTGCAACAAACGAATTTATCGGTTCATTGTATATATCGATCGGTGTACCAATCTGTTGAATCTTCCCTTCGCTCATGACAACAATAGTGTCACTGAGTGTCAAAGCTTCTTCCTGATCATGCGTCACATATACGAACGTAATACCTAAAGATTTGTGCATCTCCTTCAACTCCATTTGCATATCCTTGCGCATTTTCAGATCCAAGGCAGCCAATGGTTCATCCAGCAAAAGCACTTCCGGCTCATTCACAATTGCACGCGCTATAGCCACACGTTGCTGTTGTCCACCGGAAAGAGAATCTACATCCCTGTATTCATAATCCGTCATCCCCACCATCTTTAAGGCTTGCTTTACCTTTTTGGTTATGGTAGCAGACGGCATTTTTTTAAGTTTCAATCCGAAGGCAATGTTGTTAAAAACATTAAGATGCGGGAAAAGTGCATATTTTTGAAATACGGTATTGACAGGGCGCTTATGAGGGGGTGTTTGTGTAATATCTTTTCCAGCAATGGATATTTCGCCTTCCGACGCTGTCTGAAACCCGGCAATCAAACGTAAAAGAGTAGTTTTACCACAACCCGAGGGTCCTAATATAGTAACGAACTCGCCCTTGCGAACAAACAAATTTACATCATTCAGTACAGCCTTATCTCCAAAATATTTATAGACATGTTCGATACCAATAATGCAGTCGGACTTTTGCATAAATCTATCCTTAATTCTATCAAATTAAACAATCAACCGTTCATTTATTATAAGCGGGACAAAGGTACACAATTTGAAGGATAATCAAACACACCTTCCGTTATCTGAAGATTGTACCAACGTAGTTTTGTTAGTTTAATCCTCCTGCCTTCCACATATCAAGCAGAAGTTCGTAAGAACCGTATATACAAAAAGAACCTTTCCGAAATCGCCCGTACCGCCATCACTGCCTGTTTATTGAAGGTTTAATGCGTTCGTTATAGTTATGTTAACGGAGAAAACAAAACAGAACAATTCCTACTTTTAAATGTTATGAAATAAATCTAAACAAGAATATTATGTACGTATATTTACGCAAATGGTGTTATGCCATACTCTGCCTTCTTTCGCCTGTTTTACTTTCCGCCCAGAACGGACAGAAGTATCTTGAACGGGCACTTCCCCAGACTTGGCAAGAAAACAGCGACGATTTCCAACAAACATTACCTGTAGACGACCATTGGTGGAGCAACTTCAACGATCCGCTACTCGATTCCCTGATAGCTGTCGCCATAAAACAGAATTATTCTGTTCAAATGGCTGCCGACCGTATTGCCATGGCAAAAGCCAACCTTCGCATACAACAAGGCAGTTACTCACCAACACTAGGTTTAAATGCAGGATGGACGCGACAACAAAGCAGTGGCAATACCACACAACTGCCTCAATCCGTCACTCAATATACGGATGCATCGCTTAATATGAATTGGGAAATTGATGTCTTCGGCAGTATCCGCAACAGGGTAAAAGCCCAAAAAGAAAACTTTGCCGCTTCAAAAGAAGAATACAATGCTGTTATGGTCTCCCTCTGCGCTCAGGTTGCATCCGCTTATATTAACCTACGGGAACTGCAACAAGAATTGGAAGTCGTAAACAAAAACTGTGAATCCCAACTGGCCGTAGTGAAAATAACAGAAAAAAGATTTGAGACCGGACTTGTTTCAAAACTCGATGTTGCACAAGCTCTATCCGTATATTACGACACAAAATCATCCGTCCCGATGCTGGAAGCCGGAATCATTCAATACACCAACTCCCTTGGAGTTTTAATGGGACTTTATCCATGGGATGTGCGTAAAATAATAGAAACCCAACAACCATTACCCGAATATATCGAACCTGTGGGGGTCGGCATTCCTGCCAATCTATTATTACGCAGGCCGGATATTCGTTCTGCCGAACGGCAGGTCAACGCATACGCGGCTTCGTTAGGAGCATCCAAATCGGATTGGTGGCCCCAGATATTCGTTAAAGGCTCCGTGGGCTTTGCATCTCATGACATCGACAAAATTGCAAACCATAATAGCTTGACTTATGAAATAGCCCCTACCCTTACCTGGAATTTTTTCCAGGGAACAAAGCTGATGCAAGCCACCCGGCTGGCAAAAGCCCAATTGGACGAATCCGTACGCCAGTTTAACGAGACGGTTTTAACTTCCGTACAGGAAGTCGATAATGCAATGAGCGCATACAAGAATTCCATCAAACAGATTGTTGCCTTACGGGAAGTAGTAAACCAAGGGAAAGAGACATTGACTCTATCACTTGACTTATATAAACAAGGACTCAGCCCTTTCCAAAATGTACTTGATGCACAGCGCTCTCTGCTTTCATACGAAAATGCCCTCACACAGGCAAAAGGAAATTCACTGCTCAGCCTTATTCAGCTCTACCAGGCATTAGGCGGAGGATGGAGCGAAAGTAATAATTGAACTGAAAACTAATTATTGACAATATAAATATAAAGCACAATGAATACGATTATTAAATATAGCTTTACAATAGTAACCCTTTTATTGCTGGCCGCTTGTAAAGGAAAAAACAGTCACCCTGTGGAGATGCCAGTTCCTTCCATTAGCGTAGCGACTCCCGAAATACGGGACATTACACTGACAAAAGACTATCCGGGCTATTTAACATCCGAACTCATGGTCAATCTTGTTGCCCGTGTAAACGGATATTTACAAACCTCTTATCTTAAACCGGGGCAAAAAGTAAAAAAAGGAGATTTAATATATATCATTGAACCGGACATTTACAAAAACAATGTTCAACAGGCAGAAGCTTCTTTAAAAACGACCCAGGCACAGCTAACTTATGCTCAAAATAATTACAAGAGAATGAAAGAAGCCGTAAAGAGCGGAGCTGTAAGCCAGATTCAAGTATTACAAGCACAATCAACCGTATCGGAAGCAGAAGCATCGGTCAAGAATGCCGAAGCTGAACTAAATACGGCGCAAAAAAATTTAAGTTATTGCTATATACGTGCACCATTCAACGGAAGTGTAACAAGGGGAAAATATGATATCGGTAATTACATTAACGGTTCCTTGCAACCCGTAACATTGGCAACTATCTATAAAGACGACCTTATGTATGCCAACTTCAATATTGAAGACAATCAACTTATGAAAATGCTTATGCTAAATGCCCGGAGCGACGAAGGAAAAGTAAAACTACCTAAAGAAATCACAGTCCATCTGGGAAAAGACGGCAAACAAAGCTATATAGGAAGACTGGATTATTTATCCCCGAATGTAGATTTATCGACAGGTACATTAAATGTCCGTGCAAACCTGGACAATCCCGAAGGCTTATTAAAAAGCGGACTTTATGTAACGATCACATTACCTTATGCCGAAGAGAAACAAGCAATTTTAGTACAAGATGCTTCCATAGGTACAGACCAGTTAGGAAAATACCTTTATATCGTTAATGATTCCAACATAGTTAAATACCGTCATATTGAACCCGGACAACTGATAAACGACACTCTAAGGCAGGTTATCAGTGGCATTCAACCTAACGAACGTTATGTCACAACAGCCTTGTTAAAGGTAAGAGATGGTATGACTATTAAGCCCATAAAATAAAAGATCATGGTTAAATTCTTTATAAACAGGCCTATATTCGCTACAGTACTTGCTCTGATTATTGTAGTAGCCGGGATAGTAACATTAAATATACTACCTGTTGCCCAATATCCCGAGATCACACCGCCTACCGTACAAGTATCAGCTTTTTATCCGGGTGCTAATGCAGAAACGGTGGCACAAACCGTAGGTCTGCCTATCGAAAAACAAGTAAACGGTGTAGACGGAATGTTATACATGAGTTCCAATTCCTCAAGCTCGGGAGCTTATTCTCTCACCATAACATTTGCTGTCGGAACAGATATTGACATGGCCACCGTCATGGTACAAAACCGGGTAAGTATAGCCCAGAGCAGTCTGCCCGAAGCCGTAATTGTACAAGGTATTACAACAAAAAAACAATCTTCCAACATTGTCATGTTGCTTACATTAAGCTCCCAGAAGCCTATGTATAACGGACTTTATTTAAGCAACTACGCACAATTAAACCTGACAGATGAATTAACGCGTCTTCCAGGCATAGGTTCGGTAAGCGTTATGGGAGCCGGCGATTATAGCATGCGTGTATGGCTGGATCCGGACGCTATGCGTATCCGCAACCTGACTCCGGAAATGGTATTCCAGGCTATTTCTACCCAAAACACACAAGTATCAGCCGGATATGTGGGTCAGCCGCTTGCCAATGCAAATGATCCGTTTCAATACACATTAACTGTTCGCGGACGCCTGACCGATGCTCAGGAGTTTGGAAATATTATTTTACGAACTGAGGATGGAGGAAAAATTCTCCGTCTAAAAGATGTAGCCCGTATCGAGCTGGGTAGTTCATCTTATAATGTCGTCTCTAAATTAAACGGAGAAGAAAGTGCTGCAATTGCCATATATCAGCTACCGGGCTCTAATTCTTTAGATGTGTCAAAAGTAGTAAAAGCCAAAATGCAACAATTGGCCTCCAATCTTCCCGAAGGCATAGAGTACCAGGTAACATTGGATACAACAGACGTAATAGATGCCTCCATACATGAAGTACTTATTACATTCATTGAAACAACTCTGTTGGTAGTATTAGTGATCTTCCTGTTCCTGCAAAATTTCAGGGCTGTAATTATTCCATGTATCACAATACCTGTTTCATTAATAGGAACACTGGCTGTTATGTCTGCATTAGGATTTTCTATTAATACGCTGACATTATTCGGTCTTATCCTTGCAATTGCCATCGTTGTAGATGATGCCATTGTCGTAGTAGAAAACTCCACCCGTTTATTAGACACTGGCAAATACACACCCCGTGAAGCCGTGACAGAAGCAATGAGAGAAATAGTAGGCCCTATTGTCGGCGTAGTTCTTGTTTTATTGGCTGTATTTATTCCTACTACTTTTATCAGTGGCATATCAGGGCAGCTTTACAAACAATTCGCTTTGACTATTGCATCGGCAACAGTATTAAGTGGAATCAATTCACTCACATTAACCCCGGCATTATGTGCCTTATTTCTGCAGCCAAGCCCGAAAGAATCAAAATTCTTCCTTTTCAGAGGATTCAACAAACTATTCGGTAAGACTCAAAAGCTATATGACAACGTAGTTGGCCATTTCCTGAAAAACCAGGCAGTTACCCTATTCGGTTATGCTGTTATCACGTTTATAGCAATTATGATGTTTATTAAATGGCCCAGCAGTTTTATACCGGAAGAAGATGACGGATATTTCCTTGTTGTCGCTCAATTACCTCCTGCAGCCAGCCTGAATCGTACTGAAACTGTTGTCAAAAAAATCAATGACATATTAAGCCAATATCCGGAAGTAAAATCATACGTGAGTGTTAGCGGCTTTTCCATCATGGGCGGTGGAGAACAACCTAATGCGGGAACCTTTTTCGTTATACTGAAAAACTGGAAAGACCGTAAAGGTAAAGAACACACAGCCCAAGCTATCGTAAATCGTTTCAATATGGAAGCTTCCGGAATACAAGAAGCCCAGATATTTGGCATGGTACCTCCAGCCATACCCGGTCTAGGTGCATCCGGGGGTTTACAACTGCAATTAGAAGATCGTAATAATCTGGGGCCAACCGAAATGCAACATGCAATAGAGACATTAATGGAACATTATCACGAAAAGCCTCAGTTATTAAACATATCTTGCATGTATCAGGCTAATGTTCCGCAATATTTATTGAACATTGACCGCGATAAAGTTCAATTGCTCGGATTGCAACTTAATAATGTATTCTCTACATTAAGCTATTATATGGGAGCAGCCTATGTAAACGATTTTGTAAAATTCGGACATATCTATCAGGTAAAGATAGAGGCAAACGATCAATCCCAGAAAGTAATAGATGATGTTCTCCGTTTAAGTTTGGAAAACAGTTCCGGCGAAATGGTACCGTTTTCATCTTTCACAAAAGTCGAAGAACAATTGGGGTTGAATCAAATTAACCTGTACAATATGTATTCTTCGGCTGCTATAACCTGTATTGTCAATCCTGAATACAGTTCAAACGAAGGAATCAAAGCAATGGAAGAACTGATACAGGAGCAATTAGGAAATAATTTCGGCTACGAATGGACTTCTGTTGCTTATCAGGAAACAAAAGCCGGTTCTACAACCAGTACGATTTTTATATTGGCACTATTGGTAGCCTTCCTTGTTCTGGCAGCCCAATATGAAAGCTGGACAAGCCCGGCAGCCGCCATCATGGGATTGCCTGTTGCTTTGCTGGGAGCCGTATTGGGATGCTTTGTCATGGGAGTTCCTATAAGCATTTATACACAAATCGGTATAATCTTACTGATCGCCCTTTCTGCAAAAAACGGTATTCTTATTATCGAATTTGCAAGAGATTTTCATACTCAAGGCAACACCATTCGCGATTCCGCACTCGAAGCCGGACATGTCCGCTTACGTCCTATATTGATGACCTCGTTTGCATTCGTCTTAGGAGTAATGCCTTTACTGTTTGCCTCCGGTGCAGGAGCAGCCAGCCGTATTGCATTAGGAGCAGCCGTTGTATTTGGTATGGCTATCAATACTATATTTGCAACAGCCCTGATCCCTAATTTCTACGAATTAATGCAGACCATCCAGGAAAAATGGTTTGACAAAAAAGAGAAAAAGTAAAACTACCAAAGAGACCGGCACAAAACAACAATAAGCCGGTCTCTTTATTTAATATATAGTAAATTTCCAAATCATTATACCGCATATTTCAAATAGTATAACTATGTTTGTAGGTCACTTTGAGTTAAAGCTCAAATATTTACAAATAACAAGGAGTAACACTACATATGAAAAGCCTATTAGAGATGTTGAAGGTTGTGGTGATTTCAGTAATAATGCTTTTCTTATCCGATATAGCTTTCGCTGAAAGTTTACCTAATAATAACGAATCCGAAAATAAAACAGACAGTACCTTTTCCTCCCATCGCTTTATTCACAAACTTGGAATAGAAGCCCGTCCGGCTTATATCATTCCGACAAATCCTTTTTTACGCGGAGAAAATGAAACAGGGAAATTAATCAGAAGTTCTATTTCCGCACACCTGAGATACTCATTTCAATTCCGTCCCAACACATATACAGACCGTATCTACGGAGGAGCTTACCAAGGAATAGGACTAGCCTATTACACCTTTAGTGAAAAAAAATATTTAGGTGATCCGTTTGCTGCATATATTTTTCAAGGAGCACGATTAGCCAGATTCAGTCCGCGGTTATCATTCAATTACGAATGGAATTTCGGCATATCTGCCGGCTGGCACCCTTACGACTTCGATTACAACTCCTATAACAAAGTAATCGGTTCGAAGATTAACGCTTATCTTAATGTCAACTTTTATCTTAACTGGAAGTTATCACGGTTATTCGACCTGAATGCAGGAGTCGACCTTACTCACTTCTCAAATGGCAATACCAAATATCCAAATTCCGGCCTGAATACAACCGGTCTTAAAATCGGATTAGTATATAATTTCAACAGAGAAGAAAATTTTCTTTCTAATTCTTCGGATCATCTCAAAATCCCGAAATTTCCACATCATATCAGTTATGATTTACTATTATTCGGATCATGGCGGCGAAAAGGTGTTGCCTATGGCGACGAACAGGTAGCTTCTCCGGAAACCTATCCGGTATTCGGGTTCAACTTTGCACCAATGTATAATATCAACTATAAGTTCCGTGCCGGAGTATCTGTTGACGGTGTTTACGATGGAAGTGCTAATGTCTATACCGAAGATTATATTGTAGGCACCGAACAGCAATTTTATAAGCCCGGGCTTAATAAGCAGTTGGCACTCGGACTTTCCGGACGCGTAGAATATGTTATGCCATACTTCACTGTCAATTTAGGTATAGGTGCCAACGTATTGCATGGCGGCGGCGATTTAAAAGCGCTTTATCAAGTACTGGCACTGAAAATAGAAGTTACCCGAAGTTCTTTTATCCATATAGGATATAATCTCCAGAACTTTCATACCCCCAACTTTTTAATGCTAGGTATCGGATATAGGTTCAACAACAGATATCCAACATTCCACCGTTAGATGACTCTCCAATACACACTATCCGTATAAAATACACCAAAAACGAATCGAATCACAAGTGTGAGTTATATAAATCATACGGATGATCTGTTCGATTCATAGTTATGATCTGATCAAGTCATAATTATGAGTAGAAATACATAAGGAGAACTTCATTAATATCTCATAGACGTTACATTTCTGTAATAGGGTGACATTTTTTATCATATATCAAGAAATCATATTCACGTTGCATTTAATTGCTTTTTGAGAGTACAACGTATCAAAACACCCCGTATATTTGTGTTGTAAAACACATTTGTTAGGTATTATGGTAAAAAGATTGTTTAGTCATTACATTGAATTATTAGGGCGTCAGCCTTGGGCTATTCTGGTTTTACGTGCATGGTAAAATGGGTCAGTCTGAATTAGTAAAATGGGGATATAAAAAATAAGCCCCATTTCTTTAGTTTAAATTTCTATTTTAAATTATATTGATGAGAGGGGTGCAAAAGCATCCCTTTTTTCTTAATACTATGTTAATATATATTTAACCGACAGAAACTTCAAATAACTATAAAATCAGTAAAACTTAATCCCATCTCATTACTCCCCACCAAACAACATTATCCCAAACACATAGAAAATCAAAGCAAATCAAAGAAGCACAAATAAATGCACAAAAAAACTTTAAATCAAATATTTACATCAGACAAAAAAAAGCAATAGTTATATTTTGTTATTCTGTAAACAATTCTCGATAAAGTCAATATTCTACAAACAAAGTTTTACTTATTTTGCATACTATCTAGGAAGGGTAAAACTTTATTGAGGGTAAAATTATGGATACGTTTTCTAACGATAGCCAAGTGCCGTTTAAATACTTTAACTATCATCCTCCAATAAGCGAAGCTTTATATGATATTAATGGAGCAATGATTGATATCAATTACTCCATGAAAAAGAAATACGATATAACGGATAAATCATTATTCTTTTTAAATCATCTTTTTGAAAATACTTTTTTAACCGATCATCAGAAAAAACGAAATGGCAAAACCGAATAAAGCAAATAATAAGCCAACAGACAAGGTTTCCGAAAACCAAACTCTAATGGAACAGGCTTTGCAAAACAGCCGTGCAACATTATACTCATTTGATTTCAATAAATTTAAAACCTGCGACAAAGTGCATTGTAATCAATGCATCCAGCTTTACGGAAGCAAAAATCATCTATTGCAAAAGAATCAATATATCTGTAAATCTTTATCCTCATTACAACAAGCAGAAGATCAAGCCAAATTACTTCATCTTATTAATAAAATAAGAGAAGAAAAGCTTGAAAAATTCACAACAAATTTCGAATTAAAAAATGATAATAGTAAATACTGTAATTACGAAATAACAGGCAAAACCAAAAAATTTGACAACGATGGCAAACCCTGTTTAATCGTAGGATGTATAATAGATAACCAAGAATACATTGAGCACGAAGAAGTCTTGCAAAAAGCCAAAGAAAAAGCTGAGATATCAAGTCAATTAAAATCGGTATTCCTTGCAAACATGACGCATGATATCCGCACGCCATTACACGCAATCGTAGGCTTTGCCGAACTACTTAGTGATGAAATTGACCTGAATTTACGACATGAATACATAAACATAATCAAAACAAACAATGAATTATTGGTTAAATTGATAAATGATATACTGGATATATCTAAAATTGAGTCAGATCTATTGACATTTGACTATGTAAATGTGCCTTTACAACCTCTTATGAAAGACATATACATGACCATACAACTGAAAATGAAAAAAGAAATTGAATTTGTCCTAGATCCTTGTTCCGATCAAACTTTATATATAGATAAAAGTCGATTAAGCCAGGTTCTGATAAACCTGCTTACAAATGCAATAAAATACACTACCACTGGTAATATACATTTTGGCTACAAGTGTGAAGATGGATTCATTCGATTCTACGTAAGCGATACAGGATGCGGTATTCCTGAGGAAGAAATAAAAAATATATTTTCCCGTTTCACTCAAATTGGTATGAATAAAAAAGATGGAGTCGGATTAGGGTTAGCTATCTGTAAAGGGCTAGTTACGAAAATGGGCGGAACAATCTCGGTATGTTCAAAAGAAGGGGCAGGCTCTACTTTTACATTCACTATTCCTCACACAGTAACGGAAAAAGGAATGGCATCTATATAAACAACAGACAACCTCTTATATACTATTGTTTCGTAGGATATGATAAAATATGCCAACTTACTCCGGCACTGATTAAGAAAAGACAAAGTATAATCCACCATTTCTCAATCAAAAAAGCTGTAGTAGATATAGTTGAAAGCCAAATTATACCAACTGATATAACTTTAGAACGCATAGGTATAGCTTTATCTTCTATAAAATTGCGGATATATGGACCAAAATAGCGATTCTGCATTACTTTATTATATAAATATCCGGAACCACGAATGTAAAACCAACATGTCAGAAGCCAAAACGGAGTTGTAGGAAGTAAGGGCACAAAAATACCAATTGCACCCAATATCAAAAAGAAGGTTCCTAAGACAATATAAATAACCCGCCTGGCCCTATTCATTTACTCAACGGTATAATCACCAATTTGTTTGTTTCCATTGAGAAAGTCTGTTACATTCATACGTTTCTTACCTGCCAGTTGTAAGGACAACAAGCGCAAATAACCGTCTTCCACAGCTATATCAATATAGCTTTTCTTATCCGTACAAATAGTTCCTACTGAAATGTCATGATTAACCAAACGCTTTTCTGTCTGATAAATCTTCAATACCTGGCGGGAACCATCCACTGCAACCAATTCCGTCCAAGCAGCCGGATAGGGAGACAAACCACGGATAAAATCATATATCTTCTTTACTGGCTGATTCCAATTAATATGACAAGTATCTTTAAAAATTTTAGGAGCAGGGCGAAGCTCCGATAAATCTTTATAAAAATCTTCTTGCGAAACAACATCAACCTTACCGGCCAACAACAAGTCTACGGTATCCGTCACTAATTTTGCCCCCATTTGCATTAATGAATCATGCACTGTCCCAACATCATCCGTATCTGCAATAGGCAAACGTCTTTGAAGAATAATTTTTCCTGTATCAATTTCATGAGTAAGGAAAAAAGTGGTTGCGCCAGTTTCATTATCTCCATTAATTACAGCCCAATTAATAGGAGCAGCCCCACGGTATTGAGGTAACAAAGAAGCATGCAAATTAAATGTTCCCAACCGAGGCATATCCCAAACAACTTCCGGTAGCATTC
Source organism: Parabacteroides chinchillae (assembly GCF_900108035.1). Lineage (GTDB taxonomy): Bacteria > Bacteroidota > Bacteroidia > Bacteroidales > Tannerellaceae > Parabacteroides > Parabacteroides chinchillae. The sequence continues at coordinate 137,060 of NZ_FNVS01000001.1, forward strand.
GAAAAGCAACTACTATCTGCAAATCGGCATTCCAATCTTTCAATTGAGTCAAAAAAGTTTCATCTTTAAGTTTTTCAGGTTGCAGAACAGGCAAACCTTTTGATTCGGCATATTGTTTAACAGGACTGGATTGCAAAACACTGCCGTGTCTGCCTATCGGCTTATCGGGCATAGTAACTACTCCTACTACATTATAGCCATTTTCCACCAAAACACGTAAGCTCTCCACTGCAAAGTCCGGAGTACCCATATAAACAATACGCAAGTCTTCTTTTCTCATTTTTATTTAATCTCCTGAAAAATTATCAACCAAAACTTCACGATACGAATTAAAAATCTTTGATTTAGACATAAAGCCTATATAATGTCCTTCATCATCCACAACCGGAAGATTCCAGGCTTTTGTATCATCAAAAGTTTGCATTATTTGTTCCATCGGCATACTAATTCGAATTTTAGCAGGTGCCGACACCATAAATTTAGAAACATGAAAACGATTGTAAAGTTCTGGCCGGAACATTATATTACGGATATTATCCAATAATACAATTCCTAGTAAAACCCCTTTTTCATCAATTACAGGAAAAGTATTCCGGGGACTTCGAGCTATCACTTTTACCATATCTCCTAATGACATTTCCGGTGATACCGTTTCAAAATCCCTTTCTATTACATTATCTATACTCAATAATGTTAATACCGCTTTATCCTTATGGTGAGTAAGCAATTCTCCCTTCTGTGCCAAACGCATAGAATAAATACTATGAGGCTCAAACATCAGGATTGTTATATAAGAACTTATAGAAACAATCATTAATGGAAGAAATAAATCATATCCACCGGTAAGTTCTGCAATAAGAAAAACTCCGGTCAGTGGAGCGTGCATTACTCCAGACATTATTCCAGCCATACCTAACAGTGCAAAATTCTTCTCAGATATATACATTGTAAATGGAAAATAATTTGAAGTATGTGCAAAAACAAATCCGGCAATACATCCCAAATATAAACTAGGAGCAAATATGCCACCACACCCCCCCCCAGCATTTGTAGCGCTGGAAGCAAAGACTTTCGTCAATATTATTAATAATAGAAAAAGAATAACTCCCCAATAAGTATCATTCAAATCATAAAACAAACTTTTATCCATTATATGGGAGAATTGCCCGTTTAATAAAGAGCCTATCGTATCATAACCTTCACCATAAAGAGGCGGAAATATAAAAATCAGAATACTTAGCATTACACCTCCCAACAAAAATTTATGCCAATAACTTCCAAGTTTTCTATACATACCCTCTACCCGGTTCATCACACGAGTAAAATAAAGAGATACTAAACCACAAAATACACCTAATAATAACACATAAGGAATACGCTGTATTTCGAAAACTTCCGTTTGAGAAAATTTAAACATAGCCTCTGTACCTGTAAATATATAAGAAACAGTAGCTGCCGTTACGGAAGATATCAGTAGCGGTAATACAGATGTCATTGTTAAATCCAGCATTAAAACTTCTATCACAAAAACAAGACCTGCTATAGGAGCTTTAAAAATACCGGAAATAGCGCCGGCAGCACCACAACCAACCAGAAGCATCAATGTTTTTTGCTCCATCCGAAAAATACGTCCTAAATTGGAACCTATAGCTGCTCCCGTTAATACAATAGGAGCTTCCGCTCCTACAGATCCACCAAAACCAATCGTAACTGAGCTTGCTACAATGGAAGACCATGTATTATGAGGTTTGATACGGCTTTTTCGCTGAGAAATAGCATATAGAATCTTTGTCACTCCATGGCTTATATCATCCCGAACAATATACTTCACAAATAAACCGGCCAACAAAATGCCAATAACCGGATAAAGAAGTAATAAATAATTTACTCCATCCGCAGCAAAATTAGCAGTAAGCAAATGCTGTATTAAATGGATTAACTGTTTTAATATAATTGCTGATGCTGCTGTGCAAATTCCCACGATGAAACTAATAATCAGAATAAAATGTTTTTCTTTTATCCGTTTCTCTCTCCACAACAGAAATTTATAAAATAATCCTTCTTTAGCCATTTTAAATACCTTTGCCTGTAATAACTGTTTTTATTGTATATATCAGAATAGTAATATCCAATACTAATGACATATTTTCATAATATAATATATCATACTTCAACCGCTCTATCATCTCATCTACACTACCTGCATATCCGTATTTTACCATTCCCCATGAAGTAATACCCGGACGAACGTTGTGTAACAAATAATAAAAGGGGGCTTTCTTTACTATCTGATCTATAAAATATTTACGTTCCGGGCGAGGCCCGACAATAGACATATCTCCTTTTAATACATTCCAGAACTGGGGAAGTTCATCTAACCGGTATTTACGCATAAAACGGCCGAAAGGAGTTACACGTTGATCATTCTCTACAGATAATAACGGACCATTATTTTCAGAATCAACATACATAGTCCTGAATTTATACATTACAAAAGGTTGTCCCATATATCCAATGCGTTCTTGTCGATAAAAGACGGGACCAAAAGAATCTCTTTTCACTCTCCAAGCTATATATAAATAAAGAGGGGATAATAATATCAATACCAACACTGATAATACCTTATCCATAAAAAATTTCACATTTTTCTCAACTTGTGAAAAATTATTATCTGTAACGTCAATCAAAGGAATACCGTAAATAGTTTTAATTTTTACCCGCGAAAGAACGTTGGATTTATCTGCCAGCACCTTTATCGGACGTTTATAATGGTAAAGAGAGTACAATATGTCCAACAACTTTTGGCTATCTGAACTGTCTAGCACTACAACCAATTCATCAACAGACTCTTTTTCTATCAAATCAGACAAATCAGCCAACGAACCGAGAATCTGTTGCTGTGTAACTTTAATCGGTATATTTTTATCTTCAGGTATAAACCCAATTACATTATAGCCTAATTTATATAACTCTGTTGCAATATAAACTGCTTTTTCTCCTGCACCTATTATCAGAACATTTAAGGCCCATTCCCTCCGTTTTATTTTTCGTATGCCATTCTGGGTTATTATTAAACGAGGAATATAGGTTAACAAAAACTGAAGTCCAAACAATGAAAAGAATAGTTCGTAATAAATATGAAAAGAACGAGGTAAATCATTCAGTACAAATATAAAGAAAACAAGAACTACGCCAATAAGTACAGTCAAAAAAGTAGAAAACAATTCTACTAAACGCGATTTTCCAAATGGCTTATTATAATATCCGGAAATATAATATAAGAAAATCCAGAAAAATGGAAGTAGAAACTGGCCGCCCCATATATATATATATAACAAATAATCTTGCAGCGTACGAAAACCACCATAAACAGCAACTTCATCGTAACGGAGCAGATTAAACAACAGCCAAACTAATGATGCCGATAGAAAATCCGATATAATATATTTTCCTGCCTGCCAGCTTTTTTTCATTCTATCTGATTACCTGGATAAGTCCTCCCAAACCCAACTTAATAATATTTGACGGCTGTGCCTTACTCATATCATCCTGACGATATTGCACAATATAATCAACTCCATTTTTTATGTCTTCAGAGATTTCACAAAAGTTTGCAGGAGATTTTTCGCCACTCACATTAGCAGAAGTAGAAACTAACGGTTTACGAAAACGTTCACATAAAGCACGAGAAAATTCCTCATTCGTAACACGTATACCAACGCTACCATCCTCTGCCAATAAATTAGAGGCAAGATTCTTAGCTGTAGGATAAATAATTGTTAATGGTTTATCGGCCACATTTATTAAATCCCAGGCAATATCAGGCAATTCGGATACATACATATTTAACTTAGCAGTACTATCAATCAGTACCAGCATTGCTTTATTATCTACTCTTTGCTTTAACTCATACACTTTCTGTACAGCCTTTTCATTGGTAGCATCACAGCCGATACCCCAAATTGTATCTGTAGGATAAAGAATTACCCCTCCGGCCTGCATTACTTCACAGGCTTTTTTTATGTCTTCCTGCATTTTCTTTACATTATTTTGACAAATGTACAAAGGTTTCGCAGACTTCAAAAAAATAATAAGAAAAAAACTATTTTCACTAAGCAGTAGTTATTATACGATTTTTAATTCCTAACTTTACGGATTGAAATATATTGCATAAGTGGTATTTATGCCCAAAATGCATCGATAGCTAGAAAAAAGAAAAAAACAATATATAATGATTAACAGATGGAATTTTCGAACCCCAACAGAAGAAGAATTACATAAAAGAGACGAATTAGTGGCCGAACTGGGTCTCAATCCGGTTATAGGTCTTCTGCTTGTTCAGAGGGGAATTACTTCCGTTGAGGAAGTAAAAAAATTCTTTAAACCCAGTCTGAATGATCTTCATGATCCGTACCTCATGCCCGACATGGATAAAGCGGTCAAAAGGTTAAATAAGGCTTTAGGAAATAAAGAAAAAATTTTAATATACGGTGATTACGATGTAGACGGAACAACTGCCGTATCTCTTGTATATAAATATTTACGCCCTTATTCATCAAGTCTGGATTTTTACATTCCGGATCGTTATGATGAAGGATACGGCATCTCTTACAAAGGTATAGATTATGCGGCGGAGAATGATATATCATTAATCATATCTTTGGACTGTGGCATAAAGGCTATCGAAAAAATAGAATATGCCAAACAGAAAGGTATTGATTTTATTATTTGCGACCATCATATGCCCGATGATGTATTACCGGATGCTGTTGCTGTGTTGGACGCCAAACGAGCTGATTCAATCTACCCCTACGAACACTTATCGGGATGTGGGGTAGGATTTAAACTCATGCAGGCATTTGCCAAAAGCAATAATTTTCCATTTTCAGATTTAGAAAAACTATTGGAACTTACTGCTGTAAGTATCGCCTCTGACATTGTTCCCATTACAGGAGAAAACAGAGTACTTGCCTATTATGGGTTGAAGCAATTAAATTGCAACCCAAGTTTAGGATTAAAAGGTATCATAGACATTTGCGGATTAACAGGAAAAGAAATTACTATCAGCGATATTGTTTTCAAAATAGGACCGCGTATCAATGCTTCGGGACGTATGATGAACGGAAAAGAAGCTGTTGAACTTCTCCTTTCGAAAGACAGTGAATCCGCCAGGGAAAAGAGTGAAAATATCAATCAATATAATGAAGAACGACGGGAACTGGACAAAAAAATAACCGATGAAGCAAATGCTATCATTGACGAATTCGAAAACATGGAAGATCGTAAAGCCATTGTTGTCTATAACCAGGGATGGCATAAAGGTGTCATTGGTATTGTAGCTTCCAGGTTAACAGAAAAATACTATCGTCCGGCAGTCGTTTTAACCAAATCATCCGAATTAATAACAGGTTCTGCACGTTCTGTCACCGGGTTTGATATTTACAAAGCTATAGAAAGTTGCAGGGATTTACTGGAAAATTTTGGGGGACATACCTATGCGGCCGGTCTATCTTTAAAAGAAGAAAATCTGGAAGCTTTTACAGAGCGCTTTCTGCAACTGGCTGCCGATGAAATTATTCCGGAACAAATGACTCCCCAAATTGACATTGACGCCATATTAGACTTAAAAGACATCAATACCAAATTCATGAATGATCTGAAGAAAATGAGTCCTTTTGGCCCAGACAATCAAAAACCCGTATTTTGTTCTTTAGATGTCAAAGATTATGGTACAAGCAAGCTTGTAGGTAAAGACCTGGAACATATCAAACTGGAAGTTATAGACGGCAATTCCAATACACCTATCCACGGCATTGCTTTCGGAATGTATCAATTTAGTGAGCATATAAAAGGCATGAAACCTTTTAACATCTGCTATACAATAGAAGAAAACACCTATAACGGAAATACTTCTTTACAGCTGATGATAAAAGATATCAAGCCGGACGATATATGAAGGACACTTGTGGATATCTACCATAAGATATTAAAAAAATATTGGGGTTACCGGACTTTCCGTCCTTTACAGGAAGATATCATTCATTCTGTGTGTGCAGGAAAAGACACACTCGGACTGATGCCCACAGGAGGAGGTAAATCTATTACATTCCAAGTTCCGGTTATGACTATGGAAGGAATTTGTATCGTAGTTACCCCTCTTATAGCTTTGATGAAAGACCAGGTCGATAATTTACGCCGGTTGGGAATCAAAGCCACTGCTGTATATTCTGGGATGAGCAGGCAAGAAATCATCACCCAACTAGAAAACTGTATCTTTGGCGACTATAAATTCTTATACGTATCACCAGAACGGCTAAGTACTGAAATTTTTCGTTCAAAGTTGCAGGCAATGAAAGTATGCTTACTTGTTATAGACGAAAGTCATTGTATTTCACAATGGGGATATGACTTCCGTCCCTCCTACCTTAATATTGCAGAGATTCGTAAAGAGCTACCCTCAGCCGTCCCGGTTCTGGCACTTACGGCAACTGCTACACCTGAAGTAGTTAATGACATACAGGAAAAACTGTCATTCAAAGAAAAAAATGTTTTCCAAAAAAGTTTTGCCCGTAAGAACCTTTCATATATTGTACGTCATACTGAAGACAAAATCAATACACTCATATACATATTAGGTAGAATACAAGGAAGTACCATTGTTTATGTGAGAAACAGAAAGCGGACGAAAGAAATTGCAGGTTTGTTACAGCAAGCCGGTATATCGGCAAGCTTCTACCATGCCGGACTAAACCGTGAAGAGAAAACTATACGGCAAAATAATTGGAAAAATAATGAATGCCGTGTAATTGTTTCCACAAATGCTTTTGGAATGGGCATAGATAAACCAGACGTCCGACTGGTTGTCCATCTGGATATGCCCGGATCACTAGAAGAATATTACCAGGAAGCCGGACGTGCCGGACGTGACGAACAAAAAGCTTATGCTGTAGCTTTATGTTCCGGCATAGACAATGCAAAGTTAAAAAAACGTCTGGCCGATGAATTCCCTGATAAAGATTTCATTTTTCGGGTCTATGAGGCTTTGGGCAATTATTACCAAATTGCTGTAGGCTACGGGTTAGACACCGTACACGATTTTTCATTATCTGATTTTTGTTCTGTATTCAAATTTTCTTTGCTTCAAACACATCATGCATTAAAAATATTAGAGCTATCAGGCTATATTGAATATACGGAAGAAGTAGACAATGCATCGCGTTTACTATTTACAGCCACTCGCGATGAACTCTACAAACATTTACATCAAGACAAAAAAACAGACGAGATTATACAAACTATACTACGGTCATACACTGGATTATTTGCAGATTACGTATATATAGACGAGGCTTTGATAGCAAGCCGTTCCGGGATTAATCAGCAAGAGATATACGATACGTTAATTGGCCTTTCCAAATACAGAGTCGTAAATTACATCCCTCATAAAAAAACACCGCTCATTATTTATACGCGAACCCGTGAAGATCAAAAATATCTGGTTATTCCACATCAGGCTTATGACGAGCGCAAAAAGCGTTTTGAAGAACGTATAAACAAAGTATTAAAATATATTGATGAAAATTCTGTTTGTCGAAGTCGTATGTTACTAGCTTATTTTGGCGAAACAAAATCGGAGGATTGTGGTTGTTGTGATATATGTCTGGCAAGAAATGATTCCGGATTAAGCAACAAAATGTTTAACGATATCCGGAAAGCATTACAAAATACGCTAAAAGAGCAGACCATGCACATTAAGACTCTCGCCGAATCTTTACCATTCCCTGTAGAAAAAAGTATCACTGCGATCCGGTATTTAGCAGAACACGATGAACATTTTATATTAGAAGATGGATATATTCATTATATAAAAGAAACAGAATAACTCCAAAAACAGTACATTTGTGGCTCTACAAATACAAGTACTTTCAAACTTATAAATAACATGATACATTTTTTCAAATCAACAGTCCTCTACATCTCCATATTATTATTTATTCCATCGGCAGTTTTTAGTGAAGATTGGCGTGATAAAATGGAATTTTTAACCTACTCGCCACGCTATTTCGGACCGAATGCTTTCCCCATGCCTGAATTACAAAATGGAAGTGTTGGGAAACGTTGGGAAATAGAATTACGCGGAGAATATAGCTATTATAAAGGAGATAAAACAAAAGATTTATTTGCCCGGCTCTTTATCCCAATAGCAAAGGGGCGTGCAGGCATTGAACTAAGCGGTGTAATTATTGAGAACTACAAAATGACTCCCGAAACAAGAGATGAACGTTCAGCCGTAGAACTGACCCCTCCCATTAAATGTTTTGGAGATTTGATAGCAACCACCTATGTACAAGTAGTCCGCAGTGAAAAATGGGCAGATGTAATGGTCAGTCTAAACTTAAAAACAGCAAGCGGAGGCCGTTTATGTGACGCACGTTTTACTGATGCTGCCTCCTACTGGTTTGATATTACGGCTGGAAGAACCCTTCTAAAATCGGCCGACGAAAGCATGTCTCTACGCATACAGGCAATGGTTGGTTTTTATTGCTGGATGACAAATAACACGGTACATCGCCAGAATGATGCAATTTCGTATGGAGGAGGTATTTCCGGTATTTACAAAAGTTTCACGCTCAATGCTGACTTATCCGGAATTAAAGGATATAAAAATAACGGAGACCGCCCAATGGCCATCCGTACCAAATTAAATTATGAAATTAAAAAGAATATCATTTCATTCCGTTATCGACATGGCTTACAAGACGATTTATATGACAGATACTCATTAGCATATATACGTTGCTTTTAGAAATAAGATAATTAATAACTACAGCCGTTTATTATAAAGCCGCACAGTTTCCATTCACATTCTGCACGGCTTTAGAATACAAGCAAAAGATTTCACCTTAGTTAATAGCACAAAGATGCCGCACCGACAATACCCGGATCTTCCATTGTCGAGTAACGTATTTGCAATTTTTTTATAGAATTAGGATAGTCGAAATCTTTTAAATTTTCACGCATACTTTCTTCAAACAACATATGAGCAGAGGCTACAGAACCTCCAAAAATAATCATTTCCGGGTCTACTGTCAATACTACGATCTTGATTGCTGCCGCAATATAAATTCCTAACTGACGATAGGCTTCCAAAGCCTCAGCTTCCCCTCTCATAGCACGGGCGTGCATTTCTTTTCCGTCAACACCCCATACATTCATAAAGTAAGAACCGCTACAGTAGTATTCCAGTATTTTATCTTTATAAGGCAACATACCGAACTCTCCTGAACCACAGTTGGCATCTGAAAGCAATTTTCCACGTTGAATGATACCACCTCCTAGTCCGGTGCCTAAGGTAAGTCCTACAAAATTCTCAATATCACGTCCATCTCCAAATATACGTTCGCCTAAAGCAAAACAATTTGCATCATTATCGACATAGACAGTAACAGAAAACTCCTTTTCCAGTATCTCTTTTAAATGTACTTCCTCCCAATGTGGAATATTAGCAACATTGTACACGATGCCCCGCATACGGTCTACGACACTGGGAACACCTATTCCTATAGCTGTCACACTTTCATCCCATACAGAATGTATTACTTCTATTAAAGCACCCAACGTTTCCTCACAATTTTTCGCTTGTTTTGGTGTAGGGATTGTATTCTTTGCTATTAATATACCATCCTTAATACGACCTGCACGCATATTTGTGCCTCCAAGATCTACACCAATAACCGAGTTTTTTTTCTCCATGATATTCTATTATTTCTTTAGCTAACAAATATATTCATTTAATCCATAAAAGAAAATATTTGTTATTATTTACTGTCTTATAAAACTTAGTAAATATACAAGCAAGAAAGGGCTTACTAAAGAGCTGTCTTTTGTAAATAAAAACATATATCCTTTTATTGCTATCCATGTGTACTTCCACTCATAGTTATTGGAAATTTTATAATCTAATTTAAAATAGTTTATCGGACAGCAATAATTGTTATTGTTTTTACAGAATCAGGCAAAAAATAAAATTAATAACTGAGCGGTAAGTACTCTCAGAAACATTGTTAACGGATATACAGTTGCATATCCCACTGACGGAGCATCGTTTCCAGCCGTTGCATTTGAATAAGCCAATGCCGGAGGATCAGTTGTACTTCCGGCTATCAGCCCCATTAATGTAAAATAATTGATTTTACAGAAATAACGGCCAATACATCCTACAATCAATAGCGGAACTACAGTAATTATAAATCCATAACCTATCCATGCCAAACCTCCGTTGTTCACGATCGTATCTACAAAGCCATCACCGGCACTCAATCCTACACATGCCAGGAAAAGTGTTATACCTATCTCGCGCAACATAAAATTTGCACTTTGGGTCGTATATGTAATCAATTTATATTGATATCCAAAACGGCTTATCAGGATAGCCACAACAAGAGGGCCGCCTGCCAACCCTAATTTCACGGGTTGAGGAATACCCGGAAACGAAATAGGAATACTTCCTAAAATAATACCTAATGCAATGCCTATAAAAATAGTAATCAAATTCGGTTCATTCAGACGCTTCATGGAATTACCTAAAACTTTCTCAACATTAGATACTGCAGTTTCTGTACCTACAACATTTACACGGTCACCTACCTGTAATCTTAATCCAGGAGTTGCAACCAAATCCACACCAGCACGATTAATACGCGTAATATTTATACCATATAATTTACGCAATTTTAATTGTCCTAAATGCTTTCCATTCAGTTCAGGCTTTGTAATCAATATACGGCGATTGATAAACTGACTTTCCATACGTATCCATTGTTTACGTTCCATATCTATTTCTTCGCCGATAAATGCTTTGATCGTCTCAGCATCCTGTTCGGTAGTTATGACAAATATTTTATCATATTCCTGTAAAACAGTTGCGGCAGAAGCTATTTCGATTTGTTTATTATCATTACGCCATACACGGGAAATAACAAAATCCCTATGCTCCAGCAAATTTGACAACTCGCTGACCTTCTTACCAAAAAGAGCCGGATTTTTGACTATCAAAGATATGGGCTTCGCTTCATTTATATGTTTATCATCTTCCGTATTAAGCTTTTCCGTTTCTTTCTCAAAACTAATACGAAATACATAACGAATAAAAATCGTAGAAAGAATAATACCAATCACACCCAGCGGATAAGCCACTGCATAACCCAGAGCTATCGTTTTATCAGAAACGCCGAACATATCCGAATATGCTTGCTGAGCAGCCCCCAACCCAGGCGTATTCGTCACCGCACCGGAAAGAATGCCAACCATCGTAGACATCGATACTCCCGTAATATAATGAATAACGATTGCTGTTATTACCCCAAGAAATACGATTCCACAAGCCAACATATTTAAAGTCACTCCACCTTTCTTAAATGAAGAAAAGAAACCAGGGCCAACTTGCATACCAACAGAGTAAACAAATAAAATTAATCCAAACTCCTTAAAAAAATGTATTACATTAGAGTTGATCGTAAAACCAAAATGTCCGAGTATAATCCCCACAAACAATACGAGTGTGATACCTAAAGACACACCAAACACCTTAATTCTACCCAGTTGGATACCTGCAGCAATCACAATAGACAACAATAATATAGAATGCCCTATGCCTTCACCCCATAACAAATCATTTATCCAATCCATATTATTTAAATATTTTAAAAACTTATTGCTTATTAATAAGGGTGCAAAGGTAGACATTTGTTTTGTGTTTTACAACATAAGTATTATCTTTACCCAACAAACAGTTATTGCCATGAATAAAACATACAATACAATAATTATAGCGCTTATTGTCAGTTCATTTTCTTTCCTCCACATAAGGGCACAAGAAAAAACAGTAACGATAACGACAAATATCGGAGTAATGAAAGCCAAATTATATAATGATGTGCCAAATCATGTCCGTGCCTTTACCGAAAGAGCCAAGGCCGGAAAATATAATGGAACATTATTTTCCCGGGTTATTAAAGATTTTATGATACAAGGCGGCGCACCTGACACGCGGAATGCACCAGCAGGGGCGCGTTGTGGTTTCGGAGACTCTTCTTCTGAAATTATGCCGGAATTTAATCCTAAATATTTCTGTAAGAAAGGTGCCATAGCTGCTCCACGGCAAGGTGATGACGTGAACCCCAAAAAGAAATCGGATATGTCTCAATTTTTCATCGTACAAGGAAAAGTCTATACCGAAGGAAGATTAGACACATTAGAACGGATAAAGAACCAACCTATCCGCAAAAAAGCATTAAAACAATTCTATGAACCGGTTCGTGAGGAAGTAGAACGTCTTCGTGAGGAAAACCCGCAAGAATATAATAAACTGGCAGCTTCTATCAGTGCAAAGATAGACTCTTTTATTCTGGCAACTCCAGGCCATTTAATATTCACTGAAGAACAACGGAAAGCTTATACAACCGTAGGTGGTTATCACTATCTTGACGGAGAATATACTGTTTACGGCGAGCTTATTGAAGGTTTCGAAATTCTTGATCAAATAGCCTCACAGCCTCGTGATGCTTACGACAGACCCCAAAAAGATATACGAATTATAAGTATAACCGTTAAATAAAAAATCATTAAGCTTATGCTAAAAAGAGACTTTATTATGGTACAGATCGAAGAGCTGGGCAAAGTAATTGCTCAGATCATCTTCAATCGTAACTTAAATGGTGGCGGACGCAATCCTGAATTAATTGAAACTGTTTATACATCCTTAAAATTAGACAGAGATTTCTTACTTACAACTTCAATAGACGATCTCCGCCGATTTCTGGACTGCGAAGATTCACAAGGTTTATCCCGCATGGAAATAGCAGCAAAAACACTTATTGAAGACAGTTATATACAACCTGATCCTAATAATAAAAAAACACTGTTTCGGGCTAAAGAATTATTAGAATACATACAAAAGCACGACTCAACTTTCTCCCTAGAACGCATTGCTCTAATGGAACAAATCAATGACTTGCTATCAACATAGCTACCCCTTCCGCACATCGTTCGCCGTCTATAGCCGCAGAAACAATTCCTCCGGCATAACCGGCACCCTCACCGCAAGGAAAGAGGCCTTTTATTGTAACATGCTGATAAGTTTCCCGGTCACGTACAATACGGACAGGAGAAGAGGTACGCGTTTCCACTCCAATCATTGTCGCCTCATTTGTTAAAAATCCATTGGAAACTTTACCGAAATACCGAAGTCCTTCACGTAACCGGCTGGTGACAAATTCGGGCATCCAGAAATGAAGAGGTGATGCCAATAACCCTGGCGTATAAGAAGATACAGGTAAATCGAAGGAGTTTCTTTTCTGTATAAAATCTGCCATACGTTGTGCTGGAGCAACTTGTTTCATGCCACCATTTTGCCAGCAATATTCTTCTAACTGCTCCTGAAACTTTATCAATGCTAACTCTTTATATGAAGCAAATTCGGGAAAATCTTCAGGATGAATTTCCACTACCATACCCGAATTAGCCCAGCGAGAGCCACGGTTGGATGGAGACATACCATTAACAACAACCTGCTTCGGGCCACTTGCCGCCGGAACTACAAAACCACCCGGACACATACAAAACGAGTAAACGCCACGTCCATTTACCTGTGTCACGAAACTATATTCAGCAGCAGGCAGATATTTGCCACGTCCTTCTTTCCGGTGGTATTGTATCTGATCTATTAATTCCTGCGGATGCTCTAACCGAACACCTACAGCAATGCCTTTTGCTTCGATTGGAATTGCTTTTTCATGCAAATAATAATAAACATCACGTGCAGAATGTCCGGTTGCAAGAATAACAGGTCCAAAAAAAGTTTTGCCTGTATTCGTTTCTATTCCGACCACTTCGTCTCCTTTCATTACAAACGCATCCATTCGTGTTTCAAAATGGACTTCACCTCCACACTTTTTGATCTGTTCACGGATATTCTCAATCACACGGGGTAATTTATCAGTTCCGATATGCGGATGTGCATCTGCCAAAATAGAAGGACTTGCACCGAACTGACAAAAGACATTCAGAATCTTATCTACCGAACCACGTTTTTTACTGCGAGTATAAAGTTTTCCATCCGAGTAGGCTCCAGCCCCTCCTTCTCCAAAACTATAATTAGATTCATTATTTACCTTATGCTCACGGCTTATCAAAGCTATATCTTTCTTCCGTTCACGTACATCTTTTCCACGCTCAACTATGATCGGACGTAGACCAAGCTCTATCAAGCGGAGAGCCGCAAACAAACCTCCAGGTCCAGCCCCTACTACAATCACATTCTTCCTATCCGTCACATCTTTATATTCTACAGATTGGTATTCGGATTCTTCAGGTAATTCATTAATAAAAACACGAAGCTTTACATTAACATATATAATACGCTGCCGGGCATCTATTGAGCGCTTCAATACACGAACAGCCCGGATGTTTTCTGCGGTCTCTCCCATTTCACGGGCAGCAACCAATTTTAATGCCTGTTCATTAGCCGTTTCTTCCGGCAAAAGGCGAAGTTGTAATTCTGTTACCATACTTTTATATTATCCGAACAAATGACGGAATGCTTCTTCTACTTTTTTCACCTGAATAATCTGAATTTTGCACTTATTCGATTCAAACCCTTTCAGGTTATTATGCGGAATAATAATACCGGAAAATCCCAATTTCTCTGCTTCCATAATACGTTGCTCTATACGGTTTACCGGACGAATCTCGCCGGACAACCCCACTTCACCGGCCATACAAACACCTGTTTCAATACTAATATCCAAACTGGACGAAAGAACAGCACTAATGACAGCCAAATCTATTGCAGGATCATTTACCTTTAAGCCACCTGCAATATTCATAAAAACATCTTTTTGGATCAGCTTAAAGCCTGCACGTTTTTCAAGAACCGCCAGCAACATATTCATCCGGCGCAGGTCAAATCCCGTAGCACTCCGCTGCGGAGTACCATAAACAGCAGAACTGACCAAAGCCTGTGTCTCAATAAGAAACGGACGAACGCCCTCAATTGCCGCAGCAATCGCCACACCACTCAAACCCTCATGGTTCTGGGTAAGCAGTAACTCAGACGGATTACTTACTTCACGCAATCCATTTTGTCTCATTTCATAAATTCCCAGTTCCGCAGTACTACCGAAACGATTCTTAATACTACGTAAAATACGATACATATAATGTTGGTCGCCTTCAAACTGAAGAACCGTATCAACTATATGTTCCAAGACCTTCGGACCGGCAATGCTTCCCTCTTTATTAATATGACCGATCAATAAAACAGGAACACCGCTTTCTTTTGCATATTTCAAGATGGCAGCACTACATTCCCGCACTTGAGAAACACTTCCTGGAGACGATTCCACCAATTCGGTAAAAATTGTTTGTATCGAATCAATAATCAACAAATCCGGCTGTACATTCTGGGCTTGTACAAATATTTGCTCCAGATTTGTCTCACACAGAATAAAACAATCCGGGGTATCATGCTTCAGCCGATCCGCACGCAACTTCAACTGTCGGCTGCTTTCTTCTCCTGAAACATATAAAGTTTTCAATCCTCTCAAACCTAGCACCGTCTGCAAAACCAGTGTCGATTTTCCAATACCGGGTTCTCCGCCAATCAAAACCAAAGAACCTTTAACCAGACCACCTCCCAGTACACGATTTAATTCCGCATCCTTCAAATCAATTCGCGTTTCTTCTTCTGCCGTTATATCACGCAATAAAACAGGACGGATTTTCACATTATCCGTCATTCCCGGAACAAACCGACGTGAAGAAGTGTCTTTAGCAACCACTTCCTCTACAAATGTATTCCATTCTCCGCAATTCGGACATTTGCCCTGCCATTTTGGAGAGTCTGTCCCACAGTTGGAACAGACATATACTGTTTTTGTCTTTGCCATGTTTACCTGTTTTGTACCTCCGTCGTCGGCCCATCTACAACTAACAAGCCTTCCGGAGTAAAATGCATTTTGTCAATAAATACAACACGTTCTTCACCCGTCTTTTGGGTACGGCCATGATATACGCAATACATCTGTTTCCTGTCTTTCGACCAAGTCACACTATTATGCCCCGTTCCCGTAACAATACCACCTTTCTCCACATTCTTTTCTAAAACCGGGTTATTATCAGCCTTTTTAAACGGGCCTAACGGATTATCCGAAACAGCATAGCCAACCGCATAATTCGCACCTCCAAAATAGTTGGCAGAGTACATCATATAATACAGTCCATTATGTTTCAGAATAAAAGAACCTTCTGTCCAACGACGGTTCACTTCCCCGGAAGTTACCGAACGGCTCTCCCATTCACTCTGCTTATCTGATAAAGACACTGGAGGACGAAGCAGCATGACCGGCTCACCGATTATCTGAGTAAAATCGGGCGAAATCTCAACACCATATATCCAACTTTCTTCAATCGTATCAAACATGCCTTTCTTCTTGGCTTCGGCTGCAATTTCACTTTCGACCGGATGTTTATAACAACAGCGTGAGTAATATATATAACATTTGCCATTATCATCCTGCAAGATATTACCGTCTATTGCCGGATATCCGGGATCAAACAACGGTTTATCCTGTAACTCTATAAACGGACCAACCGGTTTGTCAGCCACAGCCACGCCAATACGGAAATTCTCTTCTTCCTTGGTTGGATTATGACGCCAATCCGCACTGAAAAACATATAATATTTACCGTTTTTTTCATAAACTTCCGGAGCCCAAAAGTTGGCAACAGCCCACGATTGAGGTGTATTTCCGTGGTAAACCTGTCCTTCAGATTTCCAATTCACCAAGTCATCCGACGAATAACAGCAGAAACCATCCACCGCGCCGGCACCCGTACCATACATATAATAACGTCCGTCTGAAGCTAACAGAATATACGGATCGCCAAACTGCACAGACAAAGGATTGCTGTATGTTAGAGATATCTTAGCCTCAATTTTCGAACCGGAGGGAACAGGCTGTGGTTCCGACAAAGGAGATGGAATACCGAAATCAGGTGTACCGTCTTCATTCCAACTAAATTTCTGCATACGGATATCACGATTCCAACCCGGTATTGTATCTTTTTTTGAATGATAAATAATATACTCCTCCGTACCATCAGGGGAAACTGTAAACGAAGCATGTCCTACGCCATAAACATCTTCCGTTCCTTGGAAAACAGGTTGTTCACTCTTTATCCAGCTAGCCGGATCCATCGGATCGGCATCACGGGAAGCCAAACGTAAAGAGGCCAGTTTATATGTCGGTAGCCATGATTGACAACAAGAGTAAATAACAAAAAGGTCATCATTATGTTTCAACACTTCAGGGCCTTCATTCAAATCCAGGTCTCCTCCTATTTCATAAGGTTTATCAGGAGCGGAAATCAAAACACGGTTAGATGAAATCGTCCATGGGTTTTCCATCTTGGCAATATACAACATCTGGGAAGTATGATCCGTCGTCTCCAAATTCTTCCATCCAGACCAAATTGCATAAAGTTGATTATTCAATTCAAACACTGTCATATCAATCGCCCAACGGTTGGAGTCCCAATTACCCAGACTATCCCCCGTATACAGCATACCTTTATCTACATATTCTCCCTGAGGATCATCTGTTACAGATTCCAACACACCGGTGCGCTGATGAATAAAAGGAGGGCCACTTTCGCCGGCAGCATAATAAATATACCAATGTCCATTCCAATAATGAAGTTCTGGTGCCCAAACACAATCCGAATTCCAACCGGTATCAGGAGCCTGCCATACTTTTTTCAACTCTCCTGGGACATGCAATAAAGCAGATTTACCGACAGAAATTGTGCGGTCTTCCGTTGACGCACAATGATAGTATATGCTATCATGCTTAATAATCCATGGGTCAGCACCATGAGCTACTATAGGGTTCTGGAAAAATGCTTTTTCTTCCGCGGCTTTCTTTTCTGCACACGACAAACAAAAAATCAGGGCACATCCAAACAGAGTGCTGAATTTACTTATATTCATATAACTTCGATTATTCATTATTACTATTATAATAGCATTGACATTCTTGATTTAACTAAAAAAGCCATTACCATCTAGGAATCTCCAAATCGTCCTTGCTTGGTAATGCAGGAAACTTTGCATGCGGTTCTGTTTGATACCAGAAAGAAGTAGATGAAATATCCGACTTCTGGTTATTGTAACGGAAATCATGACGCCATCCCAAATCCTGTATAGTTACTTTCAGATCCTTATCAAAACGAACCGGATCCAATATATGCCAACGATACAATCCGAAAGCTGTTACTGCACGGTACAACCCATCTGGGCGAATCACCTGGTGCATACCTTTGCTTTTTTCCGGAATGGCATTTTCCAATAACAATTAAATGCACTTCCGGGGTTTACACAAACAGCCAAAGAAGAAAGCTGAGCATACTCATTATAGGCACTGGCAAAAAAATCACCCACAGGACATTCTACGGAAGGTTCCTTTTCGTCATCCCAATACATACGAAGAATAGAGAAACGCCAATTGCCTGTCGGTGTCATCCATATTTGCTGGATAGCTCCCGAACCTTCAATCTCTGCAACTGTAATCGTTTCACCCGGTTTTACAATGATGAAAGGATTTACTTTCCATCCTTTTCCTAAATCCTTTGCGGCAGCCCACGAATTAGCTTTATTACGTACATCCTTGTCTTTTACCGGATCAGCCATGCCTCCCTTACCACGTTCTCCCGTATAATTTTCAGGGCTGATAGAACGAGTCCGGGCATTAGATAACCGGGAAAGTGTACCCATATTCATATCCAAACCATTAAAAGAATAATTCTGTGCACCCACAGAACCGCTCAAGGCTAACAACACAACTAATAAAACACTGATCTTTTTCATATTACTATTATTACAAACTACTTCAATTCTTTACCTATTCCTACCTTCTTCACTGTAGTTTTTTTCCCTTTTTCTTTATACACATAGCCACGAAACATACCTTCGCTATTAAAAGGCATAGCTATATTCCCCTGCTTATCAACCGCAATCAGGCCTCCGTTTCCGGCATCTGCATTCAATTCCTGATTTATAATATAATCAGCCGCTTGTTCAATTGGTTCTTTCAGATATCTATAACGGGCGCAAAGGTTAAAGGCTACTGCATGACGAATAAAATACTCCCCATGACCAGTGCAGGAAACAGCGCAACTATTATTATCGGCATACGTTCCGGCGCCAATTACCGGAGAATCTCCAATGCGTCCCCACCGTTTCTTAAACATCCCTCCGGTACTTGTCCCGGCAGTCAGATTTCCATCTTTATCTAATACAACACAGCCAACAGTCCCGTTTTTTTTACTCTCCCGCTTTAATTTCTCGATCCATTCCAATGTTTTTGAAGTAGCAAAATACATGTTGTCATCTACCATTTCAAGTCCTTGCTCTTTTGCAAACTCTTCTGCACCTAAACCACTAAGCATAACATGAGGCGATTTTGTTTTTACCGCATAGGCTGCATTAATCGGATGTTTTATATGTTTCACACCTGCAACAGCGCCGGCACTTAAATCTTTACCTTCCATTATAGAAGCATCCAATTCAAATGTTCCTTCTGCAGTACAGGTCGCCCCTATTCCGGCATTGAACAACGGATTGTTTTCAAAATAATTAATAACCGCCATAACAGCCTGAGGACCTGCCCCTCCAGCCGAAAGTATATTATCTCCGATTACCAACGCCGAATCGAGAGCGGCATAATACCGGGCGGACTGCTCTGTATTATTCAATAGGTTTCCTAAATTTCCGGCTCCGCCATGTACAACAATTACGTACTCGCGTTCTTGCGCCTGTAAAAAAGATGCAATAGAAAACAATATAATAACCGGAATAAGTAAATGCCTTAACATATAGTTTAGATATTAATGTCTGCTAATATATATATTGAATGTTTCAAAGATAATGTTTCCTCCGGAAATAATTGCCTATCCAATTGAAAATCGTTGCCTACCCTATTACATTCAAATGCCTACCCAATTAAAGTTGGGCAGGCATCTAAATATAAAAACATATATCCATTACTTTTTACTTATACCAGACTGGTCCCGGTTTATTTCCCATTTCGAATTCAAATGTTGCGCCACTCATTATCTGGTCATGGGTAATATAACTTTTATCATACGGTTTTCCATCCATCTTAACAGATTGAATATAAATATTATCAACACTCACGGAAGGAGCCAACACTGTAAACGTCTTGCCATTTTCCAAGTGCATCTTTACTTCCGGGAAAAGAGGAGTACCTATTTCATACTGCTGGTCGGCCGGATTAACCGGATAAAATCCCATCGCGCTGAATACAAACCAGGCAGACATCTGCCCACAGTCTTCATTTCCACAAATACCGTCCGGCGCATTCTTATAAAGATCATGCATTACCCGGGCTGCGTATTGCTGCGTCTTCCAAGGCTGGCCAACTTTATTATATAAATAAATAACATGATGGCTTGGTTCATTGCCATGGGCATACTGGCCGATCATACCGGTACTGAAAATCGGTAATTCTTCGTTAGCAGGACTATACGTAAACATACTGTCCAACTTTTGTGTGAAACGTTCTTCACCTCCCACCAATCCGATCAATCCATCCAAATCCTGCGGTGCATACCAGAAATATTGCCAGCCATTGCTTTCGCAAATATCTTCGGTATAATCATCCGGGCTGAAACCGGATACAAAATTTCCTTTTTCGTCACGAGGCTGCATAAATGAAGTAGCGGGATTATACAAATTGCGATAATTTAGCGAACGCTTATAGAACTCATCGGCAATCTCTTTTTTACCCATTTTTTCTGCCATCAAAGCAATGCAATAATCGTCAAACGCATATTCCATCGTTTTGGAAAGCGACCAGTTTTCCCACTTCTTCGGGTCACTGTAAGCTGGCACATACCCCTTTTCCTTATAAAATCCGATGCCTCTGTAATCATCACGATTTGCAGTAGCAATGCATGCTTGCAGTGCCTTTTCGGGGTCAAAGTTGCCAATACCTTTTAAATAGGCATCCACTATAACCGGCACGGCATGGTAACCTATCATCATATTAGTTTCATGTCCGTAAAGATTCCATAAAGGAAGAGCTCCGCTTTGATCATAAAAATTCAGGAATGTTTGTACCATATCATTTGTCCGTTCAGGCTGTATATAAGTATACAGCGGATGAGTGGCTCGATAGGTATCCCACAAAGAAAATGTAGAATAGTTATTCCAGCCTTCCGCCTTATGAACCTTGCCATCCGGTCCAAAATAAGAACCGTCGACATCACTATATAGCGTAGGGGCAATCATTGCATGATATAACGCAGTATAAAATTTCACTTTGTCATCTGTATTACCGCCCTGTACTTCTATCTTAGATAATTCCTTATTCCATTTAGCTACAGCCTGGTCATAATATTTATCAAAATTATTTTCGGGAACCTCGGCTTGCAGATTCTTGGCTGCACCATCCATACTCACGCCCGAAATAGCAGTATTGACAAGTATCTGTTCATCTTTTTGGGTATTAAAATCAAAACGGACAACATAAGCCGTCCCTATCCAACCTTTTTCTTTAGTTATAATTGAAGTAGTATCCGTATGATAAGCTGTAAAAGGTTTTGAGAAACGGGTCTGGAAGTAAACCCGCTGATCGGGAGACCATCCCTGTGAAAAACGATATCCGCGAACCGTAACAGAATCTACCACTTCTACATAAGAATCGAGCGTAAAGTCCCAGTTCATAGCTTTCTTCAGGTTTAGAAATACGGATGCTTCCGCTTTAGGAAATGTATAGCGCTGAATACCGCAATGGTCTGTAGCCGTAAGTTCCACATTAATATTATAGTCTTGCAACAATACCCGGTAATACCCGGCCGAAGCTGCTTCATCATTATGAGAAAATGTAGAATAAATGCCCAGAGGAGCCGAAGCCTCTTTATAAGGACGGGTTACAGGCATAAACGAGATATCATATAAATCGCCTGCACCTGTGCCTGAAAGATGCATATGACTGAAACCGGCAATTGTCGTATCAGGATAAAAATAACCGGAAATACGATCCCAGCCAGGCAACCCGTTGTCAGGACTCAATTGCACCATCCCAAAAGGGACTTGTGCTCCGGGATACGTATTACCCGTAAAATCGGTACCTATCAATGGGTTTACGTATTGTGCATAGTCTGCCTCCTGTTTTTTCTCAGGCGTACAGGCTACAATAGCCAGTAAGGAGAGCGCCAATAAGGATTTGTGCTTCATGCTATTTTCTTTATTGTTTTGAGCTTTTACAAAGATATAAAAAAAGATGCAACCTCAAAAAGATTGCATCTTTGTACAACTATTTTATTGTACTTTCGATTTATTTGTCATCGTCTTCATCTCCGTCATCGTCTTCTTTCGGCGCTTTTCTCACAAAGAAAGCACTCAGTTCGTACAAACCGTACAACGGGAAGAATACAACACTCAGTGTAAACGGATCACTACTCGGCGTAATAAATGCCGCAGCTACCAGTAATCCCACAACAGCATGCCGTCTGTATTTATGGAAAAATCCTTTATGCAACAATCCCAGCTTCGACAACAACCACGATACCAACGGCATCTCAAAGACTATTCCCATAACAAAGATCAGCATCAGGAAATTATCCATATAAGAATCCAGAGAAACTTGTTCTTTGATATCAGGGCTTAGTTGATAAGTAGCCAAAAAACGAAGTGTCATTGGAAATACCATAAAGTAACCGACAGCACATCCGAAAAAGAACATTATTGTTCCGAAGAAAAATACCCAACGGATATTTTTCTTTTCATTCTCATATAAAGCCGGGCTAACAAATTTCCAAACTTCATACATTAAATAAGGAAATGTCAGCACAAGCGCTAACCAGAAAGAAGTGGTCATGTGAGTAAAAAACTGCGATGCCAGTTTTATGTTAATAATTTCCACATGAAAATTATCATTGCAAAAATCCGGCAACACATCCAGCCAAGGGCTTACATTAATCAGCCATTGGTTTAGTTCACACAACCATCTGTAAAGAATAAAATCGGGACGACAGGGTGCAGTTATGACGAGATTGAATATATCACGCATAAAAGCAAAACTACCGATAGCAAAAACAAAGAGCGCTAAAATAGATCGAAATAAAGTCCAACGAAGTTCTTCCAGGTGATCCCAGAATGACATTTCTTCTTGTTGCATCTTTCTTTACTTCTTATCTGTATTGTTATCGTCTAGTTTAATATCGTCTTCCAAACCTTTTACACCATCTTTAAAGTTCTTTACACCTTTACCAATGCCTTTCATCAGTTCAGGGATTTTTTTACCACCAAAAAGCAACAATACAATAATAGCGATAATAACAATTTCGCCTGTTCCTAAATTTCCAAGAAATAGTAATTCGTTCATGATATTATTATAATTAAATGTTAATATTCTATCTTCAACACAGGGCAAAGATAGTATTTGTAACGAATAGTACCCCTATTATTCCAAATTTATTACCTTTGCAGCGTCTTAAAAAAGTAAAATTAGAAAACAATTAGAAAGATGAAAGCGTACGTATTTCCTGGTCAGGGAGCACAGTTTGTCGGAATGGGAAAGGACCTTTACGATAACAATCCACTTGCAAAAGAGATGTTTGAGAAGGCTAATGAAATCCTCGGATTTCGCATTACAGACCTGATGTTCGCCGGAACAGACGAAGATCTGAAACAAACAAAGGTTACACAGCCTGCCATTTTTTTGCACTCTGTTATTTTAGCAAAAACATTAGGGGATCAGTTTAAACCGGACATGACGGCCGGACACTCTTTGGGCGAATTTTCGGCTTTGGTTGCCGCTAATGCTTTATCCTTTGAAGATGGTCTGGTTCTGGTTTCCAAACGTGCCATGGCTATGCAGAAAGCATGCGAAGCTACCCCGTCTACAATGGCTGCCGTTTTAGCTTTGCCGGACGCTACTGTTGAAGAAATTTGTGCAAGTATAGACGATGTAGTCGTTTGCGCAAACTACAACTGCCCGGGACAGCTTGTTATCTCAGGTAGTGTACCAGGTATCGATGCTGCTTGCGAAAAATTATTGGCCGCAGGCGCTAAACGTGCACTAAAACTAAAAGTTGGTGGAGCATTCCACTCTCCGCTAATGGAACCGGCTCGTGCCGAACTTGCTGCAGCTATCGAAGCTACAACAATAAAGAAACCGATATGTCCGGTTTACCAAAACGTCAGCACCAAAGCTGAAACTTGTCCGGAAACAATCAAAGCAAATCTTATTGCCCAGCTAACAGCTCCGGTTCGCTGGACTCAGAGTGTTCAGAATATGATTGCCGACGGGGCAAACCATTTTATTGAATTAGGTCCGGGTGCCGTACTTCAAGGATTGGTAAAGAAAATCAACAAAGACATTACAACTGAAGGTATGCAATAATTTCACCTTCACAATCCAATAATGCAAAAAAGAGGGTATATCGCTAAGCGATATACCCTCTTTTTTGCATTATATTATCATTCATATTTTACGAAACAAATTAAGTATTATTATATTTGCAATTAACAACTAATCTATAAATTATAAATCATAATGACTATTAGAAGAAACTTCCTTAAACAACTAATCGCAGGAGGTATTTTATTGCCTTCTGCTCCTCAGTTTCTTTCAGGAAAAGAAAGAATAACAAGCCCACCCCGAATACCAGACCAATCGGATATAAAAGAAATCCGTATTGCTTTAATAGGTAAAGGAGGTATGGGAACAGCAGACACCAACACTGCTTTATCCATAGAAGGTATTAAGCTAGTTGCTGTTTGCGATCTATATGACGCTCGCCTGGAATTGGCAAAGCAAGAATGGGGAAACCATCTTTTCGTTACAAAAGATTATCAGGAAATCCTGAAACGCAAGGATGTGGATGTCGTATTAATCGGAACCCCCGATCATTGGCATCAACCGATTGCTATTGCTGCAATGAAAGCAGGGAAACACGTTTATTGTGAAAAACCTGTTATCCACAAAATCAGTGAAGGGAAAGCGTTGATTAATGCACAACGGGTTAGTGGTGCCTACTTCCAGGCAGGAAGTCAAGGCATGGCCTCATTAGGTAACAGAAAAGCCCGTCAATTAGTGCAATCGGGAATTATCGGAAAAATAAATTTCATCGATGGGCAATTTACCGGAGGCCCCAGGCATTTAGGGCATTATTCCATACCGGAAGATGCATCGGAAAAAACAATCTGGTGGAAACAATTCATTGGAAATGCACCTAAACATGATTTTGATGCACAACGTTTCTTTTACTGGAGAAATTGGAAAGATTACGGAACCGGGATTGCCGGAGACTTATACGTACATGTATTAGCCAGTCTGCATTTCATAATGGATGCCATAGGACCGGAAAAAGTTTATACTACAGGTGGAATCCGTTACCATACGGATGGTTACCGGGATACGCCGGATATTATGCTGGGTTATTTCGACTATCCGGATCGAAATAATACCGGTGCTTTCACTGTCCAGTTGGGGGCAAATCTTATAGATGGCGTTTCTAAAAAATGGGGAAGTACGAATTTCCGCATTGTCGGCTCGGAAGGTACATTGGATGTCGAATGGGACAAAGTAACCCTAAAAACATTCCATCCGCTGGATATTCAGTGCTTGGAAGCATTGAATAAAATAGGACAAGGTATCGATACTCCTGTTCAAAACTCCGATACCGAATATACTTTCGTTGCTATGCCGGATTACAAAGGCGGACATTACGATCATTTTAATAATTTCTTTACCGGAATACGGAATAAAACACCTCTTACCGCAGATGTTCTATTCGGCGTACGCTCGGCCGCTCCTGCCCTGTTAAGTTATGAAAGTTATATGCGCGGAGAGGCTATTTACTGGGATGCGGAAAATTTAAAGGAAATAAAAAAGAAAAAATAATACAACTCTATGAAAATCTATAACATCATAACAAGTATACTTTTTGTTTGTTGCTTTTGCGCACAAGGCCAAAAGCTAAACCAACTTTCGGATAAAGAGGTAAAAGAGGGTTACCAACTTCTGTTCGATGGAAAATCGTTGGACAACTGGATCAATAATACCGATGAATATTTTGTAGAAAACGGATGTATCGTTAAAAAGGCTTCCGGAATAGGTAACTTATACACGAAAGAAGAATTCGACAATTTTGTTTTACGTTTTGAATTCCAATTAACACCAGGGGCAAATAACGGATTAGGATTGCGCCATATCGTTATGCCCAAAGGTAAAGGATATTTAGGGATGGAATTACAAATTCTAGATAACGAAGATCCTCAGTATAAAGATTTAAAACCTTATCAATATCACGGAGGACTATACAATTACGCCCCCGCAAAACGGGGTTATCTGAAGCCTGTAGGTGAATGGAATGTGGAAGAAGTAATTGCTGATGGAGCCAATATAAAAGTTATTCTAAACGGAACTGTTATACTGGATACAAATCTCAAAAAGGTTACACAAGGTATTCCGGCTGAAAAAATACAACCGGGCTTATTGCGCTCCAAAGGGCATATTGCATTCCTCGGACATGATTCTGCTATTAAATTCAGAAACATACGCATAAAACCTCTTCAAAAATAAGCCGACAACGGCTAACCATTTTCATAAAACAAAAAGAGGATGTGCAAACACATCCTCTTTTTGTTTTATCTTTTCCTGTTATCTGCCATTCCACCATAACAATGTTGTTGTCAGATCAGGTCCTCCTAAAAGTTTCAATGCCTGCTGGTATCCTTCCAGGTTATTTGTCTGAATATTTGCAGGATAACGATAACGTTTAGGATAGAAATCCCAACGGCTTTCTTTAGAAGTTGCTACAGTCAACGGTACCTGATTCAACGGATTATAGTCCTTCTCTACAGCTTGATTCTCAAAGAATGGTAATCCCAAACGACGATGATCACTCCATGCTTCTTCGGGCAACCAAGGTACCTGAGCAATATATTTCTGTGTGATAATCTTCGTCAACACATCATTATTATATGCACCACCCCGGTAAATTGTATTCTTCGGATATTGATAAGTCATCGTTTTATTCGTTTTTGTATACGGGTCTACATAATTAACGGTATAAGATTGTGCTTCTGTCGTATGATCAAAATTAACGGAAGTTCCTATACGGTTATAGTCCTTGGAAGCCAGATAATCCGCCACTTCATTTTGCAAACCGTGATATTCAAAACTTGCGGTTATGCCTTGTTCATAATTCGACTTGGCTGTTCCGGGCACATTCCATCCTTTAACAGCAGCTTCAGCAAGCAGGAAATAGCTTTCCCACGGACCAAAGAATACCCTTTTATTCGTATTCATACGGTACTGTTTGGCGATAGACGGATAATTATAGTTTTTACCGGTCAATGAACTAACCAGACCACCTTTCGTATCCCATTCTCCTGCAACCCAAGTAGTCCACGTATATTTCGGATTAACAGTAACCATAACTTCCGTTGTATTATTCGGATTAAGCAAACCTACCGGCTGTACTTCCGAAGCAGCCCCGATATAGCCAGGGTAAACAACACCGTCGTCAAAACCAACTACACTAAATAATTTCGGAGCTCTCGGATCAACAAACTGAGGTATGCCGTCAAAATAAAAACCGGCACACGGATCATTTGTTGTCAAAGGGAAATGTTGATTCAAATACAATCCCATATATTCATACGGATTTTTCAAGTGACTCTTTAAAGAATCCGGTAGCGGAAATTCGAGGCCTCCTAAACCAACAACCAGGTTTTTGAAAGTTACAGACATAGCCTGACCATTCCATGGACGGGACATGACACCGGTCAAATCTCCCCAACCGTCTTTTTCCTGTACGGACGCAATATCTGCCTGCTCTGATATAAATGGTTTTGAAGCAGCATCTTCAAACTCGGAACGTGCCAACCCCGGATCTACTCCCGAGATACGCATAGCCAGACGCATACGTAAAGAATTGGCATATTTTTTCCATTCATTCACGTTTCCGGCATAAAAAGCATCTTCATTTGCCATCGCCGACATGTCGATAGACGGATCAAGAGCTGATTCAGCATCCTTTAATTCCGACAATATGAATGTATATATTTCTTCGACACCATCATAGGGAGCCGGCGTACCCGAAAATGCAGAGATTGCAGGAATTGGTCCGAACCCATCCGCTACTTCCGAATTCAGGTACGCACGCCAGATTCGCGCCATCTGTATTACATTTTTATAATAAGGATATTGTTCGGCTTCTCCTTCTTCCACTTTCTTTTGGCCAAGCTGAACAGCTTTCGTTGCATTATTCAACCACCCCACGGCATAATCATTACTTAAATAAAGAGTCATGTAATCATTATTGTCGGTACCTAATGTAAAACCACTACCCCTGTTAAAACGTGATGCACGATCCCAGGTCAGGATAAATACACGTTCGGCAATTTCAGGATTCATTTGTGCCCCTATAATAGAAGCATTCATAAACCATTCCGGTTTAACCTTACCTTCACCCACTAAATTCGGATCCTCATTTATCTCCGTAAAATCATTACATGAAGATAAACCGGCAAGGGCAAGTATTCCGGCCAATATTATATTTTTTGTCTTCATAATCTTATACATATATTATATATCATATTTTTTTAATTCTCTTACCATTAAAATCCGATTGTAACATTAAAGGTATAAGAACGGCTAGTTGGCGCTGCCCCATTTTCAAATCCCGTAGCATTCGTATTTGTTGCTGCTACAGATTCAGGATCAATACCCGGAAGATTATAATGGATCATCCACACATTATTACATGTCGCAGAAAGACGAACACGCTGGAATGGAGTCTTTTTCAACATCTGGCGATTGAAGTCATATCCCAAAGTAATATTACGCAATCTGACATTAGTAGCATTATAAGTATACATTTCCGGCAAACCGTAGTTTCCGGTAGACCCTATTCGTTCCCAATAATTCTGAGGAGTTACTTTAACCTCGTTCATTACATAACCATTTCCTTTCTGAACAACACTGTTAGGAACCACAAATGATTGGCGGTCGCCATTAACAACTGTTCCGGCAGCATTACCACGGGTATACAAACCGGAAGCTGTCGCCGAATAAATATCGCCGCCGATACGGAAGTCGATCAGAAAACTCAGGTTAAACCCTTTATAAGAAAAGTTATTGGTAAGTCCCAGCATCCAATCCGGATTCTGGTTTCCCACCTTACTCTTATCCGTTGAAATAAGCGGCAAACCATCCTCTCCTACGACAATCTTTCCATAATGAGGACTATTTTCATCTGTTACACGCTGAAATGTCTGTCCGTATATATCGCCATAAAGGCTTCCTTGTACAGCAACAATCTGCACGGCATCAAACGTTTTGATATTATATAACGTAACACCGGGATACAAGTCTATAATTTTATTCCGGTTCAGAGAAAATTGCGCAGTTGCATTCCAGTTAAAACCCTGGGGATTATTAAAAATTTCGCCATTCAGTGAAAGTTCCACACCTTCGTTCTGAATATTACCGGCATTTACTTTACGGGAAGCATACCCTGAGAACGGATCCATCGGCAAGTCTAATAATTGGCGGGTTGCATTCGATTTGTACCATGCAAAATCTATCCCTAAACGGTTATTAAAGAAACGAAAATCGAAACCGGCTTCCCACGATTTGATCAACTCGCTCCGTACAGAAGAATCAAACAATACTTTACCCGGTTTGGCTATAGTATTTCCGTTTTGATCTTTATCCACAGAGAAATAGTTATACAACTGATACGGATCAAGGTCGTTACCAACCTCTGCATAGGATGCGCGAATTTTAGCAAATGAGAACCAGTCCGGCATTGCCCCCCCTAATTTAGGAACCATATCCGAAATTACACCTGAGAGGCTGACAGACGGATAAAAATAAGAACGATTCACTTTACTCATTGTTGACGACCAGTCATTGCGCGCAGTAATATCCAGGAATAAGTAGCCATCCCAGTTCAATTGCAAAGAACCATACAAAGAATTCATCCGACGACGGATCAGTTCCGAAGTTACCGTCGGTTTATCAACGCCATTATTTAATGAAAACAAATCCGGGACAAGCAATTCGCCTGCACTTGCATTCATTTTTGAACGCTGCTGCTGCATCAGGTTTCCGCCAAATGTTATAAACCCTCCCAAACGGTCTATCAGATTATCTTTACGGGCTGTAGCCAAAAAGCTGAAGTTATTTTCATAAAAAGTTTCCGATCCTTCACTGTAAAGGCCTCTGGGAGTTGTATTACCACCGGCATATACCTTTTCATTCTTTGTTGTTGTATAATAATCGGTTCCCCCCCTCAATTCAATGTCAAACCAATCGGTCGGAGCATATTTCAAAGATAAATTACCCAACAAACGATTACGCGTATCTTCATTTTGGCGATACTTCGTCACCCAATAGGGGTTTTCCTGTGGATTATTGGAAGCATCATACCAAACCATTTTACCATTTTCATCTACACTGTTTTCAAATTCTTTTATATTCAAAGAACGGGGCAAATTATATATCGTATTGAATGCATTTGACGGATTGACCCCTTGAATAGGACGGTTATGTGCATTCATATTAATATAGTTGACTTTAGCATCTACTTTCCATTTTTTTGCTTCATCCAGGAATGTTGTAGCACGAACCGTTATATTGGTTTTGTTCAATTTCGATTCGGGAGTTATACTGGCATCATCCGAACGATTAACAGATGCAAAAACAGAAGTTCCTTTAATATCCTGCTGAAAACTTACCCCTTCATTAAAAGACGTGCCCGTACCGAAAAATGCATCAATATTGTCATACGTATGCAATGGCACATCTCGCCCAAGCCAATCCTTTACAGTCTGCCCTTCGGCCTTAGGCCCCCAACTCAAACGGGATTGGTTATCATAAATACCGACAGAACCCTGTCCGAAATCGTCCTGCATGTGAGGTTTAAGAAAAATAGTCTCGGCAGTTATACCGGCATTGACAGTTAAACCCAATCCTTCGGTTTTACGTCCCGATTTCGTTGTAATCAGGATAACCCCGTTACCTGCACGTGATCCATACAGGGCAGCCGCCGAAGCACCTTTCAATACAGTCATAGACTCTATATCTTCCGGGTTAATATCAGACAGCCCATTACCCATATCCGCACCCGAGTTTCCCCAAACGTCATCTACACCACCAGTGAAGTTATCCATAGGAGTACCATCCACTACTACCAGAGGTTGATTACTGCCGGTTAACGAGTTATTACCACGAAGTACGATTTTTGAAGAACCGCCAACCCCATTACTGGAACGAACTATCTGCAAACCCGAAACTTTACCGGACAATGAATTGGCAAGATTAGGTTCACGTGAAGAAAGTAAATCGTCTCCCTTCAGTTCCTGCATTGCATATCCCAATGCTTTCTTATCACGTTTCATCCCGAGTGCCGTCACAACAACTTCATCCAGCTTCTGGGTATCTTCAGAAAGATGCACTGTTAAAGTAGATTGTCCTGTATAGGGAATATCTTGTGGAACGTAGCCAATAAAAGAAATCTGGATAATATCTCCTTTTTTCACTCCGTCCAGAGTAAAATTACCGTCCAAATCGGTAATCGTACCATTGGTTGTTCCTTTAATAATTACAGACGCCCCGGTCACCGGCCCTAGAGCATCTTCCACTGTCCCCGACACCTTTGAAGTCTGCTGGGGAACACTAGCTGCCGGATTTTCCGTGCCGGGTATCGCATATAAGCTTCCTGTGAAACTCAACGCACCCAATAGAAGAATCAGGCTGACTGGTCTGAATTTTTTCAACATAACTAATGCTTTTTGTTTAATTTATTACACGATGTTTAGCGTAAAGCGATATCTTTTATTCACTATAAACACAAAAACACAAGATATGTTCTGACTTTAACATAGTATGGGACGCTTTATTACCAAAACGTTCCATACATTTTATTGTACTTAAAACCGAATTCATAGTTATGACTTTTAGAAATCATAACTATAAATTGAAAAAATCATCACGATGAAATTTTTTGATAAATCCGCTACCTGAGATATTCAGTTTGGCTTCGGCGGAAGATATACTTATTACGAAGGTATTCCGGTCTACTATGATGTTACCGTCCGAATAATTAAAAAACGTATTATTGAGGCTTGGTGTTTAATTTGTTATTAGTTTTACCATAGTACTAAAAGAACCTGTCGGTTTATATCGGTGGCTGATAACTACCTTAACTACTGATTCGCATTAAACAATTTGTATTAAAAGGAAAGCTATCAACAGAATAATCAGTCTAAAAACGACATTTTATAACACACATTCCTAATATCAAAATCAGCTTTATAATGGTATAACAGTTATTGTCATAACAGCAGTAGAAACCTGTATATATTCTTAAAATCTATAACAAATCAACAATCACTGAATAATAAACATTTTAACATAGCTTTTCAATGATGAAGAAACTAACTATGTTAAATTTGAAGGCTTTCCATATTTTTTTAAGAAAAATAACACAGTGAAATAAATATTTCATATATTTGCCACGAATATAAAATGAGCAGAGTTCTTTTAGTACTATGGTAAAACAAATAACACTCTTAAACGCATAATCTAACTGGCTCTTCCTTTTTATCGAACAAATAACAGACTTTTGTTTCGCCAAGACAATGTCTATTTATTTAAATAAAACCATCAGTTATGTTGAAAAACTTTAAACCTGTCAGCTTAATTCTATTTGCAGGTGCTTTGTGTTTCTCAGGAAACGCCTATGCAGACCTTGCACCTGTTAAGCAAAGTACCAACATTTCCCAACAATCGGGAAAAGTTACAGGTACAGTAGAAGATGCATTAGGTCCTGTTACCGGAGCATCTGTAGTTGTAAAAGGAACAACCAATGGAACCATTACCGACTTTGACGGTAATTTCGCATTGGAAGGTGTACAAAAAGGAGATGTCATCCAGATATCTTTCATTGGTTACACAAGTCAGGAAATCACTTACAACGGCCAGCCTTTGGGAATAATCAATCTGGCGGAAGACACTCAGAAACTGGATGAAGTAGTTGTTACTGCTTTAGGTATCAAACGTGAAAAGAAAGCATTGGGATATGCTACGCAAGAATTGAAAGGTGACGCTATCCTGGATTCTCGCGAAAGCAATGTGACCAACGCCTTATCCGGTAAAGTTTCCGGTTTGCAGGTTGTTCGTTCTTCCGGTGGTCCGGGTGCTTCTTCCAAAATTGTTCTTCGTGGTAACAATTCTATCACAGGAACAAACCAACCTTTGATCGTAATTGACGGTATACCTATGGATAACTTCCAGGGCGGTGTAGCCGACGCATGGGGTAACAAAGGACCTGACATGGGTAACGGTCTTTCCGATATTAATCCGGAAGACATCGAATCGATGAACGTATTGAAAGGTGCTTCTGCAGCAGCTCTTTACGGTTCCCGTGCCGGTAACGGTGTTATTTTGATCACCACTAAATCCGGTAAAAAACAGTCAGGACTGGGTATCACTGTTAATGCAGGAGTAACTGCCGAAACTATGTTTATGCAGCCAGACATCCAAAATTCTTACGGACAAGGATCAACCGGCATTTATGATGTGAAATCACGTGCCAGCTGGGGTCCTATAGCCGACGGCTCTGTAAACATCGATAGTTGGAATGGTAAAAATGTACCGATGTATACTTATGACAACGTTGGTAATTATTTCGATACAGGTGTATCATTTAACGAAGGTATTTCTTTCCAGCAGGCAAACGAAGGTACTTCGGTATTCGCTTCTATCAATCGTTCTGACGACAAAGGTATTGTTCCAGGTGCAAAACTGAGCAAGACTTCTATTAACTTGCGCGGTACAATGGAATTTGGTCCGGACAAGCGCTGGAAACTGGATGGAAAGGTTAACTACCTGAACAACATCGGACATAACCGTCCTCTCCAAGGTATCAACCAGTCAAATGCATTCAGCACTATCTACAACTTACCTCGTTCAATCAATATCCTCGATCTGA
The DNA here is from genome assembly GCF_900108035.1 of Parabacteroides chinchillae. GTDB lineage: Bacteria > Bacteroidota > Bacteroidia > Bacteroidales > Tannerellaceae > Parabacteroides > Parabacteroides chinchillae. Next base: position 171,155 of record NZ_FNVS01000001.1, read on the forward strand.
AAGATTGTCTGGACGAAGACGGCAATATGATTTGGTGGGATACGGAAAGTACACCGCAGGAAAACCCGTACTGGACAAAACAGTACAGAACAAATGAAGATACACGTAACCGTTTCCTGGGTACGATGTCTTTGTCTTATAAGATTTTTGACTGGTGGAACGTTGAATTAAAAGGTGGTACGGACTACTATACAACAACAACTACCAGCAAACTATATGCAGGAGGAAATGTTACTCCTAAAGGTAATTACTCCGAAGGTTCTGAAACTTTCTACGAAAACAACTTCAGTTTCCTGACTACAGCTCAAAAAGACAATCTGCTCGGTAAATTCGGTGGTTTTGTAACATTTGGTGGTAACTTAATGATACAAAAAAGATCCGTAGAAAAAATCTCTACCGGCGACTTACTGATCCCGAACCTATTCTCCATCAACAATGCTGTTGACAAAAATAAGATGGGACTTGAATATACTTTGACGCAACGCAAAATGAATTCATTATACGGTTCATTCCAGATCAATTATGACGGTTGGATGTTCTTGGACATCACGGCTCGTAACGACTGGTCGTCTACCATGAGCAAGGTAAACCGTTCCTATTTTTACCCATCTGTTAGCTTATCTGCCGTAATATCGGATATGGTTCAAAAAAACGGAGGCTCTTTACCAGAATGGATGACATTCGCTAAAGTACGTGCCTCTTTTGCAGAAGTGGGTAATGACTTGGATCCATATCAACTGTATACAGTATATTCAATGAGCAAAGACCCATACGGAAATCCGGTTGCCAGTCCGGGAAGTGTACTTTTTAATCCGGATGTACGCTCAGAGTTAATTAAGTCATGGGAAGCCGGTGTTGATTTGAAATTCCTCAACAACCGCTTAGGTATCGACTTCGCGTGGTATAAGAGTAACGCTACCCGCCAGTTGTTGGATTTACCGCTAGACCCGTTCTCCGGCTATTCAAGCAAAAAGATCAATGCCGGTAACATTCAGAACTCAGGTGTGGAACTTATGGCTTATGCAGATATCTTCCAGAACCCGAAAGGTTTTAGCTGGAACATAACTGCTAACTTATCATTCAACCGCAATAAGGTTATCGACCTGTACGAAGGTATCAAAGAAATGGGATTATCCGACGGTTCTTTCAATGACGAAGTAAAAGTAGTAGCCCATACCGGCGGTATGTACGGTGATATATACGGTAAGAAATTCCAACGTGTGGAAAGTGGTGCTGACGCAGGCAAAATTATTGTGGACGCACAAGGTTTACCTTTGTTGACTTCTGATCTGCAGTATTTAGGAAACCAGCAACCTAAATGTATGCTTGGTATCACCAACACATTCAATTATAAGAATATCTCTTTGAGCTTCTTGATTGACGCACGTATCGGTGGTAAAATCTATTCGGCTACAACAGCTAAAATGTATTACAATGGTTCGGCAGCAGGAACAGTCGTAAACGGTGCTCGTGAAGAATTTGTTGTACCGAATTCTGTTACAGCTTCCGGAGATGGCTATACAGCAAATAACACATCTGTTACTCCTCAGTTATACTGGGAACGCGTTGGTACAGGCAACCTGGGTGTTGGAGAAGCATTCCTTTATGACGCAACAAACGTTCGCCTTCGTAACTTAACGCTAGGCTACACGTTCGACAAGAAGTTATTGGCAAAAACACCGCTGGAACGTTTGCGTTTATCTTTCACAGCAAACAACCTGTGGATGATTGCAAGCCACTTGGAAGGTATTGACCCTGAATCGGTGTCGACAACAAATACCAATGCTACCGGTATTGAATTGGGCGCGGCTCCTACTTCCCGCTCATATACATTTAATGTTACAGTTGGTTTCTAATTGAAAGGAAAATTAAAGTATGAAGACATTTAATAAAATAATGATAGGTCTTGCTTCTTCGGCAGCACTGTTATTCACAGCATGCAGCGATTTTGAAGAGATAAACAAAGACCCTAACGCCGTAAGCGAAGACAATGTGCAGGTTGCTCACTTGCTAAACAAATCGATAACTGAAGCACAAATGGACCCCCATATTGCAGAACGTATATTCGTATTGACATGGAAACGTGCTGCTCGTTTTGACCGTTCCAGTGGTTTTACTATTGGTGCAGATAACGAAGGTTGGAATAATGACTATTTTGGGACAGGCTACGGTGTTGGTTGGTTAAACAATGTAAATGCAGCTATTAACCTCGCCGAAAAACGCATTGCAGACGGAACAGCTAAGTCATACGAAAAAAACGTATATCAAATGGCCCGTATCTGGCGTGCTTATCTGATTTCAGAGTTGGCAGATTGCTTCGGCCCGATTCCAACAATCAATAAATTTGATGGAAGTGTTGCCCCTTACCAAAGTGTAGAAGAAATCTATACATTTATCTTAGCAGAGTTGAAAGATGCCGTATCAAAAATAGATGAAGCCGAAGATATGTCTCCGATTACGGGAGCCAATAACGTTTCAGACCAGTTCTATGAAGGAGACATGAAGAAATGGAAAAAATACGGCAATTCTTTACGCTTACGTTTGGCTATGCGCTTGACCGTAGCCAACCCAGCTTTAGCCAAAAGTGAATTTGAAAACGCAGCTAAAGGCGATCTGATCACTACATTGAACGACATGGCTCAGGTACAGGAAAAAGACGGATGGGATGGTGCTGCCGGTGTTATGTCCCGTACATGGAACCCGCAACCTATATCGGCTACTATGAATAACATCTTCCTTGGCTTAGGGGGCATCGATATTCAGGTTGCTGATGAGATCAAAAACGATGTGAAGATCAAAAGCGCCACGAAGTATATGGGATTACGCTTTGATAAGCATTTACCAACTTCTACGAATGATCCGAGCGCCGGTTTCTTTTATGACGGTTTACCCGACAAAATCGACCCGCGCGCACTTACACTGTATAACATTCCGGGGTATAAAGACAATGTTATTTATTCCGATTATATCGGAGAACCTGCAACAACTGCCCGTTTGGCAGATCCGGCAACAGGAGAACTTGTTGACAAAAACAATAAGGATTATATGAAGTTAACCGTTAAGTATACATGGAATACGTGGGTTGCCGGTAAATGGGATAAAAAATCCAGTTTATCAACAGAACTGACCGGTGCTTCGAAGAACTATCCTTCAATTGCCAAAAAATTCCGCATGAGCACCAACAAACGTGTTTGGTTTGCTCCGTGGGAAACGTACTTCTTATTGGCAGAAGCAGCTGTATACGGATGGAGTGTTCCCGGAACAGCCCAGTCTAATTATGAATCGGGGATTGCTGCAAGCTTCGAATACAATGAAGTATCCCAATTTCTTGGCGATTATCTGAAATCTACAGACTATAACCGCGTAGGTACGTCTGTTGCATTTAATCATACGGTAGAAGCTACTCCGCATGAAGTAACCTATTATGACGGTTATACCGGTGAAGCAAAGACTATGACTTATACTTATCCGAAGAATTCTATCTACAAAAACGGACAGTATAACAATGATCATCTGACGAAGATTATCACACAAAAATATATCGCTCAGAATCCATGGTTGCCTCTGGAAGCTTGGTCTGACCACCGTCGTTTGGGATTACCTTTCTTCGAAAACCAGGCAGTAGAAATAGATTACAATCCAACAGCACATGAAGTGCCATTGACCAAAAGTACAGCAAAAGAATGTAAATGGGAATTTTATCCAAAACGGATGCGTTACCCATCTAGCTTAGAAACGAACAGTAAAGATAGTTACGACCAGGCTATGCAATTACTCGGCGGTGTAAATGACACCAATAATCCTCTGTGGTGGGAAATGAAGAAATAAACTTCGTTTAAATCATATACTAGAAAAGGCTATCTCCACAATGGAGATAGCCTTTTCTTATCTTCTTAAAAACTTTTTTCATTTGCCATATTCCACATATTCAGGAAAGAGGCTTTTGTGATATTGACTACTTTGTCCCAATTAATTTTTGAAGCTTCATCACCCGGTAAATGATAATCAGGATGTCCATCCGTATGATACCAGATAATAGGAATACCTAATTTAGCAAAAGTCCCATTATCGCTCCCACCCGTCGGATTATCCCATGGACGGTAATCAGGATCCAGATTCAGATTATACTGTTTAATGTCGTTTTTCAACCATTTACCAAAAACAGGATGCGACTCTGTATAGAAGTAAACAAAATAGGAAGGGCGCTCTTCTATATGATTACGGCCTATCATATCAAAATTGAGATATCCTTTTACTTTACTAATTTCAGGGAAAGACTGGGCAAAGGCTTTAGACCCAAGTAACCCCTTTTCTTCTCCATCCCAAAAAGTAAAAAGAACTGTTCGTTCCGGTTTTTCGCCTGTAGCCTGAAAAGCACGCGCAATCTGTAATACGGCAGAAACGCCCGAGGCGTTATCGTCCGCCCCATTATATATCTGATCGCCGGCTAGCATCGGGTCAATACCCAAATGATCATAATGAGCTCCTACTATCACGTATTCATTTGGGTTCTTTCCCTCTATCTTCCCTATAATATTATTCATTGCCAGCTTTTGATGTACCCCTTTTTTCAACCTTGAAATAGAATCTGGATGGACCTGCCAACGGCCATTCTTTTGTCGTTCTACATGATAAGCTTCAAACGGATGATAGTATGAACCGCCTAATGGCTCTATCCCGAAGGATTTCAAATTGGCAACTATATATTCTGCAGCTATCCGCCCACCGGGGAAACCGGCTTCGCGTCCCTGCAGCTCATCACTAGCCAGGAAGCCGATATGAGCTTCGGCAGTTGCCTGATTTATTACATCCAAACCTTTTTGCTGGGGAGATTGTGCCCACAGGGCAGTACTTAAAAACAATGATACTAAAAGAAATCCTGATTTATTCATCCCGTTATGTTTCTGAGTTTATTTATAGAAATAGTTTTAAGCTCTGATTGCAAAGATAAAGGTTTCATTGAAAACAAAAAAGGCTTTCCATCGCTCTTTGGCAGCGTAGAAAGCCGGATCATTCCTTTTTTCGAACTCACCATCCCGTTTTATACGGAGGTGAGGATATTTAAAGTATTGTTTAATTCAAATAAATTGCAGTATTAATTAATTCTTTACTGCAATTGCGTTCATTTCGTCCATAAGACGACGAATTTCAGCATTTACCCGTTGACACATTGAACCATTTCCAACAGCCTGATAACGGTCTGCCTGATAACGCAACATCGCTAAAGCACGTAAGCTTTTTTCATTTTCTCTCATCATCATAATCATTTTAATTTATACTTTCCACGCTTGGAAAGCTTGGGTTAATAATACACGTCCTATACAATCTTTTTCCTTAGTACGCTACAAAGATAACCATTTTTTTTGATAAAATGTTGTACAACATAATAAATTATTTCGTTTTTCATTTTTTTAGCCTTTAAAAAGCCTGCATTCTATTGAATATTCATTCATTCCACAGGCGTCAATTCTCCTGTAATTGAATCAATTACAAACCCTCTTACCACAATATCCTTCGGTATCAGGGGATGTTTATATATTTGCTCTACAGTTTCATGAACAGACTCTTCGGATGTATGAAACCCGTGCAACCACGATTCGAAATCGATACCGCAATAGCGCATCATATCTATATGGTCCTGAGGTATTCCGCGTGCTTTCATTTTCTCAATCAACTCAGCACTATTCATATGTTTAGCTCCGCAATCAGTATGACCAATAATCATAATCTCCTCCACTCCCAGCTCATAAATAGCAACCAATAAGCTACGGATCACACTACCGAACGGGTGCGATATAATAGCACCGGCATTCTTGATCACCTTAACATCTCCGTTTTTCAAGCCTAAGGCCGCCGGAAGCAGTTCGGTCAGACGGGTATCCATACAAGATACAATAGCAATCTTCTTATCAGGAAATTTGGTTGTTATATACTTTTCATACCCTTTGTTCTTCACGAACCCACGATTAAACTGAACTAATTCGTCTATCATAATTCCCCCTTTATTTGAATAACAATTCAGGTCAAATAATGTTGAAATGCTTTAATGCATTATAAATGCCATTATCATCCACCGAAGTGGTTACATAATCTGCAGATTTCATTACATCTTCGGCCGCATTACCCATCGCAACCCCCATTCCTGCATGTTTTAACATAGCAATATCATTCCCTCCGTCACCAAAAGCCATACACTCATCCAGATTGATCCGGAAATGTTCCAACATCTTATCTATTCCTATCCCCTTATTACTTCCGACAGGAACTATATCCGTAAATAAAGGATTCCAACGGGTAGACTCACAATGTGACAAGATGGACATAATCCGTTTTTCCTGTTCTGCAGTAAAAAACGCAATTAGTTGATAAACAGTATTGCCGTAAACGTCTGCTACCGGACGAATAGGAGGCGACGGAAAGTTTAATAAACGGAAAACATCCTTAACAGCCTTATCCGTATAGTTCATAAAAATTTCATTTTCCATAACAAAGGCACATGGAAATGAGCCTTCTTTCTCCTGATAATGAACCAAAGATTCTATATCCTTATCCGGAATACTATGTTTATAAACCACATCATTCTTTCCCGCCAGAACATATCCTCCGTTCAAAGTAACATAACCATCAAATTCCAAATTTCCCAGATTATTGATAGAGCTTAAATGACGGCCGGTTGCAATAAACACTTTTATCCCTCTTTTCCTCAATAAGTCAAGTGCATGAATCGTAGACTGAGGTACAACATGAGTCTTAAAACTAACCAATGTTCCGTCAATATCAAAAAATACAGCCTTAATCATAACTTAAAATCTTTTTACCTATTAATTTAATAACAAAGATAGAGAATAAAATTCGTCGAATATGAACACTAATAAGTAAAATTTGGTATCTGACAGTATTTGGGTAGGCAACAAAAAAAGAAACTGCCTGACTATTTGCCGTCAGACAGTCTCTCTATTTTATTTAAGAATAATATATTCAATTATTCAACACCCCACTGCTGATTAGCTAAACGTTTGTAGTTGTTATAACGCCATTTAGCATTGTCTTCAGCAGCCTGATACAGCTCGGCAGCTTCTGTCGGATACTGTTTCATCAAGGAAGCAAAACGTACTTCACTCTTCAGGAAGCCCTGGAACTTAGCCCATTCGGGTTCCTTAGAATCAAGTGTAAACGGATTCTTACCTTCTGCTTCAAGAGCAGGATTGTAACGCCACAAATGCCAGTAACCACATCCTACAGCTTCTTTTTCTTCAGCCTGAGATTTACCCATACCAGCTTTCAAGCCGTGGTTAATACATGGTGCATAAGCAATAATCAAAGAAGGACCGTCGTATGCTTCAGCTTCGCGGATAGCTTTCAATGTCTGAGCTTGGTCGGCACCCATAGCAATCTGTGCAACATATACATAACCGTAAGTAGTAGCCATCAGACCGAGGTCTTTCTTACGTACTCTCTTACCGGAAGCAGCAAATTTGGCAATTGCACCTACCGGAGTAGCTTTTGAAGACTGACCACCAGTGTTAGAATATACTTCGGTATCCAAAACAAGGATATTAACATTCTTGCCGGAAGCAATTACATGATCCAAACCACCGTAACCGATATCATAAGAAGCACCGTCGCCACCGATAATCCACTGTGAACGTTTTACCAGGAAGTGAGACATTTCCTTGATCTGAGCACAAACCGGGCAGCCTTCGGCAATTCCCTGTTCAACAAATGCCATAATCTGCGGAGCCAATTCCTTAGTCTTGTCTGCATCGTTCATGTTTGCTATCCATGCAGCTGCAGCTTCTTTAGCTTCAGCCGGAGCATGTTCGCCTGCAACGATCTTATTCATCAGGTTAGCCAGGCGTTCACGCATCTTTTCGTTAGCCAATTCCATACCCAGGCCAAATTCGCAAAAGTCTTCGAACAATGAGTTAGCCCAAGCCGGACCCTGTCCTTTTTCATTCAGAGTATACGGAGTTGAAGGAACTGAACCTGAATAGATAGAAGAACATCCGGTAGCATTAGCAACCATTTCACGGTCACCGAATAGCTGAGTAATCAGTTTTACGTATGGAGTTTCACCACAACCTGAACAAGCACCAGAGAATTCAAACAACGGAGTAGCGAACTGAGAATTCTTTACATTCATCTTCACATCTACCAAATGTTGTTTGCTCTTCACATTTTCAACACAGTATTCCCAGTTAGGAGCTTCTGCCAATTGAGATTCCAAAGAAACCATTGACAATGCCTTATTACCCTTGAAGCCCGGACAAACATCGGCACAGTTACCACAACCCAAACAGTCAAGAACTGATACCTGAATACGGAACTTCATACCCTTCATAGTAGCCGGAGCCTTTACATCCAACATCGGGAAGTTTGCACCTTTCTGTTCTTCGTCATCCAATACAAACGGACGGATTGAAGCGTGAGGACATACATAAGCACACTGGTTACACTGAATACAGTTTGCGTCATTCCATACCGGAACAAATGCAGCCACACCACGTTTTTCATATTTAGCAGTACCCTGATGCCAAGTACCATCTTCGATACCCTTGAAAGCCGATACTTTCAATAAGTCACCATCCTGGGCATTAATCGGGCGAACTACTTCATTAATAAATGCCGGATCATTATTTGTCACTTCTTCATCATCTGGCAGGGCAGCCCAAGCCGGATCAACGAATAGTTTCTGATATTCACCACCACGATCTACAGCAGAATAGTTCTTATTTACAATTTCTTCGCCCTTCTTGCCGTAAGACTTCATGATGAATTTTTTCATCTGTTCTACAGCCAGATCAACAGGTATTACACCTGTAATACGGAAGAATGCAGACTGAAGGATTGTATTTGTACGGTTACCCAAACCTATTTCCAATGCAATCTGTGTGGCATTGATATAGTAAACGGTAATATTCTTTTGAGCAAAATAGCGTTTTACCTTATTGGGTAAATGTTTAGCCAGTTCTTCACCGTTCCACACTGTATTCAACAAGAATGTACCGTTTTCACGCAAACCACGCGTTACGTCATACATACGCAGGTAAGCCTGAACGTGACAAGCTACGAAATTCGGCGTATTTACCAAGTAAGTCGAACGGATCGGATGATCGCCAAAACGCAGGTGAGAACAAGTAAAGCCTCCTGATTTCTTAGAGTCATAAGCAAAATATGCCTGACAATATTTGTTTGTATTATCACCGATGATCTTAACCGAGTTCTTGTTTGCACCAACTGTACCATCAGCACCTAAACCGTAGAACTTAGCTTCGAACATGCCTTCGCCACCTAAAGCGATTTCTTCTCTCTGAGGGAGAGAGGTGAATGTGATATCATCAACTATACCAATTGTAAACTGGTTCTTCGGCATCGGTAATGCCAAATTTTCATATACGGAAATAATCTGGGCAGGAGTAGTATCTTTTGATCCTAAACCATAACGGCCGCCAACAATAACCGGAGCATTTTCAACACCGTAATAGCAGTCTTTTACGTCCAGATACAACGGTTCGCCATTTGCTCCCGGCTCTTTTGTACGGTCCAGAACCGCAATGCGTTTAACAGTCTTTGGCATAGCAGCCAAGAAATGTTTAGCAGAGAACGGACGATATAAGTGAACTGAAACCAAACCAACCTTTTCACCTTTGGCTACAAGATAATCGATAGCTTCGCGAGCAGCTTCCGTTACAGAACCCATTGCGATAATTACGCGTTCTGCATCTTCGGCTCCGTAGTAATCGAACAAACCATATTTACGACCTGTAATCTTAGCTATTTCATTCATATATTCCTCTACAATAGCAGGAACGGCTTCATAGTAAGAATTACTTGATTCTCTATGTTGGAAGAAATGATCCGGATTTTCAGCCATACCACGTGCAACCGGATTTTCAGGATTCAAAGCACGAGCACGGAATTCGGCCAAAGCCTTCTGATCGATCAGCGGAGCCAGATCTTCATTTTCCAAAGCCTCGATCTTCTGGATTTCATGAGAAGTACGGAAACCATCGAAGAAGTTCATGAAAGGAACACGAGATTTGATTGTAGCCAGGTGGGCAACACCTGCAAGATCCATAACTTCCTGTACAGAGCCTTCAGCCAACATAGCGAAACCTGTCTGACGCGCAGACATTACATCCTGATGATCGCCAAAAATACACAAAGCATGTGAAGCCAGTGTACGGGCAGATACATGGAATACGCATGGAAGCAATTCTCCAGCAATCTTGTACATGTTAGGAATCATCAACAACAAACCCTGAGAAGCAGTGTAAGTTGTAGTCAGAGCACCAGCCTGCAATGAACCGTGAAGGGCACCTGCAGCGCCACCCTCAGATTGCATTTCCTGTACCATAACAGTTTCGCCGAAAATATTCTTACGTCCGGCAGCCGCCCATTCGTCCACATACTCAGCCATTGTAGACGATGGTGTGATTGGGTAAATAGCAGCTACTTCGCTAAACATATAAGAGATATGTGCAGCAGCCTGATTACCATCACAGGTTAAAAATTTCTTCTGTTTTGTCATAGACCTATAAACTATTAGTATTTAATAAAGAATCTCATTAGTTCAAATTAGTATAAAAAACCGAACAACCAAAGCGGAATCATGTTTCCATCCCCTACTTCAGTCTTATCAACAGCATAATATAAATCAGGATTGTTTCTCACTTTCATGTTTTCTTCAATCCGGAAATTATATTTGGAATTCACTAAAAAGTGAGTATTTTTCACTCCTTCATTTAAAGTATTGTCCTTCAACAACTGATTATAGAAGAAGGATTCCCGCACAGCCCCCATATTCACCTCCATAGGACGAATCGGGTACATCAGATTCGAATTATACATATATACCTTAGCCGGTTTCTTCGGGAACGATTCTCCCACAGGGTAGAGCATATTCATCAAACGGGCATCTGTCAGGTATTTTATATAATTCATTACCGTTGCACGTGACGTTTCAATATCTTTACTCAACTGACTCACATTAGGAGTACAGGGAGCACTTGTTGCCAACAAATAAAGCAGTTTACGCAGTTTTGGCAAATAGCTTTGTTCTATTTGTTTTATATACAAGACATCTACCTCCAACATCATATTCATAGTTTTCAACAGGTTCTCCGAAAAATTACGTTTTTCCAAAAAGAACGGATAAAAACCATGATGCAAATAATCCTGAAAGTAAGCCATCGGTTTTGCAACCGAACAAATTTTTTTCGCTATATCCTGATGATTTTGCAGTATATCATCAAAAGTATACGCCGGAAATTCATTTCCCGACATTAAATTCAGAAACTCACGGAAGGAAAAACCACGCAGATTATAAGAAACAACTTTTCCTGACAAATCGGGATTTTCTTCTTTCAACCTCATTACAGAAGAACCAGAAAAAACGATTTTAAGATCAAGGAAATTATCATAACAGTAACGGAGCTCTTTCGACCAACCCGAATATTTAAACACCTGGTCTATAAGCAACACCTTACCTCCTTTTGCTCTAAACTCAGCAGCAAAATCTACCAGTGTACGTTCCGTAAAATAAAAATGATTCAAATTTATGTACAGACATTCTTTATTATCGGCGCCAAAATATTCACGGGCGTAATCCAGCAAAAATGTAGTTTTGCCTACACCGCGGGAACCCTTAATACCGATCAACCGGTCATCCCAGTTGATTTCATCCATCAATCCTCTACGTACCGGTGCCTGCAAATGTTCCACCAAATACTTATGTGTTTTAAAGAATGCTTCCACTTTTCCAGTTAATAGTTGACAAGTGACAGTTAACAATTTCCTGCAACTGTATCAAATTATAAACGTGGCAAAGATAATTAATCTTCTTAATATTGCAACACAGAGTTAGCAATTTTCACCATAAAATATTAATTCAAAACTATCACTTATCAACTATTATTTACTAAAAGATATTATTCAATGGTTGTAACCCAGTTGTAGGTATCGGGTTCGTCACCGTATTGGATACCACGAAGTTTATTGTAAAGCTTTTCGCAAACAGGACCAGGCTTACCATCCTTGGATATTATATACGACTTATTCATGTCAATATCATCAATCTGAGAAATCGGAGCAATCACTGCAGCCGTTCCACATTCTGCAGCTTCTTCAAAAGTAGCAATTTCATCAAACGGAACCGGACGGCGTTCTACCTTCAGCCCCATATCTTCAGCTAATTGCTGCAAACTTTTATTTGTAATAGAGGGAAGAATAGAATTAGACTGCGGCGTGATATAACTATTTCCACGAATACCAAAGAAATTAGCGGGGCCACATTCATCCAGATACTTCTTTTCTTTTGGGTCCAGATATAACACTGCGGCATAGCCCAGTTCTTTTGCTTTTTCGCCGGCTACCAGACTGGCGGCATAGTTACCACCAACTTTAATCGTACCTGTTCCATGAGGCGCAGCACGGTCATAATCACGCATAATGCATACTTTTGAAGGCTTGAATCCACCTTTAAAGTAAGGACCTACAGGCGTAACAAATACCATAAACATATATTCTGGAGCTGGTTTTACTCCGACCTGGGCACCCAAACCTATCATCAGCGGACGAATATATAAAGCAGCACCGCTTTCATAGGGCGGAACAAAGCGTTCGTTTAATTTGACAACTTTACGTATAGCTTCTTCAAATTTCTCAACCGGAAGCTCAGCCATCTTAATGCCACGGCTTGAAGACTGCATACGTTTGGCATTTTCATCCATACGGAATACGCGGATTTTTCCATCCTTTCCTTTAAAAGCTTTCAAGCCTTCAAAAGATTCCTGTCCGTAATGTAAGCATGTAGCTGCCATGTGGATGTTTATAATCTCCGAAGAAGAAACTTCCAATTCCCCCCATTTTCCATCCCTGTAATAGCATCTTACATTATAATCCGTCTTCATATATCCGAAAGACAGATCAGACCAATTTATACTTTCCATATCTTACGTTATTAGATTATTGAACGCAAAGATATTAATAAAACTATAGAATGACACAAAAATACGTACAAAGATAAACATCTATAAACATAAGCCGTATCTCTATCTCAATTCTCTACAAACATGTATTAATGCCCCGTATACAAAAAAAGTTGTACTTTTATTTCAATACTTCAATCAATTCTGGCATTAATAAAGAAACAGAATGTTCACATTGTGCAGTATAGAAATTCCCATCCGCAACAAAGGCATCATCCGTTGCTACACCATTCAGGATAGCTGGCTTAGCCAAAGGATGAACAGCCAATTTTCTGCCTTTATCCACTCCGGCTATTTCAAACATCAGTGCAGCAGCACAATGCCCAACCATTAACTTGCCCTTATCTGCAAACTCTTTAATTACTGCCAATAAATCTACATTATATGCTTCCGAAGCATGTTCTTTAAATACAGGCACTGCATCACCACATGAAAATACCAAAGCATCATAATCATCAGCATGACCTATTAAATTTTTTACAACATCATCAGCCTGGATCATTATACCAGAATTCGCACGTATGTTTTTTCCATCGGAAACTGCATACACTTTATATGGAATACCATTTTCGAAAAAAGATTCCAGATACTGAAACAAACCATATCCATTTACCGGATTAACTGCTAAAACTGCTACTTGCTTTGCCATAACATTATAAAATTAGATGAGACAATAGTTATTAATAGTAAGTTTATTACTTTTGTATCGCAAATATATACTGACTCTTTCATGCGAACAAGAAGGCACATAAAAGTCAGTCACTTACATTGAAGTAACTAATATTGAAACACAATCCATTAGAACAGGTTAAATTATGCAAAATTTTCACCCTACGGGATTTTGCCCGATCCGTGACATAATAAGCCGCCTCAGCAGTAAATGGGGTATGCTTATCCTGATTACTCTAAATGCCAACAATACGATGCGATTCAATGACATTCAAAAAAGTATCGGAGACATTTCACAACGTATGCTTACAGTTACTCTTCGTGCATTGGAAGCTGATGGATTAGTCAGCCGAACCATCTATGCGGAAGTTCCGCCACGTGTCGAATATAAACTTACCGAAAGAGGGAATAGTTTGATTCCTCTTTTAAAGAATCTTGTAGACTGGGCAATCGCAAATACCGACGCTATCCTGCAGGAACGGACAGACAAAAAATACGAAGAAACTGTTTGATTGTAAAAACAGGTAAGATTTATTACTTTTGCAACAAAATAAAACACAATATGAAAGTAATCGACTTGATAAAAAGCAGTAAAAGCACTGCCTTTTCTTTTGAAATACTACCTCCTTTAAAAGGAAATAGTATTCAAAAAGTTTACAACGTAATTGATAAACTCAGGGAATTTAATCCTAAATACATTAATATAACCTCCCATCACAGCGAATCCATATATAAAACATTATCGGATGGAAACCTCCAAAAGGTAAACATCCGTAAACGTCCCGGATCTGTAGCAATTGCGTCTGCCATACAATACAAATATGGAATTACAGCGGTGCCCCATATTATATGTAAAGGATTTACAAAAGATGAAACGGAATATGCTTTAATCGATCTCAACTTTCTGGGTGTTTACGATCTGTTATTATTGAGAGGAGACATAAAAACGTTAGATGCCGACCAAAAGACCAACCAATACCATGAACATGCTACCGATTTACAGAAGCAGGTAAACAATTTCAATAAAGGAATTGCCATAGACGGTTCGGCATTTGAAGCAAATGAAACTCCATTTTCGTATGGAATGGCATGCTATCCCGAAAAGCACGAAGAAGCCCCCAACATGGAATCTGACATCTTTTACCTGAAAGAGAAGGTTAAAAACGGAGCCGATTATCTGGTAACACAAATGTTTTTCGATAATGAAAAATATTATGCTTTCGTAGAACGCTGTCGCAAAGAGGGTATTACTGTTCCTATTATTCCGGGAATCAAGCCGATAGTATTCAAAAATCAACTGACCGTACTTCCTAAAATATTTCGTTCCGACATACCGGAAGCCTTTGCTTGCGAACTCCGCAAATGTAAAAACGACGAAGAAGCTAAAGAAGTTGGTGTTGAATGGTGTATTCAACAATGTAAAGACCTGATCGCACATGGTGTGCCGAGCCTCCATTTTTATACGATGATGGCTTCGGACAGTGTTCAAAAGATAGCAAAAGAAATATATTAAAAGAAAGGGCGTATTATATACATATCTATAATACGCCCTTTCCTGTTTGATTTTTATATGCTATCTTCTCGGTTTAATCCCAGTTGATAATTGGCCATAGCTGCAGCCATTTTAGTAATAGCCAAACCATTTATAAATAACGGATATTCATTTTTAATATCGATTTATGTTTTTATAAACTTAATTCTTATTTCATAGATAACCATTTTCGGGTATCGTTATTTCTCTTATTCAATGGTTCCACCCGTATATATCAACAAGATGGAAGCTTTCTTTTTCCTATGTATATTCATATATAAAAACAGTTGCTACCTTTCGTTTACATAACGCAAAGGCAGCAACTATCATTTTGTCATCAAAACATATTGTATAATATTTATTAATGCATAATATATTCGCAATAACCGCAATAAAAACCCACAAAATAATCAAATTATCAGAATTGTTCCAATATTTGGATGCGCTTCCCTATAGGTGGATGCGTAGCAAAAAGACCACTCAGGCCACTCAGAGCACTCTCTGCCTGTTTACCCGGATGTTCTATAAAAAGTTGTGCAACATCTTCACGATGAACAGCTTCAATATCAGGGTCAGCTGAGATCTTCCTTAAAGCGCTAGCCAATGCACGAGGATTTTTAGTCATCTCTGCCGCACCGGCATCTGCCATGTATTCCCTTTTACGGGAAATTGCAAAGCGCATTAACATTGAAAAAAAATATCCCACCGCAGCAACCAACATTACCAAAACAATCACAATTGTTCCGTTCCCTTTTCCTTCCCTGTCCCGCGATGAGGTAAATGAAGAATAATAAACAGAGCGCATTGCTATCTGAGCCAACATGGCAAAAATTCCGACAAATACGATTGAAACAATAAGCAACCGTACATCCCGATTACGAATATGGGAAAGTTCATGGGCAATCACCGCTTCCAGTTCTTCATCATTTAACTTATCAATAATGCCCCGGGATAATGTTACAGTGTAGGTATTTTCATTAATTCCACTGGCAAAGGCATTCAAAGAATCGTCATCAATGATGTTCACTTTTGGCATTTTCATACCTTGAGCCATACATAGGTTCTCCACCAAATTATACACACGCTTATTATCCTTTCGTTCCAACGGACGAGAGCCGGTTGCCGAATTGATAATACTGGTATTTGCAAAATAAGCAATAATAAACCATAGCAAAACACCACCCAATACATACGGAGCAAAATGAATAAACATAGCCGTGGAATAACTCAACATTTGCGTCTGTGTCAGGCCATCATCATTATAAGCCAGTAAAAGCAATAAATAACAAAACGCATACAACAGCCCTATCACCAGACAGGGAAAAAGGAAAAGCAAAAGCATGGAACGAAAATTATTCTGCCTCTGCTGTGTATGTATACCAACGTATTGCATCCTTATCAAAACTTAATTTTCGGAGCCTCTTCCAACGTAGCACGCTGTTCACCTAAATCAAACATTGTTTCTTTATGGAAACCGAACATATTGGCAATAATATTGGACGGGAAAGTTTGGATTGCATTATTCAGTTCCTTTGTTGCCGAATTGAAATAACGTCTTACAGAAGACAATTTGTTTTCCAGGTCTGCAATCTCTTCCTGCAGTTGAAGGAAATTTTGATTTGCTTTCAGGTCGGGATAAGCCTCCAAAGTGATCTTCAAGCCGGAAAGTGCGGAAGTCAGCATATTATCTGCTGCAATTTTTTCATCAATTGTTTTTGCATTAACGGCTCCGTTACGAGCATTGATGACTCTTTCTAACGTTTCTTTTTCATGTGACGCATACCCTTTTACTGTTTCTACCAATTGCGGAATCAAATCATAACGTTGTTTTAACTGCACGTCGATATCAGCAAATGCATTCTCCCGGTTGTTTCTCAGCTTCACCAAAGAGTTATACAATGAAATTACCCAAATAACAATAACCGCAACAACAGCGATAATAATAATTGATGTCATAGATGTCAAAGTTTATAATTATACTTGTGGCAAACATACATAAAAAACAGATATTATTTCTACTTTTGTTCCATTACTAATTGAATATATCTAATTGTATCATGAAAAAATTAATCGTATCGGCTATATGCCTTTTAAGTGCTACTCTCATTTCAGCCCAAACACCGGAATATAAAGATTGGGCCAATTTCGGTAAATTTACAAAAGCGAACACAACCGTAGAGAAACCGGTGGCTGTATTTATGGGAAATTCCATTACTGAAGGATGGTGGAATAACAATCAGGCTTTTTTTACTTCCAACAATTATGCAAACAGAGGTATCGGAGGACAGGTAACATCCCAGATGTTGGTGCGATTCCGTCCTGACGTAATCAATCTT
This sequence comes from Parabacteroides chinchillae, assembly GCF_900108035.1. Classification (GTDB taxonomy): domain Bacteria; phylum Bacteroidota; class Bacteroidia; order Bacteroidales; family Tannerellaceae; genus Parabacteroides; species Parabacteroides chinchillae. The sequence goes on from NZ_FNVS01000001.1 coordinate 188,680, forward strand.
CATCCGAAAGTAGTAGTTATTCTTGCCGGTATAAATGACATTGCATATAATGATTATGCCGTACCATTAAAGAACACGTTCGAAAACATAGCTTCAATGGCCGATCTTGCCCGGGCAAACAATATTAAAGTTATCCTTTGCTCTACACTTCCGGCATACGAATTCCCTTGGCGTCCTGGTGTAAAGCCTGCTCCACTGGTAAAAGAATTAAACAATATGATTAAGGATTACGCAGATAAAACAGGGGCTATTTATCTGGACTATTATACTGCAATGGTTGATGAACGAGGAGGTCTTTCTGCCGAAAATGCGTCAGACGGAGTACACCCTACCACCAAGGGATACAAAATCATGGAACCGATGGTAAAAGCAGCTATTGAAAAAGCATTGAAATAAATTTCCGGACAAGAATTCACTTTTAGTAAAAAGATCCCGATGATTTTATAAAACCATCGGGATCTTTTTTATAAATGACCGGGATGATTTATTTATATCATAATAAAGGACACACAAATTATTTTTTCAAAAAAAACAGCAATACTATTTGCAGATTATTATACAATCTCTATATTTGCTGCCGTAACAAGAGAACAAAATGAAAACATTCATAGTAAATACATATTGGTGGTGGCGCTCCGTACAACTCAAAAGTTCGTAAGGGACGAAGCCTATATGTATATACCTGAATAGTACAAAATACAATAAAGAGGTCTGTCGCACTTGCGGCAGGCCTCTTTTCTTTTTATCACAAAAACATAAAAACAACAAAATAAAAGAATCAAAGATGAAAACGTATCAAGTAGACAAAAATGGTTACTACGGTGAATTTGGAGGAGCTTATGTCCCGGAAATCCTTCACCAATGCGTAAAAGATCTCCAGAATGCTTACCTCGAAGTATTGGATAGCGAAAGCTTCAAAGCTGAATACGATCAGTTGCTCCGCGATTACGTAGGCCGTCCTTCCCCCCTTTACCTTGCCAAGCGGTTAAGTAAAAAATACGGCTGCAAAATCTACCTCAAACGGGAAGACCTGAATCATACGGGCGCCCACAAGATAAACAACACAATCGGGCAAATCCTATTGGCACGCCGGATGGGCAAAACCCGTATCATTGCAGAAACAGGAGCCGGTCAGCATGGTGTTGCTACTGCCACTGTGTGCGCCCTGATGGACATGGAATGTATTGTGTACATGGGTAAAACGGACGTAGAACGTCAGCACGCTAATGTACAAAAAATGGAGATGCTCGGCGCAACTGTTATTCCCGTCACCTCCGGCAACATGACACTGAAAGACGCCACAAACGAAGCCATTCGCGACTGGTGTTGTCATCCCTCCGATACATATTACATCATCGGTTCTACTGTTGGTCCTCACCCCTATCCGGATATGGTTGCCCGCCTACAATCGGTTATCAGCGAAGAAATACGGAAACAGCTACAAGAAAAAGAAGGCCGGAATTATCCTGATTACCTGATTGCCTGTGTAGGCGGAGGAAGTAATGCAGCCGGAACCATCTACCACCATATTGATGACAAACGCGTAAAGATCGTACTTGCCGAAGCCGGAGGAAAAGGTATCCATTCGGGCATGAGTGCCGCTACCATCCAACTTGGCAAAAAGGGTATCATCCATGGCGCCCGTACCCTGGTGATGCAAAGCGAAGACGGCCAGATAGAAGAGCCTTACTCCATTTCCGCCGGTCTGGATTATCCCGGTATCGGACCAATTCATGCCAACCTGTCCGTCAGTCGCCGGGCAAAGATACTGGCCGTAGATGATGACGAGGCTTTAAAAGCCGCTTTCGAACTAACCGAACTTGAAGGCATTATCCCCGCATTGGAAAGCGCACATGCGCTGGGTGCTCTGCCTAAGGTTGATTTCAAAAAAGAAGACATTGTTGTACTGACAGTTTCAGGACGTGGAGACAAGGATATGGAGACATATATCAATTATAAAAACAACTAATTGAATATCATGTAAACTGGTATTAAATAACACCGTTATGAACTATAAATTTAAAACAATAAGCAAGCGTGTGATGGGCGACCTTCATACCCCCGTAAGCATCTATCTGAAAGTGCGGGATATATACCCGGAGTCGGCGCTATTGGAAAGCTCTGATTTTCATGGAAATGAAAACAGCCTTTCTTACATAGCTCTTTGCCCTTTGGCCAGTATTGGCATCAACAATGGCGAATGTACGGCGGTCTATCCTGACGGAAGTCGCAAAGTAAGTCCGATAACCGAAACGCATAACGTTGCAGATGCAATGAATGCCTTCCTGTCCAGTTTCAGCATAGAAGGAGCCGACCGGAAAGTTTGCGGTCTTTTTGGTTACACAGCCTTCGATGCCATACGCTATTTTGAGAATATCCCGGTCATGGAAGCGCACCACGAAGAAAATGATGCTCCCGACATGCTATACATATTATATAAGTATATACTGGTCTTCAATCATTTTAAAAACGAACTCGCCTTGGTGGAATTGGTTATTGATGGCGAAAAAGGCAACCTGCAGGAAATCGAGACACTGATCGAAAACCGTAACTACGCCTCCTACAATTTTCAATCTGTCGGTAAAGAAACCTCTCCCATCACCGACGACGAATACAAAACAATGGTGCGCCAGGGCATCCATCACTGCCTGCGTGGCGACGTTTTCCAAATCGTACTGAGCCGTCGCTTCGAGCAACCGTTTAAAGGGGATGATTTCAAGGTTTATCGTGCCCTGCGCAGTATCAATCCGTCACCTTATTTATTCTATTTTGATTTCGGAGGCTTCCGCATCTTCGGTTCTTCTCCGGAGACGCATTGCAAAGTAGCCGATGGACATGCCAGCATCGATCCGATTGCAGGAACAGCCTTCAGAACAGGAAATGTGGAAGTAGACCGCCAGCGTACCGAAGCGCTTCTGGCCGATCCGAAAGAGAATGCCGAGCATGTCATGCTGGTAGACCTTGCCCGAAACGATTTAAGCCGGAACGCACACGATGTACAAGTAGATTTCTATAAAGAGGTACAATATTACAGCCATGTAATCCACCTCGTATCACGTGTAAGCGGAGAGGTCGATCCGGAAAGTAACCCGGTGAAAACCTATATAGATACCTTTCCGGCCGGAACTTTGAGCGGTGCACCCAAAGTTCGTGCCATGCAGCTCATTACCGGGATAGAGAAACACAACCGCGGAGCTTACGGCGGCTGCATAGGATTTATCGGTATGGACGGCGATCTGAACCAAGCCATCACGATCCGCACTTTTGTGAGCCGCGGAAACGTCCTCTATTATCAGGCCGGCGCCGGCATAGTAGCCAAAAGCAATGACGAACGCGAACTGCAGGAGGTAAACAATAAGCTGGGAGCACTGAAAAAAGCAATCGACCTGGCCAATCAACTTATTAATTAACCGGAGGCTTGACAGAATAACACACAAATATAAATAAACAAATACAAGACAATGAAGATTCTTTTATTCGATAATTACGATTCCTTCACCTATAATCTGCTTCATATACTGAAGGAACTGGACGCCGATGTAGAGGTGTACCGCAATGACAAGATTGCACTGGACGAAGTAGAACGTTTCGACAAGATTCTCCTTTCACCCGGCCCCGGCATACCGGAAGAAGCCGGCATTCTGCTTCCTCTCATCCGCCGTTATGCGCCAACAAAAAGCATCCTGGGCGTCTGCCTTGGCGAGCAGGCCATCGGCGAAGCATTCGGTGCAAAGCTAATCAACCTGGCGAACGTACACCACGGCGTTTGCTCAGACATCCGTGTCATCGCCCCCGATCCCCTTTTTGCAGGACTCGAACCCGGATTTCGCGCCGGGCGTTACCATTCGTGGGTCGTTTCGCACGAAAACTTCCCCGATTGCCTTGAAGTCACTGCCGAGGATTGCGAAGAAGGACAAATCATGGCCCTGCGCCATCGGCGGTATGATGTCCGCGGCATACAATTTCATCCCGAATCCGTTCTTACCCCCAAAGGCAAGATCATTATAAGCAACTGGCTAAAAACATCATTTGCATGAAAGATATATTGTACAGATTGTTCGAACATCAGTATCTGGGTCGTGACGAGGCACGCAGAATACTTCAGAACATCGCCGGAGGAAGTTACAACGACTCCCAGATAGCCAGCCTCATCACCGTATTTCTGATGCGCAACATTTCCGTAGAAGAACTGACGGGTTTCAGGGAAGCATTACTCGAAATGCGAATTCCCATCGACCTTTCCGAGTACAAGCCTATCGACATAGTAGGTACGGGAGGCGACGGCAAGAACACATTCAACATCAGTACCTGTGCGTGTTTTGTAGTGGCAGGTGCAGGCTACAACGTAGTGAAGCACGGCAATTATGGAGCCACATCGGTAAGCGGAGCCAGCAATGTAATGGAACAGCACGGCGTTAAATTTACAAACGAAATCGAGCATCTGCGCCGTTCCATCGGCGAGTGCCGCATCGCCTACCTGCATGCCCCACTCTTCAACCCTGCCTTGAAGGCTGTAGCCTCCGTTCGCAAAAGCCTGGGCGTGCGTAGTTTTTTCAACATGTTGGGGCCGTTGGTAAATCCTGTGATTCCGACCTATCAACTGTTAGGAGTCTACAACCTGCCACTGTTAAGGCTCTACAACTACACGTATCAAGAGAGCGGGACGCATTTCGCCGTAGTACACAGTCTGGACGGGTACGATGAAATTTCGCTTACGGCTGAATTTAAGGTTGCCATGGCAGAGAAAGAAAAACTCTACACCCCCGAAATGCTCGGACTTACCCGATGCACGGAAGCCGATCTGGACGGAGGAGCAACCGTAGACGATGCCGCCCGTATTTTTGATGCAGTCCTTTCGGGAACCGCCACACCTGCACAAACCAATTGTGTAATAGCAAATGCTGCATTCGCCATACAAGTAATCTGTCCTGATAAAAAGATAGCGGATTGTCTCACGGAAGCAAAAGAGGCGCTTTTCAGCGGAAAAGCGTTAAAAACCTTCAAAAAGTTTGTATCACTGAATAGCTGATCGCCCTGGATTGCCAGACAGGAAAAGATGCAGTAACTCCTTTTACTTGCTGCACAAGCATAAAGATGCAGCTGCAAGCAAAAGATATAGAATAGAAATAAAACAGATTATGAAAGATATATTAAACGATATTATAGTCAACAAACGTCTGGAGGTGGCACAACATAAACAGGCTGTTCCACTACAAACGATGCTCGGCATGGCAAGCGACCGCCTCGACAGAGCGCCGCTCAGCATGCGGGCAGCGCTGGAGTCATCAGCTGGGATCATTGCGGAATTCAAACGAAAGAGTCCGTCGAAGGGATGGTTGTTTCCGAAAGCTGACGCAGCGGTTGTCGTGCCTTCTTACGAGGAGGGTGGTGCTGCAGCATGCTCCATCCTGACAGATCATAATTTTTTTGGAGGTTCATTGGGTGATCTGCAAAAGGCGAGGCGCATATCCACGCTACCGTTGCTCAGGAAAGATTTCATTATTGATCCGTACCAACTATTTCAGGCCAGGGTAATGGGTGCCGATGCTGTTCTTCTGATTGCTGCCGCCCTCACCGTTGAAGAGTGCCGGCAATTAGCAGAGACGGCACACAGCCTGCAACTGGAAGTACTGCTCGAAGTGCACTCCGCCGAAGAACTGGATCACTTGAATGATTGCATCGACATGCTGGGAGTAAACAATCGTAACCTCGGAACCTTCCATACAGATGTGCAAAACTCCTTCCGTCTGGCAGAGAAGTTACGCGAACATGCGGAAAAGGAAACGAAAGCACCATTGCTAGTTTCGGAAAGCGGACTATCGGATGCCGAAACGATTATACGGCTGCGCGAAGGTGGATTCCGCGGATTCCTCATGGGTGAAGCGTTTATGAAAACCGGAAATCCGGGTGAAGCATTAACCCGGCTAATCCAACAATTATCATGATCGTAAAAGTATGCGGCATGCGCGAGCCGGACAATATACGCGACGTTGCCAGGCTGAACGTGGACTGGATAGGCTTTATCTTCTACCCCAAATCGCCAAGACGATTTGAAGCAGTTGACAATCATCTTCAAGAATACCGCTTGCGCACCTGTCAACTGAAAAAGGTTGGTGTCTTTGTCAATGCTTCCGTTGAGACGATGATACAGACAGCTACCTCTTTCGGCCTGGACTACCTGCAACTGCACGGCAATGAAAGTCCGGACGATTGCTACACCCTTCAGAAACGGGGCTATGCCATTGTTAAAGCCATCCCCATAGCTTCCGCCGAAGATTTGGAGCAGACGGTAAAATACGAAGGACGTATTGACTATTTCCTTTTCGATACCAAATGCAATGTTTACGGAGGTAGCGGACAACAGTTCGACTGGAATATTCTATCAACCTATAAAGGTGAGACTCCTTTTCTACTGAGTGGTGGAATCAACCCGGACAGTATTGAAGGCATCCGCCATTTCCGCCATCCCCGGTTTATCGGCATAGACCTGAATAGCGGTTTTGAAACCCAACCCGGACTGAAAGACGTAGAAAAATTACGAACTTTCCTCTCCGCAATCAGAGAAGTCAAGAAATCTAAGAAGTCAAAGTAGTTAAGTAGTCAGAGTCGCTATTATTCTTAACTACTTGACTACTTAACTACTAATTAATATTATCAATATGAATCGCATCACAAACTTATTCAACACCAAAAAAGGCGGTATACTGTCCGTCTTTTTCACAGCCGGTTATCCCGGCCTCAACAATACGGCAGCCACCCTTCAAGCCCTTCAAAACAAAGGCATCGATATGGTGGAAGTAGGCATCCCTTTCTCTGACCCAATGGCCGATGGCCCCGTCATTCAGGAAGCAGCCACACAAGCGCTGCGAAACGGAATGACTCTCCGTCTGCTCTTTCAACAATTAAAAGAAATACATCATGATATACATATTCCTGTAATTCTGATGGGGTACCTCAACCCTATCATGCAATACGGATTTGAGGCTTTTTGCCAAAGTTGTGCAGATGCAGGTGTATCCGGTGTTATCATTCCCGACCTTCCATATGCCGACTATATGGAAGATTACAAACCCATAGCCGACCGTTACGATCTAAAAGTCATCATGCTCATTACCCCCGAAACCTCCGAAGAACGCATACGTCTCATTGACGCTCATACCAGCGGATTTATCTACATGGTATCAAGCGCTGCCGTCACCGGGGCACAAAAAGATTTCGATGAAAAAAAGCAAGCCTATTTCCGCCGCATCAATGCAATGGGATTGCACAACCCACGGCTGATCGGTTTCGGCATCAGCAATAAAGCTACTTACGAAGCAGCCGTAGCCAATTCATCGGGCACTATCATCGGCAGTAAGTTTGTACAACTGCTAAAAAGCGAAGCTACACCTGCGGAAGCAGTCGATAAGTTACTGGAAGCTCTGAAACAATAGCAATCTTCGTGATGTTTTATTCATAAATTAAAATCCGAAAAGATGAACAATTTCACATTTCACAATCCAACCCGCCTGATTTTCGGCAAGGGTATGATCGAAAAGTTAACAACGGCCATTCCAGCCGTCCACCACATCATGGTAACGTTTGGAGGAGGAAGCATAAAGAAAAACGGAGTATACGATCAGGTAATCAGAGCCCTTAAAGGCCGTGATATTGTAGAATTCTGGGGTATCGAACCTAATCCGACCATCGAAACTCTCCGCAAAGCTATCGAGTTGGGAAAAGGGAAGCAGATAGACTTCCTGGTTGCTGTTGGCGGTGGCTCAGTTATAGACGGAACCAAACTGATTTCTGCCGGGCTGAATTATAACGGAGATGCCTGGGACCTCGTAAAAAAAGGTTCTTATTACGATTGTATTCCAATGGGAACTGTCCTCACCCTGCCCGCCACTGGTTCGGAAATGAATAACGGGGCTGTAATTTCCTGCAAGGAGACACAAGAAAAATACCCATTTTACAGCGACTATCCGGTATTCTCCATACTTGACCCGGAGACGACTTTCTCATTACCTTCTTTCCAGATAGCCTGCGGAATTGCCGACACTTTTGTACATGTGATGGAGCAATATATGACAACCACCGGACAATCCCGGCTGATGGATCGCTGGGCGGAAGGAATACTAGATACTCTCGTTGAAATAGCCCCTCAAATCAAAAATGATCCCAAGAATTACAATCTGATGGCCGATTTTATGCTGTCTGCAACAATGGGATTAAACGGTTTCATATCTATGGGAGTATCGCAGGACTGGGCAACTCACATGATCGGGCATGAACTGACAGCACTCCATGGCCTGACCCACGGCGCTACACTGGCAATTGTTTTTCCCGGAACCCTTCGCACCCTCCGTGACCAGAAAAAAGACAAGATTCTCCAATACGGTGAACGTGTCTGGGGCATCAACTATGGTTCGGCCAACGAACGAATAGACAAGGCAATAGAAAAAACAGAACAGTTCTTCCGTAGTCTCGGATTACAAACCCGTTTATCAGAAGTAAACATCGGTGACGAAACAATTACCGAAATAGAACATCGTTTCAACAAACGCGGTGTTGCTTTTGGCGAATGTCAGAATGTAGACGGAAAGACAGCAAGGGCTATTCTTGAAAACTGTAAATAAATGAAGCTTATTTAATACGAAAACAGGGAGGTGATTTTTACACCTCCCTGTTTTTTACTGCAAACTGGCACGCACCCTGCTGAGCGTTTCCGGCGTCATAAGAAGATAGGAAGCAATGTGAGACAATGGTGCACGCTGTATGATTTCGGGATGTTCTTTCAACAAACGGTTATAACGCTCGTTAGCCGTTTCAAAACGGAATGAGTCTGTTTTCCGCTGTGATAAAATGAGAGAATCTTCCAACAAGCCACGATAAATGACTTCGATCTCATAATTTTCAGAAGCTAATTTCAATAATGGATCATGAGGAATCCCATACAAAACTGTATTTTCCAGAGCTTCTACCATCAAATGCGCCGGACGCTGACGAAGAAAGCTTTCAATACAGATAAAAATACTATGCTCACATGCAAAATGTTCTGTCAGATCTTTCTTGTTTTTAAAGTAAAACTGGCGGATCATGCCTTTCTCTACATATCCTATCTGTTTACAGATTTCCCCTTCATTCAGGAATATTGTATTTTTCTTCAGGTCTGTACGGATTAATATAGAGGCCAACTTATCTACAGCTTCTTCAGTTATTTGAAACGGAGGATACGATAGCTCTACAATCTTATGTGCTATATCTCTTTGGGAATTCATTCAAAGTCGTTTTTAATCAACGCAAAGATAGAAATTAATTGATATATCCAAACATAGAAAAAGTTCATCAAAACTTATATCAACTATTTATATTCCTGCCAGCTTTTAATCTGAATATCGTCTATACTTAATGTACAGAAGGCTTCGATAAAAGCACTTGCCAGACGAGCGTTCGTGATAAGCGGAATATTCAGGTCTGTAGCAGCACGACGTATCTTATAACCGTTATCCAATTCACCGGCAGAAAGATCACGGGGTATGTTCACTACCATATCAATCTTCTTTTCATGCAACATGGTAAGTGCCTGCGGCTCGCCTTGCTCACTCGGCCAGTACACCTGAGTACAGGGTATATTGTTTTCTGCCAGGAAACGATATGTACCTCCGGTAGCATAAAGGTTATAGCCTTTCGCCGCTAACATCTTTGCCGCATCAAGCATTGCCACTTTCTGTTTCGGCGTACCGGTAGAAAGTAGAATGTTCTTTGCCGGAATACGGTAACCGACCGAAAGCATACTCTTCAAAACGGCCTCGGATAGATCATCACCTATACAACCCACCTCACCGGTAGAGGCCATATCCACACCTAATACAGGGTCAGCTTTTTGCAAACGGTTAAAGGAGAACTGGGAAGCTTTGATACCTACATAATCCAGGTCAAATTCATTCTTATTAGGTTTTTCGACAGGCAATCCCAACATAATGCGGGTAGCCAGTTCGATAAAGTTTATCTTCAACACCTTGCTCACAAAGGGGAAGCTTCGGGAAGCACGGAGATTACACTCTATCACCTTTATCTCATTGCCCTTGGCCAAATACTGAATATTGAACGGGCCGGAGATATTCAGTTCTTTTGCAATCTGCTTGCTGATGCGTTTGATACGACGGACTGTTTCCACATACAGTTTTTGTGCAGGGAACTGAATAGTTGCATCGCCGGAATGGACACCCGCAAACTCGATATGTTCGCTGATTGCATACATGACAATCTCACCTTTATCGGCAACAGCATCCATTTCCACCTCCTTGGCATGTTCGATAAACTGGCTCACCACAACCGGGTGTTTTTTCGACACATTGGCGGCCAGCTTGAGGAAGCGTTCCAACTCGTCCTGATTAGAACAAACATTCATAGCAGCACCACTCAGTACATAGCTCGGACGAACCAATACAGGAAACCCGACTTCATCCACAAAAGCATGGATGTCTTCCATCGAAGAAAGCTCCTTCCAGCGGGGCTGGTCTACACCGATCCGGTCAAGCATGGCAGAGAACTTTTCACGGTCTTCGGCATTATCGATACTCTTTGCAGAAGTTCCGAGGATATTGACATGTTGTTCATCCAAACGCATAGCCAAATTATTTGGTATCTGACCTCCGGTAGAGACAATCACGCCGTGCGGATTTTCCAATTCGAGAATATCCATCACACGTTCGAAAGTCAGTTCGTCAAAGTAAAGGCGATCACACATATCATAGTCTGTCGACACGGTTTCAGGATTATAGTTGATCATAACAGAGCGCCAACCTTCCTTGCGGATCGTATTCAACGCCTGCACTCCACACCAATCAAACTCGACTGAACTGCCGATACGGTATGCACCGGAGCCCAGCACAACTATCGAACGGCGGTCGCCGACATATTGCACATCATTCTCTGTTCCGCTGTAAGTCAGGTACAGGTAGTTAGTCTGAGCCGGATATTCGGCAGCCAACGTGTCGATTTGTTTTACAACAGGCAGTATGTTATGTTCTTTACGGAATTGACGCACCTGCATCATTCCTTTCTCTATATCATCATCCAAACCAAGAGCCCGTGCAATCTGGAAGTCCGAGAAACCTTGAACCTTCGCCCGGCGAATCAAGGCCGGGTCTAACCGCCAACGTTGTATTCCTTTCATATCAAATGCCCGCAGTTCTTTATCGGTTTGCATAATACCATACAGCTTTTGCAGGAACCAGCGGTCTATCCGGGTAAGCTCATGTATCTGGTCTACAGTATAACCGGCACGGAAAGCCTTCGAGATAACAAAAATGCGGGAGTCGGTCGGTTCGTGCAAAGCTTTATCTATATCCGGTATGACCAGTTCTTTATTCTCTACAAAACCGTGCATTCCCTGTCCAATCATACGAAGACCTTTTTGAATGGCTTCCTCAAACGTACGTCCGATAGCCATCACCTCGCCTACCGACTTCATGCTGCTGCCTAGTTCACGGGCTACGCCGTGGAATTTCCCCAAATCCCAACGCGGAATTTTACAAACCACATAGTCCAGAGCCGGTTCGAAGAAAGCGCTCGTAGTCTTCGTCACCGAATTCTTCAAATCAAACAAACCATAACCCAGACCCAACTTGGCAGCGACAAATGCCAGCGGATAACCAGTTGCCTTTGATGCCAATGCCGACGAACGGCTCAAGCGGGCATTTACCTCAATCACCCGGTAATCTTCACTTTCCGGATCGAAAGCATATTGCACATTACATTCTCCTACAATGCCGATATGGCGAATGATGCGGATTGCCAGCTCACGGAGCTTATGATACTCGCTATTAGTAAGCGTTTGCGAAGGAGCTATCACAATCGATTCACCTGTATGGATGCCAAGCGGATCGAAGTTTTCCATGTTGCAGACAGTGATACAGTTGTCGAAGCGGTCGCGCACCACCTCGTATTCCACCTCTTTCCACCCCTTCAAACTCTTTTCTACCAATACTTGCGGGGAGAAAGAAAAGGCTTTTTCCGCCAGTACATCCAGCTCTTCTTCATTATCGCAAAAGCCAGAACCAAGTCCACCCAACGCATATGCTGCGCGGATGATAACCGGATATCCCAGTTCTTTGGCTGCACGGCGGGCATCAACGATATTATCTACCGCTTCACTTTTTATAGTCTTCACACCGATTTCGTCCAACTTACGGACAAACAGTTCGCGGTCTTCCGTATCCATGATAGCCTGCACCGGCGTTCCTAATACGCGCACATCATATTTCTCCAATACTCCACTCTGATACAAAACCACACCGCAATTCAGTGCCGTTTGCCCTCCAAAGGCCAATAAAATACCGTCAGGACGCTCCTTGGCAATTACCTTTTCTACAAAAAAAGGAGTGACAGGCAGGAAGTAAACCGTATCGGCAACCCCTTCGGACGTTTGCACCGTAGCAATATTAGGATTGATGAGCACCGTATGAATACCCTCTTCTTTGATAGCCTTCAATGCCTGGCTGCCCGAATAGTCGAACTCGCCGGCTTCACCTATCTTAAGTGCGCCGGAACCTAGTACCAGGACTTTCTTTATATTTTCTTTCATTGTATTATTATCTTTTCTTTATTAATGCCAATCCGTAATGTAAGAAGCAAAGTAGTTAAAAACAACAGGCTATTTCTACCCGGCTACTAAGTCACCCTAAACTTCCGACATGTATGCGAAGCCCTACAATTTAATTACAGATGTAGCTGCGGTTAAATTTGAGCTTCTCGCAAACCTGTCCTGTCACAGCAGAGCCACAAAGTCATCAAAAATGAACTCCGTATCTGTAGGGCCGCTGCATGCTTCGGGGTGAAACTGAGCGGAAAAGAAGGGCTTTGTCTTATGACGTATGCCTTCGTTGGTACCATCGTTCATATTGATAAAGAGCGGTTCCCATTCAGTACCCAATGTGTCGTTATCTACTGCATAACCATGATTCTGGGAGGTGACAAAGCATTTTTCCGTACCAACCATACGTACCGGCTGGTTATGGCTGCGATGTCCGTACTTCAATTTATAGATAGAAGCACCACCGGCTTTTGCCAGCAATTGGTTTCCCATACAAATGCCGCAGATGGGCTTATCGCCCTGCAACGCTTTACGGATATTCTGTACGGCAGCATCGCAGGTATCGGGGTCGCCCGGGCCGTTCGAAAGAAATAATCCATCGTATTCCAATTGATTGAAATCATAGTCCCAGGGCACACGGATTACCGTTACATTCCGTTTCAAAAGGCTGCGGATAATATTATGTTTTACTCCGCAATCAACTAACACAACACGTTTCTTCCCTCCAGCATACGTAATAACTTCTTTGCAGGATACGTTATCCACATAGTTTACATTTCCATATTGCCCGAAACCGGACACATTCTCCTTATCATCGTCTCCAATAATAATGCGTCCCATCATTACACCATGTTCGCGCAACTTCTTTGTCAACGCACGGGTATCAATGCCATAAATGCCCGGAACGCCCTCATCCTTGAGCCAGTCGCCAAGGCTTTCCACCGCGTTCCAATGGCTATATTCATGGCTGTAGTCGCTCACAATAATTGCTTCCGCATGTATCTTTTCGCTCTCCATAAAGGTTGCAATCCCTTCTTCATTGAAGATGCGTGGAGGTACTCCATAATTGCCTGCCAACGGATAAGTCAAGACCATCAACTGACCGGCATAAGAGGGATCGGTCAAACTTTCCGGGTATCCTGTCATGGCAGTGTTGAACACTACTTCGCCGGCAATGTTTTTATCAGCACCAAAAGAGATGCCTCGGAAAACAGTACCGTCATCCAGAATCAATGTTGCTTTTTTTTCTTTCTGCATATAATCCATATGTTGTGTCATTTGACTAAATATTCTTCTTCCATGTAATTAATGAAGGCTTTGTTTACCAACCGTGCTCCTCCCGGTGTCGGATAATCGCCCGAAAAATACCAATCGCCCGGATGGTCAGGACAAGATGCGTGCAGCCCTTCCAAAGTCTGATAGACAATCTCCACCTTTGTCCGGGTCTTCTCCGTGGTAAGCAGTTCAACCATCTTAGCCGATATCTCCCGGTCGGTAAAAGGAGCATAAATCTCCTTTACATAGTTTACGATCAGATCTCTCCCTGCCATCTGTTGTTCTTTTGCCTTCCGGTAAACCTCCAGGATGATGTTTTCCATTCCCCGGTCTCTCAATAATGCCACTGCAGCCTTAAAGGCTATAAATTCGCTCATCCGCGACATATCAATACCATAATAATCCGGGTATCGAACCTGGGGAGAAGAAGAAACTATGACGATCTTCTTCGGATGCAAGCGATCGAGGATACTGATAATGCTTTGCTTCAGAGTTGTTCCGCGAACGATACTATCGTCTATCACGACCAGATTGTCTATATACGGCTCCAAACTTCCGTAAGTAATATCGTATACATGAGCAGCCAGATCGTTACGGCTGTTGCCTTCGGCTATAAAGGTACGCAATTTTATGTCTTTAATCGCCACTTTCTCACAACGAACGCGCTTAGAAAGGATATCAGACAACTCTTGTTCATCAAGAAGGCGTTTGCTGCCGATAATCTGTTCGGTTTTAAGGCGGTTCAAGTAATTGTTTAATCCCTCCTCCATACCAAAATAAGCAACCTCCGCCGTATTTGGGATGAAAGAGAAGACGGTATGATCCAGATCATGATCTACAGCGTTCAGTATATCAGGCACCAGATTGCTGCCCAGTAGCTTCCTTTCCTTATATATATCTACGTCGCTACCCCGGGAGAAATAGATACGTTCGAAAGAGCAAGCTTTATTCTCTTTCGGTTCTATAATCTGTGAAGTCCGGATTTCTCCCTTCTTATTGATAAAGAGGGCTTCTCCCCTATTCAGTTCTTTTATATCCTCTACTTGCACATTCATTGCAGTCTGTATAACCGGACGTTCCGAAGCAAGTACAGCAATCTCGTCGTCCACATAGTAAAAAGCCGGACGAATACCCCACGGATCACGTACACTAAAAAATTCGCCACTACCTGTAAGGCCGCATATTACATAACCTCCATCCCATTGTGGAGCACAGCGTTTCAGTACGTTTGACAGATCAATCTGATTTTCTATAGCATGGGTAATATCCATTCCGGTCAACCCCTCTGCCTCACTCTTGCAATAAAGACGTTCTACTTCACGATCCAAACGATGCCCCATCTGCTCCAACATGATATATGTATCGGAGTATTTACGCGGGTGTTGACCGATAGCTGTTATCTCATGGAAAATATCGTCTACGTTTGTCAGGTTGAAGTTACCGCAAAGAGCCAGATTCTTGGCACGCCAGTTATTGCGCCGTAAAAAAGGATGGATATAAGAAATACCGGATTTGCCGGTGGTACTATAACGGAGATGCCCCATATAAAGCTCTCCTGCAAAAGGAAGGTTAGCCTTGGCGTAATATGGATCATTCGATTTATCGGAAGGTAGTTCTTTGTAATGTTGATGAACAGCAGAAAATATATCTGTTATTGCACTTGTTCCAAGTGCCCTTTCACGAAACATATATTCTTCGCCGGGACTTGCTTCCAATTTAACACAAGCTAAACCGGCACCTTCCTGTCCGCGGTTATGCTGCTTTTCCATCAGCAGATAAAGTTTATTGAGCCCATACATCCAGGTTCCATACTTCTCGTAATAATACTCTAAAGGTTTCAATAACCGAATCATGGCGACTCCACACTCATGTTTAAGTACTTCCATTGGGGTTTTATTTTAATACGGCGACAAAGTTACAAATATTATATTTCATATTGATTATAAATAAGCCCGATAAATAACATATTAACACAAATAATTATCAAATACAGCATTTAGTTAATTTATATATAAAACATCAGACAAATAGACAAAATAACAATTAGCTAAAAACATCCTACTATAAAACTATAAATTATAAGTATTTCTGCTCATTTATCTAACAATTTAAAGCCTGTTGCTTCCCGGACCTAAATCAAACAAAAATCAAGAGACAATAATATATTCCAATATGAAACATAAAATTATATTTGCATATCATTTAGACACATATTACAGAAATAACAAATCAAATAGATATACAAAATGAGCAAAAAAGATCATTTCACCAGTCAAAGAGGCTTATACAACTCTGCTTACGAACACGATGCATGTGGAGTTGGAATGTTAGTTAACATTCATGGAGAGAAATCACACAACATTGTTGAATCGGCTCTAAAAGTATTGGAAAATATGCGGCATCGGGGGGCTGAAGGGGCTGACAATAAAACTGGAGACGGTGCTGGCATCATGTTACAGATTCCCCATGAATTTATTTTACTTCAAGGGATTCCTGTACCTGAAAAAGGTAAATATGGAACCGGACTTGTGTTTCTACCCAAAGATGAACAACAACAAACTGCCATACTCAGCATTATAATAGAAGAAATAGAAAAAGAGGGGCTAACATTAATGCATCTCCGAAAAGTACCGGTTAACACAAGTATTTTAGGAAAATCTGCACAGGAAACTGAACCGGATATTAAACAAATATTTGTTACCGGCTGTAATGACCAACAAACTATGGAGCTAAAGCTATACATCATTCGTAAACGAATTGAGAAAAAGATCGCTTCAGCCAATTTACCTGGAAAAGAAAACTTCTATATCGTATCCTTATCTACCAGAAGTATTATATATAAAGGTATGCTGGAGTCGATGCAGCTGCGTCACTATTTCCCTGACTTAACAAACCATTATTTCACCAGCGGGCTGGCATTGGTACATTCACGTTTTAGTACCAACACATTTCCCACATGGAGTTTGGCACAACCTTTTCGACTGCTTGCACATAACGGGGAAATCAATACGATTCGCGGAAATCGCGGATGGATGGAAGCTCGTGAAAGTGTCCTGTCTTCATCCAACATTCCCGATATAGAAGATATACGCCCTATTATTCAACCAAACATGAGTGACAGTGCCTCTCTTGACAACGTACTCGAGTTTTTTGTAGCTTCCGGAATGAGCCTTCCTCATGCTATAACAATGTTGATACCGGAAAGTTTCAACGAGAAAAACCCTATCTCCGAAAGTTTAAAAGCTTTTTATGAATATCACTCCATCCTTATGGAACCATGGGATGGCCCTGCAGCACTTCTATTCAGTGATGGTCGTTATGCCGGAGGTATGCTAGACCGTAACGGATTAAGACCTGCACGCTATCTGATTACGAAACATGACATGATGGTAGTAGCCTCGGAAGTAGGCGTAATAGACTTCGAGCCAAATGAGATCAAAGAAAAAGGTCGTTTACAGCCGGGGAAAATACTTCTCATCGACACTGAAAAAGGTGAAATATATTACGACAGTGAATTAAAAAAGGAACTGGCAAACGCCCAACCTTATCGTACATGGCTTGCCAACAACCGGGTAGAACTGGATGAAATAAAGTCTGGAAGAAAAATTCCTCATATTGTAGGCCAGTTCGACCAACGTTTACATATTTTTGGTTACAACAGGGAAGATATAGAACGCATTCTCATACCTATGTCCACAAATGGTACGGAACCGATCGGTTCTATGGGAAACGACACACCGTTGGCAGCTTTGTCCACCCGCCCACAACTATTGTACAACTACTTCAGGCAACAATTTGCACAGGTCACTAACCCACCTATTGATCCGATCCGCGAAGAGTTAGTTATGAGCCTGGAAGAATATATCGGGGCTGTGGGTAACAAAATCCTCAGTCCGAATGAAAACCATTGCAAAATGGTTAAACTAAATCATCCTATTCTTACAAATACACAATTAGATATTTTATGTAATATCAGATACAAAGGGTTCAAATCAGTCAAACTACCCATGTTATTTGAAGTAGCAAAAGGATGCAAAGGACTTCAATCTGCATTAGAAAAACTCTGTAAGCAAGCTGAACAATCCGTTGCCGATGGGGCAAACTACATTATACTTAGTGACAAAGGGATAGACAAAGAACATGCTCCCATCCCGTCATTACTTGCAGTCAGTACCGTACATCATTATCTGATTTCAGTACAGAAACGCGTACAGACAGCTCTTGTCGTAGAAACAGGAGACATGCGCGAGATAATGCATGCTGCCCTTTTATTGGGTTATGGCGCCAGTGCTATCAACCCTTATATGGTATTTGCGATTATCAAAGATATCGTAGACAACCAAGTCATCCAGCTTAACTACGAAACCGCCCGCAAGAATTATATCAAAGCAATATGTAAAGGATTGTTCAAAGTTATCAGTAAAATGGGTATCAGCACTATTCGAAGTTACCGTGGAGCCAAACTATTCGAAGCTATCGGCCTCAGCAGCGAACTAGCAAACACATACTTCGGAGGAACTACCAGTAATATAGAAGGTATCCACTTAGATGAAATTACCAGCGATATTATTGCCATGCACAAAGAGGCTTTCAAACAAACATCAGGCAGCCCACTTCCCAACGCCGGAGTCTATTCTTTCCGTAAAGATGGAGAAAAACATGCATGGAACCCGGAAACGATCGCTACCCTTCAACTCGCTACCCGGTTGGGAAGTTACAAAAAGTTTAAAGAGTATAGCCACCTGATCGATAATAAGGAGACACCTATTTTTTTACGCGACTTTCTTACATTCAGAAAACAGAAACCCGTACCACTGGAACAGGTAGAACCTGTTGGCGATATTATGAAACGTTTTGTTACCGGTGCAATGAGCTTCGGATCAATTAGTCGTGAAGCACACGAAACCATCGCTATAGCTATGAACCAAATACACGGACGGAGTAATACAGGAGAAGGAGGAGAAGATCCGGCACGTTTTATTCCTGGTAAAGATGGCACATCCCTTCGTTCTGCCATCAAGCAAGTGGCATCCGGCCGGTTCGGAGTTACTGCCGAATACCTGGTAAATGCAGATGAAATACAAATTAAAATCGCACAAGGAGCAAAACCCGGCGAGGGAGGACAACTACCAGGCTATAAGGTAAACGACATTATAGCCAAAACACGTCATTCTATTCCGGGCATCTCACTGATTTCGCCGCCACCTCATCATGATATATACTCTATAGAAGACCTCGCACAACTTATCTTTGATCTGAAAAATGTTAATCCGCATGCCGAAATCAGTGTTAAGCTGGTAGCCGAAAGCGGAGTAGGAACGATTGCTGCTGGTGTGGTTAAGGCCAAAGCAGACCGTATTATCATTTCCGGTGCCGAAGGTGGTACCGGTGCTTCTCCTGTAAGTTCCATTCGCTATGCCGGTGTGTCACCCGAATTAGGTTTGTCCGAGACACAACAAACATTAGTCCTCAACAATCTTCGCGGACAAGTTCGCCTGCAATCCGACGGACAACTGAAAACCGGACGCGACATTATTCTAATGGCCTTGCTCGGCGCTGAAGAATTTGGATTCGCCACCTCTGCCCTTATTGTCCTGGGATGCGTTATGATGCGCAAATGCCATATAAATACCTGCCCGGTAGGAGTTGCCACACAAGACGAAGAACTACGCAAGCGTTTCCGCGGACGCAGTGAGTATCTGGTAAACTTTTTCACTTTCCTGGCAGAAGAAGTCCGCGAATATCTGGCTGAATTAGGCGCTAAAAGTTTGGATGAGATTATAGGACATACGGATTTGCTTATCCGTAAACCATCAGACTCAATTGCCAAGCATGATCTGCTTAATTTTGACAAGCTAATTCATTTTCCGGCAGAAGGTAAACAAAATGCCATTCACAAAACGACAAAGCAGGCGCACCTGATAAACAATGTAAAAGACATTGACATCATTAAACATGCTATGCCTGCCATCAAGTTTCAGCACGAAATATCACTGAACTATACCATTGCCAACACAGACCGTTCAGTAGGAGCCATGTTATCCGGTGAGATTGCAAAACATTATGGTAATACAGGCCTGCCAGACAATACCTTAAACATCAAATTCAAAGGTTCTGCAGGACAAAGTTTTGGAGCATTTCTGGCACATGGTATCCATTTCCGCCTCGAAGGAGAAGCCAATGATTATTTAGGTAAAGGATTAAGCGGCGGTCGCATCAGCCTGATACCTCCTGTACAATCTACCTTCAGAGCCGAAGAAAACACTATTGCCGGTAATACTTTAATGTATGGGGCTACTAGTGGAGAAGTCTATATCAACGGACGTGCAGGAGAACGTTTTTGTGTACGTAATTCCGGCGCTATTGCTGTGGCAGAAGGGGTAGGTGACCACTGTTGCGAATATATGACAGGCGGACGTGTGGTCATACTTGGGCAAACCGGACGAAACTTTGCAGCAGGTATGAGCGGAGGAATAGCCTATGTATGGAATAAAGCCGGCGATTTTGATTACTTCTGTAACATGGAAACGGTGGAATTATCACTCATAGAAGACAGTAATACCAATAAAGAGTTGAACGAATTAATCCGCAAGCACTACCGCTATACAGGTAGCCTACTGGCCAGAAAAATGCTCGATAACTGGAACAAATACTCCGGAGAATTCATCTGCATCATCCCGATAGAATATAAAAAGGTACTGCAGGAAGAACAGATGATGAAGCTACAACAAAAAATAGCCGAAATGCAACGGGATTATTAACTCCGGAACCACCCGGCCGGGTGAGACCTCGTCACGCGTACGCGTGACACACTACCACGCGGTAAGGTGACGAGCTACCACGCGGTAAGGTGACAGCTTATCACCAAAACGGATGGAATTAATAACAAACAAAACATCATTAAAAAGAAGTACAACAATGGGAAATCCAAAAGCATTCTTAACCATACACAGACAAGAAGCAGGCTACAGGCCTGTACATGAACGCATAGGCGATTTCAGCGAAGTAGAACAAACATTGAACAGCAACGACCGGCGCACACAAGCATCACGTTGCATGGATTGCGGCGTACCTTTCTGCCACTGGGCTTGCCCGTTGGGTAATAAACAGCCCGAATGGCAAGACCTGCTTTACAGAGGACGCTGGAAAGAAGCCTACCACGTGTTGGAACAAACATGCGACTTTCCTGAGTTTACCGGACGTATCTGCCCGGCTCTCTGTGAAAAAAGCTGTGTGCTGAAATTAAGCTGTAATGAACCTGTCACCATCCGTGAAAATGAAGCAGCTATCATAGAAATGGCTTTTCGTGAAGGTTATATCACACCAAAACAACCAGTCCGCAATGGAAAACGCGTTGCAGTTATTGGTAGTGGGCCGGCCGGATTGGCAACAGCGCAACAACTGAATCGCCGGGGCTATGAAGTCACTTTATTTGAAAAAGACGAACTGCCGGGTGGTTTACTTCGCTTCGGCATCCCAAATTTCAAATTAGGGAAAAACATCATAGACCGCCGGATACGGCTGATGAAAGACGAAGGTGTCATCTTTAAAGTAAACACGATGGTAGGCAAAGAGATATTGGCAAAAGATGTACTGGATTCCTACGATGCTATTTGCATAGCCATCGGATCGGAAGTTCCACGTGACCTGCCAATCGAAGGACGTAACCTGAAAGGCATTCATTTTGCACTGGAATTGCTATCTCAACAGAACCGCAAACTGGAAGGTATCCAGATTCCACCTAAAAACATTATTAACTGTAAAGGGAAAAAAGTACTCATCATCGGAGGAGGCGACACTGGCAGCGATTGCGTAGGAACGGCTAACCGTCATGGAGCGGCAAATGTCACGCAAATAGAAATTATGCCTAAACCTCCGGTAGAGTACAATCCACAAACATCTTGGCCCATGTACCCGCAAATATTAAAAACCAGTAGTAGCCACGAAGAAGGATGTCTACGTCGTTGGAATTTGGCATCCTGTCGATTTATAGGAAATGGAAACACACTTACAGGAGTAGAAGTGGAAGAGGTGAAATGGACATCTCCTATAAACGGTAGTCGTCCTGATATAAAAAAAACCGGCAGGAAAGAGATTATAGAAGCCGACCTTATATTCCTTGCCATGGGATTCGTGCACCCGGAGCAAGAAGGACTGATCAAAGAACTCTCACTACCAGTCAACGAACGCAAGAATATATCCGTAAACAAAAAAAACCAGACAATTATGGATAAAGTCTTTGCCTGTGGAGATGCAGTCAGCGGAGCCAGTCTGGTTGTAAAAGCTATGGCATCCGGAAGAAAAACAGCAGAAGAAATAGATAAATATTTAATGAACAAATAACTTTATAAAGAACAACAACTATGTGCGGCATAACAGCAATATTCAATATACATGGCGATACTTCCGTTTATCGCAGACAAGCTTTACAAATGAGTAAACAAATACGTCATCGTGGCCCCGACTGGAGCGGCATTTACCAGGGCAAGACTGCAATACTTGCACACGAACGCTTATCAATCGTCGATCCCGCTTCAGGAGGACAACCTTTAATCAGCGCAGATGGCAAACATATTCTTTGCGTTAATGGAGAAATCTACAACCATCGTGAACTACGCGAAGTATTAAAAGATGAATATGAGTTTCAAACAGGATCGGACTGTGAAGTGATCCTCGCACTCTACAAGAAAAAAGGCATTAACTTTTTAGAAGACCTGAATGGAATCTTTGCCTTTGCACTGTATGACGAAGAGAAAGATATCTACCTCATCGCCAGAGACCCAATAGGCGTTATACCTCTCTATATAGGGTATGACAACGAAGGACATCTATTAATATCTTCCGAGCTAAAAGGGTTGGAAGGATATGCCACCCATTATGAACCGTTTTTACCAGGACACTATTTCTATAGTAAAAACCGGGAACTAACGAAATGGTATACCCGTGATTGGACAAATTATGATAATGTAAAAAACAATCCATCCAATATAAAACAATTATATAACGCTCTTGAAGCAGCCGTCCAGCGCCAGCTCATGAGCGATGTTCCCTATGGAGTGCTCCTATCGGGAGGGCTAGATTCATCCATTATATCAGCCATCGCTAAAAAATATGCCGCCAAACGAATAGAGAATAATGGAAAAACAGATGCCTGGTGGCCTCAACTCCACTCTTTCGCAGTTGGCCTTAAAGGAGCTCCCGATCTGGCGGCCGCCCAAAAAGTAGCAGACCACATCGGTACCATACATCACGAAATAAACTATACCATACAAGAAGGACTAGATGCCATACGGGATGTGATTTATTACATCGAAACTTATGATGTAACAACCGTACGAGCTTCTACCCCTATGTATTTATTGGCCCGCGTAATCCGGAGTATGGGGATAAAAATGGTACTTAGCGGCGAAGGTGCTGATGAAATATTTGGCGGCTATCTATACTTTCATAAAGCTCCCGATGCAAAAACATTCCACGAAGAGACTATCCGCAAACTCAGAAAGCTTTATCTATATGATTGCTTGCGTGCAAACAAAAGCCTTTGTGCATGGGGAGTGGAAGGACGCGTTCCGTTTCTCGACAAAAAATTTCTGGATGTGGCAATGCGCCTTAATCCTACAGCAAAAATGTGCCCCGGAGAAATCATTGAAAAGAAGATTTTACGCGAAGCATTCTCGAAAATGCTTCCTCACGAAATAGTATGGCGACAAAAGGAGCAATTCTCCGATGGTGTTGGCTACAATTGGATTGATACATTAAAAAAAATAGCGGCGGAAGCCGTATCAGACAACGATATGCTTCATGCAACAAAACGGTTTCCGATTAATCCGCCACAAAATAAAGAAGAATATTATTATCGCAGCATTTTTGAAGAACATTTCCCTAGTGAATGTGCTGCACGGAGTGTACCAAGCGTACCTAGTGTAGCCTGTTCAACAGCAGAGGCACTTGTTTGGGACACCTCTTTCAAAAACAGAAATGACCCAAGCGGACGTTCTGTAACGGGCATACACAAAGCTTCCCATTAAAATTCATTATCAACAGAGGCTGAATTTTATATTGTTGCTATATTATTCGACACCAATAATTATTCGAAAAAATCCTTGAACGTTTTATTTTATATGATACCTTTGTCGAGGTTTATTAATAATTTAAATCGTGTATATATGAAAAAAATCTTTACTTTTATTAGTGCATTGGTAATGTTGTTTGCAACAACATTCACTGGTTCTGCGCAGAACCAGCCCCAATTAACAAATGCAGAAAAAGCTGCTATCGTTAAAGAGATAGTGCCAGCCATATTTGATCAGGTTAAAACTATTTCGGGTGTAGACTTCATGGCATTAACGAATCCTACAATCGAAGGTATTGTTTCATCCCCTCTATTTTTTCAACAAGGCTTGGCTACAAGAGCTGCCACTCCAACAGTGATTGATGTCATTCCTGACAGCATGAATGTAGATTTAAGTTCTATCAAAATGACAGGTATGCCTGATGCTGTAAGCAGCCTGTTAAAGAAAGTAAAACTAACATTCAGCGAATCTAAAGATTTCACATTTGCAATGGGTGTACGCCCTGTCAGTATAAAAATACCTCACAAAATTGTTGCTTCTATTGATGTACTTGGCGAGTTGCTAACCGTATCATTCACATCAGGAGACAAAGGCACTATTTTACCATACAGTTCATTCCGCGCTACTTTATCTTTAAGTCCTTTATTAGCAGGTCTGGGGTCAAGCATTGAAAACTTCCCGTTAAAAGCAGGCGATCTGTTATCTATCGAAGAAACAAAAGGCAGCAATGGCATTTTAAGTTATTCTATTGTAATGGAAGATGCTTTACGCGGAATGGTTAGCAGCTTGGCAGAAGTACCTAACTTTATGGTAACTTTAGACATGACTAAGTTAATGACGGCAGGTACTATCAAAGCCAGTTTGTTTGGCAAACCATTACAGGCTCCTACTGCTTCTATTCTTATGGGCGATGCCACAGTATATGCAAACCTGAAATCAACAACAGGTATGCCTGTCGAAGCAATTGTTTTAGCTTCTTATGGTACGGACAGCAAAATCAACGGCTACCGTAAGTTAACTCCTGTCATTTCTGTAAATGGAGCTAATATGTTACTAACAACTACAAATGAGATCAGTGCTGTTCCTTCTGCAGATACTAATGGTGATGGTGTTGTTAACAGTGAAGATTTGGAATGGACTAAAACTTCAGCTCAAGTTATTACAATGCCTGCTTCTTTAAGCACCACATTCGGTAACATGATGTCATCTTTGGTTGCCGGCATTATCGGTAATCTGAAAGCAGACATGAATCAGAATATTGATATAACAATAGACTCTGTGTATTACGAAAGCGAAACTGCTAAACCAACAATCAATGTAATGGCTATTAATGTTAAGACAACATTAGAAGCTATAAGCCTGCAAGAAAGTAATGTCATTGTCAATGTAACAATGAAAACAAGAAATGAAAGCAATACATTAGCTGAAGCTATGGCTATAAAGGCTACAGTTCCTACTGCAGACCAAAAGATCAAGATTGAATTTACGCCTGCAGGATCAGACACCCCGATGGCTACCGCATTCGTTAAGTCTAATGCACTTGGCGTTATCACCAGCAACGAAGCGTCTCCTGTTCTTGAAGATGCAAATGTATATGTACAAGAAGGCGGAATCTATGTTGAAAACTGTGATAAAGCTACCTATTCTGTTGTCAGCATAAATGGAGCTAAACTTACTAATGGAATTATCTCCGGAACAAACGAATATATCGCTATTCCTTCTTTAGCAAAAGATAACATTTATATTGTTACAATTATAAAAGATAATGCAAGAAAATCATTCAAGATTAAAGCAAACTAACCGGTAGAACATTCTTTTACTGATTTGCTATTCAAGAGGAGCCGTTCGAATTATCGAACGGCTCCTCTTTTATTATTTTAAGCCTCTTTTTTTATTTCCATTTTGTCAGAATTATCTCTGTTTCGCTTCCCATTTAACACAAAGAAGGCCATATACCATCCACACAAGTTATAATTTCACCGCATAAGCATGACTTATTATCTAATAGAAGCTAGTCATGAGTTACAAATAATATTTGAACAATTGGTTTTAATTACAGATTATAAGCAAAAATGGATATTAACAACACAAATTATTACAAGAGCAATATTTAATAAGCATTCAGACATATATAAGCAACATTAAATCACAAAACGTCATATATTTGTATTGTTACAAAACAAAAAGTTACAACAACAAGATTCAAGGAGTAAAAATGACACACCAAGTCAAATTCACAAAGATGCACGGAACCGGAAATGACTACATATACGTCAACACAATGCTCTATCCTCTTGCCAATCCGGAGGAACTAGCCGTCAAATGGAGTGCACCTCACACAGGAATAGGTTCGGATGGATTGGTTTTAATAGGCCCGTCAGATATTGCCGACTTCAGCATGCACATCTATAATGCAGACGGCTCAGAAGCCATGATGTGTGGAAATGCCTCCCGTTGTATCGGCAAATACGTATACGAAAAAGGTCTGACAAAAAAGAAAACCATCACATTGGAAACCCTGTCAGGCATCAAAGAATTGCAATTAACCGTCAAACGGAAGAAAGTAACCCTGGTTACCGTAGACATGGGTGCCCCTACCATTGGCGAAATAGCTCTGGAACTGGAAGCAGGAGGCAAACAATATATCGGTACCGTTATATCGATGGGTAATCCGCATTTAGTTATTTTTGTGGAAAATATAGCCAAGGTGAACCTTTCCGAAATAGGGCCTCTGTTGGAGCATCATCCTTTATTCCCCCATCGTACCAATATAGAATTCGCACAAGTTATAACCGAAGAAGAAATCAGAATGAAGGTATGGGAAAGAGGATCAGGCATTACCCAGGCTTGTGGAACAGGAGCCTGCGCAACCGCTGTAGCTGCCATTGTGAATGGCAAAAGCGGAAGGCTTACTAATATAATTATGGACGGAGGGATACTTTCTATCCGGTGGGATAACGAATCCAACCATGTTTATATGACAGGTGAAGCCATAAAAGTATTCAACGGAACAATAAGTTTATAATAAACAATAAACAGCATAAATCAAATCAGCAAGATATGGCACTAGTTAATGAACATTTCCTCAAATTGCAAAACAGTTATCTATTCTCAGACATCGCGAAGAAGGTAAACAGCTTTAAAATCACCCATCCCAAAGACAAAATCATCCGCATGGGGATCGGTGATGTTACGCAACCCCTTCCCCCTGCCGTTATAGAAGCCATGCATAAGGCCGTGGACGAGCTGGCAACGAAAGAAACCTTCCACGGCTATGGTCCGGAGCAAGGCTACTCTTTCCTTATTGATGCCATCCTGAAAAACGACTATGCCAGCCGTGGCGTCTATCTGGAACCCAGCGAAGTATTTGTAAGCGACGGAGCCAAAAGCGACACCGGAAATATCGGAGACATGCTCCGCCATGACAACAGTATTGGCGTAACAGATCCTGTATATCCCGTATATATCGACTCTAATGTGATGAGTGGACGTACGGGAATACTCGAAAACGGCAAATGGAGCGACGTCGTTTATATACCCTGTACGGAAGAAAACAACTTTATCCCCAGTCTGCCCGACAGGCGGGTAGATATCATCTACTTATGTTACCCTAATAACCCAACGGGAACAACCTTATCGAAAGACGAACTAAAAAAATGGGTCAATTATGCTTTAGCCAACAACGCCATTATCATGTACGACTCTGCTTACGAAGCATATATCCAAGACACAGATATACCCCACTCTATCTATGAAATAAAGGGAGCAAAAAAGGTAGCCATCGAATTCCGCAGCTTCTCAAAGACAGCTGGCTTCACAGGAGTTCGCTGCGGTTACACCGTAGTACCGAAAGAATTGAACGCTTTTACACTAAATGGCGAAACCGTGCAACTGAACAAACTATGGAACCGACGTCAGAGTACCAAGTTTAACGGCACCAGCTACATCA
Organism: Parabacteroides chinchillae; assembly: GCF_900108035.1. Classification (GTDB taxonomy): domain Bacteria; phylum Bacteroidota; class Bacteroidia; order Bacteroidales; family Tannerellaceae; genus Parabacteroides; species Parabacteroides chinchillae. The sequence goes on from NZ_FNVS01000001.1 coordinate 216,557, forward strand.
CCCAGCGCGGAGCCGAAGCCATATATTCACCCGAAGGAAAGAAACAAGTTAAAGAAACTATAAACTACTATATGACAAATGCAAGAATCATGAAAGAGGGACTCAGAGCATGCGGCCTGAATGTATACGGCGGCACCAACGCCCCCTATCTGTGGCTAAAAACACCCGACAGACTAAGTTCATGGAAGTTCTTCGATAAACTGCTTTACGAAGTAAACATAGTAGGAACCCCAGGTGTAGGATTTGGTCCCAGTGGCGAAGGCTACTTGCGCCTCACTGCCTTTGGAGACAGAAACGACACAATGGAAGCTATGGACAGATTAAAAAAATGGCTACACCAATAAATCGGTTATCTACATAAAAAGGCACTATAGAGAGGTCGCGACCATCAATCAGGCTAATTATTCACGCTCTAACCAGCACTATACAACAACTATTATATATTCACTATAACTTCAACAAACAGGTACTATGTCAAAGTTAAGATTCAGAGTAGTAGAGGCCGCTTTCGAGAAAAAGGCAGCAGAAGTCCCGGCGTCAACCGAAAGGCCGGCAACTTATTTCGGTTCACTCGTTTTCAACCGGCAGAAAATGTTTAAGTATCTTCCCGAAAAAGCGTATGCTAAATTGATAGACTGCATCGACAACAACGCACCGCTAGACCGCGAAACTGCCAACGCCACAGCAGCAGGTATGAAGAAATGGGCACTCGAAATGGGCGCAACCCATTACACACACTGGTTTCATCCGCTGACCGAAGGAACAGCCGAAAAGCATGATGCTTTTGTAGAACACGACGGAAAAGGAGGCATGATAGAAGAATTCTCTGGTAAACTGCTCATACAACAGGAACCGGATGCATCCAGCTTCCCTAACGGCGGTATCCGTAATACATTCGAAGCCCGTGGCTACTCAGCCTGGGATCCGTCATCACCAGCCTTTATCGTAGGCGATACACTTTGCATACCAACAATCTTCATTGCTTATACCGGAGAATCGTTAGACTATAAAGCTCCTCTGCTAAAAGCCTTGGAAGCAGTAAACAAAGCTGCAGTAGACGTCTGTCACTACTTCAACGAAGATGTCAAAAAAGTATACTCTTATTTAGGTTGGGAACAAGAATACTTTTTGGTTGACGAAGGTTTATATGCTGCACGCCCCGACCTGCTACTGACCGGCCGCACCCTGATGGGACACGAAAGCAGTAAAAACCAACAGCTTGAAGACCATTATTTCGGTGCTATTCCGACTCGTGTAATGGAGTTCATGAAAGATTTGGAGATAGAAGCGCTCAAGCTGGGTATCCCAGTAAAGACGCGTCATAATGAAGTTGCTCCAAACCAATTTGAGCTAGCTCCTATTTTTGAAGAATGCAATCTGGCTAACGACCACAATCTGCTTATTATGGCATTGATGCGTAAGATCAGTCGCAAACATGGCTTCAGGGTGTTACTTCACGAAAAACCATTCAAAGGAGTAAACGGTTCAGGTAAACACAACAACTGGTCGCTGGGTACCGATACCGGTATTTTACTGATGGCTCCAGGCAAAACTCCTGAAGACAACCTGCGTTTCATCACCTTTGTAGTAAACGTGCTAAAGGCTGTATATATCCACAATGCCTTGCTAAAAGCCAGTATCTCGTCCGCTACCAACGCCCATCGCCTAGGAGCAAACGAAGCACCTCCGGCAATTATCTCCAGCTTTCTGGGATCACAGCTTTCTGCCGTATTAGATCATCTGGAAAAGAGCGACAGCGAAAACTTCAATCTAGCCGGCAAACAGGGAATGAAATTAGATATAGCCCGTATACCCGAACTGCAGATAGATAATACAGACCGCAACCGTACTTCGCCATTTGCCTTCACCGGAAACCGCTTTGAGTTTCGCGCAGTAGGCTCGTCTGCCAACTGTGCATCTGCCATGCTAGCTCTGAACGCGGCCGTAGCCGACCAGTTAAAACATTTCAAGACAACTGTAGACACAAAAATTGCAGAAGGTAAAGACAAATTTACAGCTATTATAGACCAACTTCGTAAAGACATTAAAGAGTGCAAAGCAATCCATTTCGACGGCAACGGATATAGCGATGAATGGAAAGCCGAAGCAATCCGCCGGGGATTGGATTGCGAAACCAGTGTACCTCTTATCTTCGATGCCTATCTGAAAGACAGTAGTGTAAAGATGTTCGAATCTACCGGCGTCATGACTCGCAAAGAACTTGAGGCCCGCAATGAAGTAAAGTGGGAAACATACACTAAAAAGATACAAATAGAAGCTCGTGTACTAGGCGATCTGGCCATGAACCACATCATCCCGATGGCCACGAAATACCAATCTTCCCTGATTGACAACGTATACAAAATGAAAGATTTATTCCCAACCGAAAAAGCAGTGCATCTGTCGTCGAAGAATCTTGAAATCATTGAAGACATTGCCAACCATACCATCTTCATCAAAGAAAAGGTAGACGAAATGGTAAATGCCCGAAAAAAAGCCAATAAAATAGAGAATGAACGCGAGAAGGCTATAGCATACCACGACACGATTGTCCCTATGCTGGAAGCCATACGCTATCATATCGACAAACTGGAGCTGGTGGTAGACGACCAAATGTGGACCCTACCCAAATACAGGGAGCTATTATTTATCCGCTAGCTTTATTCGACAAGTCTAAGAAACAAAAAGAGACTATTTCTTCGAATAGTCTCTTTTTACAAAGCGTTGATAAACGCTTTCCATAAATTATCATCAGGCACAGGAGCCTCTATTCTTATACTTTCTTTGGAAACGGGGTGAATAAACTCTGCACTACGGGCATGCAGACTGATGCCTCCATCTTTATTGGAACGATCGAAACCATATTTCATATCTCCTTTAATAGGGCATCCCATCTTTGCCAACTGACAACGTATCTGATGATGGCGGCCGGTTTTCAAATCTATTTCCAGCAAATAATAGTTATCCGAATGAGCTATTAATTTATAATGAAGAATTGCTTTCTTCGAATCAGGTCGCTCAACATCATAAGCAAAACTTTTATTCTGCTTTTCATTGCGAACCAACCAATTCACCAACTCACCTTCTTCCGCCGGAGGACAATTTTTCACTATTGCCCAATATATTTTTTTCACTTGGCCGGTGCGGAACATTTCATTCAGCCGTGCAAGCGCTTTGCTGGTTTTGGCAAATAAAACAACCCCGCTGACAGGGCGGTCCAGTCGATGAGCTACACCAACAAAAACATTTCCGGGTTTACAATACTTCTCTTTCAGCCAAGCCTTTAGCAAGTCTGAAAGAGGAGTATCACCGGTCTTATCTCCTTGAACAATCTCGCGGCAGGTTTTATTTACCGCAATGATATGATTGTCTTCGTAGATTACTTCCATATTACATATTCATTCCACCATCAACCTGAATAACCTGTCCTGATACATAAGAGGACATATCAGATGCCAGGAACGTAGCAATGTTAGCTACATCTTCAGGTGTTCCGCCACGGCGCAAAGGAATTTTCTTGCACCATTCTTCTCTTACATCTTCCGAAAGAGCGGCAGTCATATCCGTGATAATAAATCCCGGAGCAATCGCATTAGCACGAATACCACGAGAGCCCAATTCCTGCGCTATAGATTTAGCTAAGCCAATCATACCGGCTTTAGATGCAGAATAGTTGCATTGCCCTGCATTGCCATGAACACCTACAACAGATGCCATATTAATGATACTGCCCGAACGCTGTTTCATCATAATAGGTGTACAAGCGTGGATAAAGTTAAATGCAGACTTCAGGTTAACTGTCAAAACAGCATCCCATTGAGACTCGGTCATACGCATCATCAAGCCGTCCTTTGTGATACCCGCATTGTTTACCAAAATATCTATACGGCCAAAGTCTTTCAATATTTCAGCAACAATTGTATGAGTTTCTTCAAAATTAGCAGCATTTGAAGCATATCCTTTAGCTTTAACACCTAAAGCCTCAAGTTCTTTTTGTGTAGCCAAACCGTTTTCATCAATTACCAAGTCTGTGAAAGCAATATTTGCACCTTCGGCAGCAAACTTCATAGCAACCGCCTTTCCAATACCACGAGCAGCACCGGTTACGATAGCAACTTTTCCTTCTAATAATTTCATACGATTTTATTTTTAATCATTTAACATTTTATTAAACAAGCACCTGCAGAATATCCACCACCAAACACGGTAATACAAACCACGTCTCCTTTTTTGAAACCAGTAGCATTCTGAGCATATACCAATGCAGAACTTACAGAACCGGTGTTACCCAATTCTTCTATATTATGCAAAAACTTTTCTTCAGGCAGGTTTAATTGTTTTGCTATATTCGACATTATACGCATATTTGCCTGATGGCCTATAAAATAGGTAAGATCATCTAACGTATATCCATTCTTCTCTAATAGATATAATACATTCTTCGGCATATAAGTACAAGCCTGAATAAACACATCACGTCCTTCCGGCATCATAATACCGCCGTCACGCGGACGCAATTGCACACCTTCCGGTCCTTTACCCAGATGTCCAAGGCCTTGTGTAAAGATTTCCACAATCTGTGCATCATGTTCCGTCACACGTTCTTTTGAAATAAAAAACGCTGCAGCAGCATCCCCCCACAAATGGCCGGCCTTCGGATCTGTCTCATTATAATAAGCAGAATTTTTATCAGCCGAGATAATCAGAGCTTTCGTAGCCTTACCCATTGCAAAATATCCTTCCACAACTTCAAGTGCATTCACAAAAGAAGAGCAGGCAGAAGATAGATACAAAGCCTTTGCATTTACTATGTTGAACTCATGCTGAGCAATATGTGCAGCCGTTGCTACTGTATCGTAAGGCGAATATGAGGCGGCAACGATCAAATCTACTTCCGTAATGTCGTATGGAAGATCAGGAAGTGCATTTTTAATAGCTTCCAGCCCCATTGTGTTAATGTTCTCTTCGGGTTTAGCTTTAGACCTCGTTCTAATACCTGTGCGTTGTTCAATCCACTCACTTGTCAACCCATTTAATTCCAAAAAATGTTGGTTATGTACCCGTTCTTCGGGCACATAAAACCCTGTTGCGTTAATAAACATCTCTGGTTTTACTTTATCTTGATTCCGTTGAATATTAAGTTCATCACATTATCTCTTCTTTTAATCCGCTGATTAATATTATCGCCCATAATTCCCCGGATATAAGGGACTTCCAAACCTTTTAAAGCATGGTGCAGCACCAAAGCGGTAATATCAGTATCCGGCATCCGGAAGATTCCTTCTTTTACACCCGCATCCAATATCCCTTTGATAATCTCTATCTCCCGAATATCGAAACCTTTACGTACCTTTTCGACACGCCATATATCCCGGAAGAAATTAGCACGCAGCGTTCCGTTACGAAATACGAGTGCTTTTATTGCATCCAGACGAGTATAAATAAAAGTCATCAGTTTTTCATCTGCAGGCAAATCCTTACCGGCCACATCCAGAAGCATTTTATGCAACTGATCCAGCTCTGATTCGACTACAGCCAGATAAATTTCATTTTTGCTCTTGAAATACGTATATAATGTACGTCTTCCTTTCTTTGATGCATGTGCAATATCGTTCATCGTTGTGTTATCCACCCCCAGGCGAGCAAACAATTGTCTGGCCACATCCACCAACATGTCACGTGTTTTAGAAACTGTCATCGGCATTGTATTGCACATTTTGATTAAAACTGTGCGCAAAAGTACCGGAAAAATTATTAACTACCAAGAACAAAACTACATTTTATCGAAATAACCTACTACTCTATCAATCCAAACTGGCCTTTCCTTTTATCCTTTCTCCAAAAAACACGGCAAATTACTTGTTTATTAAAAAATATATACTACCTTTGCACTCGCAATCAAGAATGATATGTACCATATCGCGGAGTGGAGCAGTGGTAGCTCGTTGGGCTCATAACCCAAAGGTCGTAAGTTCGAGTCTTGCCTCCGCAACAGAGAAAGAGAGTGTCACAACAATGTGGCGCTCTCTTTTTTTATCCCTCCATTACTTATTCAGGAACGTTTCTTTATGAATTCTTATTTCATAAGTATGTTTTTCTAATTTCATCAGGATGATTTGAAAAAAACATCCCGATGATTTGAAAATATGTGTTTTTCCTCTCAACTTTCCTTTTTGTGGCATGTTTATTGAGTATATACTAACGGATAGCATATAACGGAATTAACATATAATATTATGGCCTATATAGATTATTACAACATTTTGGGAGTGAACAAGGCAGCTTCGCAAGACGAAATAAAAAAAGCATACAAAAAGCTGGCCCGCCAATATCATCCGGATTTAAACCCGAACAATCCTGACGCTCACCGGAAGTTTCAAGAAATTAATGAAGCCAACGAAGTTCTGAGCGACCCTGAAAAAAGAAAGAAATATGACCAGTATGGAGAAAACTGGAAACATGCCGACCAGTATGAAGCACAACAACAGCAATATCGCCAACAAAGGGCAAACTTTGGAGGTAATGGAGACGGTACATTCTGGTCGGAGTCAAGTGACGGAAGTGGTTTCTCTGATTTCTTTGAATCTATGTTCGGATCACGCAGCCGCGGAGGGAGCAATGCAAACTATGGCTTCCGGGGACAAGATTACACTGCCGAATTACGCTTGTCATTAACTGATGCTGCAAAAACACACAAACAGGTAATCACCGTAAATGGAAAGAATTTGCGTATCACCGTACCGGCCGGCGTGGCTGACGGCCAGACAATAAAACTGAAAGGACAAGGAGGACCCGGCATCAACGGGGGACCTGCCGGAGATTTATATATAACATTCGTCATTGCAGAAGACAACCGTTTCAAACGCGATGGCGACGACCTGTATGTAACAGTTCCTCTAAACCTGTATACTGCGATATTAGGAGGCGAACAGATTATTGATACATTGGATAGCAAAGTCAAGTTAAAAGTGAAGCCCGAAACTCAAAACAACACGAAAGTACGTTTAAAAGGAAAGGGGTTCCCCGTTTATAAAAATGAAGGGAAATTCGGAGATCTTATAATCACATATTCTATAGATATACCGACAAACCTGACAGAAAAGCAAAAGGAACTATTCAAAGAAATACAAAGTCTTAATTAAAACAGTAGTGTATTATGCAAACAGAACTAATTATTGTCAGTGAATACTGCCAGAAATGCCATATAGACCCTTCCTTTATTCTTTTATTGGAAGAAGGGGGCCTGATAGACATTAACATTGTAGATGGCGAAAGATACCTTTTATCGTCCCAATTAAAAGAGGTGGAACAATATACACGTATGTATTATGATTTGTCCATTAATATGGAAGGTATAGATGCAATTCACCATCTACTTAACCGTATGGAGACTCTCCAACACGAAATACATTCTTTAAAAAAGAGGTTACGCATATACGAGTCTCACAATTTCAATATTATTAACATGTAACAAAACGTTGCTAATCAATCCTTCCATTGCAAGTACAAGGAGTATTACACAAACATTTTGTAAATAAATTTGGATTGTATAATATCTTTACTACCTTTGCACTCACAATCAACGACGATTGTACTATATCGCGGAGTGGAGCAGTGGTAGCTCGTTGGGCTCATAACCCAAAGGTCGTAAGTTCGAGTCTTGCCTCCGCAACTTTTTGAAGAATAAGCACAAAAGGCAGCATACAGAAATGTATGTTGCCTTTATTTTTTATAGTAAATGAAATTCGGGGAGTGTATTTGTTTCCCAACATATACCTCCCCTAGCCTTATAACTACTATTTCATCATCTCTGCATCTCTTTGGTTATTTCCATGTTTTGACGCGCAAGTCTCGGGTTCTGGGGCAGATATTTACGAAAGAAGTTCATAGCTCCTTCCAGATCCCCATTCATCAGACACAAAACACCCCTGTTATTCCACGAACGCGGATCGTCGCCCGCCCCTTGCAGAAAATAACGGCCAGCTTCGACATCTCCCAAAGCAATAGAAGCTGCTGCCGCATTCAAGACGGCTTCCTTACAAGAAGGGAAACGGTAAGCTGCCAATTCATACACCTCGCGATACTGTTCGGTACCCGGACGGTACAAAGTTGCAACCTGCAACAATTCATCCAGACTTAGCTTATCGGGAGCACTATATACTTTCTGTGCCAACTCCGTCATATCCATACCCGATTGTTTGGAGGCAACCATTGCCTGCGACTTATAAGACACGGCCAGTTCCATACGGCGCAAACGCGAGAAGAAGTTCTTCTCAATATCTTTATATACATTGCCCTTGTCTAATGCACGTATCTGACGACGGCAACTATCAGCATCCTGACGCCCGTTTATAATAGCCAACACCTGGCGTGCATACGGCTTGCCCGATTTAGCTATAATCTTTGCCAGGCCGTCCCAGTCCTCGCCTACCCAATCGATGCTAATCATTCCGTTATCCGGAAACTTATACTGCTTCAGCAGATAGTTTTTGAATTGGATAGCACGGTTACCTGCCAGACGCTCATTTTCTTTGGTATTTCCATCGGGGGAGGCATAACCGGTAAGGCGAATCGACTCTACTTGGTTCCCTTGGCGGAGCAACGGCATCAATTGCTCTTTCAGCTTGGCCAGCTCCGCACGGTTATTTCCATAAGTTGGGTTTATGGTTATTCCGTTAGCCGGAAAGTCTATATATGCCGTCAATTGCTGTGTGGTAACAGCAGGCGTCATAACCGCCGTTTCAGGCTCTATATAATTAATCATACGGCTAAGCACAGAGGAGGCGTCTACCTGTACCATCGGTATCTCTTTATGGCGTACCAATCCGGATGCCTGCACGGCCAGGTCTCTCCTCTCTGTTACTTCCTGTTGTGGTATAAACTCCGATTGCGTCTCCACAGCCTGTCGCCCTGATCCGCACGAGGGTAATGCCATTAATAAAGCAAGCCCCGTTATATCTCCTACAATTTTCACCTTCATTATTTATCTATTTTTGTCTGTTGATCGACTCTAGCAAGAACTTACCCGGCCTGAACTTGACACTCATCCGTTGACGTATCGTACAAGGAGCTCCATTCTGGGGGTTTCGTCCGGGCCGTTCCTTTTGTTTCCAGGGAACCAATGAGCCAAATCCCTGAAGAGCAATCATACCGTCATTTCCCAGTTCTTCGCCTATAACTTCCATCAAAGAGCCAATAAAGCGGAGAGACTCCTGTTGTGTAATATCCATCTTCTCCGACAACGCATTTGCCAAATCTGTCTTATTCATAATCTATATATTTATGTTTGTTACTTTGTTATACTTTTGCGCCAACCTGTAATCTGCCGTCCGATGTCTTCCATCATCAATACAAGCTTGGCATAGCTGCCGGTATCTATTACCTTCAATTCATTGCACAGGCGTATTTCCAGTTTCAGGAATTCAAACTCGTCGACAAGCTGCATCAAATGCGGCGTCTTGTCTTGCGACACATTAGCACGGTAAATGCAGCGTGTAAGATTCATCGCATCCCGCCGTATATCCTGCATCAACGTATACTTGTATTCACGCGGGGCATGATGCGACACGGCGTAAATCATTTTAATCAACTCCACTGTCCGCAGATAAAGCGGTGTTTCAGTATGTAAAGCCATGATTCAATATTTCTGGACAATTATACCGGGCAGCATACACTTCCATGTATAAATCGTCGTAGTTTCCGGGAACCAGCCCGGCCTTTTTCTGACATCTCATAATATTTGCACATATATTCCGTACAGCCTGGTGGCGCAGCAACCGCACCTTCTCTTTCCGTACGATCTTCTCTGGGGTGAAATAATAAAGCTTATCCAACGCCGGAGAGAGCCACTCGCGCACCTTCTTCCGCAGGCTAAAACTATTATGGTGCCTCATAAGACCCAGATACGAATTAAGGCTCTGAAGGAAATGTTCTTCTTCATCATCACTGAGCGGACGACGGGAAGCTTTGTAGTTATACTCACCAATTGTTTTACGCATGCCTTTTATGGCGCGTTTGCCCGTCTTTATAGTCCGTCCCTTCACGATAGCGCCCACAAAGCGGACTCCTTTGGAATAATGTGTCAACCGTATCTTTTTAGGATGCAGGGTCAGCCCCAGTTCATCACGCAAGAATGTCTGAAAAACGGGTACCAGGCTTTTAAGGAAGTCCTTATCCTGATGTACCACAAAGAAATCGTCTACATACCGTCCATAGTAACGCAGTCGCAGTTTACTTTTGCAATAGTGGTCAAAGCTATTCAGGTAGAAGTTGGCAAACAACTGGCTCGTCAGGTTGCCGATGGGCAAGCCCAGTTCTTTGTTGCAGACAAACATGTCCAACTGCTTCGGCGCCTTGTCGCAAGGCATAGGCATACCGTTCATCGAGAAGAGGCTCTTGTCTTTAGGCAAGCCTTTCCACAGATGGCGGAACCCTTTTACATGCACCCTCGACACCGGATTATCCAAAGCTATCATATTAGTGAGATAGAGAATAGTCTCCAAATCGTCCCCTTTATACTTCTCTTTCAGGAAAGCATCCAGCTTGTTTGCCAGCAAGCGGCGGTCTATGTTCATAAAGAAGCCGCGGATGTCGCATTGCAGCACGTAGCAGTCTTCGGTATAGTTGGCGGAGCATTGGGCTATGAAACGTTTCAGGCGTTTCAACCCGAACAGTGTGCCTTTTCCTACCCTGCATGAATAACTGTCCAGTATAAACTCCTTTTCAAACAAGGGGTTTATGCGGGCAGCCAAATAATGGTGAACCACCCGGTCGCGGAAAGAGGCTGCAAACACCTCCCTCTTCACCGGCTGGAGCACTATAAAAGCATTTGAGCGTGATATCTTGTATGTACCCTCTTCTATCTCCTTATACAGGTTATACAAGTTGCTTTCGGCATCCACCTCGAAGTCCATCGCAACCGGTGTACGCCTTTTAGCCCGGCGACAATCAAGCCACGCTTCCACTAATGATTCAAAATCTATCTTCATTTCATCCACATTTATCAGATTCGCTAACAAGTCCCGGACACAGCGAACATAGCGATTGTTGCTCGTGTTGTTATTGAAATTGCCCGAATCTTAACTCTACCCTAAGCCGTAACATTAGAGTATTCCGAAGTTCAAACTACTTTGTCTTTCTCTACATATTATTTCCCTATTTATAAATAATCCGTCCCGTCAGCCTTATAAGATTCTCAATGAGTCCCGGACACAGCGAACATAGTTGTTGTTGTTCGTGTTGTTGGCATTGAAATTGCCATCACTGAAGCGCAGTTTGCAGCGGTTATTGGCATTACCATTGTAGACCGAACTACTCCAGTAGTTAGAGCTGATGAACGATGTAGTTGCCACTTATAACTTGCCTGCCGGGGCGTCCCGACGGAATCTTAACAGAGCCTCTCAGCCCTGTGGGCAACCGGATTCATCCGAATCTTACACTATCCTGAGCCGTAACTGCAAGACATTCCGAAGTCCGGATTATTTTATTACTATTTATTCTTTTATATCAATTCACGTTATACTTTGTTTCCACCGATTCAAGACATACCGCAACGCATCAATCATAAATGAGTCCCGGACACAGCGAACATAGTTGTTGTTGTTCGTGTTGTTGTTATTGAAATTGCCATTGTTGAAGTTCAGTTTGCAGCGTTTGCCGGCATTACCATTGTAGACCGAACTACTCCAGTACCAATTGCTGATGAACGGTGTAGTTGCCACTTCTAACTTACCTTCCGGAGCTTCCCGGCGGAATCTTAACAGAGCCTCTCAGCCCTGTGGGCAACCGGATTCATCCGAATCTTACACTATCCTGAGCCGTAACTGCAAGACATTCCGAAGTCCGGATTATTTTATTACTATTTATTCTTTTATATCAATTCACGTTATACTTTGTTTCCACCGATTCAAGACATACCGCAACGCATCAATCATAAATGAGTCCCGGACACAGCGAACATAGTTGTTGTTGTTCGTGTTGTTGTTATTGAAATTGCCATTGTTGAAGTTCAGTTTGCAGCGTTTGCCGGCATTACCATTGTAGACCGAACTACTCCAGTACCAATTGCTGATGAACGGTGTAGTTGCCACTTCTAACTTACCTTCCGGAGCTTCCCGGCGGAATCTTAACAGAGCCTCTCAGCCCTGTGGGCAACCGGATTCATCCGAATCTTACACTACCCCGAGCCATGGCTGCAGGGTATTCCGAAGTCCTGATTCATTATTTCTTTATTTCATTTTACATCCTCCTCTTCTTTTTTTTAGCCGGACTAACAGCTTGCAGATTTTCAATGAGTCCCGGACACAGCGAACATAGTTGTTGTTGCTCGTGTTGTTCCAATTGAAATTGCCATTGTTGAAGTTCAGTTTGCAGCGTCTGTCGGCGTTGCCATTGTAGACCGAACTACTCCAGTAGTAATTGCTGTTGAACGGTGTAGTTGCCACTTCTAACTTGCCTGCCGGGGCTTCCCGGCGGAATCTTAACAGAGCCTCTCAGCCCTGTGGGCAACCGGATTCATCCAAATCTTACACTACCCTGAGCCGTAACTGCAGGGTATTCCGAAGTCCAGATTAGTTATTCTATTTTTACTTTTTTCGTGATGGTGTATCACGCGTACGCGTGATACACCATCACCTTACCACGTGACAACGCGTCACGCCTACGCGTGGCAGCCTATCACCCTGCCGCGTGATGAGCTATCACCAAATACATTATTTTTTTAATATACCGAAACCACATTTTCATACTCATAAGAACGGGCGTCCTTTACTATAGCTCCACTACCACTGGATTGGGTACAGACCTTCACACGCCAGTTGCCTGTTGTAACTTCTGCCGGAAGTACAAATTGCAATTTGGCAGGCGTATTGGGAGACACCTTTGTTGCAGGAATAAACACAGGAGTATCGCCTGTTTCGGTATCGGCCGGAGTGAAAGTAATACCAACTTCCGGATCATCCCCTTTCAAAGCAAGACGCATTCCCTGAATAAGTGCCATGCCGCGGAATGGCAAGCTATCTACCTCATTGTTGGTGGGGTCGTACACGCTTTGAATAACCGGGCCGACTGCCCCGGATTGTTCAAAAGCATAAACCGTAGCATCACCAATAGCTTTGATAGCCCCTTCTCCCTGTGTAAGGTTTACTGTAACTTTCAAACGGGATGGCTCTATATTATGTCCCAGATCCTTATCATATATTACTCCCTGTATGCTAATGGATGAACGGAAGAAACTGGTTACCACGTTATATCCTTCCGCCGCTGCCGCGGCGCATTCGTCCAGAAACAATTGCACAAAGGCTGCTCCATTTACATTTTTAGTTGCAATCTCCCGCTTTGCCAAACGTGCAATTATATCTTCCAGATACAAAGTACCCGTTACTTGAGCAGTGAGATAGAAATCATTCTTCACGTCTTTTGTCAGTTCGTTCTTGTGCGCAATTGCATTGATTGTTGCCATGCTTTTTTGTTTTAATTAGATTAAGGAAACTCTATTTTTTTTCGAAGCCGGGGCTTTGCCCCGGCTTCTCGTTTAAATTGTTAAATTGTTAAATTGATCAGATATCCCGGACACAGCGAACGCAGTTGCCGTTGTTCGTGTTGCCGCTACTGAAACTGCCATTGTAGAAGTCCAGCCTGCAGCGTATGCCGGCAATACCAATGTAGACCGAACTACTCCAGTAGTAACCGCTGATGAACGCAGCGAAGCCGGATATGGACTCTAACTTAGACTTATTCTGATACATGGCGAACAACTCAATCTGAGTAGGAACACGCCAACCGCTACCCTTACCACTACAATAACTAACAGCAGTAGCATAATTAGAAGTACTACCACGCTCTGTTTTCTCAATCTCGATAGAATATTCCTTAGTGACGGTAGCAGTAGAAGAAGTACCGTTCCTATCAGAACCCGTTGTACCGGAAGAAGCGCCACCATCGTAATTGAATGGAGGATAAGTAGTAAGGTTAGACTCTTTATTCTTATAAACATCGGCCAAGGCCTGGTTGATGGTGACCTTATTAAAAAGCCCTGCCGCCTGCTTAACCGTAACCGTTTTTGAATGGTTTCCCCCCGTTACTGCAATAGTAAACACAGCAGAACGCTCATTGCCCGTATTGGCAGAAGTATTAAACTTTAACGTTTGTGCCGATCCGGTGGCTGTAGATGAAGACGTTCCGGCAGAAATGGCCGTACTTCCACTCTTACGGGTAGCTGTCCACGGCAAACCGTTCGTACCCGTAACCGTAATGCTACCGCTCGTGGCAGTGGCTGCTATATCTACGGAGGTGTTGCTTACCGAGAATGTAGAACCGCTTTGTCTGATCGCTACCGCTTTCGATATATTTCCGGCTGTTACCGTTACATTGCCGCTACGTTCCGTTGAATTAGGATTCACCGAAGCTGTTTTATAAGTAAATGTTTGGTTGGAGCCATTAGTCGTCCCCGTAGTAGTACCTGTCAATGTCAACCAGGAAGAAACGGCATTGGCAACACTAAAGCTCAATCCGCTCGTTCCATTCAGCGTATAAGTACCGCTAGCGCCGGATGTTGCAGCCAATGGGTTCACATTAGCCGATACGGTAAGCGAAGATGCGGGTTGGCTAACGGCAATAGTTTTTGTAAGTCCGGCATCGGTGCCGCTTACGGCATTTCCGGCTTTCACCGTGATAGTACCGGAGCGGACAGAGGCGGACGGATTTACCGGGGCGCTATAGGTTATACTTTGCGCAGAGCCGGTCGTATTGTTCGTACCGCTGAGCGTGCCCGAAAGCGTCAACCAGTCCAGGTTGCTCTTAGACACTACCCACGAAAGACCTTGCGTAGCAGTAAAGGTAGAGGAGGCAGACTGGGTTCCTGTATTTGGTATCGTAGCAGCCCCGCTTACTGCGAGCGTAGATCCGGCTTGGTTAACAGTTAGTGTACCTGTTGGGCTATCGGCTTGTCCGCCGGCCGTAACCGTGATAGTACCTGCACGTTTGGCACTGCCGGGGTTGGTGGCTGTCGTACTATAAGTTACGGTATTGCTTGCTGCCGTGTTGCTTTCGCTGGTAGTGCCTACCGCAATCCAGGCTGTACCGGTGGAAGCAGTCCAGGTCAATCCGGGAGTGGCGCCAAAAGTTACCGAAGCATTAGACACCGGCGTAGCTGCCACGTCTACCGAGCTGCCTGTTACGGTAGAACCGGCCTGCGTAACCGTTACGTTTTTAGACAAAGCAAGGTAGCTGCCATTGCTTATAGAGTTTCCGCCCTTCACCACTACTGTGGCCTGGCGGGTATTCTTTGATGGGTTGCTGGTAGTAGCTTTAAACGTCAGGTCTTGATTTGCACCTGTAGCCTCAGTAGACAAAGGAGATGCGAACGAGAGCCAGTCCGCCCCGCTGATTGTTGCCTGAATCGCCAGTCCTTTCGTTGCATTTACCCACGCATTAGTGCTCACCGAATTAACAGCGGCGTCCATCTGCCCCGGGTTATTAACGGCCAATACGGAGCCGTTTTGTTTGACTGTAACAACTTTACCGTCTATCGTAAAGTTGTCGGACCGCTCTTCGGCCGAAGGGTTGGCAGATACGGCCGTAAACGTGATCTTGGCCGGCCCGTTGTATGTGATCTCCGCGCCTGCTCCTGCCGAAGTACTACCTATCATTGCCGAGAGCCATGTAGGCAGCATAAAGCTCCATTGCACACCCGGACGGGCTGTTACCTGCACATCTTTGGACGAACCTTTGGCTGCTTCCAGATTATCGGGGTTAATAATATCGGGTACTTTGCCTACCGTAACGCGCTTATCGGCAAAGTCTATTCCGGTAAGGGTTATTGTCATATTGTAGGCGCAGTTGCGCGAAACGTTATAATTGTTGTATGTATTCGTCATGTGAGTGGCATCGCCGCCGGGGTATAACTTGACGGAGACATTCTCGTAAGTAACGCCGTCTTGTATGGCCGTACCCTGTATTTCGATATATGTTGCATTCGTAACGCCTGTGCCTACTTTCTCTTTCTCGGATGATACGGCATTAGCTCCATTTACTATGCCTGCCTTGTTTTCGGGCAGATACCAGTACATAGTTGCCGAGGTGTTGTCTACTATTCCGGTATAGTTTTTATATGAAACCGACGATAGTTGTGCATCAGGTTCTATAAACTGTGATTTGCCGGGTACATTGTTCAACGTCACACTGGTTGGGGTGAACGAGAACCCGTTGGCATTACCGATTGTATACTTAAAAGCTATTTTAGCCGCCTGACGCACCATATCCACCGAGCTGGTTATTCCGGCATCCGTTATGGCTCCTGTCCATAATCCGGTCATACCCAGACTTCCCGAGGGAAGGCCGTCGGCCGAAACGGCAAAGTCTTTCGTATAAGTCTTCAATACGGCCTCGCTGGTAATAAACGATTCCAGGTCGCCGGCATTAACAATAAAATAAATGCAGCATGCAGCCGAGGTCTTCAGCTTTAAGTTCACTTCCATACCACCGGAAGGATTGGTTGTAAAAGCGCCGCTTTCAAAATACTGGCTATACAGTTTGCCCGTATCGTCGTATTGGGCTACCCAAAGGTTGCTTATGTTGTCTTCGGCCGTTTTATCCATTGCATTGGTTGCCCTTGTGGAAGGCGTAAATACGGTATCTACCGACTCTTTCGTTTCCTTTCCTGTAAACAGAAGGCTGCGCGAAGAGGGTGAGTTGCTGGATAGAACATTCATACGGAATGTTGCATCTACTTCCTTTCCTTCGCCTCCCGTTGTAGGACGTTCTTCTACTTCCGTTTGCGAACACGCACCCAGAAACATCAGCAAAACAAAAAGAAGCAAACATGTCAGCGAAAGCCCGACACGTAGTTTCCGGATATCTGCATACCTGTCACTATTTACTTTATTTGCCTGTTTCATTGTATTTTGTTTTTCCATTATCATCTCAACCTACATTACCGTTACCACTCCAATCAATATTAGTCCATTCAGCTATAACAATTCCTACGCCTATACCCTCATTAATATCCGGGTCGGAAGGATTCGGATTGCCGGGATCGGCTCCCCCTACATTATCGTCTGTAAACGAAATGGTATTCCAGTCCATCACACGCATAAGCAGTTTACTTACATCGTTCTTTACCTGCAGGGTAAAGACATATCTCTTGCCGGAATCAAATGCAATGTTCTTGTTGACCGTTGCACCCAGGTTTACCGAATTACCATCACGCTCTACCGTTACGGCTATATTAAAGGGAGTGCCATCTTTAGGAAGGACGATTCCTATCACTTTGTTCAATCCCAGGCTATCCGGATCGGAAGCGGGATCTACGACCTGAAAGTCGCTTTCAACAAAAGAGACTGTGCCGGCATCGGTAGCCTCCGATCCGGTCTTGGAAATCTCTTCACTCTCACCGGCAACCAGGTTTGCCCCCGACTTGGAAATGGAGCTTAGCTTCAGGGCGGTTCCTCTCAAACTAATCACCGAAACAGCGCTCGAAGCGTCGCAGGCCACATTGAACACGACCAAAGAACACTTTCGTTTAAATGTCTGTAAGGTTACAGTGCTTGAAGACTTGGATATGGTAACCGTTCGTGCACAAGAGGCCATTACATCCTCTTTGTGCGGGATATTTGTTATCTGGTTTGTGCCTCCTGCATTCGTAATCGGACGTGCCGGAGATATGGCATAGAAGTCGTACTTACCACTACGCACAAACATGCCTTTTGCAGTACCTTCTATTTTCTTTCCCTCATTATCTACCAGACAAGGAGATAATGAACCATCCGCCCCCACAACGTAGGTAGCCTGAAAATTGGGAGTAACAGTAGAAAAGTCTGCCGGGTTGGTCACAGTTTCACCCAAACGTCCTATCAGATAGGCAGCAATACGTACGGTTGCACCTTCGGGCAGAGCTGTCGGGTCTCCATCGGCCCGTACCTGCGCCTTCGTAGATGAACCGCCCGCTGTGACCACCGTCAATCCCAAATCAGGACGACTAAAGCTCAACTCTACCGGCTGAGCTTCGTCGGGAACGACATCTTCTACCATGCTGCCCGTACATCCCGTAGCCAACAAACAAACGGTAGCCAGCAGGGTACGGCATGAAAGAATTGTCTTATATAAATGGAATCGTTTCATCATGTCTCTTTGTTTTTTCTCTTGTGAATGGGAGGGGTATCTCTCCCCGCCCACCCTTTATAAGTTGACAGGTCACTTGTAAACTATCAACTTATTCAACAGGTATGTCCTCACCGTTACCGTTTCCGGCTATCCAGTCGGTCACCTGTAAATCTGTTATCACAATACCCTGAGGTTGTATCTCGATATTGTAGATATAGTTCTTGCCCTTCTCCCAGTTAATGTTGAATGTCGTAGGCGAACCATCATTTTGCGGCTTCATGGTGAACACCCGTTTGGCATCATCCGTAAACTCAAGGGTCACCCCCGTTGCCGTTACCGGAATAGCCAGCCCGAATGCCTGTATGGGAGCCTTTGACCTGTCAACTACATTGGTTGCTACCTTTCGCGGTTCCCCTACCGGGATGAACGAAAGTTGGTCTACCGCTGTAAGCGAACCGCTCAATTCGCCGGTTTCCAGATTCAACTTGGCGCTGGAAGCCTTCTTAAAAGCTCCTGTCCCTTTCAGTACCAGAGACATCACATACGACTCCGACAAGGCGGAGCCACTGTTGGACTCGATGATACGGAAGCTCACTTTAGCAAGGGCATGGCTCAATGTAAGCGACACCTGAGGATGCCAACGGTCTACGATAGCAGTGCCTTTACCGTACAGGTAGTCTTCCTGACCATCCAGTTCCCATTGTACATCGGTTGCTACATCTCCCGGAGCTCCGGTTCCGCCATCACTAAATATAAACGACTGCTTGTCCTTTACCGAGACGCTACTCATGACAGGTACTTTCGTACCATTCTCCGAAGCTAAGCTTACGCTCTTCTCAGAAGGAGAATAGGCATACACCGTTCCCTTTTCGGAAAAGAGATAGAGCATCGGATAGAAATCCAGATCAGGCTCCCAAGCCGAAACATTGTACTTGAATACCTGTCTGTAGTTGCCATCATACGGGTACGTTATTCCGTTCTTATCCTGCGTAACAAACAGTCCCACTGTTTGGAGCGGGTTAGGGTTACCCGGTGTAGCAACAGGAGGCACTCCCGTAACAATGCTTCTCGATTCCACCTCCACTGACAAGCCCAGATTCTTAACACTCAAAGGGACTCCCTCTTCCGTATTATCGCCTTCGCCTTCATGGCCTGTACCCAAAGAGGTCTCCGCCTCTGTACATGAGCACAGCAGTATCAATGCAATGAGCGACAGGTTATATAAAAACTGTTTCATGGGCTTTGTACTTAAAAGAGGATTATAGAGGTATTTCTTCGCTTATTTCTTCGTCTACCCAGTCTGTTACATCTACACTAACAACGTCCAGCTTATTCTTACCAGCCATCAATGTATAAATGTAATTACTACCGGCTACCCATTCCATAGCAGGAAGAGTAACAGTAAAGACCATATCGTCACTACTGTCATTTAAGGTAACTGTCACATCTATTTCATTATCACTAAATGAGATAGGATAAACCGACATGCTGACAGCCTTAGAAACAGTCTTACCGCTTACGGCATTCAGTCCTGTGCCTGCTACTATAAATTGGTTTTCGCTTTCTGTATCTCCTGTCTCTATCTGGCGTTTCAATATGTAATTGCTTATGTTGCGGGTGATTGTTGCTGCACTACCACTTGTTGTAATTGTACCGTCAACCAAAGACATCGTACCTTCTCCCAGAAAATTAGCAACACCCGAATGGTTCTTTATTACAATCGATTTAAGAGTGACATCTGAAGTGCTTAACTTTCCACCATCATATACACGGAAAGATACCATAGACAGCGCATGATTCATGCTCAAGCCAATCTTCCAACCCGGATTATTTTCATTTGCGTTATCTGCATCAGCATCCGGTTTAACAACAGCGAACCCATCGGCATGTCCATTATTTACATAACGGCCACCAGCAACAGTTGCGTCATGATACATATAGTCTTTTTCATCAAGAGATGCGATCTTCTGTTTACGGGCAGCACTGCTAGTAGAACCGTTTGAAGCCCATTTAGCACCATCCCACTTCATGGCTGCATTATTAGCATATTGAGCATCGATAGTGCCTGTTGCCAAAAGATTAGCAGGAACTTTCAAATCAGCTTCCGATGAAGGAATTACGCTACTAAGAGCATTTGCACTATAAGGATAATAAGCATATACGCAACCAACATCTTTCGTCAGGTAGAAAGGGGTCTCCTCCTGATCTGCATGGGTAGCGCCTTTCGTTAATATGGAAAGCCAGTTGGCTCCGGCTTCATCACCTACAAACCAAACCTGATGAGAAGTGGCATAAGCAGTATGGTTAGAGCCATCCGGTGAGTACCAAGCATTCTTGGCTTTGTTCAAGATTGCAATACCTATGCCCGGCACAGAATCGTTATTAGCATAATTGTCTTTGTTATAGGTAATCTTATTGCCTACTACAACAGAGCGCGTAACAGACTTCGTTCCGGCATCTACTTTCAGATTGGTGGTTACTCCTAATGCAACCTGTCCATTATTATCCGGCTGCGGAATATCCGTTTCATTTTCAGAACAGCTTACTGCTGTAAACATGGCAACCGCAAAGGCGCCAACTCTCATAATGTTCTTCATATCCATTTGTTTTTATGGTCCTCTTTACGGAGTACCTGATTTATATTAATTTCTCGTTTAGTTCGCTTCGCTCACTCTCTCCTCATACAGGTATTTCTTCCTGATCCATATCTGTCCAGGGTTCCACACCTACAGAAACAGCATCTATGCTATTTCCATCAGTAAAGGAAAGTGTTATCAAATGTCTTTTGCCTGTCTGGAAACCTCCTTCTACCGACAAACAAACATCGGATGTTGTAAGAACTTCATTTCCTCTTCCGTCTTTCGTTGTAGTTATACGGACGTAAAGCGGATGCTCTTTTGTACCGTCGACAGGCTGCACAGGCAACAAGACATATCCTTGGGCATCCGGCAAAGCATTCCCGGGATCTGTTACTTCCGGAATTGGCAAATCCCGAATATCCTGAACTGTTAAATCCCGTACATCACCATTCGACGAAACATTAGACAGCGAAGGAAATACCAACACAAGATCTAGCTCCTGCTTAGTATGGACTCCCACAATTTCAATGTTCTTTATACTTCCCCATTTATCGGGATGAGAACTGTAACAAACAAATTGTAACTGCGTAAGCAAATGGCGGAATGTACACAAGGTAACAGGAGCATCCATACTACCCGTCAAAAGTCCCGTAGCCATTATATCGGTAGTTCCGTCTACTGAAAATTGTACACCTCCGTTAACTAATGTCGCTTTCCCATTATCCGCCGGATAGTAACCATGCAGGCGAGTATTCTCTCCCTGTATCGGATATAACTGGGATTCTGCAAAAACAATCGGCCTGCGTCCGTTTCCATTTGTCCGCTTAGCCAGACAAATGTTCCAGCTCCCATACACAGCAGCTCCTTTCGACGTCTCGTCCTGACGGGCAAAGCATACATCCAAGTCCTTTTCATAGCCGGAGTTTATCACTGTACGGGTTGCAGAGCCAATAGCCCCTTCCAAATGCACCTCCATCGGAACAGGAATCGGATCATCCTTTCCATCCGAACAAGACATACATCCCCAAAGGAACATCGCGGTCACTGTCGTTAGTAAAATCTTCATCTCCTGCTACATTTAAAAACATTAGTTTGGAACAACAGAAGAACCTCCGCTGTTACCAGGTATCCATTCGGCTATACCGGCTTCTACGGTAATTTCTCCCGTTACAGTAAAGTTCAGGGTAATCATGTGAGATTGACTGGCTTTAACTCCATCTGCTATATTATTGATAGGTACTGTTAATGTTTTCTCCATACCGTCATAAGTAGCTTTCACTTCCAATGTAATAGCCGAAGCTGCTGTTCCCATACCCGACGTAGGATATAGCATCAAATAACCGGTCTTAGGATTTGTTTCCGTAGAAAGTGTAACAGCCGCAGGACAATTCAATACAGCTAAATCTGCATTTACCGGAGCTGCAGCAGGTGCTAAAGAAGCGCCGCTTGTTTTATCGATAGAAAGTTCTAATGCTGTAGGCACCGCTTTCACTATGATGGAAGTAATAGCAGACCATTTTGCAACTGCTTCACTAGAACCCACACATTTGAATTGCAATTGTGTTAGCAAATGCTGAAAGGTAAATGGCTGAAAAGGATTATTAGCAACACCCTTTTGTACGTCGGTAGCCATAATGTCTTCATCTCCCGTTATCGTATAAGAAACCTTTGCAGGATTAGATGTAGTAGCGAAACTAGCCTGGGGATAGAACCCAATTAATGCAGACTCTCCATTAGATACTGAATATGTTTGTGTTGTTCCGAATGTTACTGAAGTATTTCCGCTACCTCCGGCACGAACAGCATCAATAGCCACTGCCCATGTAGTGTTCGAAGAAGGATTATCCAAGCGTCCGAAAGATACATTCAAATCTTTACTATAATCGGCGTCAATCACAGCACGGGTAGTTGTACTAATACCTGCACTTAATTCAATATTTTTTGCTGTTCCGTTATCAATCGGTTCTTCATCATTTGAGCAACTGCATAAACCACATACAGCCAACATACCCACTAATAAATACTTGTTTGTTTTCATAACGTTCTATTTTATATTAATAATTATTATTCAACTGTACCTGAGCCTTCCGCACCTGGTTTCCAAGGAGCAACAGAGGCAGTTCCTTCAATTGTAACTTCACCACTCTTCTGGAATACTAAAGAAATAAGATGTGAATTGCCTGCCAATGCTTTCAATGGTTGCTGATCCTTTGTGTTTTTAATAGTAATTTCTTTGCTTATGGTATCATCGCCATACGTGATCTTTACTTTTACTCCGTCTAATGTATTTATCATTAACGGTTCACCAAACTTAACCAACGTAGTAGTTAATGCCAGCGGTGTTTCGGGAGCACCGGGTACAGGAACTTCTGCTGCAGTGGCATAAGTAATTCCACCATCTTTAATATTCATGGATTGTGCATACTGTGCACCTTGTACCTTTATGGCTTTTACTGCTTTAGGGCTATCTTCCATATACGCCTCAGACGCCTGTACCTGAAAAACCAATTGAGTTAATGCGTGCGTAAAAGCAAAAGCTCCAACCGGTTTCATTTTACTTCCATTCACTATTCCACCCCACATAATGTCTTCCGTTCCAGTTTTCTTAAAGGTTACGACACCACTCACAGAAGCAATATTAGGATGCCAAGCTGCCATATAAACATTTCCATTTGTCGGATATGTCTTGGAAGTATTTAACGGCACTTTATCTCCTGCTGAAGTTTCGGCAGCCGTCAGTGTTACCGAATTTTGCCAACTTGGAGCTACAGTCCAGTCTGTTGGTTCACTTGTAGCTTCAAAAGCAGTAATGGCAACAGTAAACTCATCACCTGTTGTGACTGGAGCTTTTGTAATTGTTCCATATACAGTGGCACCAATTTTGATTTCCGCATCACTACCATTACCGGTCATTCCATCATCAGATGAGCAACCACACATCGTTACGGCCAATAATGCCGAACAAATCCAACTTTGTTTCATAATACTTATAATTTATATTCACTCTATAACTCCCATTCCATTACTACCCCTTATCCAATTGGCAACTATCGAAGACAATTCAATGACTCCTTTCGTATGTACATTTATTGATAAGAGATATGAAGTTCCTGCCAAAGACATTCCTCCCTCTTCTTCAAAAACCACAGGCAAATGCTCAAACCTTGTTTCATTGCCAACAGACGTCTGCAAGATTACAGAAATATAGACAGGTACATTGGGCTGGATCATTACCACACCAGGGACAGATACATTATCCGTACCCAGCAAAACGACATCACCATCTGTATAGTCATATCCTATAATGTCTTTTTTTGGACCTGTAAATTGGAGAGATTTATCTGTAAGAGACAAAGTTGCTTCTGCTTGTGTACCTTCTACTATAATTGATTTAAGGGATAAATTCCGTAAAGCACCCTCGGCATCACAACGAATCTGAAAACGTAACTGTGTAAGCAAATGAATGAAATCGAAACGTTTTTCATCCTGCCAGAACATATCGTTCATGCTTCCTGCCTGTTCTTCCGACAACATAATATCTTGCTGTCCGTCTAGTATATATGAAACTTGATTATTATCCGACAGCTCAGCCGATGGTATAAAACCACATAAGTATACTTGACTATTATCTTCGGGATAATAACGCGGTTCTGCAAAAACGACACGGCCGACTGATTGCATGGCAGCACTCCAGACTTCTGTATAGTTTTTTGATTCGACACCTTTCGCAAAAAAGACAGAATCATCTATTATATTTTCATAATTATCGCTACCTGCATAACCTAGCTGTGATTGTAAAACAATTTCGCGCCGTCCGGAAAAATCATCTTTTTCCGACGAACACCCCGTTCCTGTATAAATAAATAATACAATCAGAGCTAACAGACGATAAAAACACAATACAAATTTCATACCCTTACGTAATTTCTATATACTACTCATAGGTTTCAACCCCGGCAACCCCTTTATGCCAGTCGGTCAATTCTATCTTTATCCCATCTATTTTATCCGGCGAAATCTCCAAATCCAATACTATATAAGTGGATAAACTTTCATTAAAAGCGTCATTCACCTGATCGCTTATATCTGTTGATGAAGTAAAAGCATTACCATCCTTCTTGGTAACGTTAAGAAACAACTCCGCACGTTCACCTTCACCTCCGCAACAAAAACCAAATAAATTAAGCGATGTAGCATATACATCACCTGCAATCTGTTCCGGAGTAAATCTGACAGAAGCCACACGGTCAAAAAGAGCTTTCCCCGTAGGAATATGTATTTCAGGAGAAACACCATTAATAAAACCATCTATCTTCCTGATACCATCCAAACCAATTATTTTAATATTCAACTCCACTTGCTTAACCAAACAAGCCGGATATAATTCATTGGTGCTACAATCGGGGCCGCTAACGTCAAGTTTTCCCTCACCTGTACCATACAAATTCATAGGCTGGGCAACATGCGACACCGTAGCTTTCAAAGAAGAAACAGGACGAGCAACTGCACGGGCAGCATCGTAGCCATTATCCATATCTAAATCTATATTCGCACCATCAGGGTTGCAAACGGCAACCTGATAAATTCCGGCAGGCAGAGTACCTTCATATCCGGAAGATTTGCCATACCTAAGAATAGGAACAGAAGAGCCTTCCTTATAAAAATAATAGATCATGTCCGAGGGTTTATCCTTCGTTTTCCAATTCAATATCAAACGAACCTTTCCATTACGATCCCAGTCTTCGTCTGTAGAACGATATACGCAGGCTGATAATCCGGCAACTAAAGCAATGATTCCGGCCAAACATAGGACTTGTGTATATTTACATTTCACCATACTCTTTCCTTTAAAATCCAAAACGATACAATACACTTATTTTGAGCCCAACCATAAATCCGGTAGACGAAAAACGAGTCTCCAAATAATTTTTATTATCTATTTCGTCATACCTGTATTTCTTTCCATTAAAGACAGAACGATATCCGGTCTGCAACTCCGCTTCCATACAAAAACCGGAATAAACAGGAATTAAATAACCGATTGAAGCACCTGCTGTCCAAAAACGTCCGGTACGACCATACAATCCATCCACACTAATTTTCTCCCCCCGTATATCAAAATCACCATACTGTCCAAACAATCCAACACTAAGCCCACTAAAAGAGCCTTTTTCAATCGGCCACACTTTAGGCGATAATGTAATATCTGATACGGACCATTTATTATCATCCTTTCCCTTATACGAAAAGTCTGCATATTTACCGGCCAAAGCAATCGACCATCTATCAGCAAAATAGTATTCTAATTCCAGGTTTGGCATAAAAGAACCTATCTGAATCCCTGTATTTCCATTGCCCAATTCAAGAGAAGAAACAATTTTAAACCAAGGCAGTAAATTCGTTTTTACTGCAAATTTTAAAGGAAAGACATAATGTGCAGTCTGTAATTCTTTCTGTACAACAGACGGGGTAGTTGATTTAACTGCCGGTTTTACCGTTTGTGTTTTGAGTACCGGAGTCCCATTTTCTGTTATCACTCTTCCGGTAACAGAAACAGATGGTTTATTTTTAATAAGCAAACGATAGTCTTCTAGCTCCGAGTCATCAAACAATTCGTCCGTAATAACATAAATGATACGACTTTCTCCATTTGAAGAACCCCGTGAATAGAAATCAACATAAGGAACACTTCCGTATCGTTTAATAGCATCTTTAACAGCAACAGGATATAGACTTTCACTATAGCAGATTTCCTGATTAACAAACCACGGAAGAGGTGATCCTACTAAATATACATCTACCCTATCCCTGTATGTTCCACTCTTATCAATGTAGAAAGCCACGCATTCATGAGGAATATTCAATTTGGATTTAACATATGCACGTATACGACTTGCACGAAGTGAAGCTTCATTAATAACAGTTCCTTCGGCATAATCATAAGCGCTGACATGAGCAACAATTAAAATATGAGATTTATTATCCAATAATTTTGAACGGGCGGAAAGAAGATCTTCGTTCATACATTGCAAAGCAAACGCATTATCCCCATAATCGACTAGTAAAAAATTCTGATTTTCTGGAAAAGAAAACAAATAAGAATTAGCAGGTAAATAATTCTGTGCCAACACTTCATTTACCCCTAACAATATACAGAATAACAATATGTTCAGAACTTTTTTCACTACTTAAGCTTCTAAGTTTAATTGTGCATCTATTATCAATAGGTGCACATAAGACACTACATATTTGTATTTCAACTATATACAACACATCTATAACCTTCTTTTAGATTAATTGTAAAATAATGCCATTGTTAAAATAGGCTAACTCGTCAGTATTATTGATCGTTAAATTATGTTTCATCGGTGAATTATAAGTGTTTTGGTATTTTTATTTTCACTATTTTTGTGACGGTATTTACAAATAATAAAACAATGTGCACCTATTGATAATAGATGCACATTGTTTTATTTTGAGACACAACATGAATTTCAAGAGCAATTTAAAATCTGGAGTGTTTTGTTTTTTTAATCATTCTATTTGAATAAAACCTGGATTTATAGTTCAATTACCTTTTTATTTATACGTCGTATCAAAGAAGAATTAAAAGAATCTAAGTAAATTTGCGTTGTTCGTTCACTGGCATGCCCCAAACACGTACTAATAATCGCTGTCGGCATTAAATTATTACGGGCGACTGTTGCCCACGTATGGCGGGCTACGTACGAACTGAGTCCCTGTATATCTAACTTTTCCCCTATACGTGCCAGATTCCGGTTATACGCAGTGAGGCCACTACGATAACGTTGATAATTTTCTTCAAGTGATGCATCATCCAACAAGATTGGCCAAACATAATCACTATCTTCCCGGCGATATCTGTCAATTAAATGCAACATTGGAGATTCCAGAAATATAACGACCTCTCTCTTCGTTTTGACGCGTTGATAACGGATCATATTCTCATGTATATTTGAATGGCGTAAATAAGCCATATCGGCGTATCCCATACCACATGAATAAAAACTAAACATAAACATATCTCTTGTTAAGGCAACTGGAGTTCCAAATACTAAATTCAAATCCAATATTTTCCGTAATTTATTCTTGCTAAGAGAGCGTTTAACTGTTGGTTGTGGAGTAAATGAAAAACCTTCAAAAGGATTTTTACGCGAAGATATACATCCCAAAGACTGTGCCCGATTATAAATAGCTCTTATGTTCCGTAAATAAAAATGTACTGTATTACGACTTATCCCTCTATTTTCAAGCCACTCTACATAATCTCTAATAAATTCATGATTCAATATATGAAAAGGAATCCATGTATTCCCCACAAAAAGGATTAAAGACTTCAAACTACTTTGATAAACCCGTACTAAACCTAAATGACCAGTTTTCTTTTTTTCCTCTATTAACTGGTCGGCAAACCATACAAAACCTTTACGGCTAACATTTGCTCCTATTGTAAATTTATTCTCCATAACTAATTAATATAAAAAACCATGTGAAAAATAAACAGAGGAAAACACAAAAATGATATATTCAAATATTAGCTTATATTAGTCATTTTAGCTAAAAACAAAAAACAGAAACTAAGGTTACAATTAACAATAACATAATAAGCCCATTATTATATAATGGACTATCTGGTTAAAACATGATTACAAAGAAGCCAGAATAAGATTCCACACATCAGCATCCTATTCTGTAGTATATACCGTTGCATCTACTGCATGTGATAAAATATATGCAGCAGGTGTATCGTTTGATGGAGAAAAACGATCTGCCAAATGCTCTATTACAGCCTTCTTATCTTCTCCGAAAACGGGTATCAACAAAGGTGAATTATTAAGAATAAGGGTACCTGTCATAGTAATACGAAACTGATGACTGGCTGGATGCTGAGAAACTGTATAACTACGGCTATCTGACAATAGTTCCATTGTATTAGGAAAAATAGAAGCTGTATGTGCATCATTTCCTATGCCTAATATAATACAATCAAAAGTAGGCATCAAGTTAAATAACGGCAGATATTCTTTTACTTCCCACGAATAACGCATAGCTTCTGCCCCTGGTTCTTTCTCTCCTTTAATACGATGAATATGTTCTTCCGGAATGTGCAGAGGTTTAAACAACAAACGATTTGCCTGTCCATAATTACTATCAGAATCTGAAGCGGGAACACACCGTTCGTCTACCCAGAAAAAGCGAAGTGCATTCCAATCAATTTTATCTCTATATTCTTCTACCCAAAGGGAAAACATTTGTTTTGCAGTTTCCCCTCCCGACAACGCCAGATTAAACGGCTCTAAACCTTTTTCCTGCATTAGCTGAGTCAAATGCTCAGTCATAATACGAAGCGCTGTTTTTGAATCTTTACAATATTCTATTTTCATATATTCTCTTTATTTACTTTTACAGGAACAAGGCTTTTCCACCATTCCCAACATTATTTTCTGGAACGGGCCATTTTCTCCCGGCTGATAATAAAATAAGTTCTTCTCACCTTCCTCTTTCCAGTGATGAAGAATTGGATCTATAAATTTCCAACTGGTTTCCAAAGCATCACTACGTGCATATAATGTGCTATCGCCTAACATTGCATCCAACAAAAGACGTTCATATGCATCCGGAAGATAAGTCTTAGAAAGTGAATCATAACGAAAATCCATACCAACCTGTTTCACTTCAAAACCTGCGCCGGGCATCTTTAATCCGAATTTCAAAGAAATACTTTCATCCGGTTGAATCCGAATTGTAAGCTTATTGCACGAACCTCCCGAACATTGTCCCACAAACAATTTATGCGGAGTTGATTTAAAATGAATGACGATTTCCGATTTTTTCTCCGGCATCTCTTTCCCTGTTACAAAATAGAACGGAACTCCACTCCAACGCCAATTGTCAATAAAAAATTTCATAGCCACATAAGTTTCTGTAGTAGAATCCGGCGCAACATTTTTTTCTTCCCGATAGCCTTTATATTGAGCCCGGACAATTTGTGTATCAATTTCTTTTGGCTTAAACGGACGAAGAGAACGAAATACTTTTACTATTTCATCCCGAATAGGTTCCGGTTCAAAAATGGCAGGAGATTCCATCGCAACAAACGACATAAGTTGCATCAGGTGGTTCTGAATCATATCACGCATCGCACCCGCTGAATCATAATATTTACCACGATTTTCAACTCCCAACGTTTCTGTTGCACTAATTTCTATAGATTCTATATAATTACGATTCCAGAGTGGTTCAAATATACCGTTCGAAAAACGAAGTACTAATATATTTTGTACCGTTTCTTTCCCTAAATAATGATCTATACGATAAATTTCTTCTTCATGGAAAATATGACGAAGATGTTCGCTCAATGCTCTCGCTGATTCAAAGCTAGTACCAAAAGGTTTTTCAACAATGATGCGTCTCCAACCATCCGTTGATTGGGAAGCATTCAATCCACTTTCCAATAAACATCGCGGAATCACTTCATACATCATCGGGGGAGTTGCCAGATAATATATAATTTTATCCGGCAATTGGTACTTACTCTGCAATAACTCAATTCGCTCACGCAATTTATAATACTCATCCGTATTATTAGAGTCGAACGATAAATAATAAACAAAATCAAGGAACTGGTCAAGTTGCTCTTCACTATATTCTTTACCTTTCTGTTCATCAATAATATGCTGGCGCTCAAATGTACGATATTCCTCATCCGAATAGTTAGTCCTGGATGCTCCTAAAATGCAAAAACGGTTCGGAAGCAAACCCCGAACATGCAATTCGAAAAGGGACGGAAGCAACTTACGGCCAGTCAAATCACCCGATGCTCCGAATATAACTAATAATTGATCATCTGCCTTTTTCATACTATTCTTTTTAAACGTTATAACTACCGGAAACTGTCTGTCCTCCCTCACCAGTCCAGTTTGTGTGAAAAAATTTCCCTCTTTCCCAATCCACCCGTTCATACATATGAGCTCCAAAGTAATCACGTTGCGCTTGGATAAGATTTGCAGCAGAATGAAGCGTTTTCAGTCCGTCAAAATAACTTAGTGCAGCACTCATAGCAGGCAAAGCGATGCCATTCATCACACCTTCAGATACAGATTTACGCCAAGCAGGAAGCGAAGTTTGTATTTTACTACGGAAAAAATCATCAAACAACAGATTCTCCAACTCCGGTTGTTTACGATATGCTTCCGTTATCTTCTGCAAAAATACAGAACGAATAATACACCCTTTACGCCATATCATTGCTATAGTACCATAATCCAGTTTCCACCCGTAGTGCTCGGAAGTACGGCGAAGGAGAGAAAATCCTTGTGCATACGAAACCAATTTAGATGCATAAAGAGCCATACGAAACTCTTCTGTCGAAAGAGTTGTTTCTTCTTGAATACCTACATATGGATATAGCCCCGATGCTTTTTTACGTTCATCCTGCAATGCAGAAAGCATACGTGCATAAACAGCCGCTGTAATCAAAGTTAACGGATCATTTTCGTCCATAGCAGCAATGGCACTCCATTTACCGGTTCCCTTCTGGCCTGCCACATCAAGAATTTTATCCAACAAATAAGTACCACCTTCTTTATAACGAAGTATATCTGCCGTAATATTAATCAGATAACTATCCAATTCACCTTTATTCCATTCATCAAAGACACGTGCTAATGTTTCATTATCCAATCCTGCAAGATTTTTTAAAAGCGAGTAAGCCTCTGATATAAGTTGCATATCTCCATATTCGATACCATTATGTACAGTCTTAACAAAATGCCCTGAACCACCCGGACCAATCCATTGGCAGCACGGAGTCCCATCATCCAATTTTGCTGCTATAGCCTGCAGGATATCTTTTACCAACGGCCAGGCTGCAGGCGAACCACCCGGCATAATAGAAGGTCCATACAATGCCCCGATTTCGCCACCCGATATACCGGTACCAATAAAATACATTCCTAAACTTTCAACCTCCTTTACACGGCGTTCTGTATCAAGAAAATCCGAATTGCCTCCGTCAATGATAACATCGCCGGGAGATAAATACGGAACAAGTTGTACTATCAGTTCATCAACCGGAGAACCGGCTTTAACCATCATCATTATTTTGCGGGGTCTGCTAACTGACTCAACCAAATCTTTTATAGAAAAGGCTCCTATAAAGTTTTTCCCTTTCCCCCGTCCTTCAAGGAAACGGCCAACAACTCCTTCCTCACCAGGAGCTGTCCGGTTATATACAGAGACTTTAAAACCTTTACTTTCCATATTCAGGGCCAAGTTTTCACCCATCACGGCTAAACCAATCAGTCCAATATCAGATTTTTCAAAATTATCCATATCATTGTTATTTTAATTTATCATAGAAAACAAATCATTCAATGCTTCACTCATTGAAGGATGAGTAAAAATATTATCTCTAAGAAATGTATAGTTTTCACCTGTCCGCACAGCTAAAGACACTATATTTATAACTTCACTAGAATCGGCACAGAAAAGGGTACACCCCAGAATACATCCTGTATCTTTATCCACAACCGCTTTCAATAAGCCTTCCGGCTGGCCGAGAGTCCGACTTCTGGGATTAGCAGCCGAAAGCATTCTGGCTACTTTTATATTCTTACCCATTTTCAAGGCTTCTTCTTCACTTACTCCGACACGGGACAAAGGAGGGTCTATAAAAACAGAATATGCAATTGCTTGCCTATCGTCCAAGTTACGATGCCCGTTACCAAACAATTCTTCCTTGATAATCCGGTAATCGTCCAAAGATAAATAGGTAAATTGAAGTCCTCCATGTACATCTCCAACCGCCCAGATATTCTCTACATTTGTACGTAAATGCTTGTCTACAACTATAGCACCTCTACTATCTGTTTTAATACCAGCTGCCTCTAAGTCCAAACTTTTTGTGTTAGGACGACGACCTGTTGCCAATAAAATAGCATCCGCATTTACTTTTGTTGTTTCGCCTGTTATCGCATCCCTGTAAATAACAGATGCTTTTTTAGAATCATGCTCTATAGTCTGAACAATTGCATTCAGATGGATATTTATTCCCTTTTTTTCCAATACTTCTTTGACTGCCGCAGCAATGTCTCTATCTTCCCGGGGAATAAAATGTTCACCTGCCTCTAAAACAGTAACTTTTGAACCAAATCCTGTAAACATTGAAGCAAACTCCAACCCTACATACCCTCCACCTATAATAGCCAAACGCTTGGGCAATTTATTCAGTTCCATAATTGATGTACTTGTATAAACATAAGGATTTCCCTTTATACCGTTTATATTAGGAATAATTGTCGAAGCCCCTGTATTAATAAAAATTCTCTCTCCTTCAATTTGTATGGTTTCTTTAGAAGACTTCACTAAAATTTCATAAGGAGAACGGAATGAAGCCTCACCTGTGTAAACAATTACATTATCTTTTGTATTTAATTTTTCGTAATTTACTTTACGGAGAAAAGAAGTTAAATCATTTTTAGCTTTGACCGCTTTTTTATATTCTTCTGCATATTGATCAAAACTAGCAGGTCTCCGATACTCCGAAACTTTAGACAAGTGTACCAGTGTTTTCGTCGGAATACAACCAATATTAATACAAGTCCCGCCATACATTTTTGATGAACGTTCAATAATTGCAACACTCCATCCGCGAGACGCAAACTCTGCAGCTAATGTTTTTCCTGCTTTACCAAAACCTATAATTATTGCATTATATCTTTTCATTGCCGTCCTTTCTCCTATTATTAACTATTAAAACAACACTTATTTTAACCTAATTGTTCGTATTATTTCTTTAAAAGTCTTCGAGCCGTATCAGAAAGAAGAATAAGGGCTCCGGCTAAAATAGCTATATCTTTTATCACTAATCTGCCTGCTCCTGAAAGTAAAGGTACGATTAGAAGATGCTGCTAAATGAAGAAACTCGTTGTAAAAAGCTGTTACTTTTGTTTTCATAATCACTTATATTCAGGTATTAATATTATTATTGCAAAAGTAACGGCTGCTCTATACGTAAGAAATGGTTATTTTCCTATTATAATTTGCAATTTTTCCTATTCTAAAACTTTCTCAGCTTTATTTTTATAGACAGAACGATAATTTGAAGTACTCAGGCCCGTTGTTTTTTTAAAGAAGCGGCTAAAAGTTGCCTGATCTTCAAATCCTAAAATTACAGCTATTTCCTTCGCACTTTTATTGGAATAAAGTAATAATCGTTCAGCTTCTGCCTTAATCCGATCATGTATAATACGGATGGCTGAAGGCTGATGGTAAGAAGATAATATATTAGCCAAAGTTTTAGGAGATTTATTCAACATATCTGCATATTCCTGGACCTGTTTCTTTTCTTTATAATATGTATCCACTAATACATGAAATTTCCGGATTATTTCAAATTGTGAGCCATTTTCCGGAGCTACACCATGACGGTTCTCAGCAATACGGGTACAAAGAATTATAAAACGTTTTAAAAGAACCCGAAGCATTTCTTCCTGCAAATGGTCACAATCTTCAAACTCCACTTGCATAATGCCTAACAAAGTTTCCAACTTATCACGTTCTTTTTCTTTTAAGTCAAAAATAACTATTTGAGACGATCCATGAAACAATAAGCCATTACACGAAACTTCGTGATCATTTCCATGTATACAATAAAAATTACTATTGAATAATAAAGCAATATATTCACCTTCTATCCGTACAAACTCCAAACGGTACAAATGAGATAAAGACATCAACTGATTAGCTTTCAATATAACCCTTTGATGATCAATTTCCAGTTCAATCTCACCAGAAAGTATCCATATAAATTTATAAAATTCTTTATCTCTCAAAGCGGTGTTGTTTTCATGCAAAGTATTACAGAGAAGTATTTTCCCTTTCATTTTTGCGTTTTCAAAAAGTAGATTCATAATATATTTGTTTTATAATTATTCATTTCCATTCGGATGGGAATTCTCCCGTCAGCCGCCGAAACCATCTGGAGAATGTATCTTGGTTCGAAAATCCCAGCATAATAGCAATTTGCGACGGACGTAAACGTGTTTTACGAAGTAGATCCTTTGCCTCCAACAATACATAATCTGCAATCCATTCCACAGCTGTCATTTGAGAATATTGACGGCATTTCATATTAAATTCCGGTGAACTCAATCCTAATTTTTCTGCATAAAAATAAGCCGGAGAATGATGGTAACGACTAATCAATAAAGCCAAATCATGGAAAAAAAGAGGAATATCATCCCTCTCTATTCTCTCTTCATGCACAGAATACTGTAAACCGATAACTAAAGCTCTCAACAAAGATTCAATTACCTTAGCCCGTATTTCCCTGGGAGTATTCAATTGCGACTCTATTAAGTTAAGCATAGTCATTGCTTCATTTATTTCTTTCTCAGTAATATCCCGAATAATCAAACGTTGCCGGTTAATCAAAAATTCCTCCGAGACAAAGACAACTATACCGCTAAAGTTAGTTTCTATAAATGATTTTACACTTGTTACACCTTCACCTGCAGCAAGTAAAACCTGTCCCTTTACTATATTACAATCGTCTTTATTTACCTTACAAGAAAAAGAGCCTCCGGTACAAATCACAACTAATGTACCTGTTTCAAAAGAAGGCAAAGCCTCTCCCTTCCCATCTTTCACATGATATATTTTTAATGCTCGTTCCAGTACTAATTCAGGTACAGAAACCATATGATATAGGTCTATTGGCAATATTCTATTTATACTATTCCCCATATATTATGCATTTAAAGAATTGATTTGCTCAATAAACATTTAAAGATAGTTATTAGTTTTGATCAGATACCGCATTTCATAATTATTCAAATAAAAAAGCACTATCTAAAATACTTATAAGTGAATCAAGTTTATTTATAAAGTCTGAACATTCAAACATCCTTATTAGTTCTATATTTGCACACTATAAAAAGAACAAACAAAACAATGGAAATATTTTTCAAACCTATAACATTGGATGACAGAGAAGTTATCACTTCATTCACTTTTCCAAGCGATTATCGCAACTGTGATTTTTCGTTCGCCAACATGTGTAGTTGGCGATTTCTATATAATAGCGAATTTGCTATCGTAGAAGGATATCTTTTAATCCGTTTCTGGCTTGAAGATAAAAGTAGAATTGCATATATGATGCCAGTAGGTAAAGGAGACCTAAAATCTATAATTAATCTATTAGAAGAAGATTCTCTAAAACACGGTCATCCTCTATGTATGCTAGGAATTACTCCTGACGCAAAAACAGAATTAGAAAGGGTTTTACCTAAAGATTTTTATTACATTCCTGAACGAGACTATTATGACTATATATATCTTCGTGAGAATTTGGCTTCTCTGAAAGGAAAAAAATACCAATCCAAACGCAATCATATCAATAATTTTAAAAAGCAATATTCTTATGAATATATGCCTATCACCCCAGATATAGTTCCTCAATGCCTCGAATTAGAATGCAAATGGTATAAAGCCAACCTAACAGAGAAAGATGACGAAGAATTAAATGACGAACGTCGTTCACTGACTTATGCCCTCCATCATTACAA
Source organism: Parabacteroides chinchillae (assembly GCF_900108035.1). Taxonomy (GTDB): domain Bacteria; phylum Bacteroidota; class Bacteroidia; order Bacteroidales; family Tannerellaceae; genus Parabacteroides; species Parabacteroides chinchillae. Next base: position 252,825 of record NZ_FNVS01000001.1, read on the forward strand.
TGAATTGGGACTAATTGGAGGAGCCATCTGTGTCGCAGGAGAGATTGTGGCATTTTCTTTTGGAGCACCGGTCAATCACAACACATTTGCTGTTCATGTAGAAAAAGCTGATGTAAATTATGATGGAGCATACACCTTAGTAAATCAAGAATTTGCATCTCATCTGCCCGAACAATATATATATGTCAACCGGGAAGAAGATTTAGGTATACCAGGTCTGCGCCAAGCCAAGCTTTCTTATAACCCTACTATTCTACTTGAAAAATGTGCCGCTATAAAAAAACCAATACTAAAATAATAGCGTTATGAACAAAAAACAACAAGTAAAAGATTTATGGAGAACATGTTTCGGTGATTCCGAAGCATTTATAGACCTTTATTTTGATCGCGTATATCAAGATGATAATACGCTAACAATCGAAAGAAACGGACAAATTGTTTCTGCATTACAAATGCTCCCATACACAATGACCTACTTTGGTACCGAAATTTCGGTAGCATATATATCAGGTGCATGTACAGTTCCTGAACAACGTGGTCAAGGATTAATGAAACAATTGCTACAAGAAGCTTTTGAAGAAATGAAAAAACGGGATGTTGCAATAACTGCATTAATACCTGCAAACACAAGGTTATTCAATTACTACCGTGAACAGGGTTACATCGAGGCCTTCGATTATACAACAGAAACCTATATCCGTCCTCAAATAGTCGTTCAAAAGCCATTATTAACAGTAGTTCCTCCTGAGGTCGATTCAATGAACACATTGTATAAATACTTCGATAAAAAACTCAGGGAGCGTACATGCTGCGTATTACATACTTATGACGATTTTGTAACTATTCTTCGTGACCTGGCACTTAATGGAGGACAAATGCTTACGGCACTCAATGAAAACGAACAACCTGTAGGTATGATCTTCCTTCATTTATTTATAGACTCAAACGGACAAAAAAATATTTACGCAAAAGAGTTGATGTATGACAATGAAGATATAAAAGCTCTTTTACTTCAGGAAGCCACATTACAAAACAATGTAAATCAAGCAATCTGCGAAATATCACCAACTCCTCCCAGTACAATGCCCAAAGGTATGGCTAAAGTAATAGATACAAAACGACTTATACATCACTGGCATTCCAAACACCCTCATAGTCCTTTATCTAAAAGTGATTTAGAGAATATGGACATTCAAACATTAACACAGCATTTGTTGGATTATCCTGACAAAAAAGCATTTATCAGTTTAATGCTTGATTAAATAAATAAAAAAGGTTTCGGAGATTGCTTCCGAAACCTTTTTTATTTATTCAGTGAATACTTTATCATCCACCGGATGTTTATACCAATCAGTATCCTGTGTCCCTCCGGATTTGCACCAATTTGCAAACGTAGGATAAGCCTCCATAATATTTATACCTTCCAATGGATATTTAAAATCATCGTATGGAATCATAAAGCCCCACATCATGTTATCATCCGACTTATATCCATTAGTATCACCTTTCACCTTTTCTGTTGGAATCCGACCTGCTAAATGCACTTCTGATCTGTTGTTCGAATCACCTCCATTCACAATAAAGAAATTCAACGCATTTACATTTACGTTCTCCATAGCTACCGGTGCCGTAAAATCTATTTTACATAGAATGTTTCCAGAAACAACCGCATCCGCACCTTTATATGTATTTGTTATTTGTCCGTTTGGCACTCCAAATGCAGCATGCGCATTACCAAACAACGGAATTACGGCATATGATGAGCCTTCAACCCCATTTCCGGAAGAAACAAAATAATTATTTACAGAAATATCATTCAATGCAGTCCTAGTTACACTTTTAATCGAAGATGGGATTACTTTATCCAATTGCACACCAGCCCCTAACTTTTTAGTAGCCCCCAAAGCTCTCATGTCTAAATTAATTTCCATCGAAACGACATTGTTATCCTTATCTTGAGAATAAATAAAGTTTTTCACACCTAAAACCAAATCATTCATATCATAGTCGCTATTCCCTGGCCAGCCATCTTCCATAGCAAAAATATAATATGTAGAAAGAGCAACTTCTATTGGAAACTTCGGATCGGAAGGTGTTCCGCTTCCCGGGTTTTCTTCTATTCCGTCATCATTACAAGTTGTCGGAGCTACTGCATTAACAGGAACACGTGATAAAGTCACCCCTTGTTCCATTTTACAATCTCCCGAAAAATCAGATAAACAAATCAAATTTAATATTCCACCAAAAAAGGCGGAACCTTCACCACTTCCCCCAATATATGATTTCATCATTATTGTAGGTATAAATTGATCAACATTATGTCCGATTATTTTATTATTCCATACAAAAGTCGCTGATTTTTCAATTTTCACAACAGCAGAGCCAAACATATTGACGTTAAGACCATTACCTTTAAATTCGTCACATTTAAACAAACTACCGTCTACCAATTCAATATCCGTACCATCACAATACATTTTATTTTCTATATCCAAGCTGCAACTATTAATCAGTATAGCTCCCTGAACAGACCCAAAAGTTGCTGATGAACAATGCCCATTATTTTCAAAATAAGAAGTACTACCTGCCATTACCAATGACGCGTTACGCAATAATTGATCAAAATTTCCACCACTTCCATTTTTTGTAATCTCCATGGTACCATTATTAATAACCTTTCCGTTGATTTTTAAGGTTTTTGCGATCAAAGTACCATCATTAATTATAGTAGCACCAGGATCAACTTGAATGCTTCCTGATGTAAATTCTATACTGCCTTCCGACTTAGAAGCAGTAGAGCCATGCACAGCAACCATAGTATTCGACTGGCCAATTGTCCCTCCAGACATACTATTTATAATAACTTTTCCTCCAGGTAAAACAATAATTTTATCATTATTGGCCATATACCAATTGGTTAAAGTTACTGTCCCGGCAACATATAAAGCTGAATTTCCTGCCCAATATGATTTTAGTTTACTAGCATTTAATAAGACACCTTCCGGAATATAATAATTTCCATTTTGTAACTGATAACCATCAGATACGTCAGATAAATCCGTATAATCAGCAGGCAAAGGATAATCTGAAGCAGATAAAACTGTTCCGCTACGCAAATTAGTATCAGACAGGCTTTTTGTTGCAGCAACAGAGCCAAATGTACAATTTATTACGTCAACTGTCGCATCACAAGCTTTCACGCTCTCACGTTGAAGAGGATCTGTTTGCTTTACATATACGTTTTTTAAAATAAGAGGATAGATTAAATCCACAACAAAAGGAGCATCTTTTTTACCAACTCCTTTCCCTAACAGATTAGCACTTTTTGATGCAAAAGGATTTGCATCATATACCTCCACAACATAAAAATATTTCCCATTGAACTGATCATTTACATCTACAGTCAATTTCGCTTTTTTTACAGTTGTAAAATCAAAATCATCAGGAATGCCACTAGTATTACCTGAATCCGGTTTTTTAGGATCTTCACCTTCATATACGTCTTTTGTACATGCAAAAAACAGTATCATCAGTACAGGAATGAAAAAGATCGCCCTCTTTTTTAATATGCACTTCATAATCAAACATTTTATTATATTTACCCTCGCTGCAAATATAGTAGAATAAAAACTATCGATGCATACAAAAAACAAAGGAAATCAATACTTATAACATTTATTCACAATTAAGAAAAACAGATTATATCATATAAAAAACAAAGGAGATCAGAAAATACGCAACGCAATATGTTTATTATAGATTTATTAAATTTACAAAAAAACATTATTCTTAAAAATTAATCCAATTGATAAAGTTTCAGTTTATTATAGAGAGTCTTTCTATCAATTCCCAATAACTGGGCAGCACGTGTTTTATTATATCCGGCTTCTATCAATGCTTTTTTAATTAAATCCCTTTCATGCGTTTCATTTTTCAATTGAATATTAGAAAAAGACTGTTCCGGAATTTTTAATTCCTCCGGCAACTCCGCACATGTAATGTAGCGGCCGGCCGCAAGCAAAGTTGCATATTTAATAACATTCTTCATCTGGCGCAAATTACCCGGCCATGAATAAGTTTGGAATAAATGCAAAGTAGCACTATCAAATCCGATTATATTTTTATTCAATTCATTATTTGCCAAATCAAGAAAATGATTTGCATATAACAATAAATCTTCTTTTCTTTCTTTTAAATCCGGAATCCGGATAGTAAATTCATTTATACGGTGATAAAGATCTTCACGAAAATCCCCTTTATCTATAGCCTGGCGCAAATTTTCATTAGTAGCAGAAATAAGGCGTACATTTATAGCTATTTCCTGATTACTGCCAATAGGCTTCACTTTTCTTTCCTGAAGAGCACGTAATAATTGTATCTGAACTTCATAAGATAAATTTCCTATTTCATCCAAAAATATCGTACCCCCTTGTGCCGCAACGAAAGCACCCGTCTTATTTTCTATTGCTCCGGTAAATGAGCCTTTCACATGTCCGAAAAATTCTGAGACTGCCAATTCTTTTGGAATAGCTCCACAATCCACCGCTATAAATGGAGCTTTACTATGGTTGCTCTGCTCATGAATACGACGTGCTATATGCTCTTTGCCTGTACCGCTTGCTCCCATTATCAATACAGACATATCCGTAGGGGCAACCAAACGAATATGTTCATACATTTGTTGTGAAGCCAAACTTTGTCCTTCTATATATAAAGAACTCTGAGATTCATTAACAGATTTAACAACAGGCGGTTCTATCGTCTTATTTCCAGAAGATTTGAATACCTCATTTATTTTATTTAATAAATCTTCCGGGTTCAGAGGTTTTGCTATATAATCTGCCGCTCCTAATTTCATAGCCTGTACAGCAGTTTGAATCTCCGCATAACTAGTCATCATGATCAAAGGTAATACGGGATATTTCCCTTTCAACCATCTTAATAATGAAATACCATCCTCATCCGGCAAACGCAAATCTGATACAACAAGGTCATATTTACCACCTTCTATTTTTTGCCTTGCTTCCGAAACAGATGCCGCACTTGCCGTTTCAAAACCTTTTTTGCCAAGCCATGTCGTCAGCATCAGGGAGAAAGTTATATCATCTTCAACTATAAGGATTGATGGCATAATTATACGTTTTAAATGTTACACAAAGGTATTAAAGGAATTTTGAAAAGACAAACAAAAAGGGCATCCAATATGGAATGCCCTTTCATTTTACAGACTTAATAGAATATTCGGACTTGCGAATCTTTTGTTTATAACGGTTTAAATGTAGAAACGCCAATTTTCGATTTCAGTTAAATCAATTCCAATTTCGTGCCAAAGTCTGCCAAAAGCACGCCTTTAAATCCATAAAATACTATCTATGAACAGATAAGTAGCATATAATGTTTCCTTACATAAAAATTCTTTTCTTATTTATGTAGAATACCCTTCCACAATTGTAGAATTTATCCACACCTGCTATCACACATTTTGTTCACTCTTATTATTTTTTAGTTTTAACTCCTGTTTGACTTATTAGCAAAAAAGTCTTATCTTAGACGATAAGATGAATACTAAATTACCAGACATATCCAAAGAGGTTGAAAAACTCATATTTGACAAATTAGAGACATTCAACAAAGGAAAAATAACCGACAAAAGTTGTTATTATATTCTTGTTCCTAATAATAAAACACTTTATTACACGCTTTGGTTTTTTAATCTTAATGCTGTTCACCATCCATCCGTATATATTTCCAATTTAGAATTAAATGCAATCAGTTCAATAAACAAAGCTATTCACATGGTGGCAAACTCCTTTTTACCGCTATACATAACCGACAAAACAGATTCTTTTTTTAGCCATGGCGATGACATTATTTCTTTCGGAAAATACAGAGGGCATCACTTACAGGATATTTACACAATAGATCCACGGTATGTATGCTGGCTTGCCGATAAATATGAGGCACAGACAAAAAGTGAACATAGATTTAAAGAGATAGCTGTCACTTATAGCCAGATATATATAGATTTATATACCCGCAAAAAATACAAAACGCCAATAAGTTCTTTTGTTGGAACTCCTGGTGATAAGCTCACCAACCTAAATCTGACAATAACAAAAGTACGGATTGAAGATGACCCTTATAAAACAAGGATAGAGAACGGGAGTACTTATTTTTACGTAGATCAACTTATTACTGCTATAGACACAGATAAAAATTTATTCCTGTTTACATACAAAGCAAAAGAGCACAGTTTCGAATCACGTGTTTTAAGTTGTTATACCCATGCATACAAAGTGGAAGAAAAAATACATTTATTGTCAGCAAGAATCTTAAAACATATTGAAATACGAGGCATAAAATATACCAAATTAGGATACATCAAATTCTAATTTCCTGTTACCTGTTTTACTATAACAACAGCCTGCTCTATAACTTCGGACAACAAATGCATCCAACCGGTATCAGACAACTCTTCATCGTTTTTTTCAAGCAACCTTAGCTGCTGAACCAATGTATTAGCGCCTAACATCGTAAAAAGAGGTATTAATTTATGAGACAATCGTGCTACTTCCTCCCTATTATGTTTAGATTTTGCTTCTTGCAAAAGTACTATGCTTTTATTCGTTTCCTCCGAAAACGTATGAAGAATAGAAGCCGATGCTTCTTTATCCTCTCCTGCAAATGCTGTTAATGACGAAAAGTTCAATTCCGTCTTTACTTCAAGATTTATAGTCAACAACTTATTCAACAAAGATATTAACTGTGTAGCTGTAAACGGCTTATTAAGAAAAGCCGTAAACCCTGCATCCAAATAATGATCATGTTCTTTTGACACACTCGCAGAAAGAGCAATAACAGGTACTTTTTCCGTACCTTGTATGCCCGAAGTCCGTATCATGTCCAACAAATGGAAACCATCCATACCAGGCATTTGAATATCCGTAATTATTGCATCAAAAAAAGTATTTTTCAATAACTCAGGTACCGAATGCGGATTTGTACAGCATACTACTTTTACATGGCTTTGTTTCAAAAGTTCTTCTGTCAAAGCTAGCTGTAAAGGATCGTCATCTACAAGAAGACAACAGATATCCCGTTTATCAAAAGTATGAACAACATTACCATTCTCCCGTTCCTGAGTTGGAGATTGAACAGGTATATCCGATAAAGAAAGTGGTAAAATCACAGTAAAATCACTTCCTTCCCCCAATGTACTTTGTAATGATAATTCTCCACCCATTAATGATATAAGTTTATGGGTAATTGATAACCCCAAACCAAACCCTTCTTCCTCATCCGTTTCCGGCAAACGGGTAAATTCGCCAAAAATACGGCCTTGTTCCTCCGTGGGTATACCCGGTCCCGAATCACAAACTATGACAGAAAGCTGATAAACCGCCTCATTTTCATTAATAGAGACAACCATCACAACCCGCCCCTCTTGAGTAAATTTAATGGCATTGGACAAAAGATTACCAATTATTTGACGTATACGGATAGGATCTCCTACATAAGCTTTATCCATAAACCGGTCTTTCAGGTTCATGACAAATTGCAATTTTTTCGCATCTGCCAGAGGCTTGAAACTCGTATATATCTCATTAAATAGTGTGGCTACATTAAATGGAACACGATGTATCTCCATTCGCCCGGATTCCAACCGATGAAAATCCAGTAAATCGTTTACTAATGACAAAATATGATTGGAAGAACCAGTCATATTTTCCAGATAATACCTTTGACGTTCATCCGGATGCAAATTCAATAACAATTGAATATAACCTATTATGGATGAAAGCGGAGCACGTATATCATGGCTGATTGTCAACATTAATTTCTCGCGGCTGCGCAAAAGATTTTCAGCGTATTGTTTCGCCTTTTCCAACTGCAAACGATAATACTGGCTACGTGAAATATCGCGACCGATAAAGAATAAAAATAGTACTGCAATAATAACCGAAATAATAGCTATGCCTGCGATTAAATGGGAAGTTTCACGAAGCAAATCCTGTTTTTTAGTCATCCGCCCAAGAGAAGCGTTAACCTCTTCCTCTTCAATATCGCGTAACATTTGATTTATCTTACTAGTTATCACGCTATTGTTATAACGCAAGTTCGCAGCACGCACCATTAAAAGATCTATTAATTGTTTACGTTGCCCGGCTACACTATCCTGTATGCTTTTTAATACACTTACAATCGTATCAGATGGACTAAAAGCATTTAAAAGTGTATCCGATACAATCTCGCGCGTAGTATTCACTACGATGTTCGTATCTTGTTTAGAAGGAGAAAAAGCCTCAGCCAGACGTCGAAAAAAGCCCCGGCGTTTCTGAGGAATCACAACTGTATCTTTTTTTATATGAATCCGATCCTGCAACTCAACCCGTTCTTCCACAGTATCTTGTATGGCTATTACTTTTTCTATATTTTCAGTATATAGACGTTCTGCATTAGCTTCATTCCAGGTTTCCAACAGATTGAGAGTATTCCGGCGTTTCTGCTCCAACATCATATCTATTGAATCTATTTTTGCTTGTTGTTGCAAATCCGATATCAGCACACGCAACGTATCCATATTCTGATGGGCTTTGTTAAGTGTTCGGTTAAAATGCGTCAAATCATTATCCGGTATTCCCACCAGTTGTCCCAAAGCTTCACTTTCATACAAAAGAGACAAAGTATTCGTAACATAATAGACTTTACGCCTTGAAGTACTGTCTGGCTGCTCTTCTCCGGCCACTTGCTGCACAATCCGATAAGTGTAAGCAACAGAACATACAGCTATACTTATCAATAATATATAGCCGAAAACAACTTTACTTGTTATATGTCTGTTTTGACTACTCATTTATAAAAAAATCAGTCTTTATCGTAAGCAATGTTCCATTTATCCATCATTATAAAGTCTGCTTTTTTCAAGCCTACTTTCCAAAATGGTATCGGGTCGTCATGATCCCCTAAATACATCCGGTCACGGATTATATAAGCATGATTCGACACGGCCAGTGTCGAATCGGCAACAGAAGTACGTACTCCTGCTATATCCAGCATAGTATGGAAAACCGTATTTGTACTCACCGGTATAGATTGATGAGCCATTACGGTCTGGTATTTCTCCTGATATACTTCACGATATTCCGGAGAAAACCAAATCAATAAAGGTATATGCAACTGATAATAAGTCGGTATCAGAGAAGCATGAAGATAACGGTTGCGGGAATCATCAAATATATCTTCTCCATGATCACTCAGATACATCATGGAAGCACATGCATTCGTCTTCCCTAAAATTTCAACAATTCCATTCAATACATAATCCGTATACCTTATCGAATTATCATAAGCATTCCGCAATATCTTTTTGTGTGATGCCCGTATACCCTCTACCTGGTCGGGGTTATATATTGAAAATTCCTTCGGATAACGTTCATGATAATTAAAATGAGAGCCATAAGTATGAAGTACCACAAATACGTTTCCTTTCGATTTATCCAGTTCCTTTTGCAAATACGGTAAAATAGCACCGTCATGCAAAGATGTTAAATAAGAACCTGCCTTAAACTGGCTCATGTCTATAAAAGTATCGGCTTCCCGGTAAAAAGCCCCGATCATAGAAGTAGTTAGTTTCTGATTGGCTATCACAAGCGTATGAAAACCTGCTTCTTTAAAAGCCGTAACAATACTTTTTCCGCTATATATAACTCCGTAATCTTCTGCCGATGCTGCCGAAAGGATAATAGGCACACTTTTATGCGTATTATTCGATTGAGTAACCACGTCCGTAAAATGTGCTAATCCTGCAAGTTTTTCCATATAAGGGGTCGTTTCGCGGTCATAGCCATAAAGACTCCACTCCATTGCTCTTGAAGTCTCGCCTACTACCAATATATATATTTCACGCCGCCCCTCCGCCTGCACAGGCTTCGTTGCATCAAACTTAAAATTTGCAGATGTTTTCGAATAATTCGCATTTTTCTCCGCTTTGTTTATAGCAAAATACAAATTGTATAAAGCATTTGCCGGATAAATATCATCTTTAAGAGAAAAACGATAATCTTGTAAAGGAGATAAAAAACAGAATACAACGCCTGTAATAAACATAAGCAAACTTATTTTCGCCCATTTTTTTCTAAAAGAAGCAGATAGAACTTTTTTAGAACGAATCGATCTGAAAGCTAACCATAAAGTAGGAAGCGTATACAAAAAGAACACACAACTTATTATCAAAATTAAGTTCCCCAACAACTCACTGGCCTCCGATGCATCAGAGCTTGTCAGGTTAAGAAACATATCTACGGCTATTACAGACTGGCCGAAAACATACAATAATACTAATTGCCCCCCATCCAATATCACTTTAGGTAAAAAGCACCAGACTACAATGCCCGGCTTGCGGGTCAACAATAATAATCCCATCCAGAAAGCTAACGGCAATAGTATAGAAGCCACTCCAACCGTTATTGGCAAGGATTCCGTAAAGAATAACACAAAATTAGGCACAACAAATAAAAAAGCAAAAACAAAAAAAAGATGCTTCTGCAAAGAAATCCAATGTACCAACTTATCACAACGCCTCATTATCTATACTATATATCATCCATTTAACCCAACATACGACTTCTGATCCGGAAAACGAATTTCTGGAACTGACAAAAATAGTTGTTATCTATTGGATAATAACTGTACAGAGACACAAAAAAAGTTATTTCAACAGGATTAAAATCCCATTAAAATAACTTTTCACTTATTTATACGCAAGATATTACCTTACCGTTACCTCATCTATAAAGAACCAGGCCGGGTAACCTACCCCGTAGTGCCATGACGGACATGTCTTCACACCTTCTATCTCTACCTTTATATAACGGGCTGTCACTGGTGCATCCGCTTCACATTTTACCTGGACAAATTTTACCTGGACAGACCGGTCTTCATCCAGAGACTTTGCTCCGAAAGGTTGATATGTCTTGTTATCGGCAGATACCGAATAAGTAACGCTTTTAGGCAGCAGCACCCATTGCCCCAGTTGATGCAAGAAGTCGCTTTCAATTGACGAAAATTCCGTTTCTTTTCCCATATCCAGAATAAAAGCGCCATCTACGCCTTCCCAACCTACCCAGCTTTCCACAAAGGTAGTTCCGCCAAACAGTTCATCAGTAAGGGCTGTTTCTCCTGTTGCTTTGTATTTGCCGGAAGGGGGTGTCAGCCAGATCACTTTCGCTGCCTTTGCCAGATTGGTTGCCTTACCCGGAAGATAACGTTCCGTATATAACTGACAATATTCGTGAGGTGAATTGCTCCGTTCGTTCAGCGTAGGCACGTTGAAGTAAGCCGTTCTTTCATCGAACAAGGCCAACTTTGCCTTTATCTCATCTACATCATGCCCGCCCTCAGCACGTGCAATTTCAAGTTCTGCATATTGCAATGGCAAACGCGAAAGACGTACACGGTCTAACAGAGTTTTATCTGATACAACCGCCTGTTCTGCCTGGTCAAACAATTCATTATAGCGTTTACGGCATTTGGCATTCAACATGCCATCTTTATGCGTAACAGGAGAATCATATATCCATAAATCCACATTACTTGCCAGCAGACCACCTTCCAACAGTTTTTCATATTGATAAATATATGGAGCAGCAGCACCATAATAACCATCCATAAAGGCTTGCATCAGCGAATCTGTATTAAGATATGGGTTCCACATCAGTTTGCTCACCATATAAGCACGCATTTCCGGAAAATCGCCACCTTTGGAGCCTCCTATCTGCGAAAAATGCATTGTTGCATTATGTTCTTTGAATAGCTGAATATTCTTCTGCAATATCGGGAAATTAGGGAACGGAGAGACAAAATTGTCAAAATTGATTCCATAATCCCATACAAATATATTTTTACTGATAGCAGACCAACCTTCCATTGCTTTCATAAAGTCCTGTCCCGATTCGTTATCCGTCAACGGAACTTCACGTTTGCAATCAATATCACAAAGCATGATATTTACATTAGGTAATGGTTTCACTTGCTTTGGAGGATGCATTGTGTACAGATAAGCCAAAGTAGAGAATTCCTTGTCTGGAAAACGCTCGGCCAGTTTATTCAAAAAATAGATAAGGCTTCCCGAAGGTCCTCCCTCCCGGTCATCCAAAGCTTTACAAGCCGGACAAGTACAATTGGTATGATTCCCGTCATTTTGGCTAACCGAAATCATATTCATCCCAGGATTTGCTTTAAAAATAGAATCTATTTTCTGTGCTACCACTTCAAACAACTCAGGATTTGTCAAACACCACTGACTGGCTTTGCCCGGACGGCGTTCTCCATTAATAAACGAATAATATTCCGGATGGGAAACTCCGTATATATCCGATGGTAATATTTTGTCGAACGTATGCACCCAATAACCTCCTGCAAATACTTCCTGAGGTTCCTCAAAACGAAACCAAAGTTTATAAACCGGATCATCTTTCAAAGCATAACACTGACTCTGGCGATAACGGAATGCAGGATTTTCCGCACGGTTCAGTTCCGGCAAAATTATAGTAGACTGCTCTTTAACTGTATAGGTATCTGCCGTATAATATGCAACTCCCAGGTAATCCTCCAGTAATGTTACGACCCCGTAAATAGAACCTTTATCTCCTCCGCTACTAATGTAAAGAATCCCCTGATCCGTCGCCAGGCGGAAACCGTCTTCGGTTAATCCCGAAGTATCTCCTTTTCCTACTACGACATCCCCCGGTTTTGCCTTTTTACTATAAACTATAGGTAACTTTGCTCCGCTTATCCGGGTCACAAAATCCTGCAATAAAAGTGCAGCCTGGTCATCCACAGCATTTTGTTTGTCTACAATAATCCTCGAAACGGGTTTATTGTCTTTTACCAACTGAATTTGTGCATTTATTCCTGTCGCCACTAACAAGAGCAGGGCTGCACACGTGTTTTTTAGTTTCATGTTATTTAGATTTAGAAATATATCGATTTATATCAGGCTTTTGAAATTTTCCGGACAATAGCAATAAATTCATCATTCGTAATAATAAATTCCGGCTCCTTATAGTTAACATAATCCTCAAAATAATCGCTCGCAATATCAGCAACTATATTTTCCCCATCCAGCCCGAAAGAATTTACTAAACATTTTACTTTCGCACGTATCTGACGAATCATCTGCAATCTGTCTTCATAACGTTCAGGTTTCTCAATATCCGTTATATGTTCATTACGGGCAATAAGATAAACCACCGTATAAAAAGTATCTATATCACCAAAAACAGGTATAAACTGTATTTTTTTATCTTCCGGCAGTGCAGCCAGTGTTTCTTGTATTTTTGTCATAAACCGTAATTCTATAATATCATTCTACAGGATTATGCAAATATACTGTTTTTCGCCGTAATCTACGAATCTTTTATCCAATGAGGTATTACAAATAATATCACAAAAACAAATCATCCTGATGAATTTTTAATTTCATCGGGATGGTTTTGAAAAAAGATCGGGATGATTTCGGAAAATGACAAAGAAGTACCTACATGTAGGTATTTATGACATATTTTAATCAATAATTAATATAGAACAGCTCTTTTTCCTTACAATTATTAATACCTTTGATGCTTGAATAAAAATAAAAAGTTCCAAAAAAATGATACAAGAAGAATTGATTGGTGACCTGAAATTAAAATGGAAACGCATACAACAAGCTATGCAAAAAATAGAAGCAGACGGATGCTTACTTACCGTAGATGTTAATCTATATTATACGACCGGTCGCATTTACAGCGGATATTTTTACATACCGGCAGAAGGGACTCCCTGGTTCTTTGTAAAACGGCCAAACGGGTTATCAGGCAATAACGTAGTTTATATACGCAAACCGGAACAGATAACAGAAACTTTTGCAAAACAAGGACTAAAAATGCCTGGCAAACTGCTATTGGAAGCAGACGAATTAACTTATAATGATTTCGTCCGGTTGCAGTCTGTTTTTAATCCAAAAGAAACAGGCAATGCAACCACTCTGATGCGTACGCTACGGATGATAAAGACACCCCGGGAAATTTCACAATTCCGGATATCAGCCCAAAACCACGTTGCTACTTATGCGGAAATTCCGGAATGCTTCCATCCCGGAATGACAGACCTGGAACTGCAGTATGAAATAGAAAAGCGAATGAGAAAAAACGGATCGATAGGTTTATTCAGGGCATTCGGCGCCAATATGGACATATTCATGGGAAGTATTCTGGCCGGAGAAAATGCAGAAGTCCCTTCTCCTTTTGATTTTGCTTTAGGTGGAGCTGGAATGGATGCATCGTGTCCTTTGGGGGCAAACGGAACGGTTTTAAAAGAAGGAACAGCCATCATGGTAGATATGGCAGGGAACTATACTCCATATATGACTGACATGACACGCGTTTTCTCCGTTGGGAAACTTACAGACCTGGCCTACCGCGCCCATCAGGTTGCCCTTACCATACAAAATAAAATAGAAAGTAATGCTAAGCCAGGAACAGCCTGTGCAGATTTATATAATGCGGCAATGGAAATCGTGGAGAAAGAAGGCCTTTCCCCCTATTTCATGGGAACAAAGCAACAAGCTAAGTTTATAGGGCATGGCATCGGTATCCAAATAAACGAATTGCCTGTACTAACACCCCGTTCTAAAGAAGAACTAGCCCCCAATATGGTATTTGCCCTGGAACCGAAATTTGTTATTCCCGGCGTAGGAGCTGTGGGTATAGAAAATAGTTTTCTGGTGACTGATACCGGTATTGAAAAGTTGACCCGCTGCAATGAAGAAATAATCGAGTTATCTTAAACTTACATTAATTTTATACATATGAAAAAGACAATAGCTATTTTGCTTTTATTGGCATTAATCATAGTGCCATCAAAAGCAGCTGATGTTGAGAATGTGAAACCAGTCAAGAACGTGATAGTCCTTATACCGGACGGCACTTCACTTGCCACCGTATCTATGGCACGCTGGTTGCAATGGTACACAAATCCGGATAAACCGAAGTTGAACATCGACCCGTATTTATGCGGAACCGTACGTACGCATTCATCCAATGCACCTATCGGCGACTCTGCACCCACTACATCCTGTTATATGACCGGCCAACCGAGCCGTACGGGCTATGTGTCTACTTATCCTGAAAATGACGGCGATAACGACATTTATCCTACTGACCCGTCCCGTGCATTCCAACCGCTGACAACCGTACTCGAAGCGGCTAAAATATTACAAGGCAAATCAACAGGTTTAGTATTTACATGCGAATTTCCACACGCAACTCCGGCTGACTGTTCCGCCCATAGTTATAACCGCGGAAAATATGAATGGATCGCACCGCAGATGGTACATAATGACCTGAATGTAGTTATCGGAGGAGGCGTTTCCATCCTAAACAAAGAGATGGAAGATTACCTGCTTGCTAACGGTTACAGCGTATATAAAAACGATCTTAACGGCATGCGTGCCGATAGCAAAGACAAAATGTGGGCGCTATACGGAGAAAAAGAAATGGCATACGACATTGACCGTAACCCGGACGAACAACCTTCATTAGAAGAAATGACCCGCAAAGCAATAGATAAACTATCCAGAAATCAGAATGGTTTCTTCCTGATGGTAGAAGGCAGTAAGGTAGACTGGGCTGCCCACGGAAATGATCCGGTTGGTATGGCTACAGACATGTTGGCATTTGACCGCGCTTGCGGTGCTGCTTTGGAATTTGCACGCCAGAATGGAGAAACAGCTGTTGTTATTATGCCCGATCATGGAAACAGCGGTATCAGCATAGGAAAAGCCAGTTGCAAAGGTTATGATAAACTAACCAAAGATCAGCTATTCCACCAATTTTCACTGTATAAGCTGACAGCCGAAGGTTTTGCCAAGAAATTAAACAGCGAACCGAACTCGGAAGTACAAAACATTTTCCGTAAATATGCAGGTTTTGAACTGACACCGGAAGAACTGGATGCTTTAAACAACAACCCTGACTACAAGAACAGTCCTATTCCGGCTGATCAACGCAAATCGGACGACAATTCTTCTTTATACAGCGGCTCTTTAACCGGTCTTATGGCTCATATCCTGACATCAAGAACCTGCTTCGGTTTCACAACAAGCGGACATACCGGAGAAGAAGTATTTTTAGCAGCTTATCATCCACAGGGAACTTTACCGATCGGTATGCATACAAATATAGAAATAAACGAATATTTGTGCTCTCTGCTCGGATTAACTCATAATACACTGGAAGAGTTAACAAGCAAGAATTTTGCCCGCCATATGGATGTATTCAAGGATTATACTTGCAAAATAATTCCTGCCACTCACGAAAAAGGCTCTCCTACATTAGTTGTAACCAACAAGAAAGACAAGAAAAAACAACTGACAATCACCCCTTTCTCAAACATTATAAAAATGGGTAAAAAAGGAGAAAACGAAATAAGGCTCAACTCTGTAGTTGTATATGTTGACAAAAACAACACATTCTATTTACCGGAAAGCCTGACGGACTACCTGAAATAAAAACAGGACGAATATTTATAAAAAACAGAGCACAACAAATATTTAGTTTGTTGTGCTCTGTTTTTTTACAAATCCCCCTAAACGAACAAAAATATCGATTTTATAGTTATATTTGCCAAGTAATAGCAAATCCGGAATAAATATGATCGTAAATTTCAGCATTCAGAATTATGGTTCTATAAAAGACACCATCTGTTTATCTTTCGAAGCAACCAATTCAAAAGATCTGGAAGAATATTATGTCATACCGGTTGAACTCAGTAACGGAAAATCTATCAGGTTATTAAAGCTAGGATTGATCTACGGTGCAAATGCATCGGGCAAGACAACAATACTAAAATCACTCAATTTCTTACGTAGAACTATTTTAAAGCCTCTTGACAAGAAAGATAGTAAATTCAACTTTGAACCGTTTCTTCTTGATAATACCAGTTCTTCGCAGCCAACTTCTTTCGCATTGGAGTTTATACAGAATAAAGTAAAATATCTGTACGAGATTCAATTGACGAAGTATGCTGTCATCAGTGAAAAATTATATATATATAACCCCAGTAAGTCTTTAGTTTACGAAAGAGCTACCAATCTAGAAAAACAACTGACCAGCATTTCACTGGGAAACAAAATATCATTAAAAAAAGAATTTTTAAATTCATTGGAAGCAAATACTTTATGGAATAACACCGTATTGGGAGGCTTCCAAAAAACGAATATAGACTTTAATGAGTTACATGAAGTAACCCGTTGGTTCAAAGACAACTTATTACCTATTATAACACCAAAAACAAATTTATTCAGTTATATATCAAGCAGAATTGAAACAAAAGAAATAAATAAAAACAACGTTGTTTCTTTACTGAAAAAAGCCGATTTCAATATTTCCGATATTCTTATAGAAGAAACTACGCGAATATTAAACCAAGATGTATTAAGGCAGTTATTTCTACTTTCGGATATAAAAAATGAAGAAGACACATTGGATGAAACAAAAAAAACATATCCGGTAAAAGAAAAAAGAATACTTCTTCAACATCATATCGGCAACGACTCATATAGCTTAAAATATGAGCAAGAATCTGCAGGAACACAACGGTATTATCAGTTTTGCGGTTTACTGGATTTATTAATACGAAAGAATAAGATTCTGCCAATAGACGAAGTAGAATCTTCACTTCATCCGGATTTGTTAAAGTATTTTCTATTAACATTCTTAACAAACAGCAAACACTCACAGTTAATACTTACTACCCACTTCCGGGAATTCCTTTTAGAAAAAGACATCTTCAGGAATGACATGATCTGGTTCACCGAAAGAAAAGAGGACAGCAGTACAGATTTGTATTCATTAGATGACTTCAATACTTCGGTAATCCGGAATACAAGTTCCGTATATAATGCATACAAGATAGGAAAGTTAGGAGCAACACCGAATTTGGGTGATTATTACATTGAACTTGAAGAATGATGGAAAGAGCCAAGAGAACTAAAAGGGATGGAAAACAGATACACCTGATCGTTGTAGACGGAAAAACAGAAAAATGGTATCTCGATTTGTATAAAGAAAAGAATTCATTGAAAAACTTCAAGGTAGATCCTGAATTATGCAAAAAAAGAACCTTAAAAGAACAATTTCAAACTATAGAAGAAAACCTCAATAATTATCTGAGTATCATCTGGGTTATTGACTTCGATGTCATTCTGAAAGAAACTTGCGAAACTCCCAAAGGAGAAAAAACAAAAATATCAGAGTTCAGAGAATATATGGAACTTTTGAAAAAGCATGAAAATGTACATATACTTATTAATGTACCATGCCTTGAATACTGGTATCTTTTGCATATAAAAAACACTAGTAAATATTATACCTGTTACAATGACTTAGAAAAAGAATTCAAAAACACCATACTTGATGGTTATGAGAAAACGGAGAAATTCTATAAGCAGAAGAACAAGGATATTTACACAAAACTTCAACCCTTTTTGGAAAAGGCAATAACCAATGCCAAACAACTGGGTGACATAAATATTTACGATATGGAAAAAGGGAAGGCCGAAATATATAAGCTTTTCAGTATTTTAAATAAGAAATAAAATAAAGCGGAGGCAAGCCAGTCTCCGCTTTTTTTATACATTTGCATACACAAGACAGATATACACAATCTATGAAGAGTAAAAGTTTAGTTTCTATCGATCAATGTTCTAAAGAGGACATTCTTCGTATACTGGATAATGCCAGAAAGTTTGAGGAGAATCCGAATCGTAAGTTGCTGGAAGGAAAAGTAGCAGCAACTCTGTTCTTCGAACCCTCTACACGTACACGATTGAGCTTTGAAACAGCAGTAAACCGTCTCGGAGGACGCGTAATCGGATTCCAGGATGCCTCTACTACCAGTTCGTCCAAAGGAGAGACATTAAAAGATACCATCCTGATGGTAAGCAATTACGTAGACCTTATCATCATGAGACATCATTTGGAAGGAGCAGCACGTTATGCATCGGAAGTAACAAACATCCCGATTATCAATGCCGGAGACGGAGCCAATCAACATCCGTCACAAACAATGCTGGATCTATATTCCATCCTTAAAACACAAGGCCGTCTGGATAATCTGACCATCACAATGGTAGGCGACCTGAAGTATGGACGAACCGTGCATTCTTTGATTGTAGGAATGTCCCATTTCAATCCTACCTTCCATTTCATCGCTCCAAAAGAGCTTAAAATGCCGGATGAACAAAAAAATTTCTGTGACAAACACGGCATTAAGTATTATGAACATACGGACTTCACGGAAGAGATAATCAACCAGACTGATATTTTATATATGACTCGTGTACAACGCGAACGTTTTACCGATTTGGAAGAATATGAACGCGTAAAGAATGTGTATATCTTACGTAACGACATGCTGAAAAACAGTCGCGAAAATCTTCGCATACTTCACCCTCTTCCCCGGGTAAACGAAATAGCTTATGACGTAGACGATAATCCGAAAGCTTATTATATCCAGCAAGCACGCAACGGTTTATTTGCACGTCAGGCTATCATTTGTGAAGTACTTAATATTCCAATCGAAAATTAATTAGCTATGTCAACAGAAAAGAAAAGAGAATTGCTGGTTGCCGCACTTGAAAACGGCACGGCCATAGATCATATTCCTCCCAGCCAGCTTTTTAAAGTGGCATCACTTCTGGGATTGGAAAAAATGAATAATACAATCACAATCGGAAATAATTTTCACAGCAGCAAAATGGGATGTAAAGGCGTAATAAAAATCGCCAATAAATTCTTTGAAGAGGATGAAATTAACCGTATTGCCTTGATTGCTCCTAATGTTATATTAAACATTATCCGCGATTATGAGGTTGTAGAAAAGAAGACTGTTACTCTTCCCGACGAACTGGTTGGGTTAGTGAAATGTAACAATCCGAAATGTATCACCAATAATGAGCCGATGCTTTCACGTTTCAGCGTTATTGACAAAGAAAAAGGTACCATCAAATGCCGTTATTGCGAACGTAAGATTAACAAAGAAGACATTATAATCAAATGAAACACGATTGGAAACCGGGAACAATGATTTATCCGTTACCTGCCGTAATGGTAAGTTGCGGAAATAATCCATCCGAATACAATATTATAACCGTATCATGGGTTGGCACAATTTGTACCAACCCTCCGATGTGTTATATATCCGTTCGTCCGGAAAGATATTCATACCCTATCCTGAAAAAGAATATGGAATTTGTAATCAATCTGACGACTCGGGATCTGGCGTACGCAACCGACTGGTGTGGCGTAAACTCAGGAAAAGACCATCACAAATTTGAAGAAATGAATCTTACTCCGGGAAAAGCTTCTATTGTAAACGCACCCATTATAGAAGAATCGCCTTTGTGTATAGAATGTAGGGTGAAAGAGGTGGTTGCTTTAGGTAGCCACGACATGTTTATTGCCGATGTAGTAAATGTGCTGGCAGATGATAAATACCTGGACCCCGAAACCAAAGCTTTTAATTTACAAATGGCTGACATATTAGCTTATTCACACGGAAAATATTATGGGTTAGGTGATTTTGTGGGTAAATTCGGTTGGTCTGTACAAAAGAAAAAATAGGGCTATGAAAAAAATCTACCTTCTGTTTGCTTTTTTCCTGCTTTGTTTGCCGGGTAAAGCCGAAAATCTTTTATACCTGAAAGATAAAGCTTTTAACTTTGGCGGCAAAGTAGGATTCAATGCTACGTTTCCGATTGTCAACTCTCTTTCTGTATATGGTGTTGAAGCTACGGATATACGTGTAGAATATAAGGTAGGATATATAGCAGCCGTTTTTTGCCGTGTCAACATTGAACGCTTTTTCTTACAGCCCAGTCTTGCCTGGCACCGTTCGGAAGGCGAAATCCACTTTAATATTCCTGAAGAAGATATAACAAATGGAGTACCGGACATTAACGTTATTGATCCGAAAAATGACCTGAATATGAAAACCAGCTCCCTGGAACTTCCCATTTTGGTAGGATATAATTTTGTAAAAGAAGGTCCTTACGGACTAAGTTTAATGCTAGGTCCAAAACTCAAATACAACTACAAAGTGGCTTACACATCCAATTTTGCCAATGCATCGCCACATGAATATATTAGTGACAGTACTCCTTTCGGCATCAATCTCTCAGCCGGACTGGGAGTAAGCATCGGACGGCTTTTCTTTGACTTTGCTTACGAGTTTGGTCTGAATGAGGTAGAATCGGACTTTAAAGACAAAGCCCCTATAGCTCCTTCCGAAAAGAACAACATCCGGATAGACAAACGCACCAATGTTATGAGTTTCTCATTAGGTTTCCTTTTCTGATTTATTTCCCGCAGATTCCTTTAAATGGGCAATATATACATGCTTTCTCTATAGGAGTTTGACTAAATGGTACTTTAGGATCAAACATTTCATCCAGGCAATCATACAATCCTTTCTCAAAAGTTCCGATATATTCAATAAAATCATTCACCGGAAGTTTTTCACGTCCCGAACGGGAATAGACAGAAGGGTCAAACGCCGGAGTAAAAAGCGTACGCATATAATAAATGCCTGGCTTAACCAACATACCTTTTCTATCTTTGGCATGGCTATACATCCAAGCATACATAAACACCTGCATGATTGCTTTAGGACGTTCCTTTTCCGTTTTATCAAAAAGACTCTCCATACTGCCGAAAGCTGAAAGCCCTGAACCTGTTTTGTAATCGATAATACGAACCGTATCACCCACCTGATCGATCCGGTCAATAAATCCCTTTAAGCGAATTTCTTTCTTGCATTTCGGAAGCATAATCTGGTGATTAATCTTTTTCTCTGATTCCAAATACAAGAAAGGCGTTAGCTTACCGTCCTGTTCCAATATCTTTTCCGCATATTTACGAATCATTTCTCCGATCAGAAAGTTTTGTCCCGTAAGCGGACGAATTACATCGGTCTTAAAGAATTCTTCAGCAAAGGCACGGGCAATAACACCAGTCAACATTACAGTGTCTTTCCGTATCAACTTTAATAAATCGGCTGTCACCATTTTACCACAGAACGGCTGGTATAACTCTTCCATCACTTTATGCAGAATACGGCCGAACATACTGCTTTCAATAGTTTCATTCACTTCCTCTTCTTCTTCCACGCCTTCAATCACTGAAAAATAAAATTTAAGAGGACAATCTAAATATGTATTAATAGTACTGGCAGAAATAGCCTTATTACCTCCAAAACAGAACTCATCCAATTGCTTCATCACTTCCTCATTTTTCTTTACTTCCAGAGGCGGAGTTTTAGAAGAGGATACGTTATACACTACAATTTTTTGAGCCAACGGCATCTCATAATGATAGCGCAACTGATGGACAAAACGGCTTACCTCTCCAGTCTGCAAACCATTACTTCGTGTATCATACAAAAGACTCACGTGGCTGGCTCTATAAATAAGACGATAAAAATGGTAAGCCCAAACACTATCTTGGTGTTCATAAGTAGGCAATCCAAAACCACGTCTGAGATTATAAGGAATAAACGAATTAGCCGCCTTACGGAGTGGAAAAACACCTTCATTCATCGAAAGGATAATCAGACGGTCAAAATCCAAAGCACGTGTTTCCAGCACCCCCATAATCTGCAGGCCCGAAAGCGGTTCACCCTGAAAAGGAATAGTTATCATATCCGTCATCCGCTTCAAAAGACGGAAATAAGTATCAATTTTCATATTTATGCCAGCTTCCAACATAACTTCTTTCATGCGGTTGACTGTGGTAAAATAATGAAACAGGAACTCTTGTTCTATATCGGCAGACCGTTGGCAACTAATTTCGTTTTCACCATCTTCATTTTCCTCCTTCGGATTAATCATCTTATTAAGTTCCTGAAGTACCCGGATTAAGTAATCTGAAAACTCATATACACCAGTAACCGGAATAAATAAGATATTTAATAAATGTGTTTTATTCAGTTCCTCTTGATAAATATATATCTTATTATTTTCAGTAATATCTTTTACCAAAACAGTTATTATATCCGGATTTATTGTGGTTACATAACGATGGTTCAAAACAGGCAGTACATCCCTAAAATAAAACGCAGGTCGTCCGTCTACATACCGTACGTTCTTTTGTAAAGCCAGAATATATTCCATTAGAGAAGCCACTGGAGTTCCTGCCAACGGATAACCCATTGTTACATTAATACGGCGTATTTGTTCAGGAATAGCATTCAATACCGGAATCAACAAATTTTCGTCCGGTAAAATTATCGCGGTTCGCAACGCTTTTTCCGCACTCAACTCTTGTTGCTTGCATAAATCCTCCAATAATGAATAAACATGTTTGGCCTGGCCTATACCGGAAGGTATTCCTATCACTTCTATAGTTTTTGACCCCGTAGTATTACCGTCTGTCCACTTATTTACATCAACTGCCAATTGAGAAGGAAAGTTTTTCAGATTCCGCTCAACAAAATAGGAAGCCTTATTATCAGGATCTGTTACTTTATCGGAAGCATAATCCCAATAAAAATCGGCAATACCCATTTTTTGCAACTGCAACAAAAAATGCTCTTCAGCTACCGACAATGCATTCAGACCGATAAAAACGACTTTATCATAAGGTAAGTCATAGGCTTGTCCTTTTTCCAACTGTTCCACAACTTCACGGAATATCATGCCTTCATAGCCTTTTCCTTCAGCATCCAATGTTTTCCGTAATTCTGCATATAGCCCATAAAGGATTTGCCAAACGGCCAGAAAACTCTGTTGATTGGGAGTATCACTTTTGGGATAAAATGAAGACCAGAAAGTTTGTATAGCAGCAATCTGCTCTTCACTTAAAAAAGAAAAACCATCTTCTATTTCTTTCAGATCGGTCAGGTTAGTAAAAAGCATGCGGGCATCAGCCATATATTTATCTATATCATCAAAATCGTTCAGTAACATTTCGCCCCAATAAAAAAATTCATCGAACGTTTCAGTAGAGCCACTCTGCTTAATATATATATCATATAAAGTAAAAAGCATATCAATACGATCGGCAGACTGCTTACCGCTTAACTGAACAAATAAATCATTGATTGTAAGAATAGTTGGTGAGAACAACGGCTTTTCAGCCACTTCAGAAAGATACTTCTGAAAAAAGAGTCCTGCACGACGATTTGGAAATACAAATGCTAAACGGCTCACATCCGCCCCACATTCTTGATAGAAAAGTTCCGCTATCTGATATAAGAATGGTTTCATACTTTTACTGGGTTCAAAAAAATTCCTTCCGAATGAAAATATAAATTCTCTCGAAAGGAACTGGTATTTCTTCCGAAAAGGATATTTTTATCGGCTATACAAACGTACGCAAATATTTCCTATTTCAGAAAGCTCATATAAAAGAAAAGGTCATCCTCACGGACAACCAATCTCATTGTTAACCTTAAATCTAATACCATGAAAAACACAGTGTAAAGATATGAATTTTATGCTGTGCAACACTAATATTTATTTGGATTTCTCGTCAATTTAACCTGATTTAACTACACTGTGTTATAAAACATGTTTTCAATCATAAAAAAACAGCTTGCAGAAATCTGCAAGCTGTCCTCCATACCATATTATCAAATAAACATTAATCAAATAAATTTCTGAACCGGCTGAATATTTTTTCTTTCATGGATTTATTCGGTTGGAAATTAGGAGAATTCTCCAATCCCGTCAACATATCTTTTTCGGAAGACGACAAAGATTCCGGAATATACACACTCACATTCACCAACAAATCACCTGTGCCATAGCTATTAACAGAAGGCAATCCTTTATTACGCAGACGAAGCACTTTACCTGGTTGCGTACCCGGTTCAATCTTAACTTTCGCTTTACCGTCAATCGTAGGCACTTCAACCGTTCCTCCCAAAGCAGCCTGAGGAACACTTAACAACAGATTGTATAGCAAATCATTTTCGTCACGAATCAGTTCAGGATGCTCTTCCTCTTCTATAAGAATCAACAAATCGCCATTAATACCCCCATGACGTGCCGCATTTCCTTTTCCATTCATGGAAAGCTGCATACCTTCAGCAACACCTGCCGGAATGTTTATAGTAATGACCTCTTCATCACGTACAATACCTTCACCATTACACTCAGGGCATTTCTTAGTAATTACCTTACCTTCTCCACCACATGTAGGACATGTAGATTGTGTTTGCATTTGTCCCAAAATTGTATTGGCTATACGCGTTACAACCCCACTACCCTTACATGTTGAACATGTAGTTGAGCCATCGTCACCGTCTGCTCCATTGCCATGACATTTATTACAAGAAACGTATTTCTTGACCTTAATTTTTTTCTCAACGCCGTTGGCTATTTCCTTCAAATTCAACTTCACTTTTACACGCAAATCCGAGCCACGATTTACGCGTCGTCCGCCGCGTGTGTTTCCTCCAAAGCCACTAAATCCGCCAAAACCGCCAAAATGACCACCAAAGATATCGCCAAACTGAGAGAATATATCTTCCATTGACATACCGCCCCCAAAGCCACCTCCTTGTGAAGCACCTCCTACCCCGGCATGACCAAACTGATCGTAACGTTGACGTTTCTGAGGATCACTCAATACATCATAGGCTTCTGCAGCTTCTTTAAAATTTTCTTCCGCCTGCTTGTCCCCCGGATTCTTATCGGGATGGAACTGTATAGCCTTCTTGCGGTATGCTTTCTTTATTTCTTCTGCCGATGCATTTTTATCAATGCCCAACACTTCATAATAATCTCTTTTAGCCATCTTAGTATTTGTTATTTGCTTCTTTTTGCTTATTCACCTACTACGACCTTTGCATGACGAATCACTTTGTCGTTCAATGTATATCCTGTTTGTACACAATCCAACACTTTACCTTTCATTTCAGTGTCAGGGGCAGGAATAGTAGCGATAGCTTCGAACATTTCCGTATCAAAAGGTTTTCCAACAGCTTCTATTGCTTTTACACCTTGTTGCGACAAATATGACACAAATTTATTATAA
This sequence comes from Parabacteroides chinchillae, assembly GCF_900108035.1. Taxonomy (GTDB): domain Bacteria; phylum Bacteroidota; class Bacteroidia; order Bacteroidales; family Tannerellaceae; genus Parabacteroides; species Parabacteroides chinchillae. The sequence continues at coordinate 278,903 of NZ_FNVS01000001.1, forward strand.
ATCAGTTCAACACCATCCACAATAGCCTTTATGTCATTCGCCTCTTCTGACTTATGAATATTTTGCAGTGCACGTTCAAAATCATCAATTACAGGAAGAAGCTCTATTATGGCCTTTTCACCTCCATTTTTTATAAGTTCCGATTTTTCACGCAAAGTACGTTTACGATAATTGTCAAACTCAGCCATCAAACGCAAATGCGAGTCATTTAACTCATCATATTTTCTTTTTAGCGCATTCAATTCATCCGACACTTTGGCAGAAGCGTCAGTTTCTTCTGTCGCATTTGTCTGTTCATCCTGCAAATTTGTCGCATCCTCATTTGCCATCTGTTCATTTTTCGGAGAAGTTTCTTTCTTCCCGTTAGGATTCATCTTGCTCATAATTTATTTTATTTTTTTATTACTATCTAATTGTAAGCAATATACACCATTATACACCTACTTTTTCAAAGCATGCAGATAATGCCGTCCATACTGTCTTTCACCAGAATAGCATCAAATATATTGCCAACTATTCTATATAAGAAAAAATCTTTACCTTTGCATATATTTAGGCTTAAAATAAAAACATAAGAATTTTAGATATTATGAAGAGAGCGATTCTGTCAGCATTGTTGTTATTTGCTTTTCTTATAGGTTTTGCACAAAACCGTAACGGAGTAGTTTGTCGTTTAGGTTTCACATACGATATAAGTACAAACAATAACTGGGGAAAAGGAAAGCCGGTTATTAAAAGTGTTATTCCATACACGCCTGCCGAACAAGCCGGTATTAGTCAAAGCGATATTATAGAAGAAATTGACGGAATTCGTGTTATTGACCTTTCGGCAAACGAAATCAGCCAATTACTTAATCCTGCCGAAAAGAACGACGTAGTGTTAACAATCAGTAATCTTTCTACGCCATTCAAGCAAGCTATCGTAAAAAAAGAATGTAAAAAAAGTAATTCTATAACAGAAGATCAATTGGCTTCGGCTTTTGCCATGTATAGTCTGGAAACAACCAGCGACCGTGAATTTACATGTCCTTTCAAAACGATTGTGACTCCAGATTCTGTGAACTTCGCCAGGTTTAAAACTTTTGCATTCGCTCCGATTGATCAGAACAACCATAAATTAGAAACGGCAATCAATGAATCTATCGAAAAAGAATTTACAAAAAAAGGCATGACTCTCGATAATAAGCAACCGGACATACTGATACAAACATTCTATTTCTTTGATAAAAACCCAAATTACAAAGGTGCAAACAAAGTATTAGTAAACAAGGAACCTACTTACCGTTATAATTATTCACTCAACAAAATGGAAAAGTTTCCATTTCTGAATGGTTCTGCAAATGAATCCGAAGCCGAATATTTGCTGCAATTCGGATTCCGCCTGATAGACCAGAAAGACATCCCCGGGCGTGTATTATGGGAATGTGAAGCAAACGAACTACTGGAAAATTCCTATCGATTGGATACATATGCCCAAATTCATGTTCCTTTAATGTGCATGCAATATCCATACATAAAATATACCCACAATGTAAAATTCGGTGTCAATAATAAATCATATAATTATACAGGTATCAGTTATGATATAGATCGCCTGGAATTGATCAGTGATGTAAACCGCAATTCTCCCGCTTATGCAGCCGGACTTCGTCCGAAAGACATAATTGAGAAAATAGGCCGTAACAAAATGGATCATTCTGCAGAAGAATTTTCTTCCGCATATAAAAAATTCATAACGAACACGATGCCATTTCGTGATCCAAAAACTCGGTTTACCGATGCAAACGGTTTCACGCGTTGTATGCTATGGGATACATTCAAATATCCGCAAATAGCAGATGAAATACAGAACCCCAACTATCTGGGAGCATTCTCTTATTTATACAATTTTGCACCTTATATTAATCCGTCAGGGCTCAACACCTGCACGTTTTATATAAAACGAGGTAAAACCAAACTGGAAGTTATTATCCGTCCTACCATCCGAACAGAATCGACGGTAGAGATTAAATAAATGAATTCAAACACGTGATATATCCACAAAATTTTGAACAGAAGACAGGGTTTGATAAAATCCGTCACTTAATTACAGACAAATGCCTTAGCCCGCTCGGTGAAGAGCGGGTTGCCGAAATGGAATTCTCGGCAAATTATAAAACCGTAACCGAACGATTACAACAAACTGAGGAATTTCTCAAAATCATAAACGGTGAAGATGAATTTCCAGCCAATTATTTCTTTGACGTACGCCACTCTTTAAAACGGATACGCCCGGAAGGAACCTGGTTGGACGAAAAAGAACTGTTTGATCTTAAACGATCTTTGCAAACAATCAATGATATTGTCAGTTTTTTCCGCCCCACAAACGACGAAGAGATAAAATATCCGGCACTTACAGAGTTAGCCGGCGATATTTTAGTTTTTCCTCAACTGATAGGAAAAATAGACACAATATTAGATAAGTTCGGAAAAGTAAAAGACAATGCATCCCCCACACTGGCTCAAATACGCAAAGACATCACTTCAACAATGAGTGGTATCTCACGAAGCTTGCAATCCATACTTCGCTCCGCACAATCAGAAGGGGTTGTAGATAAAGATGTAACTCCCACCATGCGGGATGGCCGCCTGATGATTCCTGTAGCTCCAGCTTTTAAGCGAAAAATAAAAGGAATTGTGCATGACGAATCAGCCAGTGGAAAAACAGTCTTTATCGAACCGGAAGTAGTTGTAGAAGCCAATAACCGTATCAGGGAACTGGAAGGAGATGAAAAACGGGAAATCATCCGTATTCTAACGGAATTTACCAATACAGTCCGTCCGATAGCATCAGACATACTACAATCTTACGAATTTCTGGCAGAAATAGACTTCATCCGCGCAAAAGCACTCTTTGCCAACCAGATAAACGCAATCAAGCCTATTTTAGAAGATAAGCAACAACTTGATTGGGCTCAGGCAAAACATCCTTTGCTCTATTTATCACTGCAGAAACAAGGGAAACAAGTCGTTCCTCTGGATATTTACCTGGATGAAATAAAGCGTATTTTAATTATATCCGGACCGAATGCAGGAGGCAAATCAGTCTGCCTGAAAACCGTAGGTTTACTACAGTACATGCTACAATGCGGATTGCTGATTCCGATACATGAAAGTTCGCGAACCGGAATCTTCTCACATATTTTTATTGATATAGGTGATGAACAAAGTATTGAAAATGACTTGAGTACTTACAGTTCCCACCTTACAAACATGAAATATTTCGTAAAGAATTGCAACGAAAAGACAATCATTCTGATTGACGAATTTGGCAGCGGAACGGAACCTCAGATCGGTGGAGCAATTGCAGAATCCCTATTAGACCGTTTCAACCGTAACAAAAGCTTCGGAGTAATTACGACCCACTATCAAAATCTGAAACATTTTGCAAAAGATACGGAAGGTGTTGTAAATGGAGCCATGTTGTATGATCGTCACATGATGCAACCTTTATTTAAACTTTCCATTGGCAATCCGGGAAGCTCGTTCGCTATCGAAATTGCCAGAAAGATAGGGCTACCGGAAGACGTCATAGCCGATGCTTCCGAAAAAGTAGGATCAGACTATATCGACATGGATAAATATTTGCAAGATATTGTCCGTGACAAACGATACTGGGAAAGCAAACGGCAAAATATACGTCAGCGGGAGAAAAAGCTGGAAGAAATAACTGCCCGTTACGAACAAGACCTGGAAGCTGTAAACAAACAGCGGAAAGAAATCATGCGAGAGGCAAAAAACGCTGCCGAACGTATTCTTTCCGAGGCTAATGCAAGAATTGAAAATACAATTCGCGAAATAAAAGAAGCACAAGCCGAAAAGGAACAGACAAAGCTGGCACGAAAAGCTTTGGAAGAATTTAAAACCTCTATACAAACTACCGAAGAGGAGGACGGGAAGATAGCCCGCAAAATGGCTAAACTTCAAGAACGCAATGAACGAAAAAAACAAAAGCAAAAAACGACAAGCCAACCTGCATTTAATAAAGACATAATAGAAGTTGGCGACAACGTTCGTTTAAAAGGGCAAGTATCGGCTGGAACTGTTATGGAATTACAAGGCAAACAAGCAGTTGTGGCCTTCGGTATGATAAAAAGCACTGTAAAGCTAGAACAGCTGGAAAAAGTTAGCAAAGGACAAATCAAGCGTGAAATCCAGAAAAGCACCTTTGTCAGCAACCAGACGTCCGACCATATGCACGAAAAGAAATTGAACTTTAAGCAGGAAATAGATGTTCGAGGTATGAGGGGTGATGAAGCTTTGCAAACAGTAACGTATTTCATTGACGATGCTATTCAGGTTGGCGTCGGCCGTGTCCGTATCCTGCATGGAACAGGAACCGGAATATTACGGCAATTAATACGGGACTATTTGCGTACAGTACCCGGAGTGCACCATTTCCAGGATGAGCATGTGCAATTCGGCGGAGCCGGTATTACCGTAGTAGAACTAGAATAAAAGCAGATAATATATGAGACGGAAAGAGGCAAATTCGCACAAAAGAAGACGCATGTCAAATAGAAATTTATCAGACAAGTATTTCTATGTCGGCGAACACGAAACAGTAACCGGCATCCGTCTCACACAATATAATGAAACGACCATACATACGCGTGAAATCAAAACAACGGATACTTTCAACAAATTAGTTGACACTAACTATATGAATTGGTTTCAGGTAAGCGGATTAACAGATGCAGAAGCCATCACCCGCATTGTACAAGACTTTGGTTTGCATAATCTGGACGCTAAAGATATCCTGACCCCTCAACATGTAGTGAAGATAGAAGAATATGAAAGCCGTTTGCTTATCATTCTGAATTCGTGTTACTACGATGCTAACACAGAAATAAGAACCGAACATATCAGTATCCTGGTAGCCGGAGATACGGTAATAACTTTTACAGAAAGCAGTAATCCAGTATTTGAAGCCACTTATAAAGCTCTCGAGTCCAATATGCTTAGTATTCGCAAAAAAGGTAGCGGATTATTATTGGCATTCCTGTTAAATACAATAATTGCAAACATTGTCGAAAGTGTAACGAAAGTGGAAGAAATGCTGGAAGATATAGAAGAAACTTTGCTGGATATAAAAAACAGCCAGGAAAACATGGGTTCACTTATCCAGCAACGCCGGCATGAATACATGATTATCCGAAAAAACAGCCAACCATTAAAAGAACAGTTTTCCAAATTACTACGCAGTGAAAATGGAATTATCAGCTCTGATATACTTCCGGTTTACAATGATCTGGCAGATCAACTATCATTCATCATACAGTCTTCGGAAAGTTGCAGGGAGATCATTTCATCATTAGTGGATCTTTACATATCCAACAATGATTTACGCATGAATGCAATTATGAAACGGCTCACCATTGTATCTACCCTATTCATTCCACTTACATTCCTGGTAGGTGTTTGGGGCATGAATTTCAAATTCATGCCTGAGTTGGATTGGAGGTACGGTTATATTATAGCATGGTCTATTATGGTAATATGCGGAGTCATCACCTGGCTCTACATGAAGAAAAAAGACTGGTATTAATTACAATCCGTAGTTCTTCTTGAATTTATAGAATGTATTCTTAGATACATTATAATACTTACAAATGGAAGTCACCGTTTCGCCACGTTCAAACATGCTGATAATTTCTTCTTTGCTAGCATCTAAAAAAAGCTGCTTAGACTCAGAACCTTTCGGACGGCCCAGTTTTTTCCCCGCATGTTTCAACTCGATAAGTGAGTCCTTTGTACGCATAGATATCAAAGCATGGTCAATAGATTCGGTCAGTTTAAAAGCCTCGACCATCTTTTTACTATCCATGCTCGAATCAAATATATAACGGTCTTCAATACACCAAAGAGAAACTTTTTTCGTCAGACACAAAGACAATATCTCCATCATTTCGAAAACAGAGCGGCTAAGACGCGTAATATCTGATACGATCAATATATCACCTTCGTTCACGCGGTCTAATGTATCTTTAAGATTCTGCCCCATTTGTTTTGCTTTCTCTCCTGTTACATCAGTTATCCATTTATCAACTTGCAAATTATCTTTTGTAGCAACAAATTTGGTTATTATATCACGCTGAATATCCAAATGATTTCTGTCCGTTCCTACACTTAAATACGCTATCACCATAAAAATACCTCTTTAATGAATTAAAGAACAATAATATATTAGATTTTGTTGGTGAAGATACAAAAAGATATGGAGTCATCTGCATTTCTATATTTAAACTTTACAGTCAAATCCAATCAAACGTTATATAAGAACATCATCTATCGGTTTTCGCAAAGAATAAGGCATTTTCTTACCATACCCAATCCGTATCAATATGGCAGGATATTCTTTTTCCAATAATAAAGACCGTGCCATACCAACCGAAAGGGGCTTCACTTCACATGGTTGATTAAGAAATGCATAAGCAATACCCCGGCTCGTCAATTCCAGAAGGAACCGTTCTAATGTGCGACCTAAATTTATCCAGTCAACGACCGAATCATTCCGGGTTGTAAATAAAATAAAATGAGAAGAAGACTGTATTTTTTTCTTATCGCCTTTATTCTGCATAAAAGGATTCAGGAAACTCTTCATGATCAATTCAGACATCCACCTGGGAAAATCGGGCGCTCCAAAAGCCTCATAACTCAACCCATCCCGGGTTTGCAACGTATGCGACCTATTATACCTGATCCAATCGGACAGTTCTTTCTTAAACTCTTTACTCTTCATTTGAATCTCATTTCCTCTCAAAACATAATCGGCTATCACACAAAATTCAGGACTACCATTCAACCACATATATACATTTGCATTATCTACTTTCCCAATCTCCTGCAATGAATAAATAAGGCTTTCTTTTAAAACCGATCCATTGTACACACTTCTGTTTGTCTGCCGTTCTCCTATCTGTTTAAATAAAGCATGCTCCTTTACAGAGTCGGAAAAGGTAAATTGCACCGTAATAACTCCATCTTCCGTAATACTTACATCCAAAGAATATCCTTTCGAAGAAGCTGCCAAAGACAAATTTTCAACAGCACATCCCAAAGAAATGAATAATTCCCTCCTATCCGTATCCACCACTTTCAGCTCCTTATCTGCATTTGGATATAATTCTACTTTGTCTTCATTTTCAAGTAAACGAAACAGCCACGGCTGCGTATTATGCCCCGAAGGTGCTTTCACAGCCTGTTCTATCATAAATAACAAATCATTGCGTTTCATAATTATTCTCCTTTCTTTAATGAGATATTTATCCCAATTTTCCTTACCTGCAAATGTTGAGACCTACAAGGAATACCCACTAAGACAAAGATAACATTTACAAACCAGAATCGCTACAATTGCATTTAACAAAAAAAGAACTCATAGTAATGATTTTGAAAAATCATTACTATGAATCAAAAAAATCATAACTATGAGTTCATCTACCAGAACAAGAATATTTACTACATTTGAAATCTAATACAAACACCGGTTCATCGTACATGAAAAAAGTTGTCATTGCTATCGATTCATTTAAAGGTTGCCTCAGTTCTTTTGAAACCGGAAAGGCTGCTGCAGAAGGAGTGAAACGTGTTTATCCTGCATGTGAAGTTATACAATTGCCTATTGCCGATGGAGGCGAAGGTATATTAAATATCCTAATGTCTGCAGCCCGTGGAAAATACATCCGGTTAACAGCCCACAACCCGTTAATGGAAATAATTGAAACACAATATGGCATATCCGGTGATGGCAAAACGGCATTTATCGAAATGGCGACCATTAGCGGCCTGCCACTTATTCCTTCCGAAAAAAGGAATCCTATGATTACTACAAGCTATGGGACAGGCGAACTGATTAAAGACGCTTTAAACAAAGGATGCCGGCAATTTATTATAGGCATAGGAGGAAGTGCCACGAACGATGCCGGACTTGGCATGCTGCAAGCGTTGGGATTCCGTTTTCTCGATAATGAAAATAATATCCTGGGAGCCGGAGGCAGAATAATGGATAAGGTTGCTATAATCGATATGTCGCATGTACACCCGGATCTGAAAAATTCACACTTTACCATAGCATGCGATGTCCATAATCCATTTTGCGGGCCAAACGGGGCTGCTTGCATTTTTGCCAGCCAAAAAGGGGCCGACCCTACTATGATACAATTGCTGGATAAAGGCATGTATTCTCTTGCAAATGTAATCCTTTCCACTACAGGCAAAGACATAACAATGATACCTGGTACCGGAGCCGCAGGAGGAATGGGCGGAGGCTTTCTGGCCTTTTTAGACGCAACACTCAAGCCCGGCATACAGCTTTTATTGGAAACACTCGATTTCAGTAACCACATTAAAAATGCAGATATCATCATCACCGGCGAAGGTAAAGTAGACAAACAAACCATTATGGGGAAAGTTCCTTCAGGTATTTTAAGCGAAGCACAGAAACAAAACATTCCGGTTGTCGTTATAGCCGGAAGTGTCGAAAATGCAGAAGAAATCAGCAAAGCCGGATTTCAGGGCATATTTTCTATCACTCCTGCTCCTATTACTTTAGAAAAAGCAATGGATGCTAACTATGCAAAAGAGAACATTACAAACTTGGTTAGCCAGCTATGCAGATTCATTTATCCGTTCACTACTTAAATCCGGTAACAACAAAGGCAACAATTCTTCTTCAAAAATTTGCCTGCAGACGTTGTGTCACTGATAATATGTCCGGGGCCGAACTTATCCTGAAAAAATTCTTATATAATACTATATATAGCCTTTCCCCACAACTCACCTAATGATAGAGCCCCCTTTTGGTTAGGATGCAAAAGAAAGATTCCGGCATTGCCTTGCTCTTTTTGTAATTCCTCCTCAGCATGTTTTTTAAAATAATCGAAACCAAGTGTATCTCCCAGATATACACGTCCCGGATTTATTTCACTGTAATAAGAAACCAACCTCCTCAACTCTGGATAATACGCTTGAAGCCGTTCCAGGCCTTCCTGTAAATACATAGCTCCGTTATAGGTATTTGGGCTGTACCATACCGGGCGATTCACAACTACTATGCAAGAAGGATAAAGAACCAGCAACCTATCAATAATTTTTCGCATATTAACCTGATATTGCTCTGGAGAAACAGGACAACCATTTGTACCTTTTACGGCACTATCGTTAGTGCCTAACATAATAGAAAAGATCATCATTGAGCCTTTATCATCTTTAAATTTATCAGCAACTTTCTGCATGCCCGAAAACAATGTTCCCGTTTCCGGCAAATAATCAACCGTCGTACAACCGCTGACACCCATATTTGCAAACTTTACAGACGCAATCCCCGGTTGTTTTTCCAAATACATGGCAGCTTTTACAGGAGGAGCATCATGCTTAGGATCAGACAAACCCGCACCATATGTTATACTGTTGCCGATAAAAACAATATTAAGTACTTTTTTTTCTCCTGTATTTGCGATTATTTGACCGGAAACCAGGCAAAAAAGCAACAATACTAAAATCAAATCCGTTCGTTTCATAATGAAGACAAATGTATTTTATTTAGTCTGAACTTCCAAATACAATAATAATACGGCATATCGCTCAACCGTTGAAATAAAATATTTGTTTCATATAAAAAATTTCCGCGAATTACTTGAAATGCTGCAAAACGACCCGCAAACCGAAACTATAGCAATGATAGACGAAACAGGCGGAAATGCCGAAGAATTGGCTGCTCAGTATATCCGAGATTCTGTTACCAAACCTGTCGTAGCATTTATTGCCGGTCAGTCTGCTCCTCCTGGCAAGCAGATGGGACATGCCGGAGCTATCATTTCAGGAGGATCGGGGTCGGCAACCGAAAAAATTGCAACACTGCAAGTTGCCGGCATCAAAATAGCAAATGAACCATCTGAAATTCCCGCTTTATTAAAAGCCGGGCTTCATCAAAAATCAACCCGCTAAAATTTCAAATCCGTTTGTTGAATCAAACGGATTTGAAATTCATCTATTCTATATGAGCTTTCATTCTGACATCCGGCAGTTTCGTATCAGAAGTTCTATATAATGTAACTGTAGCTTCTTCTCCATCATCAGAAATAGAAAATGTTTCAAAAGTATTGTCTTCCAAATACAGTAACCTTATCTGCAATACATTTTTATTTTTCCAGGCAAAACATCCGGCTATATCAAACGGAGACAAACCCGAAGAATTATGCCGCAAAGAAACAAAATAAGGGCTTTTACGCTCTGTTTTATCATAAATCCATTGACCGTTACCACAAACAAATTCGTGTGAAGCATCGTCTGTCACCAATGTCATAAAACATTTATCATCTGCAACCTTAACAGAAATATGATTGATATGTAGCTCATTTGGCTCTACCGAATAATGACGCACCACTGTTTTATCATCTAGCAGAGTAGTTTTATCAAAAGGCATAGGCAAGCTAAGAGTAGCCATCTTCGACATCAAAGCATTATATGCGTCCTTATCATTCGGGAGTTTTTTATCTTTCACAGCAGGAAGAAAATATTTCCATACCAGATTTAGTTCTTCCTTCATATCCGGAGATTCGGAAGTAATAGCCATTACCATATCCTGATCAGGCATTACTATTATATATTGTCCGGAGGACCCGTCTGCACGAAACGCATTATTACAACATCTCCATATATAATAACCATACCCTTGTGCCCAATCATTTGCTGTACATTTATCGGGGGATAAATCCGGTTGCGGGCTAATATGAGAAGTTGTTGCCTCTTCTATCCAGGATGCAGAAAGGAGTTGCTTTCCCTGCCATTTACCTCTTTGCAAATACAATTGCCCCAGTTTAGCCAAATCGGAAGTTTTCAACCTTAACCCCCATCCTCCGCAATTAATACCAGCTGGACTTTCTTCCCATAAAACAGCATAAATACCTAAAGGCTCGAATAAACGAGGCCTTAAATAGTCACGGACAGGCTGCCCTGTAACTCTCTGTAAAATAGCAGAAACCATATAAGTCGCATACGAACTATATACAAATTTGCTGCCCGGTTTATTTACAAGCGGCGTTGCCAGAAACGCCTTCACCCAGTTTCCGTCTGCAGAAGTAAATACGGGAGCAGGTTCATTACCTGCCGACATGGTAAGAAGATGTCTGATTGTCAATTGTTCGAGGTAGGGAGTGATTGTATCCGGTAAATATTCCGGAAAAAAACACATCACCTTATCATCTAAAGTCATCAGTTTTTCATCGATAGCAAAACCAACAGCGGTTGATACAAACATTTTGCTGACAGAATGTACAATATGTCTTAATTCCGGTTGATAAGGTTTCCACCAGCCTTCAGCAATAACCTTTCCGTGACGGAGCAGCATAAAACTATGCATGCCTAAATTTTTCTTCTCTACAGCATCAATATATTGAAGAATTGCCGAAGAAGATATGCCTTCAGCTTCAGGCGTACTACGTTGCAGACCATCAGCTTTTATGTTTTTTGCCCATACAGAAGGGCATAAAAGCTGTATTCCTAATAGCATAGATATTAAACAGGTTTTCATAATTTATCGAACACTAATCTTACAATTGTCCAAATTCTCTATAATAGCTAAGCTTTCAACATGAATTCCCATATTACGCAATGTTTTTCCTCCATCCTGAAATGCTTTTTCTATAATAAATCCCATACCGGAGATCTTTGCTCCTGCCTGACGAACCAGTTCAACCATTCCTATAGCAGCATTTCCAAAAGCAAGAAAATCATCAATAAAAAGGACGTTATCTGCCGGAGTCAGGAAACTGTTACTAATACAAACACTGTAATCCCGGTCTTTCGTAAACGAATGGACCGTTGTTGAAAGCATATTATCCATTGTTTTTGGTTTTTTCTTTTTCACAAAAACAACAGGCAATTGCATAATATAGCCAACCATAATAGCCGGAGCTATGCCACTAGCTTCTATTGTTACTATTTTATTTATTTCTGTTCCCTTAAAACGACGGATAAACTCTTCAGCAATCTTATACATTAACATCGGATCCATCTGATGATTAATAAAACTATCCACTTTGAGAATTCCGCCTGGATAGCACCTTCCATCTTGTAAAATACGTTGTTTAAGTAAATCCATAAGGCTTCTATTTTATTTTTTCTTCCTTTACTCTAATAAATATATTTGCAAAAATGGCTGTTAATCCTCCGGTTGTTATTCCGGAAGAAAATATACCTTTAATGGTTTCCGGAGCTGTTTTAAGAATATCAGGCATTAACTCCACACCTAACCCCAATGATAAGCTGACAGCTAATACTAAGGTTGCTTTTCTGTTTATTTCTTGAGCCGCAATAATACGAATGCCTGCAGCAGCAACCGTTCCGAACATTAATAATGTAGCACCTCCCAATACAGGATCCGGCATTAATGAAAAAACAGTGCCTACTATAGGGAAAAGTCCCAACAAGATCAATATTCCTGCTATATAATAGCCTACATAACGACTGGCAACACCTGTTAGCTGAATTATTCCATTATTCTGCGCAAAGATGGAATTAGGAAAAGAGTTAAATATGGCTGCAATAAAAGAATTCATACCATCAGCAAACACGCCTCCGGAAATCCGTTTCAAATACTCTTTTCCCTCTATAGGTTTACCGGATATCATAGAATTGGCCGTTATATCACCCGTTGCTTCTATCGCCGTAATCAAATAGACTAAACCTATCGCAATAACAGAAGAAATACTAAATTCAATACCGTACTTAAACGGTACCGGAATATTAAAGCCCATCTGGGATTGTCCAAGAACAGCTGAAGTATCTACCATACCCAAAGCAAAAGCTAATCCATAACCAATACATAATCCAAGAACGATTGAACTCATTCTTAAATATTTATTTTTACAACGATTAAAGAATAGCACACTAAATAATACAATTGCAGCAACACCTATATTGCGAATACTTCCAAAAGTACCATTGTCCATGGCCGCATATCCACCCCCACAAGCTACCACACCGACTTTTACCAAGCTAAGCCCGATTAACAATACAACAATACCCGATACTAAAGGTGTTATTATATTACGCATATATTTAAATGTACGGCTAATTATCATTTCAACCGGAGCTGCAGCCAGGCATGCTCCAAAAATCATAGGTAAACCACCAATCATCCCTGTGGCAATTATAGGGCCAATAAAAGAGAAGCTGGTTCCTTGTATACATAAAAGCCCGGCCCCCACACCTCCAATACGTCTGCATTGTACAAAAGTTGACACACCGGATGCAAAAAGAGCCATAGAAACCAAGAAACCTGTTGTCTCCAAATCCAACTTTAAAGCCCCACCAATAATAAGAGGCGGGGTTATAATTGCTACAAAAATAGCCAGTAAATGCTGTATAGCAGCAAATAGAGTTTCCTTCAGAGGAGGACGATCATCTATTCCATATATAAGATCAGTCTCTTGTACAGGTTGTATGGCCTCAACGAATTGCTCCTCATTATTCATATTCATTTCCGGGACTCTTATAGTTTTATATCAAGTAACGTTTCTCCTTTTACATTTAATACCTGCAAAGTCATATTTTTGCCATTCTTTCTCAACACCATGACAGTTGCACCATCAGAGTGATTGCTTCCTCCCACAATTACGGGGAAATTATTACCTATCGACCCTTTAGGATGATATACATAACGATGGGTATGTGCACTGATATTGACATCAAACGGAGCTTTAGCCAATATTTCACCCCAAATTTCAGTACAAGGTTGATATTTATCTCCGTTTCCATAAAGAGGAACATGCCCTAATAAAACTTTCTTCGAAGCTTTCTTAAACGCCTTGCTTTTAAGTTCATTAGTTAGAAATCCAAGCTGTTCCTGTCGTAACCCCGTAAAATCATTCAATCCATAATAAACCCATGTCGTATCCGGTTTATCTTCACCACAATCCAACATCACGAAACGGCTGTCACCCCAATTAAACGCGCCATAGGTTTTATCGCCAACATAATCAAACAAGCTGCGTAACCCGATTGAAAAGGCATCTCGAATTTCATGATTACCGCGAATATAAAAAACAGGTACCTGACTGGCATTCACCTTTTCATTCAGGTATGTTAAGAATGACAAAGCCTCTTCTTCCGTATGCGATTCTGCAACGCAATCACCATTAAAAACCACAAAGCTATAAGGTATATTTTTTACCTGTTCATACAAAGCATCCAATGTTGAGACATTTTTATGTAAATCATTAAATACCAACATTGTAAAATCAGTATCGTCAGCTTTTGGCAAAGTAAAGGAATAGAAAGGAGACACCGCTGTTTCTCCAAACTCTTTTTTATAGGCCTGATAAAGCATTATTTCCTGAGAATAAACACGATAATAATATTTCTGGCCGGCCTGTATATTCTCCAGCCGTATTTTATTATGCAAATCATTACATATAACCTGCCCGTCAACCAAAGTACGTGCACGTTTCAGATTCAATGTATCTGTACCATATTCTACCCAACTATAACACGGTACTGTAGTCTGCCACATAACCGTAATACCTCCCTCTAGCGGATTTTGCAAATAAGGAGCAGACAAAAATATGTCTTCTTTATTTGATTTAAATACAATATCAGCAATAACCGGACGATGATCCGAAGCTACCGGTTCATTACAAACAAAACAAGACAAACGGGTAAATGGAAGATTTTCCGTTTTATATGCAGCGATATAATCCAAACAGCTATCTGGCTCATCTGCAGGAAAAGTAGGTTGCTTCGGGTTTGTTATAATTGTAAAATCTTTCTGGATGTCAGCCAGTAAAGATGATGCTGCTGTTGCATTCCAATCACCGGCGATAAAAAAAGGTTTATTGGATTCTTGTGCAACTTTACGAATTATAGGTAATGAAAGTTCTTGATCAGCAGGTGTAAGAGACAGATGCGTACAACAAAATATATACTTTTCAAATTCCACAACGAGTAATGCCCGGGCTTCTTCCCTGCCGGGAAGCGGAAAACGTTGGACACTAACAGGTTTTTCTTTACTTAACACACCAATCCCATACTTGCCTCCGTTATAATCAATAGCGGGAGCAAAAGTCCGGAACATCAATGTACGTTCTGATAATTCCTGAAGAACATTTGTTTGTCCACTGCGCCCTGTCACACTATCAACTTCCTGCACTGCAACCACGTCCGGTTTCATCCGGTTTATTACATCTGCTATACGCTGATAATTTGTTACATTATCCATACCTTTTCCATTACGTATATTGTAACTCATGATACGCAATGTGTTTCTTTCCTGTTGGTTATTCCCAGCCAACAAGGTTTCACTGACAGGTAACAACAATAAAACAGTTGCAGCCCACAAAATCAAATTTTTCATAATGTCCCCCTTCTATGTATTTGGAACAAAAATACAAAAAATATCATTTAGGCAGACTGCACAACAAGTCTTTCAATCAGGATAATTAAATAATCAAAAAACAAACCTCTATATTCAGTTATGCAAATATTTCTTTTAATACTTGTTCAAAATGAGCTATATCTTCTCCCGTTGTATCCCACGATGTCACAAGGCGAACTTCATTTATCTCTTCATTCCACATATAAAAGAAATATTCCTCTTGCAATTTTTTCAAAGCTTCGGAAGGTATTGTAAAAAACAATTGATTAGATTCTATCTTCTGAGTAAACTTAACCTGGGGATATTGCTTCAGTATTTCAGCCAATTTACCTGCACTGATATTTGCTCTCAATGCATTTTCCAACCACAAATTATTCTCTAAATACGGAATAAATTGAGCTGACAAATAACGAAGTTTGGAAGCCAGTTGTGCAGACTGTTTCCTATAATATTGTAAATTTTCGGTTATTTCAGGGCGGAAAGAAACAACAGCTTCCCCCATCATCATCCCATTCTTAGTGCCGCCAAAACTTAAAATATCCACACCTGCATCAACTGTCAATTGCTTCATCGAACACTTCAAATAGGCACAGGCATTAGCTAAACGCGCTCCATCCATATGCAAATACATACTATTAGAATGAAGCAAATCGGCGATAGCCTTAACTTCTTCTATCGTATAGACGGTTCCCAATTCTGAAACCTGAGATATATAAACTGCCTTCGGTTGAGAATGATGACAGACACCAAAATTGTGTAACCGAGGCTTTATTAACTCTGGTGTCAATTTTCCATCCGGTGTAGAAATTGTTACAACAGCACACCCTGTCATTCGTGCAGGAGCACCACATTCATCTACATTTATATGTGCCGTCTCAGCACATATAATACTGTTAAATGGACGAGTAACGGCCTGCAGAGCTATTGAGTTCGCTCCTGTTCCATTAAAAACGAAAAAAGGAGATGCTACTTCTCCAAACACACTTTTAATTTTATTAACTGCGTCAGTGGTCCATGGATCATCGCCATAACCTATAGCATGATTATCATTTGCATTTACTACAGCATCCATAACTAAAGGATGCACTCCTGAATTATTATCACTTGCAAAACTTCTCATCTTATTCCAATTTTGCACCAAAATTACAGATTTATTTAAAAGTATATCTTAAATAGCAACTATTTAAAACAAAAAAGCCGCCCTACTAACTACAGTAAGACGACTTAAATTATGTTGTGTAATTATTTAACCATGCCTGAAATCTTTTAAAATTTTCTGCAGTTCCTGACGGGCAAAGAAAATACGGCTCTTCACTGTTCCCAGAGGTACATTCAGTTTATCTGCGATCTCATTATATTTATAACCACTCAAAAACATAGAAAACGGTATCTTCAATTCATTATTCAAACTATTAATAGCTTTCGTAATTTCCTGAATCTGGTAAGCGCCGTCCGGCGTATCGAATCCCGAATCATTCACAACATCCAAATTGTACAGATCCACTCCTTGGTCTACAACCGTTTGTGTTCTTACAATTTTATGATAATTGTTTATAAAAATATTACGCATAACTGTCAAAACCCAACCCTTGAAATTGATATTATCAACAAATTTTTCCTGATTATCCAATACCTTCAGCGTTGTGTCTTGCATCAAATCTTGAGCATCGTCTCTGTTTGCTGTGAGCATTAATGCAAAATTCATCATATTTTCTTGCATGCTCAATAATTTTTTCTGAAATTGCAATGCATTCATACTAAGTTTATAATTAAAGGTTAAATACCTGAAAAGTATTATCCTTTCACTGTTGAAGGATGTACAAATGTAAATATAATATTTGAAATAAATATCCATTTGAGAAATATTAATATTAAAAATCGTAACTTAATATTTTAACAATAAAACTTACTGAAAATGAGCAGAATTTACAACAAAACCGGGCCTTAAAATTCAATATTTACAAGTAGAATATTACAAAATGCAACATAACAAAAAAACAAGAAGAATTAAGCTAAATGAGAAGTCTATTAACATTCATTTTACTCGGATTATTTTATCCTTCTATTCTATTGCTAACCAACGCAAATGAAAAAACAATCATATATCAAATCGATATAAAAAAAGAAATAGATAATACCACCCGTCTATATCTTAGTAACGGATTGATAGAAGCACAAAGGCTAAAAGCAAAGGCTGTCTTAATCCATTTAAACACATACGGAGGATTATTAGAAGCAGCCGATTCTATGCGGACATCTATTCTTTACAGTCCGATCCCGGTATATGTGTTTATCGATAACAACGCAGCTTCGGCTGGTGCACTCATTTCCATTGCATGTAAAAAGATATATATGCGCAAAGGAGCCAATATAGGAGCTGCAACCGTAGTAAATCAAACGGGAGCAGCCATGCCTGATAAATATCAGTCATACATGCGTTCTATGATACGTTCTACGGCCGAAGCTCTCGGAAAAGACACTATTATACAACAAGGAGATACGATCTACAAATGGAAAAGAGACCCTCGTATTGCCGAAGCTATGGTAGACGAACGAGTAGTAATACCCAACCTGATAGATACAGGAAAGGTTCTGACTTTCACGGCTGATGAAGCCCGGAAATGGGGTTACTGCGACGGTATAGCAGAATCGACAGACGAAGTAATAACCAAATATCTAGGATTCCAAAATTACAAACTTGAATCATATACGCCATCCTGGTTCGACAATATCAAAGGGTTCCTTATGAATCCGATGGTTCAATCCATACTTATTATCATTATTATCGGAGGAATTTATTTTGAAATGCAAAGTCCAGGTTTAGGATTTCCGTCTATAGCCTCCCTTATTGCAGCTATACTCTATTTTGCACCTTTGTATATAGATGGATTAGCTCAGAACTGGGAAATTCTGGTATTTATAGCCGGCGTTATATTAATCGTTGCTGAAATATTTATCATTCCGGGATTCGGAATAGCTGGCATTAGTGGGATCATTTGTATAATAGCCGGACTCACCATGAGTCTTTTGAACAACACAGACTTCAACTTTGAAGGAGTTTCCGGGACCGAAGTAGGAAGGGCATCCCTTACCGTCCTCATGGGGATTGGAATCAGTTTTGTACTAAGTATCTGGATATCGAGTAAAATAGGAACCAAAGGCATATTTAAGAAAGTAGCATTAAATGCAGATTTGGAAAAGGCTGTATCTACTCCCATATTTAACAACTTAATAGGGAAAGAAGGCATTGCCGCCACCATCCTGCGTCCTTCCGGGAAAGTAAATATTGACAACGAATTATACGATGGTGTTTCCGAGAGTGGTTTTATAGAAAAAGGGCAACGGGTAAAAGTTATTCGTTTTGAAAATGCCCAAGTATACGTAGAAACAATATAAAAACAATGTAAAACAGTTAGATAAATTTGATTATACAATCTACTTTATCTAACTGTTTGTTTCTGATAAACAATATGTTTTTCTACGACAATATAATGTAAGGTACCCATAGCCATCAAATCACTTAAAATATTTTTTGCGGTATAGTAATTAACATGAGCAACTCGGCAGAATTGGGCAATACTTATACTATCATGTTTATCCAGCCAGGCAAACAACTTTTCAACAGGTTTGCCTATTTTTAATAAAGTACCTTCCGGCTTCGACTTTTTCTTCCACGAAAGTACCAAAACTTCATTTGCCAGTATATTCTCATCTGCAACACGTATATAGGCTTTATATTTGTCTTCCTTATCCAGAGCACAATAAGGCTTATCCATGCCCGGTGCTATATAAACTTCGAGCACAATTTTACCATTAATATCCCATTTGGTTGCAGTAAAAGGCACTTCGGGACGAGTATACATTTTCGATGCAGCTTCTATCATATAATACTCTTCTTCACTCCTTATACCCGATATAGCTCCGTTGTCTTTCACTCCTATCAGTAAACGCCCTCCATCCGTATTCGCAAAAGCGCTCAAAGTACGTGCTATTTTTTTACTATCACTTACTTCAAATTTAAAATCGAGTTGCTGATGCTCTCCTTGTTCTATCAATGTTTCTATTGGATGCCTCTTCTTCATTTTGGCAGAGTTTTTGACCTGCAAAATTAAAATAAATACATAACTTTGCCAATTGAAAAATCAACGAAACTATGTCCCAAATAGCTCCGCTAATATCCGACCTTGCTGTAATACTTATATCTGCCGGGCTAGTAACCTTGTTATTCAAATGGTTAAAGCAACCGGTTGTTTTAGGCTACATTGTTGCCGGAATACTCGCCGGACCGGCTATAGAACAAATTCCAACAGTATCCGATATAGAAAGCATTCATATCTGGGCAGATATTGGTGTCATTTTTCTTCTTTTTGCCTTAGGGCTGGATTTCAGTTTTAAGAAATTAATGAAAGTCGGCGGAACAGCCGTCATCGGAGCAATTACTGTTGTTATCGGCATGATGACAGTGGGTTATATAACCGGGCTCTCTCTTGGATGGGGGCACATGAACAGTCTCTTTTTAGGAGGTATGCTTTCCATGTCATCCACAACGATCATTTTTAAAGCTTTTGATGATATGGGACTTCGTAACCAACGTTTTGCCGGTGTTGTTTTCGGCATATTGGTTGTCGAGGACTTATTTGCCGTCTTACTAATGGTATTACTTTCTACCCTTGCCGTCAGTAAACATGTAGAAGGCCTTGAATTACTTAACAGTGTAATAAAACTAGGAGCATTCCTTCTTTTCTGTTTTGTTGTCGGTATTTATCTAATTCCTTCCTTTTTGAAAAAAGCACGGGGTTTTCTAAATGATGAAACATTATTAATCGTTAGTATCGGGCTTTGCCTCGGCATGGTTATAATAGCAACGAAAGCCGGATTTTCTGCTGCACTCGGAGCATTCGTTATGGGTTCTATCCTAGCTGAAACAGTTGAAGCCGAAAACATCGAACACCTTGTAAAACCGGTAAAAAACTTATTCGGTGCCGTCTTTTTCGTATCTGTTGGAATGTTAATAGACCCAGTGCTATTATGGCAATATAAAGTACCGATCATCATATTGACACTAGTAGTAATGATAGGACAAATCGGATTTGCTTCTTTCGGCGTATTACTATCAGGCCAACCATTAAAAATAGCAATACAATCAGGTTTTTCCTTAGCTCAAATCGGAGAGTTTGCATTTATTATCGCTTCTTTAGGATTAACGCTGAAAGTAACAGATCATTATTTATATCCTATAGTGGTTGCTGTATCTGTAATAACCACATTCTTTACGCCCTACATGATCCGGCTTGCCGAACCTGCGTACAAAATAGCAGACCGGGTCATACCTAATTCCTGGAAAAAATTTTTGGTACGCTACTCTTCCGGCTCCAATACAATCCGGCAAAAAAGCGCATGGGATAAACTTCTCAAAGCATTAATGCGTATTGTTGGAACTTATACAGCCGTATCATTAGTACTTATCTTTATATGGCTCGAGTTTGTGGCACCTCTTATCACCAGGGAAATACCCGGTATCAAAGGAGCTATATTAGCATTATGCCTCATTCTTGCTTTGATTTCCCCTATGCTACGGGCTATTATGATGAAAAAAAACCACTCGGAAGAATTTCTACAATTATGGAATGACAGTAAATACAACCGGGGACCTCTGGTTTCGCTTATCATACTTCGTATACTTTTATGCATAGGTATGGTTATGCTCCCCGTTGCCCAACTATTAAATTTGAAAGTGGGGATTGTATTGTCGGTTGCCTCTGCCGTGATCGCTATAATTATATTCTCAAAAAAATTAAAAAAACAGTCCATTTTAATGGAGCGTCATTTTTTCAGCAATTTAACTGCCCGCGAAACAGAAGCAGAGAAAAAAGCTCCGATCAATCAACGCTTTGCCAACCATTTACTAGAGAGAGACCTTCACTTAGCCGATTTTGAAGTTCGTCCCAACTCACCCAGTATGGGCAAAACATTACTGGAACTCAATTTCAGACAAAAATGCAATGTAAACATTGTAACTATTATACGTGGAAACAAGCGGATTAATATTCCGGGAGGCAATGAACGCTTATATCCATACGACAAATTAGTTGTTGTAGGAGGAGACGACGATCTGGAACACTTTCGCAAGTATATAGAAGAACGATACCGTTTATCCAATACCAATACAATCTCCGGCAATACCGAAGAAATAAATATGGAACAGTTCACCATCGTATCCGGCTCACGATTAATCGGAAGAACCATTGTTGAATCAGGAATACGAGACAAAGCCGCTTGTCTGGTCATTGGTATCGAACGAGGAACTACATCCATCATGAACCCGCCTCCCAGTACAGTTTTTGAAGAAGGCGATATTATCTGGATCGTTGGAGAACGGGAAAAAGTTCTCCGCCTGAGCGAAGGTAAAAAATTATAACTTTACTATTACAAAGTACATAAATCATATAAATATGAAATTTATAGGAATTATACCCGCACGATACGCTTCCACCCGCTTTCCGGGAAAGCCTTTAGCCGATATGGGAGGAAAACCCATGATCCAACGTGTTTACGAACAAGTGCAAAACGTATTGGACGCTGTTTGTGTTGCCACAGACGATAGTCGGATTGAAAATGCAGTAAAGGCATTCGGAGGTAACGTTGTTATGACCTCCGACCAACACCGTAGTGGAACAGATCGTTGCTACGAAGCCTTTTGTAAAACAGGCAATGGATATGATATTGTCGTAAATATCCAAGGCGACGAACCATTTATTCAACCCAAACAAATAGAAACAGTCAAAGCTTGTTTTTCCGATGACAGTGTCCAAATTGCAACTTTGGTGAAGCCATTCCGTCCCGATGACGATTTCGAAACCACACTGTTCAATGCCAATTCTCCAAAGGTTGTATTAAACAAGAACAATGAAGCCATGTACTTCAGTCGTTCTATAATTCCTTATATGAGAGGAAAAAAATATACGGAATGGTTACCCAATCATACCTATTATAAACATATCGGTTTATATGCATACCGTGCAAATGTTCTTAAAGAAATCACCTGTTTACCGCAATCTCCCTTAGAATTGGCGGAAAGTCTGGAACAACTGCGCTGGTTGGAAAACGGATATAAGATTAAAGTAGGAATTACTGAACTGGAGACAATCGGCATAGACACTCCCGAGGATATGGAAAAAGCCCTTGAATTCCTTGCCTCCCACAAATAAGAATCGGTAATAGCCTTAACCAGGCCTATAGCATCCGGAGAACTAAATTTCTTCTGGATGCACTTTCTTTGTGCATTAGTTCCTGCAATCAGGATAAAGACCAACAATATAATTAAGAAAGAAGCAGACTTTACATTCAATTTTATTTTTCTGACAGTTCGTATCTGCAATACCAGCAAACCAAATACTAAAACCATGGCAGGCACCATAGCCCGTATCATTATGTAAGGATACAGATAAGCCTCTTCTTCCGAGATATCATAATAGCAAGCACCCAAAACAGGAAACAAATAACTCAAAACCAAAAGTATCACCCAATATATCCAACGAACCCTGCCACTTTCCGCTTCGTATAGAAGAACCATTAAAGAAAAAGCTATCAGACGTCCGCCCGCCACAAAATAAATCAATGGAAGCACTGCAATCCCAAGAATAAGAGACGCCCACTTTCCTTTTATTTTTGCATAAAGATAAAATGCAACCAAAGCAATCATTATCGACAAGGTGGAAGATAGCGAATTTGACAATTGGCAATAGAATATCCATTCAAATACAACCGGAAAAAGAGCATACAAAATAGCAATATTCCCAATATTGAATTTATTCAACATCTTGGTAATGATAAACCACTCAACTAAGAAAACCAAAGTTATTACACTCGCTGCCACAGTAGGCGAAGAAAACCGAGAACTCAAGAAATCTCCTATAAAACTAGCTAATACAGCAGGTTTATCCAAATAGGAAGACAAATCGGAAATAGGCACCGGAACAGGCATTTGCCCTGAGTGGAACAAATAAAACGGATAGGAATAATTAAAAAACAAAAAACACGCAGTTACAAATATCACAGCAACTACTCCCCTCAACACAATTATCTTTTTTGCCATTATTTACGAATAATATGGTAGGAAAGGCCCAACGTTTTTTTAATTCCAACACACCAGGACCTTATTTCTATTACGGTGCAAACGAATTATCTATATATATTATACAAATTAGGCTATACAAATGTTCACAGTTTTTACTGGAAAATATCAATCATATTTAAAAATTCAAGAAAAAAAGGAGAAACCGATTCATACATCCGTTTCTCCTTTTTCAATTTGAATATTCGTGTCGTACTTTATTTCCTTTTCTGCTGTTTTTGTTTTTCCAACTGAGCCTGCTGAACTTTCTGAGCCTCTTCCAGACGCTTCATAAAGCTAGATTTTTTAACGGGCTTCCTTTTATTGGCTTCCAATTTAGCCAGCAGCTTATCTTCGTTAATAGTATAACGGAATACAAGTGTCTGGATAATAGTTATCAATGTAGAAATAAAATAGTAATATGTCAAACCGGATGCATAGTTATTAAAAATAAACAAGAACATCAACGGCATCATATACATCATAACCTTCATACCCGGCATCTGTTGTTGTCCTGTATTGGTCATTTCCATATTATACTTTGTATATATAATATTGGTAATAGTCATCAACAAACAGAACAAACTGATATGATTACCAAAATAGGTCGAGATTATAGGTATCTGCGTATTCCAGCTTACAATAGCGTCGTACGTAGATAAATCGTGCGCCCAAAGGAAACTCTGGTGACGTAATTCAATAGCCGACGGAAAGAACATAAACAGAGCAACCAAAACCGGCATCTGCAATAACATCGGCAAACAGCCACTCATCGGGCTGGCTCCGGCACGACTATATAATTCCATCGTTGCCTTCTGACGCTCCACAGCCTTATCCTGTCCCGGATATTTAGCATTAATCTCTTCTACCTGCGGACGCAATACACGCAGTTTGGCAGAAGACATATACGACTTATAAGTCAGCGGGAACAAAATAATCTTCACTATTAATGTTAACAAGAATATTATCAATCCGTAGCTATGGATAAACGAACCCAAAAAATCAAACAACGGAATAACAAAATACTGGTTTACCCAACGGAAAATACCCCAACCCAGCGGAACCAGCTTTTCCAGATCCAACTGCTGGTCTTCCACTTTTACATCTTTATCAAAAGATTTTAACAAAGCGAATTTATTAGGACCGAAATAGAAACGGAAGTCTGTAGATTCTTTTCCCTGCAAATCGAACGGAACGGACGTAGTCGCTTTAAACCGCTTCAATATGTCGCCACTGGGAACCACTTCCGAGTCCAAAGTAGTTGCTTCAAAGCCTGTATCCGAAATCAATACTGTCGAAAAAAACATATCCTTATAACCAATCCATCTCAGACGGTTCGGGATCTGCTTGCTGTCGCTTTTAGATTCACTCAAGTATTCTACATTATCGGATATAAATTTATAGTACAATCCCACATAACGGTCTTCAAACTTACGTCCTTTCTCCTGCTGGATAATACCTTGCTGCCACATCAAATCAAGAGAGTTGGTAGACGGTGCCAACACGCCGTTCATGCCTGTACCCTTTACTGAAAAAGAAAGCATATAATCATCCGGCTTTAATGTATACGTAAAGTCCAAAGAACTTCCTTCGCCCGTACTAAGGCGCATTGTTATTGTGTTCGGGTCATTACCTTTTACCGGAGTAAAATACAATTCGCTTGTATTGACAACACGGTTTGTAGCCGTTACCAGTGTAAAGTTAAACTTAGAATCATTTTCATCAAAAAGAACAAGAGGTTTCGAATCATAAGTATCATATTCCTTCAGACGTGCATAACTGACACGTCCCCCTTTATTACTCAAATGAAGTTCTACCAGATCGTTTTCCAATACAGTATAGCTGTCTGTTCCTACCATAGCCTCAGCAAATACGCCGAAACTTTTCTCCAAACGGGCTACACGTACAGAATCGGGTAAGCTTTCTAATGCCTCCTCGGCATCAGCCGTCTTATTTTCCTGTTTTTGTAATTCTTGCTGTTGAGCATATTCAATCTTCGCGATCGAATCATTATAACGGCGTTGTGCCTCCAACTGCTCCGGCGAAGGCTGGTTCAGCCAGCTAAACCCAAATAAGACTACGCCTATTAGCAGGAAACCTATTATTGTATTTTTGTCCATCTATTATTTCTTCGATTTTTTATTATCTACAGCCGCCTTCACAAAACTAAGGAAAAGCGGATTCGGATTCACGACAGTGCTGTTATATTCAGGATGATATTGTACGCCGACAAACCATTTCAATTTCGGGATTTCTACGACTTCCACTAAATTGGTATCCGGATTCTCACCCGTACACTTCATTCCGGCAGCTTCAAACTGATCTTTATATTCATTATTAAATTCAAAACGGTGGCGATGGCGCTCCTGTATATGTTCTTTGCCATAAGCTTCATAAGCTTTAGAGCCTTTCTTCAAAGTACAGTCGTATGCACCTAAACGCATTGAACCGCCCATATTGGTTACATTTTTCTGTTCTTCCATTATGTCGATCACCTTATGGGCCGTATTCGGTTCCATCTCTGTCGAATTAGCATCGGTCATACCCAGCACATCACGTGCGTATTCTATAACCATACACTGCATACCCAGACATATACCCAAGCAAGGTATATCATTTTCACGGGCATATTTAATAGCTGCAAACTTACCTTCAATACCACGCTGCCCGAATCCCGGAGCAATCAGTATTCCATCCATATCCTTCAATAGTTCGGCAGCATTGCTGTCGTTCAACTTTTCAGAATGGAATAAATGCAAATCCAGTTTACGGTGATTATAAATAGCAGCCTGCAACAAAGATTCGTCTATAGACTTATAAGCATCCTGCAATTCTACATATTTACCTACCAATCCTATTTTTACTGATTCCGTAGCAGAAGTCTTCAGTGCAAGGAACTCTTTCCAGGGTTTTAATTCCGGTGTAGCTCCAACTTCCAATCCAACTTTGCGTAAAATTATTTCGTCCATTTTCTGACGTTGCAATACCAACGGAACTTCATAAATCGTAGGGACATCTATTGACTGTATTACCGCATCTTCCGCCACATTACAGAACAAAGCGACTTTGCGTAATAAATCCGTTTTAAGTTCATGTTCGGTACGCAACACCAGCACATCCGGTTGAATACCTAATTCCTGCAACTGTTTTACAGAATGTTGCGTCGGTTTCGTTTTATATTCTTTCGCAGCCGCTATATAAGGCACATAAGTAAGATGTACGCAAATACAATTTTTACCTAATTCCCATTTTAACTGACGGACACTTTCAATAAAAGGCAATGATTCAATATCGCCTACTGTTCCGCCAATCTCCGTAATTACAAAATCAAATTTATACTTTGAACCCAGCAATTTTACGTTACGCTTAATTTCATCAGTGATATGAGGAACGACCTGTACCGTTTTCCCCAGATAATCGCCTTTACGCTCCTTACTGATTACGCTCTGATAAATACGTCCTGTAGTAATATTGTTTGCACGGGTCGTCTGAACATTCAAAAAGCGTTCATAATGACCTAAGTCCAAATCAGCCTCATGTCCGTCTACGGTTACATAACATTCACCATGTTCATACGGGTTCAGTGTACCCGGATCGATATTAATGTACGGGTCAAACTTTTGGATAGTAACCTTGTAACCTCTTGCCTGAAGTAATTTACCCAATGATGCGGAAATAATGCCCTTTCCTAATGAAGAGACTACACCGCCCGTAACGAAAATGTACTTTGTATCTGCCACGTTAGTAATATTTTAGTTATCTTATTATTAGCATATTTGTATTTCAAAACTGCAAAGTTAGTGATTTTCATTTACACATACCAACAAGTAAACCATATTTATATTTTTCAAAACTTATAAGATACATTCCAAAACTAACATTCAACAATGATTGTATATGCCATTATACACACCAATAAATAAAAATATAATTACCCATTAAAATACCCCACCGACTATTTATATAAAAAATCCTGTACTTTTATTCTTTTGACCTAGGACAAAATTAAATTCGCCCCGGGTCAAAATTAATTTTTAGCAAGGTAGTAATTAATTTTGCGCTTGGTAAAAAGAATAAATATCCGTATCGTTTTCAATAAATTGTGCGATACAATAAATCAAACCACAAAGGGTCGAATGACAACGACAGAAGCTCATATAAAATCATCCAGATGAAAAGATTGTTATATGATGTAAAAGATTAGTAGATATCATTCTTTTTGGCTAATTTTGCACGCATTATAGCTAACAAATGTAAAACGGTATTATGATGATGAAAGGGTATAGCGCATGTGTATTATTGGGACTATTGTCCATGCTGCACTTCACAACGAAGGCTCAGGAATCTAATATTCTAACAGGCAATGCCATACAGCAGGCATCACAGGCAGAAATCATAACAGACACAATTCCTTCCGTCAACCTTGACGACAAGAACTTAAATAAAATTGTAGATATCCGTTCCCAATTCGAAAAGCAAAATAAAACCTATTCCGCCCCATCTGTTCCAAACGAAAGCCTGCTCCGTTTTCTGAAAAAGGATGAATTGGAACTTTCCGAAGAAGCATTGTATTGGGCACACCTGGTACGTGATGCCTCTACAGCTTTTAATGAAAACATGACTTTCAAAGATACAATTATTGTAAACCCGTTGTTTATGCCAATCGTCTTCAAAGGAGAAGTTCTTCCTAAAGACTTGAACTTCTTTGATCCGAATTCCCTGAAACCAAAAAGCATATTAAAACCTCTTGTCCAAACTGATACAATTTTTAAAAATGAACTATTGAATCGTAAGATAGAAGATCTGGCATATCAATATGTACAAAATAACTATCCAACTTATTTCCGCTATTCATTAAATGATTTGCCCAAGGACGTCATAAAACCAAAGGCTATCAAGAAAACGACTTACGAAGATTTACCTCTAAAAATAGAAAACGAAGCTAGCTTCAGCGATGTCGATGCTCCGGTTAAATTCATCCCGGAAAGACGTTACTGGATATCACATTTTGAAAGCGCCATCCAGTTTGCACAAAATTATATCTCGCCGAACTGGCATAAAGGAGGTGTAAGTACTTTAAACCTGACAAACCGCCAATACTTCGTATACAATTATAATAAAGACAAAATACAGTTTACCAACGAACTGGAGTGGAAAACGAATCTATACACAGCGCCAAAGGATACTTTGCGCGATTATAAAATAGGCGATGACGTATTCCGCGTCCACAGCAACTTTGGTTACAGAGCATTCAATAAATGGTATTATACATTTGATGCCACATTCCAGACGCAGTTATTTTCCAATTATCAGGAAAACACAAATAACATAATGGCTGCTCTTTTAGCACCATTCAGTGTTAACCTCGGTCTCGGTATGAAATATGACCTGAATAAAAAATTTGCGAACAAACGTCATAAAAACCTGACGATGTCTATAAATCTCGCACCTCTTTCTTATACATTTATGTATAGTATAGATAAGGATATCGATTTAGGACGCCACGGTTTCAAAAAAGACGAAGCAACCGGAAAGTTCAACAACAAGTTAAGCCAGTTCGGTTCTACGGTCAATGCTACTGCTACATTCCAGTTTAACCGTAATGTAAGCTGGTATTCGCGTTTTTACTACTTCACCAGTTACGACCGCATATTGGGCGAATTTGAAAACCGGTTAACAATGGCTATCAGCCGGTTCTTCTCAACCACTATATCTTTAAACCTCCGTTATGACGACGCTGTTGCCAAAAACGAAGACTTCGATTCTTATCTTCAAATTAATGAGTTGCTTAGTTTCGGGTTTAATTACAAATGGTAAGAAGAATTGAAAATATTCACATACTAAACTTTGTTAATCATGACATAATATCTAAATAATGACTATTTTTGCCCCGGTTTTGCAATGTCGAGATTACAAATATGAGTGATAGCATAAATCATAACGGAGTAATAGAAAAGATAGAAGGAAACCTCGTCTTTGTCAGAATTACACAACAATCGGCCTGTTCAGGATGCCATGCAAAGTCTATGTGTGCAGCATCCGAATGTAAAGACAAAATTATTGAAGTTCCCGACTATACCGGAAAATTCCGGATAAACGAAAACGTTACGATTTGCGGGCAAAGTTCATTAGGTCTTCAAGCTGTGTTGCTGGCTTTTATTCTTCCCTTGATTATTGTTGTCATCGCCATAGTTATGGGCAACAACCTGCAATGGAAAGAAACCATCAGTGGACTTTGCGGCCTTTTTGTATTAGCGGTGTATTATTGCATCTTATATTTTTTACGCGATAAACTAAAAAAACGATTTATTTTTACTTTGAAAAAACTTAATTGATAATAATATCATGATTTTAATTGCCGTTATTTCTTTAGGAGTAATTGGAGCAATCGGTGCTTTGTTATTATACGCCGCCTCCAAAAAATTTGAAGTTTATGAAGATCCCCGTATTGCACAGGTTCAGGAAGCTTTACCGGGTGCAAACTGTGGAGGTTGCGGATATCCGGGATGTTCAGGCTTTGCAGGAGCTTGCGTAAAAGCTGATACTTTAGACGGGCTGTTATGTCCGGTCGGTGGAGCACCTACAATGGCAAAAGTTGCATCTATCCTGGGTAAAGAAGCCGCAAGTGCGGAACCGATGGTTGCAGTTGTCCGTTGTAACGGTACATGCTCGGTCCGCCCACGCAATAATCAATACGACGGATCTCAAAGCTGTGCCATAGCATCCACATTATATGGAGGGGAAACAGGTTGTTCCTTCGGTTGTCTGGGCTACGGAGACTGTGTAAACGTCTGTACATTCGATGCTATTCATATCAATATAGAAACCGGACTACCGGAAGTAGACGAAGAAAAATGTACCTCTTGCGGTGCCTGCGTAAAGGCTTGTCCAAAGAACATCATCGAACTGCGTAAAAAAGGCCCGAAATCCCGCCGTATTTATGTCAGCTGCGTAAATAAAGACAAAGGAGCTGTTGCAAGAAAAGCATGTACAAACGCTTGTATAGGTTGCGGTAAATGTGAGAAAGAATGTCCGTTCGAGGCAATAACCGTTACAAATAATCTTGCTTATATCGACTATACCAAATGCCGTTTATGCCGCAAGTGTGTAGCCGTATGTCCGACCGGCGCTATCCACGAATTGAACTTCCCGCCCCGCAAGGAAGCTGCGACGGACACAAAAACCGGAGCTGATAAACCAACACCTGCTCCAAAAACAGAAAAGACGCCGGTAACAAAGGAAGTTGCCGCCCCACAAGAAAAGGTCAAAGAAAAAACAAATTAAAATAAAATCTAATAGTATGCTAAGGACATTTCGAATCGGAGGTATACATCCGCCCGAAAATAAACTGTCTGCCGGTAAAAAGATTACAACGCTAGCTGCACCTAAACAGGTTATCATACCGTTAGGACAGCATATCGGTGCTCCGGCTGTTGCAGTAGTAAAGAAGGGTGACACGGTAAAAGTCGGTACGCTTCTGGCCAAAGCCGGTGGCTTTGTATCGGCCAATATCCACTCATCAGTTTCCGGCAAAGTAAATAAAATAGATAACGCTCTCGACGCAAGCGGTTACAGACGTCCCGCTATCTATATAGATGTAGAAGGAGATGATTGGGAAGAATCCATCGACCGCAACGAAACGTTGGTTAAGGATTGCAAACTATCATCTAAAGAAATCGTAGATAAAATAGCTGCTGCCGGAGTCGTAGGCTTGGGAGGGGCTACCTTCCCTACTCAGGTAAAGCTTACTCCGCCTCCGGGCAATAAGGCAGAAATTGTTATTATCAATGCTGTTGAATGCGAACCTTACCTTACATCCGACCATTCGTTGATGATGGAAAAAGGAGAACAGATCCTGGTAGGCGTTACCCTGCTAATGAAAGCTGTCAATGTGAGCAAAGCTATTATAGGCATCGAAAACAATAAACCGGATGCAATCGCTCACCTACAAAAGTTAGCAGCCAATTTCAACGGGATCGAAATCATGCCTTTGAAAGTTCAATATCCGCAAGGAGGAGAAAAACAACTGATCGACGCCGTTATCCGCCGTCAGGTGAAAAGCGGTGCACTTCCTATCTCTGCCGGAGCAGTGGTACAGAATGTAGGAACAGCTTATGCCGTTTATGAAGCAGTACAAAAGAACAAACCGTTGTTTGAACGCGTAGTTACCGTTACAGGTAAAGGCGTAGCCAATCCTTCCAACTTGTTGGTTCGCATCGGCACTCCTATCCAGGAATTGATCAATGCGGCCGGCGGTATTCCTGAAAACACAGGCAAGATTATCGGTGGCGGCCCGATGATGGGAAAAGCTTTAATCAGCGCAGAAGTACCGGTAACAAAAGGCAGCTCCGGTGTGCTGATTATGAATAAGGAAGAATCCGTACGTAAACCTATGCGCGACTGCATCCGCTGTGCCAAATGTGTCAGTGTATGTCCAATGGGTTTAAATCCAACTCTATTGATGAACTCTACCGAATTCACAAATTGGGAACTCGCAGAAAAGAATTATATAACAGACTGTATTGAATGCGGCTCATGTAGCTATACATGTCCGGCCAATCGTCCGTTACTGGACTATATCCGTTTGGGTAAAGGTAAAGTAATGGGAATTATCAGGGCAAGAAAGTCATAAAAAAGAGCAATATGGAAAACAAATTATACGTATCGCCTTCGCCTCACATTCACGGTGGCGACAGCATAAGCAAAAATATGTACGGTGTACTGATTGCCCTTATTCCGGCTTTTCTGGTATCGCTTTACTTTTTCGGACTGGGAGCGCTCATTGTTACTGTAACATCTGTTGTCTCCTGCCTGGTATTCGAATATCTGATCCAAAAATTCCTGATGAAAAAGGAAGCAACACTATATGACGGGTCAGCTATATTAACCGGCGTTTTACTGGCATTTAATCTGCCGTCCAACCTTCCGGTCTGGATCATCGTAATCGGAGCTTTAGCAGCTATCGGTATTGGAAAAATGTCATTCGGAGGTTTGGGCAACAATATATTTAACCCGGCATTGGTAGGACGTGTATTCCTGCTGATTTCCTTCCCCGCACAAATGACTACATGGCCGGTTACCGGCGAACTGCCTATGACCTATACGGATGCTCAAACCGGAGCAACCGTATTATCATTAATGAACGAAGGAATAACCCAATTACCTTCCTACGGTAATATGTTATTGGGAAATATGGGCGGTAGTTTAGGCGAAGTCAGTGCTGTTGCATTAATACTGGGACTTATCTATATGTTATGGAAAAAAATCATTACCTGGCATATCCCGGTTTCAATACTGGCAACTGTATTTGTATTCACCGGTATTATGTATCTGGTAAATCCGCTGCAGTATGCAAATCCGTTTGTACACTTACTATCAGGAGGTTTATTATTAGGTTCCATATTCATGGCAACAGATTATGTAACATCCCCTATGAGTAAGAACGGAATGCTGGTTTACGGTGTAGGAATCGGTATTTTAACTACGGTTATCCGTTTGTTTGGTTCCTATCCGGAAGGCATGTCATTTGCCATTCTCATTATGAATGCATTTACTCCGTTGATTAACAGTTATATCAAACCTAAACATTTCGGAGGGAAGTAAGCATGAAAAAATTAAAATCGACATTACCCAATATGCTCTTATCCCTGACAATTATCTGTCTGGTAGCCGGAGCAATATTAGCAGGCGTAAATATGTACACTCTGGAACCAATTGCAGCCTCAAAAGCTGCAGCTTTGCAAAACGCAATACAGCAGGTTGTTCTGGAATTTGATAACAACCCGACTGAACAGGCTTATAAAGCTGTCACTTCCGAAGGCGATTCTTTAATCATCTATCCGGCAACGAAAAATGGTAAATTTGTAGGAGCCGCTGTAGAAAGTAACACAAAGAAAGGCTTTGGTGGTGAAATTAAAGTAATAGTAGGCTTCGATCCGGAAGGTAAGTTGCTGAATTATTCAGTACTGCAACATACAGAAACCCCGGGATTGGGTTCTAAAATGCAGGAATGGTTTCGCACGGACAAAAACAAGCAAAGCATAATTGGCCGTTCTATGACAAATGGAAATTTGTCTGTAACAAAAGACGGCGGAGATGTAGATGCCATTACGGCAGCCACTATTTCAAGCCGGGCATTTCTGGATGCAGTAAACCGCGCTTATAGTGCATACAAAGGCGGAGCCGACGGAACAAGTGGAGCTACAAGTAAAACACAAACAGAAGAAGGAGGTGAGAAATGAGCAACTTTAAGATATTGATGAACGGTATCATCAGAGAAAACCCGACTTTCGTCTTATTGCTGGGTATGTGTCCCACATTGGGTACAACCTCCTCTGCCTTGAACGGTATGAGTATGGGGTTGGCTACCATGTTCGTATTGATCTGTTCAAACATTGTAATTTCAGCGTTGAAGAACCTGATTCCTGACATGGTGCGTATACCGGCATACATTGTGGTAATCGCCACTTTCGTAACTGTCGTACAGATGTGTATGGAAGCTTTTATTCCTGCGTTATATGCCAGCCTGGGACTCTTTATCCCTTTGATTGTAGTAAACTGTATCGTACTAGGGCGTGCCGAAGCATTTGCTGCAAAGAACGGCATTATTCCTTCTGCCTTTGACGGTTTAGGTATCGGATTAGGATTCACGATGGCTTTAACTCTATTGGGAGCTATCCGCGAAATGTTGGGAACCGGTAAATTCTTCGGCTTCTCTTTCATGCCGGAAGAATACGGTTCATTGATCTTTGTATTGGCTCCGGGTGCTTTTATTGCATTAGGCTATCTGATCGCAATTGTAAATAAACTCCGTAAAGCCTGATTATAAAAAACGAACGATATGGAATATATACTTATATTTATTGCCGCTGTATTCGTCAACAACGTAGTACTGGCACAGTTTTTAGGCATTTGTCCGTTTCTTGGAGTTTCCAAGAAAGTAGAAACCGCCGCAGGCATGGGAGCTGCCGTTACATTCGTGCTTACCATTGCAACGATCGTGACCTTCCTGGTCCAGAAATATGTTCTGGACGTCTTTGGATTAGGATTCATGCAGACAATCAGCTTTATCCTTATTATTGCCGCTCTCGTGCAAATGGTGGAAATTATATTAAAGAAAGTATCTCCGGCGCTTTATCAGGCGTTGGGAGTATTTCTGCCTTTGATCACAACAAACTGCTGTATCCTGGGTGTTGCCATTCTGGTAATACAAAAAGAATATAATTTATTACAATCCGTAGTATATGCAATATCAACAGCTATTGGATTTGCGCTAGCTTTGGTTATCTTTGCAGGGATTCGGGAACAACTGGCTATGACCCATGTTCCTGAAGGCATGAAAGGCACTCCTATCGCATTGATTACTGCAGGTCTGTTAGCTATGGCTTTCATGGGATTTTCTGGTATTGTATAATTACGAATCTAAATAACACTAGAATGAAACAGAAGATTTTAGTAGCAGGCGGTACAGGCTATATTGGTTCACATACCACAGTGGAATTACAAAATGCCGGTTATGAAGTTGTCATCATTGACAACTTGTCTAATTCCAATATCGAAGTACTGGACGGTATAGAAAAGATCACAGGCATACGCCCTGAGTTTATCAAATTAGACCTGAAAGACAAAGAAGGAACCCGCGAAGCACTGAAAGCCCACCCGGGAATAAAAGGCATCATTCTTTTTGCAGCAAGCAAGGCTGTTGGCGAATCGGTTCAACAACCACTTAAATACTACCGTAATAATATTGTCACGTTGGTTAACTTGCTTGAGTTGATGCCTGAATTCGGAATTGAAGGCATTGTATTTTCTTCTTCATGCACGGTCTACGGACAACCGGATCCGAAAAACCTGCCTGTAACAGAAAATGCCCCTATCATGCCGGCCACCTCTCCTTATGGCAATACAAAGCAGATCAACGAAGAGATTATCCGCGATACAATCCATGCAGGTGCTCCTTTCAAAAGCATTATTCTCCGTTACTTTAATCCGATCGGAGCACATCCAAGTGCAGAAATCGGAGAATTACCCAACGGAGTTCCTCAGAACCTGATTCCATACCTGACGCAAACAGCAATAGGAATCCGCAAAGAATTAAGCGTTTTTGGAAATGACTACAATACCCCTGACGGTTCTTGTATCCGTGATTATATAAATGTGGTAGACCTGGCAAAAGCACACGTTATTGCCATGGACCGCATGCTGGGCAATAAAACAGAAGAGAATGTTGAAATATTCAACCTCGGAACAGGAAAAGGTGTAACCGTACTGGAATTGATCAATACATTTGAGCAAGCTACCGGTGTAAAAGTTCCTCACAAAATCGTAGGCCGCCGCGAAGGTGATATTGAAAAAGTATGGGCCAATCCGGAACGTGCCAATAAAGTTTTAGGTTGGAAATCGGAAGAGACGTTGGCCGACACACTGGCCTCCGCATGGAAATGGCAACAAAGGCTGCGCGAACGCGGTATCATGTAACAAACATAAAAATCCTATATATTGAAAGAGGATGTCCCAAATTGAAGTGGCATCCTCTTTTTATATTATGATTCGGATAAAGGCAATGTAAACCAAAAAACAGAACCTTTTCCCTCATCCGACGCAACTCCTATTTGCCCCCCCAGAAACTTGATAATCATTTTACAGATAGCCAAACCAAGTCCTGTACCTTGCTGGAAACTATCCAACTTTACAAAACGATTAAACACAATCCGGCAATCTTCGGCAGAAATACCTATCCCGGTATCGGCAACAGAGACATAAACGTCATCTATCCTTTTCTTATAGGAAATAGTAATAGAACCTTTTTTAGTAAACTTAATAGCATTCGAAAGGAAATTAAAAAGCACCTGCATAATCCGTTGTTCATCGGTATACAATACCAATGAAGGATGTTCAAAATTAAAAATAAGCTCCACTCCCGGATTCACCCGCACAACATGTACATTATATGCATCCATACATATTCCTTTCAAATCCGCATCGGCAAAATTATAATCCATTTTGCCGGATTCGATTTTCGAAAAGTCCAAAATATCATCAACAAGCTGCAGTAGCAAAGCATTATTCTTATTGATTACTTCCATATACGAATCGCGCTCTTCATGATCGTCCGCTTCGGCCAATAAACTTGAAAAACCTACGATTGCATTTAACGGAGTACGTATTTCATGGCTCATATTTGCCAGGAAAGCCGATTTCAGCCTATCGGCCTCGCGTGCTTCCACCAAAGCCATTTCACTTTCATATTCTTTGGTTATATCAGACAGGTAATAAACAACACAACTAGGTGTTCCGTCGGCATTATACCTGTAAGGTTGTACATTCGCTTCCACCCAAAGTACCTGTCCTTCAAATATTCTACGATACTTTATACTATAACTTTTTATTTCACCCCGGATCAGGCGTTCAAAATGATCATAAAACACATTTTGCCTGTCATCGGGATGAATAGCATTCAAAAAATCTTCTTTATTCCTGAAAGGCTTTATTCGTAAACGCGAGAATTTAGTATGTTCGTTTAAGTCATAATCAACGTGAATCAGATCATGCTGTACGTCATATTCCCAGATCAAAGAATCACCAATATTAACAGCAGCTTTTAAAATAGCAATCTTCTCCTGGTCTCGTTCCGCTCCTATGGACTCAGGCATTGTATGCATCTGTATATTCCGGTTTTTTTCTTCTAATGATACTAGATTACCGGTCAAATTTTTCTTTGACTCGTCTTGATGTTTATTCAGCATACATTTCACCCTCTTATTATTGGGCACAAAAATAAATAAATATTTGAATGCACAGCTATTATAAATCATCAATATGCAATAAAAATCAACACTTTTCACAAATACAAGATAAAATAAAAAAGCGAACCCGTCAGGTTCGCCTTTCCTATATCTCATTCTCTTGTCAAGACAATTTATGAATTACAAGACCTGATCGTAGCTTCGGTTCAAACCACGTAGTTTTCGGAGGCATAATGTTTCCGGTATCTGCTATATCCATTAATTGTTTCATCGTAACAGGATATAAAGCTAAAGCCACTTTCATCTCTCCGCTGTCTACCCGGCGTTTTAATTCTCCCAAACCGCGGATACCGCCTACAAAGTCGATACGTTTGTCGGAACGGAGGTCTTTGATACCCAGAATCTCATTCAATATCAGATCAGAAGATATAGTTACATCCAACACCCCTATCGGATCATTATCGTTGTATGTTCCCTGTTTTGCAGTTAAAGAATACCACTTTCCGTCCAGATAAAGGGAAAAGTTATGTAAAGCATTCGGTTTATAAATATCCGTACCCTTTTCTTCCACTATGAAATTACCGGATAGTTTTTCAAGGAACTGAGCCTCTGTCAGACCATTCAAATCTTTTACTACACGATTATAGTCTATAATGGTAAGCTGGTTGGCAGGAAAACAAACTGCCATAAAATAATTGTATTCTTCATCACCACAGTGGTTCGGATTCTGTTTTGCCTTATCCGCTCCCACTAAAGCGGCAGCAGCGGAGCGATGATGGCCATCTGCAATATAAAGAGCCGGCATAGCCGAAAACAGCTCGGTAATACGGGCTATATCGGCCTCATCGTCTATAATCCAGAATGTATGTCCGAAACCATCCAACTGGGTAACAAAATCATATTCAGGCTGTCTGGCTGTATATTTCTTTACAATAATATCCAGCTCTGCATTATCAGGATATGCAAAGAATACAGGTTCAATATTGGCATTATTCACACGGACATGCTTCATACGGTCTTCTTCCTTATCGCGGCGTGTCAATTCATGTTTCTTGATGATACCGTTCATATAGTCGGGAACATAAGCACCAACAACCAAACCGTATTGCGTCTTGCCGTTCATTGTCTGTGCATACACATAATAGCATTCTTTCTCATCCTGAACCAACCATCCTTTATCCTGAAATTTCCGGAAATTCTCGGCTGCCTTTTCATATACAGCAGGATCATGTTCGTCTGTACCGACAGGAAAATCTATCTCCGGTTTTATAATATGATATAAAGATTTCTCATTACCTTTCGCCTCTTCTCTCGCTTCCTCCGAATTTAAAACATCATAAGGACGAGAAGCTACTTGTCCGATCAAATCTTTGGGCGGACGAATACCTTTAAAAGGTTTAATTTTTGCCATAATTCACGGTGTTTTTAATGAATATAGAAATCCGGCTTTTCATATTATGAATTAATTCACTCTGAATTTCTGATTACCTGTACAAAGGAAATCTTCTATTTGTCTTGCAGCAGCAATACCGGCATTTATATTTGCCTCGGCAGTCTGTGCCCCCATCTTTTTGGGAGTTCCGAAATAACGTTCGGGATACTTGGCAGCCAATTCTGCATCGATAGCCGGTTTAATATCTGTCATATATTTGAAATCAGGACGTTCTTCAAACATTTTAGCCAAGCCTGCCTCATCTATCACCTCCTTACGGGCCGTATTTACAATAATAGCTCCTTTGGGCATCGAGTTCATCAATTCAAAGTTGATAGAATTCTTTGTTTCGGCAGTTGCCGGAATATGTAATGATACAATCTGGCATTCCTTGAAAAGATCGGCAGTAGATGCAACAGCCCTTATACCGTCATTCTCTATTACCTGAGCATGACAATGGGCATCATATGCACAAATATCCATACCGAAGCCTTTAGCTATACGGCCTACATTACGTCCCACATTGCCATAAGCCAAAATACCCAGCTTCTTCCCTTTCAACTCCGTACCGGAAGCTCCGTTATAGAAATTGCGCACGGCATATACCAACATACCGAATACCAGTTCAGCTACAGCATTCGAATTCTGCCCCGGCGTATTCATCACACAAACCTTATGGGCTGTTGCAGCAGCCAGGTCTATATTATCATAACCAGCACCTGCACGGACTACTATTTTCAGTTTTTTTGCTGCATCAAACACTTCGGCATCTATAATATCACTACGGACAATCATAGCCTCCACATCCTTCACAGCATCCAATAACTGTTGCTTTTCCGTATACTTTTCCAGCAGGACTAATTCGTCGCCTGCTCCTTCTACTACTTCACGAATACCTTTCACAGCTACCGCTGCGAAAGGTTTGTCTGTTGCCACTAATACTTTTGCCATAATCAATGTGTTCTTTCAAATTCTTTCATGCAAGCAATCAAAGCCTCAACGCTGCTCTTAGGCATAGCGTTATACAAAGAAGCGCGGAATCCGCCTACCGAACGGTGTCCCTTAATACCTACCATACCGGCAGCAGAAGCAAACTTGCTGAATTCGTCTTCCAAGTCTTTGTATTCATCGTTCATTATGAAACAAACATTCATAATAGAACGGTCTTCTACAGCAACGGTACCTTTAAACAACTTGTTACGGTCTATTTCATCATACAATATAGCTGCATTTTCTTTGTCTTTCTTTTCCATAACAGCCACACCGCCCTGCTCCTTATACCATTTCAATGTTTGCAATGCTGAATAAATCGGCAACACTGGAGGGGTGTTAAACATAGAATCTTTATCAACGTGTGTCTTATACTTCAACATGGTAGGGATAGGACGGTCTACATGTTCCAAAGCGTCTACACGGACGATAGCCAACGTTACACCTGCAGGAGCCAGGTTTTTCTGTGCGCCGGCATAGATAACGTCATATTTGGATATGTCAATCGGACGTGAGAATATATCGGAAGACATATCTGCAACCAAACGAACCTTCATATCCGGATCGTAACGCATTTCTGTTCCGTAAATCGTGTTGTTCGAAGTAAAGTGGAAATAATCGGAATCTTCGGCTACCTTATAATTTTTAGGAATATAAGTATAGTTAGCATCCTTTGAAGAAGCTACTACATCTACTTCACCAAACAGTTTTGCTTCTTTAATGGCCTTGGAAGCCCATGTACCGGTATCCAGATAAGAAGCTTTCTTGTTCAACAAATTATATGGTACCATACAGAACTGCATGCTTGCTCCGCCACCCATAAATACAACTTCATAACCGGCAGGAACATCCAGTAATTCTTTAATTAATGCACGCGCTTCGTCATTGACTGCTACAAATTCCTTTCCTCTGTGGGAAACTTCAAGAATTGACAACCCCGTACCTGCAAAGTTCTCAACCGCAGCAGCGGTATTTTTAATTGTGTATTCACTCAGGATAGAGGGACCTGCAGAAAAATTGTGCTTCTTCATACCAATGTCTTTTTTGAATGTTATAATAATTTTAGTAACGTGTTTTTCAAAACAGGCGGCTAATGTACGCATTTAATTGATAATTGAAAACCAAAATCCGAAAATTATAATCAAAACGATACAAATATACACCCATACACTAACGTTTCTCCCTAATTCTCAACATTCTTCCCGTCATTTAGCCATTATCTTTTTATTTAGTTTCAACTTTCAATTATCCGTTTCCGGTTATTAAAACCTATCTCCCCAAAGCCTCTTCATCTGCTCCACCAACTTACTTTCGGCAGGATTCTCCTGCCCTATCCACAAACGTTCGTTCCGGACTTCCTTCGGCAGATACTCCTGTTTGACAAAATGGCCGGCATAGTCGTGTGCATACTTGTATTCTTTTCCATAATCAAGTTCAGCCATTAGTTTAGTCGGTGCATTCCTTAAATGCAAAGGTACCGGCAAATTTCCGGTTCGTTCCACCAGGTCAAGAGCAGCATTGATCGCCATATACGAAGAATTGCTTTTGGGGCTGCAAGCCAGATAAACCGTAGTTTCGGCAAGGATAATACGGCCTTCGGGCCAGCCTATCTTTTTTAAGGCGTCAAAGCAGGCATTTGCCAGTAACAAAGCATTGGGATTTGCCAGTCCTATATCTTCGGAAGCCGATATAAGCAACCTGCGTGCTATAAACTCAGGGTCTTCCCCTCCTGCCACCATACGTGCCAGCCAGTAGATAGCTCCATCCGGATCACTCCCGCGGATAGATTTGATAAAGGCCGATATAATATCGTAGTGCATTTCGCCTCCTTTATCATACGCCGCCGGATTCTCCTGCAAACGCTCCACAACCTTAGCATCCGTTATTTCTATATCCTTTTCGCTTTCCTCGGCCGAAACCACCAATTCCAGAATGTTTAGCAGTTTGCGCGCATCCCCTCCGGAATATCGCAGCATAGCATCCGTCCCGGTAAGCGTAATGTTCTTTTCTTTCAGCACGATGTCTTCCGTTACCGCTTTATTAAGCAAGGTCAGCAGATCGTTTTTATCCAGCGATTTCAGCACATACACCTGACAGCGCGAAAGCAGTGGGCGTATCACCTCAAACGAAGGGTTTTCCGTCGTAGCGCCAATCAGCGTAACCACTCCCGTTTCAACCGCATTCAGCAACGAGTCTTGTTGTGCTTTGCTGAAACGATGTATTTCGTCTATAAACATGATAGGCGATACGGCATTGAAAAAGCGGTTATTCTTAGCCTGGTCTATCACCTCGCGTACATCCTTCACGCCCGAGCTAATCGCACTCAGCGTATAAAACGGCGCTTCGAGCTTGTTCGCTATAATCTGCGCCAACGTTGTCTTTCCCACACCCGGAGGTCCCCAAAGGATAAACGAAGGTACGCGCCCTGCATCTATCATCTTTCTGAGCACAGCCCCTTGTCCTACCAAATGTTTCTGTCCGATATAATCGTCCAGTGTCTTCGGACGCAATCTTTCTGCTAACGGTTGATTCATCATGTTGGCAAAAGTCGCATATTTTATTCATTTATCAAAGGGGAAGGAAAGAAATTTACAGTTCAAAACAGATGTTAAACAGCAGCATTTACTATCAAAAAGTAAGCATATACCCCAACAACACACCATATACGGAGATATATGCTTACTATATGTTTGTTTATTTATGATTTATTTTACATTCACCTTTTCCAGCAAATCCGTCCCCGCCCTAAATTTTACACTTCGCCGCGGCCGTACTGTTACCAGAGTTCCTGTCTGTGGATTGCGCCCCGGCCGCTCCGTTTGGTTTCAAAGGGTAAAGGCGCCGAATCCCTGAAAGCAAACCTTCTCACCTTTGCTTACCTCGTTGCCCACAATATCTATCAAGATATTCAGAAGCAACAGGTAAAACAAAGTTTCCGCTCTTCCATATCTTATTTGTACCATCTATCCTATTAGTAGTATTTGCCTCAGCCACAATAAAAACAAATTCTGCTTCTGCGAAAACACAACAGACTGAAAACTCGAAGCTTTTTAGTACATTTGCGCCTTCTTTAATACATTACGCGAACCGGCAGGAGTTAAAGGAGAAGAGAAGTTAAAAAAACAAGGGGTCAAGTAGACAAGTAGTTAAGTAGAAATAGCCTGTTATTCTTAACTACTTGACTTCTAACAAATAAAACGAGAGATAACTACTGCTGATTCGCATACATTAATATATAATAGAGAATGATTTCAGTAGACGGACTAACAGTTGAATTTGGCGGAAGCGCCCTATTTTCGGATGTATCTTTTGTGATAAATGAAAAAGACCGTATTGCCCTGATGGGTAAGAACGGGGCAGGTAAATCGACGTTGTTGAAGATACTTGCCGGTGTACGCGAGCCAACCCGTGGAAAAGTTTCCGCCCCTAAAGATACAGTCATAGCCTATCTCCCTCAGCATCTGATGACGGAAGACGGACGCACCGTTTTTGAAGAAACAGCCCAGGCTTTTGCCCATTTGCACGAAATGGAAGCTGAAATTAATGCTATCAACAAAGAGCTGGAAACACGCACAGACTATGAGTCGGACAGTTACATGGAACTGATCGAACGTGTGTCAGCTC
Source organism: Parabacteroides chinchillae (assembly GCF_900108035.1). GTDB lineage: Bacteria > Bacteroidota > Bacteroidia > Bacteroidales > Tannerellaceae > Parabacteroides > Parabacteroides chinchillae. Next base: position 322,222 of record NZ_FNVS01000001.1, read on the forward strand.
TCAGCGAAAAGTTTTATTCGATTGAAGAGATCAACTACGATGCCGACATAGAAAAGACGTTACTGGGCTTAGGTTTCAAGCGCGAAGATTTTACCCGGCAAACCAGCGAATTCAGTGGTGGATGGCGGATGCGTATCGAACTGGCTAAGCTACTGCTTCAGAAACCGGATGTGTTGTTGTTGGACGAGCCAACCAACCACCTCGACATTGAATCTATACAATGGCTTGAAGATTTTTTGATCGATAACGGACAGGCAGTTGTGGTAATCAGCCACGACCGCGCTTTTGTAGACCGTATCACCACACGCACTATTGAAGTGACAATGGGACGCATCTACGATTATAAAGTAAACTACAGCCAATATCTTCAACTGCGTAAGGAACGCCGCGAGCAGCAACAAAAGGCTTTTGACGAACAACAGAAATTTATTGCCGATACCAGAGAATTTATCGAACGCTTCAAAGGTACTTATTCTAAAACCCTGCAGGTACAAAGCCGTGTAAAGATGCTTGAAAAACTGGATATACTGGAAGTAGACGAAGAAGATACCTCGGCCTTACGCCTTAAGTTTCCACCTTCTCCCCGCTCCGGCTCTTACCCGGTGATGATAGAAGGTGTAACAAAAAGCTACGGGGATCATACCGTATTCCGTAATGCAAACCTGACGATAGAACGCGGCGACAAGATTGCTTTCGTTGGAAAAAACGGAGAAGGTAAATCTACATTGGTGAAGTGCATCATGAAAGAAATAGAGCACGATGGCACACTAACAATCGGCCATAATGTAATGATCGGTTATTTTGCACAGAACCAGGCATCCATGCTGGATGAAAACCTGACGGTATTCCAGACCATCGACGACGTAGCACAAGGCGATATCCGCAACAAGATAAAAGACTTGCTGGGTGCATTCATGTTCGGAGGTGAAAATTCGGCCAAGAAAGTAAAGGTGCTTTCAGGAGGAGAACGTACGCGACTGGCAATGATAAAGCTGCTACTGGAACCTGTAAACCTGCTGATTCTGGATGAGCCGACCAACCACCTGGACATGAAGACAAAAGACATCCTGAAACAAGCACTGCTCGATTTTGACGGGACATTGATTGTTGTATCACACGACCGAGACTTCCTGGATGGCCTTGTAACAAAGGTATATGAGTTCGGCAACCAAAAAGTGACCGAACATCTGGAAGGTATTTACGAATTCATGCAACGTAAGAAAATGGAAAACCTCCGCGAGTTGGAACGGAAAAGCTAAATATATAAATCATCCCAATGTTTTTGGAAAATCATCCCGATCATTTTATAAAAACATCAGGATGATTTTCCAAAGCATGTTTATATCCGGACGCCCACACTCAGCATGACATCGTAAGTGGAGCTTTCAATATCATCATAATATTTATAATGTGTACGGCGGGAAAAATAGCGGTTGCTTAAAATAATACTCCATCTGTTTTTTATCAGATAGAACAGTTTTGCAGAAAATACCGTTAAACGCGCATGACCGGTATCGCCTTGCACATTCAGCGTTGTAGGATCGATCTCATTCCAATTTATATCCGGGTCATATCCTTTCCAGGTAAAAAGATGATAGTTTTCAATATCCAGCAGAAGCCCCCATCTTTTATTGTAACTCAGACCCGTATAAGCCTTCACACTATAACCGCTACCCAGATTGTAATCGCGTTCAGCCAATTTCAGGTAATCGGATACGCTGGCGCCAAGAGCAACCCCGGTAGCATAAAATTCGGTAAATACATCCACCTTGTCATCCGGAGTAGATTCTTTATAATAGATAAGACCTCCCCCTATTGCCGCAGCTTCCGATATACGATAAGGTGCCACTTCTTTATCACTATTCGAGCGGAGTTCGGAATCGTAGTAGTCAAAATGCTGGAAAACACCAACCGTCAATGCACGAGGTCCTTTATTCCATACTCTTTTCCCCCATAAAGCTCCTACAGCATTTACCTGGCTGATGACTGGTTGGGCGGAAAACAGATCCATTCCGAAACGAAACTGGAACCATTCGTATGGAGAATAAAATTCGTCATAAAAAGGATCGCCATAATCCAAACGGAAATTTATATTCAGACTCGTAGTACCATTCTTTGAATTCTCTTGCTCTGCCAGGAAGCGGGGTCCCATACTCACGATAAAATTTATCGGTACGGAAGAATAGGTACGCCCTTTAGAAGGGCTACGGCGCCAAGCCTCTCCCGTTATAATACGGTTAAGTGCACGGACGGGGGATAACACACCTGTCAATACTTCGCGCCCGACACGCTCCATACCCGAAGTACGGTTATCGATAAACAAATCCGATAAACGATAAGTGATTTCACCCAACTCTACCCCACCGAAGGTGGTAGCCAACATGTCGTTAATAGAGGGAGGCTCATTTTCCATAAAAAACTCCCACATCAAACTGCCTCCCGCTGAAAAAGGAATTGATTGCCAAAAGTTCAGCCCATTGCTACGTGCAGCATTAAAATACAGGGAACCGTGATACGGATGAGAGAAAAGATTAGTTGAAAACTTGTCTGTATCCCATACCGGACCTTTTCTAAAATTACTTTTGATCGTATTCCAGTTTATATGGGCAAAATCTTCATTCATTGCATAGCGGTCGAAAGCCCATACAGCCATATTAAGTCCGAAGACTTCTCCGGCTGCCCTCCAAGGATGACGGGGAACAAAAAGGGCTGAATCACTGACATAATTACGACTTTTCATTCTGGGAAAATGTTGTCCCCATAACCACTGAACCGAAATAAAAAATAATAACCCTGATAACAAATATCTTTTCATTCGTATACTCTTTACACCTTCACTACTATCATTTTACCCGCAAACTTATGTATTATAAACAGTACTATATTCGTTTGGTTTAAATTATTGTTAGGTATTCTTAATATAAAGAGCGATATTCCAAACTATTCCATATTTTTGCAGAAAAAACATAATGATAGATTTTATCACATTCTGCGACTATACGGGCACGTTTGCATTCGCAATAAGCGGCATAAGGTTAGCCTCTGCCAAGCAATTTGATTGGTTCGGTGCATACGTTATCGGGGTAGTAACAGCCGTAGGAGGTGGAACAATACGCGATATATTACTAAATGCAACCCCTTTCTGGATGGAGCAGGCCTCCTATCTTACAATATCGGCTGTGGCGCTGTTATTTGTAATCATATTCAGGAAATATGTAATCAGCCTGAACAATACGTTCTTTATATTCGATGCTATCGGGTTGGGATTATTCGGCGTCGTAGGTATAGAAAAAGCTCTGTCATTCGGTTTCCCGATGTGGGTAGCTATCGTAATGGGGACAATAACAGGGGCATTCGGAGGTATGATACGCGACATACTGATAAACGAGGTGCCTTTGATATTCCGTAAAGATATTTATGCATTGGCCTGCGTGCTGGGAGGAGTTGTATATTATATATGTATGCTGTTGTCGTTTAGTCCCCCTCTCACTCAGCTTATTGCAGCTGCCAGTATATTTATCTCCCGTATATTGGCTGTAAAGTATCATATAAGTGTACCTGTATTAAGAGGAGAAGAATAATAATTTATTACCTTTGTGTCCCAATGACAGCTAATATGAATAACGAACAGGGAAAAGCCTCTATCCTGCTGATATATACAGGCGGAACTATCGGAATGATGGAAAACTCGGAAACGGGTGTACTGGAATCTTTCAACTTCCAGCATCTTAAAGACAATATGCCTGAACTGAAAAAACTCGGTTATTCCGTTTCTACCATACAATTCGATCCTCCTATGGATTCTTCGGAGATGGGGCCGGAATCCTGGATGAAGATTGTAAAAATCATTGCCGACAATTACCAGCAATATGACGGATTTGTCGTATTGCACGGTACGGACACAATGTCTTTTACGGCCTCAGCCCTGAGCTTCATGCTCGAAAATCTTAGTAAACCGGTTATCCTGACAGGTTCGCAACTACCTATCGGAATGTTAAGGACAGATGGAAAGGAAAACCTGATCACAGCCATCGAAATAGCTGCTGCAAAAGAAAACGGAATGCCTATCGTCCCGGAGGTATGTGTTTTCTTTGAAAATGATTTGCTGCGCGGAAACCGGACAAGTAAGATCAATGCAGATAACTTTAATGCATTCCGTTCATATAACTACCCGGCATTGGCGCATGCCGGTATATATATCAAATACGATACCGGACAAATATATCATCCGGTATCGCGTAAACCGCTTAAACCGCATTATCTGCTGGACCGGAATATCGCCATATTAAAACTGTTTCCGGGTATTTCTCCACAAGTGATAGAAAGTATCCTAAATATCCCCGGACTGAAAGGTGTAGTAATGGAGACATTCGGTAGCGGAAATGCACCGTCGCAGGAATGGTTCCTGAAGATGTTGAAAGAGGCGGTAGACCGTGGCATTGTAATTGTAAATGTTACTCAATGTAGCGGGGGAAGCGTTGAAATGCACCGCTATGAAACAGGGCACAAATTATTGGAAGCCGGTGTAATAAGCGGCTTTGACAGTACAACAGAAAGTGCAGTAACAAAACTTATGTTCCTTTTCGGCCACGGGTTAAGCCCCGAGGAAGTAAAGGATCACATGAATTGCTCACTCATCGGGGAAGTAACAATCCCCGAATCATTCCGTCCCTGAACAAATGGACGGAAAACACTATGTAGAACACAAAAGCAGTGATGCGGAATAAAAGATCATGAAACTATCATTTCTTAGTTTAGCAAGCGGAAGCAGTGGAAACTGTTATTATCTGGGAACCCCTGAATTCGGGGTACTGATTGATGCAGGTATCGGTATCCGCACTATAAAAAAAGTGTTGAAAGACAAAGCGATTAACTTCTCAAAAATCGTAGCGGTCTTAATTACCCACGACCATGCAGATCATATAAAAACGGTTGGCTATTTAGGCGAAAAGCTTTGTATTCCCGTTTACAGTACGGAAGGGGTACACGAAGGCATCGAGAAAAGCCGCTACGTTGAAGAAACATTAATTGGTTCACGCAAGATTATAGAAAAAGAAGTTCCTTTTATGATACGGGATTTCAAGATTACCGCTTTTGAGGTTCCCCATGACAGCACAGACAATGTCGGTTATCATATCGAATATGAAAACCATAAATTCACTTTTGCTACCGATGTCGGACATATCACCGATACCGTAAGCAAATATATGTGTCTGGCTACAGATCTGATCATAGAGGCCAATTATGACGAAGAAATGTTGAAATTCGGTACTTACCCGGCATTCCTAAAAGAACGCGTTGCAAGTCCGACCGGCCATCTGAGCAACAGGGAAGCTGCCGAATTTATTGCGACACACTATGATCCGAAACTGAAAAACATCTGGTTATGCCACCTCAGCCGTGATAATAACCATCCGGAGCTGGCTTACAAAACAATCGACATACGCCTTTTTGAAGAAGGTATACGGGTTGGGAAAGATGTCGCCCTTGTTGCTTTAAAGCGCACCACTCCTTCTGATATATTCGAATTTGAATAGATATACATTAAAAAAGACAATGAAAAGTTTGCAGGGAAAAATTAAAACAATATCTTTGCACCCGCAATCGAGAAACAAACGATAGCAAGAATGACTTGGTAGCTCAGTTGGTAGAGCAAATGACTCTTAATCATTGGGTCGAGAGTTCGAGCCTCTCCCAGGTCACATCAACAAACAGCATTTTTACAGGATCAATTGTAAAGTGCTGTTTTTGTTTTTAAACACTTCTGTCCGATTCATAAATCGGGAGATATCCTTGATATATGTATCCCCTTTTTTATTTTAAGTTATATTTTCTATTTGACGACTTGTAAATATTGAATCCCATATCTCCAATAAGTTGTATTTTTCGCTCATTTTCAGCCTGTTTTATAGCTGAATTATTAAGGTGGCATTTTTAATACTAACAATCATTAAAGATGTGTTTATTTCTGTTTATTATTTATATTTTTGAAACATCAATCAATAGTGATAGGGTAATAAATAATTAATTAAAAAATAATATCATATGAACGCCTTACTATTTCAGAAAAAATTATTGAGCATGCAAGAAAATATGATGAATTTTGCATTAATGCTCACAGCAAACAGAGACGATGCTCAGGATTTGATGCAAGACACAACGCTGAAGGTATTGGATAATCAGGAAAAATTCGTTGATAATATCAATTTCAAGGGTTGGGTTTTGACCGTTATGCGTAATATTTTCATAAACAATTATCATAAAATTGTAAGAACACAAACGGTTGTAGACCAAGGAGTGGATCTGTACAATTTGGATGTTGTGAATGATTCGGGATTCGATACGCCGGACGGCGCTTACCAGATTCAGGAAATTACGAAAGCTATTAATAGTTTGAATAATGAATTGAAGATACCATTTTCTATGTTTCTGAGTGGTTATAAATATAATGAGATCGCAGATAAACTGAATGTACCTCTGGGAACAGTGAAGAGCCGTATTTTCTTTGCCCGTCAGGAACTGCAGAAAATTTTAAAAGATTTCAGGCATGGTTAAATAATTACACAACATAATTTAAGCCGCCTTACTGACTGCAGCAAGACGGCTTTTGAATAATAAAACCATCTACTTTTGCGTAATCAAAAGGAATGGGAAATGACCTTAACATATCCATCATCTCTGATGCGGACGGCAATATATTCATAAGTTCACCTAATCATATCCAAGAAGTAATTTTATATGATATAAACGGCCACTTATTAAATAAACAACTTACAGGAAGCAATCAAACTGTTTCCATTTCGTATAAAGAATACCCTGCTGGTATTTACATTATTCATATATACACATCCAAAGGTAAAAGTAGTCATAAGTTTATAAAGAACCGATAAACAAAACAAAGGCCTAAGTAGAAAATTACTTAGGCCTCTTGGCTTGTTTATAAGCGGGTTCTACCAACTTTTTTCTTGATACATTGTTTATAATAAAACAACAAATGAAAGATGAAAAATAGAATTACTTTAAAACGAGTAGCTGCTATCCACGATTTATCAGGTTTTGGCAAATGTTCGTTAACAGTAGCGCTTCCCATCCTATCCGCAGCAGGCATAGAGGCCAGTGTCCTGCCAACAGCCGTTTTATCTACCCATACAGGAGGTTTTGACGGATATACTTACAGAGATCTTACTGATGACATGCGCCCTATCATTAAACATTGGAAGTCATTAGATATTCAATTTGATGCTATATACACAGGCTTTCTAGGCTCGTTCGAACAACTGGATATTGTAAAAGAATTCATTCGGGAATTCAAGACAAACAACAACCTGGTTCTTATTGACCCGGTAATGGCGGACAATGGAGAATTATATAAAATATTCACTCCTGATTTTGCCAAAGGTATGAGATCTCTGTGTGAAAAAGCTGATATTATCGTACCAAACCTTACCGAAGCAGCGTTGCTTCTGGATGAACCTTACAAAGCAGGACCTTATTCGCAAGCCTATATTGAAAGTATATTAAGGAAGTTAAGCAAATTAGGCCCTCAAAAAGTTGTATTGACCGGCGTATATTTCAAAGAAGACGAATTAGGAGCGGCTACTTATGAAAAAGTTTCCAACACAACAGGATACTTCTTCATAAAAAGAATACCGGGTTACTATCATGGCACCGGAGATGTTTTTGCCAGTGCTTTACTATCTGCCTTACTTAATAATTTTAGTTTAGTAGAATCTGCAGCCATCGCAGTACGTTTTACAGCAAGTAGCATATTAAAAACATACAAGGCAAAAACAGATTACCGGTTCGGGGTCAATTTCGAACAAAGCATTCCCGAATTTTTAAAAGAACTAAAACTAGTATAAGATAGTTCCAATTTTATTTTCCATCTTTGCATAATACAAGTTAGATAATTATGAGTAAATTAAGAATTGCATTTTCCGGAATCGGAGCCGTAGGCGGTTACTACGGAGGTATGCTGGCCACCCGGTATAAAGACAAAGAAATTGCAGATTTTTTCTTTATATCCCGGGGTGAAAACTTGCGTGCTATTAAAGAACACGGACTACATATAAAAACCGGCATACGCACTCTTGTAGCGGTTCCTACTCTTGCAACCGATAATCCGGCTGAAATAGGACCGGTAGATTACATATTCTGCTGCACAAAAAGTTATGACCTGAAAGAAAACATCGAGCAACTAAAGCCTTTATTAGGGCCTGAAACCGTCATTATTCCATTACTTAACGGCGTTAATATAACAGAACAGATACAGGAACTATTACCGGGGCAATCCGTATGGAAAGGTTGTACCTATATAGGAGCACGATTAATAAAACCGGGATATATAGATAAATTCAGTGGTAAAGAAAAAATTTTCTTCGGATCAAAAGACGGAGACAAAGCAAAACAAGAAGCATTGCTCCAACTTTTAACTTACTCACGGATTAATGCTTACAACCCCGACGATATAGATTTAAGGTTATGGAAAAAGTTTCTGATGATTTCTACTGCTGCAACTATTACAACCTTTTTCAACCAGAATATAAGAGATGTTATCGAACAACATTATGATATGTTCATCGCATTAGGTAATGAATTGAAAAGTGTAGCGGAAGCAAAAGGCATTCACTTACCTGCCGATATCGTATATGCTTCTATCGAAGCACAAAAAATGATGCCCGCCGGTGCTACAACATCCATGCATGCAGATTTTTTGGCCGGTAAACCTACAGAACTGGAAACGTTAACAGGTTATGTAGTCCATACTGCAGATAAATTGGGTATTGATGTCCCAACCTATCGCTTTATGTATAACGGAATTATAAAAATGCCATATCCATGGGTTTAAGCAAAATACAAGTCAAAAAGGGGAGCTGATTTAATATCAACTCCCCTTTTCTTTACTATGATATTACTCTATATAAGTTTCCATTAACTTAGCACCCGGCGCCGGAGATATTGTAACAACTTCCGTATCAGCAGGGATCAATACGGTTTGTCCCTGATGAACATAAATTTCATTGCCTTTACCATCTCTAATTGAGGCCTTACCTCCCATACAAATATAAACAACAAAAGAATCAAGTTCGGAAAAGTCACGAACCATGATCGTATCCAAATCAAGTAAATTTGTTGTAAAATATTTGCAAGTTGCCAACTCTACCGTTGCATTTGTATGCGCTTTGTAATGCGTACGATAATCAGGGGATAATGTATAATCGATAGCATCCTTCGCTAATTCCGTATGCAACTCACGACCGTTGCCATTTGCATCCTTACGATTATAATCATATATACGATAAGTTATGTTACTGGTCTGTTGTATCTCTGCAATAAAGCAACCGGCTCCGATAGCATGGACACGTCCCGCCGGCAAGAAAAACACATCACCCGGGCTTACCTCATAACGCTGTAACACATCCATTATAGTGTTATTTTCAACCCGTTTCACATATTCCTCTGCATCTATTTGCTTAGAAAAACCTGAATATAAAGCAGCATCTTTAGCCGCATTAATAACATACCACATTTCTGTTTTTCCGAAAGAGTTATGACGTTTTTTGGCCAACTCATCATCCGGATGAACTTGTATGGATAAGTTATCGCGGGCATCTATAAACTTAATCAACAAAGGGAAAGTAGTACCAAATCGTTCCAGAACTTTTTCTCCCAACAATTGTTTGCCATATCTACGGATCAATTCGTCCAGCGAAAAACCTTTTAATTTACCATTGGCAACAATAGAATAATTACCTTCAACATGAGAAAGTTCCCAACTTTCCCCGATACCATCCTGTATCGGTGTAATACCCTTAAACGGGCAGATATCAGAACCACCCCAAATAATCTTTTTAAGGATTGGTTCGAACGTAAGCGGATACAACATAAAATACGTGTTTTTATTTTTTAGTTTTACTATTTATTGTTTTAGCTTTAGCTGTCGTAGCCTTCGCCTTCACTTTCCTTAAAACCACTGCCGAGCGAGCGGGAATATATATTTTAAGCCACTCTTTTTTCTCTCCTTTATACAAAGGATCAAACTGTGTAAAATGGCGTATGCTATCATCTGATAAACCAAAACCTCCAAAACGTGTAGCATCAGTATTCAATACAACCTCATATTCTCCTTTCGGAACTAAAAAGCCGTAATCTGTAAATGATTTTGTAGGGTTATAGTTAAAGACAAAGACAAGATCTTTACGCATATAAGCTAAAATCTGATCGCCATCATTATCCCAAACTTTTTGTATCGGAGTATCCTGAAAATTCTTCACACTACTGATCAAAGCCAGCATCTCCTCATCGAAGTTACCCAAAAAATGATATTTTAAATCCGGATTATCAACTAAACCCCATTGACGGCGAGCGTACTTATATGACCACCCGTTTCCCTCACGAGGAAAGTCAATCCATTCCGGATGGCCAAATTCATTCCCCATAAAATTAAGATAGCCACCATTAATAGTTGAGGCTGTAGATAAACGAATCATTTTATGAAGAGCAATTCCTCTTTCTACTATAAAGTTATGGTCGTCTTTCTGCATGTGCCAATACATTTCGGCATCAATCAAACGGAAAATAATAGTCTTATCCCCTACAAGGGCCTGATCATGGCTTTCGGCATAACTAATTGTCTTTTCATCCGCACGACGATTTGTCGTCTCCCACCAGATTGAAGACGGATGCCAATCTTCGTCTTTCTTCTCTTTAATAGTCTTGATCCAGTAATCCGGAATATTCATTGCCATACGATAATCGAAACCATAGCCACCATCTTCGTATTTAACGGCCAGCCCCGGCATGCCACTTACTTCTTCTGCTATGGTAATAGCATTTTTATTTACTTCATGAATCAACTTATTTGCCAACGTAAGATAAGCAATAGCGTCTCCATCCTGATGACCGTTAAAATAATCTCCATAATTGCAAAATGCCTCTCCTAACCCATGACTGTAGTACAACATTGAAGTTACACCATCAAAACGGAATCCATCAAATTTATATTCTTCCAACCAGAATTTACAGTTTGATAATAAAAAATGAAGGACTTCATTTTTACCATAGTCAAAGCAAAGAGAATCCCAAGCCGGGTGTTCACGACGCTCGCCACTCAAAAAATATTGATTATAAGAGCCGTCAAAACGCCCCAATCCTTCTATTTCATTCTTTACAGCATGACTGTGAACAATATCCATAATAACAGCAATTCCCATACTATGGGCTTCGTCAATCAATTCTTTAAGTTCTTCCGGAGTTCCAAAGCGAGAAGATGCAGCGAAGAAACTACTTACATGATAGCCAAACGAACCATAATACGGATGTTCCTGAATAGCCATTATCTGGATAGCATTATATCCGTCTTTCAGTACACGGGGCAATACATTTTTACGAAATTCACTATATGTACCAACTTTTTCTTCACTTGACCCCATACCTATATGGCACTCATAAATCAGCAATGGAGCAGTGTTTGGTTTAAATTTTTTAATCTTAAAATTATACGGATTCTCAGGAGCCCATACTTGTGCACTAAAAATCTTTGTTTGTTCATCTTGTACAACCCGGCGAATCCAGGCAGGAATACGTTCTCCACTGCCGCCATCCCACTCTACCAATAATTTGAAAAGATCTTCGTGGTGAAGCAAACCTTCCTCCAAAACAATTTCCCAAACACCATTATCCTGACGGTTCATTTTATACCTGTCATCTTTCTGCCATCCGTTAAAAGTTCCAATCAGATAAATAGCCTTTGCGTTAGGAGCCCATTCACGAAATATCCATCCTTTGGAAACTTTATGTAATCCAAAATAAAGGTAACCGGAAGCAAGTTCGGACAAAGTTTGTCTACCGTTATTTGTTAGACTCTTCTCTTTATCAACAACATATTGATATCGTCCTTCTATGGCTGCCTTGTAAGGTGCCAGCCATGGATCATTTTTTATCAGATTTAGTGACTCCATGATTTAATTGATTGGTTATTGGACAAAGATAAAAGAAAAAAACATACTATTTGAGATAATATAAGGATATTTCTTATATTTGCAGCAAACCGTATGGCTGATGAGTAAAGGGACGAAGAGCATAGCATTCTACTTACTGATGATTCTTATTTTCGGTTCGTTAATGTACTTAGTTGCAAAGGAAGGAGAAAGCCAGCAACTGGAAAGTGCAATCACTTCAGCATACGATGCCCCCAGAAACCTACAAGAAGGCTTTTCTCTATTTTCCACATTATTAGTTCATCATATAGAAACTCCTATTGGAATCTTACTTCTTCAAATTATCACGATTTTGCTTACATGCCGGCTATTCGGTTGGCTATTTTTGAAATTAGGCCAACCTACGGTTATCGGCGAGATTGTTGCAGGTATCGTTCTTGGCCCGTCTATATTAGGACATTTATTGCCAGATGTTTCCAATTTCCTGTTCCCCCTGGATTCCCTTGCCAATATCAACATATTAAGCCAATTCGGATTAATACTATTTATGTTTGCTATCGGTATGGAATTGGATATAACCGAAGTAAGAAAAAAACTGAAAGAAACAATTCTTATCAGCCATACAAGCACAATAACACCTTTTTTCTTTGGAATGCTTACTGCATATTATGTATATGGCTCCTATGCAAACAAAGACACCCCATTCCTGTCCTTTGCTTTATTCATAGGAATTGCAATGAGTATCACAGCATTCCCTGTACTGGCCCGTATTATCCAGGAAAAAGGTCTTACAAAAACACATTTGGGAACCATTTCACTGGCTAGTGCTGCCAACGGAGATATCACAGCCTGGTGTCTTCTGGCGGTTGTTGTAGCTATTGCCCAGGCAGGAACAATGTTAAGTGCCATTTACAACATTGGTTTTTCTATTATTTATATCGCATTCATGTTTTTCGCCGTACGCCCCTTCTTACGTATGGTAGGACATATATATCATAATAAAGAAGTCATAGACAAGGGGTTGGTAGCCTTCATGTTCTTATTGCTCATTATATCATCTTATCTGACAGAAATACTAGGGTTGCATGCATTATTCGGCGCATTCATTGCAGGGGTAGTAATGCCAAGCAATATAAAATTCCGCAAAATTATGACGGAGAAAGTAGAAGATGTTTCCCTTGCTTTATTCCTTCCGTTATTTTTTGTTTCAACAGGGCTACGTACGGAAATAGGTTTATTAAACAGCCCGGACCTATGGCGCATGTGCGGTATATTTATATTAGTAGCAATTGCCGGCAAATTCGGAGGAGCTTTCTTCTCAGCCCGTTTCGTAGGCGAAAGCACGAAAGATAGTCTTTATATAGGAGCTTTAATGAATACCCGCGGGTTAATGGAACTGGTAGTACTTACGATCGGTTATGAAATGAAGATACTTCCGCCTCCTATTTTCGTAATGTTGGTACTCATGACTCTGGTGACCACGTTCATGACGACTCCGTTAATTTCATTTATCAAATTCTGCTATAAAACGCGAGACAAGATTATCGAACATAAACATGTTGAAGCTGTAGCAGGAATTTTTAAAGTATTACTTTCGTTCGGGCGTGCAAGCAATGGCCAGATTATGCTGGATGTTGCCCACCAAATGTTTTCTCACGGAAAAAACAAATTAGAAATTACAGCACTTCATTTAACTGTTGGTTCTGATATAAACCCCTTACATACCGATAATTTCGAAGAAGTTAGTTTTGGGCCAATCCTATACGGAGCACAAAAATTGGGTATTCCTATCCAGACCCGGTATGAAGTATCTACAAACGCCAGCCAGGATATTTGCGACATTGTGAATAATGAAGGCTACGATTTCTTATTGGTAGGTGCCGGTATCTCAATGAGTGATTTACCCACGGATATTGATGCCAATCGTTATCGTACCTCTTTCTACAATCGTTTCTTCAAACGATTCAAAGCGCCTGAATCATGGTTTTATCCCGGAGCTTTATTAAAAGATAAAACTAAAATGTTTATCGAACAAAGCGATTGTCCTGTAGGAGTATTCATTAACAGAGGCTTTGTAAAAGCAACAAACATAATTATTATCATTAATTCGGCTGATGATCTGTTCTTGCTTGACTATGCCCGGACATTACTAAAAACAACTCATGGTTCGGTTAATATCGTTAACCAGGCAAGCAGTACAACTCCAGGTATAGAAACTATCAACCAGAAGCTTAATGAATTTACAGAAACTATTAAACAGGCTACATTATTACCCAATAAAGATTTAACCCCTGAGATTTTCAATGGGCACAATTTCATGCTGGTAAGCTATGCCACATGGAATGATATATCCGAACATCGTAAAAAAGCGCTTCAAAAAATGCCTTCAACATTAATTTTAAGTAAATAATCCGCCATAGAACTACATTATTTTCAAAGAGCTTCGTCCGTTTCCACTCCGTTGTACCCGAATCTGGGTAGGAATACGTTCCGTCATTTCCTGCACATGAGAAATAACCCCAATCTTCCGGCCTTGCGTATGAAGACTCTCCAAGGCATCCATGGCAACGCGCAAAGTTTCGGAGTCCAGAGAACCAAAACCTTCATCAATAAACAAACTTTCAACATTCATTCTATTTGAAGAAAGAGAAGATAAACCAAGAGCTAAAGCCAAGGAGACTAAAAATGACTCGCCACCAGACAAACTATGGACAGATCTAACCTCATCGCACATATCCTGATCTATCACCTGCAAAGCCAACGTGCCAGGCACCCTCTCTAAACGGTAGCGTTTGGTAAGCCCTCTTAATTGAACATTTGCATAATTCAGTAAAACATCCAAAGTATAGCCCTGAGCTATCCGGCGAAATTTAGCACCATCCGAAGAACCGGCCAGATCATTTAATTTAGCCCAGCGCTCACTAATAACAGAGCGCTTATCCAGTTCATCTTTCAGACCTGCTACTTTCTGTAAATTCTCAGCATGTGTACGTAAACGGAATGAACATTCTGCTTTTTCTTTTGATGCCTGAGTCAAAGCATCCTCTAAAGAAATACCTCCGGATAATTCATTATATTGATTAATCCAAACCTCCAATGCCGCTTTTTTCTCCGATAGCATAACAGAAGTATCTGCTAAATCTTTTGTAATCTGTTCCGTGACACCTTTATATTGTTCAACAATCCCTGACTGTTCAACCTGCATAGATTGTAGTTTTTTCAAATTCTCTTTCAATTCCTCCATGTTGCGCACATATTCTTGCTCCACTTCATCAGCAGATCGTCCCGATAATAAACGGTTACGATCATCCCGATGATTTTTTAAATCATCCCGATGTTTTTGAAAAATCATCCCGAACTCTTTCCACTGTGCTATTTGCTTGGGTAGAAAAGTGCTATGCGACTCACATTCGGCCTTTAATATTCCTTGTTGCCGTTCCAACTGCTGCAAACATTCTTCATTATTACGCCACTGACGGGAAAAATCTGTCAATGTTTTACGGAATGCTTCCGGATTCTGTTGCCAGGCATGCTGCCATGAATCACTACCAAAAACCTGATTAGCAGCAAGTAATGAACGACTCTGCACTTCCTGATGTTCAACGGATAGAGCTTCCTCATGAGATATTTGAGTATTAACTAATTTCTGCTGATTCAGTATGCCAATTCGTACATTTTCGCTCTCCGTTATCTGTTTATGTAACTGAAGTTGGCGCTGTTGTAATAAAGCTTGCCGCTTCTGGTTGGCAGTATAAGTTTCCAATTGCTTAACCAGCTGCTGAATTTGTATTGTAATATCCGAAATTCCCTTGGCTAAAGCCAGTAATTTTTCTCCAGTCTCGTGGGATGCATAAGGATGCTCCTTGCTTCCACAAACCGGACACGGAGTTCCATCAGAAAGTTTATCCCGTAATGCTTTAATATCACCGGTAGTAACAAACTGAGCCTGTTCTACCAATAAACGTTCACGTTCGGAACGAGCTTCATCTATTGATTTATCAAGGCTTGTCGTATCTATTTGTTTCAGTAAAATATCAATCTGATTCAATTCAGTTTCCACTTTCAGCAAATCCGAGCGATGTTGTCCTATAGAAACATTCAATGTTGTTAATTCTATATCCAGCCGGTCTATCTGTTGTTTAAAGACTAAAATAGATTGCGCTGATTTCTCGAAAGACTGACGAGCACTAAAAGCTGCATCCAAATGCAAAAGTAAAGCGGGAAGCTGTTCGGCAATTCCGGCTTTTCCCTTATATTTCTCCCGCCAAGCTTTCAGTTTTTCTATTTCTTCTTGTCCTTGTCTCTCTTTCTTTTGCAAATCAAAAAGTTTATTTTCCGCTTCTTTTTTACTTTGGGCTGCTTCTTTCAAACGTTGCTCCGCTTCTGAAAAAGAACGCAAAACAGTTTCTATCTGTACATCTAATTTACGGGCCTGCTGCAACTCCGGTTGAAGACTTTTATAAAGAAACTCTGCTTTTTGTTGTTTTTCCAAGGCTATTTCATAGTCTTTACGGGATTTTTCCAATAGTTCAATCGATCGAGTCAATTTATCAGAAATATCTTTTTGCTGTATCTGTTTCCCTGCAATCTGCTGTTCGGCCGACTTTACTGCATCTTGTAAGTGTTGCCGTTCCACCTTAGCGCTTTCAAGGCGCAATAGCAAAGGTTCAACTTCAGAAAGACGCTTTTCAAAAGCCTGTACCTCTTCCTCTGCCAGTATTTCTACACTTTGCATCTGAACCCATATTTTTTCATAAGTTTCCCTGGCTTCCGCATTCTTCGTAAAAATCAAACGTGAAATAGCAGAAAATTGCTCTGTACCTGTCAATTTTTCCAGTAATGAAGCTTTTTCTCCCTGTTCCGCTTTTAAAAATGTGGAAAAATCATTCTGCGCCAATAAAACGGAACGGGTAAACTGCTCAAATGTCAGACCTATCAGTTCGACAATTCGTATTTGAAGATCTGAACGGGTTCCTTGTTCTTCCGTCTCTTTATCCAGATTAAAAAGTGTCGTTTTGGGATTTTGTAAACGTCCGCTCTCTTTATCACGGGCACGGGCAACCGACCAGCGTGCACGATAGCGAAAGCCGTTCAATGCAACAAAATCTACTTCCGCATACCCAAAGGCTGTTCCTCTCCGTAGTATAAAACGAGGATCTCCCTGAGGCAGAACATCTTCATTTACATCTCTCAATCTCACATTATTTTCTTTTGCCTGATCCGTACGGGGAGTACGGGAGAAAAGAGCCAGGCACATAGCATCCAACAATGTAGATTTACCTGCTCCAGTCGGACCGGAGATAGCAAATATACCGGCTGACAGTAAAGGTTCCACCGTAAAATCTATAGAAAACTCACCCTCAAGCGAAGCCAGATTACGCCCGCGTATCGCTAATATCTTCATAAAGCAACCTCCCGCATTACCTCCTTAAATAATTGTTCCATATCTTCAGGTAAGTCGCCGCCATACTTAGCAGTAAAAGCATGTTTCAACATATCCGTCGGATCAATTTTCTGCAAATCATTATAAGAAAGAGCACGGAAATCGTCTTCGCCTTCACTTTCCGGATAAGAAGGAACGATAGAGGTTAAACGAACCGCTTTTCCTTCAAGCACCTCTTCTACCCGATGACGAAAACCCGGATCCGGTTCAGTAAGCAAAACACGTACTTCCAGAAAAGGATTTGTATTATTGTCCTTATTCTCCGCATCGGGCAATTCTGTTAACATCGCTAACACAACATCGGGAGAAGCAGCAGAAGGCGGTATTCTTAACAACTCGGTCACTACAGGCACAGCCAAAGGTTCTATAAACAGAGTTTTTCCACGTTCAATAGTAACGGAAACGACCTGATGCCGATAGTTCGTTTCCGAAAACGACATAGGCAACGGACTTCCCGCATAACGTACAGAATCGCGACTACCTATTTTTTGGGCTTTATGAATATGTCCTAAAGCCGTATAAGCTAAACCTGTATTAAAAGTATTGACCGAAACAGATTCCAACCCTCCCATAATAATACGTTCACTTCTGTCATCATCCGACAACTCGGCTCCGGTTGCATGCAAATGTCCCATAGCAATAATTGCTTCCCCCGGAAGCCGTATAGACTCCGCATACAAATAAAGCCGGTTATACATCCTGTCTATTCCGGCCACATAATTATCTTGCCCTTCTTCTGACGAAGGATAATCGCCTTGTCTGAGAAATGGTACAGCCAGGCACAATGCTTGCCGTTCTCCTTTCCGGTTGTATAATGGTATAATCAATGAATCTAAGTCAATTTCACCATCTTCTTTCCGCTTAATAATTCCAATAACAGTAGTCCTTAATTCTTCCAATAAAGGAACCGGAGCTTCAAGACGAGCTGCCGAATCATGATTTCCGGCAGTAATAACAATTTGTAATTCCGGATTACGATGATTTGCCTCTTTCAAAAAACGGAAAAAACGGCGTTGTGCCATTGCCGAAGGATTAGCAACATCAAATACATCTCCCGAAATCAGAAGAACATCCGTTTGCTGATCATCTAATGTATCAACGAGCCATGAAAGAAAAGCATCATGTTCATTATCACGATCATAACCAAAGAAGGTTTGTCCTAAATGCCAGTCGGCCGTATGTATCAACTTCAATGCCATATCCTGTCCGTTTTTACAGTATAAAATCTTTTCTGAGTTTACAAAGTTAATGACAAATCGGCAATTATCCAGAAAACTCGCCTATCTTTGCGGCCATCAATAACACAGAACAGGAATGAATTGGTTGATTGAAGATTTTTTAGCACCGACAATGATTCAGGCGATCATAATAATCTCCCTTGTTGCTGCCGTTGGTCTGTATTTGGGAAGACAAAAGATTTTCGGAATATCTCTGGGGATAACTTTCGTATTCTTTGCAGGAATTATGGCCGGACACTTCGGTATCGTGGTAAATAAGGACATGTTGATGTTCGCCCAGAATTTCGGATTAATTATTTTCGTATACACACTTGGATTACAGGTTGGCCCCGGTTTCTTTTCTTCCCTGAAAAAAGGAGGAGTGGAACTCAATATGATGGGAATAGCCGTTATCTTCCTGGGAATATTATTGACTCTTGCATTACATTGGGTAACCGGTATATCTTTATCAAATATGGTTGGTCTACTATCCGGTGCTGTGACCAACACCCCCGCATTGGGTGCAGCCCAACAAGCTCTATTGCAAATTGATCCCTCCAATTCAAAAAGCGTTACCGATATGGCATTAGCATGCGCTGTAGCTTATCCGTTAGGAGTCATCGGCGTTATACTGGCAATTATCATATTACGAAAAATGTTTGCCAACCAATCGGACAACATACATAAAGAAACAAAAGATACCACTACTTATGTAGCCGAATTTCAAGTCTGCAATCCTTCCATATACAACAAAAGCATTCTGGAAGTAATGAAGCTAACGGGAAAACACTTTGTTATTTCCCGCGTATGGAGAAATGGAAAAGTAAGTATCCCCACTTCCGATTTCCAATTAAAAGAACACGATCATTTACTGATCATCTCTGTAAAATCAGACGTAGAAACAATCAAAACGTTATTTGGAGAACAGGAAAATGTAGACTGGAACAAAGAGGATATTGATTGGAATGCTATAGACAGTCAGCTTATTTCACGCCGTATTTTAGTAACCCGAAACCGGGTAAACGGAGTTAAGCTCGGTTCTTTACGGTTGCGCAATTTATATGGAATTAATATAACCCGTGTCAATCGTGCAGGTATAGATTTGCTAGCCTCTTCTAATTTGCGCCTTCAAATTGGTGATAAACTAACCATCGTGGGCGAAGCCAACGCTGTAAATACAGTAGGGAAAATATTAGGTGATGAGGTTAAGCGCTTGGATAATCCAAACCTTATTGCCGTATTTGTTGGAATCTTCCTCGGTGTATTACTTGGTTCCCTTCCTATTTCCATACCGGGAATAAGCACGCCTGTAAAGCTAGGCATTGCAGGAGGACCAATTATAGTAGGTATACTTATGGGCGCTTTCGGTCCCAGATTCCATTTAACCACTTATACAACCCAGAGTGCCAACTTAATGATGCGGCAATTCGGTATCGTCATTTATCTGGCGGGGCTAGGTATTGATGCCGGAGCACATTTCTTTGAAACAGTGTTCCGGGCAGAAGGATTGCTCTGGATAGGAATAGGTTTTATGCTCACAATTGTACCTGTTTTAATAGTAGGTTTCATTGCATCCCAATTTTTTAAAGTAGATTACGCCAATAATATAGGTATGCTTTGCGGAAGCATGGCTAACCCTATGGCATTGAGTTATGCTAATACGACAGTGGAAGGAGACGAACCATCTGTTTCGTACGCTACCGTATATCCGCTGTCCATGTTTATACGGGTTATATCAGCACAACTTATCATCATGTTATTTACGTAGCGGTAGTAATCTGGATCTTTGACATTCATCTTTTATTAAAAATATATCAGGATTATTGGCAATATTTCTTACATATCATCTATATTTGCACATGCTTTTGAAATAAAATGACAGTATTTACCTAAATGAATGAGACAATACTGAACGGACTACTAAATCTGTTTGCCATTTTTGCATCGTTGGCAAGAATTGGGACGGAACAAGCACGCCAAGCTGTACACACTTATCTTTCCAGCCATTTCGGAATCCGTTCACACAAAGAATATATCGAATTATACGACGAGTTGCAAAGTGTATATAATGATCCTGATTTTGATATCGATAAGGAAAATGTAATTATTAATGTATGCACGCAACTAAAACCTAAGTTAATGGCAGAAGAACAAATATTGCTGTTACTCAGGTTTATGGAATTTGCCCATAGTAACAGCGAAGGATTCGCCGATAATCTATCCGTTTTCAGAAAGATCTCCTCGATATTCAACATCAGTTCAGAAGAATATGATACGCTACTCGCATTCGTAACCGGTAGTTACTCACCCTATATACTGACAATTAGCAATGACCCGCTTTCTAACAATGACAATCACATACAGCGTAAAGGGTTGGAAGGTGAAATACGCGTATTGCAGTTATCCGGTTTCGACAGACTGATTTTCACCTATTATGGAAACAGCCAGGTATTTATGAATGACATACCTGCCACTGCCGGCATATTCTACAGTTGGCAACGAAGCAGTGTCATCAAAAGTCCGTTATTTCTTCCGGTTTATTATAGCGACGTACAAGAAGCATTCAACCGAAACGAACATAACGAACATATCGTGCTGGCCGGACGCGATATTGATTTCCATTTTAAAAACAGCGAAAACGGATTGCATAATTTCTCATTCAACCTCGAATCCGGACAATTAGTGGCCATTATGGGAGGAAGTGGGGTTGGTAAATCCACCCTGCTCAGTATCCTTAACGGGAACATCATTCCTCAGCAAGGTTCTATCTGTTTGAACGGACATCCTTTGAGTGATGAGAATTGTAAGCGACTGATAGGTTTTGTGCCTCAGGATGATTTATTGATTGAAGAATTAACCGTATTCCAAAATCTCTGGTACACGGCAAAGCTATGTTTTGCCAATCTGAATGACAAAAAGATAGAAGAAAAAGTAAACTCTATTCTCAATGATTTGGATTTATTGAAAATCAAATCATTGGAAGTAGGCTCTCCTATACGGAAAACAATCAGCGGAGGACAACGGAAACGATTAAACATCGCATTGGAGTTAATACGTGAACCGGCAATCTTATATTTAGATGAACCCACATCCGGGCTTTCGTCTTCCGATTCGGAAAAAGTGATGATGCTTTTAAAAGAACAGACACACCGGGGGAGATTAGTTGTTGTGAACATCCATCAGCCATCGTCAGAGATATATAAATTGTTTGACCGTCTATGGTTGCTCGACACAGGAGGTTATCCTATTTACGATGGAAACCCGATTGAAGCCATCACATACTTTAAACGAGTTGCCAATTACACAGACCAGGACATCAGTGTCTGCAGTACATGCGGTAACGTAAATCCCGAATTGATTCTGAACATTATAGATGCCAAAAAGATCGACGACACGGGTAATCAAACAAATATCCGCAAACTGACAGCAAAAGAATGGCACGAACTCTATTTAGCATCCAGACCGGAATTCAACAGTCCCCAGGTTCTGCCTTTACCTCCAAACAGACAGCAAAAGCCGTCCGCCTGGAAGCAATTTCTCATTTTCCTGGAAAGAAATATTAAAACCAAACTGACAAACAAGCAATACTTATGCATTGCTTTGCTGGAAGCTCCGTTGCTTGCCGTAATTGTGGCTTTGCTCACCCGCTACGAGACAGATGAAGGCTACACTTTGCTTACCAATAAAAACTTGGTAACTTACCTGTTCATGTCTGTTATTGTTGCCACATTTATCGGAATGAGTATTAGTGCGGAAGAAATAATAAAAGACAAGACATTGTTGAAAAGGGAACGCTTCTTACGGTTAAGCCGTCCAAGCTATCTCATTTCCAAGATGTTTTTCCTGTTCTGTATATCTGCCATACAAAGTCTCTTGTTTATTTTGGTAGGAAATACACTGATTGGGATCGGATGGGAAATGTTTTTTATCTGGTGGATCATCCTGTGGGCAACCTCTTTCCTTGCGAACCTGACAGGATTAATCTTATCACAAACACTAAACACAATTGTAGCCATATACATTACGATCCCGCTTCTGCTTATCCCGCAAATATTGTTATGCGGGCTAGTCGTTAAGTTCGATGATTTAAGTAAACAGGCTGCCAACCGCAACATCGTGCCGCTTATCGGAGAAATCATACCTTCCCGCTGGGCATTTGAAGCATTGGCTGTTGAGCAATTCTGCGACAATGCGTATAATCAATCCTTATTCTATATTGAAAAAGAGAAATTTATCTCACAGTATTATCAGAACATCCATTTACCGGAAGTAAGAAATTTAGTACAACAAACAGAGTTATCCGATAGTGGAAAAAAAGACAAGATAAAAACCATTGAAAACGAATTGTTAGTTCTAGGGCGAGCAGCCAGAATAGAACCATATTCATCAAAAGACAGCTACAATGCCTATTTAAATAAAGCAGAAAAAGCATTGAAAACAAGATCAGACAATTTCACCGCTTTATTAGGTAAAGTTCAAAGAGAAATTATTAATGAGAAAGGAGCCGACTGGTTCGCCAACCTTAAAAAGGAGCATCACAATGAAGCATTGGAAGAGCTGGTACTGAATACAACAAGCAACCGGCTTTACAAAGAAGCCCATCATAGAATTTATCCGAAAATAGGACAAATATACATGGAACCTGACAATAATTGGGGACGCGCACCATTCTACAGCTATGAGAAAAAAGTAGCCGGAATCCTGTTTTCTACTTTTTCGTTTAATTTATTAATGTTAGTAATCTTTGGTTTATTGGTAATTATATCTATCTTCGCAGAGTTTCCAGGCAAGTATTTAAACAAGAACAACGACTATTAAAGACATATATAAAATTATTAAATTGATATCATTATGAAGAAGAGTTTTGTAAGTCTGCTAACCGTGGCAGCATTTTTATTCGGAATGGCTTCTTGTAATAGCAGTGCAAAGAAAGCTGAAGCCGAAGCTCAGACAGAACAAGAGGCTGTTATAGCCGGAGAAGTCTCAAAAAACCTGCTTACCGAAGAACTTAAAGTAGAAGTTTCCCAGTTTCTTAAAGACATGCCCGAATCTGATTTAGCTTACAAACTGGCAACCGGAGAAGTAACGGTATCTGTTGCCAATACAGATTTTATGTTGCCCGTAAGCAAAGCTTCAGAACTGACAACACAGGCTCAGAAAGCGCGCGCATGCGGTATGTACTTTGCAGATCTGAATATTCTGAAAGCAATGAAAAAGCCGACGACTGACGTTGAAAACGTTTTAGTAAAGCTGACTACAGACCTGAATATTCCATTCGTTATCGATATCATGAAAGAATCTGCTCCTGCCAATGCAAGCAAGGAAGAAGTTAATGCTTTTATGAAGGCTCAGGAAGATAAACTGATCGATGCTATGATGGAAAACGACAAAGCAGACATCGAAATCGAACTATTAGGCGGAATGTCGGTTGAATATGCTTATTTATTAGCTAATCCGGGCTTAGTTGTAAAGGGCGACGCTATCTCTGCAGGTTTAAGCGACAATATGATCAAACGTCTGGATACACTACAGCAGATTGTAGGCGATTTATCTAAGTATTATCCTGATTTGAGCCAACTGGGTGAAACTATTGCTCCGCTGAAAGAAATGGTAGTTTCTGTAAATGCTGCTCGTGCCGCTCAAAAAGACATCGAAGCTATGCGTACCAACTTATTGAAGTAAGTCTATAGCTAATTACACAATATCAGGGAAGCCGGTTGAGATTCAGCCGGCTTTCTTTATTTACGGCACTTTACCAACACCTTCACGCCGTCCGCCAGCGTAGTGGCAAAAAGATAGACCTCACCGCCATCGGCTATTTTTGTCCGCATACGGAGTTCGGCTACGGATAGAGGGAAATTGCGCACTGTGATATTGGCTTGCGGGATCGTTTTAGACAGCGCCTTACATTGTTTATTACTGAACGGTATCACCTCATCCACCACAAAACGGCGGCCGGGGAAATCGTCCCTAAGGTTATCCGACGTATATAAATGGCTACTTGCATGCAGCTTCTCCAGTCCAAAGCGGAAAGCTGTCATCCGGAACGCACCAGCTTTCAGTATCGAGGCATTCGGTTCATATAAATAGTGCTTTACCCGATCCGCCTGATACAGGTTCACACCCCGCTCGTCATGCCACGCATATGAGAACAATTCTTTCCGTCCGCTACCTGCAAAATTTACACAAACGATCTGCGGACTATCCTTTTTATTTTCTCTCTCCACTACAAAAAGCAACTCTTTGCATTCATTCTTTACTGAAATAACATGCACTTCTGTAGTTCCGGGAAGCAAATCCAACGTAAACTGAATATCCGCCATAGGAGACAGTTTGGCAATCACCTTCGGAGCACGTTCAAGCAAGGACGGCAACAACTTTGGCAAATCAGGCTCGCAATCGGGCAAGGCAAACACCCGCTTATTACTCTCTCCACGCCGGGCAGGGTCGATATAAAAGACATCCGCCGGAGGCAATTGCAATAAATATTCGGCAATGTCGGCATTAATAACCTCTATATTATCGGCTCCCAATACTTCAAAGTTATGCTTTGCCACCTCACAGTAGGCGGCAAAACGTTCTATATAGGTAAGTTTCTTCACCTTCCGGGAGAAGAAATAACTATCTATTCCTAATCCACCTGTTAAATCGCACAAACATTCACTTGCTTCTACCAGCTCTTGTTTATACGAAGCCGTAAGCTCGGACGAACATTGTTCGACAGCTATCCGAGCAGGAAATAGCAATTCATCATTCTCATACCACGAAGGCAACTTTTCACGTATCTGTCTGCGTGCTGCTATTTGTTCTATCAAAAAGGGAACATTCTGCGCGGAATACTTAGACGCAGACAACAACAAGCGCGACAGATCATCTGCCGCATGCTCCCGGATAAATTGTTTCTGTTTTTCATTCAACTTCATTGTGCAACCTCTCCTTCCAGACGTTTCAGTGCATTCTGTGCAAATTCATATCCATCCGCCGCCGATAATTTATATAAACGTATGGCTTCGTCCATATCTTTCTCCACTCCTTTTCCAAATTCGTACATATCCGCCAGATTGCCCATAGCCCACGTATCACCCTGAACTGCAGACAAACTATACAAACGGAAAGCTTCGTTCATATCCGCAGCAACACCCCGCCCATATTCATACATAACTCCCAGAACAGACTGAGCACGCTTGTCACCCTGCATAGCTGCCTTTTTATACCATTTAGCTGCCAGGATATAGTTTTGAGCAACTTCTTTCCCTGCATCGTATGTCAATCCTAATTCATATTGGGCATCCATGTCTCCGGTGTTGGCCTTATACATCAATTCCTGCAACCCGGCAGAAATCGCACCGCAGGTAAGAACCTGAACATTCATAGTACATGGATTAGTGCCGCCGTATTCCAACTCCCGAATGCATTTTCTTGCGAGAAGATCAACATCCAGTTCCTTTGCGAAGCAAGACAAACGACATGTATCTTCGCACACTCTTCCACCGCCGCAACTATTATATATAGGACTTACACAAACATAGTAGTCTCCTCCCTGCCGGATGGACTTTATAAGACACGTCAACTGAGACAAATCTATCTCTTCTATGTCCAGAATATTTGAAAACAGATGAAGGCTTGTCTGTCTTTCGGGGAAGTCTTCTTTGCATAAATCTTCTATATATTTACAAACCGTCCGAACCTCTGCATCCGGGAAAAAGAGACGTGCATGCAAAGCTGCCCGCTTCAAAGAAAGTTCCGATGGTTCTATCAAAGTTATTGAAGTAACGTTTGCCGCAAGCCCATTCAATTGCAAGTAATCGGCATAAGCCATTACTTCCAGTCCCTGTCCGCATCCCCAAGCTACAATATCCACCTTATTTTCCCAGAATATGGGAGGTAGCTGATCAAAGGCGTAGTTCAGTTTTGCCAGATGCATCTTTCCATACGAATAAAGATAATAGGCAAGAAGTATTTCCGAGCCGAGCATATCTCGTCCGTTCCCCAGACGTCTGTAAAGATCAGCCTTATCTTCTTCGCTCAGTTTGCCTACAAAATCCACCACCAACTGGCGAACCTTGTCAAAAGTAGGTCTGCCTATCGTTCGCAGCATATAGGCATAAACCGTATTCTCTTCCAATAGCAATTGTGCATCCATGTCCCTCTCATTTGCGTTTAACGTCCGGTAATCGTTTCCGAATACGGATTTTGCTGATGACAACGCCAGTTTGCCAGCGCCTTCTCCTTCGAACTGTTAGCATAGCAGTAGGCACAAAGATGCGGACAGGTATTATACTCTCCGATATCTTTACTGGTAATACACCCGCAATGCAGGCGTTGTCCTTTATCTTTATTGTCTCTTGTTTTTCGTATTATATCCTCCGGATGAAACAGATCGCCCGGAATACACTCCACCCCCAAATGCTCCATCAACACTTTATCCTCCGAGAAGTAGCGAATCATCAGATCATCGTCTACACACTTATTCTGATATATATCATAATCTTCTTCCAAAGATATTTCTTCTGCACAGGTAGCCACATCATAGTTCCACTTTTCATTCAGAAGATGAACGCCTTTGGCAAAACAAAGCATATCCGCTTCGGTAAATTCGCGGTAGAGAAAGCCCTCACGATCCAGATTGGCCGCGACTTTCCGGTAGACCGAAATATCGGCATAACTAAACACCAGCTTGTCAGTATATCCATGCAATTGGTTGCCAACCACGCGTACACGCTCCAACAAATCATCTACATCCATCCGGTCGGATAAAACCAATGGATCAAAACGCCAGATCACTTTTCCTTTTCCCAGCACATCCGTCAAACTGCGAAACGTGGCAATACGTTCTTCCAGTGAAGGCAAATGAGGTTCCAGGCCGCTTCCTTCATAATTATTTAAGGTGAACTGTATGTAACAATGTATGCCTCTCCGTCTTAATTCCTCCAGATACGGCAACAACGGAGCCGGGTTCTTCGACCAGAAAACAATTACCCGCACGTCCCGGTAAGACACGTACGACCGTACGCCATTGAATGGATTCATCCAGGCGGAATATCCCTTTTGCAAACGACTGAAGAACCAATCCGTGTAAAAAGCCGGAATATCTGTCGCCCGGCTGGCAGACACGATTACGGGAGCCAGCGCATCCGCCGTTTCCCCATTCTCCAATCTTATTTTCACCTTATTCCATGCCATCCTATCCTGGTCATTACAACAGTTGTAAATACAAAAGTAATCTTTTTATTACTTTTGTACGCTATTTATTTGCCTTCAAGTTAGTAAAGCCGTATATCTTTTTCATTCCCCCAGATATGTTTTCCCCGGACAAAACTTTTGTTTCATCAGGGAGAAACTTTTGTTTCGTCCTAATAAAACTTTTAAGACATTTAATAAACCAGGAAGAGAGTTGACTGACCAAGCAAGACATTCCCGTACTTCAAAGAACGATACGGCAAATCATTTCTGATATAACCATAGAACCTATCGAATAAGAACCTGAACTATTTGGTAATTCCAAAAATAGTTTGGATATTTGTATCTGTACATCAGCTTATTTTGAAGATGAAAACGACAGCCGAATATATATCCATCCTGAAAGAATACATGCAGCAAAATGCAGGCAAGTACGGCATTTCGCACATGGGAATATTTGGATCCGTAGCACGAGGAGAACAAAAAGAAGGGAGCGATGTAGATATTTATTACCAGGCAGATAATACTCCTACTCTATCAATTATAGGTCAAATCCAAAATGACTTGGAAAGACTGCTGGAACGCCCTGTAGATCTTGTACGCATCAGAGATAAGATGAATAAATTATTGCTAAAAGAAATACAAGATGAAGGAATTGCAATACAATAAAGAATGGGTTATCGATACATTGAATAACATCGATATATCCATCAATCATGTTCTAAGACGTACATCTTCCCTCAGCTCTGTTAACGACTTTCTGGAAACACCTTCAGGTATAGATTTACTGGACAGCGTTTGCATGCGCCTTCAGGTTATAGGTGAAATGGTTAAGAACCTCGATAAAATAACCGAACAGAAATTATTAATACAATATCCTGAAATAAACTGGAAAAGCATTATGAGAATGAGAGACATCATTTCTCACCACTATTTTGAAATTGATGCCGAAGTTATTTTCGAGAGCATTAAGCAAGACATTCCCGTACTTCAAAGAACGATACGGCAAATCATTTCTGATAATTCTACTGCAAATATCTAAATATAATATTGTATATTTGTCCTTTGGTTTACGACCGGTAAACTGTATATATATTAACAATCAAGTTTAATTCTATTTAAGTAAATGGGAAGAGTATTAGTTATTGGTGCTGGAGGCGTAAGTACCGTTGCTGTTAAGAAAATAGCGATGAATGCAGATGTCTTTACCGACATTATGGTAGCAAGCCGTACGAAAAGTAAATGCGACAAGATTGCTGCAGATATTAAAAATGTAAAGGTACAGACAGCACAAGTGGATGCAGACAACGTGGAAGAACTCGTTGCCCTGTTCAACTCCTTCAAACCTGATTTGGTTGTAAACCTGGCGCTGCCTTACCAAGACCTCTCCATCATGGATGCTTGTCTGGCTTACGGCGTCAGCTACCTCGACACGGCCAACTACGAACCGCTGGATGAGGCTAAATATGAATACAGCTGGCAATGGGCTTATAAGAAACGCTTTGAAGAAGCTGGCCTGACCGCTATTCTGGGATGCGGTTTCGATCCGGGCGTGACAGGCGTATATACAGCTTACGCAGCCAAGCATCATTTCAAAGAAATGCAATATCTGGATATAGTAGACTGCAATGCCGGAGATCATCACAAGGCATTTGCCACTAACTTCAATCCGGAGATCAATATCCGCGAAATTACCCAGCGTGGTAAGTTCTACGAAAACGGAGAATGGAAAGAAACAGATCCGTTATCCGTGCATAAGGCATTAAACTATCCGGAAGTAGGACCCAAGGAATCATACCTGATGTATCACGAAGAACTGGAAAGTCTGGTTAAGAACTTCCCTACTATCAAACGCGCCCGCTTCTGGATGACCTTCGGACAGGAATATCTTACCCACCTGCGCGTGATACAGAATATCGGCATGGATAGTATAAAACCAATCTTGTATAACGGTGTGGAGATCGTTCCTATTCAGTTCCTGAAAGCCGTATTGCCTAATCCTGGAGATTTGGGAGAAAATTATACAGGACAGACTTCTATCGGTTGCCGTATTCGCGGTATCGGTAAAGACGGCAACGAGATTACCTACTACGTATATAATAACTGCAGCCACGAAGCCGCCTACAAAGAAACAGGCGCACAAGGCGTAAGCTACACTACCGGCGTACCGGCTATGATCGGAGCCAAATTGTTTATGCAAGGCCTGTGGAAAAAGCCGGGCGTATGGAACGTAGAAGAATTCAATCCGGATCCATTCATGAAGGAACTGAATGAGCAAGGATTACCTTGGCACGAACAATTCAATATTGATCTGGAACTATAAGAATGAGTGTTCTAAGAAAACTATATTATTCGTTCACACCATCCATGCGTCTGACGGCACGGCGTATCTATTACTATCCGGTGGATTTATGCGATACTATTTTGCGTAAACGGGAAGATATGATACCCCCAAAAGGCATGGTGTTTATCGGATCGGGCGACTTTAAAAAGCAAGGCCTCCATTTGATGGATCTGCTGATTAAATACGCAAGATTGAAACCGGACGGACAAGTGCTCGACATTGGTTGCGGCATAGGGCGCCTGGCCGTACCTCTTACCGGCTATCTGAATAAAAAAGGGTCATACGAGGGATTTGACATTGTAAAAAAAGGAATAGATTGGTGTAATAAACATATTTCATCCCGTTTCCCTAACTTCAGATTCCTGCATATCGACCTGAAGAATGATTTATATAACCTGCAAACAGACAATGAGGCGAAGCACTTTGTCTTTCCATACAGGGACAAGCTGTTCGATTGTATTGTACTGACTTCTGTATTCACGCATATGATACCGGAAGATGTAGACAATTACTTAGGGCAGATAGCTAGGGTAATGAAACCGGAGGGAAAATGCCTGGTAACTTTCTTCCTGCTGAATCCGGCCATCGAAAAGCAGATGCAGGAAGGAAAGGCTAAATTTGACTTCTGCCACCGGCATAAAGGTTACAGCCTGATGGATAAAAAGGTGAAAGAAGCGAATATAGCGTTTGACGAATCGTATCTGTCCGCAATGCTGGACAAAAACGGACTGAAAGCCGAAGCAATCCATTACGGAGGCTGGTCGGGGGTGGAACCGAACCCGCTGGACTTTCAGGATGTTATTATATTAACCGTAAAATAATATAAAACATGGCTATACAGATAGGAGACAAAGCCCCCGAAATACTGGGCAAAGATCAGAATGGAAAAGAACTAAAACTAAGCGATTTCAAAGGAAAGAAGCTGGCACTCTATTTCTATCCGAAAGATAACACATCCGGTTGCACTGCCGAAGCATGCAGCCTGAGAGACGGTTATAAAGATTTACAAGCTGCCGGATACGAAGTAATCGGTGTAAGTAAAGACAGTGCAAAATCGCATCAGGGATTTATAGAAAAGCAGGACTTGCCTTTCAGCCTGATAGCCGATACCGACACCACATTGCAAGAACAGTTCGGTGTATGGGCAGAAAAGAAAATGTACGGACGTTCATACATGGGAACACTGCGTACTACCTTCATTATCGACGAAAACGGAGTGGTGACAAATATCATCGGACCGAAGGAGGTGCAAACAAAAGACCATGCAAATCAAATCCTTAAACTTAAATAAGGGATGGCAAAAGAAGAACAAGACAAAGAAAAGGAAACTCAGATTGATTTTGAGAAGAAACAGAATGCTGCCGGAAAAGCGGCTCCTAATGCAGACAAGTTAAAAGCGCTTCGTGCAGCAATGGATAAGATTGAAAAGAACTTTGGTAAAGGTTCTATCATGAAGTTAGGCGAAGAAAGTATTGAAAACGTAGAAGTAATACCAACCGGTTCTATTGCTTTAGATGCAGCCCTGGGCGTAGGTGGTTATCCGAAAGGACGTGTTATTGAAATATATGGCCCGGAATCTTCTGGTAAAACCACTTTAGCAATCCACGCCATTGCCGAAGCACAAAAAGCAGGCGGTATTGCTGCGTTTATTGATGCCGAACATGCTTTCGATCGTTTTTATGCTGAGAAATTAGGGGTTGATGTAGAAAATCTCTGGATTTCTCAACCGGACAATGGAGAGCAGGCATTGGAAATTGCCGAACAACTGATTCGTTCGTCTGCCGTAGATATTGTAGTAATAGACTCTGTTGCCGCTCTTACACCTAAAGCAGAGCTGGAAGGCG
Source organism: Parabacteroides chinchillae (assembly GCF_900108035.1). Lineage (GTDB taxonomy): Bacteria > Bacteroidota > Bacteroidia > Bacteroidales > Tannerellaceae > Parabacteroides > Parabacteroides chinchillae. Next base: position 354,189 of record NZ_FNVS01000001.1, read on the forward strand.
ATATGGGTGACAGCAAGATGGGATTGCAGGCACGTTTGATGTCTCAGGCTTTGCGTAAGCTAACCGGAGCTATCAGCAAAACAAATACGACATGTATCTTCATTAACCAGTTGCGTGATAAGATAGGCGTTATGTTTGGTAACCCGGAAACAACTACAGGTGGTAACGCATTAAAGTTCTACGCATCCGTACGTCTGGATATCCGGAGCATTGGCAAATTAAAAGACGGTGATGAAGTAAAAGGTAACCAGGTTCGTGTAAAAGTAGTAAAAAACAAAGTTGCGCCTCCATTCCGCAAAGCAGAGTTCGACATCATGTTCGGTGAGGGAATCTCACGTTCTGGCGAAATCATTGATTTGGGCGCAGAACTGAACATCATTAAGAAAAGCGGTGCATGGTATAGTTACGGAGACACCAAGTTGGGACAAGGACGCGATGCTGCCAAGCAATGCGTTTCCGATAATCCAGAATTGGCGGAAGAACTGTCCGGTTTGATATTTAATGCGTTAAAGGATAAAAACTAATAACAGGTGACGAATAAAGACAAATACCGTCTGCTCTGTACCACAGAGAAAAACATCCCCATCTTTTCACGGGATTGGTGGCTGGATGCTGTCTGTGGAGAAGCAAACTGGGATGTCTTATTAATAGAACAAAAGGGGCGGATGCAGGCAGCACTGCCCCTTTATATTCCTCATCGTGGCATCATTTCCATGCCTCCCTATACACAAACAATGGGACCCTGGTTTGCTAAGGCATCCGAAGATACCAAATACACAACCGAGTTAGGGAGACGCCAAACTCTATGCAAAACATTTACAGAAGCACTGAAGGCTTATCCTCATTTTCTTCAGAATTTTAATTATGAAATAACTGACTGGCTTCCTTTTTATTGGGATGGTTATAAACAAACAACAAGATACACCTATCTCCTATCTGATCTGGCCGATTTAGATAAGATATGGGATAACATGAGTGCAAACACCCGGAGGAATATCCAGAAAGCAAAGGATAAACACCAAATTACCGTCAAAAAAGGAATACCGGCCGAAGAGTTTCTGAAGGTACAGGATATGACATTTCAACGGCAGCAAACCTCAAATCCGGTAGATAAAGAAGTCTTGATGGATTTAATTTCCGTTTGCAGAGAAAGAGAACAAGGAGATATCTGGGGCGGATACGACGAAAGCGGTCAACTGCATGCAGCAGCCTTTGTTGTATGGCAGAATAATTCAGCTTACTACATTGCCGGAGGAGGTAATCCTGACTTACGGGAATCAGGCGCCCACAGTCTGATACTCTGGGAATGTATACGTTATACATCATTATACAGCACAAGGTTTGACTTTGAAGGTTCTATGCTACCCGGTGTAGAACGTTTCTTCCGGGAATTTGGTGCCATTCAAATGCCATTCTTCACAATAACCAAGGGAAAATTAAGTTTATTATATAGAGCCTGGCTAAAGCTGGGACGGATAATAAAACGGTAAGCCATGGTTAAAAGTCCGGAGATAGAATATATAATCAGCTTTATGATCGGTGGTAACCAAGCGGAAACGTTTGGTAGCCTGGTAGGTTATACCTCCGATCGCAATAAGTTCCATCATTATAAGGTTGTAATTATTCCTTCGCCGTTTTTCAATGAAGACGTTTACGGAACCCAGGCATCTATGCCATCCTTTCCGTTACAAGAAATAGAAGGAGTTCCTTTACTTTTCGGATCATCCAAAACGGAATGGTATGGCGAAACATGGGTTGTTCATGCAGATATTGTAGCCAGCGCCTATTTTCTTCTTACGCGTTATGAAGAAATAAGGAAAAGAAATATACGGGATGCTCACGGGCGTTTTCCCGGTAAGGAATCAATTCCCTGCAAAGCAGGTTTTATTCATCGTCCTATTGTGGATGAATACGGAAAGCTCCTCCGTCAATGGTTACGCCAGACCTACATCAAAGTGCCGGAACCGGAAGCCTGTATCAATAAAATATGGCTTACGCATGACGTGGATGTCCCATTTTTCTGCCGCACATTACACAGCTTTATGCGTGAAACCATAAAAGGTGACGGATTTTTGAAAGCATGCAAATACGTACATGCACCTTTAACATCCGATCCGTATTATACTTTCCCCTGGCTACTGGAAAGGGATGCAAGCGTACAAGACAGCGTTGGAAAAACACAATGTGAATCCGTTTACTTCTTCAAAGCCGGAGGAAAAACAATATATGATAAGCCCAACTATTGTCTTTTCTCGAAGGATATAAAAGAATTATTTAAATTATGTCAAGCCAAAGAAGCCCAAATAGGCTTACACAGCAGCTATGAAGCCGGCATAAAACCTTCACTTATCCGGCGGGAGCAAGAACTATTAAAGAGAGCTACAGGTGAGGCTATTTTCTACAACAGGCATCACTTTCTTAATGCACGAGAACCGGAAGACCTGGACTGGTTGGAAAGAACCGGAATAACGGACGACTTTACCATAGGCTATGCAGATGTAGCCGGTTTCCGTTTAGGGACCTGCCGTCCGGTATCATGGATCAATCCGATCAATAAGCGCATATCTTCGCTCACGCTTCATCCGCTAAGTATTATGGATTGCAGCTTGAGTGAACCGCAATATATGGGGATGAGCTATGAAGAGGCATTGGCCTATTGCCTGCAAATCATAGAACAAGTCCGGCAGGCTAACGGAGAACTGGTATTGCTCTGGCACAATGATACCATTTCAACCCATCAGAAAAAACCAGTGACGGTAAACTGGCAAAAAGAACTTTATCATACGCTTACAGAAGAATTAAAAAGAATATGAAAATATTAATATTCTGTGATATGTTTCCTCCGGCCTTTGCACCCAGGATGGGTTATTTATGCAAATACATGAAACGCAATGGTTGGGAACCGGTTGTAATAACTGAATATATTCCGGATAATACATTTGAATTTCTGGCAGGAAATACGGAGGTTACTTATGTCCGTTATTATCATGCAAGTAATAAATTAATTAAGCAACTAGAATGGTTATTTATTTTTATCATGGATGTTTGTTTCCATTATAAAGAACGCAAAATGATAAAAGTAGCCCGCGAATTACTCAGCAAAGATAAATATGACGGAGTATTATGCAGCGCATACCGCACATTTCCTCTGCCGGCTGCTCAAAAAGTGGCAAGCCTGTATAATATTCCTTTTATAGCAGACACGCGAGACATCATAGAACAGTATGCCTCAAACGAATACATATCCCGCTCTTTTCACACATTTAACTGGCTGGATAAACAAATAACCCGTCTCTATCGCTGGCATCTGTTAAAAAGAAGAAACATAGCCCTCCATGCAGCGGATTATATCACAACAGTTTCACCCTGGCATGTAGAGAGAATGAAGCAATTCAACAAAAATGTCAAGCTTATATATAATGGATATGATCCGGAGATATTCTTTCCCAAACAAGTACACACAACACAGTTTCGTATCACTTATACCGGGCGTTTACTCAGTTTAGCAATACGCAACCCCCAATTATTATTTGAAGCTATTAATAAATTATCCCGGGAAAATACAATATGTCCGGAAACATTCCGTGTTTCCTGGTATATTGATAAGTCTTCTCAAAATATTATCGAAGAGGAAGCGAAAAAACATGATGTAATTCAATACATGGATTATCATGGCTACGTTCCGGCTTCGGAAATTCCGGACATACTAAACAACAGCTCCGTATTATTGCAATTAGCCAACAAAACATCGGCCAAAGGGCCAAAAGGCATTATGACAACAAAGCTTTTCGAAGCATTTGCCGTAGAAAAACCCGTTTTATGCGTCCGTAGCGATGAAAGCTATCTGGAAGAAACCATCAACAAAGTACATGCCGGTATTGCAGCAAAAACATCTGAAGAAGTATATGCATTTCTACAATACCATTATGACGAATGGAAAAAGAAAGGTTATACGACTTCTCTCATAAACAGAGAAGCACTATCGGTTTTTTCCCGTTGCAAACAAGCTGAACAGTTTATGGAATTGTTTAAGCAAATTAAAAGATAAATGAAATGGATAAGCATCTCAACATAATTGCCTTCAACATTCCCTGGCCGGCCAATTACGGTGGGGTGATTGATGTATATTACAAGTTGAAAGCTCTGTATGAATGCGGAGTAAATATTATCCTGCATTGCTTCGAATATGAACGGCCGCAAGCAAAAGAACTGGAATCTGTCTGCGAAAAAGTGTACTACTATAAACGGCATACCGGTATCATAGCCAATATAACTTTATTGCCTTACAACGTATATAGCCGGAAAGACCCGTCTTTGCTCGCCAACTTATTAAAAAACAACTACCCGATCTTGTTTGAAGGGCTGCATTCTTGTTACTATATGGACAACCCCCTACTGAAAAACAGAAAGAAAATATTCAGGGAGTGTAATATAGAACACGACTACTATTATCATCTGGCAAAGTCGGAACGCCAATTCATCAAGAAATGCTTTTTCCGGATCGAGGCGTGGAGGTTCAGAAATTATCAAAAAGTGGTATCACATGCCGATTTAATTATCTCGGTATCTACAACCGATACAGATTATCTAAAAAAAGAATTCCCGGCAAACCGCATTGAGTTCATACCTTGTTTTCACGCAAACGAACAGATAACAACCCAGCCGGGAAAGTCCGGTTTCATTCTTTATCATGGTAAATTATCGGTCGTAGAAAACGAAAAAGCGGCCTTGTACCTGATTCACCATGTATTCGGCAAACTGGATTATCCCTGCATACTGGCAGGTATGAATCCGCCACGTTCGTTACGGGATGCCGCCTCGCTCTATTCCAACGTCACGATAGAAGCCAATCCTACTGAAGAAAGGATGAACTTCCTGATCCGCGAAGCACAGATCAATATGCTGATCACTTTTCAGGATACCGGCTTAAAACTTAAACTGCTCAACAGCCTGTTTGCCGGCCGTCATACGGTAGTGAACCATTTAATGCTGGCCGGAAGCGGATTGGATTCACTCTGCCATATAGCAGACACGCCGGAAGATATGATTCGCGAATGCACTAAGTTGATTAATGTCCCTATAGACGAAAAGTCCATTACAAAAAGAAAGGAATTACTAGAACCCTCGTTTTCTAATAAATATCAGGGAGCACGTTTGTATAAAATGATCTATGAAGAATAACCTGAAACATATTGCTTCTGTTCTTGCAGCACGCCTGCAAAAGATCGATTACGAAAGATTGCCCATCAGCGACTACAACAAGAGGTATATCCGCAATCTGAAACCGGCAATAGGATATTTCATGCAAATATATACGGAGTGTCTTTTCAAAGGCATTACTGCAACAGGGCTGAATCCTTCGGATATTACCTGTATCGACTATGGAGGAGGTAGCGGCTTCCTGAGCATACTGGCCAAAGAGGCTGGCATAGGGCAGGTTATTTACATTGATCTGAATCCTGATTCTGTGGTAACCGTACAACTGCTGAAACAAATAACCGGATCAGGTCCCGATATTATATTACGTGGCAGTTCCGATACCCTGTCCGAATGGTGTTCCACACAACACACCAAACCGCATTTGCTGATTGCAACCGATTTGATAGAACATATCTACAACCTCGAAACCTTCTTCTCCGACCTGATAAGTATCAACAGTTCGATGCAGATGATTTTTACCACCGCCTCCACCCCTTATAACCCTTATGTGAAGTGGAAACTGCACCGGGCAATGAGGGGTTGTGAAACAGGCACCCTGGAATCGCCCAACTATTACACCAAGCGATACCAGTACATAAAAGAAAAGTTCCCCGCATTTTCTGAAAAAGAAGTTTCGCAATGGAGCAACCGAACCAGAGGCTTAGTCTATCCGGATATAGAGAAAGCCATCCTCGGAAATACGATACCAACCCTAACCGACCGCTATAATACCTGTGATCCGGAAACCGGGAACTGGACAGAACGTATTCTGCCCATAGTAAACTACCAGGCTCTTTTATCGCAGTTCCATTATCAATTAAAAGTTGAAAAAGGATTTTATAATACGGAACGAAAAAGTTTTATCCTGTCCGCCATTTTCAAAAACATAAATCACATCATACGCAACAGCGGCAAACCGGGCTTTCTGCTCTCTCCCTTTATCATCCTACATTGCAGCAAGAAGTGAAATGACATACTCACGCTGCATATCTTCCGGTTTCAGTACCCTGTCATTCCATTGGAGCAGATCGATATCGATCGGGACAATTCCCTGTTTTTTATCATCCGGTTTGCGTCCGATTGTTACTTCGATCTGCTTAAACACTAATTTTAGATCGTCTGCAGAAAGCGGCGTATCAACCAATGCCATCCGGTTCAGAAAAGAGGACGAAAGCGGACAGGCTACCGGTTCGGTATAAACCGCCTCAGAAAAACAGATAGATGGAAAATACTGCAACAGCAACTCTGTTGCACGCCTTATATTCATCTCCCTGTCTTTATTTGACCCAAGACTTATGATAGCTCTGTTCAACATATATTTCCTATAATTATACGGCAAAGTTACGAAAAATGATGCGTGATTATAAAACAGTCTTAGTAAATGAGACCTTCAAAATTTCATAGTTATAATTTTATTGGATCATAGTTATGACTTAAAAAAATCATAATAATGATTTTTTTTTTGCAGGAATTAATCTAATCACGCTTAAAAAAACGTATTCAATGAATGCACCGTCAACAAAGGAGCTGAGCAAGGGCCAGTGTCCAAAAATACCTACATCTAGGTATAAAACATATTGAGTTTTGCCGTACCTTTGCAAAAGATATAGCAAACTATGAGACTATCAGAACTTCGTACAGGCGAAAAAGGGATTATCGTTAAGGTGATGGGACGCGGAGCCTTCCGCAAACGCATCATCGAAATGGGATTCATCCGGGGGAAAGAGGTAGATGTTATTCAAAACGCACCTTTAAAAGACCCTATCCATTATCGGGTAATGGGCTACGATGTATCTCTACGAAGAAATGACGCGGCATTAATCGAAGTAGTAAGCACGGCCGAATTCCTGTCGAAGCAAATTAACAACGAAACAGACCCCCGTCCGGCGAACTCCTATATAACTTCTTTGAGCGAAGACTTGCGTGCCATAGCTTTGCATAAAGGAAAAACCATTAACGTAGCCCTGGTTGGAAACCCCAATTGCGGAAAAACGTCTTTATTCAACTTCGCATCAGGAGCACATGAACATGTGGGGAATTATAGCGGCGTAACCGTTGATGCAAAAGAAGGGACATTCCAGCAAAACGGTTACACGTTCAGGATAGTAGACCTGCCGGGTACGTATTCATTGTCTGCCTACACACCGGAAGAGCTTTATGTAAGAAGCCACCTGAATGAAGCGCAGCCCGATGTGGTGATTAATGTCGTAGACGCCTCCAATCTGGAACGCAACTTATACCTCACCTGCCAGCTTATCGACATGGATGTGCGTATGGTAATCGCCCTCAACATGTATGACGACCTGGAGCGGAAAGGAAACAAATTCGACCATGAATCGCTATCGCGCATGATCGGAGCGCCTATTGTACCAACCATCAGCAAGACAGGTTTTGGCATTGAAGATCTTTTCAACCGGGTTATCAAAGTATATGAAGAAGAAGATCCTGTCTTACGACACATTCATATCAACTACGGCGAGGTCCTGGAAAAAGGCATCACAAACGTAAGAAAGGCACTCAAAGCAAATGGGAATGTGCCCAAAAGTATTTCTAAAAGATATTTGTCTATCAAACTACTTGAAGGCGATCACGAGATAGAAGCATTTGTAAAAGCCTTGCCCGGTTCGGAAATCATATTACAAGACAGAGACCGCAACATAGCCCAAATAGAAAATCTATTACAGGAAGACTGCGAAACGGCATTCACAAATGCCCGTTACGGCTTTATCTCCGGAGCTTTGCGCGAAACATTCGAGCAGAATAAGATAAAGGAAGCCAGCAGTACGCAGATTATAGACCTCTTTGTCACCCACAAGGTGCTAGGCTTTCCCATCTTTATATTATTTATGTGGATTATGTTCGAAGCTACTTTCCGCCTGGGCGAATACCCGATGCAATGGATCGAATCGCTTGTTGGTCTTATCGGGAACTTCGTACGCAACTATATGGAAGAAGGACCGCTGAAAGACCTTTTGGTAGATGGTATCATTGGTGGTGTGGGAGGTGTTATCGTATTCCTCCCGAATATTCTTATTCTGTACCTGTTTATTTCATTTATGGAAGATTCCGGTTATATGGCACGTGCCGCCTTCATCATGGATAAAATCATGCACAAGATGGGATTACACGGCAAGTCGTTCATACCGCTTGTCATGGGTTTTGGCTGTAACGTTCCGGCCATTATGGCATCGCGTACGATTGAAAGCCGCAACAGCCGCATGATTACCATGCTGGTAAACCCACTGATGAGTTGCAGTGCACGGCTGCCGGTATATGTACTATTAACAGGAGCATTTTTTCCTAATAACGCAAGTGTCATATTATTGGCATTATATGTAACAGGTATTCTGTTGGCTGTCGTTATGGCACGCTTATTCAAACGTTTCCTTTTTAATGAAGAAGATGTGCCTTTTGTTATGGAGCTTCCTCCCTACCGCATGCCTACAGGAAAATCGATCATGATCCACATGTGGGAAAAAGCAAAACAATATCTGCACAAGATGGGAGGAGTCATTTTATTCGCATCTATTATTATTTGGTTCTTAGGTTATTTTCCGCGTCACACGGAAAGTACGGATGCAATCAACCGGCAGATAGCAGAAGTTGAAAATGCAGAACTGGATTCTCAAGAAAAAGAAAAGACCATCGCTGAATTAGAACGCCTAAAAGCGATAGAACACCAGCAGAATTCATATATAGGACATATTGGCCAAGCTATTCAGCCGGCACTTCAGCCCTTGGGATTTGATTGGAAGATAAGTGTCAGCCTGCTTACCGGTATGGCGGCAAAAGAAGTTGTCGTTAGCACATTAAGCGTATTATACACCGGAGAAGCGGATGACAGCCAAATCTTATCGGAAAGGCTAAAGCAAGACCGCAATGCCGAAGGAAAATTAGTTTTTACACCTTTAGTGGCTATTAGCTTAATGTTATTTGTACTGATATATTTTCCATGTATAGCAACAATATCTGCAATAGTAAACGAATCGCGTTCCTGGAAATGGGGCGCATTTGTAATTGTCTACACATGTGTTCTGGCCTGGATCGTATCATTTACTGTATACCAAACAGGGCATTTCTTCATGGGGTTATTCAATTAACACTCAATATGAGAACCGCAGATGTTCTCTTTTGTTATTATAAAAAGAAATCTGGAGATTATGTGGCAAGAAATCGCAATTATTTTAATAGGGATAATAACTATTGCATACGTTGGTATGAAGTTCTATAAATCTCTCACCACCAAACGAAATCCGGAAAACCCTTGTTGCGGATGCAAAGGATGTAGTCTGAAGGAAGAAATAATGAAGAAAAGCATGAACGGAACCTGCAAAAAATAGATATGTCAGCGACCTTTACATTCTCCATAAACCAACCGTGGCAATAATTTGATAAAATTCCAATAACGGGGTACATTCTTTTGAGGTTCTTCAAAAGCTCTATACAACCATTCCAACCGCAAATTCCTCATCCACTGAGGTGCACGCTTTACCGGCCCTGTTTTTGCCATAAAATTAAATGCTGCACCAACGCCAAACATCACTCCTCTGTTTATCCGGGGAGATAGGTTAGCCATAAAAAACTCTTGTTTAGGTGCTCCTAGGGATACCCATATTATATCAGGTGCATATTTATTTATGTCTTCCGCTATTTCACTATAGTTAAAATCTTCAACTCTCCGAAACGGCAAGCTTTTAAAAGGCATATTTGCTATATCAGAATCTATCAACGAAAGTTCTTGTCGCAATTTAGCGAGTATTTCATCCGTATTCCCTATAAAATATTGTTTATATTGCCTCTGATTAAGAAAATAGCAAAATAGGTCATTCCCAATGTACGAACAGAAATCCCTCTTATGTATTTTGCCCAATAACCACGCAATGTTAGATCCGTCGCAAACGTTTACTAACGCTCCATTTACAACTTTATTAAAAGCTTTATCTTTATTCGCTACAGCAAGATTATTACTTTCTATTGCACAAACATATCCTTTCTTATGCTCCTCTATCGTATTCTTAATAATATGATGTACTTTATCTTTATCAAACTCCAGCAAAACATTAAAAAACTTCTCCATGCCAATAACCTTTTAAACTTTTTCTTTTTGTTCGGCTAGCAATTCTTGACATTGAGTTTTTTGAGCACTCAACAATAGTCCCAGAAACATCATAATAAAAAGACCTCTGTTACTAGTAAATGAAGCATCTGCAACATTTTCTATAAATAAGAATCCAGCCGATAATATAAATATTACAAAATACTGTATGTTAGTTGTCTTGAACAAAAACGAAAATGTTTTCCGAAAAAGATAAATCCAAAACAGAATAAATAAACAAACACCCACTATTCCGAATTGTGCCAGAGAGGGATAATAAGTATCGGCAACAAAGTACCAACCGCCTTGGGTCAATCCCCATACCCCGTCAATCCCATACTTAGTGTAAATATCAGAATAATACAACCCCGAAGCATGGGTAGCAAAGCTTGCCAGTCCTGATCCAAACGGGAAATAATCTGTAAAAATATCGATTGATGTAGAATATAACACAAAACGGGCCAACAAATCTTTTTCATCACCTGTTAATGTCTGAATAAAATAAAGTTCCAGCTTTTCCTTTGCAACCCAGCATACGCCAACCAGAATCAAAACAGAAATTGTAATCGTTTTAAAATTCAATTTTATTTTGCTTACATCATTAAAATAAAAAACGAAGCATGCAGCCAATACAAAAAAGCCATAAAACTTAGAACGTCCGGAAAATAAGCCGATAGAAAGCATTAATACAAACACCAGTTTATCTTTAATTGTGTATTTACTACAAAACAGATACACCAAAGACAGACAAACAGCAGATGCGGCATAGTTTGTTGGATGCTCCATTATTGTTTTAAAAATAAGAGGATCTACCAAACTGTAAATTCCTATCGGAACTAACAGTATCCAGACAGCCAGACAAAATAGTTTTAATAATTCCTTTTGTTTCTCAGAAAACTTCGGCATCATTTGATAAGCAGCAAAAAATGCCAGATAAGGCTTCATCTGAATAATTAAATCAGTAAAAATACCTGCAGCAGTATTACTTTTGATATAAAAAGAATATCCCGTATAAAAGACAAAACATCCAAGTGTAATAAAGAAAGCTTTATTAAACGGCCAAGTCTTGCACCGGCTAACAAAGAAAATATAAAAAACAAGAAGTACTAAGCCTAACAGTTCATCAGCACTCTTAAAACCAATTACGTTATATAATAAAACGCAAAAAATAAGAGATGCGACAAAGAAGTTATAAAAATGTTTATTTACAAAATCCTGAATCATATTTATTCTTTAATCTCCATTATTTATTCACATTTACCGATAGCCTGAATTAGTGCATTAAGCACAAGCTTATCCGGCCTGAGATATTCATTATAGTACTTCTTATTTTCCTGTTGCATTGTATACACAGCCTCCGGATGTTCCATTAAATAAGTAACATGCTGAATGCATTCGTCCACCGTATCAAACGATAAATAATTTTTACCGTCTTCAAATGGACCGACAACATCATAGTGAAACTTTTCATTTACAATAGCCCTGCTGGCTGCTACATATTCTCCGGTTTTCCATCCGATAGACTCATGAAGCCCCATAGAGCCAATGCAAATATCTGACAATTTCATCAATTTCAAATAATTATTCCGAATAGTATACCTACGGGGCATAATCAAATCTTTACAGCATTTTTTCGCCAAATCGGAAAATTGTATTCCTCCTGTAAAATTACGGGGATATAATTTCTTCAACTCCCGGATTATTTGAATACGCATATCATTAATATACTCTATTTCCTTATTAAATTCAGCACTTTGCTTTTCGTTGACTTCCCATAGCCTTGTAAAAAAGAGAACTTTCAGATTATCTTTTTTATATTCAGGAGAGGCCTCAAAGACAGAAGGCACAAAATAAGTCGAAGGCTTTACACCCAATAAACGTTTTAAACAATCTTTTAAGGAATAATTATCGGAAGAATCTATCGGATTCTTCCGATATGTTACATGATAATTAAATCCCAGCGGATTTAATTTATATCGATTTTTATCTGAAATCATCTGGTTTTTTTCTTTAGAAAAACTACGTTTAAAGTAAAAATCCACATTATCCAAATAAGCTTCCACTTTTTTTATATCCCAATTATATCCATCCAGCAAATCAAATGCTATCACTTTATCAGAAACTCTGATCTCTACAATATGAGAATGAGGATAAAAAGATACTCGGTCGTAGCATAAATTCACAGACAAATCGATTACCCCTTCATTTTCCAACAATAACAAGCCTGTTATAATAGCACTTGTATGCGGACTTTTGGATATTATATTTAAATCAACATGCTCTTTCATTCAGATATACTCTCCTAGCATTATTTTTTTAATCTCATATAAAGATCGTTCATCTTCTTTAAATAGGAATCTAATGAATACGATTGATCTATTGTTTCTTTTGCCGCAACCGACAGTTTACGTAATAATGTCCTGTCTTTTATCAGCTTCAATAAAGTCTCTGTAATATCAGATGTTGAAGTAACCAAAAATCCATTTTCTCCCGATTTTACAACATCTGGCATAGAGCCGACAGGAGTAACAACCGGTACTACCAAGTTATTCATACTTTCTAACAAAGCCATTGGCAAACCTTCAAAATAAGAAGGTAATAAAAACACTTGGGAACGTTTTAAGATTTCCAGTTTTTCATTCCCATAAACTAGTCCTCTATCTATAAATTTATCTCCGATTCGTTTCCGGCATTCTTCAACAAACCAATCCCGATCGCTGCCTACTCCACATAAATTAAACTCAAAATCTTCACCTAAAGTATTTAGTTCAGTCAAAGATTCTAATATTTCAAGTAAACCTTTGTTTTTATCGATTCGCCCAAGATATAAAATTGAAGATTTTGCCTCGTATGCTTTATCTGAAAAAGAAATCGTTGAAGGCATTACCGCATTTGACAAAATATCAATACAACCTTGCTGCACATTATATAAATCAGAAAGAGACTTTCTCTCTAATTCACTCAGAACAAGAATCTGGTTAGCATGTCTAAGTAAATAATCAATAATCAATTTTAATAGTTTATTAGCAGGTTTTGTTTTAACAAAACGTCCTCCATGAATATGCAATATGACAGGATAAGATTTTACTATCAGCAAATAATAGATTATCATATCACGGAATAACGAAAACGGTTCAAAACCAATGTTAAAATGAACAATATCAATTGAATTATCAGACAAGCATTTCAACAAACGAAACGGCGTCATCATCTGTTTCAGCAACCATCCCAAATTCCTGTTTTCCGTATCTTTTTTTCCTTGCAGGAAAGGTATATAATTAATTTCCTTATTGTACTCCAACAACAAACGTGTAACCGAAGATATTCCACTAATATTATCTTCCGGATTCAGAGACGGCGTTATAATCAAAACATTTTTTTTGTTCATAGACTTTCCTTCCTCATACCAAAAATAAATAACAATGACTTTTCCAACAAGGGGAAAGTACTAAAATAACGGACTATATCTTTCTGTACAACCAACTTGAAGATACGCACAAAAACAACATATATAACCAATAAAACGACCGGATATAATACTATATCTACAACAGAAAATGGAAGTAGCATCCTGATACAGCCTCCGGCAATCAACAAAGTAACAAATAACAGAAACATTTTAATATAAAAAAAATATTCGCTTTGAAGTTCTGATAAGATATATTTTCTCAAATAAAAATCAGATAACAAATATGAGCAAAAATAAGCAATACTATTTGATATAAGTATTGTATATAAACCACATGTGTTATATAAACAGAAAAAGACCAATACATTCACAACCACATTTGTACATTGTATCCATACGGTTTTTCCTGCTAATGATTTTGTATATAAATATTGATATATCGGATATGTTGGAGGTACCAGCAACAAAAAGCCGCCACATAAAACAGCTACAAACAAAGATAAATCCTCCAAGTTGTCATCACCCATCCACAGATATATCAACACTTTTGATATAAATATAAAAATCAAAGAAAAAGGAATAACCACCAAATGTATTTTTTTAGTCATATCTGCTACCACTTCGTATAAGTGTCTGGTGTTTTTTGAATTTGCAATATACGGACCCAAAGGATAGATAGCCTTACTAAATAAGCTGGCAATTTGCCCGCGTATTCGTAACGCCACATCAAACAAAGCCACAGCATTTAATCCTATAAATTTTGATATCAGTATTTTAGAGAGAGGCTCAAAAAACAAATTCAACACACTTGCCGAAAATATCTTTGAACTATAAACTATCTGTTTATAAAATATACGTTTCCATTGTTTTCTTATACCATTAATACGGTAAGTTCCCCATAGTTTAAAAGCGACACCTACAGTCATTACAAACCACAATAAAGAAGCTATGACTGATATTACCCCGATTCCTGTTAGGCCATAACCTTTTATGGCTACAAATAGCAACCCCAACCAATATATTATACTATATATTAACCGCGTAAAACTATTTATATATACTTTTTGCAAAGAATCCAATACAGAGGCAAAAGACATTCCCAATATCATAAACGCATTAGAAAACAATACGCAACGGAAAAAAACAACCGCCTCATCATAATAATAAATCGGAATATTCAGAACACTTAGCAAAACTGTTCTCTCTATACTTAACAGAACAGCTATTAAAACGCAAAGTAATGTAAGCTTAATACTCAACGCAACAAAAATATCAAAATTAGATTCTTGTGTTTTTCCCTGATTCGATAAATATACGATCAAAGCTCTATCCATCCCCAGGTCGGCCAATGTCCCTAAATTAGAAACAACAGATAAAACGGCAAAAACGCCATATACCTCCAAGCCCAATTTTGATATTAAAACGGGCACACAGAGGAAAGTCAATACAGCTGTTATAAACAATTGTAGAACTCCACTCAAAGAATTCCTTATCAAAAGTTTTTTATCATTCATTTGATATGTCTAATATTCTTCAAATAATAATAAGCTTTCATTCCACGACGTCCCATAATCATACTTAAACGTTTTCTAAACGAAATTTTATTATATTTTTTTGCGACTTTATCCATTTCCAATAATTTTATATCAGATAAAAGACATTCGCGTTGAATACTCTTATTTTTTACTGGCTGAATTAAATGTACATTACCCCGAATCGCTTCTTCGATCTTACGAGGTTCAAACTTTAACAGATATTTTGCCGATTCAAATAAAAATTTTCCTTTGGTATTATTACATAAAGCCAATGAAATTCCTTTTTCTTTATCCATAAAAGAAAAACAAGCCGACTCCCCTATTTTCCAAAAATCACCCATTGTTATATCGGCTAAACGAGGAAGTTTCGCATATTTACACCCATAACAAGAAGGCCGTAAATTTATTCCACTATAAAAAGAACCCATAAAGTTATTTTCCAATGCCCTGTAATAGCGGACTTTTCCATTTGAAAAGCAATATTGAGTAGTAGGAATTGTCCAACAAATAGATTTCGATCTGAAATTAATACTGGATATACTAGCTCCAACTTTTGCTTCCAGATCTTCATTTTGCTTTCGAAAATGAAGATCTGAAGGTATGCCATGGCATATCACTTCGCATGTAAATAATGTCGGATAAGAATCTTTTAAGAAAGAATATAAAGCAGCTATCTGGCAAGGGGTACCGGAAAACAACACAAATTCTCCGTTTTGTAGTCTTTCTTTTATGGAAGTCAGCACTGACGTAATATCACTTTGCAAATATTTAGAGCCTCTTATTAAAGATAATTCTTCCATAAAAGAAACACCTATATGTTTCACAGTCAAATCTTTCTGCAAAGAAGCACCATATACAGTAACCTTTCCTTGGTATAAATTGAACAATGCCTCGCACAAAGCAGAAAAAAAGCCTCCGGAAGAACTGTTTTTCAATATTTCTTTATCTATATGCTGGCAAGCATATACGCTTATTTCTTCTTTATCATAATTGTCTGATTTTCCATCTTGTAAAACCGGACAATAACGTTCACATTTATTACATTTGATACATAAATCTTCCTCAGACTTTATTTGCCGAAAGCCTTCTGCGTTTTCAAAAAAAGACAAACAATTAGTTGGACAAACCTCCAAACAAATACCACAACCTATACATTCTGTCTGATTCGGAAGTCTTTTCATTTCAAAATCCGGTTTAAAAAGTCTATCGATTGACGCCTTTCATTATTCAAATAAACATTTACTTTTTCATAATCTATATCAGGTTCTTCTTCAAACACGTCGAACTTCAACCTGCTTTCCAAAGAAAACTCCTTTAATAAAGTTGGGATCCGGCTATTGTCTCCTTTATTTATATCTCCGTCACGTTTACAGAAACTATAGAAATTACGGCCATAATTAATCGAAAATATTGTTCCGTGAAAAGAATCTGTGCAAATATACGAAGCATGTCTTATTAAAGAAATAAAATCACAGGGGCCTATACCAAACAAATGATTTTCTTCTTGTATATCCAAATAGTTAGAAACTATGTAATAAACTTTCATATTATGAGTTTCGCCCAATTTCCGGGCAAAATTTCGAATACTCTTCTTATATCCTAAACAATAGCATAAAATATAAGGTTCGTCTATAATTCTTGGCGATTCTATATTTTGCCAATCATCCGGAGTCAATAATAAAGTAGGGTCCAACACGTGCTCAATCTTTCTGTTTAAAACTCCTGAAAGTATTTCACAGCCATAACTTTCACGACAAGAAATATGATTAAAAGATTGCAAATAATTAGCATATATACCTTTCACTTCATCTGTCAGCAAAGCAACTCCCAGACTTGAAGCATACGAATTTTTATCAGCATCTTCTGCTGCAAATGTCAAAAAATAAGCACCATTATCTTTTAGGAATGTAGGATTCCAAGTTTGATCGCTTCCTACTATATAAATATCATACAAAGGAGGATTTTCTTTCAATTCAGCCAACGATGAATATAAAACAGAAGAGGTCTTTATGCAACCTGAATAAAAGCAATCAAATTTGTCTTTTATAGTCGAAAATTGCTGTTTATAAAGAAAATTATATAGTAACGGTCTAATACCCGAATTAAGTTTATCTTTTATTTTTTTCAGTTTAACTCGAAACGAAGCTTCTTTAAAAGGTTTTCCATCCACATAATTGATATATTCCACCGCATCATACCCCATTTTCTCAATACAGAACTGGAGAGCATAAGCTTGTAGCATTGTACCATAATTATGACCTGAATGATAAGATATTAAACCTATTTTCTTATTTTGTTTCATTACCTGTTTCACTTTGCTTTATCACTTGTCATCGATTCATACAAATTCTGATAAGCACATACTGTTGCTTGTATTGAATACTGATTTCCGGCATATACAGAAGCCTTATATACGAAATTGTCCAAACCCGCATAATCCTGTATAATACAGTCTATCTTTTTTGCACACTCTTCGGCATTTTCTTTTTCGAAACAATATCCATATTTTCCCTGCCCAACAACTTCTGTAGGCCCATCACCGGAAACTAAAACAGGAATCCCTGCAATCATTGCTTCTACAACTGTTAAGCCAAACCCCTCGTAAATAGAAGGTTGAACAAACAAATCATATTCATGCAAATGTGTATAAATATAATTTCTGTCTCTCAAACCCAGAAAATTCACATTAGCTTGCAATTTATATTTTTCAACTAAAGATCGCAAATATTTTTCAGATTTACCTTCACCTACAAAATCTAAAGACACCGGTCTTTTATACTTGTTAACCAATAAGTCAAGAGCTTTCAATAAAACATGTTGTCCTTTTACTAAATGATCCAATCGACTTACCATTATTAATCGAAAAGGAGAAGATACCTCCAAAGATTTTCTTTTTTTGATCCGGTCAATATGTATACCATTCCATATTATTTCCGGACAAAATAAAGTACGCTTCGTTATATCTTGTTTTACAGAATCTGAAATTGCAACAATTTTCTCGAAACGAAAAAAATACTTATCACTGACCCCAACTGTATGGACTGTCAAACACAATTTTTTTTTGAAAACAGGAAGTAACATGCCTCCTATTACACAGTCATGACAATGTAAGATATCTGCATGCAACCTGAATAGTATTATATTCAAATATAAAAACAAGAATGGGTTACGGCTACCTGGTTTTCTGCCTATTCGCACAACCTGTACCTTTTTATCCAACGATCGTAATAAACGCTCTTCAACCAAATCATTTATTACAATTAAGGTAACACGATGCCCTTCAGCAACCTGCCGGTTTACAATATCCACCAGCATTGTTTCTGCCCCACCCGTTGTAAATGAACAAATTAAATGAGTAACAAACATTAAACCGATTGTTTATAAGCACCTATCAATTCTTTTAAACGATCACGTAAGAACAATACTCCTACAGGAATAGCCAATGTAAATACAATGATAAACAATCCCGCATACAATTTTCTCGGACCAACCGGATATTGTTTAACAAACGCCGTATCTATCAATTTCGCTTTCGTTTGATCGAGTCCTATTGACAAAGCCAATTCTTCTCTTTTTTGCAATAGCAAAAGATATACAGCCTGTGTTATTTCCTGCTGCCTTTTAAAATCAACATAAACACGTTCCTGCATAGGTACCGAGCCTATCCTACCTAACAACTGCTGTTCTTTATTTCTTAAATCCGTCAAAGTAGAAATCATTCCATTACGGGCATTAGCTATAGTTAAATAGACATTCTCCCTCAACCGGTCCAACTTCTCATTCATTTGCAAAATCAACGGGTTATCCGAGCTTGAGTTCTGTAACATCTTATTCCTTTCCAGCAAAGCATCATTATAAGCAACCAACGGGCTTCCTTCTGCATCTTGAGATAGCATTAAAGGAACCAGATTATATTTATTATCCGGATTCTTTACATAAGCATCCATTAAATTAACAACCTGAGACTGTGCTTCCATCTCTATAATTTTAGACTGAAGCTCTTTCATCTGCTCCGAATACATTTGAACATCATATTCTATCGCAGTCATTTTATTCTTCAACTTATATTCTTCAATAGCTCTTTCTGTCTTATTCAGATCTTCAACAACAGTGGCAATACGAGTGTCTAAAAATGCAATTGTTTTCTTTGACTCTGTCTTGTTATAACTATCAGATTGCTCATTATATATTCTAACCAGTGTATTCAAAATATCTATTCCTCTTTGCTTTTCATGATCATCACAGGTAAATTCCAACATATTTGAAAGTTTAGACACCTCTTCTATTGAAAAGCCATTAATCATATCCTCGGCAACCCAACGTACAGGTTGTATCAGAATATCCAGATCAAACGAATTCTTAGGTCCATTTCTAAAATCTATGGTAAACTCTCCCTGAGGCAACTCCAGTTTTGCAGGCAAAGAAGAAAATATTTCTTTCCCTTTAGAAGATTTAACCGTTATATTTCCTTTGGCATCCACAGAGACCTTTAATGCCACCCTATCACTCAACGACATCATTGTTAAAGAATCGGCTGTAACTACCAATGGAGAATTTGTATACAATTTATGCCATGAAAAGGGTTTGGTATATGATACATTAATACCCAATTCCAAAATCATTTTACTAAAGAGAGAGTTTGATGAAAATGTCATTATTTCATCATCTATATTTATCCCTCCGCTATTACCAGAACTTAATCCAAAAGATTTCATTAATCCGGAAGCTTCTCCCATAGAAATACCTCCTCCTATTAAATCTTTATTTTCCTGTAACTGCACACTGGCATACATTTCATAGGTCCTTGGATATAATAATAAGTAAAGTATAGCCAGAATTATAGACACAATAAATGCCCCTACAAAATATTTCCACTGATGTATATAGTAAACAATGATGTTTTTCAATTCCACGGTTTCATTATCAATAACTTTATTGCTCATGATTTATTTCTTTGAAGTATTAATAATTGTAATAACCATTGATGTTATGATTGACACAGCACTGATCACAGAAGAAAATACAGTTATATTATATTGTTGAGCCTGACTATAACGTGCGTTTTTCTTTTTAGCCTTATTAGGTTCAACATATATAACGTCATTCTGACGCAGGTAATAATAAGGAGAAGCAAATATTGCAGGATCAGTTAAATCCAAACGCGCCATTTCCTTTTGTCCGTTTTCATCTCTTATTATCAAGATATTCTTTCTGTTTGCATTAATCGTTAAATCGCCAGACTGGCCGATAGCATCCAATATAGACAAACGGTCATTACGTGCAGTTAACGATCCCGGTCGGTTAACTTCTCCCATCAAAGTCACTTTGAAGTTTGAAATTTGTATATTTACCAATGGATCTTTTACGTATTTAGATATCTTTTCTTCCAACATCTTGCTCAGCTCCTGCTTGGTCATCCCGGCAACATGCAACATGCCCAACACAGGAAAATTAATCATACCATCTTTATCTACCAGATAATTATATAAAGACTGAGATGCGAAAACGGGTTGATCTCCCTGTTGTGAATAAGCATACGTAGGAGGATTAAACGGTGTTACCACAGAAGGATCCCATGCCGTAACAGTGATATTTAATAAATCATCCGGAACTATTCTTGTATTATATGATTGGTTCATAGCTTCTTTTTGTTCCGGTGTCAACGAATCTACTCCTTGGAAATAAATGACATCTTTTGGCGTCCCACACGATCCTAACAATAAAGTTAGCAATACGACTCCTACTACTGATACTAATTTCACTCTCATAAACTTTACTAATATTCAAATAAGGTGCAAATATACGACTTTTAAACCAGCGGAAAACAACAATAATTGTTCCTAAATTCAAAGTTACATTAATAACGATGCAATACCCGATATATTGCTGCATACAGGGCTAAAATTATCAACGGTTTTAGGGCTTTTTCATGAATTATTGCGTATGTTTGTCACAAAACAAATTGATTTATGGTAGAAATTGGAAAATATAATACCCTTAGAATAGTTAAGGATTTGGATTTCGGAGTCTATCTGGATGGCGGAAACGATCTGGAAATTCTCCTTCCGGCACGTTATGTTCCGAAGAATGTAAAACCGGGAGACGAAGTGGAAGTGTTTATCTATCATGACAACGAAGGGCGTATTATAGCAACAACAGCCAAACCTTTAGCTTTGGTTGGCGAATTTCAATACATGGAAGTAAAATCAGTTAATAATACCGGGGCTTTTCTCAACTGGGGTATTATGAAAGATTTGCTTGTTCCTTTCAAAGAGCAAAAAATGCCAATGAGAGAAGGTAAATGGTATCTTGTATATGTACGTCTTGACCATGTTACGGGACGTATCATGGCTTCCGCACGTATCGATAAATTCCTTAACAATACACCTCCTTTGTATGAACACAATCAAGAAGTGGATTTGTTGGTTGCAGAAGAGACCGAAATCGGATACAAAGTCATTATAAACAACTCGCATTGGGGGTTAATTTATCACAATGAAGTATTTCGCCGGCTCGAAAAGGGAGAACATTTAAAAGGATATATAAAAGATGTTCGCGAGGACGAAAAAATAGATGTCAGCCTTACTCCCCTAGGTTATAAAAAGGTAGAAGGTATAACCGGTACCATATTAGAATCATTGAAAGCACAAGGCGGTTACATTCCGGTACACGACAAAAGCGAGCCTGATGTTATCTATTCCTTGTTCCGTTGTAGCAAAAAAGCATTCAAACAAGCCATCGGAGCTTTATACAAACAAGGACTTATCTCTATAGAAGAGAACGGAATCCGACTAAAAGAGTGAGAATACGTTTTTATCTAATTATTCTGCATTGCCAATAAGTATTTATAAACTCTTTGTATCTTTGGAAAGTTATATTAATAACATATCACTTAAACAGATAAACAAATGAAAAAGTATCTTTTCTTTGCTGCTTCCGCCGCTTTATTGATGGCTTGTAGTGAAAAACCGGGATATGATATCACCGGTACAGTTTCAGACTCCAACCTGAATGGGAAATATGTATATTTATATACATACGGTTCTAACGATGCAGCACCACTCGACAGTGCTTTGGTACAAAACGGTACTTTCACTTTAAAAGGTACACAAGAAACACCGGCTCTTCGCACGCTTCGTTTTGCAGAAGATGTAGTAGAACCTGTTCGTGCCAATACAGGAGAAAACGCCCCCTTCTCTGCCACATTCATTTTGGAAAACGGTAAACTTCAGGCAACGTTAGGCCCTTCTTCTTCTGTAAAAGGGACACCCGAAAATGATGCATTGGCAACACTGCAGGATAAAATAAAGGCAACCCGTCAAGACTGGGATAAGCTGATAAAAGACATGAAATCGGAAGATAAAGAAGTTGCCGAAGCTGCAGGAAAGAAATTGGATGAGATTGATGCTGCTGTAACTTCATTCGTAAAATCTTATATCACAGACAACAACAACAAACAGTCGGCTGCTAAATTGTTCTATGACTTCCGCTACAACTTAACAGAAGATGAACAGAATGACATCATTGCGCAGGCAGACTCCGTATTCAAGACTGTTCCGGGTATTAATGCAATGATAGATCATCTTAACATTCTGAAGAATGTGGCAGTAGGTAAACAATTTACCGACTTTGAAATGGCTGATGCAAAAGGACAAATGCATAAATTATCCGAATACGTAGGAAATGGTAAGAATGTAGTTCTTATTGATTTCTGGGCTTCCTGGTGCCCTCCATGCCGTCGCGAAATGCCTAATCTGGTTAATGCTTACAAGCAATATAAAAACAAAGGTTTCGAAATTATTGGTATTTCATTGGACAGCAATGCTGATGCGTGGGCAAAAGGTGTAAAAGACCTGAATATCACATGGCCTCAATTGTCAGACCTTCAGGGCTGGAAGAATGCTGGTGCAGCTCTTTATGGTGTAAATAGTATTCCACACACAGTACTGGTTGACAAAGACGGTACAATCATTGCTAAGAATCTGCACGGCAACGAACTGAATGCCAAGCTTAAAGAAGTAGTCAAATAAGAAAAACTTTTTTCTAAAATAAACAGCCAACGGGCTATTCTGCAAGTAATAATTTGCTTATGGAATAGCCCGTTTTCTTATTACAAAATCATCCCGGTCATTTTTATAATTCATCGAGATGATTTTTGAAAATGATCGGGATGATTATAAAAAACGATCCTTATTTTGCACCTTTCTTATTTTTCTCCTAACTTTGAGCAAACTATAATCTTACACGCCTATGTCTGCTCAAGATAGCTCCCGTAAGCTGGCTAATAATTCTGAATAATACGTTACTTAATCTTAACGACCAGAACAAATAACGAACCTTGCCGTTGCAGGGCTAAATTAAAAATTTTATCTTTGCGCGGATTTCCAATAGCTGTACTTAGTATTAAATTAGCATAAATTTTTATTATCACTTTAATATAATAAATTAGCGATTATGATTTATTCACATGAAGTTCAACACATGTGTGTTGTAAAGAAAGGAGCTAACCACCAGTGTGCTCCGATTCCTGAAGAAGGAAAGTGGGTTAGAGCAACTCAGATAACAGACATCTCTGGTTTGACTCACGGTATCGGTTGGTGTGCACCAAAACAAGGTGGATGTAAGCTGACTCTGAACGTTAAAGACGGAATCATTCAGGAAGCCCTTGTAGAAACTATCGGCTGCTCAGGTATGACTCACTCTGCTGCTATGGCTTCAGAAATTCTTCCGGGCAAAACATTGCTGGAAGCATTGAACACAGACCTTGTTTGTGACGCTATCAACACAGCAATGCGTGAATTATTCCTGCAGATCGTTTACGGTCGTACTCAGTCTGCATTCTCAGAAGGTGGTCTGCCAATCGGCGCAGGTTTGGAAGATTTGGGAAAAGGTCTTCGTAGCCAGGTTGGAACAATGTTCGGCACATTGGCAAAAGGTGTACGTTACCTGGAAATGGCAGAAGGATACTGCACCCGTATGGCATTAGATGCAGACGATGAAGTAATCGGTTATGAATTTATCCACCTGGGCAAATTCATGGATATGGTTAAGAAGGGTATCGATGCTAACGAAGCACTGGAAAAAGCGAAAGGTTCTTACGGTCGTTTCAAAGAAGCTGTAAAATATATCGATCCTCGTAATGAATAAGAAAACACTGACACGCGTCCTGCTGGGACTTACTGCAATAACAGTTGTGGGAACGGCAATCGCTTATTTCGTAATAAAGCCGGAAAAGCCCTGGTTGGCTTTTTATGTTGCCTGCTGCGGAGGTGTGCTTGTTTTCAATTTTCTGGTATCTTTATTCCTGGTAAATAAGAATTTAAAAAAATAAAATAATATGGCTTTATTTGAAAGTTATGACCGTCGTATTGATAATATCAACGCGGTTTTAAAAGAATATGGTATCAACGGTATCGAAGATGCAAAAGCTATCTGCGACGCTAAAGGTATCGATCCTTATACAATGTGTAAGGAAACTCAACCAATCTGTTTCGAAAACGCTTGTTGGGCATATGTAGTAGGTGCTGCTATTGCTATCAAGAAAGGTTGCACAAATGCTGCTGATGCTGCCGAAGCTATCGGTATCGGTTTGCAGGCATTCTGTATTGCCGGTTCAGTAGCCGAAGACCGTAAGGTAGGTATCGGACACGGTAACCTGGCTGCACGCCTGTTGCGCGAAGAAACAAAATGTTTCGCATTCCTGGCTGGTCACGAATCATTCGCTGCTGCCGAAGGTGCTATCAAGATCGCTGAAATGGCAAACAAAGTTCGTAAAGAACCGTTGCGCGTCATTCTGAACGGTCTGGGCAAAGATGCTGCTAAAATTATTTCTCGTATAAACGGTTTCACTTACGTTCAGACTCAGTTTGATTATATGACTGGAGAGGTAAACGTTGTGGAAGAAAAAGCATACTCAACCGGTCTGCGTGCAAAAGTAAAGTGCTACGGTGCTGACGATGTTCGCGAAGGTGTTGCTATCATGCGTAAAGAAGGTGTTGACGTATCTATCACAGGTAACTCAACTAACCCGACTCGCTTCCAGCACCCGGTAGCCGGCACATACAAGAAAGAATGTATGGAAAACGGTCATCCGTATTTCTCTGTTGCTTCAGGTGGTGGTACAGGCCGTACTTTACACCCGGATAACATGGCCGCTGGTCCTGCTTCTTATGGTATGACCGACACAATGGGCCGTATGCACGGTGACGCTCAGTTCGCTGGTTCTTCATCTGTTCCTGCTCACGTAGAAATGATGGGATTCCTGGGTATGGGTAACAACCCGATGGTAGGTGCTACGGTTGCTATCGCGGTATCTATTGAGCAAGCAATGAAGAAGTAATTAGAGACTTCTATATACAATATATCCCCGTAACTCGATGAGTTATGGGGATTTTTGTTTTTAGGGCACGAGTGATCTCGTATGTAGAGTAGTAATATGCTATTGTAGCTGCAGGAGCAGTGGTAACAAAGGATGTAGAACCGAATTCTATCGGTAGCAGGTGTGCCTGCCGCTTACATACGTGACATTAATAAATAGGCAGCGTTTTTTAATAATCTTTTGGAGTAGTATAAAAATAGTCGTAATTCCATTTTCATACAGCATTTTCTTATCCGAAATTTATTGATACATTTGTTGCATATCAAATCAAAAACAATCATGACACTAAGTATTGAACAGAATACATGCATAAAGTGTAAGAAATGCGTACAGGTATGTCCTGCTAACATCTTTATCCAGAAAAAAAACAAAGAAGCGATTGAGTTACAATATATCGACAGTTGCATTGTATGTGGTCATTGTGTGGACGTCTGTCCCACAAATTCTGTTCTGCACAGTGAATTTCCGTTGGAAAATGTTCACACAATTGATTACAGTTATATGCCCGATCCGGACCGGCTTATGGAACTGATAAAATCCCGCCGTTCCAACCGTACCATCACTACCCGGCCTGTTCCCAAAGAGATGCTGGACAAAATTGTGGAAGCAGCCAATTGTGCGCCTACCGCCACAAATGCACAAACAGTATCTTTCACGGTAATTACAGATCCGGCAAAGCTCCGTCAGGTAAGCGATTACACGATCAATGTATTTAACTCTTTGGCTAAATTTTTACTAAATCCAGTTATAAAGTGCCTGCTGAAGCCATTTATGAAAGATGTATATAAATATGTACCTACATTTGAACGTCTAAAACAGGAACATGCAGCCGGCAATGATCCGATTCTCCGAAAAGCGACAGCACTGCTGTTTATTCATACGCCTAAATCTAACCGGTTTGGGAGTGAGGATTCGAATCTGGCATACCAAAACGCATCTTTAATGGCACAGGCTCTAGGTGTAAGTCAAATATATATGGGTTTTGTTCTTACAGCTATCAAGCAAGAAAAAAAAGATACTTTGGCAAAAGGACTGGGAATAGATGGAAAAATTCACGCTATCATGGCGCTGGGTATGCCAGCTTTCCGATATCCTAAATATGCAGACAGAAAGCCCGCCAAATATCAACTCATATAAAACCAATGCATTATAAACAATAATAGCTGTGTATCCCAACATTATATTGTTCGATGGTATCTGCAATCTATGCAACGGAGTAGTCTGCTTTTTAATTAAGAGGGATAAAAAAGCAGTATTCCGGTTTATGCATTACCACTGTTATGAATGAGTATAGAAGAACTATATTGGTTGTATCACACGACTTGACATTCACAAAAGAGATACGAGCAAACACCAGATATTTGGAATTAGTTTAATTCATATCTTTGCAATAGAGTAAATACAATGAACATGGATATTTTGTTAGACGTACATACACATACAACAGCCAGTGGGCACGCTTTTAGCACCTTACAGGAAATGGCACAGGCTGCTGCTGAAAAGAAATTAAAAGTACTCGGAATAACAGAGCATTCGCCAGGTATTCCAGGGACTTGCGATCCGATTTATTTCCGTAATTTGCATGTTGTTCCCCGTCAAATGTACGGCGTCGAATTATTACTTGGTGCGGAGCTAAATATTATTGATTACAAAGGTTCGGTAGATTTACCGGAAAGCTATTTTCCGATGCTTGACATTAAGATTGCCGGTATACACTCTCTTTGCTATACCCCGGGAACAATAGACGAAAACACTTCAGCTATGATTGGAGCTATTCGCAATCCGGCCATCAATATAATCAGTCATCCGGGAGACGGCACTGCGTTGTTGAACTTCGAACCAATTGTATTAGCCGCTAAAGAAAGTCGTACGCTTTTGGAGATTAACAATAGTTCATTGAATCCGATAAGAAATAAGCCATCGGCACGCAAAAACAATATTGAGATATTGAAACTATGCAAGAAGTATGATATACCGGTGATATTAGGAAGTGATGCGCACATCAGTTTTGACATTGCATGCTACGATCATATTAACGAATTGCTAATGGAAACAGATTTTCCCGAAAGCCTCATCCTTAATGATAAAATAAACTACTTTAAAGCGTTTATAAATTAAGAACCGGCAGGTGGCAGTTAGTATTAAGACATAGCATCTTTCATATTTCTGCCACCTGTAAGTCTTCTGTTATTTACAATGTTCCTGAATTAATTTATCAGCAACGGGGTCGCCCAGCTCTTTCGCCTTTTGAAATGCAGCGCATGCCTCGGCTTTCTTTTCCTGTCTAATGAAACATACTCCTTTCAGACGATAACAGGCAGCAAAGTCAGGTGCAATGCTTAACGCCTTTTCTATGCTGGCTAATGCCTGATCGCAAGTTTGCATACGGATATATATAGAAGCTTCTTCTGCATAATAATTCGGATCTTGCGGACTCATCTTTATAGCTTCCCGGATATCTTTCAAAGCACCGGCCAGATCGCCTAAACGGAATTTAGCTTGTTCGCGATAATAGAAGAAAGCATCGGATACACGCCCTCCCATAAGACGATAATATAAATCGTAATCGTCTACAGCCTCTTTATATTGCATTAATTTCATTCGCAATTCCACACGTTCGAGCACATACTCCGCTGTTTCCGCAGAAGCCGTAGGCCTATTTTTGGCAATAGCACTATCCAACAACATAATTAATTCGCCCAAATTAGCACCTGGCATGTTCTCCCTTGCTTTTGCTGCCATATAATAAGAAGCAGAAGAAGCCACGTTACTGTTATTGGTTATCATATAATTTGCATATGCATCTTCATAATTCTTGCGTGCAAAATAAATATCACCCAACAATTGGTGATAAACAGGCTGATCGTCTTCCTTTATAGCTTGTTGAAGAGATTCCAAAGCAGCATCCACAGTCCAGTTTTTATCATTTAAAGTAGAATCGGCAGACACGCCGTAAATTAGCTTGGCCTTGTTAAACCACATATCACCTTTGCTTTTACTATACTTTCCGGAAGTGTTAATATCTTCCAAAGCCAAAGCAAGGAGTTTTGATTCTTCAGCCGGACCGGAAGCCAGCACAGCACGGTTATATGCATAATGTGAAGCACGATTCAGATATCCCTCGGGAACATTCGGGAAGCGGGCAATAAAATCATTCAACGTATTCAGGTATTCTTCTGCATTCTGTGTACCGGCCATAAGATAAAGAGAAACCAGCGCTTCATCCGCCGATGCCGGCCATGCCTTCCGTATTCCGATCGAAGTATAGACCGTATTAAAAGCATCCGACGACTTAAGAGCCAGGCTATTGGCATATCTGGCCGAAACAGCATACGAATTTGCATTTTTGCCGGAAGCATCATCCTGTGCAAGCCCGAACACTTCGCCATTCTCCGTAAGCATTGGAGCATTAGACTGTCCTGTCATTAGTGGAAAGCTTATTTTATAATAGCTGTAAGAGTCCTTCAGTCTGGAGACTTCTGTAATCTGCCCCTCACTAAAAGCAATATTTTTACCTGTAGAATAGGGCATCAAATAAACTTTTGTACCAGCCGGCAAGGCTTCTGAAACCAACGGCAGATAAGATACCTTTTTAGGGACAGATACCTGTACTTTTATGACATCATACAATTCGTCTGCACCAATAATAAAAGTTACCGGATAGGTATTGCCTGCCGCGTCAGTTACATTTGCTTTTTGTGCATCCTTAAAAAGAGAATAGGCCGAAAGGGCTTCTCCCGATTCACTGACAAAGAATCCCAGTCCTTTATGAAGTACCGTATTGTCTTTTTTATACGTAGTAACCGTTAATACGGCATTCTTTTCCTTCCCCATCCATTTAGGAGCTTTTTTCTGGGCAGCCAGTGTCAGGATATGGCAACATATCACCAAAAATAGTAGTACTCGTTTCATTTTATTTCATGTTATCAGATATACCTGGCAAAAATAGGGATAATTTTAGAGCACAGGCCATAACTGTACAGAAAATATAGATAATATCCTACCTTTCCGTGAGAGTGTCTCACCTTATGCCGTGAGAGTGTCTCACCCTATGCCGTGGGAATGTCTCACCCTATGCCGTGAGAGTGTCTCACCCTATGCCGTGGGAATGTCTCACCTTATGCCGTGGGAGTGCTTCACCTTTCCTGTTGTATATTTATAGGTAAAACAAGCCAGAACGAAATAAACAAGGCACTGTATCCACAACGTAATATACTCCACCGAAATCTGGGATAAAGAGGCTCCCATTGAACTTAACTGCACATATCCCAATGTTGCGGGCGAGACCGGCAGAATATAGTGGGCAACCCTCCAATACCACGGCATCAGTTCCAAAGGATAAGACACGCCTGAAAGAAAGACTAACCCGACAGAAAAAAACGCAATCATCAACAAAGGTGCTTCCGAGTCTGTGAAAAACAGGGATGCAGCCAATCCCAGAAAACTGGTAGCAAGAAGAAAAGGGATCAGCAACATGACGATTTCGAACGGATTTCCGATAGCCGGCATACCAAACAACAAGGGAATCAGTCCTAAAAGGAAACAACAAAAAATAGCATAAAGCATAACATAAACAAACGTCTTAGCCGCTACCACCCGCGCCATACGTCCGAAAGAGAGTCCCTGAGAAGCAAACCGGGCTATAGAACCCGTATGCCGTTCTCTCCCGCTTATCATTCCGATAAGCATCATTAGTGTTTGGAAAACAATAATAATCAATACTGCCGGAATCAGATAAGAACCATAACCTTCCGTGTGATTATAAAGTGCGGTTCCGACAACAGTGATTGGCTGAGCCATAGCCAGCTGCGAAGCCGCTTGTTCCGGCAGGAATACCATCATATTGGGGCGGTAGTCTTCATCCAGGGCCAGCATAGCTGCTGCAGAAGCTTCCTGCATCGACATATAATAAAGAAATGCGCTGGTAGTTTCATACATAATAAAAACAGACTGTCCGCCGCGCGAAACACGATCTTCAAAATCATCCGGAATATAAACAATACCAACCACCTGATCACGCTTCATCAGATCCTGCGCTTCTGTGTAATCCACGGCGTTAGTCAGCACCTCTACCTGAGGTGTTACATTCAGATAACGGGTAAACTGTCTGCTTAGTTCGCTGTGAGAATGATCCACCACGGCAACAGGCGCATTGCGCACCACATCCGGAGCATACATGTAATTATAAAGAAGGCCATAAACAAATATGCCACCTATCAGAACCAGTAAAATAGAGTAGCTGGTACTGATTACACGAAATTCATCATATATAATCTCTGCTATATCTGCTAGATATTTCTTCATATTCACTCAATATTTTCATACTTATGACTTAATACAGCATGTTTCAAATGTGGCAACATCAGCAAAGCAAGCAGTATATAAACAAACAATAAAGCTATACTCTGCCAGGCATAAGCAAATCCATAATCGCCATATAAAAGGTTCTGGCATATTTCCACAAAGTGCCGAACCGGGAAAAGAAAAGAAGTATAATAAACCGGAGCGTACATGGAAGCAACCGGGAAAGTTACCCCCGATAAAGTTGCCCCCAAAGATCCCACCATAGAGACAATACTGATAATAATACTAATTGCAGGAAAAAGCGAGAAGATAAACACCGCCATCGCCTGTGTAGCAATAACAAACAGGATAGCAACAAGATTAAGCGGCCAGAACCCACAGGAAAAAGGTATGTGCATTACTCCGAACAAGACATAATTTGCAAACACGCTCATGATACTGAAGATAACCGTATAAGGAAGCAACTTCCCCAACATGGCTATCACCATATTCCCACCGGCCGAGGTAATCCATTCATCTCCTGTCTTGAACTTGATTTCGCTTCCCACGGCATAAACAGTCACAAGCAATATTATTACCTGAAAGAAGATATAAAAAAAGGGTTGGCTCAAATAAACGGAGTAGTCCAAATCGGGGTTGAATAAAGGATGACTGCTCGATTTAACAGGCAGCAGGAAAGTTGTAACCTGATCCACCCCTACTCCCGCAGCCGTAGCTTGTGCTACAACGGGAGCCATTGATAAAGTACGCAAAGTAGTCTCAAATGCCGACCTTACTTCGCCTCCCACACTCAATAAAGCATAATGATAGTAGTACGACAAAACAGCCTCACGACCTGCCGTAGCATTTGCCTCGAACTGATAAGGTATGACTAAATAACCGTATATTTCTTTTGCTTGTGTAGCCTTTCGGGCAGCTTCTGCATCCGTATAATGTGCAGTAACGCGAAAAGTCGGAACAGATCCGATCTGGCGGGTAACCTCGCGCGACATCCCGGTCTGATCCTGGTCTACTATTCCTATCGGAATATTTTCCATTTGACCGTTCCCAAAGATTGTAGCCATGAAAAACACACAGAATAGAGGCAGAATGATGCATACCCCGAAGTAAAGCCTACGGGAAACCATCCTCTTCATCTCTCTTGTGAGAACCGAAACAAAATACGTCATACTCTTTACGATTATTCAATTTTCAAATTCCACAAGTACAGACATACCCGGCCTTAGCCCCTCCACTTTTGAGGTAGGAGACGCATGCAACTGAAAGGTACGAAGATCGTAACTACCGGTCTGTTTTGTAGATTTCCAGGTGGCAAAGCTGCCAAGAGGACTGATATAATAGATTTTAAATTCAATCCCTTTCTTATCGATTGCCGGAACATCTGCCAGAAATGTACCGCCCATTTTAAAGAAGGGTAAACGATCTTCACGGACATTTAATACTACATGCACATCGTCCAACACAACCAGATTCATAATCGGCATACCGGCTCCTACCAACTCACCCCGTTTAGGAAATATCGTAGAAATTTGCCCGGATTCAGGAGCAGTCAAACGTGCATCCTGCAACAGTGCTTCTACTTCCTCTACCGTTCCACGAGCAGCTTGCACCAACGAACGTGCACTTTCCTTATCCTGCAACCGAGCACCTTCAACAGCCATCTGATACTGGCTGTGTGCCGCCTTTTCATTAGCAACAGCGGCCTGATAGAGAGCTTCCACTTCATCTTTACGCTGGGAAGTAACAACGCTATCTTTATATAAAGCCTGAATCCGTTTATAAGTTGTACCGGCCAATTGCAAATCGGATTTAGATTTATTCCACAACTGCAAAAGGGAATTGATAATTTGCTTACGAGTCCCTTCATCGACCTTCTGGTGCTGGTAAATGGCAACATCTTCCATTGCATTTGCCTGCTGATACTTCGCCTGTGCTTCGGGGCTGTTTATAACAACAAGGGTATCACCCTGTTTTACAAATTGCCCTTCCTTCACAAGAAACGTATCGATACGACCGGGAAGCTTACCCGATATACGGATTTCTGTTGATTCTATCTGTCCTTGCAATATTACAGGCTTTTTACCCAATAAAGCCATACCGACAGCCGATATAATCACAACTGCTACGAGTATCACAATAAAAGAGATACTTAAATATTTCCTTGTCTTATCCATAAATTAACGTTTTTAATCTTCAGAGAATATAAAATGTTCAGTCTTACCCTCTGCTTTGTATTGCTGAAACGCTTCAGGGGTTCCGCAAACAGAAAGCAAGCTAATAAGGGCAACATCATATTGATAATAGGCCATCAAAAAAGCGGTCTTTACTTTAGAGAGCATCACTTCGGCATCCACTACTTCGGTAGATGTAGCCATTCCTTCCTGAAAAGATTTCTTACGAATACGAACAAGCTCTTCGCTCATTTCCATTGTTGTATTCAGGGCTTTAACATTATCCAGTGCATTCTGTATTTGCGAGTAGAATTTATCTACGCCAACTTCCAGGTCGGTCACCGCTTTTTCTTTTCCTAAAGCTAAAGACTGGCTGGCAAGCTTAGCCTGGCGAATCTTTTTTTCCCGGTTCAATCCGTCAAAGATGTTCCAGGTAAAACCAACACCGATCATTGTACGAGGCATAAGATATTTATCTACACCGTGCGCATATAATGTTTGCTTTCCGAATAATGCAATATTAGGAACATAAGCAGAACGCCCTATCTGCAATTCATCATGAGCCATGCTTTCCTGTAATTTCAACTGGGTTACCAAGTAATTTCCTGTAGGAATCTGTTCTTTGAAGTATTGTGCAGGAGGAATCACGTCATTTATAAATAAAGAAGAAGTTGTCTGTATATCTTTTTCAGACTCCATGTTCAACAAGGCTTTTAGTGCTTGCTGAGCAACAGACAAATCTTTACGGGCAGACTCAAGCTCACGTTTTGCCTCATCCATACTAACCTGGGCAAAAAGACGTTCGGCACGATTAATCATGCCGTTTTGTTCTAATTTGAGGGCTTGTTCATAGTGAGTCTTCAAAGATGTAAAAGTTTCCTCTTTCACATCTACAACACGCTGCCCAAGGCGTAGTCCAAAGTAATTGGTCACCAACAAGGCTTGCTGGGTAGCATCTACCTGATTACGGTTTACTTCTGCCAGATTCACCATCGTCTTCCCGATTTTATTGGCATAAATACGCTTTCCCCCAGTAAAAACAGGCCAGGTAATGTTTGCATCGATAGTTGTCAGATTCTGAGAAACCAATGGAAATGTAAGAGTATTAGCTCCTATTTTATCCAAAATAGATGAGATAAACTGGTCATCCGGCAAAATGGTATGTACAAAATCCTTTGCCGGTTCGGTAAACTGATCCAACGGCTGCTTAACCTCTACCGGATTAGACATATGGACATAAGCGCCCGCAGCAGTAAGCGAAGGATACCAAAACGAATTAAGTCTCTGATGTTCATTACGGGCTAACTCCACTTCCTTGCCGGCAATCTTCAGACTTTTATTCTCTTTATGAAGCAATTCCATGGATTGTTCCAAACTTAGTTCCAGTTTTTCTTCCTGAGCAATCAAAGAAACCGGGAAAAAAGAAAGGAATAGCATGCCGTAACAGGCTATATTATTAACCATAGTAAAATTAGTTTTGTGCGTTAAGTTTTGGTTTATAACAGATGCTAAGTGATGATTGTTCAACGCTTCCTTAGATCGGGCAAGAACCACGTAACCAAATCTAACAACGGCATATAGGCACAAACATTGTAAACAGCCTCAATTCCGAAGCGGTCTGCCATATTACCTAAAACAGCAGATGCAATGCCCGCCACGCCAAATGCAAATCCGATATGGCTTCACCCATATCGTTCATACAATGGCCGATACTCAAAGCCACCAGGATGTGAGATACGGTTTTATTGACTATCGGCGCAGTTGTTTCTCTCATTTATTTATTTTCTTTTTGATTCTTTACGTTAACGGTATTGAGCCAAATCTATCCCAGACTGTTTAATATTTGAACGTCAAAACTAAATTGTATATATGATTATAAATATTCTTCAGTGCTGCATTCCGAATTGAAAGGAAGTCGATAACTATCACTCCCAAAACAAACGCCAAAATCCCCTTATCTGCCATCATTCCGACCCCGATGTTAAAGATCAATTTCACAAAGATGCAGCCACTGAAGATATTTATCCTATAAAATTATCTTCCTCTTCCCCATCCGGTGTATGAAGTATGAAAGTCGTAGCACCAAGTGTAATAACGGCACCTTCGCCAATCCTTACCTGTTCTTTTTTACCTAATAAAACACTCCGGAGGAATGTACCTGTCAAGCTGGGAAAATCGCGTAAAGTATAAATATATTTCCCTCTGGCATCCTGTTTCACATTAATAACACAATGTTTACGTCCCATACTGGGATCACTGGTAATAACAGGAACTTCCACACCATCGGTATCTTTATTACGACGGCCTATTACATTGTCTCCCAAAACCAAAGGTAAGTCTTGCTTAAAAGCAAATATATTCTCTATCACAGAGATATAACCGCAAGAAAAATCAGGTTCTTTTACTTCCTCTTCCTCCCCTGTCTTTGTGCGCACCACTTTCCGTCCTAGTTTCACCTTAAACTGAGAACCGCATTGAGGGCAGACAAATGCAAGAACTTTTCCTTCCGGATATTTAGTTTCGTCGAACGATAATTGATTATCACATTTAGGGCAGAAAACTCTTTTCATATTCTATACTGAAATGATTCGTATTTTAATTCGATACAAAGATACACGCTTTTTTGCATTCGGAGGCATACTTTAGATTTGAATAATCAGATATGACTATCCGTATAATGAACAATTCACCTTACAAAATGGTCTTAATTAAATCAGCGTATCAATCGGGAAAAATTGATATATTTACATTGTCAGTAATAAAAACAGAATAAAAAGAATGAAAATCCTCATCCCCTCGCTCATTACCTGTCTAAGTATATTCTACAACTGTACGCCTTCCCAAAAGGAAATTGTACCCAATGAAGATATAATAATTCAGGATTCCGTTAAAACAGAAAAGGCTGATACAATAAAAGCTATACATGCCGAAAATATTACAATAGAAAAAGACTTGCTTTATGACAAACACACGTTAAAAGATACATATCCCTATAAAGATACCACCCGTCAATTTCAATGGGATAAAATACGTAAAAACCTGGCATTGCTTGAAACAATCCAGCAGAAACCATCCCAATGGGGAATACTGCAAAACTATAAGAACAGGAACGGGGAAGCGCCCCTTATCCGCAACTATATAAGAAACGCATATAAAAGAGTGTCCGACACTCTAGGGATAGAACGCTATCAGTCGGCACCTCTTTATTTATTATCAGATACAATTATCCCTGAAAAATACGGACATGATGGAGAATTAGTACGCATAAAAGGAAAAGACGGTAATTTTATACAGATAGAAACCATTTATACTCCCGGAGAATGGATGGTTCCCCAAAGATATATCGGGCTGATCAACGATACGGTAACATTTAATAAAGCCATCTTTGTTGACCGTCATAATCAGAACATTGCAACTTTGGAAAAAGCAAACGGCAAATGGCTTGTACGAAGTATGAATCCATCAACTACCGGTCTGCACAGGCCTCCTTATGCTCAAGAAACGCCATTAGGGATTTTTGTTATTCAAGAAAAGAAACCCAAAATGATTTATCTCGTGGACGGTTCACAAGAAACCGGAGGCTTTGCCCCTTATGCCAGTCGTTTCACCGACGGAGCTTATATACATGGGGTTCCGGTAAATGCACCCCGTACCGCACCGATAGAATACAGTCCGTCATTGGGTACAACTCCCCGCTCCCACATGTGTGTACGAAATGCAACGTCTCACGCGAAATTTATATATGGCTGGACACCTGTTAACGAAACAATTGTTTTTGTATTAGAGTAAAAATCATATCTTTGCGACATTATTATTTCTGTTTATGCTAAAATTAATATTATATCTGTGTCTGCTTTTCATACCGGCCAACTACATGTCTACCCGGAATACCGGCAAATATGACTTACCCAAGCCTGATTTATATTCTGCAACTTCAGAATGCCGGAAGCTTTACCAAATTATGGGGCTGGAAAACCATATTAACTACATTGCATTTGAAAAAGCTTACACCGGATTCAAGAAAATTGACAGAAAAGACAAAGGCATCATTACACTGATTGATTTTACCAAACCATCCACCGAAGAACGATTATATGTACTTGACATCAAACATCATAAACTCCTGTTCTCTTCACTTGTATCGCACGGAAAAAATAGCGGAAACAATTATGCCACCTCATTTTCCAATGAAAACGGTTCCTATAAAAGTTCATTAGGATTCTATATCACCGGAAACACCTATCAAGGCAAAAACGGTTATTCTCTTATACTTAACGGATTAGAGAAAGGAATAAACGACAATGCAAAAGAACGCGCTATCGTAATTCATGGAGCAGATTATGCTAACCCTTCCGCAATTGCTTCCGGTCGTTTGGGGCGTAGCTTCGGATGTCCGGCCTTGCCACAATCTTTATGTAAACCCATTATCAATACAATAAAAGGGGGAACGGTTCTTTTTATTTATGCAGAAGATCCCAAATACCTGAGTCAAAGTCGTTTTTTATCTTCCGGCAATCCAACATCGTGACCGGAAGATGACAAAAACATAATTCTCACTTAGTCCGGGAAGTAAGTTTATTCTCCAATAATCTATATAAATTAGACAGAATATAAGAATCTACATTATCGACCGACAATTCATAATTAACCCAAAAGTTTTGCTTTCCGCTTCCTATCAAAGCTGTCTTTGCGTTAAACAGCAAGTGGTAATCATATAATTCCGGTATCCCGGATAACAAGTACAAATCATCCAGACACTGTACAACCTCTAAGACAGACCGTTTTCCACGATCTTGTTCCATTAACAAAAACCATATATAATTACTCAATACTTCTTCATTGGTTTGTTCCATATTAAACTCCCGGATAAGAACATTCATCCGTTCTTTCAAATCCGTTTGATTATCAGGAAAAGCACCAGAAGCTAAACACTTCATCGTTTTATTAATAAAGCCCGCTTTAAGCATATCATTAGCCCATTCCACCCATCTTTGATTAATAATATCCTCTCCGAAAACAGTCAATGCCAGGATTTCGCATGTAACCGGCACTTTAGTTACAATATCCTTATAACTATAGAGAGTACACGGATGCAAAGAAAAACGTTGTACTACATAAAGCAATTGTTCTATATCATTATGTAAGTCTAGTTTTGGAAATAATTTTACCGGTACTCCGAAATAAGCCATATCAGACTGAATCAAAAAAATACATTTACCATCCAGATAGGCATCTATATTCTTTATATATTCCTCCTCTTTTCCGGGAGTAACAGGCAAATAATAAGGAATGATCATACAAATAAGCAATTTTTCCCGTCCCGATTTATCCTTTTCCTGATAAATTCCCGTTCTGAAAACATAATCATTTTTTATACATTCGAACTGAGCTTGTTCGACCTGTTTTATCGGCTCGTCCCAATCATAGCGTTCCAAAACGTCAAACATCAGTTTTCTTAAAAGCTTTGGCTTTCTGTAATTATTAATATAAGTTAGCAACAACACCAATGGGAGACCAAACATAAAAGGAAGGAAGGATACAGAAACCAACAACTCATAAGGCATATTGCCTGATAAGAAACCAGTAATAAGTAATATAATTACACATGGGGTACAAAACAAAATCACCAGTGACAAAGAATAAATCCACCAGCCTTTATATGTTTTAAATTCAAGTTTACCTATTTCATCTATATCATTTATAAGCAATGATAAGTATTGTTTAATATCAGCAAATGATATTTTATCTTCTCTCAATTCCATGATTTTCTTTTAGAAGTTATAAAGATAGCACATACCAACCAGAATTACAGCAGCTCTTAAAACAAAAACTAATTCATAATTATGACTTTTAAAAATTATAACTATGAATCGATAAAAACATTATTATGATTATATTCATTTGAAATAAAACGGCAAGTATATAAAAAAGAAAAGGTCATCCTCACGGACAACCAATCTTCATTGTTAACCTTAAATCTAATACCATGAAAAACACGATGCAAATATAACAGTTATATGTTATACAGCATACTATATCGTCTAAAAATAGTATCTTATTAACTTTATTTAGTCAAAACATGCTCTAAAACATATCTTACTGCTATTAAAACCTCTCTTTATTGAACAAATTTCACATCGATGCCTTTATCTTCCTTTGCTTTTAATCCTAAAACACGCCCTTGCTGATTTACCTTTCCGGTAATAAATTCGGGTATATTATATGACTTCATAAAACGAAAATAAAATTCCGGGTCTTCCTGAGGCAGTAAAAATGGCTTGTGTGCCTGTCCATCCTCATCAACATAAGCAAAGAAAGGACGGGTGTAAAGTCCGTCAATCCGTCGGCTACTAAATACAATCCAACGGCTGTTACTACTCCACGAATGATAACTTTCCACATCATCACTATTTACTATATTCAATGGATATATATTATTAGTAGCCAGACCCAGCATATACAAATCGGCATCTTTATGCCAGATAGAAAAGTTGCCGTAACCGGACAAAGTAAAAAGTAAATACTTCCCATCCGGAGAAACCCGGGGAAAAGAAACACTCTTTCCATCAGCAACTGCATTATATAAAGTATCGACTGTAGTTCCGAACCGACGCGCAGAAGGGTCGAAAGACACAGAACACAAACTATATTTCACCTCATTATATTCTCTTGGCATCGGACGGGCTTGAGCCGTACAGAAAAAAAGCCTTTTACCATCCGGCGAGAAGGTCGGAAATGTTTCGAATGAAGATTCTGAAGAAAGCAAAGGAGATGTTACGATCTCATGCTTTTCGGTATCATAGACCACTACATCAGAAGCAGAATCAAACACTTCCACCCGATTCTTATCATTCATATGGAATGACTGTTTTGTTTTATTTACGGAAAAAGCGACATACTTTCCCGAAGGATGCCAAGAAGGATAAACTAGCGGCGAAATAGTCTGTTCCGTCTTCGTATTCAGCTTTTCCACTTTGTCGCCATCTATCAATATAGTACACGGATAAGTCTCACGCATGTGGAAAAGCATCTTATCCGGATTCTGCATACAAAAAGAGTGACAGTTCATACAATTATTACCACTCATTTTATTCTCTACAATTGCATCTTCCGTATAATTCTCAAGATTACGCTGATAGATTCCCATGTGATTCCAAAGTTCATAACCCGGCTCGATTAAACGATACGCCAGCCAGGAATCAATCGGTTCGTTTGCCACATCAATATTAAAAGGTGCATAAGCAATCCATTCGCCATCCACCTTTGCCTGAATAGTTACACCAATACTTTTGCCTGTTGATAACTGCAATATTTTTTTCCATTTAGATGCGGGTATGACAAAGCTATTCCCTTTTTTTGCCTTTACTTCAATCGTTTCAGTTTCTGAAGTAATCAAAGCCCGGGCATCCTGGCACTGATTTTTCAATTCAAAATTCAGAGGAGCAATGTTGGAAGGAATTGTTACACCTACATAATCAGGAAATATCACAGGTTGCACTTCCAGATTTTTCTTCACCAGTACCGGTTCGGAGCAAGCCATCAAAAGGGCTAACATCCACAAATATATCGTTTGTTTATTCATCATTCCTCCTATTTAAACATATAATAGAACCAATAGGTGTCACCATACGAACGCCCTAACAATCCAGGCAAAGCATTCGGATTATTCCGGTTAGCAAGCACTTGCCTTTTATATTCATCAAAACGCTTTACAATAGACTCCGAAACACCAAAACGTTTCCAGTAATCAGATTCTCTTTCCGACAATGTTATTACAGCTTCCTGATAACTGGTTGGCAATACAGGAAGCAGGTCCGTACCGTAATATGTCTCTATCATATTCTTAAACTTATCCATATCCTTCATTAACAGATAAAATACGCCCAAATATTGAAATGCGGCTTTATTTGCGGGATTCTGTTCCGCCATCAACCGGAGATCAGCATCAAAACCGTCTATCTGAGACAAAATACTATTTTTCAAAAGTCCTTTTCGCATATTACCCAGCAATGGATCACTCTCTACTTCAGCATCATTATAAAGAAATTTACGTTGTTCTTTTGCCCAATCTCTATAATAAAGCGTATTTTCCAGAACGGCTATATATTTTTCAGCAACCGGATAAGTACCATATATTAAATTGGTTTGCACTAAACGTTTCATCATACGCGGGTTACCATCACACAAAGAACCCAGATTGCTCTCAAACGCCATTTCCTGTGCAATTGCCACATTGCCCATTGCAAAATAAACATCACTCAGCAAAGTTGAAACATTTGCCGATTTATTCCAAGTGACAGCCAATCCTTGCGGTCCACGCTGGTCATATTTAAAAGCATCCTCTGCCAACTGCCCTTTATGTGCAAGCGCCATATTTGCATAACACATATAAAGATAGTTTGTCATCGGCTTTCTGCACATTTCCAATATTTTATCCCATTGTTCGGTACGAGCATAATAGTCCATCGTCTTCATCTGATAAGACTTGCTATCACCATACTTTTCTACACCTTTCCAGAAAAGGAAACAGATTAACAAAATCTGGATCGCACTTGCAATCACCAGCATTTTTCCTTTTAGTTCATTTTTATGCCGTAAAATAAAAACGATCAACAATGATAACAAAAAAGACAACCATGAATAATAAATAACTTTATCCGGTACCAAACGTACATGATAATAGGCATCGGGCAAGAATGCAAAACGATATTCCCCGATAAAAGAGAAATAAACACTACCTATTCCAAGTAACAAGGCAATAAATCCCGTACCAAGAAAATAATACCAGCAAGAAGTTCGATTGATTACTTCACACAACATAATAGCCAAAGCAAACAAGCTAAAAACGGCACCTGCAAAAAAGAATAATAAAATAGTAGCAACGAGACTCGCAACCAACCGGTATATAACCGGTTTTATCTTCAACACTCCATATAGAACCAATAACATCATGCCCAAGGCAATCGTCCCTTGTAATATATAGTTATTATCAAAATGAACAAATAACAATGTCAGAACCGGAAGCAAAGGTAGTATAAACAAGTGTGTTTTCGGGTCGATCTGCTTCAGTACCATGCTAGTAAGAAGCCCAATCATAGTTAGCAGTGCCGCAGTAATAACTGCTCCTGCATACGGTACAATAAAAAACTGCACCAAACTTTCAGTGATAACCAAAGCCAAGCCTCCAGGCTTCATCAACATCTCTGAAATGGATGGCCAGGAAATCTGAAACAGTTGATTTTGTTCAACACTATAAAAATGAAATTCACTGAATACCGATAAAAAAATACTCAGGGACAAGAATATAATCAGATAAAATAAAATATCCGGTAATTTTTTCATAACATTGAAGTATTAAGCATGTTTCACCAGTTGAAAACGTTTATCAACGCAAGCCGGTAATTCATGCGGATAGTGGGTCACATATATCAGCGTCTTTCCCGGACGTGAACAAAATTGTTCTATTATATCAGCAGCTTTTTTCTTATTGCTCACGTCCAGTCCATGAAGCGGTTCATCCAGAATTATTAAATCAGGATCTTTCACAAATGCACGGGCCAACAAAGCCAAACGTTGTTCGCCCGACGAAAGAGTAGGGAATGGTCGGTCTTTCAAATCCCCAATGCCAAATACCTGCATCCATGCCAATGCAATCCCCTGTTGTTCCTCATTACATTTACGATACAAACCAATAGAATCAAAAAAACCGGAACCGACAATATTAATAGTCGGAACATTTTCCATATAATAAAGGTGCATTTCCGGAGAAACATACCCTATTCTCTTTTTAATGTCCCAAATACTTTCGCCAGAACCACGTTTCCGGTCAAACAGATAAAGCGTATTAGCGTATGATTGCGGATTATCGGCATATACAAGGCTGAGCAAAGTAGATTTACCAGCACCATTCGGACCAAACAAAGCCCATTTTTCGCCATTCTTTACTTCCCAGTCAATATCTTTCAGAATAGTTCGGGTTCCATACTTAATACAAACATGTTCCATACGAAAAGTAACCTCGTGCGTGGAAGGCTCTTTTTCACCTCCATTCGGAAGAAAAACAAATTTCTCTCGAGAGAAACCAGATTTTCTCTCGGATGGAAACAATTTTGCAACTAGTTCCGCATCCTGCAAAAACTGAGTACGCGACATCGGTTTCAGTATATTCCGGTTATAAACAGGAAGCACATCCGTTATCATTTCAGGTATGTCATTCGGATTAGAAAGCAGCAAAACAACCTGTACGCTTTCCAACTTTGTCATCTGCTGAAGCATCTCCACCAACAAATCGCGCGAAGGAGCATCTAATCCGATAAACGGATTATCGAGAATAAGAATACGGGGACGGCTTAACAATGTTCTTACAACCAAAAACTTCCGTAATTCGCCACTGGATAAGAATATTAATTTTTTAGGCAATAATTCTTCTATTCCGAAAAGAGATAGCACTTTTGCTAATTCTTCCGTATCTATATA
This sequence comes from Parabacteroides chinchillae, assembly GCF_900108035.1. Classification (GTDB taxonomy): domain Bacteria; phylum Bacteroidota; class Bacteroidia; order Bacteroidales; family Tannerellaceae; genus Parabacteroides; species Parabacteroides chinchillae. The sequence continues at coordinate 397,756 of NZ_FNVS01000001.1, forward strand.
ATCCTTCAATATTTCCTCAACCGTAGGCATTTCATCTGTTTCCGTAGAATGCCAACGTTGTTGGTAATAAGAATTACGGCAATCTGCCAACGAATAAATATCTTTAAAAGCAATGCATTTAACCAGTTCGCTCACTTTTCCGTCATAGCCGAACACAACATCACCCTCTTTAATCGCAAACTTACGTTGCATCATATCCGCAATCAACGTTTTACCAGCTCCATTCGGGCCGATAACAGCCCATTGCTGTCCTTCTTCTATATCCCAATTGACAGGCGCAGCAAAACGTAGCTCCGGTAAACGGGTCACAACCTGTTGTATACTTACTATTTTCTTCCGATTATCCATTTTCTTTTTGTACTTACAGATATCAGCTGATCCGCGTTCCTTTTCCATTATGTATTTCGGATGCCTGCGTAATAATTACCTGTTTAACACCTGCATCTATTGCCTGATAAGCATTTTCCAGCTTCGGAATCATACCACCCTGAATAATGCCTTGTTCCACATACTTTTTAAACGTATTCCGGTCTATCTCAGGTATAACGCTTTCGTCATCATTTTCATCCAACAATACACCTTTCTTTTCAAAGCAGAACATCAAAGTAACGTCAAAATGCTTTGCTAAAGCTTTTGCAGCTTCTCCGGCAATCGTATCGGCATTGGTATTCAGCATATTTCCCTGTTTATCATGTGTCAACGGAGCCAATACCGGCACAATATCCTGATGAATAAGCGATGCCAACAAGTCTGCATTCACCTCCTTTACATCACCAACAAAACCATAGTCAACTTCCGCCACCGGACGTTTATCCGAACGCATCAGGTTCATATCTGCACCGGTTAAACCCAAAGCATTCACGCCCAAAGCTTGTAAACCGGCAACTATATTTTTATTTACCAAGCCGCCATATACCATAGTCACAACTTTCAATGTTTCAGCATCCGTAATACGGCGGCCATTTACCATTTTGCTTTCAATACCCAATTGTGTAGCCAGTTTAGTTGCCGAACGCCCGCCGCCATGCACCAGCACTTTATATCCTTCTATAGCCGAAAAATCATGAAGCAAACTGCGAAGCGTACTTTCTTCTTCCACAATCTTTCCGCCCACCTTTACCAAAGTAAGTTTTTCCATTTATTTATACGCACTAATTATTTTTGCGCTCAAAGTTACTAAAAAAAGAAAGATTTATATACTTTTGCATCATCCAACGCGGTAGTAGCTCAGTTGGTAGAGCATCAGCTTCCCAAGCTGAGGGTCGTGGGTTCGAGCCCCATTTACCGCTCAATCTGATAATCAGCAAGTTATTATCACACACACTTTATTGTCCTTTAATCCATTTCGCAAAACTTTCAAAGGGACCTAAATTAAATTCCGATCTGTATAAATCCACATTCAAAGAATCAAGCAATGGAACAAAAACAACCTCTCCATTCAATACACGATATTGTGTTCCGTATTTTTGAACGCCTTTTCTGATTGATAAAATTTTATCTTCAAAATTAGGATATAACTGAACTTCTAATTCTCCGTTTTTCACCGCTTGCCTGATAATGCCTAATTTATTTTCGAGCACTTCGATCGGAGCATGAAGATAAATTAAATACATGGTTAACTTTGATTTTTTTGTTTTCAAACTGTTTCCTAAAAAGCCATTATTATCCATCAACTTATTTACATATTCCAAATTTTTATCATCAATAATTCTCATGCTATCCAATATTATTTTCGCCTCTGCAGATTCAGTATCTTTTCCTTTACGAAGAATCTCATTCTCGAACTGTTCACGAATATCTTGGTCCAATTTGAAAACTGAATCAAGTCCTTCACTGACTCTATATAACAACGAATCTCTTTTCCTGACTTTATCCAAGCAAAGATTGAAACGGACTTCATCGAAAGAAGGAAAATTTGTATTCTTTTTCATATGATCATAATAAGAATACCCTTTATTTACAGACATCTCCAACATTTCAAAAGCTAATCTCTTTTGTCCCAACCTTGCTGCAAGTGCTCCCGCATCATACAAATGCCTCGGATTCTGTGGAGTTTCTTCTTTAAATGCTTTTAAAAGATAAACTAATGCCAACGAATCATTTTCATCTACATACATATATGCAGAATCCTTCAATTCGTTATATACTGTATTGACAACCATAGCTCCTTCTACTTGATTATCTCCGTATGAAGAAGTTATAAAAACAAATAGTAGTATAACAAAGCTAAATACACAAATTATTTTCGTCATATTCTTCATAAACATTATATTTACATTTTAAAGGTTTAGCATATATATTTGACGGATCTGATGTATATACCCTACAGTCTAAACACATATATCTGTAAACGCATATTTTGCAACTATCTATTTCATCCTTTTTAATAAACCACAAATCTTTAAAACCTTCTTTATCTGTCGCTTCAAATCTAATTTTTTATTTTTTCATTGTATTAATAATCTAAAATCCAACATGTTGTAAATATATATTTTTTTAGAGACAAAAAAACACAACAAAAATTTAACTTATACAAAAAACTTCAAAATTAAAAAACAAACAGTCCTTTATATTCATCCCGATGATTTTACAAAAACATACTGATGTTTTGAAAATATGATCCTGATGAAATTAAAATTCCGATTCTACAGAATTTACAAATTCGAACAAGCTGCAAGAAAATACCGTATATTTGTTGTTATATATAAAAGAACATTTTAAAACGAATTTACAACATGAAAAAAATTAACAATGCATTATTACGCAGTGCCTTTGCAATGATTTTAGGATTCGTACTGGTGTTGTGGCCCGAAGCAGCTGTTACTTATTTAGTAATTACCATCGGAATATTCTTTATCATACCCGGCATTATTTCACTTTTAGCCTATTTCACAAGAGATACCAAACAAGAGGAGCTTGCCCCCATGTTTCCACTGGAAGGTGCGGGAAGTATTCTATTCGGCGCATGGTTAGTTATTATGCCGACATTTTTTGTCAATATATTAATGTATATATTAGGAGCTTTATTAGTAATTGCGGGAATCCAACAATTAGTGGCTCTTATTTCAGCAAGGAAATGGAGTTATGTACCCTGGGGATTTTACATTATGCCAATTTTAATTCTTATAACTGGTGTAATGATATTGGCATACCCGTTCGGAGCCGCAGCAAATACCTTTATCGTATTTGGTATTGCCAGCATTTTTTACGGAGCATCCGAACTGATAAACTGGTATAAGTTCCGCCGCAGAGATTAAAGATAATATTAAGACTTCCTATATTCCATAGGAGAAATTCCCATATGCTTCTTAAAGAACTTACCAAAAGTTGACTGGTCGGAAAAATGTAAAATATCCGCAACCTGCTGAACTGTCGTTTGAGGTGCTTTAAGAAGCATTTTAGCCTCTATAATCAGAGCATCATCAATCCATTTATTTGCCGATTTCCCAGTCAGCTCTTTAAGGATTAAGGATAGGTACTGGGGAGTAATAAATAATTTCTCGGCATAGAAAGTAACCACATGCTGTTCTTTGCAATGTTCAAAAAGCAACTGTAGAAACTGTTCAAACAGTTCTTCCTTTCGGGAAAGGACCTGAGGGGTCATATGCTCCTTTCTGCTTCCAAATATATTAGCCAACTCAAGAAAGAAGCCAATCATTGCATTTTGTATCACTTCTTTCTGGAATAAATGAGTACGCAGCTTTATTTTACCCCTTACAAATTCAATATAATTTTCTAAATGTTCGGCTTCTTCCGGTTGCAAATCAGAACATGGATTTTTACGAATCTGCATATAATGAACCATAGATGCTCCTTTTTTATTCGGATTACATTCTTCCAGAAAAGGTTTTGAAGCTATCACCATACGAGCTTTAAAATCCTTGGTCACAGACAATATCTGGACTGTATGGGTAGGCATAATTGTTATAAAACTATTTTTTTCTACCGTATATGGAATGTAATCTATATTTATTTTCGAAGAGCCATCAGTTACCAAAACCATTAGCAACGCATTCAAACGCATTGGTGTAGAATATTCCGGATCATTATTTTCATAAATTGTAGAATCTTTGCCGTCTACATCTGCTATAGAAAAATCATTATGGAAACTATCACAACCAACAATAGACTTATTCAACTCTGCAATTTCAATAAGAGGAAGATTTTCCATGTCTGATAAATATTTTTTAACTTTACTGGCAAAGATAAGTATTTTTCATTTACAAACCATGTTCGTTTCATTTTTTACCAATCCATAACACAATCTTCCATAAATTAGATCAAAACCGAACCTATAATTTTCATTTTTGACCAATCATGTAACGGAATAAACCTTTTCAGTTTTCTAAATACGAAAGACCTTTGTTTTCTCAATTCTACAAATTCTATTCATAGAAATCTCTAAAAAACAATATGATAAAAGAACAAATTTTGCTTACTGCATTTGACCTCTTTGCACAATACGGAGTAAAAAGCGTAAGTATGGATGACATAGCCCACAACATGAGTATTTCTAAACGAACTATTTATGAATTCTTTAAAGACAAAGAAGCTTTATTAATAGAAGGTATGGAACTAAACTGCAAACACTTAAGGCTCTATATCGAACAATTAGAGAAAGAACCTTACACTGTGATGGAAGTTATTCTTCTATTTTATGAAGAATTGTTAAAAAACAATAGATGGTACAATAAGAAATATTACGACGATTTGAAAAAATATCCCAAAGCGTTAAAACAGGCAGAAAAAAACGAAGCTATTTTTTCAGACAAATGTCTGGCATTATTGGAAAGGGGCAAAAAAGAAGGTGTATTTTTACAGGATGTAAACTTCAAAATCTTAACTTTGCTGGCTAAAAAACAAGCAAAGATGCTTTGTCCCTCCAAAATATTTGCAAATTATTCTATTTCAGAAGTATACAGCACCATATTATTAACATTTCTAAGAGGAATCAGCACAGAGAAAGGCAGAATTATTTTAGACCGGTTTGCAATAAAGCAATCATACAAATAAAACAAAAAGAAAAATGAAACAATTATCAATCAGAAATAAAATCGTGTTGGCTGCAATATCTTTATTGCCGTCTTTAACCTGTATTCCTGCAAAATCGCAGGAAGTCATAAAATTGGATATGGATAAAGCGCTAGAGATTGCATTAAGCGAAAATCCAACTATTAAAGTAGCCGATAAAGAAATTCAGAAGAAAAAATATGCAAAAAAAGGCTCATACGCCTCCTTGTTTCCTCAAATAAGTTTCTCAGCCGATTACAACCGTACATTAAAAAAGCAAATAATGTACATGGATATGGATTTAGGTGATGCCCAAATACCAGGCATGGATAACAGCGGAATGCAAGATGGTTTCGAAGTTGGGCGCGACAACAACTGGAATACAGGATTTAATGCTTCCATGCCTTTAGTCAATGCCTCTTTATGGAAAAGCTTAAGTATATCTGCCGTTGACGTAGAACTGGCAATAGAACAAGCCCGTTCCTCAAAAATTGATATGGTTAATCAGGTAAAGAAAGCATTCTATTCCGTGTTATTAGCCAACGACTCTTACCGTGTATTCAAAGAGAGTTATGATAATGCAATGGAAAATTATCTGGACGTAAAAAAGAAATACGAACAAGGAACCGTTGCAGAATACGATCTCATCAGAGCAAACGTAACAGTAAAAAACAGCGAGCCAAATATGCTTCAGGCAGAAAATTCACTTACTTTGGCCAAATGGCAGCTAAAAGCATTGTTAGGTATGGATCTGGAATTAAACATCGATTGCGAAGGGCGTCTGACCGACTACGAATCCGAATTATTCGGAGATTTCCTGTCTACCGACACATCTTTAATAAACAACACGAATTTAAAATTAATTGACTTACAAAGCAAACAGTTGGAAAAGACATTAATAATGCAAAAATTCGACTTTTTGCCTACTCTCTCAATGACCGGATTATATCAGTGGAGCGCAATGAACAATGATTTTAAATTCAAAGATTATCAATGGAATCCTTATTCTATGATAGGTGTTACATTATCTATACCTCTGTTTACCGGAGGAAGCCGGTTTTACAAAACCAAGCAAACCCAGGTTTCTATTGACCAGTTAAAATTGCAACGTGAAGATACCGAGCGTAATTTGCAATTAGCCATAAAACAATACATGGACAATATGAGTACCTGCATCAAACAATTTGATGCAGCTCAAAAAGGAATGGAACAAGCAGAGCGGGGTTACCTAATCGCACAAAAACGTTATGATACAGGAGCTGGAACATTATTGGAACTAAATGATTCAGAATTGGCTATGACTCAGGCCAAATTGAATTTCAACCAATCTATCTACAATTATATCATAGCGAAATCCGAACTTGAAAAGATTTCCGGAGAACAAAAATTTTAATTTCAAAACGTATAATATAAACTAATTACAATATGAAAACAAAGAAAATACTGTCAGCAATTCCCGCAGTTGCATTACTTATACTAATGTCATGTTCGGGAGAAAAAAAGAACGAGGCAGTAGATACCGTCAATGAAAAAGCTAAAGTCAAAATAGAAAAAGTATCCATGCAAGACGTTGAACAACTGAATGAGTTCACCGCTACAGTTGAAGCTAACATTGTAAACCGCATTGCTCCGCAAACACCCTTTCGTATTGAAAAATTATTTGCAGAGGTTGGAGATCATGTTAAAGCAGGCCAATTACTCGTTAAAATGGATGCTACAAATTTAAAACAATCCAAAGTTCAACTGGATAACCAGGAAATAGAATTTAAAAGAATAGATGAACTTTACAAAGTGGGAGGAGCTTCCAAATCGGCATGGGATGCACAAAAAACAGCGTTGGAAGTTGCTCGCGAGACATACAAAAACCTTCAGGAAAACACTCAGTTACTTAGTCCTATAACGGGTGTCATTACTGCACGTAATTACGATTCGGGTGATATGTATACCGCTGCCGAACCTATTTATACCGTAGAAGAAATACGCCCCGTAAAACTATTGGTAAACGTTTCGGAAAGCTTTTTCACAAAAGTAAAAAAAGGGAATGAAGTAGATATCAAATTAGACGTATATGGAGATGAGATATTCAAAGGAAAAATCAGCCTGATATATCCCACCATCGATCCGTCTACAAGAACATTTCCTGTCGAAATAAAAATCGCAAATAACGATGAACGTGTTCGTCCGGGAATGTTTGCACGTGTTACTATCACTTTTGGGACGATGAACCATATAGTAGTTCCGGATCTTGCCATTGTTAAGCAATCCGGTGCAGGAGATCGTTACATCTATGTATATAAAGACGGCAAAGTTTCATACCAAAAAGTAGAACTGGGACGCCGTATGGATAATAAATATGAAATCATTTCAGGAATCAATGACGGTGATATGGTAGTAGTTTCAGGTCAAAGCCGTTTGAACAATGGAATGGAAGTAGAAATTGAACAGTAAGAAATAAGGCAATATGAGTTTATATGCAACAGCGGTAAAAAAACCGGTAACAACAGCTCTTGTTTTTGTAGCCATCGTTATTTTCGGTCTTTTTTCCTTAACCAGATTATCCGTTGATTTATTACCGGAAATAGAGACCAACACCATTATGGTAATGACGTCTTATGCCGGTGCCAGTGCTGCGGATATCGAAATGAACGTATCCAAGCCACTGGAGAACGTGTTGAATAGTGTTAGTGATTTAAAACACATAAAATCCCAGTCAAGAGAAAACATTTCAGTCATTACTCTTGAATTTGACTATGGTACTGATATTGATGTGGCAACAAATGATGTCCGCGATAAACTGGACGTAGCAGAGCCAATGTTGCCGGATGACGTGGATAATCCTATAATCTTTAAATTCGGCACTAGCGATATCCCCATCATAATCCTGTCGGTTACTGCCGAAGAAAGTACGAATGCACTTTATAAAATATTAGATGATAAAGTATCAAACCCATTAGCCCGCATCAGTGGAGTCGGTGCTGTATCTATTTCGGGAACACCAACCCGTGAGGTACAGGTATATTGTGATCCTTACAAACTGGAGGCATACGGAATTTCAATTGAAGGTATCTCTTCCATCATTGCACAAGAAAACAGGAACACTCCGGGCGGTAGCGTTGATATCGGCTCAAACGCCTACTCATTACGTGTACAAGGAGAGTTTACCGACGCACATCAAATGGAAAATCTGGTTATCGGTTCAAAAGACGGTAAATCTATATATTTACGTGATGTAGCCCGTATTGAAGACAGTATAGAAGAGCGCGCGCAAGAGACCTACAACAACGGTAAAAAAGGAGGTATGATTGTTATACAAAAACAATCAGGAGCCAACTCTGTAAATATTGCGAAAAAAGTACATCAGAAATTACCGGAAATACAGGCAAGTCTTCCTTCGGATGTAAAACTAGGTGTTATCATGGATACCTCAACTAACATTCTGAATACAATTAATAGTTTGCAAGATACCATTTTTGTAACTTTCATTATTGTTATGTTAGTTGTATTCATATTCCTTGGCCGGTGGAGAGCAACGTTTATTATCGTTTTAACAATTCCTATATCACTAATCGCGTCATTTGCCTATTTATTAGCATCAGGAAACACATTGAACATTATCTCTTTGAGTTCCTTGTCTATTGCAATTGGCATGGTAGTAGACGATGCCATTGTAGTATTGGAAAATATTACGACCCACATCGAAAGGGGTAGTTCTCCCAAACAGGCAGCCGTACATGCAACCAATGAGGTGGCTATTTCCGTTATTGCCTCCACTTTGACTATGTTAGCTGTATTTTTACCGCTAACTATGGTTACAGGCATGGCCGGAATTTTGTTCAAGCAATTAGGATGGATGGTTAGTATCGTTATGATAGTTTCAACGGTTGCAGCTCTGACCTTAACACCGATGTTAAGTTCACAAATGCTCCGTCTTAATTTAAATAAAGGACGCTTGTATACTTTGTTTTTCACTCCTATAGAAAAGGCTTTGGACAAATTAGATTATGTATATTCGCGCTTTCTATATTGGGCTGTACGTCATCGTAAGACAGTCATATTAGGGGCTGTGATGATTTTTGGTGGCAGTATGCTGCTTGTGCCTACTATCAAAACAGAGTTTTTCCCAACTCAAGACAATGCCCAAATTAGTGTCCATATAGAATTGCCGGTCGGAACACGCCAAGATATTACACGTAATCTGGCATTGCAAGTAGACAAACTTTTCCGGGAAAAATATCAGGAAATAAAAACAAGCAATTTTACAGAAGGACAAGCCGATTCTGATAATACCTGGGCACAATTAAGCAATAATGGAACACATATCATTGATTACTATATCAATTTATCAAGTGTTGGCGATCGTGAACGTGGATTGGTTGAAATCTGCGAAGGAATGCGCAAAGACCTTGCCCAATTTACCGAGATTAAGAAATTCAAAGTAATAGAAGGAGGACAAGAAGAAGGTATGGGAGGGCAGAATGCCGTTGATGTCGAAATCTACGGATTCGACTTTGCCAAAACGGATGCTGTAGCAAACGACTTGGCAGAGCGCATGCGTAAAGTGAAAGGCTGTTCCCAGGTTAATATCAGTCGTGAAGATTATATACCTGAATATCAAGTTGATTTCGATCGCGAAAAACTTGCACTGAACGGATTAAATATCACAACAGCTGCATTAGCTCTTCGAAATCGCATTAATGGAGCAACAGCTTCCAAATATCGGGAAGACGGAGACGAATATGACATCAAAGTTCGTTATGCACCGGAATTTCGTCAAAAGGTTGAGGATATAGAAAACATCGTAATTTACAATTCGGCCGGTCAAGGTATCCGCATTCGAGATTTAGGTAAAGTAGTAGAGCGTATGACTCCTCCTACTATCGAACGAAAAGACCGCGAGCGCGTAATCACCGTATCAGCCGTAGTTGGTAAAGGAGCAGCTATGAGTGATATTGTAACTGCTGCGCACAATGAATTAAAGAAGATGGATATCCCGTCTGATGTAAGCTGGCAATTAGGTGGTACTTATGAGGATCAAATGGATACATTCAAAGATCTAACCATTTTGATGATTCTGATCATTATATTAGTATTCATTGTCATGGCAGCACAATTTGAATCACTGACAGACCCATTTGTAATTATGTTCTCCATACCATTTGCTTTTACCGGGATTGTATTGGGATTATCAATCACACAAACCCCGTTAGGTGTAATGGCATTAATCGGAGTTATTATGCTAATGGGTATTGTTGTGAAGAATGGTATTGTATTAATTGACTACACTATTCTTTGTCGCGAACGTGGCCAAAGCATATTAAATGCTGTTGTAACAGCCGGCAAATCTCGTCTTCGTCCCGTATTAATGACTACCTTAACAACCGTATTAGGTATGATCCCTATGGCTATCGGAACTGGTGAAGGTTCTGAAATGTGGCGTTCTATGGGTATGACAGTAGCATGGGGTCTTTCTGTTTCTACTTTAATTACATTAATTATCGTACCGGTTGTATATGCTGTATTTGCAGGAAACGGCGTACGTCGGCGACATAAAAAAATAGCCCGCATGTACCGTCGCGGAGAATTATAATACAAATAAGTGCCTTTTAGGATATTTTTTAATATCTTTATGGGCACTTATTGCTACATACTTATTAAATAAAAAATATATGAAAGCAATATTTATATCATTCAACCAGGCTTATTACGAAATGATAGTCGCCCTTATGGACAGGAATAACATCAAGGGATTCACTTACTGGGACGTTGTACAAGGACGCGGAAGTAAAACAGGTGAGCCACACTACGGCAATCACGCGTGGCCTACATTAAATTCTGCAATTCTTACAATGGTGGAAGATAGCAAAGTTGATCATTTCCTCGATTTGCTACATCAATTAGACCAGCAAACAGAAGCCCAAGGTTTACGTGCATTTGTCTGGAATATTGAAAAAACTATTTAGATAATAAAAGCATGAAATCATCAGCCAATAATTGTTCCGCATCAGGTAATCCTTTAAAAATACTTGTATTTGATCAGGATAGCAATTTAGGCAGCATTCTACAAGAATGCTTGATAACGGAGAAATACGACGTTGATCTTTGTCATAAAACAGATCAGGCGAGTGCTCTATATCGTCTAAACAATTATGTAGCATGTTTAATCATTTCGCAGGATACTGTAAAGAGCTATTTTGATTTGGTCACTGATATAAAAGCAATAAATGACGCGACTTCAATCATTTTCATCGGATATCACCCAGAAAAAGAAGAAGTGATTGCAGCCTATCATCATTATGCTGATGATTTTATACGTATGCCAATAGGTACTGATGTGATAAAAGCACGCTTATATGCAATATTAAGGCGGACATGCAATATTAAAAGCACAACAACATGGTATTATAAGTTCGGAGCATTTACATTCGATTTACGGAAACAAATTTTATCCGTTGGCAATAAAAGTACAAGACTCACAACAAAAGAATGCGAAATGCTACAATTACTTTGTGAAAGTGCAAACCAGCTGGTTAAGAAAGATTTCATATTAAAAATTATATGGAAAAGTGATAGTTATTTTAGTGCAAGAAGTATGGATGTTTACATTACTAAATTACGTCATTTATTAAAAGACGATCCCACTATAAGCATTATAAACGTTCATGGTAAGGGTTATAAACTAATCACAAAATAATCTGAAACATAAACCATCATATAAATAAAATGGACAAATCAATACTATTCACACCAAGTAAGATAGGGCCTCTTACATTAAGAAATCGCACAATACGTGCTGCAGCTTTCGAAAGTATGGCTCCGGGCAATGCTCCTTCCGAAATGCTTTATAATTATCATAAATCAGTTGCAGCAGGAGGTATAGGTATGACTACTTTAGCTTATGCGGCAGTAACGCAAAGCGGCTTATCATTTGAGCGTCAACTTTGGCTACGACCTGAAATTATACCCGGCATACGTTATATTACTGATTCTATCCATAAAGAAGGAGCAGCTGCTTCCATCCAGTTAGGACATTGCGGAAACATGTCCCATAGAAACATTTGTGGGTGCACGCCGATGTCAGCCTCCAGTGGTTTCAATATTTATTCGCCAACCCTGGTTCGAAAGATGAGGCAATCTGAAATAACAGCCATTGCCAAAGCATACGGGCAAGCTGTCAAGCTCGCCAAAGAGGCAGGCATGGACGCTGTGGAAATACACGCGGGACACGGTTATCTGATCAGCCAGTTTTTATCGCCCTACACAAACCATAGGAAAGACGAATATGGAGGAAGCTTGGAAAACCGCATGCGTTTTATGAAAATGTGTATGGAAGAGGTTATGAGTGCAGCCGGTTCTGATATAGCTGTTTTAGTAAAAATGAATATGCGGGATGGGTTTAAAGGAGGTATGGAACTTGATGAGTCATTGGAAGTGGCCCGTACCCTACAAAATGAATGCGGGGCACAAGCTTTGATTCTTAGCGGCGGATTTGTAAGCAAAGCCCCCATGTACGTAATGCGGGGAGCAATGCCTTTAAAAACTCTTACCTATTATATGCCTAATGGATGGCTTCCTCTTGGCGTAAAAATCGGAGGACGTTTTATGATACCCTCTCTACCTTTCAAGGAGGCTTATTTTTTAGAAGATGCTTTAAAATTCAGGGCTGCACTAAAGTTACCCTTAGTTTATGTTGGCGGATTAGTCTCCAGAGACAAAATCGACGAAGTTTTAAATCATGGCTTTGAATTTGTAAGCATGGCACGGGCGTTAATTAATGAACCTGGTTTTGTCAACCGCATGAAGGAAGATGAACATGCCCGTTGCGACTGCGGACATAGTAACTATTGCATTGGCCGCATGTACTCAACAGAAATGGCATGCCATAAACACATACAAAATTTACCGGCAAAACTCATTAAAGAAATAAAACAATTGGAGTATAAGTGATGGAAAACAGATGGGCTTTAATAACCGGAGCCAGTTCCGGTATAGGATATGCTTATGCTGAAGAACTGGCATCCCGCAAATATAATCTTGTTATTGTCAGCAATGAAGAGCAAATTATACAAGAAAAGGGAAATATTCTTGCCGAAAAATATTCAATCAAGGTATTCTCTTTATACATAGATTTAGCAGAACCTGATGCTGCAAAAAATTTATATAATGCTTGCTGTCAAAAAAAAATTCAGATAGATATATTGATAAATAATGCAGGAATGTTCTATTTCAAGGAGTTTACTGATGAAAAAGCAGAGCTGACTGAAAAAATGCTTTATTTACATATCACTACCCCCACCCAGTTATGCTATTATTTCGGCAAAGAAATGAAAAAACGCAAATATGGATTTATACTTAACATGTCTTCCATGTCTGCGTGGTTACCTTATCCGGGAATTGCCCTCTATGCCTCTACCAAGCGTTACCTAAAAAGCTTTTCAAAAGCACTGCGTTCCGAGCTATATGATTATAATGTGAGTGTCACTGTACTCTGTCCGGGTGCGGTATGTACAAATCTGTATAATTTAAGTGATCATCTCAAGATCCTTGCCATTAACCTGGGTATCATGATGAGAGCCGAAACACTTGCATATAAAGGAGTAAACGCACTTTTACACCGTAAAGCAATGCTCATGCCTGGTATATTAAACAAAATAGTTCTTCCTCTTATCCTGTTATTACCTGCAGGATTTATAAGATGGTGTATGCGAAAAAGCAAATTATTACCGACAACTGATTAAAAAGGATAATAAAATACTTGCCGGATAAAAGAAAAAGCATACCTTTGCATCGCTTTTTCAGTCCACGCATCGTGTGATGGAAAAATTAGAAAGCGAAAACATCTAATTTTGAGTAACACAAATCAAAAAAGAAAATGAAAACATTTCAATTAGAAGGAAAATCAAGAGAAATTGCAGCAGCTTCTGCAGATCAGAAAAGAGCATTGAAAGCTCTGCGTTCAAACAATCAAATTCCTGCTGTTTTATACGGTGGTGAAAAAGTAGTTCACTTTTATGTAAGTCTGGATGCTGTTCGCAATCTGATTTATACTCCGGATATCTTCATTATAGATTTAACAATCAACGGTAAGGCAACAAAAGCAATTGTTAAAGATTTACAGTTCCACCCGGTAAGCGATGCAATTCTTCACATTGACTTTTTAGAAGTTAACGAAAAGCATCCTGTAGTAATAGAAGTTCCTGTTACTTTGGAAGGCCATGCCGAAGGTGTTAAAGCCGGTGGTAAGCTAATTCTGCAGATGAGAAAACTAAAAGTTAAAGCTCTTTACAACCAGATTCCTGAAAAACTAGTTATCAACGTAGACAATTTAGGTCTTGGAAAGACTATGCAGGTAGGTGCATTGCATTTCGAAGGTCTTGAATTAATGAATGCTAAGAATTCTGTTGTTTGCGCTGTTCAGTTAACACGTGCAGCTCGTGGTGCTCAGGCAACTGCTGGTAAATAAGATTCTTACTTAGAAAATATTTTCTATAAATAAGAAGGGGGCTTTATTCGTAAGAATAGTCCCCTTTCATTATATATATAAACCATAAAACAATGAAATATCTGATAACGGGACTTGGTAATATTGGTTCCGAATATTGGGGAACCCGGCACAATATCGGTTTCCGGGTAGTAAACAAATTGGTTGAAGATGCCGGTGCATTATTCAATGAAGAACGTTACGGGGCTATTGCCCGTATGCGCGTAAAAAATTGCGAACTAATTGTTCTAAAGCCAAACACATTCATGAATCTCAGCGGGAACGCTGTACGATACTGGCTTCAAAAAGAAAATATTCCTGTTGAAAATCTATTAGTCATAGTAGACGATCTTGCTTTACCATTCGGGACTCTCCGTTTAAAGCCTAAAGGTAGTGACGCCGGTCATAACGGTCTGAAAAATATAGCTCAGATACTTAACACTCAGGAATATTGCAGGCTTCGTTTCGGCATAGACAGCAACTTTCCTCGTGGAGGTCAAATAGACTATGTGCTTGGACAATTTACGCCCGAAGAACTAGAGTACATGCCCGAAAAACTGGAACGCGCATCAGAAATGATAAAAAGCTTTTGTCTTTCCGGTGTTCAAAACACAATGAATCAGTATAATAACAAACAATAATCATGAACGAAGTACGTATAGATAAATGGATGTGGGCAACCCGCATATTCAAAACCCGTACTATTGCAGCCGAAGCTTGTAAAAAAAACAGGGTAATGGTTGGCGGGGTTAATGTAAAGCCCTCTCGTATGATTAAGGTAGGAGATATTATTCAAGTACGTAAACCACCTATCACTTTTTCATTCAAAGTATTGGCTTTGGCCCAAAACCGTATGGGAGCAAAATTAGTTCCCGGTTTCATGGAAAACGTAACAACTCCCGATCAATACGAAATATTAGAAATGAACCGGATATCAGGTTTTGTTAACCGTGCAAAAGGATTGGGTCGCCCAACCAAGAAAGACCGTCGTGAATTAGAACAATTTACGGAACCCGACTTTCTTGATGATGGCTTTGATTTTGAGTTTGATTTTAATTCAGAAGATGAGGATAAATAACAGGCATTTGAAAAAACAAATACCTGTTATTTATCCTGCTTTTCTTCAGACAATAAACAACCCTCATCATTCCAGGTTCGCCAGATTCCGGATTTCTTACCTTTTATATAAAACATCTCAAACTTCAGGATACCTTTGTCATTCCAGATTCGCCACGGACCATCTTTTTGGCCGTCGTGATAAGTAGCTAATGCTATTAAATTTCCTTCTTCATTATATGTACGCCATTCCCCATGAAACTGTCCTTTATAATAAGCGCGTATTTCCGCTGTTTTTCCATCAGGATAATAAATGACATAAGTACCTTCCGGTCGTCCCGCCTGTAAGTACAATTCCATTTTAAGCATACCGTCATCATAAAATTCGGTATAACGCCCCGTATAAAGCTTTATTAATGACTCATCCGTATAATACTGCCCTTCACTCAATACCAAATCCTGAGCCAGGCAGGTAGATGCTGACATTATTGAAAACAGTGCAACAGGAAATGCTTTCTTTATCATAAGAATTTTTCTAAAATTAATATGTGCGCAAAAGTAGCCCTGCCTTATTTCAAAACCATTGTAAACAAATGACAATCATATGTCATATGCCCCTTCTGGCATACCAGTTAAAGTTGTCATTCTTTTGAAACAGACTTGTAAAAAATTCGTTTGACAACTGTCGCAACCTCGTAATATACCTGTTCGATCTTTGCAGCACAATTATATAAAGAAAGAAAACGTATGAAAAGTATCTACAAAAAGATTTATTTCTTTTTATTTTTATTACTCTTCTCTAACTTTACGGGACTAGCAGACAATAGCAATGGTTCTATAACTGGTACTATTATTGACAAAACATCCAAAGAGCCTTTAATGGGTGCTACCATACAATTAGAAGGTACCAGTATAGGAACTGTAACCGATCTGGATGGAAACTTTGTCATTCTCGATATAAATCCGGGAATATATACAATCAACATTAAATATATATCCTATACTCCTGTCAAATTAAGTAATGTTACGGTAACTAAAGGACAAAGAACCGTGCTGAATACAGAAATGGTAGAAGCCAGTCTGGCTCTTGAAGGGGTTACAGTTATTGCCCATGTAAAGCAAAATACGGATCTGGCTATGCTAAAAGCCACAAAAGCTAGTCTTTTGGTTCAATCTGGTATATCAGCACAACAAATTATCCGAACTCAAGACCGCGATGCCTCAGAGGTAATCAGACGTATTCCCGGAATCTCTATTATTGACGGAAAATTCGTAATGGTACGAGGGCTGGCACAACGTTACAATAATGTATGGATCAACAACAGTGCCGTACCTAGTTCGGAAGCAGATGCACGCGCTTTCTCTTTCGACATCATTCCTAGTTCTCAAATAGATAACATGGTAGTGGTAAAAAGCCCGGCACCTGAAATTCCGGCTGATTTCTCTGGAGGATTTATTAAAATAAATACGAAAGATGTTCCTGGCAAAAATGGTTTTTCTGTCTCCGTAGGAGGAAGCATGAATGACCAGACACATTTCAGAGATTTTCTGTATAGTCCGGGAAGTGCAACAGATTTCTTAGGTTTTGATGGCGGATTACGCAAACTGGAAGGTTTCTATACAAATCGTTTGGACAACAATAACAAAACAGCAGTAGAGCATATCACTCGTAACGGATTCAATAACAACTGGAGCGTTAAAACCAAGACTCCCATTGCCGATTTACGACTAAACGCATCTTTTAACCACAAATTCGATCTGGGAAACGGCAAGAATTTTGCCATTATTAGTGCTATTAACTACACTAACGCCTATAAGACACAAAATGACATGTTGAATGCCCGTTATAGTCTATACGATGTTGACAAAGACCAACCTGACTATAAAAACAAATATACTGATAATGTTTATAGCAATGACATTCGCCTCGGAGGGATGATAAACTTCACTTATATGCCCAACGACCACGACAAGTACGAATTCAAGAATATTATAAATCAACTGGGACAAAGCCGGTACACCACCAGAAACGGTATTCTGTTCAACAGCGGACAATATATCCAAAAACAAGAAGAATATTTCTATAGCAGCCGCACAACCTATAACGGCCAATTCACAGGCACACACAATCACGATAAATCCAAAACAGATTGGAGTATAGGCTATGCTTATGCCAATAAGAATCAACCGGACCGCCGCATTATTAACCGCGAAGAAAACGGTTTTGCCGGTGATCCCCACGAAGGCGAAATGCGCATAGACCAGAATGAAATAAAACGCTTCTTCTACAGACTAGATGAAAATATCGGATCGGCAACTGTCAATTACCAACGTGAAATTCAGATTGGGAATCTTCAACCTACACTAAAAGCCGGAGCTTATACAGAATATCGTCATCGCGAATACAACAACCGTGCTTTTTACTACCGATGGAATAACCAGAATTTGCCATCCGGATTCGAATATATGGATGTTATCGATGAAATACTAATCCCCGACAACTTTGGTACAAACAAAGTTTATATCTACGAAGATACCGACAATCGTAACAGTTACAAAGGCAGTAATATTCTCGCCGCCGGCTATCTGGGAATTAACATACCTGTCAATAAACTGGATATTTATGCCGGTGTCCGGTATGAATACAATAATATGAAACTAACCAGTTATACAACAATCAAAGACTGGAAAACCAAAGAATATAAATATCCGAGTAATCATCTGTTCCCATCGCTGAACACAAGCTACAAATTCAATGAGCAAAACCAACTGCGCCTGGCATATGGTATGTCAGTAAACCGCCCCGAATTCCGAGAGGTGTCTAACTCTGTATATTATGATTTCGACCTTTTCAGCAGTGTAATGGGTAATCCGGATCTGAAACCTGCTTACATACAAAATGCAGATATTCGCTATGAGTATTATCCGGCAGCCAGCGAAGTAATTTCCGTTGCTCTTTTTTATAAGCGTTTCGACAATCCGATCGAATGGACATACATAGATAATGGCGGTAGCTACACCTACACCTATGTCAATGCCAAAAGCGCCAACAATTACGGAATAGAAGTTGAGATCAAAAAAAATCTGGATTTCTTAGGTCTGAAAAATTTCAGTTGGAATTTCAACGGAGCTTATATTAAAAGCAATGTACAATTCGAAAAAAAGAGTCAAGATAAAAACCGTGCTATGCAAGGACAATCTCCTTACATCATGAATACCGGATTTTTTTATCAAAACGAACAATATGACATTAATGCCAGCATACTTTACAACCGGATCGGAAAACGTATCATGGAAGTAGGCAATGCCGACATGACAGAGGACGGCTCCATTAACAATGATTTCCCCGACACATACGAACTGGCCCGGAATACAATAGATATTAATTTCAGTAAGAAATTTGCCAAGAGATGGGAAGTTAAAGCCAGCATCCGCAATCTTCTGGGAGAAAAAGTGACATTTGTCCAATATCCTAAGTTCTTCGATAAAAACAATATACTTCAAGAACGCACACAAATCACAAAACAGTACAAGCCGGGAAAAAACTTCTTTCTTACACTGAGCTATAGCTTATTATAATTAAAATTAAATACATCTTTATTATTTACTTAAACAAAGAGAACATGAAAAAAGTAAAATTGAAAAGTTTATTCTTCACTACGGCAATTTTTATTGCTTCCCTCACATCATGCAGCAACAACAATGACAATAATTCTCCGGATCCAACCCCGGAAGAAAACGAACTGGCAAACATTTTGTTGTTTAAAGCTGAAGACGGCACCATGACCCAATTAGGAAATGGAGATCAAAACTTCGAAATGCCAAAAGGCAAATACACCCTAAAAAAAGGAACTTACCACATGAAAGGATGGTGCTATATAGCAGACGGAGTAGAATTGAACATCGAGCCGGGTACCATCATTAAAGGAGATAAAGAAACAAAAGCCGCTTTGATTGTCGAACGTGGAGGTAAATTGCTTGCGCAAGGCACGGCTGAAGCTCCCATTGTCTTTACCTCTGAACAAGCTCCAGGGTCTCGCCGTCCGGGAGACTGGGGTGGTTTGATTATTTGCGGTAAAGCCAAAAACAACGGAGTAGAAAAAACAATTGAGGGTGGTCCAAGAAGTAAATACGGAGGCGATAATGACGATGACAATTCAGGGATTATCAGTTATGTTCGTGTAGAATTTGCTGGTTATCCTTTCGAAAAGGACCAGGAAATTAATGGTATTACATTCGGCTCTGTAGGAAGAAATACGAAGGTAGACCACCTGCAGGTTTCCTATTCAAATGACGATTCGTATGAATGGTTCGGAGGTACAGTAAACTGCAAATATCTGGTAGCTTATCATGGTTGGGACGATGAGTTTGACACCGACAACGGGTTCTCCGGCAAACTTCAATTTCTGCTAAGCGTGCGCCATCCAAAGATAGCTGATACTTCTTTATCTAATGGTTTCGAATCGGACAACGATGCCGATGGTTCCACCAAGACACCGTTTACCACCTGTACATTCAGTAACGTTACCTTTGTCGGTCCGATCGGACAAGCCAACGATTTCTCAAATACATCCGACTATATCAACGCCGGAAACTTATATCCGAACAACGGTTCTAAAATGGGGACATTCCAGGCTGCTATGCAAATCCGTCGCAATAGCAAACTAAACTGTTTCAACTCAGTAGCAATGGGCTATCCTGTGGGGTTATTATTGGATAACCAAAAAGGTACGACACAAACATGGGCGGCAAACGGAGATTTAAAATTAAATAACCTTTACTTTGCACAAATGAACGTATTGGGGTCCGATGTAAATAAATCATGGAAAGATCAATTTTCTACAGACGGAACAAATGAAGATGCCGGCAAAATATCTTTTTCTCATACATTTTTCCTTGCACAAACCGGTAACAAATATTTTGAAAAGATTACAGAACTTGGCCTGAATCAACCGAACAGTATGTCTTCTTCACCCAACTACGGTCCAAAATCAGGAAGTCCGTTGCTTGGACATACAGGCTTGTTTAACGATTCCATGCTAAACGACCCATTCTTTGACAAAGTTGATTATATCGGAGCTTTCAAAAGTGATTCTGACACAGACAACTGGATGAAAGGATGGACTAACTTTGATCCTCAGAACACAAAATACTAATTTTCACTTGATTTACAAGGTGTAAATTCTATGGCTACTTATCACAGGATAGGTAGCCTTTCTCATATTAAATTGTTACATTTGTATAGTTAATTCATAATAGTAAAATACATGAAAAACATTAAAATTTATCCAAACGACTGGCTGCAATTGCATCCATACAAACAGTCTGGTACTACAGACCTTTACTATACAAACATAGCCAACCGAATCTACGATATTATGGAGAAGACTGGGTTGATTTTTTCATTTGAAGATGATGAACCAAAACAAATCTGTACTAGGATGGCTGCTTATTTTGAAGATGTGATTTCACAAACAAACATATGGCGTACTTTCATCACCACTCACAAAGAAATGTTCGGCAAATATCTGCCGTTTTATACCCCCGACGACCATTACTATGACGATGAAGTGAATCTGGAAGATATCCGTTTCCTACTTTGGCATTATACACAACAATATCATGGCTATCGTAAAAGTACATTTGTAAATCCGGACAATGCAACAAACGAAAAAACAGGCAAGCTAATCTATCAGTTATTCTGTGATGAATGGACAACTGCACCCGAAAATGAAACACTACAGAAATTATTCAGTCCGGAAATATCCTATACCGAGCCGGGCCGTTACGAAGAATTGCTTTTCTGGTTTCATTATAATTCATATCTTTTTACCGATCACTCTTTGGAATTAACGGAGCGGGTTAAAGAGATATTACAGAAAGATCCATACCAAGAAAATATAAACAGAATAATCATACAGCAACATCAGTTTCTTGCTTATACCGATCATACGGCATTATTAGCACTCACCTCTCCGGAATGGCTCTATCGAATTCTGCCGGCAACACATCCGGATACAAATGCCTTTAAGCTAGTTGTCGAAAAAAGCACTTACAAAATGATATCGGATGAAATAAAAAGCAAGAACCTCGAAAGCTATGAGAAGTTTAAAAAAGCAGCAGACGGAAAACTACTTGTTTACTCCCAAGACCTAAATGAAATAAAAGAATTCTTAACAGAAAAAGTAGGGATTTCATTAGATAAAGAATTTCACTTTCTTGAAAGATTAAGAGGTAAAAAACTGGCTATTTATGCTACTCCCGAAGATGGCCTTATGTTTATGGATACAAATATCGAAGCTATAAAAGATGAGAACAATCCTTTTTATGACGAAAAACTTGCCGGCGAAAAAGGACTGTCATTCTTCATTGTAGGACATTGCACTCCCTCTATGCTAAAAATTTTAGAAGAAAAAGGGATGTTAGCAGATGCCCAAACCAAAAGTACAGTCAGTGTGGAAAGAGGCAAAGCCATCATTCATGATGACTGGCAATTTATAAACCGCTATTTCACCCGGGAATACCTCTATGAATAATATGCCTCAACGGTAAAGATATTATGGTCTTTACCGTTGAAACATAATTCGCTATTGACCGGATCGTCTTATTTATTTTTCAATATCTGCCGGATAAACAATACCTAACTGGCGTCGTACTTCATCAATAATTTCCAAAGTGATCAACGAATTCGTATGGCTATTAATTGCAGACTCCCTGTGTCCAGAAAGTATCAGGTTGATAAACTCGGCTACTTCATAGAAATATTCATCTTTATCGGTCGTTGCACTTACATTCTCAGACTCGGGAGCAGGTCCCCTACCCGAAGCTGCCACTAAACGAGGCGCATAAGTTACATGACTGATTATATTAATCCGGTCAAGAGTTATATTTCCATCTTCTCCTTGTATCTCCGTCGGCAGAGAAGAATTAGCAATCTTTGAATATAAAACTGTAGCATTCATACCGTCATATTCAAAATTGACAGCCCCCTGGCCATCTGCACCCGATGATAAAACAACTCCCGTTGCTTCCACCCTTTTAGGACGGCCAAATAAAACAACCATTGGATAAATAGTATAAATACCGATATCCATCATCGCTCCATTGGAAAGCTCCGGATTGAAAGCATTCAAAACAATACCTTCTTTAAATTTGTCATAACGAGACGAATATTGGCAATAACAAGAAAAGTAACGACGAATCACCCCTATCCGATTCAGGTTTTCGCGTACAGAAAGAAAATTCGGCGTAAGCGTAGGTTTCATCGCTTCCATCAATGTCACGTTATATTTACGGGAAGCCTCTATCATTTCTGCCGCCTCTTTAGCATTGGAAGCTAAAGGTTTTTCACATAAAACATGTTTACCATGTTTCATACATAAAATACTTTGTGAAGCATGCAGGAAGTTTGGGGATGCAATATAAACAGCATCAATTACCGGACTTTCAGCCATTTCTTCCAAAGACGTAAACGTATATGGAATTTGATATTTAGCAGCAAATGCATCTGCTGTTTCTTGTGTTCGCGAATAAACAGCAACAAGCTCAAAACGTTCATCCTGCTGCGCACCGGCAATCACCCAGTCCGTAATAAAATTGGTTCCTACTACACCAAAACGTATTTTCGAAATGTGTTGTTGATCCATAATATATCAATGTAAAATTAAAATATTCTCTTGTACTTCAAGTTCCGGCACATAAGAAACACTATCCGGAATAAGACAATAAGGAACTGCATCCTCCAAATGCTTCGCAACCAAACGTGCCATATGATCCGTCTCTTTCATATATGACAGAAGGTCATCTTTATGGGCGTTCCACATATCACGTGCAATTAAAGCAGCATCACTACCCGGAACGTATTGGCCTGATTTAACCAGCAAATCAACCAAAGCTCCACCAAAAGTAGTATCCTCTATATTTATTTTATCTTGCCAGCCAGAACACAAAACAACAACATTGTGTTGGTGGAGCAAGCAATAATCAGCAACAGCCTTTAAATTTACAAATGCACCGGTTATAACCCGGTATGCATCTTTTGCTACAGTAATAGCCTTGGTTCCGTTTGTCGTAGTGAAAACAACATCATGCCCCGATATTTTCTCCGGAGTATAATCGAATGGAGAGTTACCAAAATCAGCAAAATCGCATTTCTTTACATTTCGTTCGGCCCCAACCAGCCAACCTTCAGCTTTATATGTTTGTGCCTCTTCAATAGTAGCAACCGGACGAATAGTTCGCACACCATTCCGGAAAGCGGCAGCCATTGTTGTTGTCGCCCTAAAAATATCTACCACAACGACAACCGATTCAGGGTCGTGATAAACCTGATACAATGCAGGAGAGAAACATACATCTATCTTCATACTAGCATATTATTTCCGACAAAATTAGTAGATTATTTGAACTTTTTCCCGTCGTCCATGTTTAATCTATACAATTTAAAACCGTTTTAAAACTAAATCTTATGAAGAGAATTGTAAGTTTCATCGTCGTTCTTGCCGTATCAATGTGCGGAATGACTCAGATTAAGGCTCAGAAATCAGTAGAAAAAGCAGCCAAAAAAGTAGAAAGAGAAGTAAAGAAACAAGAAAGATTAGCACAAGATGCTATCATGGACGCGCAAGAGTTCAATTCGGCCGTACAAGCAATCAATAATCAATCTTTCGTATTGGAAGCAAATAGCATACAACCAATGAACGGACCTGTATACTATGTAAACTCTAATACTAACTTTGTGTCGTTGAACAACGGGCAGGCAATGGTACAAATCGCGTCTACTATGAACCCAAACCCTGGTCCTAACGGATTAGGCGGTATCACCGTACAAGGTATGGCTTCTAATATACAGACCAAACAAGATGACAAAGGAAATGTATATCTAAGCATGAGTGTTATGGGTACATTTATTTCTGCAACTGTGAACTTGGTTCTTATCAATGGTTCAAATAATGCAACCGTTACTGTAGACCCGAATTTCTCAGGTAGAAATCTGACAATGACAGGTACATTACTACCATACTCTGACTCAAATATTTTCCAGGGAACAACTTATTAACATGTCCAACTTTTCTATAATAAGGATGGCGGTGCTCCGTGAGGAGCATCGCCTTTCGCTTTTATTCAGGTTTCAAGACTTCTTTGTTATCAGTAAATCATATATATTTGTACTTCAAACCACAAATATCAAACAATATGAACCGCACATTATTTACATTGGTTTTAATAGTAAATCTGCTCTTTTCGTTCAGCGTGCAAAGCAAAGCTGCAGAAGAAGGCATCCGGGGTGTATGGATACCCGCACCCAGATTCACATCCGTATTACATACTTATCAAGGTGTAAAAGATTTTGTCCAGTCAATGGATGAATTAAATATGAACTCTGTTTTTCTCGTTTCTTATGCCGAAACCAAAACGGTTTTTAAAAGCAAAGTCCTTACGAATTACAGTACTTATAAAACTCCTGAAGAATGTTATCTCTTAACAGATTACATAAAAGATTACCAAAGTCCGACAAATGATCCCGTAAGAGATTTAATCGATGAAGCGCATAAATACAATATCAAAGTTTTTTTCTGGTTTGAATATGGTTTTATGGGAGAAGGACGACCTATTGGTAAAGAAAATCCTATATTGGCAAAAAACCCGCATTGGCTTGGTATTAACAACCTGCAAGAACCGGCAAACTACAACAATCACGATTACTATTTCAATGCATATAATCCTGCCGTTCAGAATTTTATGATCGAACTAATAGAAGAGGCCATTACTCTTTACCCGGATATCGACGGAGTTCAAGGAGATGATCGTTTGCCGGCTATGCCTAGAAATTCAGGCTATGATGTTTATACAGTTTCATTATATCAAAGCCAGCACAACGGAACTCTTCCTCCAACTGATTATAACAACCAAGAATGGGTAAACTGGCGATTGGAAATACTAAACACTTTCGCACGGAAGTTGCATGCAAAAGTTAAAAATAAAAATCCGGATATTATGGTTAGCTTCGCCCCGAATCCATACCCTTGGTGCGAAGAGAAACTAATGCAAGACTGGCCTCAATGGTGCAAAGACGGAAAATGTGATTTACTTGCCGTACAATGCTACCGATATTCGGCAGATTCCTATCGTCTTACATTATCTGAAGTACTAAGTTACCTTGACAAAAACAATCCGAAACAATTATTCGCACCAGGTATAATTTTAATGGAAGGTGGCAACTCCAATATGACACCGGAACTACTAGAAACCCAACTCAGGATAAACAGAGAGCTTGGTGTAGCCGGTGAAATCTTTTTTTATAATGAAGGCATCAACATACCTTCTTTCAAAAATGTATTGAAAAAAGCTTACAGTAAAAAGCTATCGTTCCCTCTCAAATAAATAAAAAGTGCACCTGTAGGTTGAAATCAACTATTCGGGTGCACTTTTTTATTTATTACAAATATTCTGTTTTCCGACAGGCCTGCACTATTTTCGGAATGGTGCCTTTACAACCTGAGCCTTCAGATTTTTATTACGTACCTTAATAAATATCTCAGTACCAGCTTTTGCAAACTCAGGTTTCACATATCCCATACCGATACCTTTCTTCAGAACAGGAGACATAGTACCTGAAGTTACTACACCTATTACACTGTCATTACCGTCAACAATTTCGTATCCGTGGCGGGGTATACCTTTTTCAACCAGCTCAAAGGCACACAACTTACGGGTTACGCCTTCTTTCTTCTGACGTTCTAATTCTGTACGGTTTGTAAAGTTCTTTCCGTCTACAAACTTAGTAATCCATCCTAAGCCGGCTTCGATTGGAGAGGTCGTGTCATCCAAATCGTTTCCATACAGGCAGAAGCCCATCTCCAGACGTAAAGTATCACGAGCTCCCAATCCGATAGGTTTAATACCTTCAGGTTTGCCAGCTTCAAAAATTGCATTCCAGATAGTCATAGCATCGTCCAAATAGAAATACAACTCAAAACCGCCTGCACCGGTATAACCTGTATTGGATATAATAACATTCTTGCAACCGGCAAATTCTCCTACTAAAAATGAATAATAAGGAATAGAAGATAAATCAACCGGAGTAAGACGCTGCAATATTTCTGTTGCCTTAGGTCCCTGAATGGCCAACTGGCCAATGCGATCCGATGAGTTCTCAAGCTCTGCTCCCACTGTGTTATGGCTTACGCACCAATCCCAATCCTTCGCTATATTTCCGGCATTTACAACTAATAAATACTTTTCCGGTTCATAATGGTAAACTAAAAGATCATCTACAATACCGCCTTTATCATTAGGGAAACAAGTATATTGGGCTTTACCAATCGGCAATACGGAAGCATCATTTGAAGTAATACCCTGAATAAAAGCCAATGCATTCGGGCCTTTTACCCAAAATTCTCCCATGTGAGATACATCAAATACACCTGCACCCTCCACTACGGTCATGTGTTCATCAATAATACCGGTATATTCAATCGGCATGTTGTAACCGGCAAATTCATGCATTTTTGCTCCGAGTGCAATATGCACGTCGGTAAACGGAGTTGTTTTCATGTTATTTTCGTGTTTAAGATTTTTGAGCTGTAAGCTCTGCTATTTTAATTATAGTTTGCATACTTTTTTCTAAAGACTGAACTGGCAGGAACTCATAACGTCCATGAAAATTAAGACCTCCTGCAAAGATATTCGGGCATGGCAATCCCATAAATGATAAACGGGCACCATCCGTACCTCCGCGAATAGGCTTAACAAGTGGAGTAACACCTACAGCCTCCATCGCTTCAAAAGCCAAATCGACAATAAATTTCTTAGGTTCAACTACCTCACGCATATTATAATATTGATCGCGAAGTTCCAGAGTTGTACTACCCGGATGCATTTCGTTCATACGTTTAACCAACATACGTAATTGTTCTTTCTTTTGTTCAAACAAAGAACGTGTATGATCGCGGACGATATAAGATAGCGTAGCACTCTCCACTGTGCCATTCATCCCTGTAAGATGGAAAAAACCTTCATAGGCTGTTGTGTGTTCAGGGCGTTGAGATACAGGTAACCAGGAAGCAAACTCGGTTGCCAATAAACATGCATTCAGCATCTTATCCTTAGCATATCCGGGATGAACATTCAATCCTTTAAAAGTCACCTTAGCTCCCGCTGCATTGAAATTTTCGTATTCCAATTCTCCAATCTGACCGCCATCAATAGTATAAGCCCATTCACAATCAAACTTTTTCACATCAAAATGATCCGCTCCCTGACCGATCTCCTCATCAGGAGTAAAGGCTATACGAATCCTTCCATGTTTAATTTCAGGATGGTCTTTCAAATATTTTACAGCAGATATTATAGCAGCAACACCTGCTTTATCGTCTGCGCCTAGCAATGTTTTACCATTGGTTACAATAATATCCTGCCCTTTATAATCGTTCAGTTCCGGGAACATGGATGATGATAAAACAATATTTTCTTCAGCACACAACACAATATCCCCACCTTTATAAGTAACAATACGCGGTTGCACATCTTTGCCCGACATATCCGGGCTAGTATCTAAGTGTGCAACAAAACCAATGGTAGGAATATCCGCCGTTGTATTAGCAGGAAGTGTAGCCATCAGATAACTTTTATCATCCAATGTTATATCCTCCAACCCTATTTCTTTCAGTTCTTTTACTAATTCCTGGGCAAACACAAGTTGTCCGGGTGTACTAGGAGTATTCCCCGTCTCTTCATCCGATTGTGTATCGAACGTAACGTATTTTAAAAATCTGTCTATCAAATTCATGATTTACCTCTTTTAGTTCTTTATATTAATGCTATAAAGATAGACAAAATTATCTGTATTCATCAAAAACAACTCGATCCATTATAGCAATGTGTACAAACACATTCTTTCGGCAATCCTATCGAAGCTATGAGATCTTCAACAGTATTGAACTTCAAAGTTGTAATATTCAATTTTTTTCTGATACATTCCACCAGTTTTGTATATTGCTCCGACCCGGTCTCTGCATATTTATCCAAATCTTTAGCATCATCGCCTTCAAGTTCTTTAATGATACGGCGGGCAATCAATTCCAAATCCGACTTGGAAGCCGAAAAACCCAAAAACGGACAAGAATGCAAAATAGGAGGACATCCGATACGCATGTGCACCTCTTTAGCTCCGTATCCATACAATATATTGACATTATCACGCAACTGAGTACCTCTCACTATTGAGTCGTCACAAAAAATCACACGTTTGTCACGAAGCAATGTACGATTCGGAATTAATTTCATTTTTGCAACCAAATCACGCACAGCCTGGTTAGAGGGGGTAAAACTACGCGGCCATGTTGGCGTATATTTCACAATAGCCCGACGGTAAGGAATACCTTTACCTTCCGAATAGCCCAACGCCATACCAATACCGGAATCAGGAATGCCGGAAACATAGTCCGCATCCACCGTATCCTTTTTAGCCATTGCTATACCACTAGCATAGCGGGAGGCATCAACATTTACACCTTCGTACTCTGAAACCGGATATCCATAATAAACCCAAAGGAATGAACATACCTGCATCTTCTTATTTGGTTTACGGAGTTGTACCATTTCATCAGCCTTCAACATAACGATTTCTCCGGGTCCCACATTATATTCCAATTCAAATCCCAAATTAGGGAAACTGCTAGGTTCGCTGGATGCAGCAAAAGCACCTTCTTTTTTCCCTATTAAAAGAGGAGTGCGTCCGTATTTATCGCGTGCAGCAATAATACCATCTTCGGTAAGGATCAACATAGAGCACGAACCTTTTATTTTCTCAAATACAGTTTCAATGCCATCTACAAACGTTTTTCCTTCCGAAATAAGCAATGAGATCAATTCGGTTTGATTAATACTACCCGAACTGAGTTCGGAAAAATGGCGTCCTCTTTCCAGTAACTCCACTTCAAGTTCCTTCAGATTATTCACTTTTGCAACCGTCACAACCGCATATTTACCCAAATGAGAGTTTATGAATATAGGCTGCGGATCCGTATCACTGATAATACCGATCCCCGAATTTCCCTCAAATTTGTCTAACTCGCTCTCAAAACGTGTCCGAAAATATGAATTTTCAAGATTGTGGATTGAACGTCTAAAAACTCCGTTGTGCAACGTTACCATACCGCCTCTGCGGGTTCCCAGATGAGAATTATAATCTGTGCCGTAAAACAAGTCGGTAGCACAAGCCGATTTAGAAATAGTGCCAAAAAAACCACCCATCGTTTATAGTGTTATTGATTTTTGAATTGCAAAGGTACAAGATTATTTAAGAATTGTCCAAACGACATAGTGTAAAAGTACATATCTTCTTTCCGATATTTAACTAATAGGACATTGTCAACATTCATTTTGCCAGAGAAGAAAAACAAAGCCAAACACACCCGGATTTTCCTAGCAGAGACAATCAAACACTTTTTAACACTCATAAAACATATAGGTAACCAATCTGTTAGAAACAAATATTACTTAACACAGCTCAAAAAACTTGCATTGTAAAAAATAATATCTACTTTTGCACCCGGGTAAGTCCTATACGGCATGCTCCCTCGGAATCCCCCAGGGCTTGACCGCAGCAAGGGTACTTGGTTGTAGCGGCGCGATGTAGTAAGCTTACCCACCTGCCTCTTTAGCTCAGTTGGCCAGAGCACGTGATTTGTAATCTCGGGGTCGTTGGTTCGAATCCGACAAGAGGCTCAAAAATAACAAAAAAGGAAGTTCTGCAAGGGCTTCCTTTTTCTATTTTATAGACAATATTCTTGTACATTATCATAATAATACTATCTTTGTGATTAAGAATTCAAATATGCTTACATCATGGGAGAAAACAAGAGTTTACTAATTAAAGATGCAATGACCTACGGGTTTATAATGGGAATATTCTGGGTAGTAAAGTATTTATTCTTTATTTTCAGTGGCTCAGCCTCCATACTAAACTATGTATACATACTGCTGACTCTAGCCGTCCCGTTCTTTGCTTATCATCTTACCAAAAAGTATAAAGAAGAAATAGGAGGAGAAATAAGCTTTTTCCACGCATGGCGTTTCGGAACAATGATATATTTCTTTGCAGCATTAATCGTTTCTCTTGAACACTTCGTATTCTATCAATTTATAGCACCGCCAAATTTTTTACCAAATGTAATAAATCAGGCAATTGACACGTTAAAAAACACAAATGTAAATACCGAAGTCATCGAATCGGTCAGCAATATGAATTTTTCTCCGATACACATGGCTATTCAGGGTATTTTCAACAATATATTTTATGGTATCGTATTGTCTATACCGGTAGCGGCTCTTCTGTGCAGAAACAATGCATCAGGCGCTATCACACAAAAGAGCCAGGAAGAATAAACAATAACAAATTAAATGGACATATCAGTAGTTATTCCGTTGTATAACGAAGCCGAATCTTTGCCGGAATTATTCGCATGGATAGATCGGGTTATGAAAGAACATAAATTCAGTTATGAAGTCATATTCATAAATGACGGGAGCACAGACAACTCCTGGGAAGTGATTGAAGATTTAAAAAAGAAAGAGCCGGAAATTGTAAGAGCTATTAAATTCCGCCGGAATTACGGAAAATCGCCTGGATTAAACTGCGGTTTTGAACGTACGCAGGGAGACGTTGTTATCACAATGGATGCCGATCTGCAAGACAGTCCGGACGAAATACCCGAACTATACAGAATGATAAAGGAAGACGGGTATGATTTGGTTTCCGGATGGAAAAAGAAGCGCTATGACCCGCTCTCTAAAACCATACCAACAAAGCTATTCAATGCCACGGCCCGTAAATTTTCAGGAATCAATAACCTTCATGATTTCAACTGCGGACTTAAAGCATACAAAAGCATCGTTATAAAAAACATTGAGATATATAACGACATGCACCGCTATATCCCCTACCTGGCAAAAATTGCAGGATTTCATAAAATCGGGGAAAAGGTAGTACAGCATCAGGCACGTAAGTACGGAACGACAAAATTCGGATTGAACCGTTTCGTTAATGGTTATCTTGATTTAATTACGTTATGGTTTACTTCCAAATTCGGAAAGAAACCGATGCACTTTTTCGGCCTGTGGGGAAGCGTAATGTTTCTGATCGGCTTTATTGCTTTGGTAATTGTACTAAGTGCTAAGCTAATATCCATAATCAACGGAGATTTAAGACCTTTAGTAACAAACTCTCCATACTTCTACGTTTCACTTACAGCAATGATTGTTGGGACACAAATGTTTTTGGCAGGATTTATCGGAGAACTGATCTCCCGAAATTCACCCAACAGAAATCATTATAAGATTGAATCTGAAATATGAATTTGTTGGAATTAATAAAGAAACGATGTTCCATTCGTAACTATTCATCATCTCCTGTTGAAGACGAAAAGATAAGCTACATACTGGAAGCGGCACGCTTAGCTCCTTCTGCCGTCAACTATCAGCCGTGGTATTTCCTTATTGTAAAAAAAGAAAGCGGATGCAGAAAGTTGCAGGAGTGTTATCCGAGAGAATGGTTTAAATCGGCAAACTGTTTTATCGTCGTTTGTGGAGACCAAAGTCAATCGTGGAAACGCAATGACGGCAAAGATTACATGGATATTGATGCAGCCATCGCAGCTGAACATATATGCCTTTCGGCAACCGAACAAGGATTGGGAAGCTGTTGGGTTTGTAACTTTGACACTGCACTTTGTAAAAAACATTTCAATATACCGGAAACAGTTGAGCCAATAGTAATCATACCTATCGGCTATCCGGCAACTCCTTCATTGTTCGACGAGACACCCAAAAAGCGGAAGGCAATTGAAGAAACAGTAAAACTGGAAACATTTTAACAAATGACATTTATAGAAATCCTACTTCTGGCTGTTGGCCTGTCCATGGACAGTTTGGCAGTCTCTGTAACAGGTGGAGCTGTTATAAAAAAATGCACATTCGGTAATGTTGCAAAAATAGCAATGGTAATGGGGATATTTCAGGCCTGTTTTACTATCGCAGGCTATTTTGCAGGGCTAGGATTCCAGAAATATATACAAGCTTTCGACCATTGGATAGCGTTCTCCCTCCTACTCTATCTGGGAGGAAAAATGATTTATGAAAGCACAAAAGCTGAATCCGAAGATTGCAAGTTCAATCCCCTTTGCAACAAAACTTTATGCGGATTAGCAGTTGCAACGAGTATAGATGCACTAGCTATAGGGATTTCGTTGGCATTACTTAACCAACCTCTACTTTTATTAGCAACAACAATAGGCATCGTTACCATTATCATATCGGCCACTGGTGTTTATTTTGGCAGCCACTTCGGGAGAAAAATAGACCTGAAACTGGATATTATCGGTGGTCTCATATTAATAGGCATTGGAACAAAAATACTTATCGAACATCTGTTTTTCAATTGATCCGGACAATTAATCTTAAAAACACCGGGATCGGTTGAATCTGAATATTTTTTATATCTTTGCGGCAACAAATATCTCAATATGAGTAAAAGAGTAAGCCTTCTTATAAGTCTGGGTGTTCTTTTATTAACTGCTTGCACTAATCAAAGTCAGTACTACGAAGATAGTGGTAGCGTATTTCATACGCTCTATCACATCAAATATCAATCGCCAAAACCATTAACAACGGCCATAGATAAAGAATTCCAGGACTTCAATCATTCACTGAATCCGTTTAATCCTAATTCGATTATTTCACGTATAAACAACAACGACTCTATCAAAGTTGACGAATGGTTTTCCGAGGTGTTCCTTAAAGCCAGCGAAATCTCAGATAAAACAAACGGAGTCTTTGATATAACCTGTGCTCCTTTAGTCAATTTATGGGGATTCGGTTTCAGCAAAATGGATAGTGTTACCCCAAACATGATTGACAGCATTAAACAGTTTGTCGGTTATAAGAAAGTCCGCTTAAAAGACAAAAATATAATTAAAGACGATCCCAGACTCATGCTAAATTGCTCCGCTATCGCAAAAGGGTATGCATGTGATATTATTGCCCGTTTACTAGAACGGGAAGGAGTTACCAACTATATGGTGGAAATTGGTGGTGAAGTAACAATGAGCGGAGTTAATCCTAATGGAGATTGCTGGCGCATAGGAATTAATAAACCGGAAGATGAATCCACAGGTATTCAGAATGAAATTGAAGAAGTGGTACAACTTTGTAAAAAAGGGGGAATTGCAACATCAGGCAATTACCGCAATTTTTACATAAAAGACGGAAAGAAATATGCCCACACAATTGATCCCAGAACCGGATACCCGGCAGAAAAAAACATATTAAGTGCAACGATTATAGCAAACGATTGCATGACTGCAGATGCTTACGCCACAGCATTTATGGCAATGGGGCTGGAACAAGTCCGTAAAATAGCAAATACGCTACCGGAAATAGAATATTTTATTATTTATTCGGATGAGAATGGCAAGCAGCAGATAGAGTATTCTAAAGGAATGGTGCAATATCTCCCTAATCGACAAACATTATCTATTCTAGAAAACCCTTAATCTCAAGATGGAAAAATATGCAAGCCAATTAGAATGTAAAGATGTAAATGCCGGAAAAATATTACTAAAAGGGAAGCTAAATAATAACTTATTATTATTTGTCTCTTCCGGGAGCATTATTATCAATAGTAATAATAAATCAAAAATTGAAATAAACGAAGGGCATTTTGTTCTGTTATCTGCCAACACAGATTATATAGCAACTGCAGTAACAGCATCTCATATACTATTTATTCACGCAGATTCTCTATCGGATATGATTATTGACGATCCGGGATGGGATCCGGAAAATCCGCAGGTTTTGCCTATACTTCCCGCATTAGCAAAAACCCTGAACCAAATAGAGTATTATCAGAAAGACACAAGAACCCAATTAAATTAGAATTTTTGCAGTTCTCTATAAAGACGTTGGATTGGCAAACCCATTACATTATAAAACGATCCGTTAATAGCCTCAACACCAACATATCCGATCCATTCTTGAATACCATACGCTCCCGCTTTATCAAACGGATGGAAATTATCTACATAATATTCAATCTCTTCCATTGATAATTCTGCAAAACAGACGGCAGAAGAAACCGAGAACGTTTCCTGTTTTCTTTTTGTTACAATACAAACGCCCGTTACAACTTCATGTACGTGGCCGGATAATTTAGAAAGCATCGAAATAGCTTCTTCCCTGTTTGCAGGTTTCCCCATTACTTCAGTAAATGTCCACACTATAGTATCGCCGGTTATCAACAGCTCATCATCAGCCAGTTTATCTAAGTATGAATTAGCCTTCTTTCTTGCTATATACTCCGGTATTTCTTCTCCTTGTAATGAACTGGGATATGACTCATCTATATCAGGTATAGTACGAACTTCAAATGCCACACCTAACCCAGCCAAAAGCTCTTTTCTCCTAGGAGAATTAGAACCCAATATAATCTTATAGTTATTCAAATTATCCAACATAACCACTCCTTTTCTGCATTACATTACCACCCAAAAGCTTCTTCACTCATCCAATGAGACTGTGCCTTTAATGTTTGCTCTATTACATCACGCGCTACACCGCAACCTCCATTTTTCAAGGAAATATATTTTGCTATGCTTTTAATCTCCGGAGCTGCATCTGCAGGGGCGACAGGCAAACCAACAAGTTTCATGACATCATAATCCGGAATATCATCACCGGCGTACATTACCTCCTCTGGCAACAAGCCTGTTTTTTCCATAAAATCATTAAAATCATGGATCTTTATTGCACTCTTCATATAAATATGTTTTATACCCAAGCGGGAGAAACGAATTTCAACAGCTTCAGTATAACCGCCCGTTATAATGGCAACATGATACCCTTTCTTTACAGCCAACTGCAAGGCATATCCATCTTTTATATTGACAGTACGCATAGGGTCTCCATTTGGATGCAACGGGATTACATCACAAGATAAGACACCGTCTACGTCAAACACGAAAGCTTTAATCTTTGTAAGGTCATAATTGATATTACTCATTTTGGGCCTCCTTATGTATACTCCGGCTCATAAGTTGATAGATCGTTTTCATGTCCTGATCATTCAACATCGCCAGATGTTTATTAATTACGTTTTCATCATACCGGATTGCCGGTCCGGTCTGTGCATCCCGGGGCGGCATTTCATGTACCTTCGCAGCCGTTTCGTCTATTAAGGGATACAGTACATTCATTGGTATTTCTTGCTCTGCCACTATTTTACCAGCTAAAGTATAAATATGATTTGTAAAATTGCAAGCAAATACAGCTGCGAGATGCAGGTATTTTCTTTTCTCTGAAGATAAATACCGGACATCTTCCGACAAAGCACTCGCTATTTCCTGTAAAACATTTTTATCCTTTTCCGAATTAGCCTCCACAAAAAAAGGTATAGTCTTAAAACCTATTTCACGTTCCCTACTAAAAGTCTGTAATGGATAAAGCACACCAAAACGATTTGCATATCCTTCAAAAACACTCATCGGCATACTTCCTGCCGTATGCACCCACAATCCATTATTCGACTTCACCCCTGCAATAACTCCCTGAAGAACTGAATCTTTCAGAGAAAAAACATACAAATCGGCATCAGACTTTATTTCAGTCAAGTTTGTTGTCCACGGACAATTCAACTTTTCAGCCAAACTCTTTGCATGCTCCGTAGTATGACTATAAACCTGTTCAACAATCATTCCTGCCCGGTGCATTTCCAAAGACAAACGGGTAGCTAAGTTTCCGGCACCAACAAATACAATTCTCATTTTACCGCATTTTCGTTTTCCCCTGGCATTTTAAAAGTGCCCAAATGAATTTTTTCCCATTGTAAATGAGATTCATCAAAAGGTTTACGTGCCTGGTCTTTATAACCGAAACCTATTATTGATAACACTTCCAGTTGATAAGGTATGTTAAACAGATTACGTACGTACTGACTGGAATCCATATCATCTTCTGTCTGACGATTACGAATCTGGCACCAACAACTCCCCAGCCCCAGGTCTTCTGCCTGCAACTGCATATAAATAGAAGCAACGGCAGTATCCTCAATCCAGACATCACTCTCCATTACATTTGCAAGAACAACCACAGCCAAGGCACAACCTTCCAAAAAAGAAGAACCGTTCTTTTTACAAGCTGCCAGCTTTTTCAGCATCTCTTTATCTTCGACAACAACAAACTGCCACGGATTACTCCGTTTAGAAGCAGGAGACATTAAGGCTGCTTTCAATATAAGTTCTACTTGTTCAGGAGAGAGCAATTCTTCCGTAAACTTCCGGGTGCTTCTTCTATTCTTTATAAGTGTTGTGAAATTTCCCATTTTTATATTCCTTTGTACGGACTTTTAAGTCATATTTTGCAAATATAAATATAATTTTTTGCACGTATTATATACGCTTCCTTCTTTTTTCTCGTTAGTAACTCTATAATATATAGATTATGAAGATTCGTGCGATAGCTGCACTGCTATTTATATTACTATCATTAAGTGCTTTCGGGCAAGGACATATAAAAGTAACCGGATACGTTCGTGATGCGGACGGTAATCCTTTGGAATTGGTGAACATCCGGGTTAAAGGAACTTTAAACGGAGCCATGACTAATGAAAAAGGATACTATTCCATATCTGTTGCATCAGGAGACTCGATTGCCCTCATATATTCCTGTCTCGGATATAATAAAGCCGAAAGAATAATACCTCAGGCAATCACAGACATGAGGTTAAACGTGCAAATGAATTATACAGCCTTAGAGTTGAATGAAGTTTCCGTCACTGCCATTCGTAAGCAGACTACAACAATGGAAACAATGAATGCCGACAAAATAAAATTACTTCCCGACCCGGCAGGAGGAAGTATAGAAAGTCTTGTAGTTACATTTGCCGGAGTGTCATCCAACAACGAATTAAGTTCACAATACTCCGTACGTGGAGGCAGTTATGACGAAAACATTGTTTATGTAAACGGCATTGAAGTATTCCGTCCTCTATTAATCCGTTCAGGGCAACAGGAAGGGCTAAGTTTTATTAATCCGGACTTAACCGAATCCGTAAATTTTGCAGCCGGAGGTTTTGAAGCCAGTTTCGGAGACAAGATGAGTTCGGTTCTGGATATCACTTATAAAAAACCAAAAGCGCTTGAAGGTTCGGTTTCTGCCAGTTTATTAGGAGCCAGTGCTTATGTTGGAAGTGCTTCCGGTAAATTTACACAGGTAACGGGCATCCGTTATAAAACAGGCCGCACATTATTAAAAACAATGGATACAGATGCCGAATATGACCCGAACTTTATAGATGCACAAACATATATGACCTATAAACCGGCACCGAAATGGGAAGTCAACTTTTTAGGCAACTTGTCGGTAAACAATTATAAATTCATACCTCATAACAGGGAAACCACTTTTGGCACTATTTCAAACCCAAAGAATTTCACCGTATACTTTGACGGACAAGAAAGAGATAAATTCCAGACTATGTTTGGAGCACTTACCCTTAAATACCAACCGAATGATAATACGGAAGTAGGTTTACAAGCTTCTGCTTTCAACAGTAAAGAAGAAGAAAGTTATGATATTTCGGGAGAATACTGGTTAAGTGAAAACGGAGCCGAAGATGCCGGAGATAATATTTCATCCGCAATGTCTGTAGGACGTTATCACGAACATGCAAGAAACCGTTTACGTTCCAACATCATGAACGTAGGTCATTACGGTATATCCCGGTTAAAAAACAACACACTGAAATGGGGAGCCTTAGTACAATTTGAAAAGATAAACGACAGAATCAGCGAATGGGAAAAGCGGGATTCCTCAGGTTATTCCCTGCCTCAGACAGGTGGTACTGTAAATTTAATCGACAATTTGTTTTCAGACCAACAGTTACAAAGCACCCGCTTATCCGCTTATCTTCAGGATGCATTCAAATTCCGGACAAAACAGGGATTATTCACACTTGTAGGAGGCATCAGGGGTAGTTATTGGACTTATAATAAAGAATTTATCTTCAGCCCCCGTGCATCTCTCGGTTTTATCCCGAATTTCGATCAGAATCTGACTCTCCGCCTGGCATCCGGTTTATATTATCAATCTCCTTTTTATAAGGAATTACGTTTAACCCAAAAAGATGAAAACGGGAATAACATTACTATTTTAAATAACAAGCTAAAATCCCAACGTTCCATACATTTTATTTTAGGAGGAGATTACACATTCCGTGCTTCCGACCGGAATTTTAAGGTAACAACCGAACTCTATTATAAAAAACTGGATAACTTAATACCCTACACAATCGACAATGTCAAGATACGTTATTACGGAGAAAATTGTGCCAAAGGTTACGCAATGGGACTTGATGTCAAGTTCTTTGGAGAATTTGTTCCGGGAACAGATTCATGGATCAGCTTTTCATTAATGAAAGCCGAACAGACAATTCGTGAAACAACGAAAGTCCCTATGCCAAACAGCCAGGGATACAATATTTCTCTATTTTTCCAAGACTATTTTCCGGGATACAAAAGAGTAAAGCTAAACCTGAAAGGCGTTCTTTCCGGAGGACTTCCTGTCACAGCTCCACGTAAAGGTTACGAAGACGGCTACCACCGGACTCCTGCCTATAAACGTGTGGATTTAGGATTCTCATACCAGTTGGCCGGCGGAACCGATGCCATCATGGACAGAGGTTTTTTCAGGCATCTGAAAAACATCTGGCTAGGCCTGGATATATTCAACATCTTCGATATAAAAAATGTAAGCTCATATTACTGGATAACAGACGTATACAACACCCAGTATGCCGTACCCAACTACCTGACAGGACGGCAGCTAAACGTACGCTTAATTGTGGATTTCTGATTTCGGAACTTCCTTTTACCCTTTTTCAAAATCATCCCGATGATTTTCTAAAAAGATCACTATGATTTATAAAAAACATCGGGATGATTTTTTTCAAACATAAACGCCTTTCTCTTATCACTATCCAAAAGCTTTAATCCGGCACACAAAAGTCCACTTTTAAACATATATAAAGAGCAGATAAAAATAAAGATTTATTTCTTCATTTATAATAAAGAATGTACCTTTGCACATACAAAATAAAAACATTTACTAAATCTTTAAATTATTATTCACATGGAACTTACACATATCGAACATCTGGGTATTGCGGTAAAGAGCATTGAAGCTTGTTTACCTTATTACGAAAAAGTATTAGGCTTGAAATGCTATAACATCGAAGAGGTAGCTGATCAAAAAGTAAAAACAGCATTTTTCAAAGTAGGACAGACTAAAATTGAATTATTGGAACCAACCAGCGAAGATAGCACTATTGCCAAATTCATCGAGAAAAAAGGAGAAGGCATTCACCACATCGCATTTGCCGTACCTGATGTGCAGGCTGCATTAGACGAAGCTGCCGAAAAAGGCGTTCAGTTAATCGACAAGGCACCACGTCATGGCGCCGAAGGTTTAAATATAGCTTTCCTTCACCCAAAATCAACTTGCAGCGTACTGACGGAACTTTGCATGCCTGGAAAGTAATATTTTCTATTAACAAGTTCATTTCTAACAACAAATCAAAAATACAATGAGTAACCAACTTGAGAAAGTAAAAGAGCTTATCGCTCTTCGTGAAACTGCTCGCCTAGGTGGAGGAGAAAAACGAATCGAATCTCAGCACAAAAAAGGTAAATACACAGCACGTGAACGTATTGCCATGTTGCTGGATGAAGGAAGTTTTGAAGAATTCGATATGTTTGTACAACACCGTTGTACAAATTTCGGAATCGAAAAGACTAAATTTTTAGGAGACGGTATCGTAACCGGTTATGGTACGATAGACGGACGTTTAGTATATGTTTTCGCACAAGATTTTACAGTATTCGGTGGTGCTTTATCCGAAGCTTTAGCCATGAAGATATGTAAAGTAATGGATCAGGCCATGAAAATGGGTGCTCCTGTTATCGGATTGAACGATTCGGGTGGTGCACGTATTCAGGAAGGAGTAAATGCACTGGCAGGTTATGCTGAAATTTTCCAGCGTAACATTTTAGCATCAGGGGTTATTCCTCAGATTTCAGGTATCTTTGGCCCTTGCGCCGGTGGTGCCGTATATTCTCCGGCTTTGACAGACTTCAACATCATGACCCGTGGAACAAGTTACATGTTCCTGACAGGTCCGAAAGTTGTTAAAACTGTTACAGGTGAAGATGTAACACAGGAAGAACTGGGTGGAGCAAGCGTACACACCACAAAATCAGGCGTTGCTCATTTTGCTGTTGATACAGAAGAAGAAGGTTTGCAATTGATACGTAAATTAATCAGTTTCCTTCCGCAAAACAACCTTGAAGAAACACCGCTCATCGAATGTAAAGATCCTATAGATCGTTTAGACGACGTATTGAACGATATAATACCGGATAATGCAAATCAATCATACGACATGTATGAAGTGATCGGCACGATCGTGGACAACAACGAATTCCTGGAAGTACACGCTGATTATTCAAAGAATATTATCGTAGGTTTCGCCCGTTTTAACGGACAGACCGTAGGTATAGTTGCCAACCAGCCGAAAGTAATGGCAGGATGTTTGGATAGCAATGCTTCACGTAAAGCCGGCCGTTTCGTTCGTTTCTGCGACGCATTCAATATTCCTTTGGTAACATTGGTTGACGTACCGGGATTCCTTCCGGGAACAGGTCAGGAATACAACGGCGTAATCCTTCATGGTGCCAAGTTACTTTATGCATACGGAGAAGCTACAGTTCCTAAAATCACAGTTACTTTACGTAAATCGTACGGTGGAGCTTATTGCGTAATGAGTTCTAAACATTTACGCGGTGATATGAACTACGCATGGCCAACTGCAGAAATTGCCGTAATGG
Organism: Parabacteroides chinchillae; assembly: GCF_900108035.1. Lineage (GTDB taxonomy): Bacteria > Bacteroidota > Bacteroidia > Bacteroidales > Tannerellaceae > Parabacteroides > Parabacteroides chinchillae. Next base: position 439,237 of record NZ_FNVS01000001.1, read on the forward strand.
GACCGAGTGGTGCTGTAGAAGTTATTTTCGCAAAAGACGTTGCCGCAGCGGAAGATCCTGCAAAAGCAGCTGCAGAAAAAGAAGAAGAATACAAAAAAGCATTCGCAAACCCATACAATGCTGCTCAATACGGTTATATCGATGATGTTATCGAACCTCGTAACACCCGTTTCCGTATTATTCGTGCTTTACAACAATTGCAGACTAAAAAGCTGAGCAATCCTGCAAAGAAGCATGACAATCTGCCTCTGTAATTCTTAAAACAGGAAATGAATATGATAAATAAGAAAATAGGCGTATTGTTGTTGTTCGTTGTGCTCTTTTCATTCGGAGCAAACGCACAGCGCGCAGCCTCCATGCGAATAAATGAAGTGCTTGTCGACAACGAAGATAATTTTGTTGACGATTATGGCAAACGCCATCCTTGGATTGAATTATACAATACTTCTGCAGGAACTGTGAATATCGCAGGTTGCTACCTGACTAACGATAAAAACAATCCGAAGAAATATCCTATTCCAAAGGGTGATGTTTTGACAATCATTCCTCCCCACCAACACACGCTGTTTTGGGCGGACGGAGAACCTAACCGGGGTACTTTCCATGTAAATTTCACATTAGACCCTGCTACGGATAACTACATAGCTTTATATGATGCCGACGGTAGAACGCTAATTGATGAAATCACAATTCCCGCCGCACAGAAAGCTGATGTTAGTTACGGAAGAGTAATTGACGGACAAGATGAATGGGCACAACTTACTAAAGTTACTCCCAGTACAAACAACCTGACATTGGATTCGAATGAAAAAATCGAGAATTTCAAAGAAAACGATTCCATAGGTATCGGTATGACTGTCACAGCTATGGCTGTCGTATTTTCAGGTTTGTTTTTACTATACATTATCTTTAAACAAGTTGGTAAATTTGCTATCGCCGCAAGTAAACGCAATGCTAAGAAAGCTGCAGGAACAGCTTCCGGTGTTTCGGCTGACGCAGGAGAAGAATCCGGTGAAATTTTTGCAGCCATTGCAACGGCATTGTACGAAATGAGTGATGACAATCACGACGTAGAAAACACCGTTCTTACAATCCGCAAGGTAGCGCGTACCTACTCTCCGTGGAGTTCTAAGCTCTATGGCTTACGTGAAGTTCCCAGAAAGTAATTATCTCTTAAAAACAAAAAAGAATGAAAAGTTTTAAATATACCATCAACGGTAGCGTATATAAAGTACATATCAACTCAGTGGTTGACGATATCGCTGAAGTAGAAGTAAATGGTACTCCGTATCAGGTAAAAATGGAGAAACCGGCTAAAAAACAAATGGTAACTCTGAAACGTCCGGCTCAAGCCCCGACAACATCAACAGGAGAGCCTGTTATTACTCGTCCGACCGCCACAACAACCCAGGGCGCTGTTAAAACACCGCTTCCAGGAGTTATTCTGCAAGTTAAATGTAATGTTGGCGACACGGTAAAAAGAGGACAAACATTGATTATCCTTGAAGCCATGAAAATGGAAAACAACATCAATGCCGACCGTGACGGTAAAATCATCGAAATTAAAGTTCACAAGGGAGATTCTGTTCTGGAAGGTGCAGACCTCGTCGTAATCGGATAAGCGTATGTTTGGATCAATATTACTACAAGCGGCAGGAGTACAAGAAAGTTTTCTTCAGTTTTTAGGAAAAAACTTAGAGCTATTCCTTACCTATACAGGAGTATATAATGCAACTCCGGGACATATTATTATGATCCTGATAGGTCTGTTTTTTATATTTCTGGCAATTAAATATGAATTTGAACCTATGTTGCTGATCCCTATCGGATTTGGTATTCTGATCGGTAATATACCATTCAAAGATGCCGGACTCCAGGTAGGTATTTACGAACAAGGTTCTGTGCTTAACATCCTCTATCAGGGTGTAACCTCCGGATGGTATCCGCCGTTGATCTTCCTCGGTATCGGGGCTATGACCGACTTCTCGGCTTTGATTTCCAATCCAAAACTGATGTTGATCGGAGCAGCTGCCCAGTTTGGTATTTTCGGAGCATATACTATCGCTCTTCAAATGGGATTCGAGCCAAATCAAGCTGGTGCTATCGGTATTATCGGTGGTGCAGACGGTCCAACCGCTATCTTCTTGTCTTCTAAACTGGCTCCAAACCTAATGGGGGCAATTGCCGTATCTGCCTATTCTTATATGGCATTGGTTCCTATCATACAGCCACCGTTTATGAGACTGCTGACAACCAAAAAGGAACGTTTGATCCGCATGAAACCGCCGAGAGCTGTTTCTTCTACGGAAAAAATCATCTTCCCGATCGTAGGTTTGTTATTAACCTGCTTCCTGGTTCCGTCTGGTTTACCTTTGCTGGGTATGTTATTCTTCGGAAATCTGTTAAAAGAAAGTGGAGTAACACGTCGTCTGGCAGAAACAGCGCGTGGTCCGCTGATCGACACAATTACAATTTTGCTAGGTATCACTGTAGGTGCTTCAACACAGGCTACTCAGTTCTTGACATTGAACTCCATTAAGATATTTGGCTTAGGTGCATTGTCATTCGTAATTGCTACCTGTGCAGGTATCATATTCGTGAAAATTTTCAATTTGATCCTGAAAGATGGCAACAAGATCAACCCGCTTATCGGTAATGCCGGCGTATCTGCTGTGCCCGACTCTGCGCGTATTTCGCAGACTGTAGGTTTGGAATATGACCCGACCAACTATCTGTTAATGCACGCCATGGGTCCGAACGTTGCAGGTGTAATCGGTTCTGCTGTTGCAGCCGGTATCTTGCTTGGATTCTTGGGATAAACAGTTTGAATATAATAAGAAAAAGCCTGCCCGTTGTTAACGGGCAGGCTTTTTCTTTAACCATTCGTTTTCTTTTAGTTATTCTGTTCAATCATTGCCGGATCAGTCACCGGGTTTGCATCCTCTTCCAATGTAGTCCCGGCAAACAACCAGAATAACAATAATACGGCAGCTATGATAGCCCCTATTATCAACATGATATTATTCCTCTTCCTGTAATCCATATTCTATCTGTTTTTGTTCCATTTACAGAAGAACACAAAAAAGAGGGGTTTTGTTTCAAATTCAATGCTTCGCGTGTGCAATTGCCTCGTTCAATACTTTATTCTTGGCTATAGTAGCCTGGAATTCTTTCAGATAGAAAGGCTCAAAATAAGCAACATCTTCAAATTTACCGTTTTCAAAAGCCTTTTCAGCCAATGACACCATGTTTACAGCCATAGGATGAATATCATCAAGAAATGAAGCATTGGAAGAAGATATTACTTTCTTACACTTACCGGCGCCATTCCCAAAGAAGCATATTTTGCTTTTTTCCAAATAAGCCGCATAAGTATCTTCCGTTACAACATCCGCAGCCGTTTCACGAACCAAGTGTAACGAATGGTCATATATAGCATCATAAACCTCCATTCTGCGGGCATCCAGCATAGAACAATACAAACAATCTGCAGCATTATTATTCTGTTTTATTGCAGTTGCAGCCAGAATATCCAATGTGTGGACACCTATTAATGGAATATCGTATCCAAAACATAGCCCTTTTGCTACGGAAACGCCTATGCGTAATCCGGTATATGAACCGGGGCCGCTACTGACAGCAACAGCATCCAGTTTCAAACCCTTCTGTTTAGCTATACCAACCGCTTCTTCCACATACACACCCAAAAGGACCGCATGAGACGGACCTTCAAAAGAATACTTCTCAAAAAGCACTTCTCCATTCAACGATAAAGCGACGGAACATACCGAAGTAGCCGTTTCAATATTTAAAATACAAGGCATATCAGTTCTTAATTTATTGAATGCAAATGTACAACACATTCAGATTATTTAAGTACATTTGCATTCAAATTTTCCGAACAATGATACAATCTATGACCGGATTCGGTAAGGTTACAGCCGAACTCCCTTCTAAAAAAGTAACCATAGAGATAAAAGCTCTCAACAGTAAACAACTAGACTTATCCACCCGTATTCCTTCCATCTATAAAGAAAAAGAAATGGAAATACGCAGTTTATTATTGCAAACACTGGAACGCGGAAAAGTAGAATTTAATATATTCATCGAATACATAGGCAAAGATACTCCTACCCAGATCAATCTGGCTGCCGTAGAAAATTATTATAGCCAAATCAAAGATATAGCCGGCAAGCTGAATATATCTGTACCTTCCGATTGGTTTCAAACATTATTACGTATGCCGGATGTCATCAAATCGGAAACAGTGGAAGCCGATGAAACCGAATGGGAAGTTGTGTTTGATACCGTTAAAAAGGCTGTTAAGCAATTATGCGATTTCCGCATCCAGGAAGGTGCTATGTTGCAAAAACTCTTCGAACAGAAAATCAATAACATTGCACAATTACTTTCCGAAGTAGAAACATATGAAAAAGAACGCGTCGAAAAAATCAAGGCACGCATCATGGACAACCTCGAAAAGATAGCGGGTCAGGACTATGACAAGAATCGTTTCGAACAAGAAATGATTTACTACATAGAAAAGCTGGATATTAACGAAGAAAAAAACCGTTTGGACAACCACCTTAAATACTTTATCAGTACGATAAAAGACGGACACGGACAAGGTAAAAAATTAGGTTTTATCGCCCAGGAAATAGGACGCGAAGTAAATACGCTCGGTTCGAAAAGCAACCACGCGGAAATGCAAAAGATCGTTGTCCAGATGAAAGACGAACTGGAACAAATCAAAGAACAGGTACTAAACGTATTATAATTATAATAAGATCACGATATGGCTGGCAAACTTATCATATTTTCCGCCCCCTCGGGCTCTGGTAAATCAACCATTATCAACTATCTGTTGCAACAAGGGTTAAACCTGCACTTCTCTATCTCGGCTACAAGCCGGTCACCACGCGGTGAAGAGAAGCACGGAAAAGAATATTATTTCCTTACCCCCGACGAATTCCGCAGCCGTATAGCCGCAGGCGATTTTCTGGAATACGAAGAAGTGTATAAGGATAAATACTATGGGACATTGAAAAGCGAAGTAGAACGCATCTTAAACAACGGAGACAATGTTATTTTTGACGTAGACGTTGTAGGCGGTTGCAACATAAAAAAATACTACGGTAAACAGGCCTTATCCGTTTTCATCCAACCTCCAAGTATTGAAGAATTACGAAACCGGTTAGAAGGACGTGGCACCGATACACCCGAAGTAATAGAAAGCCGCATTGCCAAAGCAGAATTCGAACTGGGATTTGCTCCTAAATTCGATACGGTTATCATAAACGACGACTTAACAAAAGCACAAGCCGAAGCGTTGAAAATAATTAAAGAGTTCCTCGAAAAAGCATGAACAACGGAAAGTCAATCGGTATTTACTCCGGTTCATTCAATCCGATCCACATAGGCCACCTGGCATTAGCCAATTGGTTATGTGAATATGGCGGATTAGATGAACTCTGGTTTATGGTAACCCCACAGAACCCGCTTAAAAAACGTGATGAACTGATGGAAGACTCATTGCGTTTCCGTATGGTGGAAGCCGCCATCGACGGTTATCCCAAATTCAGAGTCAGCAACTTTGAATTTTCCCTGCCCAAACCTTCTTACACCATCAACACGCTGAAAGCGTTAGAAAAAGCCTATACCGGATACCGGTTCCATTTAATCATTGGAGCCGATAACTGGAAAAACATTACCCATTGGAAAGATCATCAACTCATACTTGAACAATTTCCCGTTATAATATATCCCCGGAAAGGATACAAAGTACGTATACCGGAGCAATATGCCAATGTCCGTACGGTCAACGCCCCTCTGATGGAAATATCCTCTTCCTTTATCCGTCAGGCGTGGAAAGAAGGCAAAGACATACGCTTTTTCCTCCCTCCCGCGACTTTGGATATTTACCTTAACGCTTGTTCAAACCTCTGATAAGAAACCTGCTCGGTTTGAACTTAATGCTCTTCCGGGCACGTATCAGACACGGTTTACCGGTTTTCGGATTCCTTCCCGGGCGTTCTACCTGATCCCAAATAGAAAACACACCAAATCCTTGAAACACAATTTCACCATCTTCTTTCGATAGTTCCTCAGTCGCCACCTGTAAAAAAGTAGTAATAAAATCCTTTATTACAACTTTAGGCATATCCATCTCTTGCGAAAGCACTTCAATAAAATCTGTCTTATTCATATTTTCAATTGTTCATTAAAGTTTATCTGCGGTTTGTTAATAAGATGTGATTGTCCAGGTTATAGCAGAACCGGATACCGGAACAGCCAGTTTCCATAGCGGACTATCCGTATATGTCTGAGCCGAAGCCGATGGTACTTTCAATGTACGGCTTGTAATCGTTGCCGCGCCTCCGAACGTATCTGCCGTATTGGTAGCAGATAATGCCGGAGGAACCGTAGCCCGGCAAGTCACTTCCGACAAATTGCGACAGTTGTAAAAGGCTCTCGATTCTATGCCTGTCAACGTAGAGGGCAAGTCGACTGCTTCGGCACCTATATCCTCAAAGGCACTCCTTCCAACCGTAGTCATGCCCTGTGGCAATACCAACACATAACCCGACACCGGAGATGCCAGACTTTCCTTAAAAGCCTCCGCTCCCACTGCTTTCAGCAATTTTGCCCCTTGCATTTTCAGCTCGGTAAGCAACGCACATTTCATAAACGCCCGGTCGCCCAATGCTGCCAGCGTAGACGGCAATGTAAGCACTCCTTTCAGATTCTTATTGTTATAAAACGCTTCGGCGCCCAGCGTTTTCAGAGCAGACGGCAATATCAGTTGGCCTGATAAGTTATAGCACTCCCTGAAAGCCCCGTCTCCTATTTCCACCAGGTTTACAGGCAACTTAAGCTCTGTCAGCGTATTGCAACCTTCAAAAGCGCCTGCCGATATCGTATTTAAAGCCGAAGCTCCCGACAAATCGGCAACAGTAAACGAACCTCCTGTAAAGGCATGGGCAAAGGCCTTCTCTCCTATTACTGTCAGTTTTTCAGATAATGGAATCTCCTGTAATTCGGAACACCCTTCAAAAGCCGAAGCCCCTATCTCCTGCAATTCCGGTTTACTGCCGGCAAACACTATTTTCTCTATCCGGCTGCCGGCAAAAGCACGCGATCCGATTCTTTGTACCGTTTCGGGCAGAATGATACTGCGCAGAGTGGTCTGTCCGGCAAACACGCCATCGGGCAATCCGGTAAGCATTCCTACTTCCGACAGATCCGCTTCTTCCACCGCCAGGGTAGCATTACGGAGTGTGTTAAAATCATCCCCGTTCAATCCTGTTTCAGACTTCACACAGATCTTTTTATACGATCCGGAATGGCTGAAATCAACAAACGAAGCCAGCGTTCCGGGTTTTTCCATCTCCATATACACCTGACTGTTGCCGCTCTGATTAATACGAACCCCGGCAATCTCTCCGGTTTCAAACAACAGGTTTATCACCGCACTACGCTTGGAAGCCGAGTGGGAATTATCATCCACCTTAAAATGCAGTTTTCCTCCATTGGCATAAATATCGCTGATCCATCCGGAAGGTTCGCCCCTGTCATACGTTACGGTAGCCCTGAAGGCACCCAGGTTTACAGGATTGGTTTCTACCACTGTAGCTACCTCCAAGAGATTATATAATTTAGGTATACGTTCCACGTCACTCACAGCGGCAACGGCTTGCGTTACGGTAAACATCGCATCCTGGCCGGATGCCGGCTCTGTTTCACCCCCTTGCAAACGCAAAGTTACTACCGCCGTACGCGGTTGCGCTTTTGTATTGGGAGCCACCGTAAACTGCAACGTACCCGGCAACTGCACCCCTTCCGAACCGGTAAGCCATCCGGCATCTTCCGGCAACAACACTTCAAAAGGCCCGCTGGCCGTTACAGGCAGATCAAATGTTTCGCCTTCGGCCTTCGCCTCATAAGCGGTAAAGCCCGGCCGCAATATATCCTCCAGTCCTTTCTGCGTAAGGGTAAACGTATCGGTTAGCAAGACACCGGTCGATTCATCACCTATCACCAGCCGCGCATTGCGGGGCGTACTTGCCGTATTGGCATCCAGCGTCAGTAAAACTGATTCTTCCACAGGCATGGCTCTTGTATCTGTCGGCAGATGCAGCCAGTCTACCGCATCAATCAGATGCAGCCCGCTTGCAGAGGTATTTTTCATCAACTTCAGTTCATATCCGATATCTTCGGCTCCCACCTCATCGCTTTCCAATACGAAGTAAAGAGCTCCCCTGCCCCCTTGCGTTAGAGTAAAAGTTGTATTTAGCGCACCTTTCGAAATGGTAATCCTGCCCGTGCGTGCCTCATATCCCGGGTTCTCACTATAGTTCAGCATCAAGGTCTTTTCGGCCACGGCTTTTGTTCCGGCAGGTTGCAGCCAGTCTGCATCGGTTTTAAATTCATACCCGCTGATATTTGTTTGGAACACCATATCATACGTTCCCGACGTCCAGGCCACCGTTGTAGAGGCAGTAAGCAATCCCAGCACATCCTTTTGCGCCTGCGATACAGTAATGGTGCTCGTCTTGTGCCCTACCTGCAGCGTTACGGTAGCACTGCGTTGGCCGTCCGTTGTATTAGCTCCTGCCGACAAGGTAATGGTATGCGTACCGCTGCCTCCCGAAGCCGGCGAAACCGTCAACCAGCCTTGCGAAGAAACGGCCTTCCAACTACCGTTGGAGATTACCTTCACCGTTGTACTTCCTCCGTCTACGGCAAATGCAACCGTCTCCTTCCCTTTCTCTATCCTGACTGCTTCGGGCAGTTCGTCCTGGCATGATATAAGTGTTATTGCTGCCAATAACAGAAAGCATCCGGTTAGCAACCGGAATAAGCTTTTCTTTTCATTGTTCTGTTTCATATAACTATTTGATTATTATCATCAGTATTATTATCTATTATTACTTTTTTCTTAACAGATTAACTATTATTACTTTTCTCTTGACAGAAAAGTAACCAAAAAGTCAAGGCTGCACCGGCAGGGCTACTTCGGCAAAAGACTTCGCTGAACCAGCGGAACTCGCTTTGCTCAAACAGCCGCTGGTTTTAACGCTGCGTCTTTTACCTGCGTTTAACGCCCGGCCGCTGATGCCGCTAACAAGAAAGCTAAGCTAAGCGCAGCTTTCTTTTGGGATGGCCGATACGGTCTGCGCTTGTGCTTATGCCTGCTTTTTGCGCTTGACGAGCTTGTTTTCAATATGTCTTTTTTCGGTTACCTCTCTCCGGTTACCTTTTTTCAGCTATCTCTCTTCGATATGGCTTCGACCCGGTTTCAATTACCTTTCTTCGATATGGCTTTAGCCTAAGCTCTATTGCCGTCTGCTTCAGCTGACGGACTAAAGGAATATCTATCTTTAGTGGCTTTAGCCAAATTTCTTTCCGGTAATTTACTTTTAACAATCCTTCTCAATTGGGCTAAAGCCCTGGAAAGAGGATGGCTCTACTATCCATCGGTTGAAACCGATGGCAATTGAAACCGGGCTAAAGCCATCTTTAATCAATACCTGACGGAAGCATTAAAACCAATAGGATAACCTTTTAAGCTATCAACAACAGTAACTTTCAAAGCTATCGATATCGGCCATCCTTAGAGGGAGCGTTGCTCCCTTGTTTCCGGCCTCTGTCGGTGAGCGTAGCGCAGTGCCTTGAATGAGCGCCCGAAGCGTCCGCTGTTTGAGCGAAGCGAGTTCGGACGGTTCAGTGAATGAAAGGCACGAAGCAGCAAGCCGACAGTAGCCTTGACCTTTTGGTTACTTTTGGGTCAAGCCAAAAGTGACTAGAACCTATACCCTACCGAGACATTCATCCCCTGCAACGTAAAGCTGTTCAAGGTATACGAACCCTGCCTCTTATACGGCTTGCCCTTTGTATACGAATACACATCGGTAGCATCCGAGCGATACCCTACTTGCAGTCCCGCTTCAACAAAAAGACCTTTCCACAGCGGTTGCAGCCATCCGGCAGAGATACCTCCTCCAAAGAACGTACCCGTGCAGTTGTCTGCTATCTCTTCTTTGATGCGTACATCAAAAGTACCATATTGTCCATACAGTCCGGCATACAGCCCTTTAAAGCGTCCGCCGTTCCACAGCCAGAAGCGCGGTTCTACGGTAAAGGCTGTCATTTTAAACAGATTGCTCTTATCTCCCTTTTTATAGGGCATGGCATAGGCAAATGACAGTTGCGCCGAGAAACGGTCAAGGAAATACACTTCCACCGCCCCGTTCGGTACGGGCGTATACATCGAGCCATCAGGTAACAGGCCGGCAAACAGCAATCCGTTCGTCTTGACGCCTATACCTATCCCTCCCAGCAAGAAGTCCGCATGTTTTACCACCTTCGGGGCCTGAGCCGGGGCAGGCTGTTTGCGAGTCTCCGCCACAACTTGTGCAGAAGTTGAAGGGGTAGCCTTAGGAGCCGGTGCTTTATCAACATCCCCGGCAGCCGTTTCGCGCTTCTGTGCAACAGGACGGCTGCAACATACCTCCACAATCACGCGGTTGTCCAGGTCTGTCTTTGCATCCACCTGAATATCAAAAGAGAAATCACAACCACCGGTCGTACCACCGCCAGTAAGGTAGTCTTGCAAAGCCACAGCTTGTTCCAGCGCCAGGGCTTTGGCATCCGGGTCATACCGGTCTACCACATTCTGTAGGGCTGTCAGTGTAACAGTCGCCACCTGTCCCTTGCAATCTTCCAGTTTGTATTTCAGCTCGTCCAGGTTATCCGCCGTCCGGCTGTTTGCCATGTCTATGCGGGCCGTCCCGGTTATAAAATGGATTGTGTAGCTCTGTCCCTGTGCTGCCAGAGTCAGCAGGCAGCAAGCAGCAGCCAACACCAAAAATCGCGTACATCGTTTCTTCATATCCGTATCGTTTAATCATTTGTCAAATAAAGCCATCTCCCAACCGGGCGGTTTATCGTCCGGTCAGGCTTTTAGCCAACGCCCGCGCCCGTCTTAACGATGAAGGGTCCGAGGCATCTATGCCATACTCTTCCTTGCGAGGCAAGCGCAGGCGTATGCCCAATGGCAATACGTCCGGGTCTTTCAGCACCCGGCTGTTGTAATCAAATATACACACCCAAAACACCCGGTCGCCATAATAACGTGCAGCCAGATTCTGCAATGTCATGCCTTTGCTGGTCAGCACATATTCGGGCACACGCCCTGCCGTGTGCAGCAGTTCCGTTGCCGGTTCTTTCCGTACGGGTTCTTTCTTTGCCCGGGGCTTCGGCGCAGGCGGTACCCGCTTTATAATTTCCGGCACCTCTTCCGGTTCAGGCTCCTCCTCCGGTTCAAGTTCAAGTTCCGGCTCCGGGACGGCTTCAGCCGTTTCGGGCGCCGTAAGCACATTTGTTGCGGCAGGCACAGCTACCGGCTGCACCATTACCGGTTGTTGCCGGTTATATAGCAGCAGCCACAAGCCGGCTCCAAACAACAACATATTCACCCCCAACAGCACACACACCAACAATATCAGGCTGCGCTGTTGCTTCCGCACCTTGTACATTTCCCTGTCTATCAGCACAGGCAAAGTGGTACGGAAAGCATCTATATATTTATCTTCCTCCGCCAATGGTTTATTAATTTGTCAGCTGTTTCACCCATTCCATATTTTTCCTCGCCTTGGCCGGACGTACCGGCATCGCCTTGCGGAACCAGTTTACCGCCTCTTCGTTATTGTCTTCCAGAAGGCATAATACGCCCAGGTTGATCCACGAACGCGAATCGTCCTGCACACGGTCGAGGAAGAAACGCGCCGCTTCCACATCGCCGTTTTCAATAGCAGCCGCTCCGGCATTGAGTTGTGCCAGTGCACAATCCGGGAAACGGTAAGCGGCCACCTCATATACTTCGCGGTATTGCTCCGTGCCGGGGCGATACACTCCGGCCAGCGAGGCCAGTTCGTCGCACCCCAACGTTTCGGGGCGTTCGTTAAAGGCCGTTACCAGCGACAACACATCCGCAGTAGAGGCAGCCAGGCCGTCAGCGCCAGGCATCAGGACTGCGCTATCATATTCCACCGCCAATTGCATACGCCGCAGGCCGGCAAACAAGCTCTTCTCCATATCCTTCCATACCTTGCCGCCACCCAGGGCTTTCAAGGCTTTCCGGCGGGCATCCGGGTCGGACGTGCGTGCCAACACCGATGCCACTTGCGAGGCATAGGGTTTGCCGGCTTCCTGAGCCAAACGTTTCAATCCGTCCCAATCTTCGGAACACTGATCCACTACGATCTTCTGTTCCGGTATCCCGGCCTCTTGCGAAAGATAACGGCGGAAACGGACAGCCCTTCCCAAAGCCAATTCTTCATTCTTTGCCGTATTACCGTCGGGTGCTGCATATCCGGTGATACGCACATGCTGCAACCCTTCGCCTTTTGCAGCAAGGCCTTGCAGTTCGCGATGCAGCCTGTCCAGCTCAACACGGTTGCCGCCATAAGAGGGCAACAGTTCGGTACTGCCCGGTTTAAACGCAAGTGAGGCCTCCAAACGGCATGTTTCGCGTCGCTCCGACTGTTTGGGACGCAGCTCCGGCAAATCCGTACTTTGTGCAAAATACTCGATCATCTGCCTGTACACCGAAGCCGCATCCACCTGCAACAGCCCGATCACCTCGGTTCGTACCAAAGGGCTCGATTTGCCTGTCTTTTCTTCCCGTACCACTCCATCTTCAACCGAAAAACTCCGCGGTGCAGAGCATCCGCCTGCCAGCAAAAGGCAAGCCAATGCCAGAACTTCCTGTTTGTTCATATTCCTTTATCTTTTAATGCATAATTATTTACAATGGATAAATCGACAAATAGATTAAAGATCCCTGACACAACGCACACGAAGCGCAATAGTCTTGCCGTAGCCGTTGTACGTGCCGCCAAGGCCAAAGTGCACATACCAAGCGATACTCGCATTGTACTCCGTAGACGACCAGTAAAGGTAGGCATCGAACGACGAAACAGATCCTTTGCCTATCAGTTGCGGGTATAGCACCCAAATCATCTGTAATTCCCGTTGTGTAGGCAAGCGCCATTGTCCGGCTGTTCCTCCTTCTCCCGAGTAGGCTTTGCAGGCATTCCAAGCATCCGTCCAGTTTTTGGTAGTTCCCAGATCATTTCGCATCACCTGATAGCGGGTGGACATCTTTGCATTCCATGTACCGTTCTCTCTGGAGACAGCTGAGCCGACCGTAAGAAGGGTACTATTAGAAGGAGCGCATGCATGCATGGCTTCGCGCCGGCTGTTTGCTTCCGAAAGGGTCAGAGTGCATCCCAAAGGGCTCAATGCAGTCAGGTCTATCACCGGATAGCCGCCAACTACCGTAACTGTTTGCGCCTTCGCTTCCGTCAGTCCCAGCCAGCCAATCAGGCAAGCCAGTGTTACTATTTTTAATTTTATTCCTGTTTTCATATAATTGACAAATAGATTAAAGATCCCTGACGCAACGCACAAGACGCGCAATAACCTTGTTGCTGATGTTGTTCGTGAAGCCAGAGCCAAAGTTCACATACCAAGCGTAATCCGCACTGATCTCCGTGGACGACCAGCAATCGACGGCAGCGAACGGTGCATAATCCGCAAACTTCCCGCTGTCAGATATCCCTTGCTTCATAGCCCATATAGCCATCAGCTGCGCTTGGGTTGGCAGATACCATCCCGTCACTCCGTTTACATTCAGGCTGTTGCAATAGTCGTAAGCGTATCCGGATCCTTTCTCTATGTTGGCTGATGTATAGGTGTGGTCCCAGTATTTCCGGCTTTCTGTTTGGTATTGGGTGGTTTCATCGTCCGACCATTTTATTGAACTCCCTTGTGTTGATGTTGGAGCCAGCAGCAACATCTTCGTGTAGCTCCCGGTTATAGTATATGCAGCACTTGTGCCTGTCGTGTAGCCGCTTGCCCCTCCAAACAGGCCGATGCATAATCCAACGGCTTCACTTTCCGTTTTACTCAGCCTGACCCTCCCATCGTTTGCTGCCAGATATTCTTGTGCAGCCAGCGTTCCGCTTACCGCGGATGTTATCGTGTAGTTGGTATGGCGGCGGAGTGAGAAATCGCTTAAAACGGTGCTCTTGCCTAAATAGATATCGTAGGTAAACGACATATTACTCATGATATATTCCTCGCCAATGGCAGGGACATTACCGAGTAGTTGCGTTGCCGATGTAATCCTGATGTAGCTTGCATTGGCCGGTGCTTTGCTGCTGTTTCTGTCTGCCGCCGAAGAGATACTACTTCCCGCCGGGCGGATGTTTTCTCCTACATACCAGACATTGCTGTTGGCATTGCTTCCGGCTGTCGTTGCAACAAAGGAGGAGGTTTGCGTTGTTCCTGTCCCATCGTAATTGTCGCTGCCCTGTGTGGCAAAACGACGGGAGCCGGCATTATACAAGGTAATAGAACTGCGAGTCGGGCCTCCCGTTATGCTGAAAGTATTGCTTAGGGTTACTTTCGCCAGCGTGCGGTAGAGTTGTACGGTCATTATTGGATCCGACAAGTTCACCGTTGCCGTTCCGGCGTAGGGTACGTCTGCATCCGA
>NZ_FNVS01000004.1 GCF_900108035.1 Parabacteroides chinchillae
GCCTTTTGACCCTTCACCTGCTTCGCTCTTTCCTGAGCGAAGAGATGCAACTGAGGCAATGAAGACAACAATAGGCCGCTACCGCCGATTGTACCCATACTTTTAATAAAATCTCGTCTACCAATATTTTTTATTCCCATTTGTGTATACTTTAATATCCTATCAATTAATTTATCATCTGATTTTCACCGTAAACGGAACAGCGACCTGTTTGTATTCGGGAGAATCATAGCCATGGTTTGTCACGACAACTGTAAATTCAAAATCTCCTGATTGAGGATACTGATAAGTAGTAGTCCAGCCAATAGAAGAATTCAAAGAAGTCTTCAATCCCTGAGCTTTCAATAGTCCATAGTCCTGATAACAGTCGCTTTTAGACAGTACTACATTTCCATTTATATCGGTAGAGTCGACATCCGAACCAACTTTCTTTACTATCTGCCGGATTCCGCCGGGCCACACAGAACAAATATCCGCATCTGTTTCTACTCCGATTGTGTATGTTACCCCTTTTACAGGCTCTCCAACTTCAACAAATTCTTTATTCTCATTTACTGTATAGAATTTCAAACTGTAGACCTTTGGATTCTTAACATCATCTTCATTCAGGCAAGAAGACATAAGCACAGTCGTCAAAAACACAAACACTAAAAAATATGCAGTCCTTTTCATCTTTAGTATATTTATTGATTTAACATATTAGTAACCTTTATTTTGAACCAATGTCTGGTCTATCTCTATCTGAGCTGTCGGTATAGGAAGGAGCAACTGATATTCCTGTATAGGTTCCAAAGTAGGTTTATCGTCCAAATCGCAAACTGTCATCAGGTCTTTTGATATTATCTCAATGGCTTTACCCGTACGAACCAAATCAAAATAACGATGTCCTTCAAAAGTCAGTTCCATTCTCCTCTCATGCAATATCCAATAGATATCCAGAGGATGATCGTTTGGCAACGACTCCATTTCCGAACGATTCCTAACCATGTTGATATACTTTATAGCTTCCACTTTATTGCCGGATTTCATCAGGCATTCTGCATACATAAGCAAAGCATCTGCATAACGGTATACCATAAAATTATTGTCCGTACCTGTATTTTTCACAGCAGCCCTCATACTACCTTCAGGAGCAAACTTTACAGGGAAAGCCTGGATGTAAGGGGATGCATTAGGTACATAGCCGGAATCCAAAGTAGATTTATAACGTACGTCTTCATTATACTTTACAAACTCACGCATCAAGTTATGCTCCGCCTGGTATGCGCTATTATAAGTAGTACCATAACGTATGGCTATGTCATTAATCATAATCTGGAAATAATAACAGGCTTGTCCTCCGGATACATTGAAATTGACCTCAAAGATAGATTCCTTATTAAATTTGTTCTCGGGCTGGAATACGTCATGCATAGTTGGCATTAACCCATATTCTCCACCTTCTTTATTAATGATTAATCTTTGCAGCACCTTTTCTGCTTCCGCATAATTATTCATAGTCATGTAAACTTTACCCAACATCATTAAAGCACTGCCTTTTGTAGCTCTGGCTTCAGAACCGATAAGTTCTTTAGCCCCTTTCGGATAACAGTTAGCTATTGCATTTTCCAAATCAGGAATAACCACTTTCGTGTAAATCTCATTTACAGGTGTACGGCCTATTCCAAAAGCATCAGTCGGGTTAGCAAACAATTCCGTAACCATAGGTACATCTCCATAGATACGAACTAAATTAAAATAAGCCAAAGCTCTCAAAAAGTGGCACTCTCCCTCTATTGCCTGTGCTTCACGACGATCGGTTTCTGTCGCTCCATTATATGTAGCAAGTATATTCAAAAGGGCATTACAATTATATATCATTTTGTAATTATGTGTCCAGATGTTTGTTTGAGAATTAGCATTTGTTTTCCGGAAAACATGGAAAACATCCGTATTACGAGGGTCTTTAGCATCGTCGGACATCAGCTCAAGCACCTTCGTCATTTCGACTGGGCTATAAATATTCTGAAGCAACTTATAGCATCCTGACAATCCAGTCATTAGCTCCTTCGTATCATTATAATATGCATCGGGCGACAAGGTGTCTTCCGGTAATTGATTAAGGAAATCTTCACATCCTGTCAATGTATAAGCTAATAATAGTATATATAGAATCTTCTTCATAACATTAAGTTTTTATTCGTTAGATACCCAGATTTATACCAAAAGAGATCGTTCTTGCCAATGGATAAGATGCTGTTTGATCTATGCCCTGAGATAAAGCCGAATCTCCTTGATAATTTGTTTCAGGATTATAGCCGGGGAACTTAGTAATCATAAACGCATTATTGATATTAAGGTAAACACGTATTGAACCGACATCAAATTTCCGTGTCAATTTACCGGGTATGGTATATCCCAGCGTTATGTCATCCATCTTTACATAGGAAGCGCTATAAGTCAAACCTCCATCCAATACCGAACCGTCATAGTTCTTACGGGAAGGTGCCGGATATTTTGCATCTGTATTATCCGGTCTCCAATAATTATCAAAATAATCCTGGGTAATATTCTTCATACCCGAAGCGCGGAAAGCCATATCCTGGAATCCGAACATAGATATTTCGCCACCTACAACACCTGATAGCTGGAATGAAAGGTCAAAGCCTTTATAGGCAAAGTTATTTGTCATACTCCAGATAAAATCAGGAATTGCATTTCCCAGAATCGTTTTATCGGAAGCATCCAGGATACCATCACCATTAACATCCGCTGCTTTCGGAGTTCCCGGATTCGAACGTTCTCTCCACACTGTTCTGTTTGCATTGAATATCGGAGAAGACTTTACGTCTGCCCAATCTTTATACGGGCCCAGGCTAACCATACCATAAATGCCCGCCAGAGGTTTACCTTCTGTAGTATAACAGTTATAACTGATTAACGGGCGCTTGTCATTACCAATATCCGTTACCCTATTACGGTAATAAGATAATGTAACAGAAGTATTCCAGTTAAATTCACCAATAAAGTTTTGTGTATTCAAGGCATACTCAAAACCACGGTTTCTCATCGAACCGATATTTTGCATTACATTAGCAAAACCTGTTATAGATGGCAATGGCAGATTAAATAGCATATCAGACGTTTTACGGTCAAAATAATCGACAGACAAACCAATACGGTTGTGCAAAAATGAAACATCCGTACCAACACTTATATCGGAAGTCGTCTCCCATCCCAACAATCTGTTAGCAATACGATTATCCGAATATGCTGCCGTAACATCCGAACCACTACCAAATACATAGGAACTGGAACCTAATGTTGCCAAATGAAGATAATTCGTAATTCCTGAATTACCGATACGTCCCCAACCGCCACGTAGTTTCCAATCATTTATATATGGCCTGAACATATCGAAGAACTTTTCGTCAGAAACGCGCCAAGCCAAAGAAAAAGAGGGGAATATAGCCCAACGGTTATCGACTCCAAATTTAGAAGACCCGTCTCGTCTGACAGATGCTGTCAAATAGTATTTGCTGTTGTAATTATACATCACACGGGCAAATGTTCCGATCATACTCTCTGCCGAGCGGTTCGTACGCGCATCCGTCAGCTGATTTGCGACTGTCGTTGCCTGATTCAATGTTGTAATCAAATCCTGAGGAAAATCATATTTCTTTATATAGGCACTTCTATTATTTACCTTTTCAAATGAAATACCAACCATTGCAGTCAGTGAATGTTCTTTTATCCTCTTATTATAAGTCAATACTGACTGTACATCCCAATAAATCCGGTTTGCATTTTGATAAGTTCCTGTCGAACGTGAAGTTGGCAATGCTGTAGTAGGTATATAGCTAGGCATATAGTAATTATTTTCCCACATACGGTATTCATTATGGAAGTCTGTTTTCCATGTCAAATCTTTATAGAACTTAACCTCGGCATATAATGCACTTACCACTTTAGCAGTCCGTCTTTTATCGGTAATTTTTACTGTCTGAAGAGGATTCACAAACGGTGCAAAGTTCCAGTCCCACGGATTATCCAGTTCAGTTCCATAATAAATAGGATTGCCGTCGGCATCTGTCGGAGTTAAAATAGGAGGCAATGATAATGCATTGAAGAATGGATTGTTGCTAGCACTTCCCGAAACATTCGTATTAGATAACACACTTGTATTTTCGAGAGAAGGAGCAATATTTAAACCTACTTTAAGCCAATTGTTTACCTTACCCTCTACATTAGCACGTAAAGAATAACGTTCATAATCCGTATTCTTCACAATACCTTGATTGTTGTAGTAACCGCCGGAAATCATATAATTCATATTATCCGTTCCTCCGTTCATCGATAATTGAACATCAACGACACTACCATCTCCCAGCAATACATCTTGCCAATCCGTATCATACGGAGAGTTATAACATGTATCCATCACCGTTATCCAGCGTTCCTGCTTTGCTCCTGGAACCATTGAAGCCGAATGTTGGGAATATTTCCGCCAGTTTTCTATTCTTGTATTAAAATCATCATAATATGACCATTGAGGCAGGTTGGGATTATCCGTTCCAAAATTCGGGTCTTCCACAAGATAAGCATTCGCCCTCGATTCATTCATGAACGTCAAAAAGTCTTCCCGTCCTAATACTTTCATTTTACGCATTGCATTCTGTACGCCACCGCTCACATTCACATTAATTTTCGGTTTTCCCTGTTTACCTTTCTTTGTAGTAATCAAAACGACACCATTAGCAGCACGTGTACCATAAATTGCACTTGAAGAAGCATCTTTTAGTACCTCTATGGACTCGATATCCGCAGGATTAATCGAGTTCAATGGTGATTCAGCTGAATTAAATCCATCCTGCATAGGGAAACCATCTATCACATAGAGCGGAGAATTACTGGCATTTACAGAACCTGTACCACGTATCACTATATTTTGTCCTCCTCCAGGAGCCGAATTTGTATTTGAGACGCGTACACCAGCCATTTTTCCGGCAATACCCTGGGCAAAGTTTGCAATCGGTTTATCCTGAAGTGCCTCCGAGCCCACAGATGAAATTGCGGAAGACACATCTCTTTTCTTCTGTACGCCATATCCGATAACGACTACTTCATCCAAATTTTCAACATTTTCTGCCAATGTTACATTTATTACAGATTGGTTACCCGTATGCTTCTCTATGGGAACATAACCAACTGAAGAAAATTGAAGGATTGCATTATCACCCGTGATTGTAATCGAATAATTTCCATCTATATCCGTAACAGTACCGTTGCTTGTACCTTTTTCAATTACGTTCGCCCCGATAACAGCCAAACCTAAAGGATCTAATATCCGGCCTGTAATCTTCTTGGATTGTTGTTGAATAGCAGCTACAACTTCCGAAGGAGCCAAAATAATCTGCCGGTCAATAATTTGGTAACTAACATTTGTATTTCCAAACAGGACAGAAAGAACATCTTTAATACTTGCATCTTTCTCTTTTACAGATATTTTACGCGACACATCAACTAGTTTGCCATTGTACATAAAATAATATTCACTTTTTTGTTCAATCGCGTTAAGACATTCTTCCACTGACACATTATTCAAATCCAAGGAAATTCTGGCGGACTGAGAATATGTGCTTTCTCCCCAAACAGGAAGCAAAAAAACAAATAGAAAGAACAGTGTAAGCTTCATAATAGTCAACAATTTTCGGTCAAGAGAAAAAAAACATCTTTTTCCTCGTGGTTTTCCATGTTTGTTCATATTTTTGTACTGAATTAAAGTTTTAAACTACATTCTTCTTTTTGCTTCTTGCCGGTTGCGTTTAGAAGAATGTTATTCCTAAAATACTTTGGTTTTGGGTAAAGGTATCTAATACTTTTACCCACTTTTTTTACTGTTTTCTTTTACTCCATATACATATTCTTTTTTGTGGTTTTACATTACTTACGCTTAGATATCACAAAGGTTTTCTGATTTATATTTCCGGTCTTTTCATCTATACTACGTGGTAACTCCTTATACATAATAGGAGAAGTAGCTTTTATAAGAAATAAAATGTCATTAATGGTTTCATCTTCAAACGTGGCTCTCAAGGTATATTTCTTAATTTCCGGATCACTGATTATTATTCTCACATTGTATATCCGGCTCAAACGCTCCATAACCTCATCCAAGGGGTCATTACGGAATACTATTTTAGCATCTTTCCATGCATAACGTTTATAAACATCCTCCGTTATAACCACCGATGCATCCTGTATGGAATTATATTTAAGTGTTTGGTTTGGTTTCAATTGGGCTAAATTGCTATCATCCGGCCGTTTCACAGTCACAACCCCTTCGCCCAATGATACGATCATATTCTCCGGATTATAGGCTTGTACCGAAAATTTCGTTCCTGTTGCAACTATTTTTTGAGAATTACAGGTTACAATAAAAGGAGAATTTTTATCTGCATGAACTTCAAAATAACCTTCACCTTTTAACTCCACTTCACGCCGAGAATCTTTAAATTTAAGCGGATATATCAACGAACTCTTCGAATTCAGCCATATTTTCGAACCGTCAGGCAATATTACGGCAGAGCGTGTAAATGAATCAGCAAAAACTTCATTATACACAACCTGTTCATTCTCCTCTTTGTCTGTCGCATTATACATATATCCAAGAGTTAACAACAAAGGAATAAACAATATAGCCGCCACCGTACGAAATATATGAACCACTACATTTATTTTACTTCTCCGTTTGCGAATTGTTTGCAACACACGTCGTTTTGCTTTTTCCACATCTATTTCATCTCTGGGAAACGCAGGATTCGCATTTCCCCATATTAACCGTAGTTCATTATAATAGTATCTGTTTTCTTCGGACATACTAAACCATTCATCGATGAACAGTTTTTCATCAGAAGTAAGTTCTTCATTTGCAAAAAGCCTACTTAAAAGCAATTCTATATCTTTATTTTGTTCCATCAGATTCTGTTTTACATATATAATACGTTTGGGCACATTTTTATCGCAGTAAAAATGTACACTTTTTTCAAAAAATATATATGATTACGAAAAACAGGTTATATGAGACCCAAAAGCAGGCAAAATATAAAATATTCTTTCAGATACATCCGGATCAATTTAAGTGCCCTGGAGATACGAAATTCAATAGTACGCAAGGGAAGTCCTAATTCATCAGATATTTCCTGATACTTCTTTCCATCGAAACGATTCATTTTAAAAGGGATTAACAAATCTGCCGGCAATTTAGCAAATGCCTCTTTTAACCGATATTGTAAATCGGATAAAAAAACGGAAGACTCCACATCATACGGATTCTCTGCATCCTCTTTAATGATATATTCCACATAATTCTGTTTTATCTGATCATGCCGGAGAGCATCCATGCATTTATTATGAATTATGGTCAGTAAATATGATCTTAAGGAGCGATCGCGTTTTAACCGTTTTCTTGATTCCCATAATTCAACAAAAACTTCTTGTACAATTTCTTCAGAATCTTCTCTTTTTCCCAAAAATGAACCGGCAAATACTACAAAATCGGCATAATATTCTGAAAATAATGAAGAAAAGGCTTTTTCATCATTATCGGCAATTCGATCCAGCAAGAACGCATCAATGTCATTATGCTTGATTTTACTCATAAAAAATTTCAACGTGGTTTTACTGCCCCAAAATAAAACCTTTTTTTATATAAACCATAAAAAAACAATAAAAGTTTCAACTTGAATTGTTCATCAGGGATAAAAATCAACCTTTTCTCTTTTCCGGTTCATCGTTATGGTTTTAAAATATCATACTTATGATTCAAAAAAATCATAAGGACAAATAATTATCCGGGCAAAATAAATATCCGGCTATAATCTATAGTAAATCTTTGTTTTATTCGTTCGGCTTGTTCGGTATCCGCAGCCATTAAAACGGTAGAAAGGACTTCAGCATCCACGGCATCGGATGCAATAATTGTGACCAACTTATGTTCGGTGATATATTCATGCGTCATAGGGTTTACAATATGTTGCGGATGACTCGGCATATTTCCCGAAGTAGACATAGCACTGTCTTTTAGCTGCACTTCACCTAATATTTCACCCGGACAATACGGATTATCAATTCCCACAGACCAACAGTCTCCGTACGGATGGCTTCCTATGCCAAGAACAGAACTGTTACCAAAATTAATCAGCGCTTGCGTTATGCCTTCTTGTTGCAATATTTCACGCATTTTATTCAGTGCATACCCTTTGGCATACCCACCCAAATCCAAATAAATATCCGGTATATCAAATAAAACTGTTTGAGTTGCTTGCTCCAGCACAACACGCGAATAATCTTTCAAGCTAATATCAAAATAGCCCTCGGTCAAAGTGTAGTATTGCTTACAATGAAGCAGAATATGCCATAATTCATCATTAACTTTGGCTGGATTATGTGAGGCGGTTTGGTTCAAGACGTAAATTTCACTCTCCGGATCGAAACGGTTGAGCATCTTGTCAAGCCTTATTACCTCTTCTTGCATTCGATTCCAGGCAGCTTCCAACCTGTATTTCTCCTGCCCTAAAAGAATAACATCCAATCTCGTCCCCATAATAATGGACATATTTCCATGAAACATGTGTGACGATTCATAGTAGTTGGTGCTTATGTTTATCATATACGTGGTTTTACTCAAAAAAAATGCTTTCCCTAAACCTTTATGTTAAGGAAAGCATTCATATATTATATAAATTACAATGACTGTAAATCAGCGTCCATTGCTGCAGCGGCTCTTCGTCCGTCACCCATAGCCAATATTACGGTAGCACCGCCTCTTACAATATCTCCACCTGCATAGACATCGCCTAAAGCAGATTTCATGGATTCTTCATTCACCACAATAGTTCCCTTACGGCTAACCTCTAAACCTTCAAAGGCACGAGGAACAAGTGGATTAGGTGAAACACCAACGCTTACAATTACTTCATCCACATCAATAGTCTCTATAGCCCCTTCTACAGGAACCGGACTACGGCGTCCGGAAGCATCCGGTTCGCCAAGTTGCATCCTCTGTAATTTCATCTGCTTAACGCATCCTTTATCATCTCCGATATATTCAACCGGATTATGCAAAGTCATAAACTCTACACCTTCTTCCTTGGCATGCTTTACTTCTTCCAAACGTGCCGGCATCTCATCTTCACTTCGACGATATACAATTATAGCGCGTTCGGCACCCAAGCGGCGGGCTGTACGGACAGAGTCCATTGCAGTATTACCTCCACCTATAACAGCAACCTTCTTCCCTTGCAACACAGGCGTATCACTTTCCGGGTTAGCTGCATCCATAAGGTTTACGCGAGTAAGATATTCATTTGAAGACATAACACCAACTAAATTCTCGCCCGGAATATTCATAAAATTAGGAAGTCCTGCTCCACTGGCAACAAAAACGCCTTTGAAACCTTCGGCATGCAGATCTTCATAACTGATTGTTTTGCCAACAATACAATTAGAGAAAAAATGAACCCCCATCTTACGAAGGCCGTCAATCTCGACATCTACAATTTTATTTGGCAACCGAAATTCAGGAATACCATATTTCAATACGCCTCCTATTTCATGCAATGCTTCAAACACGGTGACATCATATCCCCTCTTTGCCATATCTCCGGCAAAAGAAAGACCGGCAGGGCCAGAACCGATAACAGCAATCTTAATATCCTTCTTCTCCGCAATCTCCGGAACCGATATATTACCGCTCTCACGTTCATAATCTGCCGCAAAACGTTCCAAATAACCAATAGCAACAGCTTCTTTGCCCATCTTTAAATGAATACATTTGCTTTCACATTGTTTTTCCTGTGGACAAACACGTCCGCAAACTGCAGGAAGGGCACTTGTCTCTTTCAAAACTTTAGCAGCCTCAAGAAATTCGCCACGTTCTACATTTTTTATAAATGTCGGGATATTAATGCTCACCGGACAACCCTGCATACATGTAGGATTTGGGCAGTCTAAACAACGCTGAGCCTCCTGCATTGCCTGTTCTTTTGTCAAACCCAGGTTAACTTCTTCCAACCGGGTATGGCTGCGGTATTCAGGATCCAGCTCATTCATTTTTACGCGGGGAATATCCGCACGCTCTTTATTTTTTTTGCTTTTACGCAATGCTTCTCTCCAAGGCTCAGCACGACGGGCTGCAATCATTTCTTCTGTTGTCATGATTCTATATAAAACCGTTTTGTTACTTCTTTTCAATATTTCTATAAGCACCCAGACGCATTATCATCTCATCAAAATCGACCTGATGAGCATCAAATTCAGGACCGTCTACGCATACAAACTTAGTTTTTCCTCCAACTGTAATACGGCAAGCTCCACACATTCCTGTGCCATCTACCATGATTGTATTTAAAGAGGCTACTGTAGGTATTTCATATTTCTTTGTAAGAGCAGAAACAAATTTCATCATAACAGCCGGACCTATCGTCACACACATATCCACTTTCTCACGGTTGATGACACTTTCAACACCGTTTGTAACCAAGCCCTTAGCACCATAAGACCCGTCATCTGTCATAATAATAACTTCATCAGCATTTGCACGCATCTGTTCTTCTAAAATAACCAAGTCTTTCGTACGGGCTGCCAATACAACAATCACACGATTTCCGGCTTTATGGAAAGCCTCTACAATAGGAAGCAATGGAGCAACACCCACACCGCCACCGGCACAAACTACTGTCCCTACTTTCTCAACATGTGTAGCTTGTCCAAGCGGACCCACAAGATCTGTAATATAATCGCCTACATTCAGGTCACATATCTTTCGGGAAGAACCACCCACCGTCTGAATCACCAGAGTTATCGTACCTTTTTCTGTGTCTGCACCCGCTATAGTTAAAGGAATACGCTCGCCTTTTTCGCCAACTTTTACAATCACGAAGTGGCCTGCTTTACGTGAGCGGGCAATCAGAGGAGCTTCCACTTCCAACTTTACTACATTTGCAGAGAAATGTTCTTTACTTACAATTTTATTCATTATAATCGTTACAGTTGATAGTTTGTCATCTTGTTTAGGTTGCAAAAATACATCAAAAAAGTTAATCTGTAACTATTTTGTTAAACAAAAAGGCATTATTCAAACAATCCCTCATCTCTCATTAGCATTAAAATAGCGGAATGAGGTACAATAAGAAATTTCTCTTCATTGAAATTGATTTCATAAGCGGCATTTTGCAAATAAACAGCCAGATCTCCTTCATGTGCCTGTAAAGGCAAATAATGGACTTCTTCATCTTTTTTCTTTTGCCAAACTTCAGGTTCCTCTGTTTGAGAAGGAAGAGGATAACCAGGCCCGGTTTTGATGATATATCCAACCTGTATTTTTTCGCCTTCTTGTACTGATGGAGGCAAATATAATCCTGTTTTGGTCTGACTTTGCGGATTCTTAGGCTTAATAAGCACCTTATCTCCTATCATTAAGAATTTGTCAATGTCTTTCTGATCTATGGATAATTGCATAACGTATAAAATTTATATAATGTACAAAGATATAAAAAAAGAGACGCAGCAACACTACGTCTCTTTCATTCTATATATCAAAATGATTATAAAGCACGTCCTTTATATACATTTGATTGTTCGGTAGGATACAAATTACCGGTAAATGATATTCTATTACTATTAAAGTTCGGACTTACCGTTGCGGTACATTTATTCGAACCTTTTATCATGCGGAAAGTAACGTTAGCAGAAACGGCAACCCCCTGTACCATCATGCTAAAAGTAACATTACCTTTTTTGTCTGTTTTCATTTCTATGTTAGATGCATTTCCATCTACCGTAATACCACCTATCCCATTCGGTCCGGAAAATGCACCGTTAAATGCCAATTGTATTGTTGCTTTATTACCTTTCAAAGAAACAAAATTAGTTGAAGGGGTAACATAAGCAAAGCTGCCGCGTTTAAATTCTACTCTTTCAGCTTCCAATACAAAATTCTTATCGTTTAGTGCTTGAATGGCTTGCTCAAACAAGGCATTATTTTCTGCTTCCTCTGCAGCTTTTTTTGCTTCCTTTTCAGCTTTTTTTGCAGCTCTTTCTGCAGCTTTATCCTGTTGTGCCATCATTGAACCTGCCCCGAATATCAAGACTGCAAGTAATAACAATACTTTTTTCATACGTCTCATTATTTTATTGTTTATATTTAGTGAACTACCACTCAACTAATATACATGTAAAGAAACATATATGTTCATTTCCGCAATTCACTTTTTTGCATTTTTAACGTGATGAATCAAGAATCCCCAAGCAACTATTGCAGCCAGTATATCTGAAAAAGGGCCTGTTAGCCATACACCGTCTAATCCATATATGGAAGAAAGAACCAATATGGCAGGAATCAAAAACAACACCTGCCTGCTCAGGCTTAAAAACATTGCTTTCCACGCAAAGCCAATACTTTGAAAGAACTGGCTAATAACGATCTGCGAACCAACAACCAAAAAGCCCATCAGGTTCAAACGTAAACCATTAGAGGCAATCTTTATCAACTCAGGATCCAAGGTAAAGCCCTTCACTATTATTGACGGAAACAACTCGCAGCACAACCAGCCCGAAGTAGTAATACATGTGGCCGTAATAATAGCTAAACGTAACGTATCATGAACACGCTGGTGCAGTCCGGCACCATAATTGAAGCCCACAATCGGTTGTGTTCCCTGGGCTATACCGATAATCAGCATAACCAACAACATACCTACGCTATTGATAATACCGACAGCTCCTATCGCCAAATCTCCACCTTCACGTAACAATGCATTATTAAGAAATACACTGACCATACTTCCTGCCAATTGCATAGCAAAAGGAGAAACTCCTATTGTCAATATAATCCAGACGGTTTTCCAGTCCAGTGCCATGTACTTCTTCCGGAAACGAATCAGGCTCTCTTTACTCAAAAAATGGCTTAATACGAATGCCGCACTGATAGCCATAGAAATAACGGTGGCAATTGCAGCTCCGCGAATCCCCAGATCAAATACAAAAATAAAAACCGGATCTAAAATTACGTTCAGCACAGCTCCCAGTAACATATAGAACATGGCTTTCTTGGGATAGCCCGATGCACGCATCACTGCATTAAAGCTAAAGCTTAATGAAGCCAGTAAATTAGCCGGAATAGCAATATATAAATAAGCCTCGGCATAAGGAATGGTTTGTTCGCTGCCACCAAACCAAAGCAAAAGGTCTTTTATAAAAATCATAGCCGGCACAATGGTCAGCACACCAAACAGCAAAGTCATGGTCAAGGCATTTCCCAGAACATGCTCAGCTTGCCCAAGTTCTTTCCGTCCCAGAAATATGGAGACCCGCGTAGCAGCCCCTATACCGACCAACATCCCAAAGGCCTGCATAAACAACATTATAGGAAATGTAAGCGTAAGGCCCGAAATTGCCAGAGCTCCCACACCCTGGCCTATAAAAATCCGGTCTACAATATTATACAAAGCATTTACCATCGTACCGATTACGGCAGGGATAGCATAGTGCAATAAGAGCCGGCTTACCTTTTCATGTTCAAGCCGCCACGTAATTTCATTAGTCATATATAATACCTGTTATTTTCTGATTTCGTTGATCAATTCAGCAACACTTCCAGCCTGTTTCTGCATTCCATCCGGCCAGTTTATCATCATGCAGTCCGATGATTTACAATTAATATTTACATATTTCTCATTTACCGGAGCCGGGCGATACCCATTACGTACCAAAGCATTTCCGACCCAATAAGAAGTCTGAAAGTCCCCTTCGACCCCAACCGGGCAAGTTGGCGCTTCTACATTCAACTTTCCTGTAGATGGATCAAATATAATGCCTTCCTTTCCAAAAAAGGTTCCAAAAGCTCCGCTCAAAATCAAATCTTCCGGTGTACCGCACGCCATAGGGCGTCCTTTTTCCTGCAACCAAAGGCAATCTCCCATTTGGATAGCCAGATCCAAATCATGCGTAGATAATAGAATTGTCTTCTTTTGTTCTGTTGCAAGTTTATGAAGTAATACCATCGTCTCTATACGGCTCGTCACATCCAGGAAGGCAGTGGGTTCATCTAATAAAATAACCGGACATTGTTGGGCCAAAGCTTTAGCAATCATTGCCTTTTGCCGTTCTCCATCG
Source organism: Parabacteroides chinchillae (assembly GCF_900108035.1). Lineage (GTDB taxonomy): Bacteria > Bacteroidota > Bacteroidia > Bacteroidales > Tannerellaceae > Parabacteroides > Parabacteroides chinchillae. The sequence continues at coordinate 14,155 of NZ_FNVS01000004.1, forward strand.
CTCAGTTCCGACACATAATTATTCGCTTTATGGGCAATACCGGCAGATTCGAGCGACTGTGAAATTATTTCTTTATCATGAGGTTTCAATTGTCCGAAAAAACCTGTATAAGGATGTCTCCCTAAAGAAACCAACTCATATACAGTGATACCGCCGGCATTCATTTTCTCTGTAAGCACAACACCGACAGTTAAAGCAAATTTATGTTGGGAATATTCCTCCAACGGTTTACCCATCAAGCGAATAGAACCAGCCAATGGCGGTTGAAAGCCACAAAGCGTACGCAACAAGGTTGACTTGCCTGCCCCATTCAATCCAAGTAGGCATGTAACTTCTCCGGGATGCAGGACTAAATCCAACTGCTCGTGTACCTTTTTTCGCCGCCCGTTCTTCAGCACATATCCAATACTCAGGTTTGTTGTTTCTATTGTTGCATTATCAGCCATATTTAGTTAAAGTATTGGATATTTTTACGATTAATAATCACATAAATGATCACCGGGGCACCCAGCATAGGAGTAACGGCATTCAAGGGAAGTATATTATTACTTCCGGGAATCACCATCAACATATTGCAAAGCAGAGCTACACATGCACCGGAAAGTATTGTTACGGGAACCAGCATCTTATGATTGGAAGTGCCCAGCATTAAACGCGCAATATGAGGAACAGCCAGACCTATAAAAGAAATAGGCCCGCAAAAGGCCGTAGTTGTGGCCGTTAATACACCTGTGCATAATAATATCAAAATACGTGTACGTTTTATCTTTATGCCTAAGTTAGCCGCATATAATTCTCCTAACAAAAGCGCATTAAGCGGTTTTATCAGCAAAATGGCAAATAACAACCCGAACAATGTACAACAACCAAAGAAAGGAAGCTGCTCCAACGATACTCCGGAAAAATTGCCTAATCCCCACATCACAAAAGCATGCACACGGTCGGCCGAAGAATAATAATTCAAAATAGAAATAAACGAAGAGACCAGGTAACCTATCATAATACCGATAATCAGCAACATTACATTATTTTTCACCTTAGAAGAAAAATAGATAATGATTCCAAGAATCACACAAGCCCCCAGAAAAGCCGCAAGAATGACAGCCAGATAGCCATTAATCGGCCAATCGGTTATCTGGCTTAAGGAACCCCCAAAATACAACATAACGGCAGCTACTCCCAGATTTGCGCCATCACTTATACCCAATATAGAAGGTCCTGCCAACGGATTGCGGAAAAGCGTCTGCAATAACAATCCGCTTATAGCCAGCGAAGAACCGGCAAACAAAGCCGTAAAAGCCTGGGGTAAGCGAGATTGTAAGACAATATTTTGCCACGCTATCTTTTCTATATTTTTCCCCAGAAGAATATCCATCACACTATCTACCGGTATGGATACCGCTCCATATACCAAGCTTCCAATAAAAAGAAAAATCAGAATGGTACTTAACAATGGATAATAAATCAACACCTGTCTGTTCATCTCGCAAAAATATAAAGTTTTTTGCGGAAACAGTTGATTTATGGTTTCGAAAGTGCTGTTTCGACCATCCATGCCCACAAATTAGCCATAAGCCTGGCTGCATCTGTGCATAAGTCTGAAGAATTTTAGCCTTCACCAAAGCCTCGTTATCCCCTGCCTGAGGTTCATTTACAAGAACTGCATCTGTAGCGTTCGCCACAATATAAAGCTTCAAAGGTGAAGACGATGATGTCAGTAAAGCATTAAAACTGGTTGTTGTTCCACTGCTTTGAATCGATAATCCGGCAGACCTGTATCTATATTCTCCATCCTGAAATACAGACACTTGTATCTGGCGAATACTGCTTTCGTCGCTAGCTCTGGTTGTTATCGTTTTCGGCAGTATTGTTGATTCCGGTGTCCTGAAACATGATATGCGGAAATAAGCAAACCAATGCCTGTTTCTGTTTCGGAAAATACAACAAACGGGCTGGTGTATTTACTGATTATGATCTTCTTCCGATCCGTTCCCTTTCTTTAATAAATCCATTCCGGTAAGCATATAATAATTTCGTCAAATCGCAGATCTGTTTCTGAAGCTCCATTCCTTTATCCGTATCACGAACCATCTGGCGATGCGAGCTCAGTTCAACAACTATAGTGGTCGATTTAATATCCAGACCTTCTTCTATCGCTTTTGCAGTCGATTCAAACGGTTCGTGTTGAACCAACTGAAAACCACGGGAATGATAAACCAATGTATATCCCGCAATACCTGTTTCCGGATGATAAGCTTTTGAGAAACCACCATCGATAACAAGCATCTTACCATTTGCCTTGATAGGGTTCTCTCCCTGGATGGAGCGAACCGGAACATGTCCGTTTATAATATGTCTGTGCTGTCCGGTTACACCAAACTCATCCAGCAACATATCACATATTTTCTCCTCTTTTCTCAAAACATAATAAGCTCCTTTTTCTTCCTTTTGTATTTCCTTATCTTCCACAAAGCAGCGTTCGAAGGTGGCCATCTGTCCTTTATCAAACAACGGAGAGTCTTTTCCACACCATAAATACCAGATATAATCCATGGCAAACTGCTTCTCGGGTGTATCTTCGGAATCAAAATAAGCCGTGCGGATCAACTGGTCTACTTTATCAAGCAATAATTTACCCTTATATATTTTGCCGTCCACACGTACTTCTTTCAGTGTACCGTCCTCATTTAAAGGCACTGAAGCATGAAACAACAGGTTGGAATTACATACCTGATACATACTACCATGCGTAAAGAAACAGCGCATATGCTTCTTCAATTTTTCGCTACTCTGGAAAGAATGATGGATACGTCGAATCAAATCCTCTTCGTCTACCGAAAGAGCATACGGATCTTTAGGATCGATTGTCGGCCAGTTCTTGTCTTTTAATTCATAGTCTTTACCATTCAGATGAACCGTTCCACGCGATAAATCGATCTTATGCAACAGCATCCGGTCATCCATTTCAAACTCCGGACGACGGCGGATTATTTCGCCTTCCAACTTAAACTGTATGATTGTGATCGCTTTATGCATCTGAGAGATCAGCCGGATTGTTTTTTCGTCAAATACATTATCCGAAAACTTGGTACGAGGCACAAACAACTTACACGGATCATCTCCATATACTTCCATTGCAAATGTGGCCAAAGGCAAAAGATTGATGCCGTAACCATCTTCCAGTGTTGCCAGATTACCATAACGCAACGACATGCGTATCACATTGGCAATACTTCCCAAATTGCCGGCTGCAGCACCCATCCAAAGAATGTCATGGTTGCCCCATTGTATATCGAAGTTATGATAATCACATAACGTATCCATTATAATATGTGCGCCGGGGCCACGATCATATATATCGCCCACAATATGCAACAGGTCAATCGTTAGGCGCTGGATCAGGTTACACATCGCTACGATAAAATCGTTAGCCCGGCCTGTAGATATTATCGTACTGATAATTTTATCTATATAAGCCGATTTATTCGGCTCCGTCGACGACTCATGCAATAACTCCTGAATAATATATGAAAACTCTCTCGGTAAAGCTTTACGAACTTTGGAACGGGTATATTTCGAGGAAACATTCCGGCAAACTTTCACCAACTGATTTAGTGTAATAAGGTACCAATCGTCCAAATCCGTTTCTTTCGATTTAATCAGTTCCAGTTTTTCTTCCGGATAATAAATAAGAGAACAAAGCTCTTTCTTCTCATAATCCCGTAATGTATTGCTGAATATCTCATTCACTTTACGTTTAACCGCACCGGAAGCGTTTTTCAGCACATGGTTAAATGCCTGATGTTCGCCATGAATATCCGTCAGGAAATGTTCCGTACCCTTTGGTAAATTCAATATAGCTTCCAGATTAATGATTTCTGTACTGGCTTCCGCCACATTAGGAAAGCTGCGCGACAGCAATTGCAAATAACGCAAATCACCTAGCACAACTTCGGGAGTTATCTCTTTATCCATCTCTATATACCGAGTTATTTTTAGCAAAGATATAGGTTTTGAGATAAAAAAAAGCATTCGGATGAAATTTAGATTTCATCCGAATGCTTTTGAATTTTCTTCCGGGAGAAATTGGATTTACATGGATTGTCCCCCCTCGCTATTACCGCTATTATTACCCTTCATATCATCATTATTAATACCGCGACGTACTTTCTTAATTCCACCTTTCAGGTTACCGAAGGTATAAGATATACTTAAACGGAACTCACGGGCACTCCGCCATACCGTAGAAACATTCTTGAAATTATTTCCAACGGTTGTCGTCTCCATTTTCATTGTTTTCCAGAACGGATTCTGCGCAGCCAAAGAAACAGTCAGCTTCTTTTTCAAGAAATCCTTGCTGACATTCAGACCTGCAAAATAGAACGGATTATATTTACTCTGCAACTGTATCCACGGACTGAAATAACCGCCGTTTACATTAATACGGAAATCTTTCGGCAGGTTAAACTGCGTACCCATGAAGATACGGCCGCTTATTCCGTCTTTTTCTATATTCAACGCTTTACTTTTCAAGTCGGTATAGTCCAGACCTGCATTCATATAAATACGGAACAAAGGAACCGGATTCCAGTTTCCGTATAAGAACAAACCAACTTGCTGACGCTTACCTACATTGCCATACGTATTCCATAACGCACCATTATACTGCGAACGCGGGTCACTCTTCGGAAAATCGGCAATCATGCTATAACGTTCGATCGCATTATTTACAAACGTGTAGCTCAGACTGGCATTAACACTGAACTTCTGGGCAAACTTGCTATAATTCAAGTTGACACTGTTACTCTTCTCTGAGTCCAGGTTCGGATTCCCCTGGGAAACATTCTGCGGATTTGAATCTTCTATATACGGATTCAAATACCAGATACCCGGACGCTGAATGCGCATATTATACCCTAAACGTAACGGAGTAGACATATCCAACTGGTAAGTTAACGTAGCATTCGGCACCAGATCAAAATAGTTTGCATCGAAGTTCATATCCGGTACTTTTGCAAACTCCGCATTTAAGCTGGTTCCTTCCGCACGAAGACCGGCTTTTGCTCCAAACTTGCTAAATTTCACCTGATAACTCAGATAAGCCGAATATATATGCTGGATATGACGGAACCTGCTATTTTCAGACGATACATCTTCCCAGACATTCAACGAATCGCGATAAACCTGCTCTAGTGTTTCACTCTTACTCTGACGGTTGATATATTTTACACCAGCCTCCAATGTCTGGTCTTTCCACGTCGGTGTTGTATAATCCACCTGTGCCGTATGCTCTACTGTAGATGCTTTATTTTTATTCCACTGCGGATAATCTTTGGCAAGAGGATAATTTTCCACATTCAGTAAGTCTGTATGATTTTCACTATCATCAGGAGATTGGCTAAAACGATATGAAAGTGTCAGCAATTCATCTTTTTTGTGGGTAGAATGCTGAAAGTCCACATTCACATCGGTAGAGCCAAAAGTACCTTCGGTATTACTGTTACGATCATACCAGTAATACTTTTCCATAGAAGCAGATTCAGCTTCCGGCAATCCCGTCATTACTCCTGAAACTTCCGAAAAGCGTTTAGATTTGCCCCGGAACAAGTTTACACCCACACTCAATAAATTCAGCGAATCTATTTCATAACTGCCTTCCAAATTTCCATATTGAAAAGGACCTTTGCGCTTACTGCGGCCTGTTTCTTCAAAGCGGGAATCATAACCGTCTATTTCCAAATCATACCCCGATTTATCACGTAATGCATAAGAATCATTCCATGGAGAATTACGGTTGTTATAACCATAGTTGGCTGTAATACCAAATTTACCGGCTTTCAGTGAGACATAACCTCCACCACCAAAACTGCCTAAGGTGCTGGCATTGGCACGGATTGTTCCGGTATAGCCCTGTAAAGCATTCTTTGTCGTAATAATATTAATAATACCACCTACTCCTTCCGCATCATACTTGGCTCCCGGATCGGTTATAACTTCAACATTTTTAATAGAACTGGCCGGCATACTTTTCAATACATCCGATGCATTTTCGCCACTCAACAGATTAGAAGGCTTTCCGTTCATATAAATTTTATAATTGGTAGAACCTTTCAATTGTATTTTATCATCGCCATCCACCGTAATCATCGGAACCTTGCGAAGCATATCCAGGGTATTGTTGGTTTGTGCCTCAGGATCATCCTCCAGGCTATAGGTAAGCTTGTCAACTTCCACTTTTACCAAAGGTTTCTGTGCCGTAACGGTAACTTCGCCCAAACGTTGGTTATCATCTTTCATGTAAAGTTTACCCAAGTTCAGCGGACTATTCTTTTCCGATATGGAAAACGTTTTCTGTGCCGGAGTTTTTCCAACAGATTGCATAGAGATGATGTATTTACCGGCACTTTTCAGCGTAGTCTCAAATTTACCATCAACATCACATGCTAACATCTTAACTGCTTTCTGAGGAGCACTCTGTAAAGCAATATTAAGCGTGGCGTACGGAACTGTTTCGTTCGTTAGCGTGTCCACCACCTGCCCTTTAATAACAAGGGGACTGGTATTATCTACCTGAGCACATAAAGGAAGTGCACTGATTAGCACCAGAAATAAGGATAAAAGTTTTCTATTCATTGATCTAACTATATAATATATACATAATTTACATTTACGATGCTTCCGTAAATGTGGCAAATATAATGTAATAAAAACTTTCTACAGCTAATTTTGTTTTAAAGAAGTCTAAAAAGAAGCATTTAGATACATGACAAACAGTCGATTGTTTTATTTTTGTACAAATTATCAACACATACGGCTTATGAAACGAATGTCGAAACTACTAAAATTATCGGATAATCAAATTCCAATGATGAACAATCCGGTAGGTTATCCTATACGGCAGGTCAAAATGCATCTTTGTAAATAATATATCAGACTATCTGGTAATAATTCTTACTTTTGCCGAAAAATAGACGAGATGCCTACTTTCTTTATCATTATTATAGCATTATACCTATTAGGTAATCTATATATATTCACTTGGGGGAAAAATACGTTAAAAGCCCAATCAACCGGAGTTAAAGTATTACTATCCATCATCTTTTGGGGATGTGCATTATCCTTTTTCTCCAGCTTCCTGTTACGAAACGTAGCTATGCCGGATTTCCTTGCCCACACAATGCAGGAAATAGGAAACGGCTGGTTAGTGTTTACCTTATATATGGTAATACTGTTAGGAATCTGCGATTTGCTACGGCTTTTCCACATCCGGGTACGGGGAGCATTTTATTTAGCAATCGGATTAACACTCAGCCTATTGGGATATGGATATTATAATTATCAACATCCGGATATAAAAGTTATCAACATAATTATCAACAAACCGGTAAACAGTGAGGAAAAGCAATTAAAAGTGGTTACCGTCAGCGATATTCACCTGGGATATGCAACTGACAAAGATATGCTTCAAAAATATGTAAAGTTAATAAACGACCAGAAACCCGACCTTATTTTAATTGGAGGCGACTTGATAGATAATAGTGTAGTTCCTCTGTATTCCGAACAAATGCATGAAGAACTGTCCCGGCTAAATGCGCCTTACGGCATTTATATGGTTCCGGGCAACCATGAATATATAAGCGGTATAACAGAAAGTAAAGCATTTGTTCAGACAACTCCTATCGTATTTCTGCAGGATAGTATTGTCACACTACCCAATGGCATCCAAATTGCAGGAAGAGACGACCGGCATAACAAAAACAGAAAACCGATTGAAGAACTGATTCACACAACCAATCCTACAAAACCGGTTCTTTTGCTGGACCACCAGCCTTACGAATTGGACAAAACAGCTTCCACTAATGTCGATTTGCAATTCAGTGGCCATACACACCGGGGGCAAATATGGCCTATGAACCTTGTTACCGACCATTTGTTTGAATTAAGTTACGGTTACAAACAGATAAAGAATACTCATTTTTATGTTTCCTCCGGTTTATCGCTTTGGGGACCGCCTTTCAGAATCGGAACAGACAGCGAGCTTGTAGTATTCAATATTACATTCAAATAAGAACGACATGAAAGTATTCATCCAGTCTATAGTAGCACAGCTATTACTAAATCCATATATCTTTTGGCGGGGATATCAGGCCATACCAGCCAGGAAAAGTTGGCGGATACCATATACCCTCTTCTTCATAATAGAGCTGGCCGTTTACCTTTTCGGTTTTTTCTTCCGGAATGAACTACCGGACGATCTGATGATTGCCATTCAATATTATTGTAATACATGGTACATCTCGATGATCTATATCACCTTATCTTTATTAACATTGGAAGTCTTGCGACTCTCTAACCATTGGCGGCATTGGTTTCCTAAAATAGTTACAACATACTGGAAACAGACCAAGCTTTCTCTTTTCTTTATCATACTTATAGGCGTCGCTGCTCTTATGTTCCATGCTTACCATAAAGTACAAAATCCGGTTGTAAAGAACGTCTATGTAACATTAGACAAAAAAGCAGGAAATAACCGGGACAGTCTTACTATCGTTATGATGAGCGACCTGCATATCGGTGAAGTAATAGGCAAAAAACTTGTACAAAAATATGTAGCACTCAGCAATGCCCAACATCCGGACATGGTCGTCATTGTGGGTGACGTTATAGACTACGAATCCCGTTTTGCCGAAAAAGCGCATATAGAAGAAGATCTACAACAGTTAAAAGCTCCACTAGGAGTCTACATTGTTTATGGTAACCACGAATATCGAGCCAACCGTAATGCCAAATACCGCTGGCTGAAAAAAACAGGAGCTACATTGCTTATCGATTCTATAGCCATGCCCGATTCTTCGTTCTATCTGATTGGCCGTGATGACAATATAAACAAGAAACGCAAACCTCTGCAGGCACTTATAAAAGGAGTGGATAAAAATAAACCTGTCATTGTCTTAGACCATCAACCCTGGTCGTTTGCAGAAATGGAAATGAATGGAGCCGACCTGGGACTACATGGGCATACACACAACGGCCAACTATGGCCTTATCCTCTCGTATTGAAATTCGTATATGAATGTGCTTACGGTTACTACCGGAAAGGACCGACTCAATTTTACGTATCTTCGGGCATAGGAATAGCCGGTCCTCCTTACCGGGTTGGCACACAATCGGAACTGGTGGTTATACATGTAAAGTTTAAAACATCAAGCAAGTAATTTATTATCCGGGTATAACCCTTGAACCGATGTCGTATAAAGGCAAGTATTGGTTTGAAGTTAAGAACAACAGGCTATTTCTGCCTGACTGCTAAGTCAGCGTAAGGTGACTGATAACTACTTTAACTACCGATTCGTGAACTCATAGTTATGATTCCTGAAACTCATAGTTATGACTTTTGAAAAACATAAAGAGAGAGGGCTGAATAACTTTGATTGTCATTCAGCCCTCTCCGGTATATCGTTATCCGACGGAACAGCTTTTATTTCTCCGCAGGTGTTTCTTTCTCCTTCTCCGGAGCACTCAATGTTTTAGTATATAACTCATGATCGGCAAGAACCTCCAATGCTTTATCCAGGACTTCATCCTCTTTCAGGTTTTGCAGCAACTCGCCTCTCTGATAATAGTAACGCTTTACAATCTCTGCTGCCATCAACTTCTTGATTTCATCCTTGTTACGGTCAAAATCCCTATCAAGATTCGGAGTCAACTGCTCTTCCAACGCTTTAAGAGTGGTAGAGTCGCCATCCAGATAGCCTTCAAACTCTGCTATTTCTTTCAGACTCTTCAATGCTTTTTCACTCTGTCGGTCGTATGTAAAATTCTTCTCCTTTGCATATTGCTTCAGAGCTTCATAATCTTCATCCGTAACCACAAATTCTTCTACTGGTGCAATAGTCTTATGTTTCTGTACCCAATCTGTTATAAAATCAAACAGAACATAGTCTGCCGCCAGATAATACATCAATGAAGGTATTTTCTTTTCTTTCATTTCAAATTCCGGACGAACGCCACCGCCATCACGGACCGGACGGCCTTTGGATGTATAAAACACAGAAGTCAAACTATCAGGAATAGCGTTCACACTACCGTCTTCTTTACGGTGCGTATAGTCTAACTGCTGAATACAACGGCCGCTTGGTATATAATATTTGCTCATAGTCACCTTTAACTTGCCATCATAAGGCAAATCACGGGTAGTCTGAACCAGACCTTTTCCAAAAGAGCGCTGACCAATCAATACGGCACGGTCCAAATCCTGCAAAGAACCCGAAACGATTTCTGATGCCGAAGCCGAGTTGCCATTAATCAAAACAGCCAGAGGCATTACCGTATCCAAAGGCTCGCTCGAAGTACGATAAGTACGATCCCATTGTTTTATCTTGCCTTTCGTAGAGATTACTTCGCTGCCTTTCGGTACAAACAGGCTTACTATCTGAACTGCAGATTCCAATACACCGCCGCCATTATTACGTAAATCGATTATCAGGGATTTGATGTTATGGTTCTTCCGTAAATCTTCAAAAGCAGCCTTCACTTCCTGAGCACTCTTGTCTGTAAAACCTTTCAAGTAGATATAACCTACACTATCGTTGCGAACTCCATAATAGGTAACCTGGTCTACAACAACCTGTTTACGCACGATATCGATCTTGCGGGGTTTCTTTTCGCCCGGACGCTGAATGGTTAATGTAATTTTTGTATTGGGAACGCCCTTCAACAATTCGCTTACTTTATCATTCGTAGCTTTAGAGACATCTATCGTATCTATTGCCAAAATACGGTCGCCCGCTTTCAGTCCGGCCAATGCCGCCGGCATTCCTTCAAACGGCTCAACAATAATTACGCCTCCGTCTTTATCACGCTGACGTATATAAGACCCTATACCACCATATTCGCCCGTAGTAATAAGCTTCAATCCTTCCATTTCCTGTTCGGGAATATACTCGGTGTATGGATCCAAGCCACCCAACATCGCATCTATACCGCGGCGAACTGTTTTATCTATATCCACAGAATCTACATAAAACATCTCCATCTCTTTCACAAGAGCATTGAAAATATCAAGATTCTTACTTACTTCAAAACGATTATCATTCTGTGCCTGCCCCGGAAATATACTTCCGGCAATGAGTAGCAAGCTTAGCAATCCTATAATTCTCTTTCGTTGAATCAGTCTACACATAGAATTATTTAGTTAATTAACGATGTAAATGTATGCATAATACAGCGTCTTATGCCAATATTGCTTTTACTTTTAACTTTATTTGTTCCCATTTATCCATCGGTATTTGTGGGCCAACCACATCAATAACATATCCGGCCAGCATAGACCCTATGCGTGCGGATTGTTCCAAAGTTGCCCCAACAGAACAACCATACAGGAACCCGGCAGCAAAGTTGTCACCGGCTCCCGTTGTATCAAGCGGCTTTCCTCCTTCGGCCGGAACTGTGAAAAACTGTCCTTTACAGCCTACAATAGCGCCTTCTTTACCTAAAGTTACAATAGAAACGTCTACCATTTCGGAAAGTACCTTCACTGCATCACATGCTTTCAGCCCTGTATAAGCTTCAGCCTCCGGTTCGTTTGAAAACAGGATGTCCACATATTTAGGTATAATATCTTCAAGGAAACCTTTAAAGGCATTTACAATATTAAAATTAGACAAGTCCAAAGCGACCTTTAAACCTAGCTTTTTTGCCTTTTGCATAGTGGTGCGAACCAAAGGTTCATTCACTAACAAATAGCCTTCTATATATATACATTGATATCCGGAAAGTATTTCTTCACTGATTTCATCGGGAGTAATAGTTGCTGCCGGGCCAAGAAACGTACCCATAGTACGTTCGCCATCAGAAGATATCAGAACAGTACAACTGCCGGACACACCGTCTACCTTAATAAAGTATGGAGTTACACCGGCTTCTTCCAATGCCTTTTCATAAAATTTACCTACGGAGTCTGAACCGATTTTACCAATAAAACCAGTCTTTGCATCCAAAAAGGCCATGGCACGCATAGTATTGCAAACCGAACCGCCGGGAGCCTGGCTTCTTTCCAAGTGTTCCTGAGCCTTACGAATAGCAAGCATTTGTTGCTGATCTATCATATCCATCGCTCCCTTCTTAATTCCTATTTCACTGAGTACATTATCATTATCTAATTTCAACAGTACATCTACCAATGCATTTCCTAAACCGATCGTATTCATTTTTTCATTTTTTTCTGCAAATATATTGCATATTTCAAAAACATCCTCTACTTTTGCAGTGCAATTTCAGAAGGGGTACAAGTTATACTCCGGAAGATGCAATAAAATTCTTCCTTAGCTCAGTTGGTTAGAGCATCTGACTGTTAATCAGAGGGTCCTTGGTTCAAGTCCAAGAGGAAGAGCTCAAAAAGACATCGGGAAAGACTGAAAAACATATTCTTCCTTAGCTCAGTTGGTTAGAGCATCTGACTGTTAATCAGAGGGTCCTTGGTTCAAGTCCAAGAGGAAGAGCTCAAAAAGACATCGGGAAAGACTGAAAGACATATTTTCTTCCTTAGCTCAGTTGGTTAGAGCATCTGACTGTTAATCAGAGGGTCCTTGGTTCAAGTCCAAGAGGAAGAGCTTTAGAAAAAGAGATACTTCATTCGGGGTATCTCTTTTTTATTACAATACGATTAAGTTAGCCTTAATTAACGATTATAGCTTCATGTATAAAAAAAGGATTCATATTTTTACCGCCAATAATCTTAAAATAGAATTTGATGAAACCTATCTATTTAATATTGTGCCTTTTATTTTCTGCACTCACCATGTTAACTTTAAGCGGATGTACAAAAGACAACGAAGCAAACCCAAACAAAATTTCACTGAGCGAACTGCCTTCCAAGGCTGGTTACTTCCTGCTTGATATCTTCCCCAACCAAGAACCTGTCCTGGTAGAAAAAGCAAGTAAAGAAGAAAATAATTACAGTTTCCGGGTAACCTATCCCGATGATGTTGCAATCTGCTTTGATGAAAACGGTGGGTGGAAACTAATCAATATTCCAGGCGAACAAACACCGGAAGGAATAAGTAAGCATTTTCAAGAAATGGTACACTATACAAATACTGTTTATCAAACAAACCGTATAAAAAGCATTACCCGTACCGATTATGGGCAGTTTGCCACATTAGATAACGAAAAAACAGTGGCATTCAGTGAAGAGTTCTATCTTGGAGAAGAACTAGGTCAGGAAGGATATTCTTCTCTTCCCCCAGGCATTCAATCCTTTATCAAAGAATATTTCATAGGTGCAGGTTACAAATATGTCACAGTAGACCAGCAAGCTAATGAAACATCGGTCTATAAATACCGGATATCATTAGACAAAGGTTACAAAGCATGGTTTGATGTGGATGGCAACTGGAAATACATAACCAGCCTTTCCAATGAAACTGACAATTCGCTTCCACTTGATCTTATCAACATTTTACCGGAAAAAATTCGAAAAGAAGTAGCAAGTATAACCAAGTTGGTCACTATCTACAAAAAAAATGAAACACTGTACGAGATAGGAACCAGTCGCACCGACATCAAAACTTATACCACAGAAGTAATACCTCCTACCGACTTGCATCAAAAGGAAGTTAAAGAATTCATAGATACCTACTTCGAATCAGAAAGCAACTACAGGCTCACCGTTCCTGCACATGTAGCAGACCCTTATTATCACGTTCGGCTCCCGAATGGTTTCGACTTCCGTTTGGACAAAACATTACAATGGGACCTGATAGACGGACACGGTTATCCATTCACAACAAAACTGCTTGCACTTGTTCCCGAAAAGATTCTTACCGACAGCAGGATCAAGAAATACATCACAGCTATTCGCCGTGATGAAAACGGTTATTATATAAACCTCATCGGTAATTACTATCTCCAATATGATGCGGATGGTAACTACGACGGACAACAACATAGCCCTGCTCCTTACGACAAGGCATATACATACGTTCGCTATACCTATCCCAAAGATATAGGCATTCAGTATCTATCATGGGAAGGATTTGTATTCAAACTAAGCGATGGAACAAAAATAAACTTCGACAGTACGGGGAAACCGATAGAATAGCTTTACTTCCTGTTTTCATTTCTATCCAAAGAAATTACCGGGATATCTTCTTCGGCCAGTTCGTTGCTAAGATGGAGAGATTGTAATATCTTTGCAGCATGGGAAAGAATAAATTAGCAAAGTTTGACGACATGGCGGGTTATCCGCATGTCTTTCAATATCCGTTTGCCACGCTTCAGGAAAAAGGATTTGACCTGAAAGGGCATTGGCATGAGCGGTTCTTCAATAATAATAATCCGATTGTACTGGAATTGGGTTGCGGCAAAGGCGAATATACGGTTGGTTTGGGCAAACTCTTCCCAAACAAAAACTTTATCGGTGTAGATATAAAAGGGGCACGTATGTGGACCGGCGCAAAGGAATCCCTGGAGGACGGAATGACAAACGTAGCTTTTCTACGCACCAGCATCGAACTGATAGCCCACTTCTTTGCCCCCGGAGAAGTAGCAGAGATATGGCTTACCTTCCCTGATCCGCAAATGAAGAAAGTAAACAAACGGCTTACTTCTACACGGTTCATGAAAATGTATCGCGAAATTCTGTCAGGCGATGGGATTGTTCACCTCAAAACGGACAGCAACTTTATGTATACCTATACCTGTGAAATGGTAAAAGCCAACCACTATCCGGTATTGTTCTCCACAGACGACCTTTACCATTCCGGTCTGGCCGACGAAATCCTTTCCATCCAGACTTATTACGAACAACAATGGCTGGATCGTGGACTGAACATCAAATATATCAAATTTGTTTGTGAAGAACGGGCGAATCTCATTGAACCGGACGTAGAAATCGAATACGATCCGTACCGCAGTTTCAACCGTAGTAAACGCAGTGCGCTGGCATCGGGAAAATGAGGAAGAAAAAAAGCAGATAAGTAGTTAAGAATAAAATACAACATAGAAGCTATGGCAATATATCCTAAACTGATTATGGACGCACTCGCCACCGTGCGTTATCCCGGAACCGGAAAGAATCTGGTGGATATGGGAATGGTGGAAGACAACATCCGCATCGAAGGCAACAAAGTGAGCTTTTCACTTTTGTTTGAAAAACCGAGCGACCCGTTTATCAAATCCGTTGTAAAAGCAGCCGAGACAGCAATCCTCACTTATGTAGATAAGGATGTAGACATCAAAGGCAACATCAAAGTTATCACCCGCCAGGTAGCACGTCCCGAACCGGACAAGCTTTTACCGCAGGTGAAGAATATCATTGCCGTTTCTTCCGGCAAAGGTGGCGTTGGTAAAAGTACGGTAGCTGCCAACTTAGCAGTAGCATTAGCCGGACTTGGCTATAAGGTAGGATTGCTGGATGCCGATATTTTCGGTCCATCACAACCTAAAATGTTTCATGTTGAAGACGCCCGCCCGGTATTGGAAGAAGTAGGTGGACGCGAGTTGATCCAGCCGGCAGAGAATTACGGTGTCAAGCTTCTTTCAATCGGTTTCTTCGTAAACAAGGAGGATGCCGTACTTTGGCGCGGTGCCATGGCAAGCAACGCTTTAAAACAATTGATTGCAGATGCAAACTGGGGAGAGTTGGACTATTTTTTAATCGACCTGCCGCCCGGAACAAGTGATATTCACCTTACAATGGTGCAAACACTGGCTATTACAGGAGCAGTCGTTGTTTCCACTCCACAGGAAGTAGCACTGGCCGATGCACGTAAAGGTATCAGTATGTTCATGGGCGAGAAGATTAATGTGCCTGTACTGGGATTGATAGAGAATATGTCATGGTTTACGCCGGCCGAACTGCCGGAAAATAAATACTACCTGTTTGGCAAAGAAGGCGGCAAACGCCTGGCCGAACAACTGAATGTTCCACTACTCGGACAAATACCTATTGTGCAAAGCATCTGCGAAGGCGGAGATAACGGCGAACCGGTAGCATTGAACCCGGATAGCATCACCGGAAACGCTTTCCGCCGGCTGGCTGAAAATATTGTTGAACAGATCAATTTCCGCAACGAAAACCTTGCCCCCACGCAGCGGGTACAGGTTACAAGGAAATAACCTCTTTTGCAGGCACTTTTCCCCGATATAAGAGGAAAAATACCCATATATAATTCCAAACACTTTGGAGTTATAACTTCAAAGACCTTGCTAGCATAACTCTAAAGGGTCCTGAGTTATAACTCTCAACACTCTGCAAGCATAACTCTAAAGAGTTTGGAAGCATAACTCTCAACACTCTGCAAGCACAACTCCAAAGAGTTTGGAGGCATAACTCCAAACTCTTTGGAATGGATCAATACGTACAATCATTCCGGCGGATAAACGCCACCGTACGATGTATCTCGGTATACATTATAATATCCTCGTCTATAAAGGGAACCTCCTTACGGTACTGTTTCAAGTATTTCTCCAAAACAGGCGATGTTTTAGCCGGACGACGAAACTCGATACCTTGTGCCGCATTCATCAGTTCGATAGCCAAAATATGATCGAGGTTATCCATAACTTTGAATAGTTTCGTGGCTGCATTAGCGCCCATACTCACATGGTCTTCCTGTCCGTTACTGGAAACAATAGAGTCGCTACTGGCAGCATAACAATACATCTTATTCTGGCTCACCATACTGGCGGCGGCATATTGCGGAATCATAAACCCGGAATTCAATCCCGGATTAGCCACAAGGAATTCGGGTAAACCGCGCAATCCCATAATTAGCTGCGCCACACGACGTTCGGAAATATTACCGAGTTCGGCCAATGCTATAGCAAGGAAGTCATAAGAGATAGCAAGCGGTTGTCCGTGAAAATTGCCACCGGAAATGATCTTATCTTCCTCAGGGAAAATAGTAGGATTATCCGTCACCGAATTAATTTCGGTAAGCAGTACGCCGGAAACATATCGAATTGCATCTTTTGTTGCACCATGCACCTGCGGAATACAACGGAACGAATACGGATCTTGTACATGTTCTTTCTTCCGGCTAATCAATTCACTACCTTCCAACAACTTGCGAAAAGCCGTACCCGTCTCGATCTGCCCCTGGTGCGGACGCATCTGCTGAATACAATCCATAAAAGGATCTATCCTGCCGTCGAATGCTTCAAGGGAAAGAGCCGCAATCAAATCGGCGCGCCTGGAAACACTGAAGGCACGCATTAAGGCGAACACGCCATTTGCACTCATAAACTGCGTGCCGTTAAGTAACGCCAACCCCTCCTTGCTTTTCAGACGGACAGGCTTCCAGGCAAATTCATCCAAAACGCTGATTGCTTCACGTTTCCTTCCTTTATAATAGACATCGCCAACACCAATAAGAGGCAGGAACAAATTCGCCAACGGTGCCAGGTCGCCACTTGCCCCAAGCGATCCGCGGTCGTACACAATAGGCAGAACATCATTATTGAAGAAATCAAGAATGCGCTGTACCGTGATCACTTGCACACCGCTATGCCCCAACGACAAGGCATGCGCCTTGAGCAACATCATCAGGCGTACTATAACCGGACTTACCTCATCGCCTATGCTACAAGCATGGCTCTTCACCAGGTTCTCCTGCAACGTACTCAGTTCATCTGATGAGATATTCCTATTACATAAAGAACCAAAACCTGTCGTGATACCATAAATAGGCTCGTCTGCCTGTTGTATTTTCCGATCCAGATAATCGCGGCAACGCTGGATGCGATCCTTTACGTCGGCTGATAGTTCCAGTTTCATATTTTGCGTGAGTATCTTCTCGATCCCTTCAAACGTCAACGGCTCCGAACCCACATAATAGACATTCCCCATATCATAATACCGTTTTAACCCAATCCATCAACTTCTTTTCAATCCGGATAGCTTCCGCCTCCAGATGATCGGCTTTTTGCGTCATTCGTTTTACAAATGCCTCATCCTGTATAGACGACAGATTAATACGCACGTTCAATATGGCCCCCAACACACATGTGCGTGCCGTCATCATCGCGACACAAGCATCTGTTACCGCATTACGGTTTCCTTTATGTGCCACATAAATTATCGTTTCCATCACCGATCCCACCTCTTCGGCAACTTTCATCGGGACAAGAGCTGCCTCCTTCGTCGCGTCCTGAATAACACGGTTACGTTCCGCAACTTCGGCTTCTGTCTCCTTTGGAAGTTTAAAGGCGGCAAAAACACGGTCATACGCTTCGCTATCTTCATCGATATAACCAGTTAAACGTTCACGGATCATAGCTGCTTCTACGGCAATAGTTTTCATTTGCCCCTCCACTTCGGCATACTTCTTTTTCCCTATCGTAAGGTTAGCCACCATTTCCGTAAGAGCTGTTGCTATAGCTCCGTTCAGCGCAGAGATACTACCACCTCCGGGAACCGGAGCATTACCGGCCGTCTCTGCCAAAAATTCTTTAATTGCCAAGTCTGCTAACATAGTCTTTTAATCTTTAAGTTATTTATCTTATTCTTCTCCTTACATATCTCTGGTCAAATCTTAATTGTGATTCAAAGAAGGCACGCTTTTAAACAATATAAAGCATACCATCTTTAATAACAGTTCCCACTATATTCATTCCTACATGATAGGGAAGAAATTTATACGATGGAAACTGAAGCAATATCATATCCGCCTTTTTCCCAACATCAATACTACCAATTTTATTAGCACGGCCTACGGCAGCAGCTCCATTAATCGTCAGAGCCGTCAATGCTTCTTCGGGAGACATTTTCATCTGTATGCAGGCTAAAGAAAACAGCAATGGAACAGAACATGAGAAGCAACTTCCCGGATTAAAATCGGAAGCAAGAGCCACTGCACAACCTGCATCTATCATTTTACGTGCGGGAGCATAAGGTTCGCCTAAAGAAAAGGCCGTTAACGGCAACAACGTAGCAATCGTGTTCGACTGGGCCAGGCGTTTGATTCCGGCATCAGATACATGCAACAGATGATCGGCACTTACAGCTTTCATCTTAACAGCCAGTTCGGCACCACCTAAAGAAACTATTTCATCGGCATGAAGTTTGAGTTTAAGGCGATAACTTCTGGCTGCCTTCAGCAACCGTTCACTTTGTTCAATCGAGAAAACGCCTTGTTCACAAAACACATCACAAAACACAGCACAATGCTCACTCCGAATACTGGGAAGAACCGTTTCTATTATATAATCTATATATTCGTCTGTTCTACCTTTAAATTCGGGTGGAACGGCATGCGCTCCCATAAATGTAGGAATCACATCTACCGGATGCTCTTCATTCAATTCATTCATCAACCGCAGCTGAATAAGCTCCGTAGACAAATCCAGCCCGTAACCACTTTTGCCTTCCACCGTAGTCACTCCCATATCCATCATTGTATCAAGGCGGTCATAAGCCATATCATACAAATGATCATAACGGATACGGCGCGTTGCCTGCATTGTACTTACAATGCCGCCGCCCCGCTCCATAATCGACATATAGCTGTCTCCCTTCATTCTCCAGCTAAACTCTTCCTCTCTATAACCCCCAAAAACAAAATGGGTATGGCTATCCACAAAACCGGGAAGTACAGCCCGCCCGCGAGCATCTATCTCCAGGTAATCATTAATATCCAATTGTTTCAGAACCTCTTCTGTTGTCCCTACCTGTGTAATAATACCATTTTCAATCACAACCGCACCATCTTCTATTATACCGACATCGGACATCTCGGTTCCTTTTTTAGCGGCAAAACCGGAACAGGTCACAACCTGTGAAGCGTTCCGTATCAGTATTTTTTCCCTTTCCCTGCTCATTCCATTATCCTTGACTCGAGAACCTGATCTATTGAGAAATTTTCTAATCCCAGGTAATAAGAAGCCGTATCAATTAATGCCTCCATAGGCACCAATCCGATAATTTCGCTTCCGATAACCGGTACACCATAACGGCGGGCTTCCACCCGTACCAGTTCAAAGGCACGATACAAAGCAGTATGGGTATAATCTGTCATATTTATAGATACCTGTACGATACCCCGTTCCCGCAGATCCACCCCCATTGCTTTACAATAACGGAGACCACCGCCTATAAAACGAATTTTTTTTGCTATATCGATGGCTATATCCAGTTTGTTTGTCCCTAAATTAACATTATAGGCAACCAACGGCATACGGGCACCGATAGCCACTGCTCCGGCTGTAGCATGACGTTCTACAGGACCGAAATCAGGTTTCCATTCGGGCTGTTTTATCTTTTCTGCCATTCCCTCAAATTCACCTTTACGAATAGCCGCCAGGTTCTCGCGATGCGGAGCCGAAGCCGATTTTTCATATAAAAAGACAGGCAGGTTATAACGGAACGACACCTCACGAGCCACTTCTTTCGATAAAGCAACGGCATCTTCCATTGTGCAACCTTTAATAGGAATAAACGGAACAACATCCACCGCCCCCATTCTAGGGTGCTGTCCGGCATGTTTGTTCAGGTCGATAAGTTGAACAGCACAACCAATCGCTTCAATTATAGATTTCTTCAAGGCTTCGGGTTCGCCAACCACAGTTACAACCAGACGGTTATGATCTTCATCATTACTATAATCCAACAATTTCACATCCGGTTTTGCACGAAACGATTCTACAATCTTTTCTATTTTTGCCATGTCCCTGCCCTCACTGAAGTTGGGGACACATTCCATAATTTTATTCCAGTTACTCATATCTTTTGGTTTAATGATGTATTCACTATTTCGCGTATTAAGTTATCTTGTGGAATATAAGGCATTGTTATGTGATAGCCGTCTTCATGATCTTCATTAAAAAGGGCACAAGTCGAAACAGCATGCTTATTACGCGCCCACGAACGGCGGGCTACCCCGCCCATAACATCCCAGATCATCGCAGAACGAAGTATCTCATCCACTCGCCTGCTGCCATCAAGAACCATTCCGAAGCCTCCGTTAATAGCTTTACCGATCCCTACGCCGCCGCCATTATGCAAAGCAACCAGGCTCATTCCCCGGGCTGCATTTCCCGCAAAACATTGCACAGCCATATCAGCCATTATGTTACTGCCATCATAGATATTTGATGTTTCACGGAAAGGTGAATCAGTACCACTCACATCGTGATGGTCCCGCCCCAACATGACAGGGCCAATTTCTCCTTCGCGAACCATTTCATTAAAACGCAGTGCTATTTTCAAGCGGCCTTCTGCATCCTGATACAAAATACGCGCCTGTGTACCAACCACTAATTGATTTTTCTCCGCGTCACGAATCCAATTGTAATTATCCATATCCTGGCTTCGCCGGCCAGGATCAATACATTCCATCGCAGCCTGATCTGTTTTGATTAAGTCCTCGTGTTTACCACTAAGGCATACCCAACGGAAAGGCCCGTAACCATAATCAAACAATTCAGGTCCCATGATGTCTTCTACATATGAAGGCCAGATAAAACCACCCTTTTCATCTACTCCATTCCGGGAAATTTCTTTCACACCCGAATCATAAATAGCCTTCATAAACGAGTTTCCATAATCAAAGAAATAGGAACCTCGTCTCACCAGCTTTTTAATCACCTCAAAATGACGGCGTAACGACTGGTCCACCAAAGAACGGAACTTTTCACGATCATGCGCCAACAAATAGGTACGCTCTTCAAACGTTATACCTGCCGGACAATATCCTCCGTCGTAAACGGCATGGCACGAAGTCTGGTCACTCAACAGGTCGATAGGCAACCGGTAAGTTTCGGCATATTCCAGCAGATCAACTATATTTCCATGATAAGCCACCGAAACCGGCTTATAAGACTGCAAAGCCATTCCTGCCAATAGAAAAGCTTCCTTCGGGGTTGTTGTAACATGCTCTACCCAGCCTTGCTCTTTGCGGGTTTCTATGCGCGATATATCCACTTCCGCTATAATACAGGCTGCTCCTGCTATCACTGCAGCTTTTGGCTGTGCACCGCTCATTCCTCCCAGTCCGGAAGAGACAAACATATATCCCCGTAAATCTTTGGCAGGCGGAAGATTCAGCTTCAGGCGTCCTGCATTCAATAATGTATTGAATGTACCGTGCACAATGCCTTGCGGCCCGATGTACATCCAGCCTCCGGCCGTCATCTGCCCATAATTGGCAACACCCATCTGCATGGCAATGTGCCAGTCTTTTTGGTTATCAAACATGCCAACCATCATCGCATTGGTAATAACCACACGCGGTGCATCCGGGCGGGATTTAAATAACCCCAGCGGATGGCCGGATTCAATAACCAGAGTTTGCTCTGTTGTAAGAAGTTCAAGATACTGCTTTATCAAACAATATTGCATCCAGTTCTGGCAAACCTGCCCTGTCTCGCCATAAGTAACCAACTCATACGGATACAATGCAATATCAAAACTGAGGTTATTATCAATCATTACCTGAAAGGCTTTACCTTCCAGACAATTGCCTTTATACTGATCAACGGGTTTAGCTTTCAGATCGCCTTTGGGACGGTAGCGGTAACCATAGATTCGCCCGCGGGTCAACAATTCGTCCATAAACTCGGGGGCCAACGTTGCATGCAATTCCTCCGGTATATATCGAAGCGCATTTTTCAATGCTGTTTCTGTTTGTGCAGGTGTCAAGGTATAACCACGGTCGGGTGCCCGACGAATGCCGGATACAAACGAAGGATACTCCGGCAAGCAATTACTAAGGTGAACTTTCATAATATTTTAGTTTAAAATTGCGCTTACTGTTCGTAAGGTTATATCTGTAAAAGACGGCATCAAGATAGCTATCTTCTTCGGTAACAACAAGGCTGACCTATATGTTAAGAAGCATATAAAAAGCGACAAGTTTGCACATCCGCAATTATTATATACCTTTGCAAACGGTATGGTTGCCACACGGACAACCTTAGATTGTAGAACATATTATATATTCGTGGTAAGAACTGCAACACATTACTTTGGATAGAATATATAAGAAGGTTCTGCAAACCCTTTGCGTGCAAAATGGTTATATGTGTAACTATTACACATATCCTGTTTACATAATCAGTAAAGGGGGTGTAGAGCTGACTTTATTTATCCAGGGCTGTTGCAGGCCTTTACTATGATAAAGTTCAGTTTCTGCGCCCTTTTGTTGCTTAAGGACGATTTGGATATTCATATGAAAACCAAGACAATCACCAATCTTTCTAAATTTTATTTACGCTTAATTACTATAATTATGAAAACAGTGCAAACTATGTCGTTAGAGGGTTACAAAACAATGCTGGAAAACTACCAAATTTGTTTTACCAACTTTTTCCCCCAGGTAAAAATACGTTGCAAATCAACCTGTTGCACAATAAATGGTTTAGAGATCATATACAAAGATATTATAGACGTAGCTATAGAAGACAAAAAATACTTTATCATCAATATAAAAAACAAGATGTATGTTTATCTGCCGCTTGACAGGTCGGCTGTGTATCACGTAGAAGACATTACCCTTTCCAATAACTAAAACTGAAGATTTATAAAAGTTTCGTCTTAACTCTTCTTTTTAAATACCATACCATACTATTCAGGGAAGGTTAAGACGAGCTTTTTTACCTAATTTGCTGTCACACCCTATTTTTCACAAAGGTAATAAATCATCCCGATCATTTCCTGAAATCATCGGGATGATTTGGTAAAATGATCGGGATGAAAAAAACACCCTTCCGGAAGAAAATGGAATTTCTTTCGAAAGGGGTTGAAACTTCTTCCGAAAGGAAGTATATTTGCGTAAAGAGAAAAAATTAGGTTATGACACAAATTAACTGCTTTATTCCATACGGCGAACCGGAAACTACCCGGCAAACTATTTCCCAATTGAGCCAGTCTGCCTTAGTAGATAAAATCTATTTATTGACAAGCGATCCGCATGCAAAAGAGATTCACCCGTGCCATAACCTACTTACTCCCGAATTATGGAGCACCGAAACAATACGTCTGATTGCCGGCTATGCCAGTACCGGTTATTCGCTGATCTATACAAAAACCGGAACTTTACAAACAAGCCTTTTCGCCCTGGAACGTTTCGTTGCTATTGCTGAAGACACCGGAGCAGGTATGGTATATTCAGACTATTACCAATTAAAGGAAGACAAACGGACACCTCATCCTGTCATCGACTACCAAAAGGGAAGTTTACGGGATGATTTTAATTTTGGCTCTCTGTTATTCTACAAAAGCGACGCGCTAAAAAATTCCGTCTCAAGCATGGCCGATACTTACCATTTTGCAGGGCTCTATGACTTGCGCCTCAAAGTATCGCAACAATACCCGTTAGTACACATCAACGAATATCTATATACCGAAGCAGAAAACGATCTCCGTAAATCGGGAGAAAAGATATTTGATTACGTAGATCCGAAAAACAGAGCCGTGCAATTGGAAATGGAAGCAGCCTGTACCGACCATCTCAAGATGATTGGTGCCTATCTGCCGCCACATTTCAAAAAGATAGACTTCGGCAAGTACGATTTCGAAACCGAAGCGTCCGTTATCATCCCGGTACGCAACCGGGTACGCACAATTGAAGATGCGATCCTTTCGGTATTAAAACAACAGACATCATTTCCATTCAACCTCATTGTTATAGACAATCATTCCACAGATGGTACAACGGAAAAGATCAGAAGTTTCGGGCACGACAAACGGCTAATCCACATCCTGCCCGGGCGAGATGACCTGGGCATAGGAGGTTGCTGGAATCTGGGTGTGCATCATCCGTTGTGCGGCAGGTTTGCCGTACAACTGGACAGCGATGATGTATATAGTGACGAAAACACCTTACAAAAAATAGTAGATGCTTTTTACGCCCAACAATGTGCAATGGTAGTAGGCACATATATGATGACCAACTTCGGGATGGAAATGATTCCGCCGGGCATCATAGACCATAAAGAATGGACACCGGAAAACGGGCGCAATAATGCCCTTCGTATAAACGGTTTAGGTGCACCACGTGCTTTTTACACCCCGCTCCTCCGAAAACTAAACCTGCCCAATACCAGTTATGGGGAAGATTATGCCGTTGGATTGCGCATAAGCAGGGAATATCAGATAGGACGGATTTACGATGTCCTTTACCTTTGCCGCCGTTGGGAAGACAATTCCGACGCATCCCTCGATATTGTGAAGATGAACAGCTACAACACGTACAAAGACAAAATAAGAACCTGGGAATTAGAAGCCCGTTTACAACTGGCAAATAATGAAACATTCAACTCTGGCAAATAATGAAACCAAACGCATGGGTCAGTTCATCGCAGGCCTCCGAACTACTGGCTAAACAATTAGCTACATGGCCGTTGGCTGAAGCCAACTATAAAGCACTGGAAAAAGCTCAGATAAAGTCTTTCGACATGGGAGGATTCACTATACGTGTACAATATAATCCTTCCCGTATCGTATCATCGGCTGCCAAAACGGATGCAACCTCCATACAAGAGCGCAAATGCTTCTTATGCCCTGATAATCTCCCGGCCGAACAAGAACGTTTGCCATTCGGCGCCAATTATCTGGTATTAAGTAATCCTTATCCCATCTTCCCGCAGCATTTCACTATTCCTTCGCGCGAACACACGCCGCAAAGTATTCTATGCCGTTTCTTGGATTTTCTGGAATTGGCCCGTCGGCTGGATGATTTCACCGTATTTTATAATGGTCCGGGATGCGGAGCTTCAGCCCCCGATCACGCCCATTTTCAGGCAGGCACCCGTTCCTTCATGCCTATGGACGACGAACTGGATGCTTACCCCATTAAATTTACCCGCCTACTCCATGAAGAAAAGGATGGCACCCTTTTCCTGTTATCCGGCTACCTGCGTAACGGCTTTATTATTAAAGCAGCGACATTAAATGCCGCCCAATCCTTATTTGGGAAAATATATAGTAATCTGGAAATCAAACCGAATGAAACAGAACCGCGTATGAATCTTTTCGCCCATTACGAAAAAGGTATCTGGACTATCATCATCATACCGCGCCGCCAGCACCGTCCGTGGCAATATAAAGCAGAAGGCGAACAGCATCTTCTGTCCAGCCCGGGGGCAGCCGATATAGGCGGACTTTTCATTACTCCTTTAAAAAAAGATTTCGATAAGATAAATGCGGATTTGCTTTGCAATGTTTTCAACCAGGTATGTTTTAACGACAAAGAAATTGAAACAATCGCTTTCAACATAGCCCAACAGACAAATAACAGGTAAAAAAAGTGGTCATCAATAATAAGTTACCTATATTTGCACCTAAATACACTCAAAATACAAACGATATAGTTAAAACATGCCGACAGACAATGCAATAAAGCTAAATCACCTGCTTTCTCCTTTTGCCTTCTTGTATGGTTTAGGAGTAAGATTAAGGAATCAATTATTCAGTTGGGGCTTGCTTCCGTCAGAACAATATCCAATACCTGTCATTTGCGTCGGCAATCTATCCGCTGGGGGTACGGGAAAAACCCCGCATACGGAATACCTTGTCCAACTACTCAGCAATCAGTACAAAGTGGCAGTGCTAAGCCGGGGATATAAACGGAAAACGTCCGGTTACATACTGGCCAGACCGGAAAGCACCAGTGCCGAAATAGGAGACGAACCATATCAGATAAAAACAAAATTTCCCAATATACTTGTAGCTGTCGATTCAAATCGTCGTCGCGGAATACAGAATCTGTTGGCCTTACCCGAAGTAGGGCGGCCTAATGTTATAATACTCGACGATGCTTTTCAGCACCGGTACATATCTCCTTCATTATCTATCGTATTAACGGATTACAACCGTTTGTATTATTACGATAAGTTATTGCCTGTAGGACGATTACGTGAACCTATTACCAGCATCCGGCGTGCCGATGTAGTTATCGTAACCAAATGCAACGAAGGATTAAAACCGATAGAATTTCGTATCATTGAAGAAGATATGAAGTTGATGGCACATCAATGGCTTTTCTTCACCGGTATCCATTATGCAGATATCAAACCGGTATTCCCCTCGGAAGCCATGCCGAAAACCAAAGACAGCATACAAAAAGAAGACGAAATATTATTACTGGCAGGCATTGCCTCACCGGTACATTTTATAAAAGAGGCAGAAAAATATTCGGATAAAGTAACTGCACTGACGTTTGCCGATCATCATTCTTTCAGAAAAAAAGATATTAAACGGATAAAAGCAGCATTCGACAAAATGACATCTGCCGGTAAGTTTATCCTGGTTACCGAAAAAGATGCGGCCCGTTTGCAAAACAACCCTCATCTGCCGGAAGAATGGAAAAAAGTTTTGTATTGCCTGCCCATAACTATCGACTTTTGTACAAACAAACAGGATGTATTTAATGAGATGATAAAAAAACACATTATCACCGTTCAACGAAACAGCATATTACGTTAACAATAATATATGAGTCAGAAAACAGAAATATCTTCTTTAGGTGAGTTCGGTTTAATCCGCCACCTAACCGACAAAATCGAGTTAAAAAACGAAAGTACAATAAAAGGAGTAGGCGACGATGCCGCCGTACTAGAATACGGCGATAAACAGACACTGGTAACTACCGACCTTTTGTTGGAAGGTATCCATTTCGACCTTACCTATGTACCCCTCAAACATCTGGGTTACAAATCTGCCATTGTTAACTTCTCTGACATATATGCCATGAACGGGCAACCCAAGCAAATTACCGTTTCTATCGGCATTTCGAAACGTTTCAGCGTAGAAGATCTGGAAGAATTGTACAGTGGTATCCAACTGGCTTGCGACATTTACGGGGTAGACCTTGTTGGTGGAGATACCTCAGCCTCTATGACCGGGTTAGCTATCAGCATCACCTGTATTGGCGAAGGAGAAAAAGGAAAAGTGGTTTACCGTCACGGTGCCAAAGAAACCGACCTGATATGCGTTTCAGGTGACCTGGGAGCAGCTTATATGGGTTTGCAATTACTGGAACGTGAGAAA
The DNA here is from genome assembly GCF_900108035.1 of Parabacteroides chinchillae. Classification (GTDB taxonomy): domain Bacteria; phylum Bacteroidota; class Bacteroidia; order Bacteroidales; family Tannerellaceae; genus Parabacteroides; species Parabacteroides chinchillae. The sequence continues at coordinate 42,143 of NZ_FNVS01000004.1, forward strand.
AACGTATTTAAAGGCCAGAAAGATTTCACGCCCGATTTTGCCGGCAAAGAATATCTTTTGGAACGTCAGTTAAAGCCAGAAGCCCGCAAAGACATCATTAAGGCGCTAGCCCAGGCGGGAATTGTACCCACTGCCATGATGGATATTTCCGATGGCCTCTCATCCGAACTGCTGCATATAGCAAAAGAAAGCAAAGTAGGCTGCCAGGTCTACGAAGACCGCATTCCAATCGATTACCAAACGGCAGCCATGGCTGAACAATTCAACATGAACCTCGTCACAGCAGCTCTAAACGGAGGAGAAGACTACGAACTGTTATTCACCGTACCGTTAACCGAACATGATAAGATTTCACAGATGAAAGGCATAAAAGTAATCGGGCACATCACCAAACCCGAGTTAGGCAATTATCTTATCGGGCGCGACGGCGGAGAAATAGAACTGAAAGCACAAGGATGGAATTCCTTAAATTAATATAGTAAAAGCGTGATGATTCCTTTCGCAAAAAGAATATTCATCACGTTTTTTTCATTTACTCTCTATATTTTTCAAAAAAAACCATCCTCCTATTGCATATATCAAAAAACTCCGTATCTTTGCACCCGTAATCAAAACAAGGTGCCATAGCTCAGTTGGTAGAGCAAAGGACTGAAAATCCTTGTGTCCCCGGTTCGATTCCTGGTGGCACCACTTTGAAGAAAAGCAAGAAGTAGTAAAATCCTGATTTCCAAACGAAATCGGGATTTTTTGTTTTCGGGAGGAACGCAAAAAGCGGCAGAATATTACCGTTAGTGGTGTTCCTATCGGTGGAGCAAGAAAGGTGGAGCGTGAATCTCCACCGAACAAGATTATTTCTCTCTGATTTGCAATATTTTGCGTATCAAGAAAGCGTGTATGGTTTCCTACTTTTGTCCAACGAAAAAACTGTAGGAACATGAAACGAAACTCATTCAATGTGCTTTTCTTTATCAAGAAAGCCAAGTTGCTGAAAAACGGGGAAGCCTCCGTGTGTATGCGCATCACAGTGAACGGTGCGCGAGTGGAAAACAACATCCGCATGAGCATTGAACCTGCTCTGTGGAGTCAGGCAAAGGAGTGCGCCAAAGGCAAGAGCCGCAAGGCTTGTGAACTGAACCTCTACATCGAGCAAGCCAAAATCAAGTTGCGCAGGTTGTTCGATGAACTGGAGGAACGGAATCACCCTGTCACAGCCCGAATCTTGCAAGAAAAGTTCTTTGGAGCTAACGAAGAAGTGAAAGAAGTCCGCACGCTCATCAAAACCATGCAGGAGCACAACGACCAATGCCGTGAACTTGTCGGCAAGGACTATGCGCTGATTACCGTCCGCCGTTACGAAAGCTGTAAACGCTATCTGGCAGAACTTATCAGACTGAAATACGATAAGGAGGATTTACCCTTGTCGGAAGTCAACGGTGAACTGGTACGAGCCTTTGAATTTTATCTCAAGACGGAAAAGGAGTGCCAGCAAAATACGGTCATCCGCTATATGAAGTGCCTGAAGAAAATAACCAACCTTGCACTTGCCAACGAATGGATAACCAAAGACCCATTTACAGGCATCAAGTTTCACGAGAAGGAAGTAATCCGTGAGTTTCTAATCTTAGATGAACTGCATCGTATCTACAATAAGGAGTTTTCACTTGACAGGATTGCGGTTGTACGAGATGTTTTCATCTTTGCAGCGTTCACCGGACTGGCGTTCATAGATGTGCAGCAACTATCCGCTGAACATATCGTTCAAGACAACAACGGTAATTATTGGATTCGGAAGCCTCGCCAAAAGACGAAGAATATGTGCAACATTCCGTTGCTTGATATTCCGATGCAGATTTTGGAAAAATACAAAAGCCATCCTACTTGCCAAAAGAAAAATGTGTTGCTCCCTGTCCCCTGCAATCAGAAGATGAACAGCTATCTGAAAGAGATTGCCGATTTGTGTGGTATTTCAAAATGCTTGACCACGCACACAGCCCGGCACTCGTATGCGACTTCGGTTTGCCTTGCTAATGGCGTAAGCATTGAGAATGTAGCGAAGATGCTCGGTCATTCCAATATCAAAATGACGCAGCACTATGCCCGTGTGTTGGATTCCTCTATTCTCAAAGACATGATGAATGTTAGAAGTGTCTTATCAAAAAGTCTTTGATTATGGATAGAGGAATAATTACAATCAGTGAAGCTGGTGTAACCACTATGCCGACTGTACCTGTATGGATGACCCAATCTGAGATTGCCGACTTGTTCGGGGTATTCTCGTGCCACATTCGCAAGGCTATTCATACTATATATAATAATAAGGAGTTGAACGAATGTGATACGATGAAGCATGTCAAGCAACCGGACGGCATCAGTTATGATGTTTATAACCTTGAAATGATTATAGCCATTGCATTCAGGATATGCAGTAAAGAAAGTATCCTGTTCAGACAATTTGTAATAAGTGAAATCTGCGCCGCCAAGAAAGGGAATCCGATAATGTTGTTCTTCTCTTGTGGCAAGGGCAGTAACCTATGGTATAGTTGAGTTTCATCCCGTCAGCCACCTGTTCCCGATGATCGGATGCAAAGGTAGCGTATGACTTTGACGGCATTGGCAAGGTCAGGCGGCAGAGTCGTTTCGGGCAGAATCTTCCTCAAACGGGGTTGAGCGTATTCCGCCCGAAAACCTTGCCACTGCCAGCCACACGCTTGAAAGGCATCCGGCAACGGAAACAAGCGACTGATGGGAAATCAGAAGAAATAGAGGAACAGCTTACAGACGAAGCTAAGTATTGATGCTTCATCCGTAAGCTGTTCCTTTCTTCTTTTTGCCGAAATTCCATTGCTGCCGCAAGCATGGGCAGACGGCAAACTGCGCTCCTTCAAGAAAATCAGATTACCGTCTGTCGGTAAGCGGAACGGTAGCTGTCAGCCAGCATCCTTTCGATGTCGGATTCACGGTATAGGATTTTACCGCCCAACTGGATGTAGGCTATCCGTCCCTCGTTGCGGTAGTCCTGAAGTGTCCGGCGGCTCACTTTCAACCGTGCAGACACCTCCTTGTCGGTAAAGAAACGTTCCCCGTTCAGTGTCGGGCGGTAGTTGGCGGTCAGATGCTCTACGTTATCCAGCAGACGGTCGAGGCTGCCCATGAAGTGGATTATCCACTCGTTGTCTTTGTTAATCAGTTCGTTCATATTACTTTGGATTTAGTGGAATTGTTATCATCACTCTATTCGGTTGTCAGATTGTCCTGCCTTTGAACTTCGCTTCCTTTCTCCTGTCCTCCACGATGGAAACGATACGCTGCACATCTTCGGGACGGTAATAGGTCTTGTGGTTTATCTGTGAATAAGCCAACGTGCCGTTGTCCCGAAGCGTCTGCAACGTGCGTGGACTGATATTGAGCATCCGGCATACGTCCTGATTGTCCATCCACTCACTCATTTTCTTTTCGCCATGCCGATGGCAGATGGCATCCATACGACTGACGAAGCGGTCGAACTTGGCGACCATCGCCTCAAAGGTCTTTCTCTCGATTGATACGATTTCCATATAGTCTTTCTTTTAGTTGTTACTGTCTCTTTTGTCACAAAGGAATATACAATCCGTTACCTGACAATGGATTCTCCGAAAGTGGCAGCGTGTTGCGCCGATATGGTGGTCATTGTCCGGGATGCCGCTTTTCTTTTAGCAGTCATCATTCCTTTTGTCGCAAAGAAATACATAATCTCCCACCCTGCAATGTTTTTTGAGATTACTGGCAGTATGTGGAACAGGGTGGTAGAGGTTGGCATAGCTTACCGATTGCCTAATTCTTCCAATCCTTAGCCCTTAATTCCCATATATAATAAGGAAGTCACAAACCCAATAAGGGCTTAATTCAAAGTCGCCCGTAATTAAGCCTTTGCCCTTTCTGGTATATATATCCGGCAAATCGGTGAAGTCCGCACCGCTTCGTCAACCGCCATAAAGCAGAATCACACAAAATTGCCTAAGAGAATCCAAGTGCTTGACTGACTGCACTAAAGCATCTTACTTTGCTCCCGATAATCGGTCGAGGTACTGACCAAGACCACATTCAATAACTTAATCTATTTATTTACAATGAAGAGAGAACCAAACATTACAGAGCAGCAGGCTCGTGAAATTGCGGAAAAAATGAGACGCAGGGAATCCTACACTCCCAAGTCAATGGATGACCTCTACAGGCGTATCGGTCTGGAACCGGATGAGCCGGGGCAGCCCGGCAATACCGTACGGAGGAAACAGAGACCGCTGTGACGGATGAACCGTCTGGTGTGGCGGTCGAGGAGGCAGCAATGCCGCAGAAACGTGTCAGCAGCAAGCAGCGCAAGCTGTCGCTGGAGGAATACCGCACCACTTATCTCCAAGTCCCCAAGATTGTCAACCGCAAGCCCGTGTTCGTCAGTGAGACGGTGCGTGACGAACTGGACAAGGTTGTCCGCTACCTCGGAGGAAAGGGCATGAGCGCATCAGGGCTGATTGAGAACCTTGTCCGCCTGCACCTCGATGCCTATCGGGATGACATTGAGCAGTGGTGCAAGCTCTGATGGGATTACGGAAAGTCAGTTAGGTCGGTGGATATACTTCATCGGCTTAACCGATACCCAAGATGAGTTATTATACTCGGAAACAAATCTGACAGATGGAGGATTTTTGTGTCTTCAAAGACACAGCAAGATATATTTTCAGTTACCCGAATAATTCTAAGTAACTGAAAACACCTTCACTGCCGTGGGCAGAATTATCCTCCGCAGTCGGATAATTTCGGGATTCATTAATCAAAGATTAAACAATGGACAAGCCATAAAATTAAAAAAATAAGAAGTATGAAAAAGAAGAGCAAGTACGGGAGAAATCCCAAGTTGAACCCGAAGACGCACTGCGTGATGGTGCGCTTCGATGATGTGGAATGGGACAGGTTCCTGACAATGTACGAGGAATCGAATGTGTACGCGAAAGCCGTCTTTCTCAAGGCGCACTTCTTCGGGGAGAAGTTCAAGGTGCTGAAGGTGGACAAGACGATGCTGGAATACTACACCAAGTTGTCAGATTTTCACGCCCAGTTCCGCTGCATAGGCACGAACTACAATCAGGTTGTCAAGGAACTGCGCATCCACTTTTCGGAGAAGAAGGCGATGGCGTTGCTCTACAAGTTGGAGAAGTGTACCATTGACCTTGTAAAGCTGAGCCAGGAGATTGTGGAACTTTCAAGGGAGATGGAGGCTAAGTGGCAACAACAGACACAACAACATGGAAACTGTTAACTGGGATATTGTCAAACATGTATCTCAACAATTAAAAACCGCAACGGAATGGCTGTTTTATTCCGTTGCGGTTGTATACTATACTGACAATAATCCTATTTGGTATTATCCGTTAGCCATCTCTTAGCTATTTCTGTCAACCTATATTGTTGTTTCGGGTGCTTCGGTTGGTTAGTAATTCTTCCTCCAATGCAGGAGTGATATAGCTCTCACGGAAATACTTTAAGTCTTTAATATCACATACATTTGCCATATCTCTCATAGACATATAAGAATCGCTCATTTTCTGAATGAGTAATTCCACTTGTGGGGTACTTAGGGGTGCTTAGGGGGTACTTAGGGAATATTTGTCCTCTTGGTACGCCTCTATTGTGAAAGATTTGAAGTCTATTCATTTGAAAGCGATAGTTACCAAATCTTTATCAATACATCATGTACTTTGTTGCATCATTTTCTCCTCTACTTAATCCAAATCAAATGTTATTATAATCATAAATCTCAAAAATGAAGTGCAAAAATATCATTTCCACAACTCAATTCAAATTTTATCATTATATTTGCAAATAGAATCAATTTATATACTTTAAGTGGAAGTCAAAAAGTCTTATGGAAACAACAAGGATAAACAGATTGAAGATTGTATTGGCAGAGCAAAACAAGACAGGGAAATGGCTAGCGGAGCAACTCGAAAAAAATGAAGCGACTGTATCGCGATGGTGCTCTAATTCCTCCCAACCGTCCTTAGAAATGCTTTTAAAGATTGCAGATGTCTTGAATATAGATGTGCGGAAACTGATTAATCACGGTAATAACGAAGAATGACATGGCTAACAAGAATCTAAATAAGGCGAAAGAAGCGAAGAAAGACGAGTTTTATACGCAACTCGAAGATATCAATAATGAGCTTAAACATTATCGCGAGCATTTTCGTGGTAAAACCGTTCTATGTAATTGTGACGATCCGCGTGTAAGTAACTTCTTTACCTATTTTGCCTACAACTTTGAGTTCCTTGGATTGAAAAAGTTGATTACCACCTGTTACAAAAATCAAGATATGGACTTGTTCAGTCAAAACAAAAGCGAACAGGCTGTATATTTGGTTTATGAAGGGGACAAGAACGGAGACCATATCCCTAATGCAGATGAGATAGGTGTGATGCCATTAAAAGGGGATGGTGATTTCAGAAGCAAAGAATGTATTGAACTTCTGAAAGAAGCTGATATTGTTGTTACCAATCCTCCTTTCTCCTTATTTAGGGAATATGTAGCTCAATTGATTGAATATGACAAGAATTTCTTGATTATAGGACATCAGAATGCCATTAAATATAAAGAAATCTTTCCCCTTATCCAGCAAAACAAACTTTGGCTTGGGTATGGTTTTAAAGGAGGTGCGGGGCACTTTATTTCCCATTACGAGGATATGGCTACTGCGGGTGACCACCGAGAAGGCATGATTCGTGTTTCTGGAGTAACTTGGTTTACAAATTTAGAAACACCTAAGAGGCATGAAAACATAATTCTTTATAAGAAATACTCGCCTGATGAGTACCCCAAATATGAGAATTATGATGCCATTGATGTTTCAAAAACGGCAGAAATTCCTTGCGATTATGACGGAGAAATGGGTGTGCCAATAACATTCATGGATAAGTATAGTCCAGATCAATTTGAAATAATAGGTAATACATGTGATACAGACTGGATAAGAGCAGTAGGATTTAAAGCAATGGGGCAGGAAACTATTGACAGATTAAGGAAACAAGGTAACAAAGCCCATGTTACTGCGAATATGAATTCCCCTTATATATTGAAGGATGGGATTGTAACTTTACCTTACGCTCGTATAATCATCCGCAAAATTAAAAAATAATCAATCATGGATATAAAACCGAAATCAATAAAAATTGCTGACCTAATTAATGGTTACAGCAATGATGTAGACACCGGAGTAAAGGGGTATGGTGGGAGATTAGACATTCGTCCACCCTATCAACGGGAATTCCGATATGATATTAAACAGCAGCAAGCTGTAATTAATACCATTTTGAATGAATACCCTCTTAATATCATGTATTGGAGTGTAGGCGAAGATGGCAATTACGAAATGATAGATGGACAACAACGCACGCTGTCTATCTGTGAATTCTTTACCCATGGTTTTAACATAGAGGACAAAGACCGTGGTACACTCTATTTCTCAACCTTAACAAATGAGGAAAAGGGAAAATTCCTTAACTATGAATTGACGGTTTATTTCTGCGAAGGAACGGATAAAGATAAATTGGACTGGTTCAGAGTCATCAATATTGCAGGTGAGAAACTCCTCGACCAAGAACTCCTTAACGCTGTATATACCGGACCATTCGTGACTGATGCTCGCCGCCATTTTTCAAAGAATGGCTGTCCCGCTTACAAACTTGGAGCTGATTTTCTGAATGGTACCGCCATAGAACAAGCTTATCTTGCGACAGTGCTTAAATGGGCTGCGCGTCACGATGGCATTGCTAAAGTAGATGACTATATGGCGCAACACCAATTTGAACCTAATGCCAACAAGCTATGGGCATACTTCGTATCAATCATTACATGGATACGTTCCACTTTTCCTAAATATCGGCGTGAAATGAAAGGCTTGGATTGGGGTGCGATGTTCGATGAATTCGGTGAAGGTGTTTACGATACAGAAGCATTGGAAAAACAAATCCACGATCTGATGGAGGACGATGAAATCATGAAAAAATCCGGTATCTATCGCTATGTTCTAAGTGGTGATTTACGTGACCTCTGTTTCCGTTCTTTCGATAAAAAACAGAAGCGTGAAGCATACGAGCGTCAAAAAGGCATCTGCGTACACTGCCATAAGCATTTTGAGCTGGAGGAAATGGAAGCCGACCACATCACCCCTTGGAAAGAAGGCGGTACGACTGTGGCAGAGAATTGCCAGATGCTTTGTAGAAATTGTAATAGAATAAAAGGAGGAAAATAACATAGAATAACCGGAATATGGCAACAAAGAAAAATAAACGAGTAGAAGTTTTATCTCCCCAGATTAAATGTTTTGGTGGTGATATAACATTCGAACAAATACTTAACGTCGTTAACGGGGAAAAGTTTCAAAACGAGTTTAAGGATCATGAAATCAAATTAATGCCGACCACACTTTCTAATTGTCTTGTGGGCATAGTTATGACAGGACAAAACAAAGATTTACCTCCAAAACGAAACAATCAAACAGGAGAATTCTCTCAATTAAACCTTGATGTTAATAGAGAAAAATTATCTTTTGGGAATATATTTCTTTATGATGTTAGAATTAACGTCTTATTCTATGAACTAAATATAAATGGGTGTTATCTTGATAAATTAGCAGAAAATATTCAAACATATTGGAATAGTCGATATGATGACAAAATAGAATTGTCATTCCTGCCAGTTTCTCGAAAAGGAGAATACCAACGTTTAATGAAAATGGGGTATTACAAAGAGTTTTATGTAGAATTAACTAACCCAACCGAGATATTACAAGATTATAAAGATAGTACATCTAGTTTATTTTCTATGGCAAAGAGTTATATCTCAAAAGGAATGAAAAATAAATCCGATGTTTTTGTGTTGAAATTTGCAACCTTTGGGAAACAAGTTAACAAAATAGGATTGTCTGCTAAAGCTGTTTTGGAATTAGCAAAATCCTTTGGATTTTTGCTTGCTGGAGAGCAACGCAAGAATGTAAAAAAATTGCAGGTAAAAGGATATTTTGCAGACCCCAATGAACCTCAAACGTTACAGCCAATAAACCTTGTAAGTGATGTATTTACTATATACATCAAATTAACGGTGCAGACATTACCTTCTAATCTTCAAGAAATAGAACGAAAGGAAGAAATAGAAAAATTATATCAAAAACATTTGCCTGAACTTAATTACATCTTTAACAGAGAAAGTAATGAAAATCATTGAAAGATGTGGTCCACCACTTTTAGGAGTATTAGTTGGCTATTTGTTCTTTAAGTATAGTATTATGAGCTATTCTGACTGTAATGAATTTATAAAGCAATTTACAACAATCGGCACATGCGCTTTTGGATTCTTGCTGACTTTATTTGGGCTAATTATTCAAAGTAATAGTGATGTTATTACTGAAATCCGGGAAAGAAAAATTCCGTATAGACGGTTTATTTTCTATAATAGGAGAGTGGTATTTATATCTTTATTATTGACCGTCTATTCTTACATCATAGGCTATCTTAATTGGGATAATTTATTGCCGAGTAACAATATGATTGTATCAGTTGTTACAAGCATATTTTGGGGTGGATTTATTTGGTTTCTAATAGAAATCATTTATTTTCTTATAGTATTCTACATTTTAATACAAGATAAAAATGATACAGTTTAATAATACGGACATAAAAAGCATCGCTTTACATAAAGTTGGGAATAAATATAAAGATGAGCCTTTAGTCTTATCTAAAAAATTTATAGAAACAGATGATTTAACCAAAGAGATACTTTCAAGGTATTTTCTGTCCAGGTTTAGTTTTGCTGAGCTATATGTATTCTTCCATCAAATCGATATCAGATACAACGAAGTATATGATATTATTGATAAGTTATTCACAAAAGGTTTCATGGATATTTCGGATACAGAAAAATTGGCAAAACATTTATATGAGCAAAGCGTACATCCTAAAACTAAAGGTGGAGAATTTTATGTTGCATATTTTGAAGATTGCATAGTTGGTAAAACAAAAACAAATGCTATTGGTCTTTTCAAATCAGAAAATAAGGATATATTTTTAAAAATATATCCTAAAGAAGAAAATTTTGAAATAGAAAGCGAAACTGGAATAAGCATCAACAAACTAGATAAGGGCTGTTTGATTTTTAACATCGAACAAGAAAATGGCTATATAGTTGCTGTTGTAGATAATACCAATAAGGGTTCGGAAGCTAAATATTGGACTGATGATTTCCTGCATGTACGCCCAAGGAAAGACAGCTTCAATCAAACCCAAAATATGCTTTCTCTATGCAAGAGTTTTGTTTCTCAATTACCAAGCAACAACGGTAAGATTGAGAAAGTTACGTATATGAATAGAAGTGTAGAAGCATTGAAAGAGGAATCTGTTAATGTAAATTCCTTTGCGGAACAGGTCTTTAAAACTCCTAAATTAGTTTCTGAATTTAAGCAATACAAAGAAAGTTACCAAAGAGAGCGTGATATAGAAATTGATGATACTTTTGAAACAGCATCAACTGCAATAAAACGCAAAGGGACTGGTACAATGACAACAATCAAGCTTGATAAGAACTTTGATATAAACATTCATGGTGGAGAGCAATATATTGAAAGAGGCTATGATGAGAAGCGAAAGATGTATTACTATCAGTTGTTTTTTAAAGAAGAAAAATAGACAATGAACGAAGAGAACAAAATAATACTCTATCAAGACGATAACGAGATAACTCGTGTGTCCGTGCGTTTTGCCGATGAAGATTTGTGGCTGACACAAAATCAGTTAGCAGATATATATTGTACTACGCAACAGAACATCAGCCAACATGTGGACAACATATATAAAGATGGCGAACTGAGCATAGAGGCAACTAACAAGAAATTCTTGTTAGTTCGTCAGGAAGGCAATCGACAGGTGAAACGTAACATCGACCACTATAATCTTGATATGATTATAGCATTGGGGTATCGTGTTCAATCACAGGTTGCTACTCGTTTTCGTAGATGGGCTACCCAACGGCTTCACGAATATATCCAAAAGGGGTTTGCGATGGATGACGAGCGATTGAAGCAGGGAGGGAACCGATATTTCCGTGAACTTTTGCAGCGCATCAGGGACATTCGCAGTAGTGAGCGCAACTTTTACCAGCAAGTAACGGATATATATGCCACTGCGACAGACTACGACCCACGCGATAATATGACAAAAATGTTTTTTGCCACAGTACAAAACAAACTACATTATGCTGTTCACGAGAATACGGCTGCTGAAATCATATACAACCGTGTGGATAATGAAAAACCTTTTGTCGGAATGACCAACTTCAAGGGCAACTATGTGACCAAAGATGATGTCAAGATAGCCAAGAACTATTTGTCTGAGATTGAACTCCAACGTCTGAATCTGCTTGTTTCAGGTTTCTTGGATTTTGCGGAGTTCCAAGCATTGGAAATGAATCCTATGACAATGAAAGATTGGATAGAAGCACTGGATAACCAGATTATTGCTCATAAACGGAAGGTTTTGATTGGCAAGGGAAACATTTCGCATAAGCAGGCGATTGAAAAAGCGGAAAAAGAGTTTGAAATCTATCGCAAACGTGAAATGGAGTTGTTGGAAAGTGATTTTGATAAAGAAATAAAGAAGTTGAAAGACAATAATTCAAACTAATTCGCTACCTTTGTCCCAAGAAATCATCCGCTGCAACGATGCGCAAAACGCAGAAGTCCAACGGTGGAGCAATAGGAGGAGATTACTCTTGCACTGTTTCTGAAAAGTAATGATATACAGCTGCTTGCGAATTTATCACAATTCCTGGTGGCACCACTTTTAAAAGACTTCAAAATTAAACAGATCCCTGAAAATTAAATATTTCAGGGATTTTTGTTTTTTATTCCTGTTCTGTATCTTGTAAAGATATAAATTCCACGTCTATAGCTGTTTTGTTTCTTGAGTTATTTTGCCGGCAAAATAACAATCCTTCTCTCTTGGAAAGCAGTGTAAAAAACAGACTTTAAATATCCTAGTTATGTACTACATTTTAATTACTATATTTATACTCAAAATCAGAATACACACAAAAATGATAATTGATAATTCAAAAAACAGAATACAAGGAACAATAAGGGCCTATAATATCACAACCGTTTGGTTCGCTTGTTTTTTCATTGCATCAGCTGCAATCAATGCCCAGGAGACGGCAAAAGGAAAGACGGGAATTGTGCGTGGTGTGGTTACCGCAACGGTAGCCAAAACGCCCGTAGCAGGTGCCGAAGTCATCATACTGGGTGATACGGTTATTCGCTATACTGCGGCAGACGGAAGCTTTGAGTTCAACAAAGTAGCCGCTGGTTACCGCACACTGAACGTATCGGCAGATGAATACCTGAACTACATCTCCGAATCTTTTGAGGTAATAGCCTCGATCCCGACTGTTATCAATGTACAACTGGATGATGTACAACTATCGGCCGTCACGGTAACGGCTGCCGCACCATTGCGTTCGACAGTAGAGTCGCCCGTATCCCTACGCCGTATCGAACGGGAAGAGATAGACCTCACGCCCGGAGCCAACCGCGATATATCCAAAGTAATACAATCCACCCCCGGCGTAGTAACCGTATCGCAAAACAACCGCAACGATGTGCTGGTACGAGGTGGAGGTGCGAATGAGAATAAATACTTTCTGGATGATATTGAAATTCCGGTACTAAACCACTTCTCCGTTCAAGGAGGTTCGGGCGGATACGCATCACTGGTCAACACAGACCTGCTTCGCTCGGTAAATTTTTACACAGGCGCATTCCCGGCTGCTTTATCCAACGGTTTAAGCTCAGTGATGGATATGAAAATGAAGAATGGCAATGACGATCGTTTTCATGGCAAGGTAATAGTAGGAGCTTCCGATGTAGGTGCAACTATCAACACGCCTCTGACAAAAGACGGCAAGACCACCTTTATCAGTTCCTATCGCCATAGTTACCTGCAATTTTTGTTTGATATGCTGGGACTAACCTTTCTTCCTACCTACAACGACTATCAATTCAAGATCAGTTCGCACCTGAGTGACGATGACGAAATATACGCTATCGGACTAGGTTCGTTCGATAACAACCGCCTCAACCTCGGCATAAAAGACCCCGAAGAATCGCGTCGCTACATATTAGGATACCTACCCAACAACGATCAGGTAAGCTACGTATTTGGTTTGGGTTACCGTCGCGGATTTAAAGGAGGTCAGTTTAAAACGACATTAAGCCGCGATTACCTCCGCAACGATCTGTTTAAATACACCGGCAATGACGAATCAAAAGATAAAACGCTGGACATCCGCAGTCGAGAGGGCAACTATCGTTTCCGTGCCCTTGTGGATCTTTGGAACCTGGGAGGATTCCGTTTCAGTGCTGGTATAGGAGGCGGTTATGGCTCGTATGACAACAAAGCCATGCAACGCGTTTATACAGGCAACAACTATGCCGACCATTCCACACACGGCAAGGTAGACCTGTGGCGCTACGATGCCTTTGCCATGCTGAGCCGCTATTTTCTGGACAACCGCCTGTCGGTATTATTCGGACTGAGAATGGATGGTATGAATTATTCAGGCAAGACCAGTAATCCGCTCAAGCAACTATCGCCCCGTTTGAGTATGGCGTATAAGTTTACAGACAAATGGAGTGTGAACGCCACTGTAGCCCGTTATTATCAGGAACCCACATACACCACATTGGGTTATACGCCTGCCGATGGCTCTGCTTTCAACCAGAAAGACGGTCTGACCTATCAGAATGTGAACCAGTATGTAGCAGGAGTTAAATTCTCGCCCAGTGCGGAATCGTCTGTTTCTGTAGAAGGCTTTTACAAGCAATACGGGCATCTGCCTGTATCGCTTAATGACTCGCTGCCGATCTCTACAGGAGACCTTACGGACTATATTGTAGGCAATGCACCTGCATTATCCGCAGGCAAAGGGCGCGCGTATGGTATGGAACTTTCTTACCGCCACCTGAACTTCTTCAACACGGTTGTAAACCTTTCATACACCCTTCTGCGCTCCGAAATAAACAAGATGGACGCAGAGTTGCGCCCTATAAAGAATGAGTATTGGGCATCCAGTTGGGATGTACGGCATATCCTGAATATCTCGGCCATCCACAAGTTCCCGCACAACTGGACGCTGGGAGCCAAATGGTATCTTACCGGAGGCATGCCCTACACACCTTACGACAAAGAACTGTCATCGCAAATTGATGCCTGGGACTCTCGCCGCCGTCCATACGCAAACAATGCCCTGTATAACACGGAACGCACGGCCGCCTATCATCAACTGGACGTACGTGTAGACAAAGTATGGTACTTCAACAAATGGCGGCTCGGATTCTATGTAGACATACAGAACCTATACAACTACAAATCGCGCGGACAAAACTATTTCTTCCCGCAGCTCGACGCAAACAACCAGGGTATCCCCGATCCTAACCGTCCGGGATATTACCTGATGCAAGACTTGCCCAACGATCTGGGAGGAACCATACTTCCCTCCATCGGGATAACTCTGGAGATTTAACCGGAGAAGAGAAATAATCCCTTCCCCCTGCAAACGTATCTTTGCCCCGTGAAATTTTGTTTTTATTCGAAAAAAGAACCCATAAATATATAATTATGAAAACAAACCAACCCGTCCTTATCTCCATTCTGCTTACAAGCGCCGTTGTCGGTTGCAAGCAGACAGACAACAAAGTGTACCACCAGCCCACTCCCCCGCAGTATGAGGCTGTTTATGATCGTTCTACAGCACCGCTACAAATAGAGATAGAACAATCGCTGGAACGTCCTGCCAACCTGAATCTAAGCCGTATTGCCTCCCAACTGGAATACTATACCGTAGGTGATGCCCGGTTTCCGGTTACGCAAGCGATCGAGATACCGGACAACAATGCTTTCATTACCTTCAACTATCCGCGCATCTATTATCGCAAGCAGGATGTACCAAGCAAACGGTATGGATTCAAAGCCTTAGCCTATAAATGGAATAACGACATGAATAAGATCAACCTGTTCTACGATAAGAAAACAACACGCATGTATTGCGCCTTAAGCGGATTAGACCAGAACAATAAAGAAGAAGCCGCTCCTTACATCGGCGAACTCCCTCCACTGGATACTCTGCTCAAAATACAAAACTATATCTTTCCGGAAAACATAGCAATCAAGTATCCTCTACACCTGACACAAGACCGTTTATTGGGTTTCTCCTCCTCCGGCTATAGCCTTTGCCATTACGAAGGCGATGCAGGAGAGCCTAACGGCATAATCACTTTTAACCTGCAAGGAGATACGCTCTGCAAGTTCATTCTTAAGGAGCCGGCCTCCGCTGCCAAACGTTGGCAAACCGACAGTATTCCTTCGTTCCAGACATCTTCATGGAATAACGAACAAAATAAAATGACCTTTATAATTCCCTTCTGCGACACGATCTACCGGCTCTTGGACAGTCGCACCATTTCTCCGTTATATGCTCTTAATTTAGGAGAAAAGAGCATTTCCGGCGATCAGCTCACTCAACCGGTAGCCAATGGCAAAATATGGCTCCGTACTTGCTACGAAAACCCGAAAAGTGTCTGTATAGGACTTCGCCAGAAAGGAGCACCCGAAATAACAAACTGGCTAGGCTATACCGACGAATACAAGCCTGCCCTGACCCACCGGATAGTATATCTGAAAGAAGATGGAAAAACGTACGCCTTACCCCGTAACCCGGGTGGTTTCATCAACGACATAGACGACGGACTGGCATTCTGGCCTGACGGACAGACTGATGATTGTCTTTATATGATCCGTAGTGTTACCGAAATGCGCGAAACGGTCAAACGTACCGGTTCCACCCGCCAGCAAGAATTGCTCCGTTTTCTGGATAACCCGCAGGTGCATGAACGCGATTATGTAATGATTGTAGCCCGTATAAAATAAAGCATTCTCTTATGTATCATAAAAAAGCCTCCCTGAATTGAACCAGGAAGGCTTTTAACTTTTTAACCGTCTTCACTCCTCACGGAACTACAAACAGTCAGAACTTTTAATTTTATTACTTTAGTACTAATATAACATTCACTTGTTCGCCTGTCTCAGGGTAATTGGAGATCAAGGGGCAATTTTTAATTGCCCCTACGCTTTCCGCGTGAATGATTAATTAGATTATTTGAATAATCCTTTGTATTCTTATTTAACAACTGCCTTAACAGCTGCTTCACCTTCTACAGCTACGATTACAACACCCTGAGGAGCAGCAATCACTTCACTGTCTGAAGTTGCAACGATTGTAGTCTTCTGACCTAATACATTAGATACAGTTACAGCCTTACCAGCAGCACCGTAAACAGTTACGTTACCTTCGCCAGCTACTACACTGATGGTGTTGTCAGCATCGATACCTTCATTTCCTGTTGGAGTTGAAGCTGTTTCGAATGTGATAGGCTGAGCAGCAACATGTGAAGAGAAGATCACTGTTCCGTTTACTACAGACAGAGTCTGAGTAGGAGCATTCATCGGAGTGATAACATAAGCGTCACCTACAACCTTGAACATCATAACTGATTTGTTGTTTTCGCTAGTTACCTGGATAGGTTCGTTAGCCTTTGTAGCAGCATACCAGATAGAATCTTTTACAACACGAGTAGCTACGAATGATGCGCTATCACCAACAACTGATAATCCCTGAGCAGCTCCACCAATTGTCAACGCATTACCAATAACAGTGTCATTGTCTACAGTTGCACCTTTATAGATATAATATCCATAGTTTGTATTGTCGCTACCTCTGTCTACATAAGCAGTATCGATATACAAAGCAAAGTCGTCAGCAGTCAAAGCAGCTTTCAATTCATCGTTTACACGCATGAACTTAGCAGCACCTTCCACATTAGTCAACATGTCATATCCCATACTGATATTATAATGACCACGAGCAACCTTTGCGTAAGTAGGTGCCTGACCACCTTCGATAGCGAATACTGTTTGCTTAGCAGCAACCAACTTGTCATAAGCTACGTCCAGAGTAGAAGCATTCATTACGATAGAGCTATCTGCCAACCAAGTAGTAGTATTTACAGGGTTGATGTTTGATTTTACAATCTGGTAGCCATTACCGTTGATATCAGCTACGAAGAAATAACGCTGTACGCTATCTGCATCTACAGCCATCTTAGTAACGCCTGTGTTTGTAGCAAAGAACTTAGAATCTGCTTTGTAAGGTCTTTCCATTGAATAAGAAACACGCATCAAAGTATCACCCAAAGTACGAGCACCATAAAGAACCGTATCAGCCAGGTTGTTATAACCATCTGAAGACAGACGCAATTGCAATGCATCTTCGAATGTAGATTTAGCACCGTTGATGATAGAATCCTGTACTGTAGACATATAAACATCGTCTGCAGCTTTAGAGATCAATCTGAACGCGATTGAGCCATAACCCATTTCTTCTTTCGTATAGAACTTGTAACCAGTGCTCTTGTCAGCCATGTCTACATCCAACTTAGTGAACAATACAGTGTCAGTGCCTAATCTATAAACACCGGCAGCAGCATCTTTTACAACATAAAGAACTTCTTTATTCTTATATACAGGAGCTATTGCTTCACCTAGAGTTTCGCCATTTAAACCTGTAGAAGTTGCAACAGTTGTAGCTTCACGAGACTGGATAGAGTATGTACCGTCTTCATGATCTTTTACATACATCTGAGTATAAGCAGCATACGGAGTAGCAACAGGAGCATTGTAAACATAAGAAGAACCATCATAAGTCAGATATTTGCCATCATTAGCAGCATTTCCACCTGTACCTTTGAACATCAAAGAGTAAACGCCTGTACCGCCTGCCAATTTAACAGGATCACCTTTCTTGATAGTGATAAACGGAGCTATTACCTGAACAGAGTCAATAGTCAATACTTCATTACTGTTAGCCAAAGTCTTGTAACCTAAAAGATATTTAGAACCTGCAGTAGCTTCAACAATACTATACTTGCCATTTATATCAAATGTAACAAGGCTGTCAGTCAACATAAAGATAGAGTCGTTGCCCAAGTTCATCCATACGTTGAATGATTGCAAACCTGCATTACCCATTTGCATATAACGAGCATCATTAGCAGCAACAACAGTATCCAACTGGAATTTAGGAGTTTTCACAGTACCTGAATAGCTAGCTGTATCAATTGTGATATACTGAGCTGGTTTAGTACCGGCAGCACTTGTTTCCTTACCTTTTTGTTGGAATTTGAATTTAGTAGTTCCCGGAACCAAAGTAGGGATCAGTTCGCTTTCAGTAAAGATGTTAGACTCCTTACCAGCAAATTCGAACTGGAATGTTTCTGCATAGCCGGTCAATTCTTCAACTGTAGTCAGCTTAAGATTAAATGCAGTAGAATCTGTCAACGGAGTAGCATCATCTACAGAATTAGCCATAGCTCCGGCACCCATTTTATAAGCAAGAATTTTGTTATCCGCCACTTTTGCATAAAGAGCTTTACCACTCTTAAACACAAATTCATTTACACCGGCAGCAATCTTTGCAGTAGCTGTTGCACTCTTCGCAAAAGAAAGCATTTGTTTTGTAGCCTTGTTTGTGAAAGTACATACTGTGTCGTTGCCTGTTTCAATTCTTACAATCTGCATGTCCCACAAAGCAGAGTCGGCCATTGCTTTTGTAGTCTCCAATTCCGTAATAGACTTCATTTTAACGGAGTCTACAGCAGGAACATCTTTAGACCATGACAAAGCACTGCCAGCACCATCTGTCAGCAAAACATACTTTGTCTGAGCTGTAGAGACCACTGTTAATGCTGCAAATGCAGCTAAAAGAGTAGAAAATCTCTTGTTCATACTTCTAAAATTTAATATTAATAATAGTGTTTGTTAAAAAATCTGTTTTTCAACCCGTTACGCTTCCAACAAGACATAAAAAGTGACTAGGGAAAACGAAGGTTTTCCCTAGTCACTTTTTTACCTTTTTTCAGGGCATTCGTCATCCGAATCCTTTGTTTTGTAACAGATAGCTTATAGTATTGATAAGAAAGAAGATAGCTAAGAAAAAAAAGACACAAAAAGGGTTGCACAAATAAAAGAAACATGTACCTTTGTGATGACTAATATAAACGTTCGTTTTCCCTAGTCATCGAAAATCCACATATTTCAATAACTATCAGCTATTTAAACCATTTTTTGATCCTCCTGTATTTTACTACTAAATATTAATGTACGCGTACATTAAATATTATCATAAAATAAAAAGCCTCCCCGATCTGATTCGGAGAGGCTTTTGCCTTTTAGCTGTCTTCGTTCCTCACAGATATACAAACAGCCAGAACTTTTAATTTATTACTTTAGTATTAATATTTATCCGCTTGTTCGCCTGTCGCAGGCTAATTGGCTTATAAAGGAGTGGCCTTACAACCACTCCTTTTGCCTCACGGATAATTAATTAGATTATTTATCAATTATGCAATTGCTTACTTCACAACAGCTTTAACTGCTGCTTCACCTTCTACAGCTACGATTACAACGCCTTGAGGAGCAGCAATCACTTCACTGTCTGAAGTTGCAACAATTGTAGTCTTCTGACCTAATACGTTAGATACGATTACTTTCTTACCAGCAGCACCGTAAACTGTTACGTTGCCTTCGCCGGCTACTACACTGATAGTGTTAGCTTCTGTTGATTCGTTGCCGGTTGGAGTATCAACTGTAACAAGAGATGTAGACATCTTTACTGCATCAGGCGAATCAACTACAAGATAGCCATTAATATTAGAAACATATTTATTATCAGCCGTCTTCAAGAAGAATGAACCTTCATTATCACGATCTGATTCCAAAATGAAGCGGAAGTTATTAATACCCGGAAGTATCTTACCTTGAGTTGCATCTTTAGAAGTACCTGCAACCAAAGATACTGTATCCCTATCAGTATTAGTTACGAACAATGAATCTACACCATAACGTTCTGCCGGACGGAACATCAAACGAGCGGCACCACTATATTTGTAAACTGGATTTTCGCTATTAAGCGAATCTTTTGCAGCCCACATATACATGCGTTCACCAGAAAGAACTTTTGTTTCAGATTCTGTTGCAATTGCTTTTGATACATAATATGAAGCAGTTTCACCGGCTTTATAGTTTACAGTATCAAAATAGAATGTAAAGTCGTCTTTAGTAAAGCTTTCAGCCTTTAGACTATTACCTTCCTGAGCAACCACAGCAACATTATTCTTACCGATTGCCAGCATATCGTTGCCGCTCTTAAGTACCTGATGGCCTTCAGCCTTGAAGTTTACAGCAGGAGCAGCCATTTCTTTAAATACAAACGGAGCAACTTTTGATGAAGAAGCCAATGCTATTGTATCCAATGCAGGAGCAGCAGCCTGGGCATCCAATATAGCTACCTTATAGCCATAATCAGCATTAGTTGCCACATAATCAGCAGCTTTAGCAACACCGGCTTTTGTATCGTTCTTCATTGCTACGAAACCAGCAGTATCAACCAACTGATATTGATCCTTTGCGCAAGCCTTGATCAAGAATACAGCAGCACTGTCTGTAGCTTTATAATCGGCAGATGTTGCTTTCATTGTATACTGACCATTTTCTACACGTACCAGATATTTTCCATCTTTATCTTTCATCTTATATGACTGACGATACAACTGAGGAACATCATCTGTCTTAGCAGCACCGTAGGCAGCAGCATTTACTTTTTCAAGATACATTGCGCTCTCATCATCGGCAAGGATTACTTTGCCTTCCTTATTACCCTGAAGATACATATTACCAAGATATTCGTAAGCAGAAGTTACCTGGAACATGATGTTAGGCAATTTAGCTGCTTCATAGAACAAATAACCGCTATAATCTTTATCACCGCTGAATGATACTTTTGCATCAGTCAACTGAATTGTTCCGGCAGAGATTGTAAATGTATCGTCCTTACCTTCTACGGCACCTACGAATCCAGAGTGAATTTTATTACCTGTTGCACGGTTAATAATTTCATAAATACCTTCACCCAATTTCTTAACAACAAACTGAGCATTTACATCTGTTTCTTCAACAGCATCTGCAACAACTGCAGCAGCAGAACCAGTCAAAGCAGCAGCAGTAAACGGAGCTACAGCATACTTGTCTTTATTGTCGCCATCAAGATATTTCAGTGTATATACCTTCTTAACATCGATGTTTGCACCTACCGTAGAAGGAACATCGCCCGCTTTATACGGCTGAATCAACGGATAGAAAGAAGTATTATTATTAGCCGTATCCATTACCAGATAAACAGAAGAACCTAATACTCTCAAAGCAGGAGCCGGTACTGTAAAGTTACCTGCTACCATCTTTGTTGCACCTTCTTGCATTGTAAAGTCGGCAACCAGGCTATCAGAGAATGCATTTGTCTGAGAATCAAACTTAGGCAAGTTGTATGGACGGATAGCAATAGAATCATTTGCAACGCTGACCTTTACAACGAACACAGCAGAACCGATAGGACGGTTTACTTTTCCACCAACTATTTGTTCGCCAGCCAACGGATTAACGCCAAATGTAGGAACCGTATCGGCCAAAGCCAATGTCCAAGCCGGCATTCTTACTGCTTCATCAATTACCATGTTTGTGTCTGCCGGAGCAAAAGAGCCTTTCAGGTAAGTAGTATCAACCACCAATGCTTTCTTGTCTGTAGCAGACCACAATACCAACAAAGAGTCTGCATCATCTACAGAAGGCACCAATTTGCCAAGACCAGAACCGGCAACGCCCCAAGATTTCTGACCTACAGCAGGAATAGAGTCTGCATTTGCAGTACTTTTTACGTTAGCCTGATAAGCTGTCCAAGTTTTTTCTGTCAGGATGTTCTTACCTTGATTTACATCCTGAGGAGCATCTTTCACTTCAGACTGGTTGAAATACATTTTACCACCAAATTTTTTCATGAAAGCATTAAAGTCTTTTGCCGTCAATGTTAACGATTCTTGCGGGTGACGAACGACTAAAGAAGCTGTTACACCAGAAAGTGCAGATGCGGATGTTCCTTTTACCGAATTAAGCACCAATTGATCTGATTCATAAGTCAAATAAAATACGGAGTCATTCTTAAATGCATAGAAACATTTACCATCGTAAGCCCATTCGTCAATACCAGAAGCTACAAATTTCACACCTGCTAATTTACCGTTATTTCCGTCCTTAGAGTTTGTAACAGATGGAACGATCAGCTTTACACCTTGTGTGTTTTTCAATGTGTAAGAACGAGCCGTTCCCGATACTTTTACATTTACTGTCCATAATGTAGAATCAACACCGGCATAGCTAGTAGTGTCAATATCTGCTGTCAAATCAAAACTAGTAGCTCTGCTATTCAGCTTTTTAGAAGCTAAAGTCAAACCATCATTCGACTCTACAACGAAAGCATTTGTGTATTCTTTGCTGCAAGAAGTAGGATCAGCCAACTGCACACGTGTGCCATCCTTCAAATCATTCAGACTTGAATAATACAAACTCTGCGCATTTGCTGATAGTCCACCGGCTACCAGAGCGGTAGCCAAAAGAGTAGAAAATCTTTTGTTCATACTTTTTTTCATTTAATATTAATAATAGTGTTTATAAAAATCTATGATTCAACCATTTTAAATATCAATACCGTACAAAAATGACTAGTGAAAACGATCGTTTTCACTAGTCATTTTTTTGCCTGATTTCGGAGGTTTGTTTAAGAAAGGGATTGTTTTGTAACAGATAAGTTATAGTGTTGATAAGAAAGAAGATACAGAAGAAAAAAAATTAAGAAAAGGGTTGCACGATAAAAAGAAAGATGTACCTTTGCAATGACGAATGAAAACGATCGTTTTCCCTAGTCATTCCATCACCAAGTTTACTTCCTGTTTCTCAAACACTTATATCAAATACCAATATACAATATACATGTATTTTGCAAGTACCCCTTAAAATTATGTACGCGCGTACATAATATATATATAAATGATAAAAGGAAGCGATTTATTGCATTTGTTTATACCCGAAACCGGTTGCCTACCCGGTTTGGTTTGGTTGCCTATTTGTTTTCGATAAAATGACTACCAAAATAACATTAAATATGCAGTCTAATAATAGGTCATATAAAAGTTCACTTTGTCACCTTCTTCGGGGGGTGTTCCAAATCGTGTAATTTCTTCGCCTTTCAAAGTTTTCTCGTAGTGACCGTTTCTATCTGAGGTAGTTAGACCTTTACGAAGAGACTTTTTAAGCAAACGATCCACACTACTCTCGCTCACATTTAAGCTCTCCACGAAC
Source organism: Parabacteroides chinchillae (assembly GCF_900108035.1). Taxonomy (GTDB): domain Bacteria; phylum Bacteroidota; class Bacteroidia; order Bacteroidales; family Tannerellaceae; genus Parabacteroides; species Parabacteroides chinchillae. Next base: position 65,513 of record NZ_FNVS01000004.1, read on the forward strand.
ACTATCATTTGTGCTCTTGTGAAGCATTTCGGCATGTCTGCAAACAGGTTTAACTGTACATACGAAAAAGTATAAGTTACCTCTTTTTTGCGATGTTCGAGCGACGTTCCTACCATATAGGCATGACGAAGGCAGGTCATGATTATACCAAATGCCGTTTCAAAATCTTCGTCCGCTACCGTCATGTTGCAAACCATCCAACCGGCTTCCGCTTTGCGCAGCGCAGTTAGTATCATACAGATACGGAAAGGGATATACGGTAACGCAATACCACGCTATCACGGTCTTCATTACTAATTTTCTTTATATTCCCGCCAACGATCCAGAATATGCACCATAGATGCCACACGTCCTTTGCCGGAGGCCGATTCGCCTACTATAGAACAAAAAACGGGCGTGAAATAGATAGTACCATTCAGCCTGCCCAATACTCCCGGCATAGCAAAGCTCAGAAGGGTCAGGACCGACAGCAAATCGAGGTCTTTATCCTCCTTTCTACAATCGTTTGGCATCAACTCCAAAAGTGTTCTCGGGAGGTGGTTATAAACGTCATCTGGGAAGCTGCCAAGGAGTCCAACTCACAGCATCGCAAACAGACTGGAAGTAGAAAGCATGACTGTCCGGACTGTCGTTATCACAACTCACCACCAGATGCACTCCTTCTCCGCTCACGCTCACATGTGCAAAAAGGACGTAAGGCAATTGCCTGCAACGGTCGATCAGCACGGCAGGCTACTGCCTTGCATGGTCGATGCCTACAAAGCACAATCCGGTGTAAGCGGTAGCCTTGTCGGACTTTCACTCGCCATCAAAACGTGCACAGACGGTGATGGCCGGCAGGCTTCGCTTAAGGCGGCCGGCTTCATCCGTACGACCTTCCTTGCGGAATCAGCGGATCTCGAAGGTGTTCCGGCGCAAAACTCCATTGGTTATCAACTCCTTTATCTGATCTAAGGTTACTAACTTTTCTGCTTGCTTGACATAAACATTGCAGAAAAACGAAAAGGATTTCTCTCCCATTTCCATTTTATTACTTATTTAATACAAAAAAGGAGACAATTTTCAGATTGTCTCCTTTCACTTTATCTATTAGCCTTTTAAAAACTTTTACTTCCCTGCAGCTTCTTTTACTGCTTTCTTATTGATTTTCTTCTTCTGTAATTCATATGCGATAGGGGTTGCAACGAACAGAGTAGAATATGTACCGACAACAATACCTAACAAGATAGCAAACGTAAAGCTACGAATTGTGCTACCACCCAGGATGAAGATACACAACACAACCACCAACGTTGTTAATGATGTATTGAATGTACGGGATAATGTAGAATTCAACGCATCGTTGATTACCTGATAACGGTCACGTTTCGGGTATAAACCGATTGTTTCACGGATACGGTCGAATACAACCACCGTATCATTGATAGAGTAACCGATAATGGTAAGGATAGCAGCAATAAACGTCTGGTCTACTTCCATTGAGAACGGTAACAGTTTCCATAACAATGTATAGAATGAAATAATACACAATGTTGTTACGGCTACAGAAGCGAATGCTCCAACAGAGAATGATATGTCACGGAAACGAAGCAGGATATAAACAGCCATACAGAACATAGCGAATACTACCGCCAGGATAGCGCTGTTCTTAATGTCGTCTGCCATACTTGGACCTACTTTCTGTGAGCTCTGAATATATGTAGAAGTAAACTGGTCCAAGGTTGTCCCTTCCGGTAGCAAAGGCTTAACACCTTCAAACAATTTGGATTCAATTTCCTGATCTACCGCAGGATTTGCATCCGCAATCTTATAGTTTGTAGAGATACGCACCTGATTGGGTGTACCGATTGTAATAACACTTACCGCACCATCCAACTGGGCATCCAACATATTGCGTACTTCATCGGTCTTAACATTCTGGTCGAAACGGACAACATAGTTGCGTCCCCCCGTAAAGTCGATACCGTTATTCAAACCGATTGTTGCCATTGAGATACCACCCAATACGATGATGACAAGCGGAATCAGGTAACCCACCTTACGTGCAGCAAGGAAGTTGATCTTCGGATTTGTCAACAAGTCTTTCGTGATAGAAGTAACAAATGTTACGTTCTTCAATTTATCTTTAGCCAACAGAGCTTCATATACAATACGTGTTAAGAATACTGCCGTAAGGAATGATGCAAACAGACCGATAATCATTGTGGTAGCAAAACCACGGATAGGACCGGTACCGAAGTAGAACAATACCACACCTGTGATGATTGATGTCAAGTTTGAGTCGAAGATGGCAGAAAATGCATTGCTATAACCATCGGCAATAGCTTTGCTTAACGATTTACCTGCACGAAGTTCTTCTTTTGTACGCTCATAAATCAACACGTTAGCATCTACTGCCATACCCAACGTAAGCACCATACCGGCAATACCCGGCAAAGTAAGGACAGCCTGGAATGAAGCAAGAATACCCATCGTAAAGAAGATATTCAATATCAAAGCACCGTCGGCAATCAGACCCGGAATAATTCCGTAGAATGCACACATATAAATCATCAATAAAACAAGTGCCAATGCAAATGAAATAACACCTGAATTGATAGCTTCCTGACCAAGAGACGGACCAACAACATCTTCCTGTACGATCTGCACAGAAGCAGCCATCTTACCTGATTTCAACACATTAGCTAAGTCCTTTGCTTCTTCCGGAGTAAAATTACCTGTAATTTGTGAACGTCCACCGGTAATTTCCACTTGTACATTCGGAGCTGAATAAACCATATCGTCAAGAACGATAGCAACGGCTTTGCCGATATTATCTTTTGTCAAACGCGCCCAAGCCTTTGCGCCTTCGGCATTCATAGTCATACTAACTAGCTGTTCGTTACGGCCTGCCTCCTGAGAGAAATCGGCATTAGCATCCGTTACAACATCGCCACCCAAAGCAGGAGAACCGTCACGGTTAGTCTGTTTGATAGCATACAAATAGAAATATTGTTCTTTTTCATCAATAGCCTTAACACCCCACTTCAAAGACAGGTTACGAGGTAACACATCTTTTACTTGTTTCATGTTCAGGTATTCGTTGATTTTGTCAATGTCTTTTACGTTAGCTATACCAACAATAGCGCTCGGAACAAGCTGTCCGTTATACTGGTTAACCTGCAAAAGGGCAAACAGCGGATGTTGTTTTGCGAACTCTTCCATATTGGCACTAGCTGCAGCGTCCGGTTTTTCCTGGTGAATCTGAGCCAAAAGAGAATCGGCATCACTTGTTGCAGCGTCTTCGGTTGCAACGGTAGCCGTTTCGGCAACTACTGCAGTAGAATCGGATGTTTCGCTACTTAATACGGTAGCCAATATATTATCGGCAGCAATTAACTGCTGGTAGATTTCAGGCAACTGGTAAGTTTCCCAAAATTCCAAGTTTGCACTACCCTGAAGCAACTTACGTACACGTTCCGGTTCTTTAACACCCGGAAGTTCAACAAGGATACGTCCTGCCGTTTCAAGGCGCTGGATGTTTGGAGAAACCACACCGAATCGGTCTATACGGGTACGTAATACATTAAATGAGTTATCGATAGCACTCTGCAATTCATTTTTCAAAACAGCGATTACCTGAGCATCAGAACTCTGGGGTGTGATTTTATCTTTTAACTCGAAAGTACTGAAAATAGCAGACAGACGTGCACCGTTGTCCAACTTTTTATACTCTTCTGCGAATAAATCAATGAAGTCTTTCTGGCTGGTAGCCTGGTGAGCATATGCCAGATCCAACGCCTTATTGAAGTTTTCGTCCTGATTATTGTTTGAAAGCGACCGGATAACATCGGCAACATTCAACTCGAGAACGACGTTCATACCTCCCTTAAGGTCAAGACCTAAACTGATTTCCATTTCACGGCATTGCTTCAATGTATAGCCCAGCCATACCTTCTGAGTAGATAAAGAGTCCAGATAAGCAGTCTCTTTCGCAGGATCTCCACCTGCATACTCAGCGGCTTTATTGTTGTAATATCTTGTCACAAACGAGAATGACAAATAGAACAAGCAAACAAGCGTAAGTAACACCGCGAAGACCTTCACAAATCCTTTGTTTTGCATTTGAATCTTATGTTTATGTTATTACATTATTTATTTTTGTTTTTTCACAGGGTGCAAATATAGACTTTTTTTCTTTGATAAAGACCAATTAGATTAATTATTTGTCACTCTCATAGTTTATTTCGAACGCAAATGTATATCTTTGTCTGTAAAATATAAAGAAAATTAGAACCATGAAACGACTATTATTGTTATTATTATTTATTCCGGCTTTATTATCAGCCCAGAAAGATCAACAATATCTGGCTGGTGCTGTTCCCGAAATAGACGGCAAAGTAGTATTCACGAAAGAGTTTAACGCGCCTTCTCTGTCGCAAGACCAAATATATGACACTTTGTTAAAATGGGCACAAGAATATTTTAACAATGAAAAAGAACGGGTTGTTTATACCAATAAAGGAAAGGGAGAAATAGCTGCAATAGGCAATAATTACATTATTTTCACAAGTACAGCCATTTCGCTAGACCGTGCACTTATGTCTTTCCAAATGACTATCGAATGCAAAGGACATAATTGTATCATGAAAATAACTGCCATCCGATATACCTACGACGTTTCTTATCAACGGGAACCTGAGAAATATACTGCAGAAGAAATAATTACGGACAAAAATGCAATCAACAAGAAAGGTACGTTAGTACGGGGATTTGCCAAATTCCGCAAATCAACAATAGACTATGTAAACAAAACAATGGACAGTGCATTGGCTGCACTCAATCTTCAGACAAACCCGCAACAGATAGCATCTGCAGTTACAACACCAGTAGCACCAACTGCGCCTACCGCCTCCGTAGTTCCTGCAACCCCTCTTAGTCCGGCTATGACTGCAGAGCCAGCAACTGCCAGCAAACCTATGAAAGGCTTTATCTCCGTAAAACCGGATCAAATACCAAGCACCATACTTCAGCTACTCCCAGACAGCAAAATAACTATCGTGCCGGAGAGTGCAACCGAATTGACCGAAACGAATGCCGCATGGAAAGGAATCAGCACGATATTTGGCAGAAAGGTGGCATCTTTCTCCATTGACCCTAACAGCCATGTTTATAAAGCAATCGGCAACGAAGGGATCTACAAGATATCTTTCCTTAACAAAGATGATGCCAGCGACAACGCATGGATGATAATAGAATGTAAAAAACAAGGAGAAACTCCGGATGGACAACAAGTTTCCATTTTAGGCGAAATTACAAATGTATGGATCAAATAAACAATAAAAGATGAGAAAAGTATTATTATTTATATGTATGTTATTCCCTGTGTTATGTATGGCACAGGGACATAAAGGTTCTGTAAGCGATTGCGCACCCATGAAAGATGGAAAAGTTGTCTACAGCGACAAAGTAGACATGCAAGGAATGAGCAAAGACGATTTGTTCAATGCCATAAACAAATGGGCCAAAAAGAGCTATGGAAAAGATGTGTTTTTATCCAACGTATCTTCCAATAAAGGCAAAGGCTCTATATCCGTAAGTTCTAAAGTAGAACTACTTCTGAACGATAACGATAAAACGGTACTGAAATACAGAATGCACATTAATTGCGAAGAAGAACAATACAAAATAGTGATATCTAACATCGTATATCAATATGATCCCAAGAACGAGAAAAAATACAAGACGTATGTAGCAGAAGATGTAATTGCAAACAATGGCAAAAGCAATAAAATTGCAATTATAAAAGATCCGTCATTATTCTGCAATGCGACATTCTTCTTTGTAGAGAACTTGTTCGGGGAAGTCTTTGATGCAGCAAAAGATGACGAATAAATAATACGGTGTGGCTGTTATTTGTCAAGTTGCAGATAACACCACATCGGATAATGATCTGAATATTTCACTTTGTCAACCGTACAATTCATTGCCTTCATATTAGATGAATGAAGGATATTATCGATACGGAACCAGAAGAAATTTTGATTATAAGAAACACCTATACCTCTTCCCGATTCAGAAAAAGCATCTACCAAAGGCCCTTGAACAGTACGGTGAGCGTATGAAATAGGCGTATCATTAAAGTCTCCACACACAACAATGTAACCATTCTTAGCCTTTTCTACTTCACTTGCCACTGTTTTAGCCTGCTTAGCCCGAATAATAAATGCAGGGCCTAACTTTTGCTGAATAGCACCACGCAATTCGTCAAAAGTATCAGAGCCTATATTTTTAATAAAAGCAGAATAACGGGAACGATCTTCAGAGGTAAGCTTAAATGATTCCAGGTGATTATTTATCAATGTGATATTTTTATCTTTAACCTTGACCTGATGCACAGAGGAGCCGTTGAAATTACTATCATATTTAATCCGCCGTGATTCCGAAATGGGGTATTTGGAAAAAACAGCAATACCGAACGTCATAAGCTTATTGCTACTCAAAGTAAAAACAGAACGGTACGGGTACATTTTTAATGCGCTGAAAATCTTATTACGAGTGAGATATTTCTCCGATTTATGCTCGGCATATTCCTGCAAACAGACAATATCGGCATCCGAATTGGCTATGTACTCGATTATCTGATTAGGGCTATATTTGGTATGGTTTTTATACCCAAACCCCATTACATTATAAGTCAACACCTTTAACACATTTTCCTGCGGAACAGGTTTCACCGGAGAGTGAAAAGGGAAATAATTTTTGACAGGAGTCCAACAAATAAGGAAAGATACCACACCTATCAATAAGAATTTCCATTCCCATAAGAATAACCAATATAATATAAAACAGATATTCAATGCACAGAGTACAGGAAATGCCAATCCCAAATAAGAAAACAATAAACTCTTCTCCGGAGAAAATCTATCCGAATAAGCCGCTAATATAAATAAAACAACCACTATGATATTAGCGATCACAAACAAAAATTGCAAAAACAATCGTAGCGTTTTCATCCGGTTCATTATTTCTTACTGGCATCAAAAAGCTTTTTCTTTTCGTCTGCAGAAAGGCTTTCATACCCTGAACGTTTCAGTTTATCCAGTATAGCATCTATATCAACTGACTCCTGATGCTTACGGGCATTATATTCATAATCTGTCTCAGAACGTTTATAAGTCACATGCATTCTCGGTTTAGGTTTGCCAAGATTAACAACCCAGTCTATTACACGATTCATAGGAGCCGTCAAATCTTTCCCCACACGAATACGGGAAGCAAACCAAATACCAAACAAAGCTCCGCCAATATGAGCTATATGCCCTCCTGCATTATCAGACGTAATAGCCATAAAGTCTATTACCAATGTAAATATAGCTAAATAGATAAGACGTACACGACCTATTAACAATAAATTTATCTCTAAATCTTTCCTGTAAAACGAAACGGCAAATACGATAGCCATAACCGATGCTGAAGCTCCCATCAGATAGCTGGTTGCAGCTACGGTTTGAAAATAAGGAAAAATATTATATGCTATCATAAAGAATATGGCTCCGGCTATACCTCCCAGGACATACAGCCCCCCCAATTGGCGTTCGCTAAAAAAATTCAGGAATAATCCCCCAAACCAATATAGCCAAAGCATATTAAACAAGATATGCAGGAAATCGAAATGGGTAAACATGTATGTGATGATTGTCCACGGCCTATAAAGCAAAAGCTCCGGAGATGACGGCATCTGTAAATACTGCAGGAAAGAAGTATTTCCTATATTAAACAGCATAAACAACACACTGGCCAGCCGAATAACGACAAACAATCCTATATTTATATATATAAGTTTCACCAGGATATTACCTGATTGAAACGTACGCTTCAAATTAGTAAAAATACCGTCCATTGTCTGCATCTTTCTTCTTCCAATACCGAACTAATATATATCCGAACAACATACCTCCCAAATGGGCAAAATGGGCAACCGTATCACCACCAAAGCTGGCAACGCCCAGGAATAATTCGGCTAAACCATAAAATACAACAAAGTATTTAGCCTTGATTGGTATCGGGATAAACATCAAATATAATGGTACATTCGGGAATAACATGGCAAATGCAAGCAAGATACCAAACACTGCACCGGAAGCACCAATCGTTACAAAGAAATTCAGGAATTCACTCTTCGGTATGATTTGTGCGCCACCTATATTTATCATATCCTGACTAGCAAACAGGACATCACGCAAATTATAGAACCATACTAGTTCCTGTATAAGGCCTGCACCAATTCCCGTAACTAAATAAAAGACAAGAAAGCGTTTCGGTCCCCAAACATTTTCCAATATACGCCCGAACATATACACAGCAAACATATTGAAAAAGACATGTGCAAACGAATGAGTATCGTGCATGAACATGTATGAAATAAACTGATAGGCTTTAAAGTCGGTTGCACCGGGAAAATGCAAGCCCAACAAATTAACTAAATCAATGCCAACCTTTGGCAAAACAAGACTTGCTACCCAGAAAAGGAGGTTAATTATTATAATATTTTTAGTTACTGTCGGGATGCTGTTAAAAAATCCCGTTCCGTTTTGATTCATCATAAAATGTGTCTATTTAAAGGCAAAGGTAAATATATTTTACTTACATTTCGATGTCTTTGCGACTAAAACATAGTAAATCAATAAAAAAAACATTATTTTTCTTTGTTGTATATTAAATTAGAATTACATTTGGCAGCAAGTTTGGACTATTAGGAAGATTTGTTTAATATATTAACTATCAAACCATCATGAACAAAACAGAATTTATTAATGCTGTATCAGAAAAGTCTGGTTTAAGCAAAGTGGATGCAAAAAAAGCTGTAGAAGCTTTTGTAGAAACAGTATCTGGCGAATTGAAAGCCGGAGGTAAAGTAGCCCTTCTGGGATTCGGTGCATTCTCTGTAGGTGAAAAAGCTGCACGTAAAGGCGTTAACCCAAAAACAAAACAGCCAATTGACATTCCGGCACGCAAAACTGTGAAATTCAAAGCAGGTGCTGAACTTTCAGAACTTATTAAATAAGAAAGAATAATCTCCTTTCTTATAGCAAAAAGCCGTACCCAATAGCAGGGACGGCTTTTTTTTATACCTTTGCAAACAAAAACAAATCCGAACATACGTAATATACGATTATGACTATCGAACAACAGATTACCGAGGCAGTTATAGCCGGCATTAAAGAGCTGTACGGTGTTGAAGTACCAACCAGCCAAGTGCAATTACAAAAGACAAAAAAAGAATTCAAAGGGCATCTTACCTTAGTAGTATTTCCATTTCTACGCATGTCTAAAAAATCTCCTGAACAAACAGCGCAGGAAATAGGTGAATATCTGGTAAAGAATGAAAAGGCCATAGATGAATTTAATGTAATAAAAGGATTCCTTAATCTGACAATTGCCTGCTCATGCTGGATTGACCTGTTGAACACGATAAACGGACAACCTTCATACGGCATCGTTCCGGTTACAGAACAGTCTCCGTTGGTAATGATAGAATATTCTTCGCCAAACACAAACAAACCCCTTCACCTGGGACACGTTCGCAACAATCTGTTAGGTTTCAGCTTATCTGAAATTATGAAAGCAAACGGCAACAAGGTTGTAAAGACAAATATCGTAAACGACAGAGGTATCCATATCTGCAAATCAATGCTTGCCTGGCAAAAATGGGGCAATGGGGCAACACCCGAAAGCACCGGAAAGAAAGGCGACCACTTGATTGGCGATTTCTATGTATTATTTGCAAAAAAATGGAAACAACAAATACAAAAAAAAATTAACAATCTTAATAATTATATGCCTGGTGTTAAAACACTAGACATATATTCTCCTAGGACTATAAAAAACATATCCAACAAACTCTACTTCTTTTTTAGAAGTTATAACATTGAAGAAAATCCTAATTTCAAACAAGCAATAACAATTTTTCTTGATCAAAATTTAAACAGCAATCATCATCTTTTAAAAACAAATATTATTAACACATTATCTAGATGGTTCGATAAATCTCTATTGTCTCAAGCCCGTAAAATGCTCCGTAAATGGGAAGCAGGAGACAAAGAAGTTCGTAACTTGTGGGAAATGATGAACAACTGGGTCTATGCAGGCTTCGATGAAACATATAAAATGATGGGAGTGAACTTCGACAAAATATACTACGAATCCCAAACCTATCTCGAAGGCAAAGGCAAAGTGATGGAAGGACTCGACAAAGGTATCTTCTATCGTCGTGAAGACGGATCAGTATGGGCCGATCTCACCAAAGACGGACTAGACGAAAAATTATTACTTCGTGCAGACGGAACATCCGTATATATGACCCAGGATATTGGTACTGCCAAACTACGCTTTGACGACTACCCTATCAACAAGATGATATATGTAGTAGGCAACGAACAAAATTATCACTTCCAGGTTCTTTCAATCTTATTGGATAAATTAGGATTTGAATTTGGAAAAGGCCTGGTTCATTTCTCTTATGGAATGGTAGAATTACCGGAAGGCAAAATGAAAAGTCGTGAAGGTACCGTTGTTGATGCCGATGATCTGATGGAGGAAATGATAAATACAGCCCGCGAAATCTCAAAAGAGCTAGGCAAGCTGGATGAGATGACACCCGAAGAAGCTGAAAATATTGCCCGTATCGTAGGATTAGGTTCATTAAAATATTTCATTCTGAAAGTTGATCCTCGTAAAAACATGACCTTCAATCCAAAGGAATCCATTGACTTCAATGGTAACACAGGTCCTTTTATCCAATATACTTACGCACGTATACGTTCCGTACTTCGTAAGGCAACAGAACAAGGTATCGTATTGCCGGCTCAACTGCCTACCAACATTACGATCTCCGAAAAAGAAGAGAATCTGATCCAGATGATTGCAGACTTTGCAAACATCGTACAAGAAGCAGGAAAATTATATAGTCCGGCTTGTATCGCAAACTACACCTACGATTTAGTAAAAGAATACAACCAATTCTATCACGATTTCTCGATCCTTCGCGAAGAGAATGCGGAACTGAAAAACTTCCGCCTAATGCTTTCGGCCAATGTTGCAAAGATTGTAAAAGAAGGTATGTCATTACTAGGCATTGATGTTCCGGAAAGAATGTAATTTCCGGACTATGGAAATAGGCACACATACCAAACAAACACTTCTGCGGCTTCAGAAAAATGAAGCCACAGAAAGTATTGTTTATACCCGGCTGGCAGCTATAGAAAAAGATGCTGCAAACAAGAACATTCTCTTACGCATTGCTGCCGAAGAAAACGGACATTACAGCATTCTGAAAAAATATACGGAAACAGAAGTCAAACCAGACAAATGGAGAATCTTCAAATTTTATTGGCTGGCACGTATTCTGGGCATCACTTTTGCCATCAAGCTAATGGAGTTGGGAGAAGAAAATGCCAAAGACAATTATGCTGCTTTTCAGGATTACCCTGATCTCATACAAATATCAAAAGATGAAGATGAGCACGAGCAACAACTGATCGGGCTGATCAACGAAGAACGCCTGGAGTATATGGGATCTGTAGTACTGGGATTAAACGATGCTTTGGTTGAATTCACCGGCGCTTTAGCAGGCTTTACGCTGGCATTAAGTGACTCAAAATTGATAGCTTTGACCGGTAGTATCACAGGCATTGCCGCAGCCCTTTCAATGGCTTCATCCGAATACCTGTCCACCAAATCCGACGGAAACGGCAAACATCCGGTAAAAGCATCTGTTTATACCGGAATTGCATATATCTTCACTGTCGCAGCATTAGTAGCGCCTTTCATTTTTATCAGCCATGTTATTATAGCTTTGGGTATTATGTTAGCCATTGCATTAACCATCATAGCGTTGTTTAACTACTACTATTCGGTAGCCCGAAGTGAAAGTTTCCGCAAACGTTTTACCGAAATGGCCGTCTTGAGTTTCAGTGTTGCCGCATTAAGCTTCCTGATAGGGTATGCACTTAAAGAGTTTACGGGTATAGACGCATAACACCGCGCCTATAACCCTATTTCAATTTACATACTATCTCCTAACGGCTTTACCAGCGACCAATGGGTTTGTATTATTTTCCATTCATTGACAGAATTACGGCGATAAACCTCTGTACAATTCCATTTGTAAACTTTATCTCCCTCATACGAGTTAAGGTTAAATGTCAGGACAGCCATATCTTCTGTTGCCTGAACAACCGGGCAGATCATTTCATAACGGTCAACATGTACCATGCCTCTCGCCCGTTCATAATAAGCAGTCAACTGATCCAGTCCTTCCATTTTCCGCTCCAACATCGGATCAAAATACACCACATCCGTATCAGAAAGTGCCAGATAAGCGTCAGGATTACCGTTATTCCAAATCTCTAAAGCCTGTTTCTCCAGAGAAATAATCAATTCTGCAATACCCTCTTTTTGTATTTCATTCTTCATAACTTTACATTTATTTATAAGTTGATGAAGGCAAAAATAGAAAATACAAGGCGATTACTGACAACAAATAAAGGGAAAACCTCCCTGAATAGCATTTCTGTCCCATTTACGCAAAACACCCCTTCTCCCTTTGTTATTAAAGTAATATCAAAATATGTCAAGGTATGAGCAGGGTGCTCCACCATATATTTCTTTATAAAGTCCAAACGCACAACATCTATAAGCAATTCATCACCATATTTATGCTTATAGAAGTTGTATTGCGGTATGGTAAGCTTTTTCAAGACTTCTTCTTTGCCGTACGCCTTTTCGTCGTAGCAGGTTTATCGGCTGCTTCAGCAATAATTTTCTGACACTCTTCCAAAGTCAGCTCTTCGGGATGTTCAACCGATTTAGGAATCCTGTAATTAGAGCCTTTATAAGCGATATAAGGACCATAACGGCCATTTAATATTTCCAGATCAGGTTCTTCATCAAATTTCTTCATGAAGCGTTGTTCATCCTTACTGCGTTTGGCTTCTATCAACTCAATCGATTCATCCATCGTAATCGTAAGAGGATTCAGATTTTTAGGAATAGATACAAACTTACCTTTAAAACGGATAAAAGGTCCGAAACGTCCCACTGCCGCAACAACTTCTGCTCCTTCATATTCTCCTATCTTACGAGGAAGATCGAATAGTTTCAGTGCTTCTTCCAAAGTTATAGTCTCTATAGATTGCCCTTTCATCAAAGTAGCAAATTGAGGTTTAGGGGCATCTTTATCATCTGTACGGGCCTGTCCGATCTGAACCACCGGACCATAACGGCCAATCTTAACAAAGACAGGCTTACCACTCTTCGGATCAATCCCCAACTCACGCTCTCCTACCTTATGTTCTGTTCTCACTGCCGAGGTAGATTCTACAATGGGATGGAACATTTTATAGAATTTATCAATTGCTTTCGTCCAATCCAATTCGCCATCCGCAACAGCATCAAATTCCTTCTCAACGCTTGCCGTAAAGTTATAGTCGAGAACAGAGGGGAAATATTCCATCAGAAAATCATTCACTACAGTCCCTATATCCGTAGGCATCAGCTTATTGCGATCAGCCCCTACAGTTTCAACCTTATCAACTTCTTTGATTTTATTATCGAACAGAGAGATGACACAGTAAGAACGTTGTGTACCTTCTTTGTCACCTTTCACTACATATTCGCGATTCAGAATCGTCTGGATTGTCGGAGCATAAGTTGACGGACGGCCAATGCCCAATTCCTCCAAACGACGAACCAGGCTTGCTTCCGTATAACGGGGAGGACGCTGGGTAAAGCGTTCCGTAGCAACCATATCTTTTAAGACCAATGACTCATGCAAAGAAACAGGAGGCAACAACCCGTTCTCTTGTTCTTTTTCGCCTTCGTCATCCGAACTCTCGCGATACACTTGCAAAAAACCATCAAATGCAATTACCTCGCCTACTGCAACAAACTTTTCCTTCTTATCCCCTATTCCTATAGATATAGTGGTACGTTCCAATTCTGCATCGGCCATCTGGCAAGCAATAGTCCGTTTACGGATCAATTCGTATAATTTCTTTTCCTGAGCTGTCCCGCTTATATCTTCATTACTGATATAAGTAGGCCGGATAGCTTCGTGAGCTTCCTGTGCACCTTTACTCTTTGTATGATATTGGCGGAACTTATAATATTTTTCGCCATATGTATCAAAAATAGCTTCCTTTGTAGTACCCAAAGCCAAGTCACTCAAATTCACGGAGTCGGTACGCATGTAAGTAATCAATCCCGATTCATACAAACGCTGTGCTATCATCATTGTCTGCGATACGGAGTATCCTAATTTACGGGCTGCTTCCTGTTGTAAAGTGGAAGTAGTAAACGGAGGCGCCGGCGATTTTTTTACCGGCTTGGTAGTTATATCATCTATACTGAAAGAAGTACTCTTACAAGATTCCAGAAAAGCTTTCACTTCTTCTCTGTCTTTCAGGCGTTTATTAAGTTCAGCTTTAAGGATAGTAGTCCCGTCAGGCAAGATAAAGTTTGCTATTACGCGAAAAGCCGCTTCGGAAACAAAGTCGTTAATCTCGCGTTCACGCTCTACAATCAAACGGACAGCCACAGACTGTACACGTCCGGCAGACAAAGCCGGTTTCACCTTTCTCCATAAAATCGGAGACAGTTCGAATCCTACAATACGGTCTAACACACGGCGTGCCTGTTGAGCATTTACCAAATCTATATTTATATCGCGTGGTGTTTCAATAGCATGCAGAATAGCATTTTTGGTAATTTCATGAAAAACGATACGTTTGGTATTTTGTGGCTTTAGTCCCAACACCTCATATAAATGCCATGATATAGCTTCCCCCTCGCGGTCTTCATCGGACGCCAGCCATACTTGTGACGCTGATTTAGCCTCTGTCTTCAATTCTGCTACCAGCTTTTTCTTATCAGCCGGAATAACATACTGAGGAGTGTAGTTATGTTCAATGTCAATACTAAATTCTTTTGTCTTCAAATCGCGGATATGACCATAGCTAGACATGACCTTGTAATCCTTACCAAGGAACTTTTCAATGGTCTTTGCCTTAGCAGGTGACTCCACTATTACCAAATTTTTCTGCATAATATCTTCACTTCTTTTGGAAATCGAGTGCAAACATACATAAATAATTACAGTAAAAGTACATTACTAACAATTTTTCGTAGT
The DNA here is from genome assembly GCF_900108035.1 of Parabacteroides chinchillae. Lineage (GTDB taxonomy): Bacteria > Bacteroidota > Bacteroidia > Bacteroidales > Tannerellaceae > Parabacteroides > Parabacteroides chinchillae. The sequence goes on from NZ_FNVS01000004.1 coordinate 80,682, forward strand.
TTTGCAAACCCAACTATCAAGACTTAAAAAGAAGATGAAAAAAATTAAAGAGCTTATATTCAATGGTGAAACAGATGATGCCCTTCGACTTTTGGATGAATTCATTGCAACAAACCCAATGTCTGACGAGGCCTATTATCTTCGGGGAAACGCCTATCGCAAAAATGGAAATTTCCAACAAGCACTCAACAACTATTTATCAGCAATGGAATTAAACCCGGACAGCCCCGCTCATCAAGCTCACGATATGCTGATAGAGATTCTGAACTTTTACAATAAGGATATGTATAACCATTAACCCCCTAAAATAAGTATTAGCCCGATCCAATTCGCCGGAAAACCGTTTCAATCTCCGGGTTTACCAGTGCCTTTGATCTACGGCTGCCCTTGGAATGACAGGCAACTATTCACCTTTATACGTTAATGCCAGCATGGTTATATCGTCACTCTGTAAAGCTCCATTCACAAATTCGCAAACAGACTTGTTCATAGTTTCGACCATCTCTTTAGCCGACATATTTTTCATAGAACGACATACCTTAATCAAACGTTCGTTGCCATATTGGTTATAATCGCCATCCATAGCCTCGCTTATGCCATCCGTATACAAAAACAGGCTGTCGTTGGCTTTCAGGCGGATCGTCTTCTCCTGATAGGTTGCATTCTCCATTACCCCCAAAGCCAAACCTCCGGTCAGCGGCAACATCGAAACGTCTCCTTCATGTTGAATATATACCGGACGGCTATGTCCTCCGTTGCAGAAAACAAGTTCGCCGGTATGAATATTAAGGATGGCATAAAATACAGTCACAAACATATTGTTGACACTTTCCCTGCAAAGCAATTCATTCGATTGCTGCAATACCCTTGCCGGGGATAACTGGCGCAAAGCCGTAGCCCGTAAAACCGTACGGCTGATAGCCATAAATATGGCAGCAGGAATGCCTTTATCGGAGACATCCGCTATGGAAAAGCCCAAATGATTGTCGTCTATCAGAAAGAAATCATAGAAATCCCCTCCTACGGCTTTCGCCGCATTCATCGTAGCATAAATATCAAACTGCGAATATTGTGGAAACGGAGGGAATTGTTTCGGTAAAATCGACTGCTGTATATCGCGCGCAACCGTCAGGTCATACTGTATAGCTTCCAGCTGATTATGCTCTTTCTGCGCCTCTTTTATAAAGGCGATTTGCTCTACGGCTTTCTCTATAGTACGTTCCAGGTCTTCCATATCGATAGGCTTCGTTGCAAAGTCAAACGCACCACGGTTCATTGCAGTACGGATATTTTCCATATCCCCGTAAGCTGAAACCATAATACATTTCAAAGCCGGATTGCGCATTTCGTTAATCTTGGTCAACAGGGTCAAACCATCCATTTCCGGCATATTAATGTCACTTAATATAATATCGAAATCCGGTTGGTCAAGCATCAACTTCAGTGCTTCCAATCCATTGTGGGCAAAAGCGAACTCATATTCGCCCTTCCGTATCTTACGCCGGAAATACTGGGTTAACAAAACCTCCAGGTCCAGTTCGTCGTCTACACTTAATATCTTAATTGCCATACCGCAGTTTATTTATTCGTTAATGGGATAAGGAAGACAAAACGGGAAAACTCGCCCTCTTTCGTTTCCAGTTGAATAGTTCCGTGATGTTTCTCTTCTATAATAGATTTGGTGATGGAAAGACCTAGCCCTGTCCCTTCACCGGCAGGTTTTGTTGTAAAAAAGGCTTCAAATACCGCATTGCGAATATTTTCGGGCACCCCTGTTCCATTATCTTCAATACTAAGGCGTACCTGATCTCCCACCTTCTTCAGGTCTATGGAAATAGTAGGTTGGTAATCCAACGAGGATATTTTAGACTTACTATATACAGCATAACAGGCATTATTCATTATATTAAGAACGGCCCGGCTGAAATCCTGCGGGATAAGGTTCATCATCGGAATAGATTCATCATACGACTCACGTATCGTTATATTAAATCCTTTATAGTTGGCACGCATCGAATGGTATGAGAGCCATACATACTCCTTCACCAACTGCTGGATATTGGTTGGCACATACTCATCTTCCTTCCCTCTTGAATAAAGCAATATGCCGCGTATAATACTCGTAGCGCGATTACCGTGCTCTTCTATCTTATGGAGGTTTTCATGCAGATCATTCAATATGTCCGTAAACTCTTCATGAATAGAAGTCAACTTCCCCCATATTTCGGGCGAAAGAATCTCTTTTTCTTCTTCCAGTATATCTTCCAGGTCATCTACAAGCTTGCCGGACAGTTTGCTGAAATTAATAACAAAATTAAGCGGATTCTGTATTTCATGGGCAATACCAGCGCTTAACATGCCTAAAGAAGATAGCTTCTCAAGGTTCTTTATCTGCAATCGCAGATGTTCTATTTCCTTACTCTGATCTTCCATATACTATTATTCGTCTTCGTCGTTATCATGTGTGGCCGGACGAGGCTGATAAACCGGAATTGTTATCAAAAACTCAGTGTAATCGCCCTGTTCGCTTTTTACTTCTACCGTTCCTTTATGGTTCAGCACCACTTCTCGGCATATATAAAGTCCTATGCCAGCAGCCTCACTGGTAGGTTTGGTGGTAAAAAACGGCGAATAAATCCGTTCTTTTATATTATCTGCAATACCAATACCATTGTCACGTATGGTTATCTGCAATTTGTCTCCGTCGACCTTTAGTTTCAGAAGTATTTCCGGATTAAAAGCCACCTTTTCAGTTTTCTTTAACACGGCATATAAAGCATTCTGGAGTAAACCGAACAGCACATTGCTCATTTGCTCCATATTAACCTCCATCATCAAAGACAAATTCAAACCGTCGAAAATAATATTGATTTTCTTTTCTTCTATTTCTTTTTCATATGATTTCTTCAGTTTATCCAGGGTAATACGGCATAAGTTGTTTATATCCGTTTGTGTTGTATTGCCACGGCGGTCTTTCAACAACTCTTCCATTGCCTTTACAATGCGTACTGTATTAAAGCCATGTTCCGATATTTTACCCAGATTGCCTTCCATCATATCCAGCAAATCCAAAGAGTCGTTATACGTATCTTTAGAAAGCCGTTCTTTCTCTTTTTCCAGGTTTTCCCTCAAATCCTTTATTAATGTAGAGGACAGGCTGGAGAAATTATTGATATAATTCAATGGATTCAGAATACGGTCTACCAATCCTTTTGTGAGCTGTCCCACAGTAGCCATCCGCTCCTGCTGCACCAGTTCATCCTGGACCTCAGCCAAAGCAGATAAGGCAGCCGCCAGCTTCTGGGATTCTTCCTGAACAGCATCACGTTCCGAGCGTATTTCCTGGGTACGTACCTCCACCTCTTTCGCCAACTGTTCTTTCTGCTTTAACTTCTTACGATAGTTCGATTTATATATCTGTATGATAACAAGCGCAATGGCAATAGCCGGCATGATGCCATGCCCTACCTCAAAAACACCGGCCGTCTCTGCAATCAGAATAGCTGCAAATACAACCAGTCCTGCAGTAGTCAAACGTTCCGACCGTTTGATCTTGCCTTGAAGTACCTTTATTTCATCATTTAAGCTTCCCATACCATGCTCCCTCCTTTTTTACTGATAAATAGGCATTGTGATGGTTACTTCCGTGAAACGATCTTTTTCTGAAGCAATTTCAATCTTACCCTTATGGTTCGATACAACTTCACGGGCGAGATATAACCCCGTCCCGGCAGCTTCCGCCGTTGTTTTCGTTGTAAAAAACGGAGAAAAGACTTTTGGTTTGATATTGTCATCTATGCCTACTCCATTATCACGTATAATTATTTGCAGATTATCGGCCTTAATACCCATAAATAACGAAACAGCCGGTATATATTCGGACGAACCGGATTTCTTCATTACAGCATACATACTATTATTCAGAATATGTTGTAAAGATTTTCCTATCTGATCTATATTCAATTCCATAGTCAGCGGGGCAGACAGTTCCGAAAAATGAATAAGAATCTGGTTACGTTCTATTTCTTCTTTATAGTTTCGTTTTAATATATCCAGGTTAACTTTACAAAGTTCATTCACATCCACAGTCTTACGATTGCCTGAGCGATCTTTCAAAAGCTCTTCCATAGCCTTTACTATCCGTACAGTATTAGCTCCGTGTTTGTAAATTTTATCCAGGTTGCTACCTAATAAGACAAGTAGTTCAGCCGAATCATTAAAGTTGTCGTGGTTACCATTCTTCAGGTCATTTTCCATATTGGCCTTAATATCCTTTGCCAGATTTACGGAAAGGCTGGCAAAGTTATTAATATAGTTCAACGGATTCAGAATACGGTCTACCAGCCCTTGTGTCAATTGTCCGATAGAAGCCATCCGCTCTTTTTGCAATAACTCGTCCTGTGCATCCGCTAAGGCTGTTAATGCTTGCGACAATTTCTGGGATTCTGCCTGTATCGTATCCCGCTGGGAACGGAGTTCATTTGTCCGGGCTTCCACAATATTGGAAAGAAATTCTTTTTTCCTCAAACTAACTCCCGTGAAATATTTATAAATATAAAGCGCTATAACAGCTCCTATCCAATAATAGGCAAGATCATACTTCTCCTTAAACACCAAAACAGCAACTCCTGCCAATCCGATCATAGAAAGGATTTCGAGAACCCGTGTGCGTAACCGAAGATTTTCTATCTGTTTTATATTTATATCACCCATCCTGTTTTATCCCGTTTACTAGAAATTAATATTTACGCCAGCCATAGCGCTAAAGCTTTGCAACGGATAGCCGTAAAGTACCTCATATTTCTGGAATAAAACGTTATTCAACTTAACATACACACCAAAAGTATCATTAAAATTATATGTTCCCGTCAAATTAAGCTCATTAATATTATCCATCTTTACAGACTTGTATCCAAAAAGCTCTACATAACGTCCGGTAGCTAAATAATAGTCTAAGGCAATAGTCAACGGTTTGAACGGATGAATCGATACACCCGCATTAATCTCCATCTCCGGTTTACCCCATGCATGTTCCAAATCTCCCGAAGCTCCATCCCAACTGCTGCCGTATTTGGCTTTCCAGTTATTATAAACGCCTTTCAATGAAACATCCAGCCATTGATAGTTATATTTCAGGTTTGCTCCTGCAAAGAAATGTTTTGTGTCTATACCGCCCATCGGCTTCGTATAGTTGCCGAACTCACCCTCACGGTAAAGACGGGAAGGCAGGAATAACACATCATCGCTTGTAATTTTATATCCGGCAAACACATCAAACCAAAATCCATTGGCAACACCACTCTTGATACCTAACGTTGCATCCAGCCAGTTACGGGATGGAGTAACCTCTTCCGTAGGATCCATATAACGGTTAATCAACGACATATCATACATACTGTTAGAGTATAGCTTTCCGCCGGCTATGGCATATAATACGGTCTTATCCGCCACCTCCATATCAAAGGCGACGTCCGGGCTAACCATCATTTTACTGTCGCCGCCGGTCACAAACATGACATTCACTCCCAATTTCAGGTTCCAATTGTCTCCTTCCACCTTATAGTAAGGAGAGACACGTCCTTCCGCATGATTTTCGAAGAATAAATATTCCTGTGTGCCATTCGTGGGCAGGCTGTAATTAAAGTATTCAAAATTACCGCCTAATCCGATCTTCTGATTACCTCCAAAACCGGCATTCAGATCAAATTTCACGTCAAACGTATTCTCTGTCGGACCTTTCTGGTCTTTGCTCAGTGCATATTTATGAGAAAAATTGGTATAACCCAGATCAAGCAGATAACCAAAAGGAGCATTTTCCTTCGATTCCACACCTGCATTAAACTGAATGGTCTGGTTTACCTGGTTGGTAGTACGATCGGGTTCATATCTTTCTATCGGCGCAATCGATTGAACAGGGTCAATCATAGGTAACCCGTAGTAGTTGAATGCCGAATAACCATACTTCGCACCTAACAGCAAAGACAGTTTTTCAAAATTATGCCTGAAGTTGATGCCTGCCAGGTTATCATTCAATTTGGCTTTTACTTTCTCATCTTCCTGAATATACTTTACTTTTCCGTTTGTCGAACGATGTGAGTACCAAACGTTCAGTTTGTCTTTATCCGTACTCAATATATGATAGCCTATATCTCCATTCAGATTCAAATACGTCCCGGCGCCAAAATTAAAATAGCCGCGACGTTTGTTGTAAGCCATTTGCGTCATAATATTACCCGAAGGCAACAAGCCTATTTCTTTAGCCGGATCGGCCGGGACCGTAAAGGTTGCATAATCAATAGGTATTTTACGGACAACAGGCTCTTTTACAACAGGCAATGTGTTTACCTTATTCGCATCCTGTACAGAAGGGTCGTATTCACGTTCCAATGTCATTTCACGGTTCAGATTTTTATCCTTATCCGTTTTATTCTCTTGTGCGCCGACTGTGGTTACAGTACCCATTATAGCAAGCACACACAACGTTTTTACACTATATATCGTCTTCATCGTAATCTTTTATTTCTTTAATTTACCCAATCTGTCTTCAATCATACCGGCAATATCGTCGTTACCTTTATAGTTGTTTTGCAAACTAGTCAGATACTGGCGTGCCTGTACATCGTCTCCTTGGCGGATATAAATATCAGCCCACAAGATAAAGCCGCGTGCCAACCAATATTGATGCGGTGTCCCGTTCTTAGCAAAATCTTCAAGAACCTTTTCCGCATTCTTATCATCATTGGTATCATAATATAATTGAGCCAACAAATATTTAGCTTCCGCACCATGAACAGTACGTGTATCTTTACTAATCTCTTTCAGGTCGGCAAGCGCCTTACTGTCCTGCTTCAAAGAAATGTATGCTTTAGCACGGGCATAACGGGCTTCTGCGCTCACTTCCGGCGAAAGCTTGGTTTCTTTCAATAATTCTTCTGCAGCCAAAAGAACTTCTTTCGGTTGGCCGGTAAACTGGGCGGAGCGCATAACTCCAAGTTTTGCAGCCTGTTTATTTTCCGGATTTTCAGCTATGCTCTGCAAACGTTTGAAAGTTTCCAGAGCAGCCGGATAATCTTTACTCAGATATTCTATCTCAGCCTTACGGGCAACCGATTCTTCCATAAACTTCGTATCGCCACTCTCAACAACCAGGCCAAACAAGTGTTTTGCTTCGTCATATTCTTTCTTTGCAAATGCGATACTTGCCAGGTAGAAGTTTGCGTTTGAACTGAATGCGCCTTGCGGGAATGTTTGTAAATAGTTAGTAAGGCTTCTGCGTGCGCCTTCGTTATCACCACGCATAAACAACTTTTCTGCAGCCAGATAAGTCAATGAATCCTGCTCGCTTACTTCAAAACGGACATTACCTCCCAAAGAATTGGCATAATTGGCAAACGAATTAATGTCGTTTAATTCAATATATACGGATTTCAAATCTTGCAAAGCAACTTTTGCTTCATCACTTCCGGGATAGTTACTTATAACCATCTTATAAGCCTGAGCTGCTTTCTCGGGTTGATTGTCATTAAAATAAATCAAACCTAACTGTACGCCTGCTTTGCGTGACAAGCTGCTCTGCGGAAACTTTTGAATCAAAGACTCGAACGTCTGTGCAGCTGCCTTATTGTTATCCAGCAATACATACGAACGTCCTTTTTCAAACAAAGCATCATCTATATATTGTGATTCCGGAAATTCACGTATCAAACGATCCAGAATACTAATCTTTCCCTGATAATCTTTCTGCAAACCCAATACGAAAGCCTTTTGATACATTGAATAATCTCCGGCAGAAGGTTCCAACTGGGCCGCACGGGAATAATTGTCCTCGGCTAATGCAAATTGACGGTTATGGAATAAACAGTCTCCAATACGGTTATACGCATCAGCCAGTGAAGCCGTATTATTACTGTTTTCCATATCTACATACTGACGGAAACGGCTCAATGCATTATCATATTCTTTTAATTTGAAATAGCTATATCCCAGGTTATAATAAGCCAAAGCATACATATCCGTATTACGTTGGCCATTATTCAAATATGTCCTGTAATCAGATATGGCTTTTTCATATTCACCCTGGCGGTAATAGCATTCGCCACGCCAGAAATAAGCATCATTGCGAGCTTCCATATTATAAGCTCCCAATGTTATGGCACGGCTGAACAGATCTATTGCCTCATCCAATTTCACATTGGCGAAAGCCTGCGTTCCCAACTGGAACAGAATATCCTGTTTTGCCTCTAATATTTTAATACTCGGATGTTTGATTTTATTAATCGAAGTAAGAGCCGCCTGGTAATTCTTAGTAGTAAGATAGACTTCTACCAAATAGTCGTTCACTTTATCAGCATATCTTGAATTCGGAAAGTCGTTCAGAAAATCTTCAAAGATCGTAACCGATTCCCCAAAACCGGTAAAGGCTGTTTCATGGATCAGCAGTGCATAATTATACATGGCTGTTTCCTTAATCTGCTGATCATAAGAAGATGTGGCAGCTGCCTCAAACGCCATACGGGCATTGTTCTTATCATTCAGTTTCAGATAAGACTGACCTAAATAAAGATAAGCATTCTGAGTCAGTGCATCATTCTCGCCAACCGTACGTCCCAAAGCATTAACTGCACTACTATAGTTGCCTTTATCATAATAACATACTCCCAGGATATATAAGTCTCCGCGCAAAGGCACATCGGTTGATGAAACATATTTACTCAACATAGCGATGGCTTTGCTTTGGTCTCCCATATGGTAATAAGAGTTACCAAGCATGCGATATACTTCCGCATTATTCTTACTATCCGGATAAGAAGAGAGAAGTTGCTCCCCTTCTTTTACAACTCTTTCATATTTGCTTTGGATAAAATATATCTGTGTGATATAATACAACGATTGCTCACGATAGGCAGGAATTTCCTTCAATCGTGAAAATTCGGCAAGCGCGGTATTGTATTTAGCCGTTGCATAATCGATATAAGCCATATAATACGCAGCTGCTTCGCGATACTTGGCCCCGACTTGTTCGATACGGGCAAAATAACCTCGCGCCTTTGCCATATCGCCCATTTGCAACAAGGAATAAGCTAAACGAAAACTATAAGTTTCCTGTTGTTCAGGATTTAATACGTCTATATTGGATTCGCCAAACCAAAAAATGGCTTTCTGATACTCTCCGCGTCCGAAATGAACGGAAGCAATCAGATAATTGATTTCATCACTGTGACGAGACGAAGGATAGGTCTCAAGATAGTCTTTTAATAATTCGTCGGCATTTGGCCGGCCCTGTTCGTAAGCGGCATACACTAACATATAATCGGCTTCCTGAATCAAATCGGCATCCGTCGAATGCTGTTTATAAGCCTCCAGCTTATCAATACAGCCAGGGTAGTTTTTTAAACTAAACAATTCTTTGCCTTCTACGAATAAACGGTCGGGCACTTCGAACTGATACGACCGTTGCCCGTTTGCCACGTGACTTCCCAGTACCAGACATAGCGGAATAAGTATTCTCTTCATCACTCATTTGCTTTTAAGGACAGACACTTATAGTACCTGTTTGTTCTAAATTGCAAATATAGAGAATAAGCTGCAAATAAGAAGCAAGTTATTTACAAAAATGAATATAACGATCCACACCTTTTTTTATAGAACACAGTCCAAAATCGTCCGGATTTAACTTCTCCGGGGAAAGTATAATAATCTCGGCAGCATCGTCTTCGGCAGAGGCCAATTCAAAATTATCGACATGACATTCAAAAAACATATCCACCGTATGCACATCGAAGCCACAATACGGATAAATATTCGGCAATGAAAACAAATACTTGCAATTGGTTATGGTCAATCCGGTTTCTTCTTTTACCTCGCGACAAGCAGCATCTTCGGCCGTTTCATGTAAGTCAACAAAACCTCCGGGCAAATCGAGTGTTCCTTTTGCAGGTTCTTTAGCGCGCCGTACTAATAACAACTCACCTTTTTTATTACGGATAAAACAGGCAACAGCAGCAGACGGATTGAAATAATAAATAAAACCACAGGCCGTACATTTTTTCGCTTTTTCATTATGCTGCAGAAATGTTTTTGCTCCGCAAACCGGACAATAAGCAAATTTATCTAACGGATGTTTCATACTAAACGGATGATAAATAACAAGCCGCACCCCTATATAAATACAAGATGCGGCTTGCTTTGTAATATCTGCGCAGTACGCAGATATAAATTATTATTATAATGAAGGATCCTGAGTTTTTACTTCCCAACCCAAAGCGCTGGCACCTAATACAGCAGCATCGCTTTCTTTCAACTGTGAGAATAATATTTTAGTTTTACCTTCAAATACTTTCAGCATATTTGCTTCCATAGCATGTTTGATTGGTTCCATAATCAGATCACCTGCTTTTGTAAGACCACCAAACAGGATAATTGCTTCCGGACTAGAGAATGCAACAAAATTAGCAAATGCTTCGCCTAACATAGCGCCTGTTGTTTCGAAGATTTCAAGTACCAGTTTGTCATTCTTCATTGCTGCATCATACACGTCTTTTGAAGTAATATCAGAAGGATCGAGTTCACGTAATAAACTTTCATCCTTGCGGATTTCCAGATATTCGCGTGCCGTACGGGCAACACCTGTTGCTGATGTATAAGCTTCAAGGCATCCCTGACGACCACAACCGCACTGACGACCATTACGACGTACAATGACATGGCCTAATTCACCGGCAAAACCATCATGGCCATATACCAGATTTCCGTTAACAACAATACCGCTACCTACACCAGTACCTAATGTAATCACGATAAAATCTTTCATACCACGGGCTGCACCATAAGTCATTTCTCCGATAGCAGCAGCATTAGCATCGTTTGTTAAAGCAACAGGTATACCGCCAACTTGTTCGCTGATTAACTGAGCCAAAGGAATTTTGCCTTTCCAGGGAAGGTTCGGGGCAAACTCTATACAGCCATTAAAATAGTTACCATTAGGAGCACCTACACCAATACCTTTAATCTTTTCAGGACCGCCGGCTTGTTCTATAACCTGCATAAGTCCCTGGCCTAAAGCTGCTACATAATCTTCAATATCAGCATATTTGCCAGTCTTTATTGAACTACTGTACAAAACTGTACCTCTCGCATCTACTACACCGAAAACTGTATTGGTACCACCTATATCAATACCTACTACATAAGGCTTCTCCATGATTTTATATTTACGATTAATAATGATTTCTTTTTTTATTGGAAGCAAATATAAGAGGATTATGATAAGCTGCAATACGTTTTTCAAAAAAATTTACTCCAAATGTCATATTTGTCGTGTTTTATAGCAAACTTATGCTACGTAACATTGTTATATTATAATGGACAAATCCGTCATTTTTCTTCTCTGTATGTTTATTATTTCAACGGAAGAATTTCAATCCAATAGTCATCTGGGTCACAAATAAAATACAGTCCCATACTCGTATTTTCATAACATACGCAATCCATTTCTTTATGATATTTACGAACTTCATCATAATTTCCGGCTACACGGAAACATAAATGGCTTTCATTATCTCCCAATTCATAAGGATCCGTACGGTCACGCAACCACGTCAATTCAAGCGAAAAACCTGTTTGCCCGTCGGTCATATAGACCAATACAAAAGAACCGTCTTCTGCCTCTTTGCGATGATGTTCTTTCAACCCCAATGCTTTACTATAAAATGAAATACTTCTGTCCAAATCCAGAACATTGATATTAAAATGATCAAATCTACCTTTTATTTCCATAATATCCATATTTTAAATAACTAAAAATCGGTTCCTTCTCCACAAACGGATAACAGCACATAACGAACGCCTTTCGATTCGGCATAGGGAGCAAAAACTTCCACTTCGGCCGGGCGTTCCCAAAAATGCATCGGTACAAATACATCCGTTTGTATACGGTCGATGAATTGCTGGGCTCCCCGCATAAAATCGGTACCTAAACGTGGATCAACCGGAAACATAACCAGATCCATCTTATCCGTATCTTTTGCGATAATATCCAGTTCCTGCAAATAATATTTTTCGGCTTCTCCTGCCTCAACCGGCGTCGATTCATCTTTCCAATGCCAGTTATTCAAGTCGCCGGCATGAAAGATTATCCGCTCTTGCGCCTTAATCAAAAATGAAACACCAACATCTGTAGACCCAAAAGCTTTAATTGTCAAATTATCATCCTGATAAACTTCTCCTTTCCGGATATAGAAAGCATCCTCAGATTTCGCTCTCCTGCGTTTTAAAATATCTTTGGAAAAGATATATTGAATATCCTCTTTCTGTTCCTTCCACTTCAGAACCTCCGGATTAAAGTGATCGGGATGAAAATGGGACGATAACACATATAATTTTCCGGGGCGATGCAACAAACAGTCATGAACATAGCCTTCATCAGAATCATTTGATGTGTCACGGTAATAATCTATTACAATAGAAAATCCTTCTGCTAAAATAGCAAAGCCGCTATGATAAATATAAACGAGCCTCATTTCTTTTCGATCTTTTTCTATAGAAAACAGAACTACTTGTTTAGTTGTTGTTGCTTATCGCTACAAACTTAACTAAAATAAAAATTATATCTATAAACAGCTTTTCTAATTCATCGGGATGTTTTTATAAAATGATCGGGATGAAATAAAAAAAACATCCCGATGAATTATTTTATGTTTCTGAGACAAAGCAAAAAGCTTTGTTAATATTATATAATTAATAGTACCTTGCGATACAAGGTATTTTAAGGATTTCTATATTTGCTCACATAAATAAAAATATTTGCCTGGATATGTAACTTTTTCAGTCAACTGTACGTCTAATAAAAATAACTACATAACAAAATATGATGATCCAACTGAAAGGAATTAACAAAACGTATTTCAACGGAGCACCGTTGCACGTTTTGAAAGGAATCGACCTAGATATAGAAAAAGGAGAAATGGTGTCTATCATGGGAGCTTCCGGATCAGGCAAATCTACCCTGCTAAATATTCTTGGGATATTAGATACGTACGATAGCGGTACATATACCCTGAACGGTCAGTTAATCCAAAATCTAAGCGAGACACGCGCAGCCGAACTCCGCAACCAGATGATAGGATTCATCTTTCAGTCGTTTAATCTTATATCTTTCAAAAATGCTATGGAAAACGTAGCATTGCCCCTATATTACCAAGGCATAAACAGAAAGAAAAGGAATGCAATGGCCATGGAGTATCTGGACATGGTAGGTTTGAAAGACTGGGCCGAACACATGCCTAATGAAATGTCGGGAGGGCAAAAACAACGTGTAGCCATTGCCCGTGCTCTTATTGCCAAACCTCAGGTAATATTGGCCGACGAACCCACCGGAGCACTTGACAGTAAAACAACTGTAGAAGTTATGGAACTACTTCGCCAGGTTAATCTTTCGGGTATGACCATGATCATTGTCACCCATGAACAATCCGTAGCTGACGCTACAAACAAAATAATCCGCGTAAAAGACGGTTTAATAGAAACAATAGAAAAAGGTAAAGCCCATGTTTGATTTCGACAATTTCAGGGAAATATTCGGAACTATCCAAAAGAATAAGCTGCGTACCTTCCTGACAGGATTTTCCGTCGCCTGGGGTATTTTTATGCTTATCATCTTGCTGGGTGCCGGAAACGGGCTTCGGAACGGTATCTTACATAACTTCCGGAATATGTCTACCAACAGAGTTTCGGTATGGCCAGGCTACACCACTATGCCCTATAAAGGCATGCCAACAAACCGGAGTATCAAATTCAAAGACGAAGACTTGATACAAATAAGGTATGATCATCCGGAAATAGACCTTGTCAGCGCTGTTGTTTACCATACAGACACCTTGTCGGTAGGCGAAGAATATGGGACATACTCCACGCGTGCTGTCTTCCCAGCGCATTCCATCATCGACAACATACAAATGCTAGCCGGCAACGGGCGTTTTATCAACGATATAGACATTAAGCAAAAACGGAAAGTGATCGTAATCAGTCCTCGTATGAAAGAAGTTCTGTTTAAATCGGAAAATCCGCTGGGCAAACATATCAATGCCGGAAAGATTGTCTACCAAGTGGTAGGCGTTTATAAAGATGAAAATAACAGCAACGATTCGCCAGCTTATATCCCATTTTCCACCGGACAAACGTTATACAATTCCGGTTATGGAATCGGACAAATTTCTTTCTCTTTGAAAGGATTGAAAACAAAAGAGGAAAACGAGGCTTTCGAAACCCGCTTCCGTGAAAGCATGGGCAAGCGCCACCATTTTGACCCGAACGACAAAGGTTCGCTCTACATGTGGAATACAGCAGAAGAATTTCTGATGCTAAACGGTATGATGAACGGCATAACTCTTTTCCTATGGATTATAGGTATCGGAACATTAACTGCCGGTATCGTAGGCGTAAGCAACATTATGCTGATTACCGTACGTGAAAGGACAAAAGAGTTCGGCATACGTAAAGCTATCGGAGCCACACCCTTTTCCATATTGAAGCTTATCATCGTAGAGTCCATTCTGATCACAGCCCTATTCGGCTATATCGGCATGGTTCTTGGCATCGGTGTCACCGAAGGCATTAATTACGCAATGGAAGCAATGAATATAGGAGGATCCAGTTCGGGAGACGACATGAGTATATTCCGCAACCCCACCGTAAGCCTGAGTATCGCTTGCGCAGCAACCGGATTGCTTGTGCTGGCAGGTGTACTGGCCGGATATTTCCCGGCGCGCAAAGCAGTTAAAATAACGGCTATCGAAGCCATGAGAACAGAATAAAGTAATTCATCATTCAATACGAAAGAATCATGTTTGATATAGACCGCTGGCAAGAGATATGGATCACCATCACCCGCAACAAAACAAGAAGTTTGCTTACCTGCTTCGGCGTCTTCTGGGGAATCCTTATGCTTGTATTACTATTAGGTTCAGGTAAAGGAATGCAAAATGGTATATTCAAAAACGTAAATGGTTTCGCTACCAATTCTTGTTTTTTTTACACAGACCGTACAGCCGAACCTTACAAAGGATACCGTAAAGGACGTAACTGGAGTATGCGCAACCGCGACCTCGAAGCCATCAAGCAAAAGGTACAAGGCATCAAATATATTTCCCCTATGCACTGGGGGCCTCAGGGAAACAATAATGTAGTGAAAGGCCAGAAAGCAGGAAGTTACAACGTACGCGGCGTATATCCGGATTACTTTAATATCGAAACACAACATATTTATTACGGACGTTTACTCAATGAAATAGACCTTCAGGAAAAACGCAAAGTCTGCCTGATAGGTACCCGCGTTTACGAAGTATTATTCAAGCCAGGCGAAGACCCGACCGGACAATATATCCGTGTAAACGGAATTTATTACCAGGTAGTAGGCGTGATAAAAGCCAAGCCACGTGCCAGTATCGGAGGCCGCACAGAAGAAAGTGTTATGCTTCCTTTCAGCACCTTGCAGCAAGTAACGAACAACGGAGACAAGTTCTGGTTTCTGTGTATCACCGGCGAAGACGGCTATTCATGCGACAAGATCATGGATGACGTAAAAACACTGCTAAAGGCTCAAAACGAAATCTCTCCTACCGACCCGCAAGCCGTTGGTAGTTTCAGTATAGCCAAACAGGCGGAAACATTCAATATGTTGTTTCTGGGTATAGACATCCTTGTATGGCTGGTTGGTATGGGAACCCTGCTTGCCGGTATCATCGGAGTAAGCAACATCATGATGGTAACGGTAAAAGAGCGGACAAAAGAAATCGGCGTGAGGCGTGCACTTGGAGCCAAACCAGCCAATATTATCACACAAGTAATGAGTGAAAGTCTTGTACTGACAGCTTTAGCAGGATTAATCGGGCTGGCACTGGGCGTGTTCCTGCTGGATGTGGTAAACCGGGTATTGGAATCGGGAGGCAGCAATAGCGATACATTCTTTACAAACCCGGAAATCAACATCAATACAGCAATAGCAGCAACAATTATCCTTTTATTCAGCGGATTGCTGGCAGGACTGATTCCTGCATGGCGTGCAATGCAGATCAAAGCGATAGATGCTATACGGGAAGAATAAACTGAAAATAAATAAAACAATAAAATAAAGAAATCACATGAAAAAGATTGTCAGAATCGTAGTCCTCGTACTGATTGGAGTAGCTGTTATCGGTACATTCTATTTCTTATGGCAGAAATCGCGGCCGGTTATCACCAAATACGAAATAGTAACCCCCCAAAGAGATACAGTCGAGACAAAAACCGTAGCCACCGGCAAGGTCGAACCACGTGACGAAGTCCTTATCAAGCCCCAGATGTCTGGTATCATTTCCGAAGTATTAAAGGAAGCCGGACAGATGGTAAAAGAAGGTGAGATTATTGCCAAGATCAAGGTTATCCCAGAAATGGTTCAGCTGAACAGTGCCGAATCACGCGTACGGGTTGCAAAGATCAGCATGGAGCAGATTAACGAAACTTACAAACGCGATAAACAACTATTTGACCAGGGAGTCATTTCCAAAGAAGATTATCAGACCTCTCTTGCCAACTACAAGAAAGCAGAAGAAGAAGTTGATAATGCACAGGATGCCCTGGACATTATCCGCGAAGGTATTTCAAAGAAATTCGCCGCTTCCAGCACAACACAGGTACGATCCACTATCACGGGTATGATACTGGATGTTCCTATCAAGGTGGGAAACTCCGTTATCCAGTCCAACACCTTTAACGATGGTACCACCATCGCATCTGTAGCCAACATGAATGATATGATCTTCAAAGGCAAGGTGGACGAAACCGAAGTAGGACGTATTCACGAGGGCATGCCTATCAAACTGACGGTCGGAGCATTGGAGAGCCGCAAGTTCGACGCTATGCTGGAATATGTGTCGCCTAAAGGAGTAGAAGAAAACGGAGCCATCATGTTCGAAATTAAAGCTGCGGCCGAAATCCCCGAAGACGCGTTTATACGTGCAGGCTACAGTGCCAATGCCGAGATCGTATTGAAGCGTGCCGAAAACGTTGTCACCGTACCGGAAAGTACCGTACAATTCAGAGGAGACTCTGCTTTCGTTCAAATCGTAAAGCAGGAACAGCCGGAACAAATATTTAAAGAACAACCTGTCAAAGTAGGTCTTTCCGACGGTATCAAAATCGAGATTAAGGAGGGGCTGACTGAAAAGGATAAAATACGCGGTGCTGCTATAGAAGATAAAAAATAAAACAGCTAAAGACATGAAACAAATAATACCCCTGGTTGCCGCATTATTCCTTTCTTCGGGAATACAAGCGCAAGAAACTAAAAAGCAATGGACACTGGAAGAATGCATCCAGTACGCCATAGAGCACAATATCGACCTGAAACAAAAGGAAGAAGAGCAGGAAGCCCGGAAGGTAGACCTGAACACCAGTAAATTCAGCTGGCTCCCGGCAGTAAACGCCAATATGGGACAAAGTTTCCAGTTTGGCCGTTCGAGTACAAAATCAGGATTGATCGTAGACCAGAGTGCAGCCAATTCTTCTGTTGGGATCAACCTGGATATGCCGATCTTCGACGGATTGAAAATACCCAATGACATAGCAGCCCGCAAGCTGGATCTGAAAGCTGCCATAGAAGACCTCAACAAAGCCAAAGAGGACATCTCCATACAGGTGGCATCATATTACGTGCAAGTGCTCTATAATAAAGAACTGCTCAACATAGCCCTGCTGCAGGTCGACCTGGACAAAGAACAGATCAATAAAACAGAAGCCATGGTAAATGCCGGGAAGGTACCCCTTTCGCAGCTATACGACATCAAAGCACAGCTTGCAAAAGATGAAGTAACGCTAACCGAAGCACGCAACAACGTAGCCCTGGCACTGCTCGATCTGGCACAAAGCCTGGAGCTGGAGCGCGAAGACAAAAGTTTCGACATCACCAATCCGTTAGTAGACGATGTGATCGAAGCAAACATGTCAAGCATTGTTCCACCGGAACAAATCTTTGCCAACGCCGTTACCTTCAAGCCCCAGATCAAGCAACAGGAATTTTTACTGGAAAGCCAGAAAAAGATGCTCAACGTAGCCCGTGCGGGTTATTATCCGAAATTAAACTTTGGAGCCAGCTACAGCAATGGTTACTATCATACCAAAAGCGGAGGGGAAGAACAGATCGTCAATCCTTCTTTTGGCGATCAGATGAAGCAAAACGGACAGAAAGTAGTAGGCTTTACATTAAGTATTCCGCTATTCAACCGTTTTCAGGTGCGCAACAATGTGCGCTCGGCACGTATCAATATCCGCAACCGCGAGTTAATGATGGAAAGCACCAAAAAGGTACTTTATAAAGAGATACAAAAGGCTTTCTATGACGCCACTGCCGCTCAGGAGAAATACCGTTCGTCGGACAAGTCGGTCCTGGCAACCCAGGAAGCATTCAAATATGCCTCAGAGCGCTACAATGCCGGAAAAAGTACCGTATTCGAATTCAACGAAGCAAAAACAAAGTATGCCCAAAGCCTTGCCGAACAGGCGCAGGCTAAGTACGACTTTATTTTCCGCACAAAAATTCTCGACTTCTACAACGGTACTCCAATTACGCTTTAGTAAATATACATCGCAAGAAAAAAGAAGGGACTGCCCGGCCATTTGCCGGGCAGTCCCTTCTTTTGTATCTCCTCCAAAGCTTGTCGGATGAGTTACCTCCACAAACGGAGGGCCTTCTTCGTGTTCTGACGACTGTAAAACACGCGTTCCTTACCTCCTGCTTTTGGCACACCCCCTACGGGGTGCCCTGCGGGTTATTTTGCTATCAACCGGGCACTATAAACAGGCTTGCTAAAGTCCAGCACAATGGTATATGAACCGGCCGTCACGGTGATATTATCTCCACCTGCCACCAGATTATCGAACGAACCTCCGAAATTGTCTGCCCAGTCATCGTTTGCACGGAATTTGAGCGTACCGTCCTTCAGTTTGATGTCCAACTTCAAGGTCATATCGCCCGGATCATAAATAAGCTTCGTGTCGCTATCCCAACCTGTAGGAGTAGCATCGCCTATTACACCCCAGGCCATCGGCCTGAGAGAATACGTCAAGTCGTTGGTATTTACTTTAGCAAAATAATAAGCGGCCGGGACAGTGATATTGCCACCGGTTTCCGAAATCTGTCCGGCGGCTGCTCCGGCGCCATAATTGGTACCGTCCCAGTTAGACTGGCTGGTGAATTTAAACTCACCGTCCAGATATACATATCCGGAATAAATGCCATCGCTGTTCAAAGAGTACAAAGGAGCGGCCGATTCAGGTTTCCATCCCTGGTGGTTGCCCGGAGTATAAAGCATTGGATATACTTTTTCCCCGGAATAAGGCGTAACAGTCAGCTGTACCACATTGGACAGACCCGATTCGTAATTAGACAATCCGGACAATGTTCCGATTGAAGAAACAACGCGGATTTCTACAGAGGCAGGTTCTCCGGCCGGCTGGTCGCGATTCAGCAGTTGCTTGTTGATATCGCTTGTTTTGATAGCCATACTTGTCTCATTGGTCGTACCCAACGAAACCATCTTTTCAAAATTATTGCCGGCCATATCCATCTGCACGTCGTAAGTGATAGCTACCTGAGCGCCAAAATCGGCTTTGTTCCAGGTTAACGTCGTCATCGTTTCATCCGCGTTTTCAAGTGCCAACACAAACTCGCTGGGCGAAGGAGCTACCAAAGTAGCCGGTGTCGTAGCTCCAATTACCGGATCTGTCGTATCTGAACAGGCAGTGAAAGCCAAGCTCCATATACTAAGAAACGCAATTAATGATATCTGAATCTTTTTCATTATAATCTGTATTTAAAGATTGAAAAACTGTGAATTAATAACCGTCATTTTGTTTCAGATTTGTGTTAGAACCGATGTCGTCAGACGGAAGCGGGAATACTTTGTACATATCTTTCACGCTGGTTCCCTGAGCAACGCCTCCCTTCCAAGGCCATAAATAGTCGCTTCCCGTAAATTTGCCATAGCGTATCAAGTCGGTACGGCGATGAGCTTCATAGAAAAATTCACGTCCTTTTTCGTCTAACAAGAAGTCTAATGTCAATTGGGATTGTGTGATAGGAGCAACCGATTTGTCTTTGTAAGCCCGCTCACGGATGGCATTCACATATTTCAGGGCTGTAGCTTTGTCTCCTCCCGTACCGCCACGCAATACGGCTTCGGCGTAGTTCAGATAAATTTCGCCCAGACGGAACATCGGGAAGTCCACCCATGCCTCTTTACTTGGAGGCAGAGAACCGTCTTTATTGACGTTGTAGAATTTTACAGTTGGTATGCCATTGTCTTTAAATGAGAACGGATCTACAATTTCGTTGCTGCTTGTCAGTTCAGGATGCAGCAACGCTTTACGTGAATCCTGGTCAGAAGCTTTCTCTTTCTCAAAAGTTGCCAACAAAGAAGATTTGGCACGAACACCCTGCCAGGCGTCTTTTGCATTAATTTCGTCCATCAGTTCTTTTGGTTCGAGGCCACACAAAAGGAAGGTCATGCCACCCCAAGTCATCGTCTGGTCTCCCTCATAACGAAGCGGGAAAATCATTTCGGCAGAATGGTCGTTGTCAGCCTTGAATATTTCCAGATAATCTGAGCCTAATGCATAACCGGCATTGATAACTTTGTTGCAATACTCGATACACTCCGTATATTTAGGCTGTCCGATATACACTTCGGCATTCAGATAAAGGCGTGAAAGAAGCGACCAGGCTGCCGCTTTATTGGCTTCGCCGTAAGTGGTGCTAAAACCAACCGTAGGTTCGGATAGTCCTTCTTGGCATTCTTTCAATTCCTTTTCGATATAATTAAAAAGATCGGCCGCCATAATTTGTTCGGGCAAGACATTGCCTATTTTACCTTCTTCCGTCACAAACGGAACATTGCGATAAAAGTCCAAAGTATAAGCATACGCTAAAGCCCGAAGAAAACGGGCTTGAGCACGATAACTCAATATTGAGTTAATTGTCTGATCGCTACAGCCGCGTCCTCTAAGTTTATCTTCCGTCGTTTCACGTAAAAAAGCATTGGCGACATTGATCTGATAGTACAAACGGTAATAAGAACCTTTGATCCATGGATTGGAAGCCCCCCACGTCACATTATTGAAATCAGGAATGCCGGGATCGTTCCATGCACAATGGGCTTCATCCGTTGTCAGCTCCTGCATATTCCAGGTACAACGAAGAAATGAAGCCTGGCTTCCGCCATCGATACCGGCAACGTCCTGATCAGCATCGCCCCCGGAATTACCGCCAATCACGAAACCGGCATAAATTTTAGCCAATGAACCGGTATAAGGTGCCAGGTCGCTGCCAAAGGTCGTTTCCGACACCAATTCATCCTTTGACAAAGGTATTGTATCCAAATCGTTTATACAGGAATTTGTGCTCAGTGTCAAGCCCAATACCATTACGGGAAGAATATGTTTATATGTTAATGTTTTCATAGATGTCCTATATTTTAAAAGTTAACGTTTAAACCAATCATATATACGCGGGGTCTTGGATAGATGTTATTATCCATACCTGTATTATCCTCAGTAGTGCTTGTCTTGCCGATTTCAGGGTCCAGGCCGTCATACTTGGTGATCACGAACGGGTTCTGAACTGTTAAATAAACACGGGCTGTCTGGCCTGCTTTAAAGATTTTATCGAACGTATATCCCAATGTTATATTATCCATCCTGAGGAAGGAGGCATTCTGTACATAATAACTTGACAAAGGCTGTGAAATCTGGAAGTTTGTCTTATCGGCACCTTTGATACGGTTCTTCAGGAAGCCGGTCTGATCGTACATCTGCGATCCGCCCCAAGCTTCACGGTTGGACTGGATATTGTTATAAACATAATTGCCGAAACTGGCACGTAAGCCAAAACCTAAATCCCATTTCTTATAAGAGAGCTGTGAAGTCAAACCCAGAAATACATCGGGAGCAGCTTTTCTGAAACAGATCAAGTCTTTCTCATCGATCTTATTGTCATTGTTTTGATCCACATAAGCACCTTCGATCGGATTGCCTTCCGCATTGTAAACCTGTTCGTATACGTAGAAGGAGTTGAACGGACGACCTACCTGATGAATCATCGCCGTATAACCGGTTGCACCGTCAATGCCCGAATGTTTAACGCCGACATAGTTCGGATCGTCGTTAATAGTCAGTTTCGTGATCTTGTTTTTGTTATAAGACAGGTTGAATCCCAAATCCCAGCTCCAGTCCTTCGTTACGATCGGATGTGTATTCAAGGTAATTTCAAAACCTTTATTTTCCAATTCACCTACGTTAGTCAGTAATTCGTTGCTAAAGTTAGCTCCTGCAGGAACAGCTACTTTATTCAGCAAATCTTTGGTCTTACGGAAATAAGTATCAAAACTACCCGTGACACGACCATTCAGGAAACCAAAGTCAAGACCAGCATTCCAAGTTGTTGTTTCTTCCCATCTCAAGTCTGCATCATAGGCTTGCGGAGCAAGCAAATTTACTTTTGTATCGCCAAAGAAGTAGTTGGCACCGGCTTTGCTATATTGGTATCTGGCCATATAAGGATAATCGCCGTTACCCAGGTTTTGCTGTCCGGTAATACCCCAACCTAAACGAAGCTTCAAGTCAGAAAGTACGGAAACATTTTTCAGGAAAGTTTCATCCTTCATTTTCCAGGCTAAAGCAGCAGAAGGGAAAACACCCCAACGATTATCCTGGCTGAAACGAGAAGAACCATCATCACGCAGCGTGAATGTCAACAAGTAACGACCTAGCAATGTATAATTCAATCGTCCGAAGAAGGATACCAGATAGCTTTCTGTTTCATAGCTTTTACTGTCTTTATAATCCGTCTTCCCCTCTTTTTCAGCCATTGCGGCAGAATAGGGATAAGCATTTTCAGTCTTCGAATAGAAATGCTGCCAGGAGTAACCGGCCATTACATCTATATTGTTAATGCCGAATTCTTTTGCATAATTCAAATAGAAATCCAACAGGTGCGTACGTTTCAACTGATAATAATGTTCATTTTCACCCCAGCCTGCTTTATAGTTGCCAGTGTTATAGCTGATAGAAGAGTTATCGAGGATTACCTTATTGCCATCACTCTTAGATACATCATAAGCTACGTTCAAATTGGCTCTTAAGTCAGGGAGGAAGTGGAAGCGGTAATCTATCTGTGCATTACCAATGCTTCTGTATACGTCCGATTCATCAAATTTTTCTTCCAACTGCGATAATGGGTTAGGAATGGCAATACCGATCGGAGTGGTAGACATTGACCCGTCGGGATTCTCTATTTCCGAATAATCCATGTAGTATCCATAGCCAAATGGAAGATTAGAAGTTGCATAAACCGGTTTCGTCGGGTTAAACTGAGTAGCAGAACCGATAGCTCCTGTATCTGCAAAGCGATTTTTATTATAGATACCTTTTACATTTAACTGAATATTCAACTTTTTATCGAAGAAGTTCGGATTCAGGTTAATGGCACCTGTTGTACGTTGCATGTTAGAAGTCTTCAAAATACCATTATCCGTAGTATACGAAACCGACACACGGTAAGGCATGTGAGGAACAGCTCCTGATACGCTAATGTTATGGTCTGTACTAAGGCTTGTTTGGAATATTTCATCCTGCCAATCCGTATTGTACTCACCCAAGGCAGCAGCCTGAGGGCTTGAAGTTCCGTATTTACTGATCACAAAATCACGGAATTCGTCGGCACCCATCACATTCACTTTCCCGGCACGGGTATTGACAGAAAATGTCCCGTTATAGCCTACTTTTATTTTACCTTCTTTTCCGGTCTTTGTAGTAATCAAAATAACACCGTTAGAAGCACGAGAGCCATAAATAGCCGTTGCAGAAGCGTCTTTTAAGATCGTAAATGTAGCAATATCGCTTGGGTGAACCGTTAACAACGGGTTGGACATACCGTCAATACCTGTATTATCCACTGGCACCCCATCAATTACGATCAACGGATCATTGCTGGCAGACATGGAAGAACCGCCACGAATACGAATCGTTGCTCCTGCACCCGGAGCACCGCCTGTGCTGACAACACTGACACCGGCAGCCTTACCAGTCAACATATCTGTTGCCGAAGAAGCTGCACCCTTTACCATTTTGTCAGCATCAAGAGCAATTACCGACCCCGTAACATCATTTTTCTTCACTTGTCCGTAGCCAATAACAACTACATCCTGCAGTACTTGTGTATCATCCTTTAACGTAATGATCATCGAAGCTGTCGCCGGTAGTTCCTGCTGTTGATAACCAATGAAAGAGATGACAAGGATATCGCCTTTCTTTGCGTTTAGCTGAAAGTTACCATCCATGTCGGTTGTGGTTCCGTTGGTCGTACCTTTCACTACAATGTTGGCACCAATAACCGGTTCGCCGGTTGCGTCTTTCACAATCCCCTTAATAAATGTTTGCTGGGCAAACATGCTTACGGAAAAGAGCAGACTCATGATTAGCATGAATAGAATTTTACTTTTCATGTTTATGAATTTAAAGTTAAACATATTATTTCAGATCTCCGATTATAATTTTTTCAGTCCTTTTGCTTCAGCTTTACTTTTAGCTTCTTTAATACTGATGGCAAAACCTCCTCCACTGGCAGCACGTAAAGAGAGTTTACTCTTATCTGTCAGCACGCCTTTCGTGATAGTATAAGCCTGCGGATTGTTTTTCCAGTCTGCATTTTTTGCATCGGCATAAACAGTTGCAACATACTGTTTGCCCGGGTCCAGAAAATCAAAAGAGAGTTTAGATGTATGTCCGTTTTCCCCTGCGGTACATCCCACATACCAGTCGTTTGTATTTTTTGCTTTACGGGCAATGGTAATATAATCACCCGGTTCGGCTTCCAGATATTTCGTCTCATCCCAATCAATAGCAACATCCTTAATAAACTGGAAAGCATCCATAAAGCGTTCATAGTTTTCAGGGATATCAGCAGCCATCTGTAAAGGACTATACATTGTTACATAAAGCGCCAACTGACGAACTAATGTAGAACGTACCTGTGAATTATTGTCTGGGTTCATCTTATTACAATGTGTTTCAAAGATACCGGGAGTATAGTCCATCGGCCCTCCGATCAAGCGGGTAAACGGCAAAATCGTTGTATGATTTACATTGTTTCCGCCAAACGATTCGTATTCCGTTCCACGAGCCGACTCATTACCGATCAAGTTGGGATAAGTACGGCAGAGCCCTGTCGGCCGGGTTGCTTCATGTGCGTTGACCATTATTTTATAATCGGCAGCTTTCTTCACTGCATACAAGTAATGGTTGTTCATCCATTGTCCGTAATGATGTTCGCCACGTGGGATGATATTTCCTACATAACCACTTTTTACGGAATTATACCCGTTATCTACCATAAATTGATAAGCCTTATCCATGTGGCGTTCGTAATTACGAACAGAAGCGGAAGTCTCGTGGTGCATCATCATCTTAACACCTTTGGAAGCCGCATAGCGATGTATTTCCTTTACATCAAAATCAGGATAAGGGGTTACGAAATCAAAAACATAATCTTTACTTTTAGCGAACCAATCTTCCCAACCTTCATTCCAACCTTCAACCAATACAGCATCGAATCCATTAGCTGCTGCAAAATCTATATACCGTTTTACGTTGGCAGTGTTAGCAGAATGCTTACCATTCGGTTTTGTTTTGGAATAATCTGTTTGCCCCAATTTGACACTGGAAAGTTCGTCTGTGTAAGCCCAGGTTCCTTTGCCTGTAATCATATCCCACCAGACGCCAATGTATTTCACCGGCCTGATCCAAGATACATCCGTCAGCTTGCAAGGTTCATTCAAGTTTAGTGTGATACGAGAAGCCAAAATAGTACGAGCATCATTACTTACTATAATTGTACGCCAGGGAGAAGTACACGGAGTTTGCAGGTATCCCTTGTTACCCTGTGCGTCCGGTGTCAAATGAGATTCGAATATCAGGTTCTTGTCGTCCAGAGTCAAATTCATACACGAATAATCAACCAAAGCTGCTTCATGCAAATTGATATAAAGTCCATCGCTGGTTTTCAGCATAAGAGCCGTTTGCACACTAGCTGGCCAAATAGGAGTCTGCGAAGTATTAAAAGTAACAGCTTTTTGCATCAATCCAGGTATTTCAGACAAAAGGGATGTAGTGTAATCATATTCCTGTGTATCATAATCACCCGGAATCCAAAACGCCGTATGGTCACCTGCCATAGCAAACTGTGTATGTTCTTCCTTAACTACAAAGTAATTAAGATTTTTTTGCAGAGGAAACTCATAGCGGAATCCCAAACCATCATTGAATAAACGGAAACGGACAATCATGCACCGATCATTTACTGGTTGATCCAGTGTAATCGCCATCTCATTATAATGGTTGCGGATTTCTTTTTCTTCCCCCCAGACTGGTTTCCAGGTTTCATCAAAAGTGGAGTTTTGGATGTCCTTTATTTCAAAAGCATTCATCATATTAGTTTTGGCAACAGACTTATCACCATCCTGTTCCGTCAGTTCCAACCCTAATTTACTTTGTTTGATAACTGGCTTTTGTTTGTAAACCAATTCATAGACCGGACAGCCTTCTTTATTCAATTGGAAAGTCATTTCCAAATTACCATCCGGCGAAATCAACTTCTGTTGTGCACCTGCTATAAACGAAATACACAAGAACACAGAAAGAGAAAGATTCTTTTTTATTTTCATAATTTTTTATTGTATTAAACTAATTAGCCAACAACTACTAATCTTTTTTCTCTCTAATTTTATAAATGTAATTGCTTAATTATTTATTACTAGAGACAAGAATAAAAATATAAATGGGCCATCATCACATCTTGCTATTTAACAATCAATTATATCAAATCAAGATTTCAATAAATATAAGTTTCTATGAAATAATTTAGAACTCCAAAACCAATACGCCCCGGTTTTCCATATCTAATTCTTCTCCTAATTCCACTTTTCTTCCGCTAATAATATCGGTTGCAGATGTCCTTGGCAATATTTCACGATAAGGAGCAAGGCCAATGGTCTGCTTACGGTCGTTACCATTCAGAAATACAACCACCGATTTATCTCCAAATTTCCGTTCGTAAGCATATATACCTTTATTAGGAGCTATGTGCTTTAGAGAACCTTTAGTAATTGCTTCATTGCCTTTTCTCCATTGCAACAGTTTTTGCATATAAGCAAATGCAGTATTTTGAAGCAGGGTACGGCTTGCCGCATCAAAGTAGTTCTTCGAATCATCTTGCCAACCACCGGGATAATCACAGCGCAATAATCCATCTCCATTTGCTTTATCTGCTGCCATCAAAATCTCTGTTCCATAATAGATTTGAGGAATACCCCTTGTTGTCAGCAAGAAAGTAAGAGCCTGCCTGTACCGGTTAAGATTTCTGGTATCGTCTTCTTTCCGATAGAAACGAGAGGTATCGTGGTTATCCAGAAAGATCAGCAAATCCATCGGACTCGCATAGACAATATCCTGCGAAAGATATTCATACAGAAGAAACAGCCCACCGTTCCAATCGGTAGTCTCTTCATCAAAAGCCCTGTTCATCAGCGTCATCAAAGGAAAATCCATCACAGTGCGAAGCATTGAATTACGCGGAGCCGCCAGTTTACTGTTTTTTTGCCAATAAGAAACTAGAACGTTACTGCCAAGCCACGTTTCACCTACAATATTAAAATCGGGATATTCAAGGGTTACAGCTTCACACCAGCGAGACATCATATCAAAATCGGCATACGGATGCGTATCCTGGCGAATACCATTGATTCCTGCATATTCGATCCACCAGATACTACTTTGGATCAGATAAGTTGCAACATGGCGGTTACGCTGGTTCAAGTCTGGCATCACTTCCGTAAACCAACCGTCTATAGCCAGCTTTTTACTATAGTCGGATGCATACGGGTCAGACTGTGTTATTGTTTGAAACGAGGTTTGCGTATATTGTCCTTTATAGTTAAACCAATCTTCTGACGGCATATCTTTAAATAGGTAATTCTCACTGCCACAATGGTTAAAAATCATATCCATAACCACTTTCAATCCTTTAGCATGAGCTTTTTCCACCAATATACGAAACTCATCATTACTTCCTAAGCGACGGTCTACCTGATAATAATCGGTAATGGCATATCCGTGATATGAACCTTCTTTCATATCATTTTCTTGTATCGGATTGAGCCAAATTGCTGTAACACCCAAATTAGAAATATAGTCAAGATGTTTTTCGATACCATTCAGATCACCACCATGACGGGCAAATGGATTTTTACGGTCTACCGCTGACTCTAACATTCCCGGTACAATATCATTAGAAGGATTACCGTTGGCAAAACGATCCGGCATAATCAGATAAAGCACATCACTGCTATTAAAGCCTTTTATTTCTGCAGCTTTTGTTTTACGTTGCCTGATTTCATAAGGAACAACAATTTGTTTTTTATCCTGTTTCAGCGTAATATCAAAAGTTTGCGGAACCGCATCCGCCAAATCCATATAGAGAAGTAGATAATTAGGATTTTTCTGTTTAACAACTTCTTTCAGTATAATATCTTTTGAAGAAATACAGACATCGGCAGATGCTATATTATCTCCATACAATAACACTTGCAACTCTGGATTTTTCATCCCAGCCCACCAACAGGCTGGAGCTACTTTTTTAACAACTGTAGCAGATAGTGCCTGAAACAGTCCCATAAATAGTAAAGTAAAAATAAGTCTGGGCGTCTTTTTCATGTGTATATAGATTAAAATATTTAACAAAGAATTTATTTTGACAAAAATAGAAGGTTGACATGCATTTTTTGGGAATTAAAAAAAATATATAAATCAAAATAGCATTTATACATCTGGCATTCAATATAAAACAGTAAACAAAACCAATAAAAAATATAAACACAAATGAAAAAAAATATGTATAAAATATTTCATTTTAATTACATAAACCTATATATTTGTATAGTAGTGTTATTATAAACAAACGCCGTATGAAAAACTCAATCTATTACCTTATTTTTCTGTTCTGCTCATTTCCAATTTCAGTTTTTTCCATAGTGGATGAAAATGAACCGATTTTAAGATGTATGGACAGCGTTATTATCCATAAATCATCCTATCATATTCAAAAAGAAAAAGAGATTCAGGATTTAAAAGAACGTCTTTTCCGTTCTTCCGATAACATGGAAAAATACAATCTATACGGTACTTTATTCAATGCATACTTACATTATCAGGCAGACTCAGCTTTATGTTACGTAGAAAAAAAAGCAAATATATTGCCCTTTTTAAACCATCCCGAATTGGAAAATGAAATCATCATTAACAAAGCAGAAGTTATGGGAGTTATGGGAATGTACAACGAAGCTTTTGCACAATTAAACCAGATAAAACCATTACAGCTAGATACCACTCAGTTGATTTATTATTATCATACATCAAGAGCTTGTTACGGTTGGATGGCAGATTATACAACCAGTCAGCAAGAGAAAATAAAGTATTTACAAAAAACCGATTTATACCGGGATTCCATTATAGCCACAGTCAAGCCCGGTGTAGACAGGGATATTGTAAGAGCGGAGAAAATGATTATAAACGGAAATCCTGATTCCGCCATTATCGTATTGGAACGTGCATTGCATACAGCTTCCGACAATCGCCAAAAAGGATTTATATATTATACGCTGGCCGAAGCCTTTGAAGTAAAAAAAGATACGAAAAAAACAATTCAGTTTCTTGCACAAACAGCCATAATAGATTTACAGTCGTCCGTCAAAGAATATGCATCTTTGCAGAAACTGGCATTACAAGTATATGAACAAAATAATACCAGTCGCGCATACAAATACCTCACTTGTTCAATGGAAGATGCCGTAACATGCAACGCACGTTTAAGATTCATTGAAGTCACTAAATTTTTCCCTATTATTGACAAAGCCTACAAATTACAAGAAGAAAAAAAACGTGCCATATCACGTGCATTACTCATTTCTGTGAGTTTGTTATCACTTTTCCTGATTGCCGCCATTTTTTATCTATACCGTTGGATGAAAAAGCTGTCGGCCATGCGTCGGGACCTAAGTATTGCCAACAAACAAATGCGAACTGTTAATAAAGAATTAGAACAAACCGGAAAAATCAAAGAAATGTACATCGCCCGATATTTAGACCGTTGCGTTATTTATTTAGATAAGTTGGAATCTTACCGCCGTTCCCTAGCCAAACTGGCAATGGCATCAAAAATAGAAGACTTGTTTAAAGCCATCAAATCAGAACAGTTCCTGCGGGATGAACGTAAGGCTTTTTATATGGAGTTTGACAAGTCGTTTCTTGAATTATTCCCTCATTTCATATCGGCCTTTAATCAACTGCTGGAAAAAGACGCACATATATACCCTAAGTCAGGAGAATTGCTCACAACCGAACTTCGCATTTTTGCATTAATCCGCCTTGGTATAACCGATAGTAATCAAATCGCTCACTTTCTTGGTTACTCACTCGCCACCATCTATAATTACCGTAGTAAATTGCGTAACAAAGCTCTGAATAACAAAGAAACATTCGAACGTGATGTAATGAGATTATAAAAATTCAGGAAATAAACTATTATCATATATCTGTAAAATACCATCATTAAAAAAGTCCAAACAGGCTATGTAATCTCCAACTACAGCTATATCATAAAAAACATTTAAATTTTCTTTTGAAGATAATATTACAGCACCTTTTAACTTCCCCTGAGGCTGATACAAAATATATTGATCCCGCATTTGAGTACAGCCAATACAAATCAGAATAAATAGAAACACAATATTTTTTCTAAAAGAATCATAGTTTTACTTTCATACCTGAATAATGCTGTTCAATATAAGAATTATTATAACATTATTACTCTTACAGTTTCGAAATATTCGTATTATTTTAACTATTATAAATACACACAAAAAAGAGACTCCTTTTTAAGAGCTATAAACATTCTATATTTTACTTAAAGATAGAACTTTTGTTCCCCGTCTTTATAAATAAATAATTTTTCTTCTTGTCCCCGCGTTAAATCCCTTAACCAAAGAACAGCGTTTCGAGGAACATTATACAACAAATAATTCGTTTCCGCTATTTGTTTTCCCAATGAAGTCCAGCCTTTATCACCATTAAAAAAAAATAACTCATATTCATCTCCTATGCGGATAAAGTTGTCATCATTCCGGGGAATAAACATGAGTTTCTTTGCCGTGACCTCTTTTGAGAAATCGAGCAACAGCGAACTGCCTGTTTCCTCTGCCGTATAAAATGTCAGCGGGTCGTTGTCTTTTATGTTCTTAACCTCAGCGGGGAGCTTCTTATCCGGGAAGAGATAAGGCAACTCGTGCTCCATCTTATCGTCGGCATAAAACGCCAGCTCGGCAAACTCCAGTTTCTTGCCTGGAGAAGCCGTGCAGCGTACATACCTGAACTTCATGTCTGGAATCTGCACGACATTATAATTCGTCCGGATGGTATCCGTTATTTTATGAAGCAGGAGAGAAGGCTCAAACGCTGCATTCCTTGCACACACCATAGAGACATCGAGCACATTATCCAGATGAGCCGTTATCCGGGTTGCCAAAGGTGTTTTGCGAATGAGTCTGACGGTCTGCATCTGCGAAGTGTCCGGCGTATAATAATGCAAAGCGCGTCCGTTGAAGAAGAAAGGGTTGCCTGTGGTTTTCAGGCCCTCCTTCGTATATGTTGCCGAAAAATACAACAAACCGGTTCCCATATTCTTAAATACGGCTTTTCCCTTCTCTATAGGAGCAACCGCCTGCGGAACCCAACCTTTACGCCCAAAAGCACATAAATAAAGATTCTGTTCGCCTTCCATATGAGGAATTTCTATTGACAGCGTATTTTCTCCATAATATTCAGCCGTTACATCCTGAATCAAATTATTCTCTATAATCTTATGTAGTCCTCGGAATCCGATTCCTTTTGCAGAACTAGCAGATTGTTCTTCATAACACTGCCTGTATATTTTCCGTTTGGGGCGAATATCATCATCATTTCTTCCTCGTTTTATGCCTTTAATATCAAAATCAGTTGTAACTAATTGGCCGGTCGTATCCTTAACAGACACCCAATAATGAGTAAAAGACAAATCATAATAGAAATAAAGCATGTCTAGATTTGCAGGTATTCCTAATGAGCGTAAAACATAAATAGCAAAGTCGACAACTTCCTTACAACCACCCAACCGTTCTCGTAGTAAAAAAGAAGCTCGGTAACGAGGCAACTCAAAAGGCATCAACAGGTTATTAGGAAGCCATTCTTTCCCAAGAAAAGCAGAAAGTGCATTACTTGCCTCTATCACATCTGTGCCCTGGTACAAAGAATCCAGTACAGGCGAAAAACGTTCATAATACTCTTTCTTCCACGATGCCAATGGTTCATGCTCTATACGGTAAGGCAAAATCATTCGACAAAAATCATCGAATGAATAATATTTAGCCCAAGGACGTTCCTGCCAGACTTTGAAAGAAAAGTCTATGTTTTCAATCAGATAGTCGGCTTTAATAACCTGGCAATCGTATACTTTGCGCGCTTTTGACAATTTATTCTGTATCTCTACTATGCGATAGGCATCACCCTGGTCCAGCTTGTTTTCTCTAACTGTTTTTATTTTCAGCTGTTCCAACTCATCAGCATGCAGAATCTCCAGGCTATAGTGCTGCGGCATGTTTTCGATAAGGAAACGGGCAGCTTTCAACTTTAAAGTATCATCTTTATAGTGTGTCAACACCTTTTCTAACTCTATGTGATTATCACCTGCAAACTTCAACGCTGCTACCAAACGCTTGTCTTCTTCAGAAGAACAAGACAACAAACCCGCAATAATGATAAAAATGAAGTATCTGTATATATTACTAATTTGCATACTTTTCGAACCTTTCTTAATTATAATCACAGGTTAAAGATAAACAAAAATCGCTATTCCAAGAGTGCACCCATGTCGAGAATAATCTTATGTTCAATATCCAAAGTTTGTATATATTATCTAGAATATATTTTTCCGGAAGATATAATTCTAATTAAAGAATTCAAGGATATAAGGATTGTCTTCTGTTTGAGAATCAATCTTACTTCCTAACCTATTTATGAAACCTGTTGTATTATCTGAGATCTGATCAGGAGTTATATATAATAAAATGCTATCATCACTATCACCTGTTGTTATTGTTGAGAGAACAGAACCATAAGAAAATACGGTTGAAACAATTTGATCCTTAGTTACCTTTGTTATGTAATTTTCTCCATTCTGGGATGTTTGTATCCAGACTACATCATTTAACGACAAGATATTATTGATATAAGAGCCTTTGTTTGCTTCCATGATAAAATCTATTCCAAATCTGTTAAACAGATCCAATAATTGCTTCTCCGAAAGATAGGACTTTTCTTCTGTCAGGATGCACTTCCGGAAAGTCTCCGTTTGAGGATTAAATAGAACAAATGAGTTAGAAATACCTAGCTGAAAAAGATATTTATTCTTGTAAGCAACAAACTGAACGGGGCGAAACATGATAAATGGAATTTCTTTTTTGAGGTATTCCGAAATTATATTGCCATCCTTATCTGTCAGAGTGAGAATATTTTCATTTTGTCCGGTAATCAAAAGAATGTGAGAGTTCTCAAGCCTTCTGAACTTGTGAATGATAAACGGATAAGCTATTTTATATTTGAATGTAAAGTCAGAAGCATCATATACTTTCAGGCTTGTATTATCGGAAACCCAAACTTCCATTTGTCCATCTATCTCATAAACATCAAAATCTTCTATATGATGATATTCTTCCGGGCCTTGCCCCATTTTATTTAATGAAGAAACAAATTTTCCTTGCTCATTAAAATGAAATATCGACTGACCATTGGAGGACAATATATAATAGTGTCGATTCAGTTTTTTTATTTTGTCTATTTGTCCAATGAGGCAATCAGCTTTTGTTTCCAACGGTGTGACGGAATACTTCTCGGTGAACAGTGTTTCCCATTCAGGATGCATCTCTTTAGCCGTTGTAAACTGCCCTAACAAGACGCTCTGTTGTTGTTTATTGTTATCACATGAAATAAGCAAAAACGAAACGAACGCTAATAAGATAATTGTTTTCATAAGCTGTTTTTTATTTTAATTGAGAGCATTATCCAATTGCTTTTATTTTCGGACAAGAAGGGCAATAGCCTTTTGATATTCGGATACGTGCACTTGTTTTTTTGATAATGCTTTACCAGGTCTTTTTCTTTAATAATAAAATACAGGCATTGTCCATCTGATCCAATAAACGGATTATAAGTTGTTGGCAGATATCCGTCAAATAGGCTATTGAACAACTGCATCGTATTGTTTGCTAATTTTATAGTACAAAAATCATCTTGTTTCCCGGCAAGTTTAAAAAACAGTCTGCCGGATGCTTGATAGAAGCAATATTGACTGTATATGTACTTACGCTTTGTTATAATATCAGACATCTCTTTATCGGAAAAACCGCCGTCGGGATACATGTCTCTTGTTAGAAAATCTCCATGAAAATCGAGATAATAATATGGTTTTATCTCTTCCTTTTTAGCGTTGTATAAATAAATCGTGTCTGTACAATCCGGGAAAATAAACAGATTACTGTTATTTACATCGGGAGCAAACATATTCTGTGGAAAAAAAGGCCGTTTCTTCTTATTGATACTCTTTAGAAACACATTATGTATTGACTTAAAATCAGTCAAAGCAATGTGATGATTTTCTATATTATTGGGGCCTCCTCCATCATAGACCAGAAAATTCTGATTATCGGCAGCTACTAAATCCACAATCGGAAAAGGCAAACTAAATCTGCCTATCAATGTACCATCCAGCTTGAACTTATTCAGTATTTTTAGTCGACTGACAACCCATAGTTGTTGCAGACTTGGAACTATCGCCAATGAGCTCACTAAAAGGGCATCCGAAAATGTAATTTCTTTTACAAACTCTCCTGTATTTTTATAAATAACGACTTTATTTCCAGCTATGGTCCTAACCATTAAGTAAAGGTAATCGTTGTATCGAGCCATTTTGATACAACTATCAAAAGAAGACCTATTTCCCGATTTTAAACAGATACAGGAAATATCGTCAACCAGACTATTAAAATCAGACACTTTTGCTTCTTTTATATCAATCCTGATTATATCTTCATTCAAACAAGACGAACTTCCTTTTGAATACAGAGGAGGACATATTACAAGCAAAATGATTAGTATAGCTGTTTTCATAATCGATGGATAGTCATTGAGAATATTGAGCTGAGAAATGCCTCCGATCAGGACATCCTTAATTACTATCTCTTTTACTTTCTGCCGGGCATCAATGACATTGTCACGCTTGCCCTGATATTTTTCTGTTACACAGCCTTGCTTGCAACCGGAACAAAGTAACAGAAGCATAGAGCAACTTACCTGAAAAAGTAAAATAAAGTTATCGCATTTTCTCATTTAGAACAGATTTAATACTGCAATGTATGAATTATTATTACATAGCCTTCTCTTTTATCTTCTTTAAATTCATATTCAGCGCAATTACAACTCGCAGGTTATAAGTACAAAATCAGGATTAAGGCCAATCGCATAGAGTTGGTTGTTTTGAGGAGAGGCTGCCAAACGCAGGATGGGCATACCCAGATCCAGAATCTTAACCAAATTGAGGTCGTAGTCATATAAGAATACGGTATGGGGAAGCTTTGTAAAATCGCGCCCTACGGTCTGCTCATCCGTTTGATCCACCTTTCTATCCCGTTCCAATGTTACAATGTAATCGGAAGTCAAAGCCAAATCGCCGGCTCCCCTCTCCTTCTTATTATAAGATAGTTTCCCCTGCGACACTGAACATTCATCGGTAGCCAACAACTCTTTATACAAATCAAATCTGTTCTTCTTTTTCTGATATACTGCGACATAAGGGAACATAAATGTTGTATATACCAAGCATTCCCTTTTAGGGTGATACATAACCTGGCCTTGAAAACAAGCATAAGAATCATCTACCTCTTCCAGAAAAGGGAGCTTCCCGAAAGCGTCGTTTTGTCCTTTAGATACAAAAGTAAAAGGTTGCTTTTGTGCCGGATTAAAATAAATGAACTGTTGTTCATTCAGCGGAATGATGCTTGTGATATTTTTTAAAGATTGCGTTGTGGCCTTTAATATACCCGGTTTGTTTTGCACAACGCTATCAAGAGAGAAAACAATTTGTTTATCCGCATTTAGATCATATACGTAAAGACAGTTATCCGGATAACTCATTAGTTGAGGTGTAGAAAACTCGTACGGGCCTCCCCCTACAGAAACAAATTGTTTAATATCATCCCCATTAACCGGATCCAATACGTGTACTACGTTCTCTGCATTAAACGGGTCTGTCCATAAGATAAAGTTTTCAGTTCGTATCAACTGCCCGGGCATTGCAGATTCAAGATCCCGGCTTACAATATCTACTGCTATTGTGCTTCGTTCTATCTCTGTTGTTTTATTTTTTGAACATGCGGTTAAAAGTATAAACACAAGAAGCAAGGCTTTATATATTTTCATTTTGTTTTTAGTTTTAATAGGGTGATTTGAAATAGCTTTTCAGAACCACCCTTTTATTAATTTACATCATTACAGAGCAATTCGCTCTCTTCGTAAATATATATAACTAACACGTTGATATTTGCTAGATTTTAAATTAACCTTCACATCACTTCGCTGATTTACATATTATTGACGAATTGCATATGAATGGTTTTGACCATCTTTACCATAACAAGATGCAGAATACCAAACAGCAATACAACCTGTTGTTGCTGTAAAATCACCACTACTCTCTCCTGAAGCCAACGCTTCCACATTATCCAAAGTCATATCAGACAACGTTACATTACTCTTACTTGCATTTATATTCCAAGCTGCAGCAACAGCAACTATCACTACAATACTTATTCCTATTATTTTTTTTCTCATAACAGATTAATTTATATTTTATTTATTACTCATCGTCTCTAAATCTACTATTCTTCGAAAGAGAGAGTTATATATTTCTCCAATTCTTCATTACTTTCGTTCCATCACCTCCTTTCTATTTTTGGTAGAGACAATCGGGGAAGTTTGCTTTAGCGTTCACAAATCTGCAGGCATTCTTCCCTTTTTCTCATTATAGAGCCTGTCCCCTTATTTTCAACTGTGTCGGTTGTTCCGTATTACATTTTATCATAATGGTTTCGTCGAACATGCCGAACGCTTTAGGTGGCATATCAGCAAGTAAACTTATTCCTAAAATAACCAATAAACTATCTTTTGAATTTTACTCGTAATCCAAACTAAAATAGTCAATCCTTTCAACTTTAAATCCATAACAATCCAAAGAACCGGTTCCTAAACAATATGCCGTACCTCCACCTTCTCCTGCTGCCAGCGCTTCTACATTATTTACAGTAATATCTTTAATTACTCTATACTTTTGAATAAAAATATAGGAGATTAAAATAAAACCAATAATACTCGCAGTTAACAATGTGTGTTTTACAATATTCGTTCTCATATCAAAATTAGATTTATTGTATAAATAAACAAACTCCCTTTTATAATAGCAAAAAATATCAAAAACATATAAATGACAAATACCAAAAACCTTTTTAACAATATGTCATTTTCTTGTCATTATATTTGTATCTCTTTGATTAAAAATTATTTATATTTACATTATAATTAATTTATATTTCTATGAAAATTCCAAACAAGACTAACATTCAATATATTGCAATCATTATTTGTATAAGTTTAATTGGTGGATTTTTAACTTGCATGAATTACTCTATAGACAAAAAGCACATTCTAGGCAATACAAACCGGTTATTCAATAAAGCAATTCACCTAGACAAAGATATAAGAGAAAATGAAACACCTTTTTTTGGGATTTCCATTCCTATTGCTAAAGACTCCACTCCTTCAGGTTTGACACAGAAGGTTTGGAATAAACATGCATCACATGTCATTACGCGCACGAATGACAATACTATTCTAACCCAAAAGACAGAAGATTCAGGGTCGATAACAAAAAATGAAAAAAAATATCTTTGTGAACAAATGTACTTAGTTAAGAAAAACCCTATTGATCCTGCCCGTTTAGACAGTATTTTTGCAGAAGAACTACATCAAAATCATATTTTAGCTCAAACAGCAGTCATTTATGAATGCGATGGCATTAAGCATTATAGCAATGCAGACTCTTCATTCTATGCTTCTGCTTACAAACTGGACGATATTGTACTTGAACTGGATCATAAAATTAGACTTCAAGGCTATATAAAGCTACCATTCACACACATAATACAACAATCCCGTTCGCTTTATTTCCTGACAATTTTAATATGGTTATTATTAACAGGTGGAGCTACCTGGTTATTACTAAAAAAGAAAAAAGAAGAAGTTCCGGCTATTATTATTCCGAAAGGCTATATTGCAATTTCGGAGAAACTACTTTTCAACGAAAAAGAAGGTATTTTAAAATACTTGGATAGAAAAGATGTTGTATTATCCGGCTATAAGCTAAAACTATTCATTTCTTTACTAAACGAAAACGGACATTTTATTCCTATAGAAACTATAAAAGATATAGTCTGGGCGGACGGAATGTCTACCAGGGTCGCACTTACTCAAACTGTTAAACGCTTGCGGGAAGACCTGAGGTTCATACCTGACCTAAAGATAGAAAACAGTAGGGAGAAAGGCTATCGGCTACAAATTAAAAATAAAACAAAAAAGGATGCCCGTAAATGAGCATCCTTCCATATCCAACTAATTTATTAGCAACTAATTATTTCAATAAAGAACAAGGACAAAGGTTGTCTTTTTCAATGTCTTTGAAATAGTTATAAGTACCTACTTTTATTTCGGCACAAGCAGCTTCGTCGGCTACAATAATGCCTTTAGGATGTAATTGTAAGGCTGTGATTGTCCACATCTGGTTTACAGAGCCTTCAACAGCTTGCTGCAAAGCGCGGGCTTTGTTGTGCCCGTTTACCATGATAAGCACTTCCTTTGCATCCAGCACTGTGCCTACGCCTACTGTTACAGAAGTCTTCGGAACCTTATTCACGTCGTTGTCGAAGAAACGGGAATTGGCAATAATCGTATCGGTTGTCAACGATTTGACACGTGTACGTGAAGCCAGGGAAGAACCCGGTTCGTTAAATGCGATATGTCCGTCCGGTCCGATACCGCCCAAGAATAAATCTATACCGCCAACAGCTTTCATCTTGGCTTCATAAGCTTCACATTCGGCTTCCAGATTGGCTGCATTACCATTCAGAATATTTACATTTTCAGGTTTGATGTCAATATGGCTGAAGAAGTTATTCCACATAAAAGAATGATAGCTTTCAGGGTGGTCTTTAGGCAAACCTACATATTCATCCATATTGAAAGTGATTACATTCTGAAATGAAATAACACCTTGTTTGTTCAATTCGATCAGGTTCTTATACATACCCAGCGGAGAAGATCCGGTAGGCAGGCCAAGTACAAATGGTTTTTCAGCTGTAGGATTTGCTTTCTTAATCTTTGCAGCAACATAATTAGCAGCCCACTTTGAGAGTTGCTCGTAATTAGGTTCGATAATCAGTCTCATAACGATGTATTTAAATCGGTTATTAAATAGTTTTCAGTTTAGATGCCATTGCTTCGCCTAAAGCAATGCAGCCGTTGTATTTATCGGCACTCAAAGCCTGTTTCTGCTCAACCGGAGCAGCTACTGTCTCCCATTTCATTTTTTCACCAAATGCAGTCAGTTTCTTCACCGCTGCACCCGCCCAGGTAAATGAGCCGAAATAAGCATAATAACGGTTCTTTACCTCACGCGCTTCTATCTTACTCAAGATCGATTCCACCTCAGGAAACAACTGGTTACAGTAAGTAGGACTTCCTATAATGACTCCTTTATACTTAAAGATATCTTTCAAAATATATGAAGCCGGGCTCTTGCTAACATTGTGCATTACTATATTACGAATTCCATTAGCCGCCAGCGAAGATGCTATTGCTTCAGCCATCTGTTCAGTATTACCATACATGCTGCCATAAACAATAACTACACCTTCTTCTCCTTCATAACGGCTCATACGGTCGTAAATATCGATTGCTTTCGCAATGTGTTCACGCCATACCGGACCATGAGTCGAGCAAATAGTTTTAATTTCCAAAGCCGAGAGCTTCTGTAAAGCTTTTTGTACCGGACTACCATATTTACCCACAATATTAGAATAATAGCGGATCATCTCGTCCCAGTAGTGCTCTACATTCATTTCAGAATCAATTACGCCACCATCCAAAGTGCCATATGTACCGAATGCGTCGGCAGAAAACAGAATCTTGTCCGTAGCATCATAAGTAACCATCACTTCAGGCCAGTGTACCATCGGAGCCATATAGAATGTCAGCTTATGGTGTCCCAGACTCAACGTATCGCCCTCTTTTACTTCGTGTAATCCTTCATTGATGCCATGGTAACCGTCAAGCATACCAAAAGTTTTACTGTTTCCTATGATCTTTACATTCGGATATTGCTGACGTAACAGGCGGATACTTCCGGCATGATCGGGTTCCATGTGATCTACAATCAGGTAGTCCAGTTCGCGTCCGTTTAAAGCATCAGCTATTTTTTTCAGAAAAATGTCGGAATAACATACATCTACCGTATCAATCAATACAGTCTTTTCGTCCACTATCAGATAGGAGTTATAAGAAACACCGTACGGTAAAGGCCACATATTCTCAAAGAGAGCCTTCTGACGGTCATTTACTCCAACATAATAAACTTTATCAGCTATTTCTTTTAACTTATACATCTTTTATCAGTTGACAAATTACAGTTGACAAGTGACAGATACGACAAGCGGTATTTTGCTGTCGATTGTGAATTATCAATTGTCAGTTAGTTTTGTTTATTCTTAGTAAGCGCCCTCCATACGAAGTAGCAACCGGCCAATACAAACGGAATGCTGAGCAATTGCCCCATATTCAGAATCATATCGGCTTCAAAATCTTCCTGGTTATTTTTCAGGAATTCTATAAAAAAACGTGAACCAAACACACATATCATGAAAACACCAAAGATAAGCCCTTCTTTCTTCCAAGCCTCTTTCTTAAAGTACAACCACATACAAATGCCAAAAGTAAGTAAATAACAAATAGCTTCATATAGTTGTGTAGGATGGCTCGGGACACTGAAGACCGGCTCGGCTCCCATTCTCCATGCATGCAGGTTTTCTATAAAACGGAATCCCCACGACGCATCCGTAGGATGTCCGTACACCTCGTGGTTCATCAGGTTTCCCAGACGTATCATAGCAGCAACCAAACCGGTGGGAACAACCAATTTATCGAACGTCCACAACATGCTTTTATGTGTCACACGTTTTGAATAAAAATAGATAGCAATAACTATACCCAACGTACCGCCATGACTTGCCAGACCGCCTTCCCAGACTTTTAATATTTCAATCGGATTGGCCAGATAATAACCCGGAGCATAAAATAAACAATGTCCTAAACGGGCACCGATCACTGTTCCCAATACAGTATAAATAAGCAACGAATCGATCCATGCAGGAGGCAACTTTTCATCCTTCCACATCCGGTTCACAATCGTATAACCTATCCAGAAACCAATAGCAAACGCAAGTCCGTACCAGCGTATTTCACGGGATCCAATAGAAAAAATGGCGGGATCAGCCGTCCAGGTAATAAAATCCAGCATAATTAAACGAGTCTTTTTATTAAGTCTTCTCTTTCGCCGTATAACATATCAATTACCGGCAATTCTATCATGGTATAAGCACCCGGCTTCTGTTTGAAGCTTGCACGAGCTACAGACACAAGGATTTGTGCTGTCAGTGCAGGATTATTAATTTTCATATCAAATTCGATCAACTGGTTCTGTGTTTTTCCGGAAACACCTTTACGAACCAGATTGACTCCGTGCCCCATATCCAGTAAATTGTCTACAGACTCTACCTGCATAACATGTGTTTCGTCATGGGCAAAATATTCGTCTGATTTAATGGCGGCAGCTACCTGCTTGAAATCATAACCGTCTTTTACCTCTATATATACCATACGACGATGAACACCGGTGCCCAAAGGTATAGTCATACTCAAAGCAGCTTTTACGCCATCAATTGCTTTTACAGCCACCGTATGTCCCATACTCATACCAGGGCCGAAATTGGTGTAAGTAATTCCTTTCGGAACCATAGCTTCCAACAGCGCACGAACCACAGAATCACTTCCCGGATCCCAGCCGGCTGAAATGACAGCTACCGTATTATGTGCCTTTGCCACTGCATCCAATGAACGGCGCAGGTCTGCAATCCCACCATGAATATCATAGCTATCCACCGTATTAATTCCAAGCGACAAAATTTCTTTGGCAAACTCTTCCACCTTACGTGTAGGAGTAGCTAATACGGCTACATCCACCTTATCTAACTTCGTAATGCTATCTACAACGGCATAAGCCTTCAATTCGTCAGGTATATCTTCGGGGTTACGACGTACAACACCTGCCACTTCAAAATCGGAAGCAGCTTCCAGGGCCTCTAATACATACTTTCCTATGTTGCCATATCCAACAATGGCGGCTCTAATCTTCTTCATACTTTGTTTTTACTTTTCAATCAGCTGCAAAGTTAATCATTATTAAGCACTAAAAGTAAGGCAAGATGTTGTTTTTGTTTAAAAAGGGAAGAGGCAACAATCCAACCATTAAAAAAAAGATCCCGATCATTTTACAAAACCATCGGGATGATTTGAAAAAATGATCGGGATCTTTTCAAAAAGGGTTAAATATATATCCGCTTATTTTCTTACAAAGTCATTTGGGAAAGTTGTCTCCTGCTCTACTCCTGCTTTAGTACGAATCCATGAACGGAAGGAACGTTCGCCTTCTTTCATTTCAATAACACGGGCACCATTCGGCACATGGTTGTATTCTGTATTACCTCCTGTGAAACGTCCGTAAGCCAACAAAATCCCTTTCCAGTAAACAGCATAATCATCATCATGATCATGGCCTACAAATACCCCCATGACATCCTTACTTTGTTTCATAGCCGTAAAAAGACCTGAATTCAACGGAGAACAGCAAACTACTTCCTTGCGAATGCCATACATACAAGAAGCCATGTCCGAAGCAGCCTGGGCATATTCGGGCAATGCTATATGGAAGAACGCCAAAGCAGGAAGAACCTCACCTCCATTGTTTTTTGTAAAACCCGCACTGCGGTTCAGATACCAGTTTATCTGATCAAATTTGATATAATCATATCCATCTACACCTTCCAGACCACTATAAGCATTAGAGTCAAAACAATACAGAACTGCAGCCGTTTTATTTCCATCCGAAGATTTAACCGGCAAAGCACAATTTCCTGTGCCGGATATTTCGGGGACCTCATCTACAGTGATATTATAAGGCATATCCGCAACAGCAGCAAACAATTGATCGTTCGTCATCCCCTGTTCATGATCATGATTACCAAAAGTAATAGCAAAAGGTATTTTACGGTCGGACACGGTCTTCAGCACATTCCGCAAATTCTGGTCAGCAGGTTTGCTGTAAATTATATCACCGGTAAAAACTACCAGATCCGGTTTTTCGACATCCAGCACTTGGTTCATACGTTCAAACGCAATGTCGGAACGTTGATCCTGCCACACAACATGCAAATCAGTAAATTGTACGATTTTAAACGTTTTATCTTTGTTGAATTTCAGTTCCGGCTTCTGGGCATATCCCAGAGAACAAACGCCCAGGCACAATAAGCCTAATGCAACAATTTTCTTTAAATCCATTTCCTACGTATTTTATATAAGTTTGTAATATGTTACTCTATCATTTTCACCCATTTCTCCCCACTCGAACCTGCAGCAACCATTGTCTCAATAAATTGCATGCCGCGTACGCCTTCCTCCACTGAAGGGAAATCCGAATATTCCAACTTTGGGACTTCTCCTTTTTGTAAAGATCGCAATGCCAAAGAAAAATTCCGGTATATATTGGCAAAAGCTTCCAAATAACCTTCGGGATGCCCGCCTGGAACCCGTGAATTATGAGCGGCAATAGCCGACATATACAAGTTTGATGTACGGACCATCTCTGCCGGACGACCGGGATAACGAAGAATCATAGTATTCGGTTCTTCCTGACGCCATTCCAAACCGCCTTTTTCACCATATATCCGTATTGTCAAATCGTTTTCTACTCCTGCCGCAATCTGGGTGGCTGTTAACACGCCGGCAGCTCCGCCTTCATAATGAATAAAGGCGGCACCGTCATCATCAAGACGGCGGCCAGGCACAAACGTATTCAATTCCGCACATATTTCAATTGCTTTCAATCCGGTTATATATTCCGCCAGGTTAAAAGCATGCGTACCGATATCACCCATACAACCGGCTTTTCCGGAACGCTTCGGATCTACACGCCAAGAGGCCTGCTTATTGCTTCCGGCACAATCATCATAAAGCCACCCCTGTATGTAAGAGACATAAATACGGCGAATTTTACCTAAATCGCCCCGCCGTACCCGCAACCGGGCTTCTTTAACCATCGGATAGCCGGTATAAGTATGGGTCAGGGCAAACAACAGGCCTGTATCTTTAACCTTTTGTTGCAACGATTTAGCTTCTTCCAAAGTAAAAGTCACCGGTTTATCCAACACCACATGGAAACCATGTTCCAATGCCAACATTGCCGGGTCAAAATGAAGATGATTAGGCGTAACAACCGATATAAAATCCATACGTTCACCTACAGGAAGAGAGGCTTCCT
Source organism: Parabacteroides chinchillae (assembly GCF_900108035.1). Lineage (GTDB taxonomy): Bacteria > Bacteroidota > Bacteroidia > Bacteroidales > Tannerellaceae > Parabacteroides > Parabacteroides chinchillae. Next base: position 125,602 of record NZ_FNVS01000004.1, read on the forward strand.
TTTCTATCATCTCTTTATATGTATTGTAAATACGATTTTCTGGCAAGAACAAAGAAATACCTGTACGTCTGGAGTTTTCGGGATCGGAACTAAAACATCCGCAGACCAATTCTATCTGTCCGTCCAGGTTAGCCGCCATGCGATGAACAGCTCCAATAAAAGAGCCTTCGCCCCCACCTATCATTCCCATCCTAAGTTTGCGATTCATGGTATTAACACTTTACACTACGATTAATTTCACGAGGTAAGCAAAACTAGATAAAAACAAAAGACCACTCTAATTTTCCGGCTTAATATTTTTTAAATACAGAAATATATGCTTCTTTTGTAAGCATATTTATATTAATCATTCCAAACTATGAAAAAGAGAACGTTACTGGCTTTGGCCGGTATTTTTTATCTGGCTGGTTGCCAAGCTTTGGATTCCGATGCCATTAAGACAGGTGAAAAACAATATCCAATCCGGTTTTCACTCCAGCTAAAAGAAGAAATCGTATCATTTCCATCCGTACGAAGCATTCCGGACTTGTCAATTCCTGATCCAATTAAAACAAATAAATCTCCGGAAGCAGGCGACAATCTTTTCAACAAAATCGAATATATCGTATATGACAATTCCGAAAATCCTGAAAAATTTATCCGGCATAAACAGTTCACTTCGGCAGATGACGACTTTACCATTATTTATGATTCCCTTCCTGCAGGAAATTATAAAATAGCATTTCTCGCCCACTCTTCCGAAGTTGTTGAACTTTCCGGGAACATGTTTAAATCAGATCAAGTTTCAGATGTATTTCATATTTGCGAAATAATACCTGTAGGAACTAACGATATCAATAAAAGCATAGAATTAAAGCGTGTTGTCAGCCGGATAGAATTTGTATCGGAAGAAATGGTTCCTGCAACACTAAAAAGTTTCGACATCGAAGTCAAACCTTATTTTAACCAGATTAATATTTTTACAGGAGAAGGTGCTACACAAACAAATACATATACTTTCCCTCACCTGTTTACGGATGAAGAAAAAGGTACGAATAATTTTACACATAGCTTCTATACATTCATACCTTACGGCAACCAAACAATATCCGCAACCTTAATTGCGACAGGCAATGATGGATCGCAGCATAAAAGGGAAGTCGGCAACATCACTCCTGTAATCAATAAAATCATTCGATATAGAGGAAAACTTTACTCACTGAAGAGTCCGGACGAAACATTCAGTTTAAGCGTTATAAATAATGGGGCATGGGATCAACCGGACAATGATATTCCTTTAGAATAAACAAAAAGTCAATAAAACCCTACCCAAGCCTACGATTTTTAACGCATTCCTGGGTAGGTTTGCATTCGGTTAATGCCCCAGTTTAGAAGCCGGATTTGCTGTTGCTGCACGATAACTCTGGAATGTAACCGTTAATGATGTAAGCAAAGCGATTATTAATAATGCTACGATAAATACCCATAAATAAACAGGTGTCTTATAGGCAAAGCTTTGCAACCATATATTTACCCCATAATAAGCAACAGGAATTGAAATAACGAAACAAACGAGTGTAGCCCGAAGAAAAGAAGAGTTTAACATCCAAAGAATCTGTCGAACTGTAGATCCAAATATCTTACGTACAGCAATTTCTTTTTCCCGGTCTTGTAATTCAAAAATAACCAACCCGAATACTCCGACCAAAGATAAAAACACCGCCAGAAGACATAGGATGGTAACCAATGCTCCTTGTTTTTGACTTTTATGGTAAAGCTTATCCAATACCGAATCAAAAAAATGAATATCGACCGGATATCCAGGCATTAACTCTTCTGTCACTTTGTGGATATGTTCGATCGCCGCCCGCGGATCTCCTCCGGCTATTTTCACATACGAATATCTTTCCGGTACCGTATGGCGATAATGATTCTTAGCCGATACCCAAAGCCCCAGCGGACGCAATTGCCTATACAAAGATTCATAGTGAACATCTTCAAAAATACCTACGATCTGCACCGGTATGTTATTATCAGAAATGTTTGTACCTACTATATCCGAGAGATCATTTATTCTTCCGGAAGTAAAACGGGAAGCTATATCCTTTGCCGCAGTTTCACTTAAGATACAGACAGGTTGACTATTACCCGGAGCTTCATCCGACGGACGGAAATATCGGCCGGCAATCATTTTAATATCCATTAATTCAGGGAAGCGAGAAGAAACACCAAACCAACTCATATAAGAATGTTGCCCCTCATAGCTATATCCTATAAAGGAACGGGACTCGTCCGAAACAAATTTAAACTCACTAAAGGCCACATCTCTGATATCCGGGCTCTCCAGAAGGCGGGCTTTGAACAGTTCACTTTTATTCAATGCCGCTCCCATACTTAATCTTACTTCCATGATATGGTCCTTATTAAATCCCAAATCAACATTTCCTATATATTTGTTTTGCAAAAAGACGAACAACGAACCGACAACCAATGTGATTGAAATAACAAACTGAAATCCGATCAGCAATTTCCGAGTATTCTTCGCTCTATCACTAAGTGCGAAAGTTTTATTCAGAGCCATCACCGGAGGGAAGGAGGTGATATAAAAAGCGGGATATATTCCGGCACACATACCACATCCTATCACAATTAATGACGTCATCGCTAAAATCCTCCAGTTGGAGAATAAATCTAACCGATGCCCCAACATATCTGCAATCCATTGAACATCACTTAAAAGAAAAACAAAAAACAGAGCTATAAAAAATGCCAGTACGGTAATTATTAAAGATTCCAGAACAAGATATCTCCGAAGCGTAGCATCCGAACTACCCAATACTTTTTGAATAGTAATCGACTTAGTGCGTATCGGAGCCAATGCAATAGAAAGGTTTATATAATTAACCATCGCAATACCAATAATCAGGACGGCTACAAAAAATAACATATTCGTCCTTAACTTATTGCCGACAGGAGCCGCATCTGCGCGTACCTGCTGGCCAAAATAAAGTTCAGCCAAAGGTCTGAGACGAATATCTTCAATCGCGAAATTTTTAAGAAACTCCTTGTTATTGGTCATATATTGATCAATGGTTGCAGGAACTGCTTCAGGAGATGACATCAACAGGTAACAATAATATGAACCGGTATTCCAATCATGCATCATTTCTTTTTCCATGATTGGAATATACAACGCATTTTTCAAACGGGTATTTCCCGGAAAATCACGATAAACCCCGCCGACTATATATGCCGGCTCAAAATGGAGTCCATATATGTCTGTACCTTCAGCACTTTCAAATTCTGAAAAGTAAACAGGTTTACCAACCGGATTACCTTCACCGAAAAATTTCCGGGCCATACTTTCCGATATCAATACCCCATCCGGATGGTTCAGGCAATCCGTACTACCGGCAACCATCTCAAAACCAAAAACTTTTGTATATCCGATAGTTATTCGTTCCACTTGTTCCATATAGCTCTTACCATCAACTTCTTTGCTGGTAGAAACACCTAAACGGACAGAGGAGTAAACCAGATTATTTGTAATAGCAGCTGCTTCTATACCGGGTGAAGCCGCAATAAAACGTTCAAGCTGTGGGCGCGAGAAATTAGCTTCCCATATCCCATCATTACGCATATTCTCTAGTTGAAATATTCTCTCTCTATCGGGTATAGATACATCAAAATTATATTCATAACTTACATGTATCCAAATCAGAATAAATAATACAAAAGCAAAACTCAACCCCAAAAGGTTAGTGGCTGTAGCCAACTTATAACGCGTTAGAACGTAAAGCAAATTTCTGAATGTACTTTGCATATTTAATTAATTTAGTTTTACCTGTAATAGCTATGACTTTATTCATAAATAATCAAAAAGTATGCCAAAACAAACAAACTATTAATTATCAACACATTAATATCACATATCACATTCAAAGGTGTCTAATTATTTGATAGTTGTGTAAAGAAATTAGACACTTTAGATATTAAACAAACTTGCCCAAGATTACGCTAAACTTGGGCAAGATTTTGCAGATTACACCAGGAGACGATTTTAAATTCATCCCCTTTTCTTATATAATCTTTTATTATTCAATTAAAAACAAAGCGGAAAAGCCAGTAACATCAAACACCTCTCTGATATCGTCATTCAGACCGTATAAACGCAATACTCCGTTTCGATGGGAAATTTTTTTCTGTAACAAAAGAAACACTCTCAATCCGGAACTACTTATATATTTAAGATCAGAACAATCCACTTTTACTTTCAAAGCCGTTCCGTTAAGAACAGGTTCTATTGTTTTTTCAAAATCAGCACTGCTATTCGTATCCAATCTACCGGAAACAATTACTACAACTTCCGGTCCTTCCGTAACTGTTACTTTCATATTACCATTCATATATTATGCTTTTATTTTTTTCTTCATAATCAAAACATTCTGTTTCTTTTCTCTCCTATAACTCACCTCATCCATTATCTGCTTAATTAAAAAGATCCCTAATCCGCCAATAGGACGTTCTTCTGCAGACAAAGTAATATCGGGATTTTCGCGTTTGGTAGGATCAAAAGCAATACCCGAATCTGTTAACATCAGGGTCAGCCAGCCTTTGTCATATGACACTACAATATTTATAGAACAACCTTTTTCGCCCGGTTTATATGCATAAAAAATAATATTGGATACTGCTTCTTCCAGAACCAGATTTAGTTTCATCCGGAATGCAGACGGCAGATGGAACTCTTCATCCACGACCTCCAGAAAATCATTTATCCGGTCTAATTCCTTAATATCATTTTCAATACACAATGTCTTTTGCATATATTCCCGAGTTTGGGGCTAAAGGTATCAAAAAAATAATTCCTTCCGAGAGAAAATAAAATTTCTTTCGGAAGGAATTATGATTTCTAGCGGATGTAGTAGTCTCGCCGGGAATCGAACCCGGATCTAAAGTTTAGGAAACTTCTATTCTATCCATTGAACTACAAGACCATTCCTTATTGGTGCGGCAAAAGTATAATCTTTTCCGCAAACTGGCAAGTATTCAAAGAGCAAACTACCTAATCAAACAGACTTTGCAACACCGAAAAAGATTTTATCTCCGGGAACTCCGGCAAATGCAACCGGTAATATTCTAATATACGCTCAATAATACGTACACGATCTTTACGGGAGAAGGTGAATAAGGACATATTTTCAAAGCTGATTTTCAACAAACGGGCAAATACCAGACTCTCTTCCCTGTTCAAATAATGACGGTGCACTGGTATTGAATCTATAAAAACCCCATTCAACATATCGAAATAATATCCCTGATTATGGGAATCCGCATTCGGATAAATACCTAAATAATATAACAGGCGAAGCAAAAAAACAAGATGAAAATTGGCAACTCCTTCTTCCGAATACTCCAACATTTGAATGGATTCATAAAGAAATCCAAACAGGCGGGCATCGGGTTCCGTATCTTTCACTACCCGGAAAAGAACCTCCGATAAGAAAAGAGCCAGCACATTTTTCACGGGATTGCAGAAAAGCGCTGTAAGCGGATAACATATTTTTGTTTCTTTAATCCGGTGCAAATCCCGCTTATTAAGATGCTCCACCTCCATTTCCAAGACGGACAAAGGCATAAACAGTGCTTTGGAAACCGTGCTTTTCTTTCCCCGGTTACGCGCAACCAGATAAGAAGCCCGTCCAAAAGCCTCCGTATACATATATATAATAGAATACTTATCGTTATACGGAATAGAATGCAAAACAATTCCCCGTGTTTTACTCAGCATAAATTTATATCTTTGTAGAGCAAAGATACAAAACAACAAACTATTATGTGTATCATCAGTTACATAAAAAAGAACAGATTATGTTAGATCTTACCACTCCATCATTATTGTTTTCGGCCATATCGCTCATATTGTTGGCGTACACAAACCGGTTCCTGTCGTATGCAAGTGTAGTACGCAACCTGAAAGAAAAGCATCAACAGACACACGATCCGAAGGATTTTGCCCAGATAGCTAATCTGAGGAAAAGGCTTTATCTTACACGTTCCATGCAGATACTGGGTATTCTTAGTTTACTCTTTTGCGTCATCGCTATGTTCTTTATCTATATTTCATGGCAAATAATTGCAGCATGGATATTTGGTGTTGCACTCCTGTTATTAGCAGCGTCATTATGCGTATGCATCTGGGAAATAAATATTTCCGTAAAAGCATTGGAAATACATTTAGAGGATTTAGGTTCTAAATAGAAGTTAAAACAAATACTTCTATTAAAATTTCCTTTGAAATGTTTTGGTAGTTTGACGAGATGATCTATCTTTGCACTCGCAATCGAGAAATCAACATTCTCAGAGTGCTAAAAGTGAGAGCTTTGACAGTTTGGCCCGTTCGTCTATCGGTTAGGACGCAAGATTTTCATTCTTGAAAGGGGGGTTCGATTCCCCCACGGGCTACAATAAACAAGATTAAAGAATAAATAGAGAGGATATCTAAGAAATGGCAAATCACAAGTCATCAATCAAAAGAATCAGACAAACAAATGCAAAACGTTTGCATAACAGATACTATGCAAAAACTGCAAGAAATGCAATGAGAGTTTTGCGTGCTACCGAAGACAAGAATGAAGCTCAGGCTCTGTTCCCGAAGGTATGCTCAATGTTGGATAAACTTGCCAAGAAAAACATTATTCATAAGAATAAGGCAGGTAATCTGAAGTCAAAGTTGGCTAAGCATGTCAACAAACTTGCACAAGCATAAGGTAAATACTTTATATAAAGTGTGAAGCCGGACTCTATTAAGCCCGGCTTTTTTAAACCTGACGGCCCGTTCGTCTATCGGTTAGGACGCAAGATTTTCATTCTTGAAAGGGGGGTTCGATTCCCCCACGGGCTACCCGATAAAGAGGACAAAGTTTAAATTTTGTCCTCTTTACGTATTTATAGTTACTGTAATTATTGTCGTTATTTTTTCATCCCGAACTGCCTAAAAAAACGACGGCACATACCAAGGAGAATTTCCTCAAATCCCAGCTTGCCATCTTCGGCATAAGTAGTCAAATGCTCCTGTTCCATCCGGCAAAGACTATGAAGCATACCGGTACAAAATAAAATATAAACATGAGTACTGGTTACCAAGACCAAACGGATATTCCGAAGCGGAAGTGGAGATATCTTACTTCACGGTAAAATCAGATGCTTTTCGGACAGTTCAAATGTACATAAGGGTGGCACGAACATTTAATATCAGTGATCAAAAATTTCCAGTTTTTCGCTTCTGATAATTAAATGTTCAAAAAAAATGCTGCCGGATGTCTTCCTCCTGACAACAACAGCAAAGATACTATAATTAATAAATAAAGAACACCTGCCTAACAGAAAGTTTACCCCGTTGCCTATCCTTTTCAACCGGGTTGCCTACCTAAAATACCCTCGAAAGGGTTTTCAGTATTTTCACACACCGAAAGGACTACCATGTCAATTATTTTCACTATATTTGTTAGCTTTTTATAGGCAGATAATTACTGATTAAAACAATATAAACTCATGAGTGAAGAAATTAAGAATACTGCTAACGAATACTCGGCAGACAGTATTCAGGTGCTTGAAGGGTTAGAAGCCGTACGCAAAAGACCGTCTATGTACATTGGTGACACCAGCGAAAAAGGGTTGCACCATTTGGTATACGAAGTTGTAGACAACTCGATAGACGAAGCTCTTGCCGGATATTGCTCTAATATTGACGTAATAATCAACGAAGATAATTCAATCAGCGTTACCGACGACGGCCGCGGTATTCCTGTAGATTTTCATGAGAAAGAAGGAAAATCAGCTTTGGAAGTAGTATTAACCGTATTACATGCCGGAGGTAAATTTGACAAAGGTTCTTACAAAGTTTCCGGTGGTCTGCACGGGGTGGGTGTGTCCTGCGTGAACGCTCTTTCCACTTATCTGAAAGCAGAAGTTCGCAAAAACGGGAAATTATACATGCAAGAATTTTCTTGCGGTAAACCTTTACATGATATAGAAATAGCAGGCGATACGGATGGAGTGGGAACAACCATTTCTTTCAAACCGGACGGAAGCATTTTCAGTGTCACCGAATACAAGTACGATATTCTGGCAACACGTTTACGCGAACTTGCTTTCCTGAATGCCGGTATTACGCTACATCTGACGGATAAACGCGTAAAGAAAGAAGACGGGACTTATAAATCCGAAACTTTCCATTCGGAAGAAGGCTTGAAAGAATTTGTCCGTTACATAGACCGCTCCAAAGAAAAGTTGATCCAGGATGTTATTCATATCGTGACTGAGAAACAGGGCATACCCGTAGAAGTGGCCATGACTTACAATACGTCCTACAACGAAAGCGTATTTTCTTACGTTAACGACATCAACACGATAGAAGGAGGTACTCACCTGGCTGGTTTCCGCCGCGGTTTGACCCGTACGCTAAAGAAATACGCAGAAGATTCAAAATTGCTGGAAAAGGCAAAAGTTGAAATCCAGGGAGACGATTTCCGCGAAGGTCTTACCGCTGTCATTTCTATCAAAGTAGCAGAACCCCAGTTTGAAGGACAGACAAAAACAAAGCTGGGCAACAGCGAAGTAACCGGAGCCGTAGATCAGGCCATCGGTGAAGCACTGGGATATTATCTGGAAGAACATCCGAAGGAAGCCAAAATAATTGTAGACAAAGTAATTCTGGCAGCACAAGCTCGTCAGGCTGCACGTAAAGCCCGCGAACTGGTACAACGTAAATCTCCAATGACAGGTGGAGGTCTTCCGGGCAAACTGGCAGACTGCTCATCTAAAATTGCTGCTGACTGTGAATTATTCCTTGTCGAAGGAGATTCTGCTGGTGGTACGGCCAAGCAGGGACGCGACCGTAACTTCCAGGCTATTCTCCCGCTTCGTGGTAAGATTCTGAATGTCGAAAAGGCAATGGATCATAAAATATTTGAAAGTGAAGAAATCCAGAATATTTTCCGTGCCATGGGAGTTACCATCGGAACAGAAGATGACCCGAAAGCTCTAAATATGGATAAGATACGTTACCACAAGGTAATTATCATGACCGATGCCGATGTGGACGGAAGCCACATTGCAACATTGATCCTGACCTTCTTCTTCCGCCGTATGCGTGCTCTGATAGAGAACGGATATGTTTATCTGGCTACTCCCCCGCTCTACTTATGTAAGAAGGGTAAAGTGGAAGAATATTGCTGGACGGAACAACAACGACAAGCTTTCATCGACAGATACGGTAATGGTAATGAAAATCAGATCCACACCCAACGTTACAAAGGTTTGGGAGAAATGAACGACCACCAATTATGGGATACAACAATGAATCCGGATAACCGTACTCTGAAGCAGATCACTATCGATAATGCCGCCGAAGCAGACCAGATATTCTCTATGCTTATGGGTGAAGATGTTGGCCCGCGCCGCGAATTTATTGAAGACAATGCAACATACGCTAAAATTGACGCCTAAACAGTTGACAGGTGACAGGTGCGCAAGTGGTATTTTAACTGTCAACTGTCAATTGTCAACTTAAAAAGAATATGAATATGAAGATCCGTCGTCCGAATTTAGAAACCTTATATAGGGAAGTTGATCAGTTTATACCGTTAAAAGGAAGCCTTCAACCTCCACGCATAGGAATTTCGGCTAATCGGAAAGACGGACTTTCCTGTATAGCCGAAACATACGTACAATCCGTACTGGCAGCCGGAGGAGCTCCGGTTCTTATTCCGGTCATTACGGATCTGGCAGCACTAACAGCTATCATTTCCAACCTGGACGGGCTATTAATGAGCGGAGGTGGAGACATCAACCCGCTTTATTTGCTTGAAGAACCGATACCCCAGCTACAGGATGTGGACACATACAGGGACGAATTCGACTTGATCCTGCTCCGCCTTGCAATCAACCGCCAATTGCCTATTATGGGCATATGCCGCGGGCATCAACTTATCAATGTAGCATTCGGAGGCAGTATTTACCAGGATATTCATTCGCAAAGCGACCATAAATTATTAAAACACAGCCAGAGTCTGGCACGTGAATTTGCTTCGCATACCGTCAGTCTGGACGAAAGCGAAAGCAAACTCGGCAAGATATTAAAGGAAGACCCGATACTCGTAAACTCTTTCCATCACCAAGCAATAAAGGAAGTTGCTCCTGAGTTTATCGCTACGGCAACGGCTCCCGACGGAATCAACGAAGCGATAGAACATCCGGAAAAAACAATTTTCAGTGTACAATGGCATCCTGAAGCCATGGCACCAAATGGTGACGAACAGATGCTGAAGCTATTCAGATATCATGTTGATACAGCCCGTACATTTGCCCGGGCGAAAGAGATTCACAACCGTAACGTCACTATAGACTCGCACACAGACACGCCGATGATATTTCCGGGCGAATTCAATATCGGCATGAAAGAAGGCGGAAAGGTGAATCTTCCTTTTATGGAGGAAGGGTTGATCGATGCGACCTTTATGGTTGCCTATATTCCACAAGGACCAAGAGACGATATTTCTTCACAGAAAGCCACCGACTTGGCAATAAACCGTCTCCTTGAAATCCGCCGCCAGCACATGTTGAACCGTACACGTATGTGCATTGCCCATTCTCCGCAGGAAGTACATGTACTAAAAGCCGCCGGCAAGAAGTCCATTTTACTAGGTGTGGAAAACGGATATGCCATAGGTAAGGACATTGCGAACATTGCACGCTTCAAAGAACTGGGTGTAACTTATATTACCCTTTGCCATAACGGTGATAATGATATTTGCGATTCTGCCCGGGGAAATGGAGAATGGAACGGCCTCAGCCCCTTCGGAAAAGAAGTAATACATGAAATGAACCGGCTTGGTATCATGGTAGACGTCTCGCATGCTGCCGAAAGCACATTCTATGATGCGCTGGAAACCAGCCGTTATCCGATTATCGCTTCCCACTCTTCTGTCCGTGCCCTTTGCGATCATCCGCGTAATCTGACGGATGACCAGTTGAAAGCACTGGCCGAACACCAGGGAGTGGTACAACTCTGCCTTTACAAAGGTTTTATCAATAAAGATTCAGAAAAGGCTTCACTCAGTGATGCCATCCGCCATATCAACCATATCGTAAACCTGATTGGAATAAACCACGTAGGCATTGGTTCTGACTTTGACGGCGACGGCGAGCTAATCGGTTGCCGTGCAACCAACGAGTTGATAAACATCACAGTTCGTCTGCTGGAAGAAGGATATACTGAAAATGAAATAGCTAAAATATGGGGCGGCAACCTGCTGCGTGTAATGAACAAAGTACAATACGGCCCCGATCACGAATAAAAATAATTAACAGGTTATAATCCCAAACTTATGATAAAAGTGGTTTCTATTTTACTAAGTATCATATTGTTTTCATGCGGCCAGAAAGGAACCGGCGAAACAACGGCTCCGGTTGCCGAATTGAAGAAAGCCCCGACAACTATCACTCCTTCCTTCGATGCAGACAGTGCATACGCCTATGTTGAAAAGCAAGTGTCGTTCGGCTACCGTATTCCGAACACGTCGGCTCATAAAGCTTGTGGCAATTATCTGGTCTCCGAACTAAAACGCTTCGGGGCACAAGTATACGAACAGGAAGCAACACTGACGGCATACGACGGAACTCCATTGGAATCGCGTAACATAATCGGTTCCTTCAATCCCGATAAAGAGAAACGCATCCTGCTTTTCGCCCATTGGGACACACGTCCTTACTCGGATCACGATCCCAACCCTGCCAATTACCGGAAACCGCTGGATGGTGCCGACGATGGTGCAAGCGGAGTAGGTGCCCTGTTAGAAATAGCCCGCCAGATGGGAATAAGGACTCCCGACGTGGGAGTAGATATCATCTTCTTTGATGCGGAAGATTACGGAGTACCCGAATTTGCGAAAGAGAAATATGGAGACAGTAGCGATACCTGGTGCCTGGGCAGCCGTTTCTGGGGAAAAAACCCGCATAAACCGGGCTACAAGGCAGAGTTCGGCATCCTGCTCGACATGGTAGGAGCCAAAGATGCCGTATTCTATAAAGAATATATCTCCATGCGCCATGCAGCACGTTATGTGGACGAAGTATGGGAAGTTGCCCGTAAGTTGGGATATGGCAAGTATTTTATCAATGCAAACGGCGGAGGTGTAACAGACGACCATGAAGCTGTTATTGAAGAAACCGGTATTCCCTGCCTGGACATTATCAATTATGATCCGGAATCGGCCAAAGGCTTCAGCGACCATTGGCATACACAGAACGATAACATGGGCAATATAGACAAAAACGTACTGAAAGCCGTAGGCCAAACAGTACTTGAAGTAGTATATAACAGATAAAAGATAGAAGACAATGACAATAAACGAACTTCAGGACAACGTAATAGAGGAATTCTCCGCTTTTGATGACTGGATGGACAAGTATGCGTTGTTGATAGACCTGGGCAACTCCCTTCCTCCGCTGGAAGACAAGTACAAAACAGAATCGAACCTTATTGAAGGCTGCCAGAGCCGTGTTTGGCTGCAAGCCGATTATGTGGATGGAAAGCTCGTTTTCCAGGGCGAAAGCGATGCTGTTATCGTAAAAGGGATCGTTTCCCTCCTGATCAACATACTATCGGATCACACACCGCAGGAGATACTGGATGCCGATCTGTATTTTATTGAGAAAATAGGCCTGAAAGAACACCTATCGCCTACCCGCTCCAACGGCCTGGTTTCCATGGTGAAGCAGATGCGCATGTACGCACTGGCTTTCCGTACGAAAGAAATGGAATAAATCAGAACTGCAGTTCAAGTTGTTCGGGCAATAAGGTAAAGGTCTTACGATGGTAAGGGGTAATACCCAACCGGCGAATCGCTTCACGGTGTGCACGTGTAGGATAGCCTTTATTCTCTGTCCAGAGGTAACCCGGATATTCTTCAGCCAAGCCATTCATATAATCATCACGATATGTCTTAGCAAGAATAGAGGCGGCGGCAATCGAAAGATATTTGCCGTCGCCTTTTATAACTGTCGTATGCCGGATATCCGGATATGGATTGAAGCGGTTGCCGTCTATCAAAAGGTGTTCGGGTTTTACTTTTAACTGCCCTATGGCACGGTGCATCGCCAGAAAAGAGGCATTAAGTATATTGATACGGTCTATTTCTTCCGGCGAAACAATACCCACCGCCCAAGCCAATGCCTCCTGTTCGATAACAGGGCGCAAGGCATAACGCTTCTTTTCGCTAAGCTGTTTACTGTCGTTCATATCTTCATTCTGAAAATCGGGTGGCAAAATAACAGCAGCGGCAAATACCGCACCAGCCAGACAACCACGTCCTGCTTCATCACAGCCGGCCTCTATCCGGCCGGCTTCCATATAGGGTAATAACATACTAACCTGTCTCTTTTCTTTTTGTCCGTTATTTATTCGGGAAGATACAACATATCATCCGGCAACACAGATTCTTTTATCTTACGGCTGGAAACGCCTACTTCCAGCATCTCTCCCATATAATCTTCAAAATACAGAACACGCAATTCGTGGAAACCGGCTTTAAGGGCTACCATTCCCTTCCTCTGCCTGTCGTTGTGTCCGCCATCGTTATCCACTACCATATGTCCGTCAATAAACAATTTGGAACCGTCGTCGGAGAAGGTGTAGAAGCGGTAAACGCCATCTTCAGGGATATTGACCAACGTACGGAAATCATAAGCAAAATGATCTTTGGCAGGAGCTTCTTTGATAGAGAAATTTTTCATCGTTCCCTCTTTCAGCTTAGTGCCGGCGGCTATCTGATCGGTCTGTTTAAACTTACCTTCGTAATAAGTATAAGCAACGCCATGCTGTTTAGGTTTTACATTCTTAGCCGGAAGGTAGGTCATCGTTTCCTCGTCTTTTGAATTAAGGCCGGAAGGATAATAGTAAACATATTCGCGGCCGGCAGGGGTAGTGATCCATGTGTCGAATCCGCGCTGTCCTTCGCTTAACTCAATAACACGTCCGCCTCTTACCAGGTCGCCATAGGCATCGGCACCTGTTACGCGACCGTATGCCAAAGCTATATCAAAGTTCAAGCCGATAAAATCGTTGTCGTGGTCGTGTCCGGCAAAGACACCCATAACATCACCCATTTCGATAAAAGAAGCAAACATGCCCGTGTTAATGTCCGGCGAAGCAACGGCGCCTTCGTTCATAACACCCAGCTTCGTATCGGAACGGCCTACTTTATAATATTCGGGAAGCGGAATGTGGAAGAAAGCCAGGGCAGGGTAAGTTTTTCCCCCGTTAGCCTGCGTATATTTTGTACTTTGGTCACGGTACCAGGCAATCTGATCGAAATGAATCCAGTCATAATGGCCATACTCTTTCAGTGTAGGATAGTCGTTGGAGTCGATACAATATAGCAGTGCAGCTATTTTTTGTTTATTCTTCGAGCCATAAACAGGCAAGATATAATTTCCGCATCCGCGGATATTTTCCGGTCCTTTCGCACCAACGAAATAGGGCGACCGGAGCAGCATATCATATATTTCTCCTTTTGCCACAACTTCGGCGTCATGATTCCCCATAAGAACGGCATAAGGTATTTTAGCTCCGTCAAATATATTGATTATAGCTTTCCAACCTTCAACACCCGGAGCCGATGTTACTACATCACCCGTAAGGATTGCCACATCCGGTTGTTCCGCCTTTATCACGGACTGGATAGTTTCTGCCGTTTTTGCAGAATTGGGAGATTTATTGTCCCAGTGTATATCCGTAAACTGAACGATTTTAAACTTACCGTTCTTAAAAGACAACTGCCCGTTATAGGCCGACAGGGACAGCGGAAGACAAAGCAGGCAGACAACTGCCAGTAATAAGATTTTTTTCATGGCATTTAATTTTATACATTATAGTAAAAAATACATCAGAACATTTTCCGTACCCGCTCTACTCCGGCAACAAAAGCATCGATTTCTTCCTTTGTGTTATAAAAGGAAAATGAAGCACGAACCGTACCTTCGATACCTAACACCTGCATAAGAGGCTGCGCACAATGATGGCCGGTGCGGACGGCGATCCCCAGGCGATCCAGCAACATTCCCATATCGTAATGGTGGATATTACCTACAAGGAAAGAAATAACAGCCCCTTTATCGACCGCTTGTCCAAAGATGCGCATGCCTTCGATCGCATTCAGTTTGTCAGTTGCATAAGTCAGCAGTTCATGCTCGTAAGCAGCAATATTGTCCATCCCCAGGCGGGTAACATAATGCAGAGCTTCGGCCAGGGCTGTGCTACCGATATAGTCGGGTGTTCCGGCTTCAAACTTAAACGGAAGTTCATTAAACGTTGTTTTCTCAAAAGAAACGGTAGCGATCATCTCTCCCCCACCCTGATAAGGAGGTAGTTTTTCGAGCCATTCTTCTTTACCGTACAGGACGCCTATTCCGGTAGGCCCATACACCTTATGTCCGGAAAAGACATAAAATTCGGCATCCAACGCCTGTACATCCACAGCCATGTGCGGAACGGACTGTGCACCATCCACTAAAACAGGAACACCGTTGCGATGAGCCTCTTCTATCATTTCGGCTACCGGATTTATCGTACCCAGCACATTCGAAACATGAGTTACCGACACGAGGCGGGTACGGTCGGAAAAAAGCTTACGATACTCATCCAGCTTCAATTCTCCTTTCTCGTTCATCGGAATCACTTTCAACGTGATGCCTTTCTTTGCAGCTTGTATCTGCCAGGGCACAATGTTGGAATGATGCTCCATGACAGAGACGATCACCTCATCGTTGGCCGACATACATTCGTCTGTAAAGCTTGAAGCAACCAGATTGATGGCTTCTGTTGTGCCGCGGGTGAAGATTATTTCGTTGGAAGAACGAGCATTCAGGAAATGTTGTACCGTGCGACGGGCGTCTTCGTGTGCTTCCGTAGCTGCCTGGCTCAGAAAGTGAACTCCACGGTGGATATTGGCATTTACGTTATAGTAACCGTTTTCAATCTTCTCTACAACACAACGCGGTTTTTGTGTAGTTGCCGCATTATCGAAGTAAATAAGGGGTTTATCATACACCGGATGCCTCAGGATTGGAAAATCGGACCGGATTGCATTAATGTCTAACATAACAATTTTTTATTTAATCGTATAACACGTACCAAAGATACGATGTTTATTTTAACAACGATAATTTATTTATTCATACCTAGGCAACCACATCAAAATTAACTACTATAAAGGCCATTTTATATTCCACATTACCACCTTCCGTTGATCCCAGCATTCGATCTTATTTGAATAGGCAACTATTTTCCGAAAGGTAAGCAACCAAATACTTTTTTACTAACACATCAGAAGCCGTCCAGCGGAACCAACACCGTAGGGATAAGCAACAACATACCCATGACAATAAAAAGTAACAGAATGCGGAAGAACCACTTCACCCACACTTCATAAGGAATGCGTGCCATCCCCAGTGCCCCCATCAGCACGCCAGAGGTGGGTGTAATCATATTCGTGAAGCCGTCGCCAAACTGGAAGGCCAGTACGGTTGCCTGGCGCGATATGCCAATCACGTCGGAGAAGGGTGCCATAATAGGCATCGTGAGTGCTGCCTTGGCTGAACCGGAAGGGATGATAATATTGATAGCCGTCTGGATCAGGTACATCACGCCCAGCGAAGTAATACGCCCCGCTTCTCCCATCAAGGCTGCAAGGCCATGCAGAATAGGGTCAATAATCCGCCCCTCCTGCAAAATCTGGATAATACCACCGGCAAGACCGACCACCAAAGCGGCCGACAACATATCTTTGGCTCCCGTAAGGAACTGGCCAATCAACGTATCTGCATTCTCATTATTGGCAAAACCGGAAAGAACCCCCATCGCCAGAAAGATGGCGGATATTTCCACCAGATACCATCCATACCCCATCACGCCGGTTACCAGAAACACAATGGTAAATCCCAGCAGATTCAAGATAAAAAGCTGGTTGCTTTTGCGCAAAGCTACAAAGCCGGAAAAGGCAAACAGAGCGGAAAACACAGGTATCGCCGGAAAAGAGAGGCTTCCCTCTCCCACAGTAAACGTTGTCTGCGGGTAGTTTACGGAAAAGGCTATCAAGGCAATCATGATAAGGGCATATACAATCCAGGCAGAACGTGTGGTGGGTACCTCCAACGTCTCCCCGGATGCCTCTTCCCCCCGTTCACGCCAATAGGCATCGGCTCCATACATAAGGGAACGCTCCGGATGTTTGTATATCCGGTGGGCATACCGAAGAACAACCACAATCAATATAGTTGTCAATATAACCCAGCAAAACAGACGGTAGCCGAAGCCCGAGAACAACGGCAAATCCGACAAACCCTGTGCAATACCGATAGTAAACGGGTTAAGCACAGCCCCCGAAAAGCCCACATGTGCGGCCACATACACCATACAGAGTCCCGTTATGGAATCATATCCCATCGAAATGGCAAGTGGCACAATAATAATGACAAAAGCCAGCGTCTCTTCGCTCATGCCAAAGATCGCCCCGAAAGCGCTGAACAAAATGATAATGAAAGCTACCACCACATTATTCACCCCCAGCCGACGGAACAGGCCGAAACGTTCAATCCGCCGCGAGTTGCGGAGAAAGGAGAGAATACCGGCATCTATCGCCCGGCTGCTGTTCATAATCTGGAATGCCCCACCTATAATTAACAGGAAGGCGATAATACCCGATTGCTTCTCAAATCCCTCCATCAATGCACCGAACACCTGCCAACTCTGTGGGGAGGCTTCGACAGGATGGAAAGAATGATCAACGATCACCGTACGTTCGGAACCGTTCACCTCCACCGTCTCCCGGGCATATTCTCCGGCAGGAATCACCCACGACAAGGCGGCGCAAATTAGTATGACTACGGAAATAATAGTATAGGTATGGGGAATTTTATTCAGTTGCATGTATATTATATCTGTTATCGTTCGTATCGCGTTTATTTACTTGTCTCCTTCCCTGCCGAAATTAAAGTAAGGAGATTCCGTACGGGCACCGTCCATCAGGGCGGCAAGTTCTTCTACTTTGTCCGGAAACTGTGAGGCAAGATTATGGTCTTCATGAATATCTTTGCTTAAGTCATAAAGTTCCAGGATTGTTTCACCTACAACCGGCTGGCGTATCAGTTTCCAGTTGCCGGCACGAAGGGCTTCGCGCCCGTTAAGTTCATGAAACTCCCAATATAGGTAATCGTGCTGTTTCTGTTCTCCCTTTCCAAACAAGGTGGGCAAAAAAGAGATTCCATCGCCCGGCTGGAGAAGGGTTGTACCGACCAGCTCCGCCAGAGTAGGCATCACATCCCAGAATGCACAAACCTGATCTGTTTTCTTACCCGATTTGATCTTTCCGGGACACCAGGCCACCATAGGCACACGGATGCCGCCTTCGTATATATCACGCTTAATTCCTCTTAAAGGGCCATAACTACGGAAGAAGTCCGGGTCGGCACCTCCTTCATGATGAGGGCCGTTATCGCTGGTAAAGATCACCAGCGTATTTTTATCGAGTCCCTGCGCTTTCAGTTCAGCCAATACCTCGCCCACATACATATCGAGCCGTGACACCATAGCGGCAAAAGAGGCTTTGGGTTGTTCCGAAGTATTATAACCTCCCATCACTTTATCAAACTTGCCGATATAAGGTGTTTCATCGAATTTATTTTCATACATCCTGTAAATGGAATCATGCGGCAAGTTGAGTTCGGCATGTGGCAAAGTGTAAGTAAGCATGGCAAAGAAAGGCCTGTCCCTATTGTCGCGGATAAACCGGAGGGCCTGCTGGTGAATAAGGTCTTGCGAATAGGTTACACATGCATTGTCATTATTCTCCGGCAAAAGCACCTTATCTTCATTATGCCACAAATGATCCGGATAAAAAGTATGAGACTGGCGCTGGCAGTTATAACCGTAGAACTCGTCGAATCCCATCTTATTCGGCACAGAAACAGAGCCGGGATTACCCAATCCCCATTTACCGAAAATACCGGTTACATACCCAGCCGATTTCATCATCGTTCCCAGTGTATAAGTATCGGCCTCCATTGGCTGCTGTCCTTCCGGTTTAATCTCTCGGTTACCGCGCACCTGCGAATGTCCGGTATGCAATCCTGTCATTAGTGAACAACGCGAAGGTGCGCTCACGGTACAACCAGCATAGTGTTGGGTAAACAAAAGACCTTCCTTCGCCATCCGGTTAATATTAGGCGTTTTAATAATTCGCTGGCCATAACAGCCCACATCGCCATACCCTAAATCATCGGCCAGAATATAGATTACATTCAGGGGAACTTCGGGTTTTCCTTTACAACCGACCAGTCCTGCCAACAGGGCGGAACTGATTATACATGCTTTTGCCTGTGTTTTCATCTCGTTACAATTTCAACACGGTTTCCATCCGGATCCAATATCACACCTTCATAATATCCGTCTCCGCTCACGCGGGTTTCGCCGGCAATAACACAACCATCCTCCCTGAACCGTTCCATCATACAGTCTACCTGATCGCGCGTATCTGCATGGAAAGCCAAGTGAGCCAAACCGATATGTTCGGGCAGATAAAATTCCGTAATATCATTCCGCTGCATAATCTCCAAGGAGGGTCCACTCTCGAAAGAGACAAAATAGGAGGAAAAACCTTTCTTGGGATTCACATATTTTTCATTGCTTTTCCCGTCAAAATACTGTACATAGAAATCGCGGAGGCGTTCCGGATCATTTGTCCAGAGAGCAATGTGAGTGAGTTGCATAATAATCAGATTTTAATGATTCACAAAAGTAAACAAAAAACCCGGATAACATATAACGACTGTTATCCGGGTTTTCGGTATTGTTTATCTTATTATTTGCAAATACGGCAACTGGCACATTTGGTAAGTTCCCCTCTGAAACGTTTCTCTACCAACTTATGCAAACGGTCTTTCAATACATCCAGGCGTACGTGGTCTATCACGTCTGCCGTGAAAGCAACGCTCAACAGCATACGTGCTTCATCACGTGGAATACCGCGGCTTTGCATATAAAAGAGAGCATTCTCATCCAATTGTCCTGTCGTCATACCGTGCGAGCACTTTACATCGTCAGCATAGATTTCCAACTGGGGTTTACTGTACATACGCGCTTCGCGGGTGGCACACAGATTCCGGTTGGTTTGGTAAGCTTCCGTCTTCTGGGCACCCTCTTTTACAAAAATACGTCCGCTGAAAGCACCTACGGCACGATCGTTCAACACATTCTTGAATAGTTCGTTGCTGGTGCAATGAGAAACGGCATGCGTTATGTGGCTATAGGTATCCACTTGTTGCTGCTTATCCAAGATAGACATACCGCACAAGTTAGTCTCGGCATTCTCTCCGTTCAATTCGATATAGTAATTATTACGGGTAAGGCCGTTATTCAAAGTAATGCCGTTTACCAGCACATTTGAGGAGGCCTCCTGTTTTACATGAAGTGAAGAGAAGCGAGTAGTAGACTCACTACTTTCTTCCAGATCGTAATAATCAAAATAAGCACCTTCGCCTGCGAATATCTCAATCACCTGGGTAGACAGGAATTTGACATCATCAATACTATGATCACAAACCAGCAACTTTGCCTCGGAATGAGGTTCCATAATCACCAGAATACGGCGATTGGCCATCGTGTCCACGTCGCTGCGAAATATATTAACCAACTGGATAGGGCGTTCTACCACCACATTCTTTGGTATATACAAAACAAAACCGTCCTGAGCCAGCATCGTGTTCAAAGCTATAATGCCATCTTTACTGCTCGAGGCAGCCTTACCATAGTAACGGGCTGCTATTTCCGGATGTTGTTCGGTAAAAGTTTTCAATCCTCCGACATAGACCCCTTCCGGCAAATTTGCTTTGGGCAATTCTTTATCATAAAAAGAATCATTTACAACAAAATAAAGGGAGGTACTCATATTCGGTACATCACAGCGAAATACATCATACGGGTTTACAGGAATATCCAAACGGTTGATATTGATCCCGTAATCCGGAGTAAATGCCAGAGCTACATCCGTATATTTATAATCTTCGCCCTTTACAGAAGGAAAGCCCAGCCTTTCAAAATCAGCTAATGCCTGTGCACGCGGAGCATTCATCACCTCCGAGGCATGACGGCATACAAGGTCTTCACATTGTGCAAAAAGCTCGATATACTGCTGTTCTGCTTTCATATTATTCATCCCCCATCTCTTTCTTGATCCAGTCGTAACCCTTTTCTTCAAGTTCGAGAGCCAGTTCGGGACCGGCTGTCTTCACAATACGCCCTTTGTAAAGAACGTGTACCACATCCGGCTTAATATAATCCAGCAAACGCTGATAGTGAGTAATTACAATTGCTGCATTTTCAGGAGTTCTCAGCTTGT
This sequence comes from Parabacteroides chinchillae, assembly GCF_900108035.1. GTDB lineage: Bacteria > Bacteroidota > Bacteroidia > Bacteroidales > Tannerellaceae > Parabacteroides > Parabacteroides chinchillae. The sequence continues at coordinate 147,036 of NZ_FNVS01000004.1, forward strand.
TTACTCCATTAGCCACAATACGCAGGGCATCAATATCCAAACCGGAATCGGTTTCATCCAGAATTGCCAGTTTAGGTTCGAGCATTGCCATCTGGAATATTTCATTACGTTTCTTTTCACCACCAGAGAAACCTTCATTCACACTACGGTTTGCCAGCTTATTATCCAGTTCGACAATTGCACGCTTTTCACGCATCAACTTCAGGAAATCGGTAGCCGATACAGGAGGTTGGCCATTATACTTACGATGTTCGTTCAAAGCAGCACGCATAAAGTTCACCATACTTACACCCGGGATTTCCACCGGGTATTGAAAGCTCAGGAAGATACCTTCCCTACTGCGGTCTTCGGGCGAAAGCTCCAACAAATCCTTGCCATTGAAAGTGACTTCCCCTTCGGTCACTTCAAAAGCAGGATTCCCCACCAATACACTGCTTAACGTACTTTTGCCGGAACCGTTCGGTCCCATGATTGCATGTATTTCACCGGCCTTAACCGACAAGTTTATACCTTTCAATATCTCTTTGCCATTTACATTGGCATGTAAGTTCTTTATCTCTAACATACATTTATATTTTTATCATCCTACACTACCTTCCAACGATATAGTCAACAATTTCTGTGCTTCGACAGCAAATTCCATCGGAAGTTTGTTCATAACCTCACGGGCATACCCGTTTACAATCAACCCAACTGCCTCTTCAACCGAAATACCGCGTTGCTGACAATAGAACAACTGCTCTTCACTAATCTTGCTGGTAGTTGCTTCATGCTCTACCACAGCTGTCTCATTCTGAATATCGGCATACGGAAAAGTATGGGCACCACAAGTAGAACTCAGCAATAAACTGTCACACTGGCTATGGTTGCGTGCACCCTCCGCACGGGGTGAAACCTTAACCAACCCGCGATAGCTGTTCTGACTATGACCGGCAGAAATACCTTTAGAAACAATCGTACTACGTGTATTCTTTCCCAAATGGATCATCTTCGTACCTGTATCGGCCTGCTGATAATTATTTGTGACAGCCACTGAATAAAATTCGCCAACCGAATTATTTCCTGCTAAAATACAACTTGGATATTTCCAGGTAATAGCAGATCCGGTTTCTACCTGTGTCCAGGATATTTTACTACCCTCACCCTTACATAAACCACGTTTGGTAACGAAATTATAGATACCGCCTTTTCCTTCTTTATCGCCTGGATACCAGTTCTGTACCGTAGAATATTTCACCTCTGCATGTTCTTTTGCTACAATTTCTACAATTGCCGCATGCAACTGATTCTCGTCACGCATCGGAGCCGTACATCCTTCCAGATAACTTACATAAGCCTCATCATCGGCAACAATCAATGTACGTTCAAACTGTCCGGTATTGGCTGCATTGATACGGAAATAAGTACTTAGTTCCATCGGACAACGGACACCTTTCGGTATATATACAAACGAACCGTCCGAGAAAACGGCAGAGTTCAAAGCTGCAAAGAAATTATCACGATAACCAACCACACTTCCCAAATATTCCTGTACCAGGTCGGGATGATGTTGAACAGCTTCGCTAAAAGAACAGAATATAACCCCCTTCTCCGCCAAGTTTTCTTTAAAGGTAGTTTTAACAGATACACTGTCCATGACGGCATCTACAGCCATGCCGCTTAAATGCTTCTGTTCTTCCAACGGAATACCTAATTTATCGAATGTTTTCAACAATTCCGGATCAACCTCATCCAGGCTCTTCGGGCCTTCTTTCTTTTTTGGAGCTGCATAATAAATAATGTCCTGGTAATTTATTGCCGGAATCGTAAGGTGAGGCCATTTAGGCATTTCCAGTGTAAGCCAGTGGTGGTATGCCTTCAGGCGGAACTCGAGCAACCACTCGGGTTCATTCTTTTTAGCAGAAATAATACGTACCGTCTCTTCATCCAGCCCCCGGTGAATCGTTTCCGTATCAATCTCGGTAACAAAACCGTATTTATAGTCGCCACTTGTTACCTCATTAATTATATCATTTGATTCTTGCATATTTATATATTTGATTTTATACCATTTACTCCTTCTTTAAAAAACAAATTATCAAAGTAAATGGTTGGAATAATCTTTATCACGGTATGATAAAACCGGGATTCTACCTTTGCCTGTCTCGGTATAAGGACCGAACCTTTGTCTACCTCTTCCAGACCGTTCAGTATTAAACTTACAAATCCCATCATAAAACATAGCCCCAACACTCCACCGGCCAGATGGTTCAATACCCCCAACGGAGTAACGCCTACTATACGGCTTACTACTTCCCCGGCCAATAACACAACTCCTACAATCAACAAGAATCCTGCCACATAGCTGAGAATTGTTACACCTTCCGCCGGAAACCAATCCAAAGCAATGATATATCCTTTTAGCCAAGAAGCTACCCGGGTACAAAAAAAGATTGCAACAAAAAGGGCTATAAGCGAAACAACCTGTTTGATGACTCCATCAAACAGGCCCTTTACAAATCCTATTCCTGCCAGACATAGTAATGTAATGTCCAACCAGTTCATAGCTATAACGTCTTTTTTACTTCTGTTTCTTCGTATGACTCGATGATGTCACCCACCTGAATGTCGTTGAAATTAGTAATATTCAAACCACAATCCAAGCCGGAAACCACCTCTTTCACATCATCTTTGAAACGTTTCAAAGATCCCAGTTCTCCGGAATAGATTACGATACCGTCACGAATCAAACGAATCTTATTCGTGCGCTTGATCTTACCTTCCCGAACCATACATCCAGCAACCGTACCAACCTTGGTAATCTTGAATACCTGCTGAACTTCCACGTTGGCCGTAATCTCTTCCTTAATTTCAGGAGAAAGCATACCTTCCATTGCACTCTTCACTTCTTCTATTGCATCGTAGATAATTGAGTACAGACGGATTTCAACGCCATCTTTTTCCGCATTACGGCGAGCCTGTACAGACGGACGCACCTGGAACCCGATAATAATAGCATTTGACGCAGCAGCAAGTACTACATCCGATTCGGATATCTGACCAACAGCCTTATGAATTACATTCACCTGGATTTCTTCGGTTGACAAACGTATCAGTGAATCTGACAAAGCTTCTACAGAACCATCCACGTCACCTTTAACAATCACATTCAGTTCCTGGAAGTTTCCAACAGCTATACGGCGGCCTATATCATCCAGTGTCAGCATCTTCTGAGTACGAATACCTAATTCACGCTGCAACTGTTCACGACGCGTTGCGATCTCACGTGCTTCCTGTTCCGTTTCCAATACATTAAATGTATCACCGGCCTGAGGCGCACCGTTCAAACCTAAAATCATAACCGGTTCTGACGGACCTGCTTTTTCAACGCGCTGGTTACGCTCGTTAAACATCGCTTTGATACGTCCGTGATGGGTACCGGCCAATACAATGTCACCCATCTTTAATGTACCGTTTTCTACCAACACTGTCGATACATAACCACGTCCTTTATCCAGCGATGATTCAATAATTGAACCGACAGCACGCTTCTTCGGATTGGCTTTCAAATCTAACAAGTCGGCTTCCAACAATACCTTTTCAAGCAATTCTTCGATACCAACACCTTTTTTGGCTGAGATCTCCTGGCTCTGGTATTTACCACCCCAGTCTTCCACCAGATAATTCATATTTGCCAGCTCTTCCTTGATTTTCTCAGGATTTGCATGTGGCTTATCGATCTTATTAATTGCAAATACGATAGGAACACCTGCAGCCGATGCGTGGTTAATCGCTTCAATAGTCTGTGGCATCACGTTATCATCGGCAGCAACAATAATAATTGCAATATCCGTCACCTTCGCACCACGGGCACGCATGGCAGTAAATGCCTCGTGACCCGGAGTATCCAGGAATGTAATACGTCGGCCACTTGCCAACTTCACATTATAAGCACCGATATGCTGCGTGATACCTCCGGCTTCACCGGCAATCACATTCGCGCTACGGATATTATCCAGCAAAGATGTTTTACCGTGGTCTACGTGTCCCATCACTGTTACGATAGGCGGACGCGAAACCCAGTCATCTTCATTATCTTCATCTGCGTCTGCCTTAATGGCTTCTACTACTTCAGCACTCACATATTCAGTTTTGAAACCAAATTCTTCTGCTACGATATTGATTGTTTCGGCATCCAAACGCTGGTTTATAGAAACCATCATGCCGATACTCATACAAGTACCGATAACTTGTGTCACCGGAACATCCATCATATTAGCCAAATCATTAGCCGTAACGAACTCTGTAAGTTTCAATATTTTGCTTTCACGTTCTTCCTGTTCCTGCAATTCGTGTTCACGTTTTTGAACAGCATCACGTTTATCACGGCGATATTTAGCACCCTTATTGTTCTTATTACCCTTATTCGTCAGACGTGCCAACGTTTCTTTAATTTGTTTCTGAACATCCTCTTCGCTAACTTCGACCTTTACAGGTTTCTTCAGACGAGGCTTACGTTCATCACGCTGAGCACGGGTAAAGTTTGTCCCCGGAGTGTTGTTTACATCCACCCGATCTTTTTTGATGCGTTTACGTTTTTTCTTCGCATCATTTTCCTCACCGGCTTTCACCGGCGTACCTGGCTTAGGAGCGGCATTTGCATCCTTTGGACCTTTAAACGGGCCATTCGGATTATTCGGTTTATTTCCGGCAAATTTTTGCTTCTCATCCCGCTCTTTTCTCTTTTCCTCTTTCGTCTTCTTTTTAGGACGGGTTGATTGATTCAGAGCATTCAGGTCTATCTTTCCGGTAACTTTAATTTTCGATTCAAACTTCGGAGTATTGAGTCGGAAAACAGCCTCGTCAGAGTCATCACTAGAGGCAGTAGTGTCGTCTTTTATTTCGACTTCTTTACCAGAGTTTACTTTTTCAGCACCAACTACAACCTCGGGCTGCTTCTTTTCGGCTTTTTCTTCTTTCACAACTATAACTTTTTCTTCTTTTTTCTCCTCAGCTTTAAATTCCTGTACAACAGCTGGTTTTTCTACCGGCTTCTTTTCCACAACAGGAACAGGTTTAGCAACCGGAACATCCTGTAAAGGCTTTGTATGCTCTTTTACAGCAACCGGTTCTTCTTTTTTCACTACAGGTTCTTCTTTTACCGTAGGCTTTTCCTGTGTTTTTTTATGGGAGTTATCCAGATCTATCCGTCCTTTAGTCACAAACTTAGGTTTCAAATCTTCCGGAATTTCCGTTTTAATTTCTGAAGGCCTCTCTTCTTTCACAGAAGGAGTCTCTTTTTGGACGCGTTCTGCCGCAAAACGATTATAATAATCTTTCTCCGGCATATCTTTTCCAAACTCTTTTACGAGCAAAGCATACTGTTCATCACTGATTCTCGTATTGGGATTATCCTCAACCGAGAACCCTTTTCGGTGCAGGAATTCAACAACCGTGTTGATTCCCACGTTTAATTTTCTCTGTACTTGAATTAATTTTATAGGCATATCTAACTTTGTCGTAATACTTATTCGTTGTCTCCATCATCCTCAAATTCGGCAGATAAAATAGCAAGTACCTCGTCGACTGTTTGTTCTTCAAGGTCAGCACGTTCCACAATCTCGTCGCGATTCATAGCAAGAACACCTTTTGCTGTATAGCAACCTATGTTCTTAAGCGCATCGATTACCCAGCTGTCTATTTCATCTGCAAATTCATCCAGATAAATATCTTCTTCATCAGCACCTTCTATATCCCGGAATACATCAATTGTATATTCGGTCAACATACAAGCGAGTTTAATATTCAAACCGCCTTTACCGATAGCTAATGAAACTTCTTCGGGACGAAGATAAACCTCTGCCTTACGTTCTTCTTCGTTCACACGTATAGATGAAATCTTTGCCGGGCTTAATGCTCGTTGTATGAACAACGACACATTGGATGTATAATTAATTACATCGATATTCTCGTTTCTTAACTCACGGACAATTCCGTGAATACGAGAACCTTTCATTCCAACACAAGCGCCCACCGGGTCAATACGGTCATCATATGATTCCACTGCAACTTTGGCTCTTTCACCCGGGATACGGGCAATAGCCTTAATGGTAATCAGACCATCATTAATTTCCGGCACTTCCAATTCAAAAAGACGCTGCAGGAACACTTTGTCTGTACGCGAAAGTATAATTTTCGGATTATTGTTATAATTATCCACTCGTTGTACAATAGCACGAACGGTTTCTCCTTTACGATAAAAATCGGTAGGGATCTGTTCCGATTTCGGGAGCAGCAACTCATTTCCCTCATCATCCAGCAACAGAATCTCTTTTTTCCATACCTGATATACATCAGCCGCAATAATAGATCCGATTCTGTCTTTATATTTCGCGTATAAACTATCTTTTTGCAATTCAAGTATTTTAGAAGCCAAAGTTTGACGCAGGTTCAGGATAGCACGACGGCCAAAATCTGCAAAATGTACTTCATCCGTTACTTCTTCACCCACTTCACAGTCGGCATCAATCTTACGGGCCTCGGTCAAAGTAAGTTGCAGGTTAGAGTCTTCCAATTCATCATCTGCTACCACCGTACGGTTTCTCCAAATTTCAAAGTCACCTTTTTCGGGGTTGATAATTACATCATAATTTTCATCAGTGCCAAACATCTTAGCTATAACGTTTCGGAAAGAGTCTTCCAATACGCTAATCATTGTCTCCTTATCTATATTTTTCAACTCCTTGAACTCCGCAAGGGTGTCAATCATACTGATTGTTTCCTCTTTTCTGGCCATAATTTACTTGAATCTTATTAAGTATTTTGTATATTTTATTTCATCAAATGTATACGACTGATCATCCTGCACAGTTACTTTTCGCTTTGCACCTTCCGGTTTGATCTGCTTTTCAACGGTAACAACCACACCGGTTTCATCCGCCGATTTCAGCACACCTGCCAACTTGACTCCGTTTTTAAGCAACATTTCCACTTCATTGCCAATATTCTTAACATATTGGCGAAGAACCTTAAATGCAGATGTGATGCCCGCCGATCCAACTTCCAGTTCATAGTCTTCCACATCCCGGTCCAGATGTTCTTCCAGATAACGGCTCAATTCTGCACAGTCGTCAATACAAACACCCTCATCATTATCAATCTCGACAATAATAAGATTTCCCGGTTTAATAACTATATCCACTAAAAAATTGTCTGAAGAGGCTAATTTTTCCTCGACCAACTGGCTTACTACACTTTTTTCAATCATATACAAACAGTTGAGAACAAAAGAAGGGGACTACCCGCCCCCTCCTCATCTTCGCTTAATCGCTTGCAAATATACAAATTGTCAACGACTTTACAAAGAAATATGTATTTTTTGTGCAAATACTCTTTTTCATTATCTTTGCCACCGAATACAAAGGGGTGCTTGTACCGATTCGTTCTGATAAGGTTGCAGGCTGAGATTATACCCATAGAACCTGATACGGGTAATGCCGGCGCAGGGAAATTGAATCAATACTCACTCCTCCACTATTCAACCATTTCGTTTTAAATAAAAAGGCAAAAGGATGAAAAGTGTTTTAATCGTAATGGCCGCTTCACTGGTCATTCCTAATGTACAGGGCAAATCCCATGAAACGGTAGACTCCCTGAAAATCGCCAAAGACATATCATTGGATGAAGTTGTGATCACCGCTACCAAAGCTGTAAAAGGAACCCCCGTTGCTTACACGGATATTTCCGGAAAAGAGCTTAACAGTAAAAACGACGGACAAGGTATTCCGTATCTTATCTCCCAATCTCCGTCTGTTATTATGACTTCCGATGCTGGAACAGGCATTGGTTACTCCGGTTTCCGTATCCGGGGAACAGATGCAAACCGTATCAACATTACAGTAAACGGGGTTCCCATGAATGACCCCGAATCGCACACCTTGTTTTGGGCAAACATGGCAGACATCGCTTCTTCCGTAGAAAGTATTCAAATCCAACGCGGAGCAGGTACATCTACAAACGGAGCTGCTTCTTTTGGAGCTACGGTTGCCATGCAGACGCAAAAGCCGGCCTTACAACCATACGCCGAATATTCTATTTCAGCCGGTTCTTTCGGTACTGTAAAAAATACGGTAAAAGGCGGAACCGGGCTATTATACGACCATTTTGCTTTTGATGCCCGATATTCAAATATCCGTAGCGATGGCTACATAGACCGCGCTTTCGCCCGGATGAGTTCTTATTATGTATCGGCAGCTTTTTATGCTTCCAATACATTAATCAAATTTCAGACCTTCGGCAACAACGAAAAAACATACCAGGCATGGAACGGTGTACCGGCAGACAAGCTGAAAACAGACCGGACTTATAATTCATGCGGCGCATATGAAGAAGACGGCGTAACCAAATTCTACGATAACCAAACAGACAATTATTGGCAGCACAATTATCAACTAATGGCAAGCCAACGTCTTAACGATTTCTGGAATATGGCACTCACTCTCCATTACACAGATGGTAGCGGCTATTACGAAGATTATAAAGCCGGAGCCAAATATGAAAAATACAAACTTCCCAATTATATTGACCCGTCCGGTAAAGAGGTTAAGAAAACCGACCTTGTCCGCCGCAAATGGTTAGATAACGATTTCTACGGTGCTGTATACAATGCTAATTATCGCAGCGAAAGCATGCAAATAACGTTGGGTGCTGCCGCCAATAAATATGCAGGAAATCATTTTGGCCGTGTTATATGGGCAAAACAAGTTAACAGCCTTCCGAAACCGGATTACGAATACTATCGCAACACCGGAGATAAAACAGATTACAATGCATATGCAAAAGTAAATTATCTCTTCACCGACTATTTTAACGGATATGCAGACCTGCAATACCGAGGCATAGATTATACAATTAAAGGGAACGACGATAAAGCCGGAGACAATCTTTATGTCAATCGTCATTGGAACTTTTTCAACCCCAAAGTCGGATTCAATTTCAACAAAGGATTCCATAATGCATTTGCCTCTTTCTCTGTTGCCCATCGCGAACCCAACCGCGACAACTTCACCGAAGCAGGTATTAATGAACGCCCTGTTCCCGAAAGATTGTTCGACTACGAAGCCGGATACAGCTTCACACATCCACGATTCCACCTGGGTGCCAATTTCTATTTTATGGATTACAACAACCAGCTTATTCTGACCGGAAAAATCAGCGAAATAGGAGAAGCTCTCACATCCAATATAAAAGAAAGCTACCGTATGGGAATTGAACTGACGGCCGGCATAACCATCACCAAATGGTTATTATGGAGCGGGAACGTTACCTGGAGCCGGAATAAGATAAAAAACTTCATCGAAACGGTAAGTAATCTGGACAGCAACTGGGACCCTGTGCCCGGGCAAGAAGAAGTTCAATTTCAATTTGGTTCTACAGATATTGCTTTTTCTCCAAATGTAATAGCAAACAGTATGTTCAATTTTAACTGGAAAAACTTTTCTGCCGGTTTTAATTCGCAATATGTAAGCCGTCAGCATTTGGATAATACATCCAGCAAATCCCGCTCCATCGATCCTTATTTTATCAACAGTTTACGTGTTGGTTACATCATAAAGCCCAAGTTCTTAAAAGAAATCGGGGTGGATGTAACCGTCAATAATCTATTTAATACCGAATACGAAACAAACGGAAACGTATATTCGTCTATCGTAGATGGCAAACGCATCGATTCCGCCGCTTATTTCACACAAGCCGGTATCAATGCCATGGCACGTCTTACTTTAAAATTCTAATTAATAATATGCCAACTATCATTTGCCAACTATCATCTGTCAACTTTTTAGAGTATTTCGGCGTTATCACCGGTTTGCTTTATCTTATTCTTGAGATAAAACAACACCGGGCCATGTGGGTGGTAGGATTTCTCACGTCGCTGGTTTATGTGTTCGTATTTTTCTTCTCAAAAATATATGCTGATATGGGACTTAACATGTATTATGTCGGCATAAGTATTTACGGCTTCTGGCAATGGACCCGGAAGAAAAACAAATTTCTTCCGGAAGAAAATAAAAATTCTTCCGAAAGAATAATATACCGTCATCTGACACCTAAGCTTGCTGTGGGAGTCGGTATCGCTCTATTAACCATTTTTATTATGATCTGGTATGTATTGAATAATTTTACAGATTCTCCGATCCCGATAGGTGATGCCTTCACCACTGCAGTCGGTATCGTAGCTACCTGGATGTTGGCACGACGCATTATTGAACATTGGATATTCTGGATCGTGGTAAATTTCGTTTCCGTTTATCTTTTTTATATACGCGGATTATATCCCACAATGTTTCTCTATATTTGTTACGCCTTGCTGGCCATTGCCGGATGGCATACGTGGAAAAAGAAAGGAATAAAAACAGATGACAGTACCTTATGATTGCATAATTGTAGCAAACGGTAGTTTTCCAACGACAGCCCGTCCTTTGGAATTATTACACCAGACTCCGATCATTATTGCCTGCGACGGTGCTGTACAGGCACTTTATGACAGAGGCCTGGCTCCCACAGCCATTATAGGGGATATGGATAGTATTCCTCTTTCTCTGAGAGAACTATATGCCGACCGCATCCATATTGTAGAAAACCAGGAAATAAACGATCTTACCAAATCTGTTTTCTATGCACATGAAGCCGGATATAAACATATACTGATTTTGGGAGCTACCGGTTTACGTGAAGATCATACACTCGGTAATATTTCTCTATTACTGGAACACGCTCCATTATTCGACAGGATAGAAATGCTTTCCGATTACGGCCTATTTATTCCTTTAACGAAAACAGCAACTTTAACAAGCCGGCCCGGACAACAAATATCAATCTTCTCAATGTACCCTTGCGGAGAAATAAGTACGGAAGGATTACGCTGGCCTATCCATAATCGTAAACTTACCGCCTGGTGGCAAGGAACACTAAACGAAGCTTTAGGTGATACGTTCACCATCACTTTGACAGAAACAGCACGCATAATTGTTTTTTGCGCATCCGGAAAATAAAAAAGCTCCGGAAGCGTCTTCAACAGATCAACTTCCGGAGCAAATACACCCTCAATTTTACAACTTAGTATATAAGATTCTCACGAACCCTTATCTCATGCAGGTAATCTTACCAGCTGAGATTCCTTCCATTCGGAAAATCCTTCGATTACTTTATTCATCCGAAACAACAACCGGTCGTCTGCAACCAGCTTCAAAACAGTATTAGGCGATAAAAGCAAATACATATTATCCGCCGGCAACATAGCCTTTAATAATACGACATCGTATCCGTCACGAACGACTTCCCTTTTTAGCTTAACCGGCACATCCAATGATGCCAAGTAATAAGCAGAACGTTCATAAGCACACCATTCATTGTCCTCAAGATACAAATAGACCCCATCGGAATTATCAATTTCAGATGTCAGAACCCGCTCTACTGTAGTCGAGCTTTCCATATCCCACAATTTTTTACATGCATATTAGTACTACAAATATATTTTCTTTGTCTGCCAGTTAAAGTAGGTAATTACATCAATTTTCTAGTTAAAACTATCAAATAGTACATTATCATCCCGTTTTTTCTGCAATTCTATCAAATTAGCATCCGCTTCTTTCACACCGGCGGCTTTTGCCTGCTTCAACAGGATTTCGGCCTCATCCAAATTACCTTGCATCAGGTTCAAAACACCACGTGAATGAATGGCTTCCGGCGAATTAGCGGCTTTTTTCAAATAGCCTTGTGCAACATCGAAATCTCCTTTTGTCAAAGCAATATTTGCAGCATTCAGATTGGCTACCGGATCATTCGGATAAATACATACAGCTATATCAAATACTTCATTATACTCTTTACTACCGGTTTCATAGCTATTAGCCACTGCAAACATTTCACTCAGGCTTAATTGCTTCGGATTCGTTTTAATCACTTCACGTCCTTCTTCCACAGTAAAGAAACGAACCGTATAATCCACTTTATAATCCGAGCGACGAAGTGAAGGATAAATATTCTGCAAGACATAGCGATAAGGAACGCCACCATCAAGTGCCATCAATTGCGCATCTTTTTTATCAGGATCGATATTGCTTTCGATAATAGCCAGCACTTTATCCCGTGAAGGAACAGACTGATCCGCCAGTACCTTTTCACGGAAACCGCCCCAATCCTCAGAACCATTTTCTGTCAGGATTATCCCTTTTGGGAAATCATGCTTTTTACGGACATATTCGGCCAAAGCTTTTACACGATTTTCTGCCAATACCGTATTCGATTTATAAGAACCTTCCGGTGAAGCATATCCTTTAAGGACAATATCTCTCAATTTTACATTTTTATCGTTCACAATCACACCGATTGAATTATCGATTTTAGACAATTCTGTAGCATTATTACGAAAGTCCGGCAAAATCTGGTATTTGTTTACAACAAACTCCAAGTAAGCTGTACCCACTTCTGCCCGATGTTTTTCAGTTTCTGCCACCGGTGAAATATAAACCAGCGTAGTAGCCACCTGATAACGCTCATCAGGACGCATACGAACTTTATCGGCAACCAACAACGGAGTACCCGGTGTTTCTTTACCACAACCACACAAATCCTGGTCCAAAACCAGTTTGGCATTTTTCATCCAAGGTTCAAAGGGTATATCCAATTTATAATTAACCTGCTGCATTCCATCAGAAACCTTCAACACCGTATAACGAGGTTCATCTTGTAAATTATGCAAAGCAATTTCACGGTTATATACCTTCTGGCGGTTTTTGCCATTAATCAAAACAGAAGGTAAACCATTCTTTTGCGTAGAACTTTCAAGAACAGGAGTTAATGTCAGCGAATTCCTAGACTTTACCACATCTGCAGGAATCATAATAACCGCATCGATATAAAGCCGTCCACCTTTTTCCACCAAATCGTTACAAACAACCTTCACCGGCGAACCAACCGTCTGAGCCATAGCCAGCGGTGAACCCAAAGCCAGCAAGATTACCAGCATACATATATTTATCTTTTTCATCGCTTCGTTATTTAATAAAGTAAATAATAGAAACAGCCGCTTTTGTCACACCAAAATAATCACGTGTTTCAGCAGGCAACTTATTTCCGCAGGTAGCACAAGGATATTCATTATCTTTCATGTGCGCCCAACCAAGACCCAAAGCAGCTTCAATGCTCCATCTATTACTCAAAACCCATTGATAACCATAAGTCAAACCTGCACCATACAAATATCCCTGATAACGGCGGTTTTTCAGACGATCACCCAAAAGGCTAAATCCACCCACATTATAATCTGCATAATGTGCATGTAAACCAAAGAAATGGCCATTGAATTTCTCACATAACCAGTAACGTGCTTCAGGTTGCACCATCCAATGCTTCCACCTGGCCTGGTCACCCATCATCCAGCCATTATAGTTGCCGGATATGTCAAGAGACCATTTTTTACCCAGCCCTATTTCCGCTCCCAAATTTATAGTAGCCGTAGCGTCATAGAGCAAGTTCGATTTCACTGCAAACTTCTGTCCGTATGCGCTCGACATACCAACTAGAAGGAGAAAGAGGAAAAGGACTTTTTTCATATATCTTTTGTTTATATTTTCCAGATTAAAACCAAAACTACAACAAGGTTATTTAAAGCATTGCGTACGTTATTCAACACAATCACGAACACAACGCACAAATCCATATCTTGTATCGGTAGTACGGGTAATTCCTAAACCACCTTCGCTAAAGAAGAAGCCTTCGCATGTACGTCCTAAATAATCTTTACCTGAATTATTTTTACCGGAGAATTTTGTACGGGCTACATAATTCATATAATTCCCGCTTGTTCCCTTTGATATATCCAGCGCTCTCACTAACAAAGTAAGTTCCCGCTGATTCGGAATACGCCAACCTTTCGGACACCCTCCTTGTTCTTCTGTTTTTGGTATATAATTAGGTGATACTCCGTTTACATCACTCCATTTTCCACCTGTCTTATTTTCATTATAAATCAAAAAGGATTTGTATGGCTTTGTGTTTTCAGAAAGTTCAGTGTGCATAGCCAATTGATTACCACCATCAGAAGAACTGCGAAGTGCCTTCTTATCCATATATCTCAATTCCAACTTATCATAATTTTCTCCATTATAAATCTTTTTACTCTTAGACCAAATTTGAATTTTACTATCGTCCGGTTTATCAATCCGGCCTAAATAACGTGCACAACGGACAGAATGCCGATGCCGTTTCTCATATTCAGCATAGTCACTCGTAGAAATGCCTTCTTCCGCCCATAATATATTTCTGAAATTTTCCGCTTCGGCACCTTTGCTATTTGCATAATAATGTAGTGTATTCTCACTATTAGCCGGAAAAAGGATAGCCGCCGGGTCATACGCATCTTGTCCCATAACGAAATCCTGGTATTGAGACAAAGATGGTAAAAACCACTTTATTTCATTTTCCTTAACCTGATCGGAAATATTTCCCATATTTCTGTTACGAGACATACATGCATTATATGCCTTTGTATAATTACTCAAATTTCCTGATAAATAAGGAACACTGTTCCAGTTGGGCCACCGAACTTCCGAATGAGATAATACAGTCAATTCCCTTATCATATTAGCACGCCCATCCGTTGTTTGCCCCCAACCATAAGGATTTCCATAAGAATATTTTCCGTTACCATTGTTACTAACAGCAAATTTTTCAAACATATCCGTCTCATTCACCCACTCTATTCCAATTGCATATTCAGAAGTACCATCTGTCGAATAATAAGTTTGAATAGAACGTTGTGAAATAACATAGGCTGCATCCGTAAGCGAACTACTATTAACACTATCAGAATAAAACTTTGTTTTACAAAGAATCAACATCTCACGATTCGGTTTATTCGCAAATTCCCACCAATTCAAATTATCATAATAATATTCATCAACAAATGCAGTGACAACAAGTTTATTATTTGTATATGAATCTTCATTCTTCAATTTTTCAACTAATTGTTTAATAGTAAGTAAAGAGGAAGATCCGTCTCCCGGATAATTAGCTTTTTGGGTATCATTATCATTATTTACTACAAAATGTATCCAGTTATCATCCAAGTCTGCAGAATTATCGTCCGGCCCTAACACCTGAAAATCATTTACCGGAGTCTTAACTTTGTATGTAGGTTTCCATTTTGCATCAGTTCCTATTATATCTGCTTTTGTAAAAGTCAGTACCCTTGCTTCATAATGAGCATCACACAATTGAATCGGCTGAGTAGCCTCCGTATAAATAAAATTACCATCCGCTACCGATGTCGGTTCCTTCTTAACAACTTCCAATACAATATCATTAATTCCCTTCACTTTAACATTATATGTATACCGGGTATTACGTATTGTTTTGTAATCCTCTAAATTTGAAGCAGAAGAACCGCCATAGCTAGCTTCGCCAAGAGGAATATAATAAGTAACGTCTCCCTCAACTTGTGAAGTAGAAGGCTTTTTGCCCGGATCAAAATCTTGATATTTATCAGCAGGCCCTTTATAATATCCTTTCAAGATAATATAAGTGGCATTCTCCGGCTTTTTACTATACCGCTCTTTATACGAAATAGATTCAGACAAAGTCTTGCGGTTTTCCATCATATAAAACGTGAAACCTTTCTGTCCCACAGCAAAAGGATATTCCTGAGCAGAAAAATAAGAAATATCTCCATTAAAGTCCTCTTCACGTTCAAACAAATAGCACTTGTCCGGTATTTCTGCAACCTGCCATGTCTGAGGCGTAAAGGAACCATTACCAGGAATCTTCGATACTATTTGAAAAGAAACAGAGGCTACTACACGATGTAACCAAATCTTACCGGCGAGTGTTTTTGCTGTCGAAGAAATCGATACGCTCCCCATGGTGTTTCCTTCTGAAGCGACAGAATCATCATAAATACCGGCCATCAAGAACTTACCATCAATCAAGTCGATAGCCTGCTGTGATAAATCGGCTGTAGCCGACAGAAACTGTTCCTTTGTAATACAGTCTTTTAATTTCGCAGCTAATTTGGTATAATTTGCAGATTCCAAATTGGCTACAGCATAAATATAATTTGTACCGGACAAGGTTTTAAATCCTGTTAATACACCTTCACCTGTAGCATCCAGACTAAAAGATTGATATCCGATGCGATCGCCTGAAGTATTAAAGGCAAATACCGTAATATCAGATACACGATCAGCATATTGATCCTGATTTTCCCCCGTTGCACGTGTTATCACCTCCGGCGTATTCGGCATGAACGATAAACTTAACGTAACAGGAATCCCTTCTTCATACGTCTCGCCCTTTTCCACCAGAGCATCCTCATTACAGGAAACAATAAAATATCCTCCGATAATCAATAGTACTATGTATATATATTGTTTCATAAACCAATATTTTTCTTATTAATTAAATTCTATATTTGTATTGACAGAAGGCCGCCAGCTACTGACTTTCCAATTTATGTTCATCTCTGCTTTATCGCTTACCGTCACTTTCACTTGCAAACCATATTTCTTACCGGCTACAACACCATAAGGCTCCATTATTCCATCTTGCTTGATTTTGAATGTCGAAGTTTTTTCCTCTTTACCATCTATCTTATAAGTTATTTCCAAAGCCGTTGCATTTAAACCGGTTTCTTTATTTGCAAATGTGAGGAACGCCTTATCTGGCAAGACATTCCCTCCATCAATTGCAGCAATCTTATTATCAATAATAGAAAGGTTATATTCTAAAGCTTTGTAAGTTGCAATGTTTTTCAAATACCCGCTCTGATTTGCATGCAATAGCCTGCAACTTTTCAATTCTACTTTTTTCACACGTGTCTTAAATTCATCAGAAACGCCTTCCGCATAAACGGCTTCAAAAGAACTGAATTCCACGCACGAAGTAACCTGGTCGACCTTAATTGTTACCTCCTCTGTAGGATATTCACCACCTTGATATTTATCCGGAGTACTGGATACACCTTCTACAGTAAATTCAACAGCCTGAGGCTCTCCATTTACTTTAATCATAGCATCCAAGTCTTTCTTGCTTAGTTCAACGCTTCTCAACCCACTTAAAGTGGACTGTTCTTTCAATGCAGCGGTTGTTGCCTGAGAAGCATTTGCTATGGCAAGTACAGTCAAGTTTTTTCTTACTTTGGTAAGAACCTTACTATCATTATCTGCCCATCCAATAATATTATTACCTTCCAATAGAAAGTAGACAACAGAATTAATTGTTATTTCTGCCTGGGCTGCTCTTGCTTGCACTCCTCCTATATTAAAAGATACATAAGCCATTTTATCGCCGGTTACTATCCCTGGAGTTTCAGTTTTATCCATATCGTTTAATACATCATCCTCGGATGTACAAGCAAACAGGATAACAGCCATAAAAAAGATAGTAAATATTGTTTTTAGTTTCATAACCCTATTATTTATATGCATTTCATTTTCTTTTCTGTCACAAAAGTAGAGCTATTATATAGGCATGGCTATAGGCGAAACTTTCAAGATTAATAGGTAAAAATAGCATACCGGCAGATTGATAGGCACACCCTTTAGATACGATAGAAACACCGTTTTTAAGATTAGGTACGGCCTGTATATATAAAACAAATCATCCCGATGTTTTTTCAAAAACATCGGGATGATTTTATAAAATGATCGGGGAGAAATTTTTATTATCAATTTGCATCATTCTCTGCCTGATCTACAATTTGCCATAGATAGGCAACAACCGCTGCACTTACATAAGCATTCATTTCTATATTATCCTCATCTCTGGAACCTTCACCCGTAATAATAACTTCTATCCGATACACATGATTAGGCTTTACTTTTATTGGCTCATCATTGTCTTTCAGGAGAACGCGGAAATGTCTTTCTTCTTCTATTCCTGCATTTTTAAAAAATCCGGAGATAACCAATGCTGTTTCACATACATTTACATTATCTCCTTTCTCAGGATTAGCAAACGTATATCTGAAAAATTTATCAATAGCAGAATTATCTGTCCAATCACCAACCAGTCCTTTTGTATAACCGGTAGTATATTTCTTATACAAAGCAGGAACCACTTCAGAGCCGGGTTGTATCCAACCAGCCCGGTCTCCAGGTTTAAGTTTGTCAAACATGGCAGATTCATATCCTTTATAATAAACATAGCTTGGGTTGTTTATAGAATTTATAGACGAAACGCTACGGGCATTTGCCAACCACAGTCCTGTTAATTTAAACTCCGCATTCTTATATGTTTCTTCTTGAAAACTTACGGTTATTTTATCTACCTGAATACGGGCAACTAAACGATTTAAAGCTATTGTTCCTGCAGCCTGCTGAGTTGTTTCCGTATAAACGAAAGCGGATGTAGACGATTTAATCCAGTTTTCATTTCTAGTAGTCTGCGTCGTTCCATTTTCTGTCTTTTTCACTGTAGGACGCACGCCTGTGAATTGGATTGTATCGCTTGCCATAGGCAAAACGTCTCCTATCTGGTATTGGTCGCAACTTTTTGTAACAACAACCGTATTAAAGTCGTCCATACTATAGATAGAAGCAACATTATCTGTGGCATTCGCAACCAATACAGCATAGAATTTATCATTTGTAGCACCTCCTTTTTCATCTACCGGGGTAACTTTTATAAGTATATCTTTGATCTCGGATATACCATTCTGGTTCGTCTCATCTTGATAAGCTACACGTTTTCTGGTAGCAGCGTCAAATATAAGGGCTGTCAGACGAGTTATTTTCGTTTCATTGTTCAAATTTTGTTCACCCTTGTCATCCGTTATGGATCTTGTCTGGGTATTCGATTTTGCAACAAACGATATATATGCATCCACCGGTTCCTTCGGTATATTATTATCAATAATATCGTCTTCGTTAGAGCAAGCGCCAAAAGCAATTAATGCCATAAGCGAGAAAAATAAATATCGTAGTTTCATAAATTATTGATTAAAATGTTTGTATTCTTTTTTACCCTTATATTGAATTATTCATAAGAAGCCTCCTGGCGAATATTCCCCCAATTTGCAATAGATACGACACAGTCGAGCGTGATATCCACCGGAGTTGAAGGTATTGGAGGTGTAGGATATTGATCGCCGTCAAAACTATTTTTACCAAATGTAATGCCTATCTGGTAAACATAATTTCTCTTTATATAATTATGATTATATCCTCTATCCTTGCCATTCTCATTAATTGTAACGAAAAATTGTTTTCTTTCAGACAGATAACCGCCTGAGGCCTGCAATGTTGCATCTATCACCAACTGAGTAGCATTTTCACTTGCTCCGTTTTCCATTACATAAGCATAATAAGAAGTATCGGTTATAGGTGTTTCTGCATTTACTGTCCTATTTAGAGTATTCCGGGCAACTTCGTCTGACAAATAACCAGGTATCTCAACCATTCCCCAATCTGCAGCACTGAAGTAACGGGAAGCTGTTTTTACTTTTGACAACCAAATATTATTCACCCTAACCGTACGCCCGGACAGTATCGAACCGGAGAAATTAGTACGGATACTCGCCACATCTATACGGGCTGCAACACGCGTCAACAGGATCGGATCGTTCAAGCCGCCGACATTAGCCTGCGAAGTACCATACCCAATATAATTATCATCCGTATTCGATAGTATAACAGAAATCAGCCGGCTACTCATTGTCAGGTTATTTTGCAATTGCGATGACAATTCTACTATTTTGTTTTCAAATGCAGTATAGTTATTTACATCCTCAAAGGAACCTTGAGGAACATTTGCAACAATGGCAATCTGTACATTACCGGTCTGCATCTCAACATCAGTGATTTCAGCAGTTCCATCGGCCCCAACTGTAGACTGCCACTTAGAGCCTAACACTTGAGTACCATTTTCATTAAATATGATAGCAGTCAAATTATTAATTGCAGCTTCACCCGGCAGTTCATTCTTATCAGCAGCCCGCGTAGCTAAACCTCCTATCGCTTCTACTTTGACCGATATACGCCCTGTTTTTCCTGCTTGCGGTATTTCTGTTTCGTCATTTTTAGAACAAGAAGCGAAAGCTTGCAAAACAAAGAATATCAGTATTATATTTTTCAATTTCATATCGTGATAATTTTCGAATTTATTTAACAAGATCAGAGCTCATGTTCTTCCTTCACCACACCCCAGGGACGTACACTAACTTTAACACCGGAAATCAATCCGTCTTCACCAAACTGAATCAGTACGTATTTTAACTGTCCGGGTTCGACAGTAATCGGATCATCTATCTGATCAGACTCTTTACGTCCAAGCAACTGCTTGTTAAGATTCAATGTCACATCCATTTTTTCACCGGGACAAAGACGATGGTTTTTAGGCGTGTACCATTCTTTACCAATCGTACTCGTACCCCAATCTCCCGCAGGATTATAATAGACACTATCACCAATAGTCTCTCCTTTATAATTATATGAATCCAGGGTACGATTCAAATAGAAATTACACATCGGATCATCTGCTTTCAAGGTACGGGCATTAATAGCATATTGCAAACCTTCTGTCTCAATATGAATCTCTCCCGTACGCGGTCTGACCACAATTGTATCATTTACAGTAATACCATCTCCTACCGAAGCACGAATCACTTCCAGCGAACCAAAATAAAGGTCGTCTGCCGAAGTTGCCATATCGGTTTTAGATGCATCTTCGGGATCTGTCGTACGGTTTATTGTCACTTTCAGATCAACGGCAGTCTTTAAACTTTTCGTAACAGTTGTCTTATCGGCATCATCTATATTTCCCCAAGCAACAACCGTCAATTTTGCATCGGCAGAATAACCGTTCAGAACAATCTCCCGGCGTCCGGCAATAAAGTCCTGGTCAAGTGTGCGCGTTTCCAAATAATTGCCTTTTTCATCGAAAATGAACAGAGAGGCATTAGGCACGTCCCCCGGAACAGCCTCCGTAATGTCATCCCCTTCCGCATTGACAACCTTCAATGTCAATTTATAGCCCGGGCACGGATCAAGATCATCATAAATACTACAACCGGCCAGTAATATCGATATACAAAATGCAAAAAGCAACCGCCTGTTTATAACTGAAATATATTTCATAATAATTTATTTTCCTTCTATATTTATATTACTTTAGTCTACCTCCGTACCACTCATATCTACAATTTTCCAATTGCTAACCTTAACGGCAACACTTGCATAAGCATCTTGCAGCAAATCGAATGGCTTATCCGAGCCTGGTCCACGAATTATCATATTGATTGTATAAAACTTATTTCGTTTTATATATGAATGTTCTATATCCGAGTAGTTTTCAACTTTACCGGTTTTGTTCACAATCAAAGTATAGTAGTAGTCATTTGAAACCTGCATACCTATCTTTTTATCTTTATAAGAAAGCCTGGCCTTCACAACCATAAGTGTAGGCATTTCTCCATCTTGATTTTCATAAACATAAAACATACGTCCAAGCGGAAATCCTCCACCCACAGAAATATGACCGCCATCTTTTTTGCTTGGGTCCAGAACTTCATTGATTGGCAAAAACGCAAAATATCTATTTCGGAAACAAAGATCTACATTCGGTAAAAAATCTTTATATGTCTGATCGCTATTTATAAAATCATACCATAGCAGACTTTCATTCACACTATTCGCAAACTTCTTCATATTTCCGGTTTCATCTTTTACTGCCGGGTTACCACACCAAAACTGCAAAGGGATTTGATTCTTGTCTGTTTCTGTTTTAATTTCCAAAGCTCCACACGCATTTTCAGCTTCCATATAAGACGAATTCTTCACATTCGCCAGAAAAAGGGACAAAGGCATTAATGTTGCATTTTCGCTATATTCATCTTTAGGTTCAAACCGAAGATTAGACAATTGTACCCGGGCTAATGCACGGTATAAAGGAATACCTGCATTTTTATCACCATCAACCCCGATTTTATTTTCCACATCAGCAAGGAGAGTAGTACTGATCACTCCGCTCGTCATTACAATATTTCCATTCAGCTCCCGATCCAAATGGAGAGTATCACCCATAAAAGCATCCAACGTTTTCAGGCCTTCAAATTTTAATACTGGCACATTTGCAAATACCAACAATTTCACTTTACCTGATTTTACAGGAATCTGTCCTAAACTTGTTACACCTCCTTTTTCTGAGGTCACATCCAAAGAGTGCTTCAAAACAATCAGTTCACCGGAAACCATATCCGGATAAGCTCCATCATTAAACACTGCAACTGTCAATGAATTTATATATCCCTCTGTATTTTTCACATCAACAATATCTCCCAAGCTTGATCCCGGATCAATCTCGGCCCGGGTTTGGAAAGCTCTTGTTTGAGCAGATTCATCCTTTACGGCTATCGATAGTGTTGCATCCGGAATATGTTTAACTTCTTCCTGTATTTTATCATCGCCCGAACAAGAGGAAAACAGTCCGCAAATTGATAAGAATAATAGAAAAATATCCAGTTTCATTTGATATATTTTATACATGTTATCTACTTCATTTTTACGATACAAAGATAAGATGCCCACAAGAGGTTGCAGATAGGTGGCTCTCTCTATATTAATAGGTAAATCCATCAACTTTTTCCGATTGATAGGATTGCCTGCATAATGCAATGTTTGCAATGCTTTACCACAAAAAAAGATCCCCCGGAAATTTTACTATCCGGGGGATCTCTCACTATATTAATATACTACCTTATTCAAATTCGGCAGTTTGTTCGATTATTCCATAAGGAGCTACTTTTACGAAGCAATCAAGTGTAGCTGCTACCGGATCCGGGTCAGGAGTGTTGCTACCTGTGCCTGATAATGTCAAATCGATCTGATAACGCATATTGCGATCAATTTTACCAGTTCCTTTGCTTGAATCGGAACCTGAAGAAAATGTACCCGTCTCATTCACAATAATCGTATAGCATCTGTTAGCTAAAGTCTTCTCAACACCATTTGCAGTTGTATACTTAACAGTACCTTTAACAATCAACCAAGTCTTATTATTTGTATTCTGATTTGCATATACATAGAATGAATCTGCCACAGCAAAAGCAGAGCCTTGAGACTGTATGTCCGTAATTACATTGCTTGAAGTATAAGGTTGAGCATAGTAAGCCAACGGATCTGCATCCCCTTTAGAACCTGAATAAAATCCGGTTGTTGTATAATAGGTAGAACCTTTAGCCTCCGTTCCTGCACCAATCAATAAAGTTTGTTTCGGAGCATTTTTCAAATAAACACTATCCAATGTAAATGTAGCATTTTTATATGCAACAGGATCTTTCATTTTTAATGAAATTGTATTTACTACCACCTTCGCTACATTACGATACAAAGTAATATCAACGGAACCTACTTTATTATAACCTCCAATTGAGCTTGCCGCATACAAGTTTGGACCTGTAATTAAAGAGCCGGTTGTTATAACTTCGCTACTCATAGTCAAACCTGCACTAGTTGCAACTTCAGAAACATCACTACCGTCTACAAGGTTCTGAGTTACCGTCTGAAACTCTCCGATTGTTGATTTTCCATTGAAATCAGCAGCTCGTTTATTTGCAATAGCCAACACTTTATAGGTATTACCGGAAATCAAACTATTAACAGTAGGAGTACGTCTGATTGCACCGTTACTGGCTGTTGTATCCTTAACAGCAACAAGACTTCCGTCTGTATTAAAAACGGCAACAACTAACGAGTTGATTTGATCTTCTGTACTGGTCTCGGCAATAGCTCTTGTTTGAGTACTCGAACTAATCCCAATTACCAAAGAAGCATTCCCTTTATCCGGAGTCGGATTTACACCAATAACATCATCTTCCTTAGAACAAGAAGCGAGAATACATGCAATGACAGATGCATAAAGCAAATTTCTCATTTTCATAATTTTAATTATTAATTTTGTGAATATTATTTTTATTTTCCTTTACTATATTATTACGTACAATAATAACTGCAGCTTTTAGAACCTTAGCGGAACTTTGTATACCCTATACAGGTTCGTTGTTTAAGTTTTACGATGCAAATGTATATTCCCCTCAAAAAACAACAGATAGAAAAATGTATCAATTAATATCGGTAAAAAAGTCAACCCGTTTTTTATCAGCACTTTGATAGAAACACACTGTAAAAAGAGAGAAAATACAAGATTTATTTACAGGGCAGGCTAAAAATAAAAAACCTCTCCAATTTAAATTGGAGAGGTTTTTAAAATATGATTTTATTTGATACCGATTTATACAGGCACACCATACTGGGAAGGGGTTACACCGTATTGTTCCGTAAAACGCTTACGGAAAGTAGCCGTATCATTAAATCCAACCATCTCTGCCACCTCTTGCACAGAATATTGTTGGGTAAGAAGAAGTTCTGCCGCTTTTTTAAGACGGACAGTCCGGGTTAACTCTAAAATACTACAATCCGAATATTGTTTTATTTTACGGTATAATGTTGGCAGGCTCATATTCAATGAGTCTGCCAACACCTTTGCCTCAAAGGTGGAATCATCCAAGTGTTGTTCTATATTTTTCATTACTGCATCCATAAACGGGTTGGAATTCTTACTATTTGAAGAAGATATATCAACGGTATCCTCTTCGCCGGAATTAACTCCTGCCGAACCGGCAAAATATTGCCAAAGTTCTTCACGGCGTTTCAATAATCCGTTTATTTTGGTACGAAGTATTTCTATATCAAAAGGCTTTGTAATATAATCGTCTGCCCCCGCTTCTATACCAACAACAATATCTTCACTTTCCACTTTAGCCGTCAGCATAACAACAGGTATCTGAGCAGTACGGCTATCACTCTTAAGTTCGCGGCAAGTTTTTATACCATCTTTTACAGGCATCATTACATCACAAAGAATCAAATCCGGTAATTCCCTGAAAGCCACTTCAAGGCCTTCTTCTCCATTCCGGGCTTCCAGTATCTGATATTCTTTATTAAATATGTGTTTAAGAAACCAACGTATCTGATCGCTATCATCAATAATCAGCAATTTCTTTCCCATCGTAATTTTCTTTTGCGAAATAATCCGGATCAGATTTGCAATCTCTTCTTTTTGATCTTCATTCAATTTAACCAAATCAGCCTCCGGTTCAACAAATTCCACCCGTCTTTCGAGCAAATGTTGTTTCCCTAATGGTAGATATAATGTATAAGAGGTTCCATTATTATTAAGTTCGCGTTTATAAATCCCCCCTATATCATTCACCATATCAATAATCTGTTTCAAACCACGACGAGCAGTTTCGTTTTCATCCAAACCTTCATCTTGAACAGATAAAGCACAATAAGCTTTCTTATCCTTACGAACAACAGAAATATCCAGAATAACTTTTCCATAGCTAAAGGTATTTTTAAATGCATTTGTCAACAAAGTACGCAACGCATATTCAAACTTACGGCGGTCTAGCCAAAGCCACAGCATATCTGTCTGGGTATTAACTCTGAAATCTATATTATTCATAGCAACCCAATCCACAAACAAATCACAAATCTGACGAGACATATCGACCATATCATATCGGGCAATACGCAAATAATTAGCTACATCATTATTAAAACGCGTTCCTACTAACTGATCCGCCAAATCTTGCAGAGCCAGCGTATTACGATAAGCAGAAAGTAGTTGAGTAGACATTTCTTCTCCCGGATTTTTATTTTGGACAATTAAGGCCAGAGAGCCTAATACCAAAGATAACGGAGTTCGCATCTCATGAACCGTTTCGACGAAGAAGGTATCTTGTATATTTTCGGCATCTTTTACAAGTTGGTTTGCTATTTCTTCTTTTTCGGTAACTTCACGCAACATGGCATCATTCTCTTTTATCTTGGCAACAAGCATTTGTTCCAACTCACGCTTATTACCCGACAAAGTAGAAATGGAAATTTCCTGTTGTTTCAGCTTTTCCTGTAATTCATTATTGATCGTTTTCAAACTCGCATTATCGCCTTCTTGTTCTGCAACTTTCATTTTCAATTTTTCATAATCAGACTGCATCTGCATAAAAATACTGACAGATGATTTTTGCCTGAATACATATATAAACAGGGTTAATGAAAATAAAGCCAACAAAATAATTAGAGTAACTTCCATAAGAGTTAAAATTGGTTGTAATTACAGTTTTCAATATCTCAAAATATCGTTCTTATTTTTAAGATACTACATATACAAAGGTCTAAATAAAAATTCATATCAGAAAGTAAATTAAAAGAAAGTTTTGCTATCAAATAATCTTTATTTAATAACAAAAATATTCAACTGCAAATAATTGGATCACCACCTAATGCTATAGATACAAAATAAAACGAACACGCATGATTTTGACATGAATACACCCATATAGACACGTTTAGCACCTATTTTGAAACAATCACAACACATAAAACGCCATTAAACGACTCATTTAACATGTTTTATATTGTATTTTTTAAAATATCCCCAGTTTATATTTGGAAGGATAGAAATAGTATCTACATTTGCAGCATAACGAGGCAAGAAAACCGGATGAGGGTCCGGAATTCAAAGGAAGACAAAAAGAATGAGGGTTCTTCTTCCTTATACAAGTTAAAATTTAATGCATATAAAAAATTCAAAGGTTATGAAAAAAAACGGCATTTCTGCAAGCACTTTTTTTGCAATTACGTTATCATTTGTTATGATATTTTCATTCAATGCATGTTCTTCTGACAGTGAAGATGCTATAAGCAGTGGTATAAATGATACAAAATCAGAGCCTACATCCAATCCATATTCATTAGTAATTAAAACTTTAGCAAAAGGTCAAGATATTACAACAAAAGGCGCCGTTAAAAATGCGACCTTGTTTGTGTTTAATGAGAACAATGAATTTGTAAAACAGATCAACCTTGACAAATCAATTCTTTTACAACGCAAAGCAGTTTCTATAGATTGTCCGGATTCCGACCGGATCACTGTCATTGCGTGGGGTGGTTTATCTGAAGGTGAAAATGTAGTCTCCCTGGATTCAGCAAACATTATTTCCGATTTAAAAATACAATTACAACAGAACAATGGTGTTGTAACGGCTGCTCTCGGTGATTTATTCTATGGACAAATTACATTAAATCGTCCTGTAACCAAATCTTCTGACATTCAAACATTAAACATAGAGCGCAAAGTATCTTCTTTAGCAATCAATACAAAAGGAGTCAATAAAAAATATGGAACGACCGAAGGTTCTTATTATTACAAAGTAAAAAAATCCAAAAGTTCATTTAATTACAACGGAGAATTAACAGGTAATGAAGTTGAATATATTATTCCGGCCTATTTTAACGACAATAACGAGCTTGTTACAGAAACAACCCCAATTTTGCCTGCCTATAATATCGTAATAGAGCTTTATAGAGACAATGAAATGATTTTTTCGAGTAAAAATGCAAAAAATGGCGAAATATCGTCAGCAAACGCAGGAGAACAGGTAAATGTAAATTTTAACATCACACTCAATAATTGTTCTATTAAAGTAACTCCCTGGAACACAATTATTCAAAATGTTACAGTAGGTTAAAAAAATAAGCATTCAATTTTTCATATGCATATCGGCGCACATTCGGATTATTCAGAATGCGCACTCTTTTTTTTCAAATATCCAAATCTTGGCAATAGGAATACATATGTTTTTGATACTTTCGCATATGTAAATATTTGCTAATAAAAAAAACACATACATATACACTGATTGCAAATGTATCATATTGATACGAATACATACCAATATATATTTCCACCCTATAACAGGTAATACTATCAATGAGTGCAAAAATATCACCTGTGATTATTTTACACATATAAATAACACAGAATAAAACACTGATAATACATTTGCATAGCAATATAATATGTTTAACATTTATTAATTATCACAATATACTTCATATAAAAAACTCCATTTATATTTGTAATGTTTACGAGAGATTCTGAGTTTTAACAAGGGTTTATAACTCAATATGGATTTTTCTCGCAGAGTATAGGGTTTATTTTAAGCATATAAATAAAGGAATAGGAAAGGGTAAAATTTTCACAAATTGTTTTTGTTATAAAATATGCCTAATCCTTATTTGAGTTTATCAATAGTTAATGTGCTTTGAGAAAAGAAATTATCTGCTGTAAAATAAGAATATTCATATAATTTTTATTTTACGGAAGTTTTAATGTAGAACAAGTTTGCAAAGTAATTACAGACAACTTTACCAGATGTCTTTAATTTACTAAACAAATATTGACCCTCAATTTTTTATATGCATATTGGCGCACATTCGGATTGTTCCGCGTGTGCGCTCTTTTTTTTTGCATTCGACACAAACACCTCGTTCTTATGATACAAATACACCTTCCGGGGAATTATCCGATAAACTATTTTTGCAAACAGAAGACACAATACAATTTGTGAAATTTTACCCTATACTCTGTTTGTATAAATCCCTTAATTTGTACAAGCAAACCTAATTAATATAACCGTGAGGTTACATAATTATAAACCCCAGATTGCTAAACAATCTGGGGTTTACTTTTTACGGTAGAATCTTAAGTTATACCAAAAAAAAAGGCCTCTGAATATTTCAAAAGCCTTTTTATTTGTAGCGAGACCCGGGATTGAACCGGGGACCTCATGATTATGAATCATGCGCTCTAACCAGCTGAGCTATCTCGCCATCTTTTCTTTGATTGACGCTGCAAAAGTAGAAGTTATTTTTATATTATGCAACATTTAAGCGAAAAAAATCAGCAATTTTCAAGCATTCCAAACTAAATTATTAACTGTGAGAAGTTTTTTTTCAAACAAACTATTGTCTGTTTTCAAATCTTTTGTGTATCTTAGTGCGCAATAAACAGTGTTACCGATGAAAAAAGAAAAATTTCATATCGAATACGTTTTTGAAAAAGTCTCCAGAAGAAGTTTGTGGAATCACCTCACTACCCCACCCGGATTGTCTGCATGGTTTGCAGACAATGTAATCGTAAATGATAATATATACACCTTTATTTGGAACAAAGATCAGGAAAAAGCAAAAGTGTTATCTATGAAAGCAGAAGCCAGCATCCGCTATCGCTGGATGGAAGAAGAAGACGAAAACGCCTATTTCGAATTCATTATACATACAGTGGAGCTCACCGGTGCCACTTCTTTAGAAATTACTGATTTTGCAGAACCTCATGAAAAAGCAGATTCTATTGAATTATGGGACTCGCAAGTAGAAGAATTGAAGAGAACCCTAGGGATTTAGGGTAGTTTTAGAGAAATAGTAAGGTTCATATCGTTTTTTACGCTACTTTTGTCACTCCAATGGAATAAAGGCAATGTTGAAAATAAAACGATTATATACATTTATGCTACAGACTTTCCTGCCGCTGTTTTTAATGACATTCGGCATCTGTCTGTTCATTGTATTGATGCAGTTTCTTTGGAGGTATATAGATGACATGGTTGGAAAAGGGTTAGGAATTCCCGTACTAGCGGAAATGTTTCTATATGCAGCTTTGTTTTTAGTACCTATGGCACTTCCACTTGCCATACTTCTCGCTTCACTGATGACTTTCGGAAATTTAGGAGAGCGGTTGGAATTGTTAGCTATGAAATCTGCAGGCGTATCACTTATACGCATCATGAAACCGCTTATAATAACAATCAGTTTTGTCTGCGTAGGTGCTTTTTACTTTCAGAATAACATCATGCCTATCGCACAGGTCAAGCTCTATACATTATTATATTCCATGAGACAAAAATCTCCCGAGCTGGATATACCGGAAGGTGTATTCTATAAAGAAATCACCGGATTTAATGTATATGTACGCCATAAAGACAATTCATCAGGATTATTAAAAGACATGATGATATACGACTATTCGGAAGGGTTTAATAATGCCCGTATTATTGTTGCCGACTCAGGCCGTCTGAAAACATCAACCAACAAACTATACCTTATATTATCATTATTCAATGGCGAATCTTTTGAAAATTTGAAAAGCCAAGGCACTAACTTGCAAAACAAATCGGCCGTTCCTTATCGTAGAGAAAGCTTTAAAACCAAAGATATTCTGATTGAATTTGATGCCAACTTTACCCGTACTGATGAATCATTCATGCAGAACCAATACATGGGCAAAAAATTGGATGATTTACAAACGTCCATCGACTCTATGACTATGCGATTGGACAGTATAAAGAAAATAAATGCCAAATCTATTGTCGAAAACTCTTACAAAAAGTCCTTAAAATCAAACAAAACCAGGAAAGAAAGCAACGAAACAACAATAGAAAAAAAAGAAGAACCTATTATTGTCATGAACTTTGACAGTCTTTATCTGGCACAAACACCAGGTAGTAAATCGGGACTGCTAACAAGAGCCAAAGCTACTGTTGAAAGCACAAAAAGCGAAAATTATTTTAAAGCTATGACAATAGGCGACGAAGCTTATAAACTCCGACGTCATATAATAGAATGGCACAAAAAATTCACTCTATCTTTTGCCTGCCTGGTATTCTTCTTTATTGGAGCTCCCTTAGGAGCTATCATCCGTAAAGGAGGATTAGGTATGCCTGTTATCATTTCCGTAATTTTGTTCATTTTCTATTATATTATTGATAACATTGGCTTTAAGATGGCCCGTGACGGTGTGTGGACTGCACTAGAAGGTATGTGGCTAAGTTCTGCCATACTTGCCCCACTAGGTATTTTCCTCACCTATAAAGCCGTAAATGATTCTGTAATATTAAATGCAGACACTTACTTAAACGCAATCAAAAATCTGATAGGAAAACGTTCTGGACGCAAAGTTGAAAAGAAAGAAGTTATTATATACAACCCGGATTATCAGAATCTTATTCCACGTATAGAAAAACTGGCGGAAGACAGCAAAATTTACATAGCCACCCATAAACGATGGTTAAACTACATCAAATTCTGGAAGCAAGGAGGCAAAGATCATACAGCCCGGAAATTAGCCGAAGAGATGGAAGCTATAGTCGAAGAACTAAGTAATTCCGATCAAAATCTGATTCTAAACAAACTAATGGATTATCCCATAATAGGAAGTTATGCTAAGTTAAACGATAAAATGACAGGCAAAGTAGGATTGGCCATTGGTCTTTTCATACCAATAGGTCTACCTGTATATTTATTAGCAACATATCAACGCAAATTACTGTGCCATGATATACAGGTGATACAAAAGACAAGCCTTGATTTATTACCTATGATTAATAATTATTGCAAAGATTAAAAACAAACGATATGAGTGAAATCAAATTAAACACTATTGAAGAAGCAATAGAGGATTTTCGCGAAGGGAAATTCTTAATAGTAGTAGATGACGAAGATCGTGAAAATGAAGGTGACTTTATTGTAGCAGCAGAAAAAATAACTCCTGAAAAAGTGAATTTTATGCTCACAAACGGTCGTGGCGTATTATGTGCTCCAATTACGGAAGAACGATGTGAAGAACTTGAACTTGAAATGCAAGTTGCCAACAATACCTCTTTATTGGAGACACCATTTACTGTTACAGTGGACAAATTAGGAGGAAACTGCACAACAGGGGTTTCAATGTACGACCGGGCTGAAACAATACTAGCATTGGCAAACCCAGACACAAAACCTTCCGATTTAGGACGTCCGGGGCACATTAATCCGTTACGTGCCCGTTCCAGAGGTGTATTACGTCGTTCAGGACATACTGAAGCCGCTGTCGATCTGGCTCGTTTGGCCGGACTATATCCGGCCGGTGCGCTAATAGAGATAATTAATGAAGACGGTACTATGGCACGCCTTCCCGAACTTATGGAAGTTTCCAAAAAATTCGGCATCAAAATTATTTGCATCAAAGATTTGATTGCTTACCGCCTTCAAACCGAATCGATTGTTGAAAAAGGAGTAGAAGTAGATATGCCTACGCAATACGGACATTTCCGCCTGATCCCTTTCCGCCAGAAAAGTAACGGATTAGAACATATCGCTCTAATAAAAGGAGATATTAAAAAAGACGAACCATTATTAGTTCGTGTACATTCTTCTTGTGCAACGGGTGATATTTTCGGTTCTATGAGGTGCGAATGCGGAGAGCAATTGCATAAAGCTATGCGCATGATTGAAAAAGCAGAGAAGGGTGTCATTGTATACTTAAACCAAGAAGGGCGCGGAATCGGTTTAATGGATAAAATGAAAGCCTACAAATTACAAGAAAACGGACTGGACACTGTTGACGCCAACTTACACCTCGGACATAAAGCCGACGAACGTGATTATGGAGTTGGAGCTCAAATACTACGCCATATAGGTGTACATAAAATGCGCTTAATGACTAATAATCCGGTAAAACGCGTAGGCTTGGAAGCATATGGTCTGGAAGTGGTGGAAAATGTCCCTATAGAGGTTTCGCCAAACCCATATAATGAATTTTACATGAAGACTAAAAAAGAACGTATGGGACACGTGCTGCACAACATCAAATAATTAACAAAATGTTGTAACAATCCCAATTATTGACTAATTTTGTTGCATCAATATAAAACAACCTATACAAAAGCAATGTCATGACACAAGTTTCAGACCGTTTAGCAAGTCTTTCGCCTTCCGCAACATTGGCGATGTCTCAAAAGAGCAATGAACTAAAAGCTCAAGGTATCGATGTTATTAACTTAAGTGTGGGAGAGCCAGACTTTAATACTCCCGATTACATCAAGAAAGCAGCCAAACAAGCGATTGACGATAACTTTTCACGTTATTCTCCTGTACCGGGTTACCCTGCATTACGAAATGCAATTGTTGCCAAGCTGAAAAAAGAGAACGATCTGGAATATACAGCCAATCAAATCTCTTGTGCGAATGGTGCTAAACAATCCGTTTGCAACACAATCATGGTATTGGTTAATCCGGGCGACGAAGTTATCATCCCTGCTCCTTTCTGGGTTAGTTATCCAGAAATGGTAAAATTGGCAGAAGGGAAGCCTGTAATCGTTACAGCGGGCATCGAGCAAGATTTCAAAATTACTCCAGCACAGCTAGAAGCAGCAATTACTCCAAAAACAAAAGCATTAATTCTATGCTCCCCATCTAATCCGACTGGTTCCGTATATAGCGCAGAAGAATTGTCAGGCTTAGCTAACGTATTAAAGAAATATCCGAATATCATCGTAATAGCTGATGAAATTTACGAACATATCAATTATATAGGTAAACACAATAGCATTGCTTCTGTAGAAGGAATGAAAGATCGCACAGTGATCGTAAATGGTGTTTCCAAAGCATACGCAATGACTGGATGGCGTATCGGCTTCATTGCCGGTCCGGAATGGATCGTTAAAGCAGTTAATAAACTACAAGGGCAATACACTTCCGGTCCTTGTTCCGTATCTCAGAAAGCAGCGGAAGCAGCTTATACCGGTACACAAAAACCCGTTGAAGAAATGCGTAAAGCATTCGAACGTCGTCGTGACCTAATCGTTAAGCAGGCCAAAGAAGTTCCAGGTTTTGAAGTAAACAATCCGGAAGGAGCTTTCTACCTGTTCCCTAAATGCAGCTATTATTTTGGAAAGACAGATGGCACTCATACAATCAATGATTCTGATGATTTAGCTATGTATCTTTTGGAAGTAGCTCACGTAGCTTGTGTTGGTGGTACATCTTTCGGAGCACCTGACTGTATTCGCATGAGTTATGCAACCAGTGATGAAAATATCACGGAAGCAATCAAGCGTATCAAAAAGGCTTTAGCCGCCTTGAAATAAGAAAAATTAAGTTCTTAATAAGAAAAGGGAGACTCTGATTAATTTCGGAGTCTCCCTTTTTATTTCATTCTTTGCTAACGCAAATTATTCGGCACGCAAAGTGAAGCGTTTAAATGATAGTATTTGCAATTCAGGATCAATTTCCTTCATAGTTTCCTTCACTGTCTTCTTACCATCCATAATATCTTCCTGGTTCAATAAGCAAACTTCCTTCAAGAACTTGCTCAGACGACCATTAGCGATATTCTGAATCATTTGCTCCGGTAAATTAGCAGCCTTTTCAGCAGAAACTGTAGCGATAATTTCCTTTGCCTTAGCAACGTCTTCAGCAGTAATCCACCCCTTAGCCATATTGCTTTCCATGTGGTCTTCGCTATCTACGTGTGAAGGATTAATACCTGCTTTCTTCAAAGCAGCTTCTACAGCCTTTTGCACCTGTTCAGCCTTTGTCTTTTCAATTGCCACCTGTATTTCAGCTTCTTTTACTGATTCAGGAACGCCAGCTTCATCAATAGCAATAGGGTTCATGGCAGCGATCTGCATAGCGACGTTGTGAGCAGCTTCTTCTGATTCTTTGTTAAAAGCAACGATCGTACAAAGCTGGTTCTTGCCCATATGATTGTATACAGTAGTGTAAGCACCTTCAACTACGCTATAACCATCCAATTCCATTTTCTCGCCAGTGATACCGCTACGGTCAGTGATAGCTTCCTGGATAGTACCCTTACCCATAGGCAAAGCCTTTACTTCATCCAAAGTCTGACATTTATTAGCCACAGCAGCATCCAGGATAGCCTGAGTCAGCGCTACGAAATCTTCATTCTTAGCCACAAAGTCTGTTTCGCACTTCAAAGCAATGATAGCAGCAAATCCACCGTCTTTTTTTGCCAACACGCAACCTTCAGCAGCTTCGCGGTCAGAACGTTTAGCAGCAATCGCCTGTCCTTTTTTACGGATAATTTCCATTGCCTTTTCGATGTCGCCATCAGATTCAGTCAAAGCCTTTTTGCAATCCATCATACCAGCCCCGCTCATTTTGCGCAGCTTGGTAATATCAGCCATAGTTACAGCCATAATCTTTTTATCTTTTTTTTAATTAGTAGTTAATAAAAAAACGGTGTGCCAACCAGCAGCATAACTAAATGTTAACCGCAAAGTAGACACACCGTAATATTTAAGAATGAGTTATTCTTCTATATCTTTAGCGTACTTATCGGCAACCTTAGCGTTTAACGCATCGTCGTCTTCTTTCTTCGTACGTTCTTTCTTTACCGCAGCTTTTGCTTTACGTTCTTTTTTAGAATCTTCACCAGCAGCTTCAGTATCGATCTTTTCAGCCTTACGTTCTTGCAAACCTTCATTCATTGCTTCGCAGATAGCACCTAAAATAACTTCTACAGATTTTGTAGCGTCATCATTAGCTGGAATTACGAAATCAATGTTATTCGGATCCGAGTTTGTATCAACCATACCGAATACAGGTATACCTAAACGATTAGCTTCACGAACTGCAATATGTTCTTTCATCACGTCTACAACAAACAAAGCTGACGGAAGACGGGTAAGGTCTACGATAGAACCCAATGTCTTTTCCAACTTAGCACGTTGACGAGTAATCTGAAGTTTTTCTCTCTTAGACAGATTATCAAATGTACCATCCTTTGTCATCTTATCGATAGTAGCCATCTTCTTGATAGCTTTACGGATAGTCGGGAAGTTTGTCAACATACCACCCGGCCAGCGTTCGATAACGTAAGGCATGCCTATAGAAGCAGCCTTATCAGCGACAACTTGTTTAGCTTGTTTTTTAGTAGCAACGAAAAGTACTTTCTTACCTTGTTTAGCCAGGTTTTTCATTACTTCTGCTGCTTCATCTACTTTAGCAACTGTTTTATATAAATCAATGATATGAATACCATTGCGCTCCATAAAAATATAAGGAGCCATTGCGGGGTTCCACTTTCTTTTTAAGTGTCCGAAGTGAACTCCGGCTTCTAATAACTGATCAAAATTAACTCTTGACATTGTTTTCTTTTTAAAATCGTTTACATTCTTTGTTTAACTCAATCGTCAGGTAGTCCTCCGGCACATCTGCATGCAAAAGAAATCCCGATAATTTAGATACTAAACGCTTAGTCGTTGTAAGAAACTCACAAATAACATTAACGTTTGCTGAACTGGAATCTCTTACGAGCTTTCGGTTGTCCCGGTTTCTTACGTTCAACAGAACGCGGGTCGCGAGTAACAAAGCCTTCTGCTCTCAAAGCAGGTTTGTCTTCAGGGTTAATCTTTACCAGTGCACGGGCAATTGCCAAACGAGCAGCTTCAGACTGACCTTTGAAACCTCCGCCATCAAGATTGATCTTAATATCATATTGTTCTGCAACGTTCAATTTTGACAACGGTTGCTTTACAATGAACTGAAGGATTGTAGAAGGAAAGTAATTAGCCAGATCACGCTTGTTGATAGTAATCTTTCCCGTACCTTCGCTTACGAATACGCGAGCAACTGCTGCTTTACGTCTTCCTATTGCATTTACTACTTCCATAGTTATTATTTATATGAGTTTATATCGATTGACTTAGGTTGCTGAGCTTCGTGTACGTGCTCTGTTCCTGTATATACATACAGATTCTTCAGTAACTTAGCACCCAGACGATTCTTAGGCAACATACCTTTAACTACTTTACGGTACAGACGGTCTGCGCCTTTATCCAAAAGGTCAGCCGGAGTAAACTCGATCTGTCCGCCGGGATATCCGGTATATCTCACATAAACACGATCGTTCCATTTATTTCCTGTCAGAACGATTTTCTCTGCATTGATGATAATTACGTTATCACCACAATCAACGTGCGGAGTAAAATTTGGTTTGTACTTACCGCGCAAAAGTTTTGCTACTTTTGCACAAAGGCGACCCAATGTCTGGCCTGTTGCATCTACAACAACCCATTCTTTGTTTACAGTTGCTTTGTTTGCAGAAATGGTCTTAAAACTTAAAGTATCCACTGCTTAAAAATAATTTAATTAATAACTCAAAAACGCCTCAGCAACATTGCCACTACGGACACATGAAGTAACAATGTGCTAAGAACTAAACTCTTAGTACAATTTGATAATAATCGGCTTGCAAAGGTACGGCTTTTCTTCTAAATACAAAACTTTTCCACATCTTTTATTATCTATGTGACTGAAAGTTGGAACAATATTTATTGGTTACACCTATTTTGTAGCTAAATCTATCCGAAACAGAATGAACGGTATTGGTAAAATACTCTATATTTATTTTCAACAAATTAAAATGATTCATTTATTCTTACTATGTTTGTAACAAGGATGAATGACTCGCAAGTCAGATCAATTATTTTTCTTTTTCATTACATGACCTTCATTTACCTTCATTCTTATTATCGGTAAAATAATAGCCTCATTCTATACATTACTTAATAAAATACTTATGAAAACAAGACATTTCAGCTTACTAATATCCTTTTTTTTATTGGGAAGCCAAGTAGTAAATTCCCAATCAAAGGTGAGTAACTTGCCTGTATTTGATTTTTCAAAAAATTACCCTCAAAAAAAGATGCGCCTGCAGGATATGGCAGATATTGAGTATGTACCATTGGAAACTACCGATGATATTTTATTGGGTAGAATGGCAACTCTTTCTGCTGTTACCGATAAATACATCCTCATACATGAACCTCAATTAGGTGATATTTTTGTTTTCAACCGCAATACAGGAAAACTATATTCTCATTTTAACCACAAAGGACAAAGTGGTCAGGAATATCTATGGATTAACAATACAATTTTAGATGATAAAAAGGATGAAATCTATGTGTGCTCCCAATTTATCCAGATTTATTCACTAAAAGGCAATTATAAGCGAACGTTGAAAATAAAAGGATTTGGAAATAACATACAAATTCTAAACTATGATGACACATCTTTACTTATCTATGACGAAGTAATTATAGAGCCCGGACATGAGAACAAGACTAAAAAAGCCCCTTACCGACTTATGTCCAAAAAGGACGGCAGTTTGATTTCCATATTGAACTTAGAGTTCTCGAAAAGATATTCAAATAAAATCGTCAAACATGAGGGTAATATGTGGAGACCCATTACATTTATTTATCCCCAAAACATGCATTATGGTTCAGATATCATAATCGCGGATATATCGTCCGACACATTATATCAACTATCTCCAAATAAGGGACTAATCCCTCTATTAACCCGTACTCCATCGACCCATGCCCATGAGCCTCGAAATATATGGACACCTTTTTTAACAACCGACAAATTTATGCTGATAGGTACATTTCTTTTAGATTTTAATCCGAAAGGAGGAGGCCCGATTCCTTCGTTTATGCTTGATTTTAAAACCGGGGAAATAAACAGAGTACCGATTTGGGATACAGAATATGAAACCAAGTCTTGGAGACAAGGGAAATGGACTCCAAATGGAACACCAGCCATTGCAAAAAATATGGCTGCCGAACTGATTCAGGCATCATCAGTCATAGATGCTTACAAAGGCAAACGATTGAAAGGTAATGGCGAGAAAGTTGCGAAGAAACTTCTGGAAGATGATAATCCGGTAGTCAGGATTCTTAAATTCAAGCAATAAAAAACAGGCATAATGAAAACAATTGGCTTAATTGACGAAAAAGTAATAAAACATAACTTGATTAACCTCAAAAATATAGTTTTCGAGGTTACTGAAAAGTGTAATCTGAAATGCAAATACTGCGGATTATCAGAACGACTATACGAAAAATACGATGTAAGAAAACACCGGAACTTACCATTCGAGAAAGTCCGGTTGATGATAGACTATCTCCTTAATTTATGGAAAGAAAACTATGTAGCAGAGACAAATTCACCACTTATTGTGAGTTTTTATGGAGGTGAACCATTACTAAATATGCCTCTGATAGCAAAGAATCATCAATTTATATCGAAGAATCGAATATCGTCAGTCGAAAAATCTACTATTCAATGACCACCAATGCCATGCTACTGGATAAACATATTGATTTTTTGGCCGAAAAAATGAAATTTTTATACGGCAGGCGATAAATACCGAAGATTTTGAAAAGTTGACGATAATGCCTGACGGAAAGGTTTACGCAAATGTAAATGCACCGTCATTGGGCACTATCGACGATTCGACATATTCAATTGTATACTGATGGACAATCTTGGTTTAGACTAAGGACCCAAATTCCATGCAATGACTGTATTTATCAATGGTTGTACCCTTCCCCATCCAATTACGAAATAGTTTTGGATAGGCCGAACCTGTGCCATATAAAAGTTTTATCCTAAAGAAAAAAAAGTTTCATTAGGATGAAACTAAAGTTTCGCCGGTATAAAAAAACAAAACAGTATAGATAAATATGCTCAAATCTGATTTTTATCACTACTTTTACAGCATTCATATAATAAATCATATTTACTTAAATCTACATAATATATGAAAAGCAAACTGATACTTGCCGTCATTTTTTGTTTCTGTTTCTGTTTTACCGGATATTGTCAGAGCAGCACATTCGAGTCGTTGAAGTTTCAAAGCAAAAAACTGGGGAAAGAGGTTTCCTACTCTATCTATCTCCCTTCCGATTATAAAACATCCGAGCGCAATTACCCCGTACTTTATTTATTACACGGATATACAGACGATGAAACAATGTGGCTACAGTCGGGTGAAGTAAAAGCAATTGCAGACCAAGCCATTGCAACAGGCAATGCTACCCAGATGATTATTGTTATGCCAAATGCATGGGATACTTTTTACATTAATCAATACGATGGCAAATTTCCATACGAAGATATGTTTTTTGAAGAATTGATTCCTTTTATAGAAAAAACCTACCGCGCCCGTCCTCAGAAAGATTATCGTGCCATTGCAGGATTATCAATGGGAGGCTACGGTTCATTACTCTATTCGTTACATCATCCGGAAT
Source organism: Parabacteroides chinchillae (assembly GCF_900108035.1). Lineage (GTDB taxonomy): Bacteria > Bacteroidota > Bacteroidia > Bacteroidales > Tannerellaceae > Parabacteroides > Parabacteroides chinchillae. Next base: position 186,793 of record NZ_FNVS01000004.1, read on the forward strand.
ACTTCTCAGCTTGTGCACCACTCAGTGCAGCCATCTTTGACGATAATGTAATGAAACAAAGACAAGAATATTCACACAAGGAACTATTCTCCCGTCTATATGGTCCCGGGTTGGATTATTGGCACAAGAACAGTGTTCTGGAAATTTTATCTGGACTAAACAAAGATAATTTACCTCAGGTACGCTATTATATCGATTGTGGCGATGACGATTATTTATTGGAAGGCAACTACCTGGCCCATAAAATAATGCAAGAAAAAGGGATAAGGCATGAGTTTAGAGTACGTGACGGAGGACATAGCTGGACTTATTGGAGAACAGCTTTGCCTGAAGTATTAAAGTTTGTAAGCCAATCTTTTACAAGAAGCTGAGGGCTAACGAAAAAAGTAGCCTAAAGAAAAGGTGACATTATTCTGATAAACAGATGTTTCACCTTCATTTTTGGCAGCCCGTCTATCCAATGTCCCGCAAAAAGCGGCAATAGAGAAGAAAAAATTACTATACTCTACCCCCAAACCGAGGTTAACACCTAAATCAAACGATTTCAAATCTTTATCTTTGGTTTGTCCAAACAAAATATCCGTGTCCGTTTCCTTATTTTTCATTTTGCCAAATAAGGAATAATCAAATGCAGGACCGGCAAAAATACTGAACCGGACATCCGTAAAAAGGAATGTATATGCCAAATTTACAGGAACTACAATGGAGTAATAAGAACATTTATTCAAATATCCCATACCCTCCATTTGGGGGGCCGAATAATAGGATCCGCCCTGATTAACAAAAGACAGCTCCGGACGAAGCGAAAATCTTTTATACAAAGGTATATCAGCCAATCCCGCCACACTAAAGCCAAAACGGGCTCCCGAATTAAATTCGCCATCCACTTTCTGGATCAAAGACGAATAAGCTCCACCAAAACGTACACCATAAGTAACTTTGGCTGCTACCGGCATAACTAATACCGCCATAAGCAATACCAGTCCTATTTTATGTATAAATAACTTCATAATTGTAGTTCTTTAGCTAAGGCAAATATACATATTTCCACAGGGAGCAATATGTTTTAATCATATTTTAATATTAGAAGATGAGATTTTTGCTTTTTTCGCGTACCTTTACTAGCCAAATTTGATAGCTACACAAACAAAATGGAACCATTCATACATCTACACGTACATACCCAGTATTCTTTACTTGACGGACAAGCATCCATTGACGCATTAATTAACAAAGCATACAATGATGGTATGCGGGCAATAGCCGTGACGGACCACGGCGTGATGTTTGGTATAAAAGAATTCTTCAATAAAGTAAATAAAAAGAACAGTAAACCGCAAGGGATAATCAAGGATTGCGAAAAAGAACTAAAGAAACTCCAGGAGAAAGAAGAACTTAACGAAGATGATAAGCAAAAAGTAACGGAGCTGCAGAAACAAATAGCCGATGCAAAAGCTTCAATTTTCAAACCTATCATCGGATGCGAGTGTTATTGCGCACGTAACGGCCGTAAAATTAAAAACGAGAAAGAAGACCGCAGTGGCTGGCATCTTATTGTACTTGCCAAGAACCTGAATGGTTACAAGAATCTTATAAAAATGGTTTCTCTATCGTGGACTGACGGTTTTTACGGACGCCCGCGTATAGACAAAGAGTTGCTGGAAAAATACCACGAAGATTTAATAATATGTTCTGCCTGTTTAGGAGGGGAAATTCCCCAACACATCATGCACGACAGGATAGATAAGGCTGAAGAGTCCATTTTATGGTTCAAAAATCTGTTTGGCGATGATTATTATCTCGAAATGCAAAGACACGAGACACATAATCCGAATGCAGACTGTACAACTTTTCCCAAGCAACAGGAGGTAAATAAAGTTCTGGTTGAATTAGCCCATAAACACAACATAAAGCTTATTGCCACCAACGACGTCCATTTTGTAAATGAAGATGATGCTGAGGCTCACGATCGGCTGATCTGTTTAAGTACCGGCAAAGATTTGGACGATCCTAACCGTATGCGATACACAAAGCAGGAATGGATGAAAACGACTGCCGAAATGAATGCTATCTTTGCCGATATCCCGGAAGCTTTAAGCAATACGCTCGAAATTGCAGACAAAGTGGAATTCTATTCTATAGACAGCGGTCCTATCATGCCAACCTTTGCCATACCCGAAGATTTCGGAACAGAAGAATCATACAAGCAAAAATATACCGAAAAAGATTTATTTGATGAGTTTACACAGGACGAAAACGGCCAGGTTGTATTGAGTGAAGAAGATGCAAAGTCCAAAATAAAAAAATTAGGAGGATACGAAAAACTATATCGTATCAAACTGGAGGCAGACTACTTACAGAAGCTGGCGTATGAAGGAGCCCGTACCTGTTACGGTGAAAACTTATCAGATGAAGTAAAAGAACGTTTGAATTTTGAGTTACATATCATGAAAACGATGGGCTTCCCCGGTTACTTCCTGATCGTGCAAGACTTCATCAAAGCAGCGCGCGAGGAATTAGGCGTTTCGGTTGGCCCGGGACGTGGTTCCGCAGCAGGTTCTGCCGTAGCATACTGCCTTGGAATTACAAAGATCGACCCTATCAAATACGACTTACTGTTTGAACGCTTCTTAAATCCCGACCGTATCTCTCTGCCTGATATTGATACGGATTTCGATGATGACGGACGTGGTGAAGTACTACGCTGGGTTACCGATAAATATGGAGCTAACAGGGTAGCCCACATTATCACTTATGGCACAATGGCAACCAAATCTGCAATTAAAGACGTTGCACGCGTACAGAAACTTCCGCTATCCGAATCTAACCGTCTGGCCAAACTCGTACCGGATAAAATACCGGATATGAAGAAGTTCAACCTGAAAGATGCCATTGAATACGTTGCCGAATTAAAAGATGCAGCAACAGGTAATGACCCATTGGCCCGGGATACTTTGAAATACGCCCAAATGTTGGAAGGCAACGTTCGTAACACCGGTGTACACGCTTGCGGTGTAATCATAGGGCGTTATGATATTTCGGATGTCGTACCGGTTAGTACTGCCAAAGATAAAGACACCGGCGAAGAAATGCTCGTTACCCAATACGAAGGTTCGGTTATTGAAGAGACCGGACTTATCAAAATGGACTTCTTGGGTTTAAAAACCCTTTCAATCATAAAAGAAGCCATTGAAAACATTGAACTGACAACCGGCCATGTTTTAGATATAGACCACGTAAGCCTGGAAGACCCGAAGACATTCGAACTCTATTGTTGTGGAAAAACAACTGGAACATTCCAGTTTGAATCGGCAGGTATGCAAAAATATTTAAAAGAGCTTCAACCATCCAAGTTCGAAGACCTTATTGCCATGAATGCCCTGTACCGTCCGGGACCTATGGATTACATTCCTTCTTTCATAGCACGTAAACATGGAAAGGAAGAAATCAAATACGATATTCCGGTCATGGAACGTTATCTGGAAGATACTTATGGCATTACCGTGTACCAGGAACAGGTCATGCTTCTATCCCGCTTGCTGGCGAACTTCACCCGTGGAGAAAGTGACGCCTTACGTAAAGCAATGGGTAAGAAGTTGATTGAAAAGATGAATCATCTGAAATCAAAATTCCTGAGTGGCGGCAAAGCGAATGGGTACAAAGAAGAAACACTAAACAAAATATGGGCAGACTGGGAAAAATTTGCTTCTTATGCATTCAATAAGAGTCATGCTACATGCTATTCGTGGGTAGCTTACCAGACAGCCTACCTGAAAGCAAACTATCCTTCGGAATATATGGCTGCCGTACTAAGCCGAAGTTTATCCAACATTGTGGATATCACTAAATTCATGGACGAATGCAAAGCCATGGGTATCCAGGTTTTAGGACCCGACGTAAACGAATCTATATTGAAATTCAGTGTCGATAAAAACAAAAATATCCGTTTTGGTCTTGGAGCTGTGAAAGGGGTTGGCGAAGCTGCCGTACAGAATATTATAGAAGAGCGGAAAAAAAATGGTCCGTTCAAAAATATCTTTGATTTTGTGGAACGTGTAAATCTAACGGCATGTAACAAGAAGAATATCGAATCTATGGCATTGGCTGGAGCATTCGACAACTTTGGCATTCAACGCGAACAATTCTTTGCAGAAAGCATCAAGGGAGAAACCTTCCTCGAAACACTGGTACGTTATGGTAACAAATTTCAGACAGACAAAAACACGGCATCCAATTCATTATTCGGAGACGATAACTTTGTAGCTATCGCCAAACCCGAAGTTCCTCAATGTGAACGATGGAGCGACCTCGAAAAATTGAATAAAGAGAAGGAATTAGTTGGTATTTACCTATCTGCACACCCGCTGGATGAATATCGTATCATATTAACATATGTATGCAATACCGGTATGGCCGAAATAAACGACCGGGAAAGCCTGAAAGGGCGGGAACTGTTATTAGGAGGTATCGTTACTGGATTCCGCGAAGGTACCACTAAAATGGGTAAACCGTACGGTATACTTAAAATAGAAGATTTTACCGGAAGTGGCGAAATTGCGCTATTCGGCAACGATTATATAGAGTATAGCAAATACGGAAAAATGGGAATGTATCTACTTATTACAGCACGCGTAGAGCCGCGGCGCTGGAAAGAAGATGAACTTGACTTCCGTATCAGCTCTATTCGTTTACTACAAGATGAAAAAGACAAATTAATCGAAAAAATAAATATCACCGTCCCTATCCATGATTTGGATGAACCGACCATCAATGAATTATCGGTTCTGATAAAGAACAATCCGGGTCATAGTCTGTTATTTTTTAAAGTAGTGGATGGCGAACACAATATTTCCCTAAATCTATTCTCTCAGAATGTACGATTAAACGTAACACGCGAGTTAGTAGACTTTCTGCAGGAGAACGAAAATATTGATTTCAAAATTAATGGTTGATATTGTTTGGTGAAGAAAGAATTCGTACTTTTGACTCGCTATCTGATAAATAATTAATCAGTTAACAAAAGAAACATAAAACAAATATAGTATGGCTTTACAAGTTACAGATGAAAATTTCAAAGAGTTGATAGACTCTGGAAAACCTATGGTCCTTGATTTTTGGGCAGAGTGGTGTGGTCCTTGCCGTATGGTAGCTCCTATCATTGATGAGCTGGCAACAGAATATGAAGGACGTGTAACAATTGGAAAAATGGATGTAGACAACAATAACGAAGTCGTTGGTGAATATGGCATCAGGAATATCCCCACTGTATTATTTTTCAAAGACGGAAATGTTGTCGATAAAATTGTAGGTGCAACTACAAAAGACAAATTCATAGCAAAAATAGAATCTCTTCTTTAAAAGAAAACAGAATAAAGGATCAGGCTGCCAAAAATTCTAAAAACGAATTTTGGTAGCCTGATCCTTTATATCTTCTTTCCGTACAACATATGACGTTTTCCCGGAGGTCCCGGAAGACGGCTCATAGCATAACCCGCTTTCTGCATCATACGGCGCACCTCTCCTTTAGCACAATACGTTACGATTATACCACCCGGTGCAGTGTAAGAATATAAACGGTCAAAAATGGCTTGTGTCCACATCTCCGGCTGTTTATCCGGTGCAAAAGCATCAAAATAAATTAAATCGATATCCACAGGTAAGTCACAGACATTACTGTCTCCTTCAATTTTACACAAAGTAAAATTATCAGAAATTTTTTCTGGCATATTCCATTTGGCAAAATGCAGTTTTTCAAATAAATCTTTTCTGTCCGGCCAAATAATCTTGCCATAGTTTAAAGAACTTATCAGTTCCATGTTTAACGGATATAATTCTATGGAATGGTATTCAACCTTAAGCCTGGAATTTTCTTCAACATCCCGCAAAGTAAGAAACGCATTTAGCCCGGTACCAAAACCGATTTCCAATATTCTAACAAACTCTTTTTGTATGGAATGTAGCCCTGCTTCAATAAAAACATGCATCGCTTCCTGAATTGCACCGTTTACCGAATGGTAGTGTTCGTCCATAGATGGGATAAACAAAGTGTGACTTCCATCTGCAGTAAGTTGCAATATTTTTTTCATCATATATCTTTTCTTTTCGCAAAAGAACTAAAAATATAAGCATCCTACAAACGCAACCCACAATTTATCAATTGAATAATCTTTGATTTTTCCTTGTTTTTTATAACAACACAACCAAATAATATATAAATTTGTGGCATAATAATAATCTGGCTCAACTAAACATGGGTTTAAGGCGGTATACACAAATTGCAATGCTTATATTCTGCTGCTTCTTTATCAAGATACAGAGCTATGCAACCGAAATGCACCCCATTTTAATAATCAGTTCCTATAATCCGGATACAAGAAATACAACACAAAACATTTCCGAATTCATGGAAGAGTACAAACAACTTGGAGGTACTTCACCTGTTATTATAGAAAACCTGAATTTTAAAAGTCTTCTCGAATCTCCCCAATGGAAAGACAGAATGAACAAATTACTGAATAAATATCAAGGAGATCAGAAACCACAGATTATAATTATTTTAGGCCAAGAAGGATGGTCGGCCTATATTTCGCAAGATAGCCTGATCACCAAAGATATTCCGGTATTATGCGGAATGGTAAGTCGTAATGCGATTTTACTTCCTGATTCATCGGTAAACTTATCAGAATGGGATCCTCAAAGTATCGACATACAGGATTATATTAATAAGGGAATAAACGTTTCCGGTTTCGTCTACAATTATGATGTTCAAAAAAATATTAAGCTAATCCAAAAATTATATCCGGAAACTCAACATATCGCATTAGTTACAGATAATAGTTATGGGGGATTGGCCTTACAATCTTTTGTAAAGAAAGAGATGAAAAGCTTCCCCGAATTAGATTTAATACCCCTTGATGGCAGAAAAAATAATTTATACACCATCATTGAACAAATAAAATGCCTGCCGGAAAAAACAGTTATTTTATTAGGTACATGGCGTGTCGATGTAAATGACGGATATTACGTCGGCAATGCAACTTATACAATGATGTCCGCAAGCCCTAATCTACCGGCATTCACAATCACATCAATAGGTTTAGGCCATTGGGCAATAGGGGGTTATATTCCTCAATACCGGGGTATAGGGAAAGATTTAGCCAAACAAGCAGTAGCTATATTAAAAAAAGAAATAAACCAAAAAGGAATCCATGCAGAAGTAATCCCCAATTATTATACTTTTGATGTTCTGAAACTAAAATCTCTTAATATAAACAGGAGCTTGTTACCTAAAAGCTCCATATTAATCAATGAAGACGAGAATATATTAGTAAAATATAAATATGAAATATTATTGCTCGTCATCAGCATACTATTCATATTTCTTATCACAATCCTTTATTTCTTTTTACGCACTAAACGCCTTAAAGACAAACTGCTTGACTTACAAAAAGACAATATTATCATCCTTAATAATATGCAAGTATCCATCCGGTTTATTAATCCGGATTACACTATTAAATGGGAAAACCAAGTACAGTATAGTTGTCAGCCACAATATGGCCCGGATAATTGTTTTCTCAGGAAAAATGGGAAAAGCCCTTTTTGCGATGATTGTTGTGTAGTTCGAGCAATGACGACCAAAGTACCAGTTGAGACTATAAAAGAATGCAAACCCGGTAAATATATCCATACTCTGGCAAATCCGGTAATGGACGAAGAAAACAATATCATTGGCGTAGTACTCAAAAAAGAGGACGTCACTAAGCAAAAAGAAGCAGAAAACGAATTACGTCTGGCCAAGGAAAAAGCAGAGCAGTCGGACCGCCTTAAATCGGCCTTCCTTGCAAATATGAGCCATGAAATCAGGACTCCTTTAAACGCAATCGTAGGTTTCTCCGGTTTGTTAATGAATGCGGAAAATCCGGAAGAGAAAGAAGAATATCTCAACATTATCAACGGTAATAACGATTTGCTTTTACAACTAATCAATGACATCCTGGATTTGGCTAAAATTGAAGCAGGCACATTAGAATTTGTTGATTCTGAAGTAGACGTAAACCTATTATTTTCAGATATAGAACAAACTTCACGCCTGAAAGCATCTGAAGATGTTCAAGTCTCTTTTGTCGAAAAAATCCCTCATGCCACAATCATTACAGACCGTAACCGGCTGTCTCAGGTTATAACGAACTTTATAAACAATGCAATTAAGTTCACCTCCGAAGGAAGTATACAATTCGGATACCACAGACAAGACCATACTATTTATTTCTATGTCACAGATACAGGATGTGGTATTGCAGAAAATGAAGTAAACAGTGTATTCAACCGTTTTGTAAAACTAAACAGTTTTGCTCAGGGAACAGGTTTAGGGCTTTCTATCTGCCAAATGATCATAAAAAAATTGGGAGGAGATATCGGTGCAAAATCTCAATTAGGGAAAGGTTCTACTTTCTGGTTTACTCTTCCGGAAAGTTCTTTAAAGATAGATAAGCAGGAAATACCAGTATCGAAAACAAATGCCGCACCAATTACCAAACCTTCTCAAAAAATGACTTTACTAATAGCAGAAGACAACGAAAGCAATTTTACACTGTTCAATGTCATGCTAAAAGAATACAACATCCTGCATGCATGGAATGGGCAGGAAGCCATAGAGTTATATCATAAACATCATCCGGATATGATTCTGATGGATTTAAAAATGCCGGTTATGAATGGTTACGAAGCAACAGCGGAAATCCGAAAAGAAGATTCCCATATACCCATTATTGCTGTTACCGCTTTCGCATTTGCAGAAGATGAGGAAAGAGTAAAAAAGAGCGGCTTTAATGCATACCTGGCAAAGCCTGTTAAACCCGTAGAGCTAAAAAGAATAATAAACACAACCTTTGGCAATATTAATTAACATGAATAAACCGGCGTTATATTAACGCTGTACAAAAAGGATTAATATTACAAATCAATACTATATATTTAAGGAATTTATATTGTTACCGTCTCTTTACTTATCTATTTTTGACCTTGAATAATAAAATAGATTGATTTGGTGTGGATGAACATCGTACATATACAATTAACAAACCACTTTTGGTAGTTGCCATCTTATGTATATACAGTATAGAATATACACATGCCCAATGGACTAAAAAAGATTCTGCCCGTCTACAAAATATTTTATCTGGAAAAGAAACTTTACAACTGGATCCCGAGGTTCAAAAAGCCATTGAGAACGGAACATTCCTCAATTTCGATAAACCAGCCGACCAAATGCGTATGTCTACCACTCCCCTGACTATTATAAAAGACTTTTCGGAATATCTGGAAATAGATGATACAATAAAACATAAACGTATAGCCCTGAAAGATTTACCCCCTGCTGTATTTATGCGCTACGGATTAGATAAACCACTGCCCAAACAAGGCATGATGGTGAACTCCAGAATTATAGAACTCGATCCGGACATAGTACCTCTCGGAAAAGAAAAGAATACGGGTGTAGGCAGAGGCATGGACTTCAATGCACTACTATCTAATCTGTTCAGTAAAAACTACCGCCAGTTGGAACATAATAAAAAGCATGCCACTTCATGGAAATCTTACAATAATATCCCAACAATCGAAGTACACAACAAGCAACGGAAGTTCCGAACCGAACATCCTGAAGCCGTCTTACCATTAGTTAAATCAACTGATCCGACCAAAATAAGACCATTGATTAAAGATTCACTGGCAACAGACACGATCCAAAAAAAATAATACAGATAGATTTGTAACCAAAATTTTATCTTTAAACCGGTTCGATAAATAAACGATAACCATTACCACGCAAATTTTCAACTTTTAAAAATGGAATTTCTTTCAAATCCATTCTTAACCGTTTAACTGTTTGCATAAGGGCGTCTTTAGTAGAAAGTCCATCAGGCCATACAGCGCTCTGCAAAATATCGGAGGCAACATATTGTCCGTTATTTTCCAACAATAAATTAAATAACTCCAGCTTATAATTAGTTAGCGTTATCTCCTGATCTGCATAAACAAGAACACCATTTTCTTTATCATACAACACATCACTCCTCAATAGTATACCGTCCCTCTGTACTTTTGGGGCAAGCAAAACTGCTATCTTTTTATTTCCTCTCAAAAACAGAATTCCCCCTACTACACTCAATACTAAAATCAAAAGAACAAGTGTATAAACGGGCAAAGATTGGGCAATAATATATGATACAGGCAATTTTGCATATACCTGCAAAACTATATCCCGCTGAAATCCAATTACCACTTCTTTCAATTTCCAGGCAGATTTATAAAAGGAGGTATCAACAGCACTACAATATTTTTCTCCTTTTGCCTCATAAACAATAGCTATTTTTGCAGGAATATTATTTTGAGATAATTCATTACATAAAAGACTATCCAAAGAACTAACACGAATAGGATTTCTATCCAAAAGATATAACTGAGACAACACATATTTTTTCTCTTCCGAATTCATTTTTTCTATTTCGTCCGGTTTCTTTATATAAATTGTAGAATCTTCGGATTGAATAGTAATAAAACCTGATTTTTCATTGTCCGGAAACAAAGTGAAAAAGTAAAAAGAAGGAGTTTCCAACTCCCGCGCATCTTTATCAGAGCGAAGACATTCATTAAACAACCTTTCTATCTGCATCCGGATTTCTTTTTCCGAATGAATAAAGTTTCTATATACCACCCAGGCACATAGAAGACAAACAACCATGCAAATAGAAAGAAGTATTATTTTTCTCAACACTGATTTCATATAAATAGGCCTATACATAGGGCAAATATAAATGCATTTCTAAGAATAAAAAAACCTATCTCATCTAATAACCACAGATATTCCATAGCTGACAGGCATTTGTCAGACAAAATATTTGTCTCTTAACCATAAAATCCGGTACTTCGAAACAAATCTAATACTATCTCATACAAGGTTGATTTTTATTGGTGGGGGAAGCTTTTCCCCCTCCAATAATTTGAGACCCCAGCCTCCTTTAGCTTAACGCCCCACGCCTAAACAAAAACCAGCTATTTTCTTAATCGAAAATATGCCACAATATTACTCTGTTAGTCAGATCAAAGATAAAAAGCTGGCATAACTCCTTATTACTGGCATCTATAGGGATGGCAGTTTGTACAGATTTCGTTCCGGCCAGAGGAAACTGCAATAACCCGCATACATGGAATGCGCTTATTTAAAATAAGATTGGATAATAAGCATTTTACCTTTCTGGTTCATCCCGATGATTTTATAAAATGATCCCGATGAAATTAAAAAATCATCGGGATGACTTTAATATGTCTTTTAGTTAATAAAAAGATGTAGCTCCTTTTGCAAAAAGAATCTATTTATCATCGTCAATTTTTAAGCAGAACCCCACCCCTCGTAAATTTTCTATATGCAGGACAGGGATTCCTTTTAAAGAATCGCGTAATCTTTTGATTGCCTGGCTTCGACAGGACTCCGAATAATCAATTGTCCCCCATAAATGTTCGCGAATATCATCATTGCTCACAAAATAATCTTTATGAGACAAAAATAATTTAAGTAAGGAAATAGATTGGTCAGTTAATGATATGATCGATTCGCCATATCTCAGAACACGCAGTTCGGCATTTAATATCAGGTCATCCGTTATTTGGATTTCAACATCTTCCTTCTCCAACAATTCATCCCCACTTATAGTTACGACTTGTTTAGTGTTCTTATATAAAAATAAAACAGCCAAGATAACGAGTACTACACAAAGAATAGCCCATCCGGCAAAAAGGGCGATAGAATTTCTTATAACACTAAAAAATGTAACATCCGCAAAAGCCTGTAAAACAATCTCTTTTTCTATTCCTGTCACCACAGGAGGTAATAAGTATGTTTTTTTATAGAAAAAAGTATCATTATTACTTTTATAGGCCTCTCCCGATACTTTATCTGTATAACAAACAGCCGTCTTAACGAGTAGATTCTGTTCCCTTAACCCTACCTGGTATATACTATCCAACGCATTAGCATTGACTGGATTTTTATATCTAAGGGTAGTTTGCAAAATACTTTTATACTTTTCATCTTCAGATATTGTTTTTTCAAAAGCAGGAATCGTTTTAGCTCCTTCTTTATTTCTAACAACAATCGAATCATCCGTTTTTTTGGCAGACACATGATGGTAAATAGGCAAATCCAATTTTTTCCAACGTATTGTAAGATCATTAGAAACAGCATTATGAAAACAATCATTGATTTCTGAAATTACATATTCTCTTTGGTAAGAATATAACCATATTCCGGTTGCCAAAGCAAAACAACAAGTAAATCCAAGTATCACTGTCTTCATTATTTTCTTCATGGTATGTAATAATTCATTAGCGTTTTCAATACAAAAATACAATTTATTAATCAATATCCTATAATTCCAGTCGGTAAGCCCAATTTTAGCCCTAAAAGCAGAACCTTTTATAATTCAAGATATTATACATATAACTTTTCTGTCATTAAACAAATGTAAGTAATTTG
>NZ_FNVS01000009.1 GCF_900108035.1 Parabacteroides chinchillae
AGTAATTGACGGTATTATTATTCTATAAAACAAACATCTAATGTCTGTATAATACTTGTACTACTTGTTGTATGTAAATCTTTCAAAGAACTCGTTATACACCCGCTTTTTAGCGAACGTGGATGCAAAGATAAAACTTTTTATTTATTAGCTCCAAATGTTTATGGAACTTTTTTGATAAAAATATTGTTCAATATCTATTCACCAATCATTCTCTCTCGAATGCGGATGCAAAAGTAATGCTCTTAAACATATATTCCAAACTTTATTCCAACTATTTTTTTAAACAAAACAAGGCGCACAACCTAATTTGCATAACATCCGCAAGTTACATATTGAAAAAAAAATTACACCAATCTTATTGGATAACTATGCCGGGAGATTCATTTATATATAAGGTACGAGATTATTCATCGAGTTCTTTAGAAGGCATATTCTGAGGTTTATTTTTTCCGGTTATCTTACCGATCATTCTCTTAACAATCCCAATACAACGACTGACTACCGATAATATATCCATAATTTTTTCTGCATTCATCTTACTTGTTTTTTAATTTATATGAATAATCTACGCCGACCAATGCACCGGCAAATGTGCTGATTTCTCCAAAGGCAACTAATATGCTTCCATGTATTTCACCCGAAGGAGGCACCCAAAATCCCATAAATAAAAGAGTAAGGCCTGCCACACAAAGCAGCAAGGCCATTACCAATTGAAATGTCAATCTTGACATTATACAGTATGAGGACGATCACATTCCTTTTCCACCACTTCCGGGATTACCCTTGTAAACTCGGTGGTCATCTTTGTTTCACGAAGTTCTTTCCCCGGTGTAAAAACGATTTTCGCTCTACGAAGCAGACTGTTGTTAAAATCCTTCTCTTCGTCTACCCCATCACTACTAACAGACAAACGGAAATTTCCAAATTCACCCAACTGAACAATACGACCTTCCTGCAATTCCATATCCATTACAAAATTAAGGTTATCCAGAACCGCTTTGACATCCGCACTTGAAACTGTGCTACGGGCAGCAATCAATTTACATAAATGTTTCAAACCAGACGTTCCATTACTCTTTGCTACTGCATAATACTTCTTAGCTGCATCCTTTTCGCCAGGTTTACATGAACGCTGTACCAACTTAAATCCTTGTGACATAATTTATAAATTTAATTTGTTATGTGCTCACCATTGAACACGATGCAAATGTAAAACAGGAAAAAATCCTCAACATGGCTTAAAAAAAGCTGTAACAAACTGAATATCACAAATAAAAAAACATTCGCACTCAAAAAAGGACTATTCACCCCAACTTATATTGTCGCTTTTTTACATTATATCAACTTACCGGAAACAGATAAATAAAGATTTATTGCATTGCTCGGCAGCACCCGGACATTGACGCATGGCTGTCCGAATAGCTGTTTGCCACAGGTCAGTTGATGACAGGCGTGCGCGGAACGAGCTTCGGGTAAGCAGTGCCGCTATCGCCTGTTTGCCACTTATAAGTGCTTTCGGACACGCCGTTGTTGATGCCGTTAAGCTGGCTGTTCAGTGTGCTGATGTCGGTGAAGTTGTTGTTGCCCGTGCCGACGGCTCCGTCGCTGTTGTTGTTCTTGCCTATCATATCGGTAGTTCCTCCGCTGGAGCCGCTGTTCCACGCCGAATAGGAACAGTTTCTGCCATTTATATCGCCTGCCAGACCTCCTGCTCCGGAACTTTCTGCTTTTCCGCCGCTAATCGTCACCTGTGCATTGGCAATGCAGCCGGTGATAGCTAGCGTGTTTCCGGCATAACTCCCCGTAATCCCTCCGGCAGCGTTCGCCGCGTTGTTGTTCGAGGTGGTGGAAGAAACGGTACCGTTGAAACGGCAGAATTCGATAGTTCCAGCCACAAGGCCGCATATACCTCCGGCGAAGCAATGCTTTGCTCCGGTTACGGTGACCGCTCCCTCCACGATAAGGTTGCTGACCTTACCTCCGATAGCTTCGAACAATCCGCCACGAGCTTCATAGTTTTCATCGGTGGAGTTGATTGAAACGTTCATATTGCTGATGGTATTGCCTTGTCCGTCAAAAGTTCCATAAAAATTATATATCGGTGTCCACGGTTTGTTTTCGAGGTCGATGTTGGCGTCGAGCACGTAGTTGGCATTACGATACATGGCTTCGGTGCTGCCCGTTATCACCGCATTGGCTTTCGCGAGCGTGGACAACGCCGCCAGTTGTTCGGCGGTGGCGATGGTGTAATGGTAGTCTTCGGCTTTGTCGCCACTTCCGGCGGTCTTTACAGGGTCGAGGATATTTCTGGCAGGGGCGACGTCGGTATTGTACTCCACATCCGATGTTGTCCAGTCGCTGTTGATGTCCACAGTCAGTTTCACGTCTTTGATGGATACCGGCTTTTCCGAAATCAGGCTTCCGGTAGCGTTGGTCTTGTAGTTGCGCTTGAGGGGGATTCCGGCAGGGATGGTGACCGACTGCAAATCTTTGCCCTCAGTCCCTGTAAAGGTCAAATCAATACTGCCTAAAGTGGAAGAGGCTTCGGTAAAGATATAGTCGGAGAAGAGGGTTTGCGATTCGGCTGATTTGCTGTTGCAGGTCACCGTAACTGTGCCGCTTGCTATTCCGCTTAATACATTAAAGTTTTTAGGTACAGTGTACCGGGCTTGCAGCCCGCTGCAATAGCCGTAGTTTGTAGCATTCTTTTCTTTTATCGTCAGTTTGGCAAACGGGCGGGTCAGTGCAGGGATAGTCGGATTTGTCACGGCAGTAGCCCCCTTCTCTAATGCATAGAGACCGCAGAAAGCGTCACGGGCATCGGTGTTAAAGGCGTACACGTTTTCAATAATCGAGATGGCTTTCAGACCGTTGGTGACGTCATTAGTGGCATAAAACTTGTCGTCGTAATGCGTGCAGCTTAGGCCTCCGATTGTGGCAGAAATACCTTTTGAGTCCGTTGCAATAAAGTCCGCCCAGAAAAGGCAGTAGTATTTGCCTTCATCTATCGTGAAATCGAATACTACGTTGTCACCGGTCATTCCCGCTTGTTCTATGCGCTGTTTCAACACAGGAGTTTGATCTGGTGCCCCTTGCGTCCATACTTCGAGGATGCAGCGAAGTTTGTAGTCGGAGGGAGCCGTGGGCAATGCCCGTGTCCCGATTTGCGCGAAATCTTCGGGCAGCGAGGCGGTGAGGGTCACGCGGTTGCTCTCGGTAGCGGTTTGCAGCGCATCGGTTTCGTCCTGGCTGCACGAGGTTATCAGCCCCACGAGGGCGATAATCCAGAGGTAAAGATGGTACTTTTTCATGTGCTTGATAATTTTGATTTTTAATTTATTGGTAATTCACTCTTTTTATCAATGTAGCAGACCGTCGAGGTCTATGTCTATATCTCCGTCAAAATCGGGGTCTATGTCCACGCCTCCCTGCATCTCGCTGGTGAGGAAACGGGCACGCACGGTGGTGAGGTGTCCCCGTCGGTAGGGCACTTCCAGCCCGGTGGTGCGGCTGATGACGTTGCCGCCGCTGTCGCGTATTTCCATCGAGAGGCTGACGAACGATTCCGTGCCGTTCACAAACACGAAGTCCGTTCCGATGGAGCATTCCTCCTGTCCGTCTGTGGGGACGGCGAGCGGGGTGGTATAGGCTATTCCCGTCCGCGAATCCGCAGGCTTGCCCGCGAGGACGTTGAACACCGTGGGGAGGTAGAAGCCGTAGGAGAACGTAATCGTAAATGTTTCATCATCGGCACGTTGCTTCTTTGTCTTGCGGAGGAAATCCTTCACGTCGGTAGCTATAATCTCATACTTCGCCAGCGGGCGCACCATGTCCACTTTTATCTGCACTTTTGCATTCCATTCGTCTCGGTATTGCCGCAGGTCGAGGGCGGCGGTTCCATAAAGGCAGTCCCGATAGTCGGTGCTACCCGTATAGGGATCGGTGCAGGCTACCTGCTGCAAGTTGTCCGTATCGTAATAGAGGTCGTCCATCGTGCCTGCCTTTACGTAGTCCGTCCATACGGCGAGAGTATAGTCCAGCGCATGCAGTTTCAGATGGATGGGGAGCGTGATTTTCGCGTCTCCGTCCTCTTCGGCGGTCTCCATCACCGTCACCTGCCGGGCTGTGGGCTTGCCCTCCCGCCACGCCTCGATGATGAAACGGCGGCGGTAGCCGTCGTTGGCTTTCGTTGTTCCGCTGCGGGCATTTTTCTGCGTGATGATTTCCAGCGGAACAAGTTCCAGGTCGAGCGTCACTTCGGTGTTGACTTCTACCAGCGTGGGGTCGATGCCTTCTTCGCCGTCTTCCGTCATGCCAGGGTAGTCGTGTACGCAACCGGCAAGGAAGATTGTCAGCACAAGGGCGATAAATCCTATCGTGTATTTCTGTTTCATAAGCCGTTACTTTTTAAGGTTAAAGCGATAGACCACGGAAAGCCCCACACGGGTGATGCCCCAATAGTTCTTGGTACGTGTGTCGATGCGTGCGCCGTTATCTATATTATAGTAGGTGTCATAGCGCATGTTGGCATAGCCTGCGCCGAGCGTAAACTCGCCCGCCCAATGCTCATTAAAGGGCAGCAGATAACCGTAACTGATACCTGCGCCCAAGAGCGGACGGGAGGTGTCTTGATAGCGGTCGCGGTTCCACTTCACGTTGAACCAGCCAACGTGTGCGTGTACGCCGAAGAAATGCCCTTCGCCGGGCTTCGATAGCCAGTAACGGGCTTCGGGCTGGATGGTAAAGGTCTTGATGGCGTGTTTGCTGCCGATGTGCCACGGACACCACAGTATCGGAAGTTCGACGGAGAGATGTTCGCTCACCTGCACGTCTGCCGCCACATTCATAATCGTGCCTGCCCATGCCGCAAGATTGGTCTTGACGGCCACGTAGCGGGGAGAAGAAGATACGGTTTCCGGCGTTACCGTGAGGGCCGGTTGTTCCGCTTGCTGCTGTTCTTCTACCGTTATTTCTTTCTCCGGAACAGGCGGCTCAACCTTTTCGGTTTCCGCCCGTACTTCCGGTGCATCCGCAAGGGCAAGCCTGACAATGCCCTGCACATCGGCACGGCGTGCTTTCTCCGGGCTTTCCGCTCCGGTATCCACGCCTGCACCCGCGTAGGCGATCCGTTCGGCGGCGATACCCTTCCGTACAAGGTAGTTGCGCACGGTGCGTGCACGGCGTAGCGAGAGCGTATCGTTGAGCACCGCCCGTCCGCTCGCATCCGCCCAACCCCGGATGACGATCCGTGCATCAGGGTTCGCCCCGGCCCAGCGAACCAACCACCCCGATTTCGGGTAATCGCTCCGCTCAATCCATTCGCCGTTGCCGAGCGAAAAATAAAACGTCGTGCGCATCATCACTGAATCGCGTTCAGTCGTGCCGGGAACGATATTCCCGTTCTGTGCTTTTAATGCGGCTGGCGATAATAAAAAGATCAGCGCAAGGCACGCAACCGCGTGGTGGCAGCGGCCCGGAAAGGCAAGTAAAGTTCGTATCATCTGGTTTCTTATTTTTATTTCATGGACAGACAGACAATCCACTACCCTCCCGTATTGCGCGGGTAGCGAGAATTGCCGGATAAAGAATCGGGAGAAAAGGAGAAATGGAGCAATAAAAAAAGACGCAAAACAGCCATAAGCCGAATTGCGAAAGTATTGGTAATTAAGAAGTTTTTGCTTAATTACACGCGAATTAGAATTGTATGTGTGTGTGTGTGTGTGTGTGTGTGTGTGTGTGTGTGTGTGTGTGTGTGTGTGTGTGTGTGTGTGTGTGTGTGTTTACACGAATTTTCGAAACTTCCAAATTTTCAGGCATTAAAATAGCAGGAAAAGATATCTTTCCGCTTCCCGAAGCCCTGTTCGGGGCATCGCTCATGCTTTCATTTCTTGTTCCGTTGTTACAACATATATCCATTTACATCATATTAGGCTATAAATATACATTATTTTGCGTTCCGCACCAAATAATAACCTATTAAAGAGCATGATGATAGCAGGAATAGCACCCAACGATTACAGATTGGCACAAAACTAAATATTATATTCTCCAATTATTAAGTTTCAAAATAACAACCACTCAAAGAAAAATATTTCATCCCGATCATTTTTATAAATCATCGGGATGATTTGCAAAAATGATCGGGATGACTAATTCCGTTCTCTCAAACAGGTTCCCTAAGAAGTGTATTTTGACATATTTCATCCTATTAACATCTATCCTGTTACATTCTTGTATTGACTTTCGGTTTTTATCTATATATTTGTGGCTGAAAAGTATTTAAATCTAATATTAATCTAACTTCTAAAAAATGGAATTTATTATGAGTAAAATGACTGCCACCAGTCTATTAGCTTCTTGTGCAGTTTCATTAGCCTTGTTCTCTTCTTGTGCCGAAAAAGAGCAAAACACGCTTTCTCCCGAAGAAGTTGCCGAAGGCTGGCAATTGTTGTTTGACGGTAAAACATTGAATGGCTGGAAAGATTACAACGGTACTACGCTTACACAGCCATGGCATGTTGTAGACGGATGTATTCAAGCTAAAGGAGACGGTAGCGATGCTAGCGGTTACATCGTTACAGACAAAGAGTATGAGAACTTTGAATTGTCTTGGGACTGGAAACTTTCCAAAGGTGGAAACAGCGGCATGTTGTATCATGTGGTTGAACGTCCACAGTATTCTGTTCCTTACGTAACCGGCCCGGAATATCAGTTGATAGACGAACCGAACTTCCCGGAGCCACTGGAAGAATGGCAAAAGTTAGGCGTAGACTATGCAATGCATCTGCCCGATAAAGCCAAAATGAAAGTAAACCCGCAAGGCGAATGGAACAACTCCAAGATCGTATTCGACAACGGCCATGTAGAACATTGGCTGAACGGAGAAAAAATTCTGGAATTTGAAGCCTGGACAGATGACTGGCATGCAAAAAAGAACAGCGGCAAATGGGCTAAGGCTACTGAATACGGATTAGCAAAGAAAGGTGTATTATGTCTGCAAGACCATGGTTATCCTGCTTCATTCCGTAATATTAAAATTAAAGAACTTCCACGTAAAACCGGACAAGAAGTTGTATTGTTCAATGGTAAAGACCTGACCGGATGGGAAGCCTATGGAACGGAAAAATGGTATGTAGACAATAATGGTTTACTGGTTTGCGAAAGTGGTCCGGACAAAAAATATGGTTATCTGGCTACACGCGATTATTATGACAATTACGATCTGACTGTTGAATTCAAACAGGAAGCCGATGGCAACTCAGGCGTGTTTATCCGTTCTTTCGTTGAAGATGGAGCAAAAGTAAACGGCTGGCAAGTTGAAGTAGCTCCTAAAGGGCATGACACAGGCGGTATTTATGAATCATACGGCCGCGGCTGGTTGATCCAGATTCCGGATGAAAAAGAAAACATACTGAAAGAAGGCGACTGGAACACCCTACGCATCAAAGTAAATGGCGACAATGTACAGACTTGGTTAAACGGTGAAGAAATGGTAAACATCAACGACGAAAAGATCGGTGCCGGACAAGGACGTATCGCATTGCAGATTCATGATGGCGGCGGAATTAAAGTTCGCTGGCGTAACTTGAAATTAACAACTCTATAATTTTATCTCAGACAAAGCAAAAAGAGATATTTTCAGATAGAAAGAGATCCCCCTACAGTCTTTTACAGATTGTGGGGGGATTTTTTATATACCAACTTTCTATCCCCCCTCGCCCCTTTCCCATCCGGCTTCATACACCTTATTTCCGGTTTCAGCAACTATTATCCGGTATTGCTTATTTTTATTCGGAGAATAAAGTAGTCTTTGCCGTAACAAAAAAAGGGCAGGAACATGCGATAGACTTCTCATTAAACAAACTTATGGAGCAACTGGACCCGGAACGATTCTTCCGGGCCAACCGACAGATTATTCTTTGCATAGATGCAGTAGATCATGCCGAACCTTACTTCAACGGGAAGATTATTGTGATTGTAAGACCGGCTTTCAAAGAAAAGATAACAATCAGTGAAGAAAAGCTATCTTCTTTCAAACAATGGCTGAACTATTAGCTTTTCACTGCCCGGTTTTACTGTAAACGCTTCATTCCTTCACCATAATCTTTCAGGAAAGTCTGGTCAGGGTACTGTTGCCAATACCGGTCGTCCATATAAACAGCAAAGGAAGTAATGTTTTTAATACCGAATCCGGCATACGTTTCCAAATCAGACATAAATACGTCAGGATGCCAAGGCAGTTTAACAGCCGGTTTCTTCCAATCGCTAAACAAGGAAACATCCAGCCAGTATTCAAGTACAACTGCGGTTTCGGCCGGAAATACCTTTAAATTATCTTCCAAAAACCTTATGTTTTCGGCATGTGTCATACCTCTTCCACTAGCAAATTCGTCGGAAAGAGGTTTTTCCCAACTACGATAAAAAGGTGCAAACTCAAGGAAAATGCCATCGGCCGGTTTTACCTTCTTGGGAGCTTCCATAGTAGTATGGTAAGCAAGATGGGCTAACTGTGCTTTGGGATCAATCGTTTTAAGTCCTTGTATAATCCGGTTTTCTATCATCAAAGCCTGTTCGCTTCCGGAAAGATGAGCACATTCCGGACAAAAGCAAAGAGGTGCACCATCATCCAGCCAATAATAATAGCGATGATTAGTAGACGGAAGTAGTTTAGCATAATGAATTGCGTTTTCAGCTATTATATCCAATGCTTTAGAAGAGCTGGCACAACAATTGAAGTCGGCCACGCGATTCCCGTTTTCATCCATACGGAACAAGGTAGAGTCTTCTGAAAATAATTCCCTGGGTAATAATTCGTGGATAGCATGCAATTGATGTTCGACCTGAATGCCATATTTATTGCAATCGGCAAGGAACTTCTGCCCTTTTTCAGATTTGATAAAAGCTTCTACTTCCTTGGGAGTAACATGTGTACCAATAGTGTTTATACCGTTATCGGCAGCCAAGCGGGGCCAATCTACGGTTTCCAGATCGTGAACGGAGAGAACAACACCTCTCATCTTAAAAAACGATTCTTCGGAATGGCATGCACATAACAGCAGTACCAGCAAGCTTAACAGCAGTTTTTTCATCATGATATAATATTAAAGTTGACAGCTGATAAACAACAATGGACAGTCAAAAATATTGCGTATGCAACCGTCAACTGTCCACCGTCACCTTTCAAGTGAAATAATTATCTTCGTCCGTTTCCTTTGCGGTGAATCTTCTTTGCTGCCATCTTTTCCTGATATAATTTGTATTGTTCTTCAGTAAGAACTTTTTTCAGTTGAGCATCACGTTCTGTACGCATAGCCGTCATTTCGGCACGTTTTTTATCACGGACAACCTTTGCTTTTTCACGCTCGACCTTCATTTTATCAGCAAATTCCTGATTGATCTTACGGAACTCGGCAGCTTGTTTTTCATCCAATTTCAATGATTCGACCATCGTTTCATAACGTTTGGATGAATCATCGTTTCTTTTATCCATTCTTTTGCCATCGCGGGCAAATACTGAAACGGAACTTAATACAATAACTAAACACAAACCTATTACCTTTTTCATAAAACTATACCAATTCGTTTAATTAATACTTGTTTGTGAAGCGCTTCGAAACAATAGACCGAAAACGAGGCAAAAGGTTTAAAGGCAGCCTGATTTTTTTTCAGGCTACCGGCTCTTTTACAATTGTTTAATCTTTATGTTGCGGAACCATATACCGGATTCGCCATGCTTGCCTTGAAAACCGATATAGCCTTTCGGTTGTATTTCGCAATATGGTTTAGGCAACCAGGCCGGAATATCTGTTCCGTCAGGATTTTTTGTACCGGAAGTCCAATCGGCCAGATTTGCCGAAACAATCTTTTTACCGTTTAGCTCCACATCAATTTGTTGACCTTTGGCTGTGACAGTCATCTGGTTCCAGTCACCCGGCTCCTTAACAACCAGCTGTTCATTTGCCCCTTTGTGTCCGAAGATAGCACCACAACGCAGATTTTCCGCAAGTTCTTTCCATTGTGGATGATGATCGTCGGCAATCTGGATTTCTATAGATGTAGGAATCCAGTCTTTTTTGTCCGGACAATAAATAACAACACCGCTATTAGTATTCACGTCTGTTTTGAACTCCAGTTCCAATACAAAATTTTCATACTGGTCTTTCGTCCAAATAGCCTGATCGGCATTAGCAGTCAAGATACCATCCTGCATACTCCACACGGCCTGGTCATAATCTGCATTCGACAAATCGTCGGCAAACAACGGTTTAAAGTCATTCTTTGTACTACAAGCTGCCAAAGTAAGGCAACACACAAATAAAGCTAACAGCTTTCCGATACTTGTTTTGTTCATAATGGTAATTTATATAGTTAAACAATTAAAAACCAGGTGTTGTTTGCTCTAACAATGGATTGGCATTGAGTGCCCTGTAGGGTATAGGGAAAACATCTTGATTTGATGCATCAGGGCTCTTGTCCCACCAAGTTCCTTCACTGAAACGGTTCCATCTTATCAAATCTATGCGACGGTGGCGTTCGCCTAAAAATTCACGCCCCAATTCATCTACAAACTCATCATCAGTCAGTTTTGCAAGGTTCTGTTCATAACTAAAACGAGGCCAATCTGCAGCCGAGAAATATCTCTTTCTCACAGCATCCAACAAACGAGCCGCACCCAATTTATCATTTGCCCGATACTTACACTCAGCCAATGAATAATAAATTTCCGCCAATCGTATTTCAGGAATAGAGTTCATTTGAAATAAATCTTTGGATTGAGGAAGCCAAGGAAATTTAATTAAACGATACCCTGTATTTTCCTCTCCATATATAACATGGGAACCTTTAGCTAGTCCGGCTTCCCCCTCTGAAAAACGGCCTACCTGATCTACATAAACCAAAGGCTTTCCGTTA
The DNA here is from genome assembly GCF_900108035.1 of Parabacteroides chinchillae. Classification (GTDB taxonomy): domain Bacteria; phylum Bacteroidota; class Bacteroidia; order Bacteroidales; family Tannerellaceae; genus Parabacteroides; species Parabacteroides chinchillae. The sequence continues at coordinate 10,915 of NZ_FNVS01000009.1, forward strand.
TATTCTTCTGTACCTGTAATGATCTCATCGGTATAGCCATAACCTTTGTCATAATCAAACTTATATTGCGTGCCCATAAGGAAAAAGCCTTCATAATCACCTTCCACACTCGTCACTCTAAACGGTTTTTTCCGAATATCCTCATTCGGAAATTTCTCAAATGGCATCCCCAGTTTGTCTTGGTAAAGATTGCCTCTCAAGTCTCTTGACGGAGCTAGATTTCCTCCATTCCAACCTTGCCAGTCATTATCCAAAGAATAACGATCCTGATAATGCATCCACATATTGTACATCCATGATGCTTCCAGATAATTTTTTTTATGGGCAAACTCAAATATGTTTTCCGGCGACTTGTATCCGTTAATACCAGCCCGGAAGGGACCGCGATAATCCGGATCGATACTATAACTACCGTATTTACCGTCTATAATTTCCTGAGCAACGCGCGCGCAATCATCATAACGGGACTTTCCCGTCCATTTTTCAGCATTTAGATACAAACGTACCAATATAGAGGCAGCCCCTCCTTGGTCGAGACGTGAAGAAGTTATATTTTTCGGCAACGCCGGAATAACAGCTAACAGTTCTGACTCGATAAAATCAAAAACTTCCTGAGGAGAAGATTGTCCTTTTATCTCATCTACTCCGGTAACTATAGGCACATATCTGAAAAAATCGATCAAAAACATATAATACCAAGCTCTAAGTCCACGTACTTCGGCAATATACTGATTTTTTACATTCTCATTTAATTTAAATCTAGAAAAATCTAATTTTTCAAAATCTGAAATCACATTATTGCACAACGTAACTCCCTTATAAGGCCCAACCCATGCATTATAAACAAAATTTTCCTGCACTGTCCATTTATGCTCATGTAAACGAACATATTCACCACCGTTATATCCATGCTTTCCACGGGTGGGAATCATTAATTGATCGGCCGTTACCTCCTGTAAAAAATAACGGGCATCTTCCCATCCTGTTTTATGAGCCCATGTATAATTGCTTGTCAGAGCAGCATAAACATTCTCACTATTTTGATAATAGTTGGTAGCCGTAATCTGACTGAAAACCTCTTCATCCAGATTCGTACACGAAACCCAAACGGAGCCAACTATACATAAACTTATTATATATTTAAACAGCTTCATAATAATAGATAATTTAAGGTTAATAAGATATTTGGATCCCAATTGTAAAAGAACGAGCCACCGGATAGACATTAAGACCGCTGACACCCGGTTCCAAGCCATTTATATCAACAGCCGTAGGGTCCATTACGGAATATCCGGTAAGCGTAAAAGCATTCTTTATTGTACCGTATATTCTCAAATTGCTAATCCAGTCTGTTTTTAAACTCGGAGTCCACCCTAGAGTAATATTATCAAGTCTGAAATAATTTCCGTTCTCCAGAAAGTAATCACACATCACCTTTCCCGAAGTAATATGTCCATTCTTCCCATAAGCATCTTTCAACAAATTAATACCCGGCTCCGCCATCAAACCATAATACATTTGATACATATTCAATATCTGATAGTCAAACTTTCCCTGAAAATACAAAGTCAGATCGAAGCCTTTATAACGCAACGTATTCCCCCAAGTCAATGCATACCGAGGAGCTCCATGCCCAATGTTGCCTTTGTCGGCATCACTGGCAACCCCATTAGCCAGTATTTTCTCGCCTCCTTCTTTGGCATCCTTCCACACCAACATATTACCGCTCTCATCGACTCCCGCATATTTTAACCCCCAAAATGTTCCAACTTCCGTTCCATCTTTCAAACGCTGTGCATATCCGGGAAGTCCGGGAGCAGGCAAATAATAACGGTCCATATATCCCTTCTGATATGTACCATTTGAGAATTTATCCAATTTAGACTTGGTATAAGATACTATAACATTTGTTGAATAAGAAAAATCCTTTGTCCGGACTGCATCCCAATTCAGCGTTAGTTCGATGCCTTTTGAACTGGTAGAGGCTACGTTTGTAAATATCTGGTCATACATGAAAGGAGGAAGAGGAGCATCATAATTGGAAATAACGTCCTTCCCTTTCCGTATATAAGCATCAAGACTACCGGATAGCTTATTCTGAAAGAATCCGAAATCGAGCCCTAAATTATACGATATCTGTTTTTCCCAGTGCAAATCGGGATTGGGGTTATTTGCCGGTCCCCATGTCTGTATCCACTGTCCAAGATCATTCTGCCATCTTTCGCCCCCTTTATAACGAGCCAGTGCCGAATACATCGGGAAGCCGGAACGTCCCGTTGCTCCATACGAGAAACGAAGCTTTAATTCATCAATATTCTTAACAGACTTTATCACAGGCAAATTAGACAAACGCCATGCAGCTGAGGCCGCAGGAAACCAACCCCATTTATGATTAGCGCCAAATTTGCTATTCCCTTCATACCTGACGGAAGCAGTCAAATAATACGTATCATCATAGTTATAATTTAAACGGGCAGGAAAACCGATTGTCTTTTCTTTTTCTTTCAATGATTCCATACCCAAACGTCCGGAGGCCATATTCCAATCCCCCGCTTGCAGATTATTGTAAGAAAGCACATCAGAGGGAAAGTTCGCATTTTCTGCAAAAAACATCCGATGATTAAACTCTTGGTACGAATATCCTGCCATTAATTTAATGGTATGTTTATCTATTGAAGTGAAATAATTACCAATCCATTCAAAGGTATAATCCGTCCAGTTTTCATTCTGCAACCGAGCACGCCCCTGACGCATGTTATCTACAGATTCTTTATGCTTGGAATTGATGTACAGGCGTCTCAAATACTCTTGGCTTTGTCTTGCCAAAGAAACCTCGGTATTCAGATTAGGCAAAATATTCAACTTAATTTTAAAATCGGCAAGGGAGAACTGCCTATCTCCGCCATTTTCCTGGTCTTTTATATCTCCTACAGGATTGTAGGTGTCAAATCCGTACAAAATACTATATTTATCAGGATCGTCTTTATCCATCATCGGATGAGTAGGGTTCAGCTTAACTGCTTGCTGAAACACTTTATAGTCTACATATTCTTCATTTATTACGCGTGTAGACAAATTTCCACTCACTTCCAACAATCCTTTCAACGTTTTAGCAGAAAACCCCATTCGGACACCATATTCTTTTCGGGAAGAACCAATATCCAACCCCTCCTTCGTTTTGTAATTAGCCGAAGCCCGGAATGTTAGATTCTCTCCTCCACCGGATATGGCAACGTAGTGATTCTGGTCTATGTTATTTTTCCTCAATAACTGATCATACCAATTTGTATGACTGCCAAAATCTATATCTCTTTTATGTGCCAGAAACTCCTCTGCAGAAAGGACTTCCGGCTTATTAGCAACCATGTCATGATCCATATAGCCATCATAGGTAACAGAAACTTTTCCTGCCTTACCTTTTTTCGTCTGAATCAAAATAACCCCGTTAGCAGCGCGAGAACCATAAATAGCTGCCGCCGAACCATCTTTTAAAATTGTTATCGATTCTATATCCTGATTTGCAATGTTTCTCAAATCAGCTCCCGGCATTCCATCAACTATAACCAACGGCGTATTTCCCGCATCAATAGAAGAGGCACCACGCATTTGTATATTAGGAGATGCATTCGGATCTGCTGCTGCCGGATTTGAAACACTCACACCTGAAACTTTTCCATCAATCATAGACAACGGACTAGTAAACGCTCCTTGTAAAAAGTCTTTGCTGGAAACAGACGTAACCGCAGAAGTCAATTCCTTTTTTTCTACTGACCCATACCCTACTACAACGACTTCCGATACCTTCAATACATCCGTCTCCAGTTTTACAATTAAGCTTGTTTTCCCTTTCAATGGTATATCCTGAGTAATATATCCAATATATGAAACCTGCAATACCCCATTTCCAATATCCTGAGTCTCAAATTCAAATTTTCCTTCTATATCTGAAATACAGCCGAAGGAAGTACCCTTAACAAGGACATTCGCTCCAATTATCGGTTCTCCATATTCATCCAAAACACGTCCGGTTATTCTTGTCTTTTCATCAACCGGAACATTCATCTTTGTCAGAATCACATCCCTATCCACCACCTTATAGTGAACATCTGAGCCCTCGAACAATTGATTCAGCACAACAAAAACATCTGCATCCTGTGCGTTTACAGAAACTTTCCGGTTTACATTTATCAGCTTGCTATTGTAGAAAAACTGGAAGTCGGTTTGTTTCTCTATCGTTTCCAGAATTTCCGCCACTGTTTTTTCCGTCATGCGGATTGACAATGTTGCAGTTTGTGCATACGAATGAGAAGCGAATGCAATACTGATAGACATACACAGTAATAAACAGGTTAACTTCATGGTTCTCGTTAATTTAGGCACCCACCAGAATCTACCATAAAAGTGTGCACCAAGTTGGATATAACAATTCTTTGTCATATTTTTGTAATGATTTAAGATTAAAAAATTATTTCTTTAGTTCGTTTTAAGACCTGCTATTGAATATTTCATACGGGAAGATGCTGGTAACATGTTTCCGTATGTTTTTATTCTGTAAGTCTGTCGGTTTTACTTTTCGGTTTTATCCATAGGCAAACTGATTTTATTAGACATCAATCATTATTTTTTATTCCAAAGGATAACTTTGGTTTTCGTTATTTTCTCGCTGTCATCCGTCAAGACATGATTTATCTTATAATCTATATTTGATGATATTTTCAAATAATCCAATATCTGAGGTAATTGCCGGTTGACAAATGTACCAGTAAAACAATAGCTCTTAATAATCGCATCCTTAACCTCAAAATCGACATTATAGAAATAAGACAATCTCTTTAGAACTTCTGGTAAAGGGCTGTCCTTAAACATTAACTTTCCCTCCATCCACCCTGTATCATACATAGTATTTACTGTTTCTACATTCAAAGTATTAGATAATAAATCATAGGAGGCTCTCTCCGAAGGCAAAAGTGCCCTGCTAAGTTGTCCTTTTGCTGTTTTAATCTCAAGATCAATACGTCCGTTTACCAATGTGGCACATATCTTGTTTTCTCCGGCATATGCCTGCAAATTAAATTCTGTTCCTAATACTTTTACAGACATTTTGTCGTCAATTACGCCAACGATAAAAGGACATTCAGGATTATGCGTTACTTTAAAATAAGCTTCGCCTACTAATGATACTTTCCGTTGATCCTTATCATAAGGCAAAGGATAAGTAATCGAACTACCTGAATTTAAACACACGACCGTACCGTCCGGCAATTCCAGATTTGTACGCATACCGGCATTGGCTTGAACCGTAACTGACTGAGGCTTTATCAAACGTAACGCTTTAAAGTTCTTCATATCAACTAAAGTTACAGACAATAAAAATGCCCCAATAAAACAAGCGGCAACCGCAACAATACGGCGAAAATATAAATTGAAAGAACGTTTCTTCAATTTACTCTGAATCTGATTAAATGCTTTTAACGGATCACGATCAGCCAAACGCTTCTGTGTTCGCTGCGCAAAATAAATACGAGCGATCTGGAGAAGTTCTTTTTCATGTTCATTATTCTCTTTCAACCAGTCTTCAACCAGTCTCCGCTCTTCTGCCGAAGCTTCCCCACGGACGTATTTTAATAAAATTACGCCACCCGGTTCCGTTAACTCATCATATTTAATTTTCTCTTCCATATAACCGCCTTCTATTAATAAGACAATACTTTCCATATCATACCCTAAACGAGTATGAAACTTTTTTCAGACATATGGCAATATTTTTTCTTTTCCTTTTGATTTTATGTAGTTTCATTTGTTTTTACAATTAAAAAATTACCTTTGCCTTACTGGGAAAAGTATATCTAATACGTATGGAAGACGCATCATTATTTGAATTAATGAGGATAGGAAATAAAGATGCTTTCAAACAGTTGTTTGTGAAGTACTACTCACCTTTATGTGAATTTGCTTCACAGTACATCCCTGATGAAGATTCAGAAGAACTAATTCAAGACCTTATGTTATTTATTTGGGAAACAAAAGAAAAACTCGTCATCGAAAATTCATTAAAATCCTACTTGTTTACTTCCGCCAAACATCGTTGTCTGAATGCTATAAAAAAACAAATCTATCATGAAAGAATACATTCCATACTCTACGAAAAACTAAAAGACCAATTTGAAAATCCGGATTATTACTTCATAAACGAACTGAGCCAAAACATCCAAAATGCAATTAATGAACTACCCGAAGGTTATCGCGAGACATTTACGTTAAGTCGTTTCGGTGAAAAAACAAACGCCGAGGTCGCAAAGACTCTCGGCGTTTCAATAAAAACGGTGGAGTATCGAATTTCACAATCTTTAAAAATACTCCGGATCAAACTAAAAGACTATCTTCTTCTCTTTATGTATTTATGACAAGTCCTGCCTGTCTTCCGTTTTTACCATAACTAATCAAATGACACTTTATTAAGTTTCAAAACAGATTCTTTCACTTGGGAATGTATTTCTATTTCCAGATAAAAAGGCTGATTGAACGGCCAATATTCTGTATCTCCGTTAAAGTCGTCATCCATAGAAAAAAACAAAACATCATTAACATATAGCTTTATATTTCCGGCCGTCCATTCACAAATAAAAGAATGGTAATCTCCCGACAAATTAAAAACAGGAAGTGTAGCTCCTTTCTTATTACCCGTCTCCCAATTTAATTCTTTGGAAAAAATTCCACCTTTTATACAATCCGGATACTTACCATCATACTCCAACAGGGTTATCTCTCCACTTTGTGCCCCCGAGCCATACAATCTTTTTACAGGTTTGAGGCGCACCGATACTTTTACATCGGGATTATCGGAAAGCAACTTCGCTTTTAACTCTATATAACCATATTGTTTTTCAAGCAAACCTTTCGTACTAACAATATAAGGTGTTTGTTGTGTTACTTTCCATATCGAATCATCCAAACCGATAATAAGATCTGAAGCCTCATGGATTTGCCTTCTTTTACAAACTAAAGAAGCCAACCTGTCTATTAATGCCCTATCTTTGAGATTTGAGGATTTTGAAAAACCCAATATGGCCCCTCCTCCTTCATAATAAGCAATAGCGGCATCGTCATAAACCCCATTTTTCTCAAAACGATCCAAATAAGCAACCAGACGATCATAAAAGGAATCTTTCTGACCAGCAAATACACGTTCATCAAACTCTACTTCAAGTCCCAGATTATGAGTACGTGCCAAACGGCAAGTTTCGTCAATCCGTTGATCCGGTATAGAGGCTTCAAAGAAATGGTTCGGTTGTGCATAAGCCACATCAAATCCTAATTCTTTCCAATCGCTATATCCCATCGCATTCCAATATGGAATCCAGTAAAACAAGAAATCTTTAGAACGTATATAATCTCCGATAGGAACAGTAAGTGCTTTGCTTGTAACTATATCTTCCGATACCCAATAGAAACCAGCCAAATCCAAATTAGCAAATCCTGCTTCTTTAAAACGTTTGGTCAATTCGTCAATATACCATCGACAAGCTTTTAATTTATCGGCATCATTCGAAAAATCCAAAGACTGTCCATCTAATGTTCCCCAATCTTTCTGATCAGGAATTGGTTCCGGTAATCCTATTACAACTTTATGGCGAAAAGAAGGGGCTCCAATTTCTTCAATCTGCGATTGAATACATTCGTTCAATGCATACAACGATTTACCTTTCTCAAAAACACGATCCATCAACCAAATCCATTCTTGCTTCCGGGCCGGCAGTTTCTCATAACGGGAAGCATAACAACGGCCTTTACCATCCTTAAATTCAAGAAATAAAAAGCCATCGAATAACCAGTTTTTATTGCCATCCGCATTCTGGTGGACAACATAAGGCAAAAATTGATCGGCTGTCCAATCCATACGATGTGCCCCTCCCTGATAAATCAAGACCATATCCGAAATATCCGTTTGTTTATAGCCTTTTACCAAAGGCTGGGAAAATAAATTCCCAGCCCAAAGTACACAAAGTAAAAATAACCCAGGCAAATATTTGCACCTCATACAATCTTACCTCTTATAAACCTTTACATAGTCTACTATAAACGTATCAGGAGCACAAGCATTCTTTATACCTTCCAAAGTTGCAGGAATCTCCATACTCAGAATCATATATTCGTCAATATTAGAAATACCGACAGTCTGCTCATGATATTTCAATCCATCTATAAAAAACGAATATTTCTGATCCGTCCATTCCAAAGCAAACGTGTGGAACCCTTCGGAAAGTCCTTCCAGGTAACTGGTCATCTGACCACTCGATTTCTGATTAGGTCCATAAGCCCAATGCAAGCAATGTGTCAACGTATCAGCACCTAACCCTTTGAAGTACTCGAAAATATCTATTTCGGTACCAAACTTACCCGGATCTTCTCCATTTGATATCTGTGGAGACTGGAACCAAAAGGCAGCCCAAGGTCCATCACCTTTTTGTAGTTTGGCACGACATTCAAAATAACCATAAGTCGTCATATAAGTTTCACCTGTTCCAACCATACTCGCCAGAACGCTATCTTTCTTAATGTCGTACATAAGTAATAGATTACCGTTCTCTACCTTTACCATAGACGGATCGTTATATCCAATACGCCGAGGACCGGTTTGACGACATTTCCATTTGGTCGTATCCAATTCTGTTCCATCAAAGTTGTCTTCCCAAACTAACTTATATCCATGGTCTTCTGGGACAAAAACGTCTTGAGTCAACGCATTATTAACTGGTACTTTCATTGTTTCTTTCTTACCCGAAGGCAAACAAGCACTCATCATACACATACATGTTGCTAAGACAGGAATCAAATTTTTCATATTATATCAGATTGTATTTAACGTACTACTTTATTTACATCTACCTGTATCCCACCAAACACGAACATGGCCTCCGTCACCTTTGCCGTTATTCAGGTTTTTATCGGTAGCATGAGCCTTATTAATACGCCGTTCTTCATCGGGGTAATATATTTTTTTAATAAATTCTCCGGGTTTGATATTCGAATCATCACATCTGACAATCGGTTTCAAATCAGGGTACCCTGTCCGGCGAAACTCAGCCCAAGCTTCGGCACCAACCGGATATAGCGCTATCCATTTTTGAGTTATAATCTTTTTCAGGTTCGACTCAAAATCACCGGAAACATCCCAGGCTACGTTTCCCGTCGTTATATACGTCTCATCTTTTGTCAGATCCAAAAGCTTGGTATCTATACCATCTCTTGATTCTGCGAAAGAAGTCCGGATACCTTCTTCATAATTACCTTTGGCATTTCCGGCTCCATTCCACCCGCGAAGAGCAGCTTCAGCTTTCAAGAAACAGACTTCCGAATAGCGCATTACCGGATAGCGTTTGGTAATCCAGACACTTGTAGGATCTACTCCTGCTGTATTCCAGTTAGGGAAAAACATCATTCCATGTACATTCGAATTTTCATCCAATGTGTAGCCAGGCATAGCCAACTGATCTGCCGGCAATCCGTTTGGAACGCCTTTGTAAGCGGCTCCTTTTCCTTCTGTTACAAACAATTTCGTTTTTCCTATATAAAGTGTTTCACGGGGATCAACCACCGTCCCCGTATTTTCCAGAATATCGACCAATGTAGCACTCACCCTAAACTCACCCCAATGACTGATCGTAATTAACGGATACCCCAAGCTATTCCAATCATCTTTATTTGTCATACAGGTTGCACCATCATCTATTGAAGACATAACTCCGGCAGCCAAAGCCGCCTCACCTTCCTGGCGTGCTTTTTCAGGATCTATAAAAGAAAGACGTATCGCACACCGGAGACGAATTGAATTGGCAAACTTTATCCATTTAGAGACATCTCCATTATAAATAAAGTCGGAATTGCCTAATGCATTCTGGCCTTTCAATCCGCTTTGCAAAACTTCAACAGCTTCACGCAGTTCTTTAAAAACATCATTATAAATATCCTTTTGACTATCATACTTTGGTTGTTCGATATTTATTCCAGCTTCCGAATAGGGCATGTCTCCGTATATATCAGTCATCTTAGCCGAAGAATAAGCCAATATGATACGCATTAGTTGATAAGTCTGGACTGAATGCGGGTTTTCGGTTATCTGGCTACCTACCATTTTTATATTTTTCATAACTCCCGTATAGTGAGGCCCCCACAAACCTCCTGTAGGGTAAGCGTCTTCATACACATAACGGTCCACACTATAACCCGTTGATGTATTTGCAATGTATTGAGCATATAAAGCAACCCCTAATTGATCGCCCAACTGATAATTATCCCAAGCTATATTCGTAACTTTCCATGTAACAAAAGGAAATACCAATTCAGGATTAAGTGATGAAGATGCCAACGGGTTTTTATTTAATTCCACAAATGAATCTGTACAGCCAGACAACAAGCAGGCAAACAAACCTATGGTAAATATATTTTTTATTTTATTTTTCATAACTCAATTCGATTTAAAATTTAACATTCAAATTGAAGCCAAAACTTCTTGTCGGCGGCATAGATGAAATTTCAAATGCCTGTGCATAATCGCTACGTGAAAAGGCTCCTTCCGGATTTGACGGCGTATTTTTCTTTATAAAAAACAAATCGCGCCCAACGAGTGAAAATTTTACACTTTTCAATGGAGTTTTATCGATCCATGCTTTAGGTAAATTCCAACCGACAGACATTTCACGCATTTTTACATACGAACCGTCATATAAAAATTCTTCGGCAACACCGTCCGGGCCTCCCACTGTTTCATAAAATTGCTGAGAAGTAATAGCTACAGTATTAGGCTGGCCGGTATCCACACTGACACCCTTCACAACCAACCCTCCATCACGATGTGCTAACGTCCGTTCCGAATTACCCAATTTACAGGCATATGCATCTGTTACAGACACAACATCACCACCATGTTTTATGTCAATCAACATATTAAATATCACATCTTTCCAACGAAGAGTAGTAGATACAGACCCTGTCCAGTCTGGCATCATATTGCCAATTACCTTATCGCTTTCAAAAATTGGCAAGCCATCAGCATTAATTTTCATGTTGCCAACCTCATCACGAACATAAGCTTTTCCTATAATGTCGCCAAATTTTTCACCTTCCCGGACAACAACGTTACCAATGCGTACACCTCCCATATCCCAACGTTTCACCGTAGGATCCAATTTTATACAACGAGACATATTCGTACCCCAATTCAAATTTACATCCCATTGCCAATCTTTGGTTTGAACAGGTATAAAGTTAAGCATCAACTCGACACCATGGCTGGCCATTTCTCCGGCATTGATTAACTTCGTAGTATAACCGGAAGACTGAGCCACCGATATTCCCAATATCTGATTGGTAGTTTTTGAATTATAATACGTAAAATCCAAACCTATTCTTCCACTAAACATACGTAAGTCTAAACCAGTTTCATAAGAGTTGGTTGATTCCGGTTTCAATGTAGCCAACGGAAATCCGTTCGGGGCAGATGAACCCAATACGGGTGTAATAATTGTGTATACTCCATACACCGGATACAGACGATATGGACTTGTATCATTACCCACTTTTGCCCATGAACCACGAATCTTCAGGAAAGAAATCTGTTCCGGCAATTTAACCATCTCCGATATTATCCCACTTAAACTAACAGAAGGATAGAAATAAGACCAGTTATCGGATGGTAAAGTAGAAGACCAGTCATTACGCCCGGTTAAATCCAAATAAACCATACTTTTATATCCGAACTGCACATTGCCTAAAACAGAATGAACCTCTTTTTTGCTGAAGCCTTCTTCCACCGTTTTATTCCCGCCGTTAGATATAGCAACTAAGCCAGGAACGGTAAAACGTCCGGAACGCGCATTCAGTACTTTACTCGTTTCCGCACGGAAAGCTGCACCCAAATTTGCCATAAGAGAAAAATCACCGAATGTTTTATTAAAGTTAAGCATAACATCCGAGTTTATTTCCTGAAATGTATTTGTATAAATCGTATATTGATTGCTGCCCGAATTATATGAAAACGGCATCATTATTCTCCGGTCGGTATCATACCAGTCCAAACCAACCTTACCGTTCAGGCGCAACCAGTCGGTGAAAATTATAGAAGCATTTATCTGGCCGATAAAGCGGTTCATGACATCTTTATTACCATTCCCTTTATAATAATAAGCATACGGATTAATGTATTCATTACTGGCTCCGCTCCAATTTACAGGATTTCCATCCAAGCCTTCCGGATTTTCCAAATCGACAGTACGGATACTTCTTGGCATTTTTATAAACTGGTTGGCAATACCATACTCTCCCTGATCCGGACGATTCCGTCCTTTCTGCCGGATATAATTAGCTTTCATCCCAACCTGCAACCATTGGTTCGAAAAATTAAGGTTGGCATCAATATACTGGCGAGTTAAATTATGAGAAGGCGTGACACCATTATTTCTGGAATCCGAATATGCCATACGTCCCGATAAAGATTTGCCTCCGGCAGCCAAAGAGACACTATTATTATAATTCACTCCAGTACGATAAAAATCCATCATCTGACTATTTTGCGGAGTCATAGCATATGGCTGATAACGATCATCTCCGTAAATACTGTTTCTCCAGTTCGGGACTGTCATACTACCATCCATTTCCGGTCCCCAACTTCCCTTTGCATCTATCGAATATTGCCCGTTACTACCCTGACCGTATATATTCTGCAGTTTATAAGATTCATAAGGGGTACTAAAACTTACATTTCCATTATATTCTATAGTTAAAGGCTGATCTATTTTTCCTTTTTTAGTCACCACAAGAATTGCTCCGTTTTGGGCACGGCTACCATACAACGCAGCAGCATTGGCTCCTTTCAATACCGAAATACTCTCAATATCTTCCGGATTAATTTCGGACGCTCCACCGGAATAATCCGGATTTCCCCATTCGGTCGCCTCCCCTTGCATATTATCACTAATCGGAATCCCGTCTACCACCCATAGAGGCTGGTTATTTCCACTTAGCGAACTTAAACCACGCATGATTACACGCGTCGATCCTCCCATTCCTGTGCCTGATTGTGAAATCTGCACTCCTGCCACTTTACCTTGCAGCATATTAGACACACTCTCCGAACGATTTTCAATCAAATTATCCGTCTTTATCTCCTGCATAGCGTACCCTAATGCCTTTTTCTCACGTTTGATGCCCATAGCCGTGACTACCACTTCGTTCAATTCTTCTATAGAGGAAGCTAGCACAACATCTATCCTATTTTTTCCATTAATTGGTACCTCTTGTGGTTTATATCCTATATAGGATACTTGCAGAATCGCATTACTATTTGGTACTTCTATCGAGAAATTACCGTCAATGTCTGTTATTACACCATTGGCCGTACCTTTTACTACCACATTCGCCCCAATAACAGGCTCTCCGCTTTTATCAGAGACATTACCGGTTATCTTTTTTTTCTGTTGGACATCTTTTGTTTCAACTTTATCTTTCAGAACAATATAGCGATCGCTAATTACGTATGAAATATTTCCATTTTTAAATAAAGTATTCAATATTTCGGTTACATTCTCTTTCTTAACGGAAATATCTACTTTGCGCGTTACATCTACCACCTTTTTATTGTATAAAAAACGGAATTCTGTTTGAGATTCTATCTGATCCAACACTTCCTCGATAGAAACATCATTCAGCTTCATTGTCAGTGTTGTTACTTGGGAGTAAGAGGTTGATGCCACAGATTGCATTACGCAACAAATCAATAGTATTAGACATATTCTCATAACCAGAAATGTTTTCGAGGCAAAAAAATGCCCTGTGATTTCCTTAATCGAACAAGATTTCATATTTTTGTATGTTTAGTTAGAAAATAAGGTTTATTATGCACATTTTTGAAACTAAATGATCTAAAGGGGAGGTGTACCAGACCTTCCCTTTTATATTTAGAATCAACTGAAATTTAAATTTATCCGCTGTTCAGTTTTTCCATATCCATTCGTTTTTAAGGTTAAAATTTATATTCTCTGATCTCTATAAATAAGACAGCGTACAAAAATTCTTCCACATTAGAAAAGGCTTGATTAACTTATATTAATACTATCTGGGTAACATAGGAAATAGTTGCAGGACTTCTTCCTTATCAGGCTCATTTCCATATTCACAAATCTCGAAAGCTTCAAAATAAGAGATATTTTTCACCTGCTTCGGAGAGTACCATTTAAGAGCCGGTTCACGGTATTTATCAGACATTTTCCTTCTCAACAAATGATCAGCTACAAGTTTTCTCCTGCCTGCTACATCCGCAGGTACATCTTCTTCATACCCTCCGTTCCAAGGCAACCATTCATATACCTGCGATTCGTGGGCACAAATTGCATCCAACTTCTGTTCAATCACAGGAGTTATGTCAATCACGATATCCGGTGAAAACGGAGCCGGTTTCTGAAAATTATCATGCATATATAAAAAGACCGGAGCTTTTAACAAAGGTTCGCCTCCCGGAACCATTAAAGGTACAGAAATCATATAAGCAGCATCCTGTACAATTGTCGAGGTATAACGGTGATCCGGGTGATAATCATTAGGACGATGTGTTATCACAATATCAGCCTTCCAATCACAGATCATGCGAATAACCGCTTTCCTGTTTTCTAATGTCGGCATTAATTCTCCATCATGGTTGTCCAGATTCTCATAAACAATGCCCAAACTACGGGCTGCTTCTTGCATCTCCTGTTTTCTACGAGCAGCCAATGCCTCCGGTTGCATTTGGTGATGCCCTTTATCTCCGTTAGTTAGAGAAACAAATTTCACCTTATGCCCCATTTTTGAAAATAAAGCCGCCGTACCTCCTGCATAAATATCACAATCATCCGGATGGGCACCAAACACAATAACCCGAACCGGTTCCCCGGCAAACATAAATGAAAGAAAAGAGGCAACCAACAAAAAGGCTGCTCCGACAATCAGTTTTTTCATATTCATACGATTTAAAAATTAAATGATAAATGTTATGGTTTTCTTTTTACACTATAAAATTCAATATGTGTTTTATTATAACGATTATCCGAAGATTTTCTCGGTTCATACACTTTATAATCAATCGGAGCCGTAAGCTTCATCAATTCAAGGATAACAGGCAACGATTCCTTCTCAAATGTTACTCTATAGGGCTGCATTCCTATTTCAGGGTCACGGATCGTAATATCTACATTATAAATCTGACCGATTTTCTTTAAAATATAAGAAAGAGAGTCATCCCTGAAGATAAGGTTGCCATCTTTCCATGCGTACCATTTATAAGGGTCTGTTTCCGTTATTTCAAAGGATTTATTTACGTCTCCATACAGCAACCGCTCTCCTGGTTTCAAACTGACTTTATCTGCTTCGTTATTCAACTGTACATGTACTTTACCTCTTACCATAGTCACAGCAACAGGTTCTTTTTTATAGGCCTCGACATTAAAAGCCGTTCCGGTAGCTTTCACTTTTAACAGATCGGTTGCTACAATAAAAGGGTTTTCTTTATCCGATTCCACTTCAAAAAAAGCTTCGCCCGATAAAAACACACTTCTCTCCCCCTTTTTGAAAACTGTCGGAAATTTTAACGTACTACCCGCATTCAACCATGCCACTGACCCGTCCGGTAAATTTATTTGCGAATAGGTTCCAAACGGCACAGTTATTTTTTGATAAGCAACATAATTCTTGCCCGCATCATTTCTAAAATAAAAATAAGCGGAAAGAATCAGTAAAGGCAATAGCAAAACTGCTGCAACTTGCTGCCAGTATTTATATAAAGTTAGATACCATGGCTGTAATGACAGTTTACCCATTACTTTAGCATGAGCCTTTTCCAAATCATCATCAGTCACTAAAAACTGCGGATTTGATAACTGCCATAAGTTTTGTAATTGTTCATAATGCCGTTTATTTTCAGGATTTTTCTTTACCCATGCAGCTAGCATAGTTATCTCCTCCGGAGTAGCCACGCCGGAAAGATAAGCAATGACCAATTCTTCTATTTGTTTTTCTGATTGTTCCATATTCTGTTTTACTATAAATAAGACAATTCAGAGAGTAGCATCCACATTAAAACAACGTTATTTATAATTAAAATTCAGAGTAACCTCAATAAGCATACAAGACAAAGCAAAAAGTCCTTCAATAAAGTACGTAACATTTCCAGCGCCTTACTTATTCGCACCTCTACAGTCCTCTCCGATACATTCAGCCGTATAGCAATATCTTTATACTTCATTCCCTGCATACGGTTCATTTCAAAAGGTAACCGAAACGCTTCAGGAACTTGTTGTAATGCCAAAAGGAAATGAGTTTGCAGATCGGAAAACAACACATAATTTTCCGTATTAATTTCATCCAGCACCGGATTAGACATCATATCAGAAGCATGTTCATGCACTATGTTCCGGTGTTGAATCTCATTCATACATCTATTGCGAACGGAAGTCAATAAATAAGATTTTAGTGATGTGGTTATTTCCAGGCTTGCACGATCATTCCATAAATTAAGAAATACAGACTGAACGATATCTTCACAAACCATCTTGTTCGAAAGAAAAACTCCTCCAAACCGGACCAAATCTTTATAATAAGAAGTAAATAAAATAGAGAATGCCTCCTTATTTCCTCTTCTTAATTCGGCTAACAACATCAATTCACTTTGCATAAAACGAGTCTCCCGTAATTGACGGCAATATACGACTTATTGTTAATTATATCAAATAGAACAATTAAACATTAAACTAATATAAACAAAGACTGTCTATTTTTCTCAGACTTATTTAGAACTAAAAGATACAAGTTTATGATAAAATCGGGAAAATACCTCATTTTGATAGTATTGATACTCCTCTCACTGTCTCTTTCAGCACAGAATTCGGGAGTAAATGTTAATGGGGTCGTAGTGGAAGAAAGCACGAATGAACCTGTAGAACAAGCAACCATCCGTTTGCTAAGTGTAAAAGACAGTGCATTGGTTCGTGGTACGGTCAGCGGAAATAATGGTAGTTTTACCTTGAAAAATATCAAAACCGGAAACTATTTATTACACATTACCTTTGTTGGTTATGATCCTTTATATCAACCACTGCGTATTACGGGGAAAACAAATCCGGTTAATGTAGGGAAACTGGCACTAAGCGATGGAAGTATTCAATTAGGCGAAGCAGTTGTCATAGGCAAAGCCCCGGAAGTTGTTGTCCGCAACGATACCATGGAATACAATGCAGATTCTTATAAAGTAACCGAAGGTTCTGTACTTGAAGACTTGCTAAAAAAGATGCCTGGTGTTGAAATAGATAGCAACGGAAAAATAACCGTCAATGGTAAAGAAGTGAAGAAAGTGATGGTAGATGGGAAAGAGTTCTTTTCCGACGACCCAAAAGTCGCATCTAAAAATTTACCCAGCAAAATGATAGATAAGGTACAAGTTCTGGATAAGAAAAGCGATATGGCCATAATGACCGGATTTGATGACGGAGAAGAGGAGACTGTTATCAACCTGACTGTAAAACCTGGCATGAAACAGGGCTGGTTTGGTAACGCGTTTGCCGGTTACGGCAGTAAAGACCGATACGAAGGCAATGCTATGGTAAACCGTTTCATCAACAATGATCAGATTACTTTCATGGGAGGAATAAATAATACAAACAACATGGGGTTTTCAGATCTTGCTTCCACCATGTTTGCAGACATGGGAGGTGGAGGCAGACGGGGATTTGGTCGTGGCGGAGCAGGAAATGGTATTACTTCTTCGGGCAATGCCGGATTAAATTTCAGTAAAGAATTTAATAAAAAGATGACATTAGGAGGCAATGCCCGGTATTCCCATTCCGACAATGAAGCCAGCAGCAAAAGTTCCCAACAAAATTATCTGCCTAACGATAGTAGCTCTTATTATGACGAACAGAACCGGAGTAATACAAAAAATGATAATTTCGGCATAAATTTCCGCATGGAATGGCAGCCGGATACTCTTACCAGAATCATATTTACTCCCGACTTCAGCTATAGTAACAGCCATAACTGGGAAAGTGGAAATTTTCATACTTTATCCGGAGATATGGATACCGTGAATGTGGGAAATTCCAACTATTTTTCCGAT
Source organism: Parabacteroides chinchillae (assembly GCF_900108035.1). Classification (GTDB taxonomy): domain Bacteria; phylum Bacteroidota; class Bacteroidia; order Bacteroidales; family Tannerellaceae; genus Parabacteroides; species Parabacteroides chinchillae. The sequence continues at coordinate 29,051 of NZ_FNVS01000009.1, forward strand.
GGTGAAGGGCATAATTTGAGTGCCCGATTGGAGTTCAGCCGCAAATTGAACAATAAAGGCCGCGTGTTTAGTGCCTCTGTATCTGGAGGGCTTAGCGACTCCTATAACCAAGGAATGAATCAATCTTCTACTCAATATTATCAGCTGGAACCCGGTCTAAAAGATGAAATCATCGACCAGAAATTCCGGTACGACAACAAAGGCTTCAACTACCGTGCCTACTTATCATGGGTAGAACCTATAGGACACAACAATTTTATCCAATTAACTTATAGCATCAGCCAGCGTAAGCAAGAATCTCTGAAAAACTCATACACCATTGACGAGAACAATGAATACACAGTACTCGACACCGCTTACAGCAAAAGTTACCGTAATAACTTCATCAATCAAAGAGCAAGCCTGAGCTTCAAATCACAACGCGAAAAATACAATTATACGCTCGGTTTAAACTTAGATCCGTCTTATTCCAGTAGCGAAAATTTTGTAGGAGACAGTACTTTTTCCAATCTGTCACGCAGTATTGTAAACTTATCTCCCATGGCCCAGTTTAACTATATGTTTGACAAACGTACAAACTTACGCATCACGTATAGCGGACGGACAAGCCAGCCCAGCATGACCCAGTTACAGCCTGTAGCAGACATTAGTAATCCTTTGAACACAATCATAGGTAATCCGGATCTGAATCCTCGTTATACAAATAATCTGTCGGTTCGTTTTCAAAAATTTGTACCGGAAAAGCAACGTGCTTTCATGATAATGGCAAATGCCAGTTATATCGTAAATGATATTGTCACTTATTCTACATACGAAGGGAACAGTGGTAAAAAAGTTACGACTTACGAAAACGTAAACGGTAATTACAGCGCAAATATCCGCGCCATGATAAATACTCCGCTCCGAAATAAACGTTTTTCTATCAACTCGATGACAATGGGATCATTTGCCAACAGTAACGGATTTATCAACGAAGAAAAAAACACGAACAAAAACCTGATTCTTTCCGAACGCGGCGGTATAGACTTCCGTTCGGCTTATCTTGATCTGGGAGTAAATGGTAATATCCGCTACAACGGAACAACAAACTCATTACAAGGACAAAAGGATCAAAACACCTTCAACTATGGTGTAGGAGGTAATACGATTGTTTACCTGCCACTCGATTTTAAAATAGAAAGTGATATAAACTGGTCTACCAATTCAGGATATGCCGACGGTTATCAGCAAAAAGAAGTGCTATGGAATGCTTCGGCATCAAAAACCTTCCTGAAAAACAAACAGGCAACCCTTCGTTTCAAAATATATGATATTCTGCAGCAACGCAGCAACATTTCGCGCTCGGTTACGGCCAACTATATCCAGGATACGGAATATAACACTTTAAGTAGTTATTTCATGGTACACTTTATTTATCGTTTCAGTATCTTTAAAGGAGGCGGCTCAATGCAAGATGTCCAGATCCCCGGTCGCCATAGAAGAATGGGGCTTCCAAGAGGATGATAAAATAATGACTTACCATGCGTCATAAAAGCATTCCCAATAAATATAACTATAATTTTTTTGACTCATAGTTATGATTTTAAAAAGTCATAACTATGAGTCCGTTTTTTTGTTTTACAGGAGTAGGGGGATTTTGCTTAGTAAGCATTATCTTTGCATGACCCTGCAGTAAATATAAAATAAAACAATAAATATGACAAAAGAAAGACCGCTTATCTTAATTACAAATGATGATGGCGTATTGGCAAAAGGCATTAATGAACTGATTGTTTGTCTCCGCGACCTGGGAGACATTATTGTGTTTGCACCGGACGGTCCACGCTCTGGTATGGCAAGTGCTATTACTTCACTCGTTCCTATTAAATATACATTGCTAAAAGAAGAAGAAGGTTTGACAATCTATAGTTGCTCGGGTACCCCTGTTGACTGCATCAAACTATCCATTAACGAAATCCTGGACAGAAAACCGGACTTGCTTGTTTCCGGCATCAATCACGGAGGCAACATGGCCATTTGTGTAAACTATTCGGGAACGATGGGAGCTGCTGCCGAAGGATGTATTTTCGATGTACCGTCAATAGGCGTTTCATTATTAGACCATGCTGCCGACGCCGATTTTTCGGAAAGTTGCCGTCTGGCACGTATGCTTGCCCGGCGCGTGTTGAAAGAAGGACTTCCACATGGTATATATCTCAACCTGAATGTTCCAAAGACTTCACATGTTTTAGGATTAAAAGTATGTCGCCAGGCTGACGGTAGATGGATTAAAGAATTCAAACGCTCGGAAGATGCAAGCGGTAATCCTGTATATTGGCTTACCGGAGAATTTAAAAGCAATCAACCCATTCATCCGGACAATGATATGTTAGCGCTGAACAGCGGCTATGCATCTCTCGTACCATGTAAGATAGATGTTACAGATTATGACTTCATATCTACCCTCAATAATTGGAAATTATAATATTCTTTTCTTTATATGAAATATTATCTGATAGCCGGTGAAGCTTCCGGGGACCTGCATGCTTCCAACCTGATGGCTGCACTGAAAGAACAAGATAAGGAAGCGGATTTCCGCTTTCTGGGAGGGGATCTTATGCAAGCCGTTGGAGGTACTCTGGTAAAGCATTATCGCGAAATGGCATTTATGGGATTCATCCCTGTATTGCTCAACCTGCGTACAATATTAAAAAACATGCAGACATGTGAAGAAGATATCAGCCGCTATCAGCCGGATGTGGTAATATTGATCGATTATCCGGGTTTCAACCTGAAGATTGCCAAATTTGTAAAAACAGTGCTACACTTACCTGTTTACTATTATATATCTCCTAAAATCTGGGCTTGGAAACAATATCGCATTAAAGATTTCAGAAAGTATGTAGATAAGATGTTCTGCATACTACCTTTCGAAACTGAATTCTATCATAAGCTCAATTATACAGTAGATTATGTAGGCAATCCGTCTGTCGACTCAGTAGCCCTATATATGGAACAAAAGGCTGTTTCCCGTGATATTTTTTATACAGAAGAAAACCTGAACGATAAACCAATCCTAGCTTTACTTGCCGGCAGCAGGCGGCAAGAAATAAAAGACAATCTCCCCACTATGTTAAATGTAGCTGCTTCCTACCCCGATTATCAACCGATAATAGCAGGAGCTCCTGGTATCAGCCCTGATTTTTATAACAAATATACGGGCAATCATCCGGTAAAAATCATTTTCGGAAAAACTTATCCGCTTCTGCAACATAGCAAAGCCGCTTTGGTAACATCAGGAACAGCAACACTGGAAACATCGCTTTTTCGCATACCGCAAGTTGTTTGCTATTATACGCCGGCCGGTAAATTGGCAAGTTTCATCTTCCGCCATTTTTTCCATACAAAATATATTTCATTAGTAAATCTGATAGCCGGGCGGGAAGTGGTACAAGAATTATTCGGAGCACGTTTTTCCCGGCAGCAAATCCAGGAAGAATTAGGACGGATTTTACAAAATAAAGAGTATCGCCAAAAGATGCTGGATGGTTATGATGAAGTAATCCGGATACTCGGAAAACCCGGAGCATCCGAGAGGACAGCACGACTAATTTATCACTCACTTCTGCATTAACATCTTTTATTAACGCCTTATGCAGCATTTTATTACAGTTATTCATCTTCCCTTATACAAACGAAGAAATAACATTGTAATGATACTAAAGGTATGAAGACGTTGAAATCAATTTTATTTATTGCAGGAGTTTTTTTAACTTCACTTACATTTCATTCCTGTCTGGATGATGACGGTTACTCACTGGATAAATTCTGGATAGAACCCGCCACCGTAGTGCCCATTAACGACAATTCTTTTTATTTACGGACAGACGATGGTTCTACTTTATGGCCGGCAGCCCCTATCTATATTCATTACGAAGCAAAAGAACGACAGAGAGCGTGGGTAAATTACACAATTTTAGGTGATTCAATCGGAAACTATTCCCACTCTATCAAAATTAACGGGATATCCGACATTCTTACAAAAGATATAGCAAAAAATCTGGGGGACGAAAACGATTCTGTCTATGGTACAGACCCTGTTTCCATCAAAAATCCAAAACAAGACATCTGGATTTCCGACAATTTCCTGAATATCCTGTTCCGTATGAATTATGGCGGTTCAAAAAAGCACTTTGTGAACGTAATACAACCGGATGAAAAAAATCCTTATTTGCTGGAATTCCGTCACAATGCCTATTTCGATCCGGCTGTTACATCCACAGAAGGCCTTGTTTGCTTCCGGATGGAAAGCTTGCCTGATACGAATGGAAAAACCGTAACATTAACATTACGCGTAAAAACATTTGAAGGAGAAAAAGAATATACATTAGAATATAATTCCGATAAACAAGAATCTTCTGACAATAGCAAAAGTATTAATATGACAGGAGATATGGATAACTTGGAATAAACCTTCCCACATAACTTTTATTTTTATCATTTAGTTCAGGAGGAGAGACATCGGGATGATGCCTCTCTTTTTTTGTATAATTTTGTATCGTTGATGCAACGTTACAAATACGGCCTTCGTTTATATAAACAAATGGAAGAAATTACTGCACATCTGATAGAAGGTTGCCGGCAAGGGAAACGAGCCTCACAACTCGCCCTTTACAAGCAATTTGCACAAAGGCTATACATAACCTGCGTACGAATCACCGGCAACCAGGAAGAAGCGGAAGAAGCAATGCAGGATACATTCCTAAAGATATTTTCCCGCCTCGACCAGTATCACGATAGTCAGTGTTTCGAAGCCTGGATACACAGAATAGCTATCCATACTGCCATTGATTACGTACGTCGGCAAAAACCCGATTGGGAACAATTGCCGGACAATATGGCCGAGCAACCGGACGATGACAAAGAAGTGGAAGAACAAATCCACTATACCGTCCTTCAGGTAAAAGAAGGCATGAAAAAACTAGCCGCCGGCTATCGCGTAATCCTCTCTCTTTACCTCTTTGAGGGATATGATATGGAAGAGATTGCCTCTATCCTGAACATTCAACCGCCGAGCGTACGCAGCCAATACCTGCGTGCCAAGCGTAAACTTTTAGATATTATAGGAGCTAATTAATATGGATAAACTAAAAGATTTCATTGATGCCAATAAGGAAGCATTCAACGACGACATGCTTCCCCAAGGACACTTTGAACGTTTCGAACGGAAACTAATAACTTCCTCCGGTAGACGTTTCAAAAGAAAGCAACTATACATGATCGGTGCTTTTATTGCTGCTGCTTGTTTTGCCTTGCTATTTATCCTTCGGATACCCGGTGGAAGCACGATTCCCAACCCTGTCAAACAACAGACTGCACAACACTGCCAGAAACAGGAAATAGAAGAACTCCGTATCTACTACAACATGCAAATGAATGATGTAATGGCACGTATGGAAGAAATCTACAAAGAAGACAAAACACCTGGTACGTCAGAATTATTACAAGCAACAAAGCAAGTGCTTCGAGACAATTACATGTTCGAACAAACCATACTGCCAACTCTACCCTGCAGCAATAACGGACTGTATGCTATGACACAACATTACAACAGCAGTCTGGAAGGACTCTCCATTATGCTCAAGCAGATGGAGCAGGTAGCGGGTAGCAAGTAGATAACAATTAAAAACTTAAATAAAATGAAGTATTCAGTACAAACAAAAAACTATTCACTATGCCTGGTAGCCATGTTAATGCTACTATGCAGTCTTCCGGCTTTAGCAAAAGATCAGGGATATACAAAACGAAAAGAGATAAACAAATCTTTCAACGTAAGCATGAATGATCTTCTGCAAGTAGACAATCGCTATGGAAACATCACTATCGCATACTGGGGTAAGAAAGAAGTAGCCTTCCGTATCGTAATAGAATCGAAATCAAGCAATGAAAGCAGAGCCCAGGCAGAACTGGACCGTGTAAATATCGATCTGCAAAAGTCCGGCAATACAGTATCTGCCATCACCAGCCTGGCTAAGAGTTCAGGCAACTGGAACTGGGGAAACGGTGAAAACCACAGCCTCAATATCCACTACTATATCAACATTCCAAATGGTTTAGCCATGGATTTGACGCAGAAGTACGGAAACATTGACTTGCCAGCCAGCAACGATGGCAAATGCGATCTGCATGTTAAATACGGCAACCTGTCTGCCGGAAATTTCAAAGCCGGACTCACAGTGGAAGCCAAATATAGTAATGTGACCATCGGCAATGTGAACAATGCAGAACTTGAAGTTGGCTATGCAGGCAACGTCAGTATCGGTAATGCCAAAGAGCTGAACATAGACAGCAAATATTCCAATCTTACTCTGCAGGATGTAAAAAAACTATCTCTGGAAAAGAAATACGGCAACCTTAAGGCCGGAACTATCGAAAGTGTTTCACTGGAAATGAAATATAGTGAAGGAACCATCCAAGCTATAACCAGCCAGCTTATTGTAGACGAATTGAGCTACGGCTCACTTACGGTAAAAGAATTGTCGCCCAACTTCAGGGAAGTAAATGTCAACGCCAGATACGGCAATCTGAATCTGAATATCCCTGCCAAAGCAGCCTTCAAAGTAAGCGCCGACAATATGAAATATGGGAACTACAGCATTAAAGGATTTAACATCACCTCTTCGGAGAAAGAAGATAAAAGAACTTACCGCTCTGAAATAAATAACGGTGGCAACCGCACCATTTATTTCGACGGCAACGGATATAGCAACTTAAAGATAAATGCAAATTAATGCACACTCGCTTATGAATAACTAAAAAGCCCGCGTTGTGAAACGCAGGCTTTTTTATTTCTATCCAATTTTATTTATTATGCAAGTTTTCCTTCATCGACTCTTTAATCCGTAACCAATTATCCAGTTGGGTAAAGAAAAAGAATATCGAAACAGAACTACTGATTGTAAGTAATAATGGAAAGAAATGCTTTACCGTCCGGATCATACTGTCTGTCGCAGCATACTCTTTCATGCAAAGCATCACACCACCTGCAATAATCGCCATATAGACAATAAAAACAATAAGGATAGTACTGAAAGAAGGAAGCTTTTTCATGTAACACTTATGAATGGCAGCCCGCTTTTCTCCCATAATCAATGCCATGATACGCGCATTGAGCGAAAAAGGGGGTTGCTCGGCTGTATCTTTCATTAAATCCCGGGTCAGTTTATTAACATATTCTTCTGTTGTATTCATAATAAATCTGATATTTCTATTTTCATAGTCTTTTGTACTATTTCGTAAAAATGCTTGCGTGCACGAAATAATTTCACTTTGATATTGGAAGCAGTAAGATCGGTAATCTGGCGGATTTCCTCCACCGAACACTCTTCCAGATAATAGAGAGTAAGCAACAGGCCTTCATCGGCCGGAAGCTCTTTAAGCACACGGGAAATGACCTCCTTACGATCTTCTCTTTCCAATACGGAAGAAGCTGCATTCATCTCGGCAACTGTCAGATCGGTTGCTCCTGCTTCTTCATAGCCGGCAAAGATATGTTGCCCACGTAAAGCAGATAAGGCCGTACGGTAGACAATCCGGTAAAACCAGGTAGAGAACTTACTCCCGAACTGGAATTCCGGTAGGGCACGATACATCTTTACAAAAGCATCCTGTACCACTTCTTCTGCCTCCTCGCGATTCTCCATAATACGAAAAGCAATGGTATAAGCCATCTTCTCGTACTTCGCGACAAGGCAGGAGAAACTTTGAGTATCCCCTGCCAAAATGCACGTTATCCATTTTTGCTCATCCATCCGGCAACTTTTATTTATTATCTTCCTGTCTCTCTTTCAACTGTATATTGCGCGAAACAAAGAAGTAAACAACAAAAGCAATACCTGCAAACAGAATCGCCATAGTAGGAATTGCCAGATTCAACCATTCTTCTACAGCCGGCATCATGGGATACACAAAAATTCCAACAATCAGTCCAAAAGCAAGTCCAATCATTACAATTCCATTTCGCAAGGCCGGATAGCGATTCGCCTTTTTTTCCGGTTCTTCAAGTATGAAACCTTTATCAATCATAGCCATCCGTTCTTCATGGCGGCTTTTAATAGTCTGATAACAAGCTACAATACCTAATACAACAGGTAATCCGACGGCACAAACAATTGCAATAATCGGAATCCATAATTCTGCATCCATATTCTTCTTTTTTTGATGTTAATATATCGGTTTTGTAGATAAGACGCAACGCGAAGTAATTGGGTTACACTCCGCACATCGTTTTTTTTCGGTAGATAAAAAAAGGGGCACAAATCAACTAGGGAGACCTCTGTAATTATATAGGAGGCCTACAAATTAATCAGGAAGGTCGTCACAATTAATTCCTCGGACACAGAATTAATTACAACGACCTTCCACATTAATCGTACTGCGTTTTAAGCTCAGGCCTTCTCGCCTCTTACGATTTCTTCTTTATCTTTATCCCAATACATAGTACGTCCTTCCAGATAAGCGCGGGTTCCCATGTGGGCAGTCATAGCTTCTTCAAAAGCACGGTCTATGTTACAACTCGGAGTCTTTCCCTGACGGATGCATTCCAGCCATTCACGGATATGAAGGTGGCTGGTATCATAACGGCGCCCGTTTACATAAGTGTAAAGCAAACCGCGCTTTGCAAAATACAATTCAGTCGGCGATGTTACCGAATCTGTGCTGTTCTGTCCCGGCACATATGTATAGAACGGTGTATCGGTAGGAATAATACCCTGGCTGATCTTGTCGGCATAACGGGTTGAATCAGGATCAACAGTAATGGCCAACATGTTGGAAACTTCCATAGAAGCATCATGTCCCATGAAGACTTTGCCACGTCCGCGGGCACTTGCCAACGTTGCACTATACAACATGGAGAGATCTTTATCCGGCCATTCGAATACAGTCTGCAAAACATCCGGAACCGTACGTCCGTCCTTAAAAAAGTACACGCCTCCGGAAGAAGTAGCCGAATGAGGAATACCAACGTGCATAATCTGGTTTACCGCATCATATTCATGAGTCAGCAAATCACCGGAAAGCCCTGTACTGTAATCCCACCAGCAACGCCAACGGAAAAAGCGTTCCAGACTGAACTTATCACGTTCTTCCGGACCGATATATCTTTCCAGGCCATTCTTAGTCATATAATCCATATATTCCTTCACGCGGTCAGGATTACCTTCAAACTGTTTCCAGTCGATAGTATCGGGCGATGCTCCTTCAATAATATCATATACCCAAGCTCCGTTAGGCGAATTACGATTGGTACAAACCTCTATCAGATTCACTTTACCCAACAGCCCTTTGCCTATGATCTCTTCGGCCTTCTGGTAGCAGTCGGTCTGACGTCCCTGATGCCCTAACTGAAATACTATACCGCTTTCTTTCACGGCCTGACGTACCATGTAGGTTTCGGGCACGGTCCACGAAAGAGGTTTCTCTACGTAAACATGTTTTCCTGCACGGGCAGCTTCTATAGCCATAGTGCTATGCCAGTGATCGGGGGTTGCAATAATTACAGCATCAATATCATCTGCGGCCAATAGTTCCTGATAGGTACGGTAACGCTTTGGTACGGCACCACCAAATTTACCGTTTGATCCTTCACGGTTAATATTGGAAGCAGCCAACTGGGCGGCTTCTGCATATTTATCAAATATATCGCAGACACCATTTACAACGACGTTAAGGTCGTCTTGCAACATATATTGCTCGTAATTGGTATCTTTCTTGTTCTGCTTGTGAAATTCAATAACTTTATCTATCCAGGAAGGTTCGGCAAATCCGGCCGCCCGCATCAAATCCTTGCCACGGATTCCGAATCCGATCATTCCCAGGCGTATCTGTTTACCATCTTTTACAGGTTCAAGATAACTGGCATTATCGCCGCTCACCTGAAATACATCTGATATATTGCGTCCCCTAAGGGCATCTTTTCTCTTCTGATAGACTCCGTAAGCCAATGCACCTAATACAGGTACGGTAGCCAACGTTTTCAACGCATCCCGGCGGCCTTTGTCAGGTTGTTGTTCCTGAGCGGGAGTTTTATTAACATCTTCTGCCATAGCCTTTATCAAATCAATTTAAGTTTATGTAATATAGGACAAACTTTTCCTAACATGCGGTCGAAACCAAATATCTGGGAAGTCGGGAATACACACAATAATCCCAATGCAGCCAGTTCTACCAAATTCTTATCTATCCAAAGGTAAGAGCCTTCAAAAGGCATCATGTACTCTGCTCCTATAAAAGAAGGATGCGACAAAGTGTACATAGCCAGCAGTATCATTCCACCCACTGAAGACAGGCGATATAAACATCCCAGTGTAAGCCCCAGGCCAATAAGCAAAAGAGCCCATTCATTTGCAAGGTTGATCATATCTACCATATTTGCATCTTGTGTCAATCCGATAAAAAAGGAAGAGGCAAAACCTTTTGAATCAAGGAGGTAAGGCATCGAAGTCCATTTCGGGTTCATGATCTTTACCATTCCTTCATACATAAAGTGCCAACCAATAAAAAGCCGGAGCATCATCAACCAAGTCAGCTGTGCTTTCGTATAACATTGTTCTTTATTCATCATTCTGTATATTAAGTCTGAAAGTTGGTTCTAAAAATATCCATATAAAATAAAATACCCGAAGCTAGAACATTAGATTCCGGCTTCGGGCGTTTTTATCTGAAATTATTTGTTTACTTAATAAGGATCAATCCAGTTCTTTAACTGTGATATTACGGAACCAAACATCATCGCCATGATCTTGAAGTCCGATGAAGCCTTCCTTATTTTCGCCACCACAATTTAGCAACAGTTCGTAAGCCAACGGCCATTTTTCCTTGCTGAACTTGCTCTTATCAAGCATTTCCTTCCATTGCGGAGTCCACAAATGATATTCTACTACAGGTTCGTCGTTCTGATAATGAACAATTGTGCCTTTATAGCAAAGGATTTTCACCTTGTTCCATTCGCCGAACGGTTTAGCATTCTGCGGTTTGGCAGGTATCATATCATACAAAGAAGAAGATTGACGGTTACCGTCTTTACCCATCTTTGCATCCGGATGATTTTCGTTATCCAGCACCTGGCATTCAGGAGCAGAGATAAAGATAGGTTCTTTTACATCGTTGCCATCCTTATCTTTAGAAATAACTTCCTGACCCAGATAGAAAATACCGGAGTTTGCTCCTTTGGCAACTTTCCATTCCAATTCCAGTTCGAAGTTTTTCAGTTTGCTTGCAAAAATCAGGTCTCCACCGTCTTTTGAACCAGCTTCACCGGCACCCGAACCTTTAATATGAATAGTACCGTCTACAACTTCCCAAGCAGCAGGTACGTCGGAACGGTTATAACCTCTCCATCCGTTGAATGTCTTGCCATCAAAAATAACAATCTTTCCATCTTTGTCTTTCGGGAAAGTCGACAAGTCAACAGTAGGAAGATCGTTCACAATTCTATATTCGGGAACAGCAGCTTCTTCTGTCGTAGCTTCCGCAGTAGCTGTATCTTCTGTTTTCTTTCCACCGCCACAGGATGTAAAATAACACATCATAACTGCGGCACTTGCTAATAATACTGACTTTTTCATTTTTGGATTTATGTTTTTTACAAATTATCTCGGCATATCAGGCAGCTTCCAACCATCGCGATAGTTATGCTTGATCAATTCAGCCGCAAACTGTTGTGCATTAACCGGATCAGTCCATTTCTTGTTGAATGAAGGATGACCGTCTTTAATTGTAAAGCCGTCTTTAATAACAGTCTTGATTGTTTCATCCGGACTGATATTTGTAAATTGCATATTGTTGCCATCCCAATGCAACTCTTTGTTCAAGCCTTGCAAACGAACAGCCAATACACCCATTACAACCATTTCATTAAACGGACCAGCCAATGAGAAGTCTGACTTAGCTTTTACACGGTTTCCTGCGCTTTCTTTACAAGCACGGATCCAGTCTTGTTCATGACCACCACTAGTTGCGTTAGCAACACGGCGTTCTGTTTTAGCGACATTAGGTACACGGCCAGACAACAACCAAGGATTCTGTCCGTAGCAACCACAAATCAATGTATCTTTTGTTCCGTGGAAGATACACAATCCGCCTCCATAACCCATCAGTTCTTTTCCTTGTGGGAATCCTACAGGACGATCCGGCATCATACCGCCATCATACCAGTGAATTTCTACTTCCGGAAGAGCTACCTTAGGCATATTGTCACGAGCAGGGAATGTCAGTTTTACATGCTGAGCCTGCGGAGCACAATCCGTCAGCAACAATGTAGACGAACCTTGTGCTTTTGTAGGATAACCTAATTTCAGAGCTTTAAACGGAGCACTCATGATGTGGCAAGCCATATCACCTAAAGCGCCTGTACCATAAGCCCACCATCCGCGCCAGTTCCATGGATGATAAATATGGTTGAAAGGACGCATTTCAGCCGGACCTGTAAACAAATCCCAATTCAAAGTAGAAGGAATCTTATCTGCTTTATCGGGCACATTCAAACCTTGCGGCCAGATAGGACGGTCTGTAGCACATTCCACTTTTGTTACTTCACCTATTTCTCCATTCCAAATCCACTCGCAAACCAGGTTTTCACCTTCGTCCGAACAGCCTTGGTTACCCATTTGTGTAGCAACCTGATATTTATCAGCCAGCTTAGTCAACAAACGAGATTCATAAACAGAGTGGGTCAACGGCTTCTGGCAATATACATGTTTGCCCAAAGTCATTGCATCGGCAGAAATAATAGCATGAGTATGGTCTGCAGTAGCTACCAATACAGCATCGATAGACTTACCCATTTCATCATACATCTTACGGAAGTCCCAATATTTTTTAGCTTGCGGATGACGGTCGAATACCGGTTTTGCATACTTCCAGTCTACATCACAAAGAGCTACGATATTTTCTGTAGTCTCCATGTTCTTTAAGTTTGCATTACCCATACCACCAATACCAACGGCAGCAATATTCAATTTATCGGAAGGGGCTACATATCCGTGACTTTTACCAAGGATAGAACCCGGAACAATAGAAAATGCAGCAGCAGCGGCGGCTCCTCTTTGGAGGAAAGATCTTCTTGAAATGTTTGACATAGTAATAATTTTTTATAGATTAGCACTTAACAATAATATTCCATGTATTTTTCCACCTTTTTGTGGTTCAAATTGTCGCAAATATAACCAATACTGTGTTAAAGACAAGCCTATGAAAGTGCTTTATCATTTAAAATAATTTTTTTTAACAGAGAAATAAATCCTACATGCCGGCATCTTTCTGTTTTTTACCGAATGCAAATTTGATTTTCATACCGGCAAAATAGATTGTTGACAATTATCAGCCAAGCGGCCGACAATTGTCAACCGTATGGCCGACGACTATCAACCGTTCGGTTGATAATTATCAAATCAAGAAGTATCACGTATGTATTCAATACCAGCTGATAGGTATAATCTATTTTTTAATAGATATTTATTATATCCTGCAGACAGCAATTATAGTCTTTTTCATTATATTTGTATTAACTTGAAACATTCTTGTTTTCACATCTGTTATCTTAATGAAAATACATGTATGAAAAAAGATTTTATTCTAATACGAATCTACCGTTTTTACCTGGAAGGTTTTCGTGAAATGACACTAGGTAAAACCCTTTGGCTTATAATCCTGGTCAAATTGTTCATTATGTTTTTCACTCTTAGGTTATTCTTTTTCCCCAATTACCTCAACCAGTTTAATAGCGATAAAGAAAAAGAAGAACACGTTTCAAGCCAACTTATAGACAGAGCAATTACTCCTTAAACATTAATAATATGATTGAAAGCATTGACACTTCTTTGATTGATTGGTCGAGAGCACAGTTTGCCCTTACGGCCATGTATCACTGGTTATTCGTCCCCCTGACATTGGGGTTGGGTGTTATACAGGCCATTATGGAAACTATTTACGTCCGGACGGGAAAAGAGTTCTGGAAAACAACGGCCCAGTTCTGGATGAAACTTTTCGGTATTAATTTTGCCATAGGGGTAGCAACCGGCCTGATACTTGAATTTGAGTTCGGAACCAACTGGTCTAACTATAGCTGGTTTGTAGGAGATATCTTTGGTGCGCCTCTTGCCATCGAAGGTATTCTGGCTTTTTTTATGGAAGCCACTTTTATTGCCGTCATGTTCTTTGGTTGGAACAAAGTGAGCAAGCGTTTCCACCTTGCATCCACATGGCTTACAATTGTAGGTGCAACACTCTCTGCCTTATGGATTCTGATCGCAAATGCATGGATGCAGTATCCTACAGGTATGCAATTCAATCCGGACACTGTTCGTAATGAAATGTTTAATTTCTGGGATGTAGCCCTATCTCCTGTCGCTATCAATAAATTTTTCCACACCGTGCTTTCCGGTTGGATTGTCGGGGCATTGTTTGTCGTTGGTATCAGCAGTTGGTATTTATTAAAGAAAAGAGAAGTAGAATTTGCCCTGTCGAGTATCAAAATCGGAGCTATCTTCGGTTTAGTTGCATCTATCTTAATTATATGGACAGGTGATGGTTCCGCTTATCAGGTAGCCCAAAAGCAGCCAATGAAATTAGCCGCTATGGAAGGACTATATGAAGGAAGCAACGGGCAAGGGTTGGTAGCTATCGGGATTCTAAATCCGCAAAAGACAAGTTACCAGGACAATGTTAACCCATTCATCTTCCGAATCCAAGTTCCTAAGCTTCTGTCTGTCCTTGCTGAACGCAAAGCAGATGCGTATGTCCCGGGAATTGTCAATCTGATTGAAGGAGGCTACACAACACATAATGGAACGCCGGCCCTTTCCGCCCAAGAAAAAATAGCAAAGGGCAGACTTGCAATCAAAGCGTTAGCCGATTACCGTCAAGCTAAAAAAGACAAAAACGAAACACTGGCCGAACAAAGCCGTACTATATTGAACGACAATTTTGCATACTTCGGATATGGTTACATTAAAGATCCGGCAGAGCTTATTCCACATGTCGGACTTACCTTCTATTCTTTCCGCATTATGGTATTATTAGGAGGATATTTCATTTTATTATTTCTCATCGCTTTAATCTATGGTAAGAAAAACAAATTTGCAGAAGCCCGTTGGTTGCAATACGTTTGCCTGTGGTCGGTCCCACTGGCTTATATTGC
Organism: Parabacteroides chinchillae; assembly: GCF_900108035.1. GTDB lineage: Bacteria > Bacteroidota > Bacteroidia > Bacteroidales > Tannerellaceae > Parabacteroides > Parabacteroides chinchillae. The sequence goes on from NZ_FNVS01000009.1 coordinate 44,229, forward strand.
AGGACAAGCCGGATGGGTTGTTGCAGAGGTAGGACGTCAGCCCTGGGCCATACAAGACATACTGCCGACTTCGGCCTCAATATCCAAGTTGAATCCATCCTCAGTGCAGACCACATTCTATTTATTCCTCATCCTTTTTACAATCTTATTGATTGCAGAAATAGGCATCATGGTGAAAGCTGTCAAAAAAGGGCCACAATCAAATGGACATTAATAACGGACAATTTGTTATTCACAACTTATAATTATTAGCATATGGATAATACATATATATTATTACAACATTACTGGTGGTTCCTTGTATCTTTACTTGGAGCACTGCTTGTTTTCCTGCTTTTCGTTCAGGGCGGACAGTCTTTGCTATACACAATAGGGAAAACCGAATTGCAACAAAAAATGCTGTTAAACTCAACCGGGCGTAAATGGGAGTTCACATTTACAACACTGGTTACTTTTGGAGGTGCCTTTTTTGCCTCTTTTCCTCTTTTCTATTCTACCAGCTTCGGAGGAGCATATTGGGTATGGATGCTTATCTTACTCTGTTTCGTAATTCAAGCTGTTTCTTACGAGTATCAAGCTAAGAAAGGGAATCTGTTGGGAAAGAAAACCTATCAGATATTTCTGATGATTAATGGTATAGCAGGTCCTATTTTACTGGGAACAGCTGTAGCCACCTTCTTTAACGGCGCCGAATTTGTGGTAAACAAAGGACAACTGACCGACATAACAATGCCGGTAATATCCACATGGGCAAATCCCTGGCATGGACTGGAAGCCGCCATTGTATTCTGGAATCTTTGCTTAGGGCTGGCCGTATTTTTCCTTGCCCGTGCACTGGCTTTACTTTATTTCATCAATAATATCGATGATACCGAAGTTATAAACAGAAGCCGCAAACAACTTATTCCTGAAACAATCCTTTTTCTGGTTTTCTTCCTTCTATTTGTGGTTCATCTAATGTTCACAAAAGGTTTTGCCGTTAACCCCGAAACCGGAGAAGTATTTATGCAGCCTTATAAATACTTTATAAACCTGATTGAGATGCCGGCAGTATTAACGGTATTAGTTATAGGTGTAATAAGTGTTCTATTTGGAATAGGAAAAACTCTATTGTCTGCAGAATGGAGAAAAGGGATCTGGTTTACCGGAACCGGGACAGTTCTAACGGTATTGGCACTACTGCTTTGCGCCGGTTGGAACAATACGGCATATTATCCGTCCATTGCCGATTTGCAAAGTTCGCTGACCATACAAAACAGTTCATCCAGCCTGTTCACATTAAAGGTAATGAGCTACGTATCTATTATCGTACCATTTGTTCTGGCATATATATTCTATGCCTGGAGAGCACTTGACCTGCACAAGATAAACAGTAAAGAGATGAGCGACGACAAAGGACATACCTATTAAAAAAAGGAAACGGCGAAGCTCACGCTTGGCCGTTTCTGCATTTAACCGTTTTAAACAAAAAGAAAAAGTTAGTTAAGGCTTAGAAATATATCATAAGTCTTATTTACAGACTGCAATTGCTTCCTGAAAGGACAGCAAACAAATATATATAATCCCGTTTACCCAGCCTGCATCGGAAGGCTTTTTTTTGTTATTTTTCACAGTAAGGAGAGGCTTTTGTATTATCTTTGCATTGAATTATCCCAATAAACCCTTTATGGCTGAATTTGATATAAATATATTAGGATGTGGCTCCGCACTTCCCACTACCCGTCATTTAGCGACTTCCCAAATCATAGATTTACGAGATAAATTATATATGGTCGATTGCGGAGAAGGTACCCAAGTACAAATGCGCCACATGCGAATAAAGTTCAGCAGGCTGAATCATATATTTATTTCCCACCTGCATGGTGATCATTGTTTTGGTTTGCCCGGCCTGTTATCTACTTTGGGGATGCTTGGCCGGACCGGAGAACTCGTGATTCATGGCCCTAAAGAACTGGAAAATTATTTACGTCCCGTATTGACAATCTTCTGCAAAGGTTTACCCTACGAAATACGAATCAATACGGTGGATACATATCAACATTCGCTTATAATGGAAGATCGCTCTCTAAGTGTGTATTCGATCCCTTTAAAACATCGTATACCTTGCTGCGGATATTTGTTCGTAGAAAAACAAAAAGAAGCTCATATTCTCAGGGAAATGACCGATTTTTACCAAGTTCCCGTCCGAATGATGCAAGAAATAAAAAGAGGAGCAGATTTTATAACGGAAGAAGGAGAGATAATTCCAAATGCACGTCTCACACATCCGGCAAAACCTGCAAAACGATATGCCTATTGTTCCGACACAGCATTTTATCCGAATATCATCCCATATATTGAAGGAGTAGATTTACTTTATCATGAAGCCACTTTTGCAGAATGTGATGCAGCACGAGCGAAAGAGACATTTCATTCTACAGCAAAACAAGCAGCCGAAATAGCCAAACGAGCCCAAGTAAAGCAACTAGTTATAGGCCATTACTCTGCACGCTATGAAAACCTGAGCCAACTCAAACAGGAAGCCGATGAAATATATACGGATACAACCTTAGCCAACGAAGGCATGGTTATTTCATTGTCATAGCTTCCATAGTCCATTGTTTCACAGGCTACAGACAAGTTAGATATGGCGCTAAATAAACCGGTCTTTTCTTTCTTCGTTTACAGATTTCTTCATACATTTGTGCGAAATTAGGGTTTTGAATATGAAAGTCTTTATTACAATACTGTTAGCCCTGACTTTACAGGTAGGTTCTTCAATTCCAGCATACGCTTCGAAGTTGAAGAGTGAAACCTTTGCCATAGACCAAAACAATCTTAAACCAATAGAAATATCTGTATCTGAAAATCGCATTCATGTAGAAAATGCACCTATAGGCAGTATCCTCGAAATCTATAGCGTAGTCGGAATCAAAGTAGCAGAAATAGAATTAAAACAACCGTCCGGAGATTACACAGTAAACATTGCCAAAGGATATTATATTATCCGTATCGGGGAAACTGTACGCAAAATAGCAATTCGTTAAGGTATAAGTTTCCACACAGATATTTTCACGTAGTCCGTTTGTTTTTTTCGTCCTTCTTCTATATCTTAGTCGTTTGTAGTATAAACAAAGAGGAATGTTATCGGCTATATATATACAGTTTATAGTAGGCACTATTTTCATTATATTATATTGTGTAACTATCGTAGGATTAATATTGGTTATTCTGACTGAAAACAGAAATCCGCTAAAAACAATCCCATGGGTAATTGTATTGTTATTAGCTCCCGGTATCGGATTGCTCTTTTATTTCTTTTTCGGGCAGGACAATCGCAAACAACGTATTATTTCGAGAAGAACCTACAAACGTATTATGAGGCGGCCTCAAGAAGGTAAGCTACCTCAGGATATGTGCATCGTGCCTGAAGCTTATCAGCCGCTATCGACGTTGCTAAGCAACAGTAGCCAATCATCACTTTTATACGGAAGTGATATAACAATCTATACTAATGGCACTGATAAATTACAGGATTTACTAAAAGAAATAAATAATGCCACTCATCACATTCACTTGCAATACTATATTTTTTGTGATGACGAAACAGGCTATAAAGTACAGAAAGCTTTGATCAAGAAAGCCCGTGAAGGTGTAAAAGTACGTGTACTGTACGATGATGTAGGTTGTTGGAATGTGAAAAACCGCTTTTTCAAAGAAATGCAAGATGCCGGAATTGAAGTATATGCTTTTCTTAAAGTGGCATTTCCTATTCTAACCAGCAAAGTAAACTACCGTAACCATCGTAAAATAGTAGTAATTGACGGCAGAATAGGCTTTATGGGTGGTATGAACATTGCCGACCGTTATGACAAAGGCACATCTTGGGGAACATGGCGAGATACACATTTTAAAATTATAGGAAAAGGCGTCCATGGCCTTCAATCCGCTTTTCTTATTGACTGGTATGTTGTAAGTAAAAAGCTGCTGAATGACAAAATATACTATCCTCCAGCACAGATTTATAGCGATAACATCATGCAGATAGCAACTAGTGGACCTGTAGGGCAATGGAGAACATTGCTACAGGCAGCCATCTTTGTTATAGCAAACGCAAAGAAATACATCTTTATACAAACCCCTTATTTCTTACCGACTGAAGGATTGAATCAAGCACTGCAAACAGCAGCCTTAGGAGGTGTTGACGTACGGCTGATGCTACCTAAACGTTCAGACACCCGCACAGCAAACATGGCAACTCATTCTTTTATTGACGAGATGGTAAAAGCCGGAGTAAAAGTATACTTCTACAAGCCGGGATTCCTACATTCCAAACTGGTAATAAGTGATGATACCATTGCATGTATCGGTTCTGCAAATATGGACTTCCGCAGTTTTGAACACAATTTTGAAATTAACGCATTCATATATCAAAGGGAGTTCACTTTGCAAATGAAAAAAGTGTTTATGCACGACATGCAAAATTGTGAGCGTCTCGTACCTTCCAAATGGCTAAAACGTCCATGGAAACAAAGGATAGCAGAATCTTTTATGCGTCTGTTTTCCCCTCTTCTATAATCCGTTCCTCTTTAACAAAAATAGAGAAGTTTACAGAACCATAAACTCTGTGTTGATTAAAATAAGGAAGAGAAGAAAAATCATTTGCCTTTGGATGCTCCATGACAAAAATGCCTCCTTCGCGTAATAAATCACGTTTAAATATTAATTCAGGAACCTGAGGTAATTCCTTTAATGCATAAGGAGGATCGGCAAAAATAAAATCAAAACTTTGCGCCGGAGCCGAATGAAGATACCGAAATACATCCCCTCTGATCAGTGTCAGATCATCTGTCTTTAGCTCCTTGACAACTTTTGCTATAAAAGATGCATGTGCATTATTTTTCTCTACAGCAACAACACGACGACATTCACGGGATAATAATTCAAAAGAAATACTACCCGTACCGGCAAATAAGTCCAACGCATCTAATCCTTCAAAATCAATAAGATTAGAAACTACATTAAACAAATTCTCCTTTGCAAAATCTGTTGTTGGACGTGCACTAAAAGAAGAAGGTACGTCAAAACGCCGACGACCATATTTACCACTTATAATTCGCATATCGATAAAGAAATTAAATCCATAGGGACCTGGCCAATCTCAACTCCCAGCAAATAAGCCTCCGAAGGAATCTCCATTAAATGAACCTGCTGCAAATATGTATGCAACGTACTCATTATAGTATTACGCAACATGGAATTTCCCGCCAGATAGAGAATATCTTTCACCTGATTCATGCCAACCTCTCTCCATACATTTAATATGTAATATAACATATCATCAGGAACTGTTACCTCAAAAGAGTTTACAAAAAGCAAATTGCCTTGGGTAAAACAGGCAATATCTATCATACCATCATGCAATACCACATACATCCGCTTCGAAAGACTTGTCCGGCTTTGTTTACTCCATAAAGATATTAATGGAGTCATATAATGGACAAAACAAGGATTCAACAGCGAACGGGAACAAAACTCATATGCTTCTTCATCCAAGCCAAATACAACTTCCATTCGATCTGCTTTCAAAGCATTATTCAAACATTTCTTTTCCGGAGTTGAAAAATTAAAAGAAAGAAAGTCGTTTTTTCTTTTTTCATCAAAAATATCTCCGGGAACAAGCGTATACTGAGCAGATACACAAACCACGTAAATCCGTTTATACATCCAATTCAGAAAATCATGTTCAAAGAAAAATTCTTTCAAAGAAGACATATATGAAACTGTCCGGCTAAATTCTGCTTCTCTGTAAAAGAAGCTTCCTACTTCCGAAGGGATATAACCGGAAAAAGAAAGTCCACCCGACCATAGCCGGATGGACACTATATATTTTTCCGAATTACCAGTTAACGTATCAGGAATACTGATAGTCATATAGTTTTCGATTATTCCCAGTTACCTGCGTTATTATTAATTTCTTCCAAAGAACCTACACGCAAGCCAGGGAACTTAGATTGTTTTTCTGCTTTTTCAATCAAGTTATAAGTCAACTGAGGATCCAAATCATACAAATAGTCTGCAAACTTAACCTGGCACTGGAATACTTTAATTTCATAACCTGAACCAGACTTCAATGTAGCAGTATCCATATCAAATGTTATTTTTTCACCTGGTACTTCAGGAACATAACGCATACCTGCAACATCATAACCTGCGCCCAACAATGTATCGACAGCCAACACCCACATAGTATCACGTCTGATCAAACCTTTCTTTACAGCTTCCTTTTCAGTCATACCCTTTTCCAGCTGTTCATCAGTTAAAACACCTTCCTTTACCAAGAACGGCAGTTTTTCTGTTGTCAAGAATTTAGCCAATTCATCAAAATTAGCGGCATGTACCTTGTGAATATTTTTGTATTCAATCTGAGCTTTACGGATATCAATCAGGCGAGTCTTGATAGCGTTGTCACGTATTTCTTTCTCTGCATCATATTCCCTTGGTGCCTGAATACTTCTATAACACATGTAAACTAGCAGTAGAACTGCAGCAGCTAATAAAATCTTTAATGTAACTTTCATGGTTTGTATTGTTTTTTGAATTTATTTCGTTCGGCAAATTTAAAAAAGAATATTTAATACACTACCTTTATCGCAAAAATTATTACTTCCAAAATGATAAATAGTTATTTGAGTTGCCAAATTACACAAAATTTCCCATACAATCCCACAGATGACCAACTTTCCGCCCTGAAAATCATCTCAAACTTCTTATTTTCAAGAGAGCCGGACGGTCTTCTTCTTCTCAAAGGATATGCAGGTACCGGAAAGACTTCACTAGTGGGTTCCTTAGTAAAAACCTTAAACGAACTTAAACAAAAAACCATCCTTTTAGCACCTACCGGGCGGGCAGCAAAAGTGTTTTCCGGATATGCTGCACAGAAAGCTTACACCATACATAAAAAAATATATCGGCAAAAAGCATTTTCTAATGAACCAACTGGGTTTCTTCCGGATACTAATCTACACAAAGACACCCTGTTTATAGTAGATGAAGCTTCTATGATTTCCAATGACGGATTAGATACATTCTTTTTTGGCACCGGACGCCTGTTAGACGACCTGGTTCACTATGTTTACTCAGGCGAAAACTGCCGCTTAATACTGATGGGCGATGTTGCCCAGTTACCACCCGTAAGCCAATCTGAAAGTCCGGCTCTCAACAAAAAAATTCTTCAAGGATATAACTTGCAAGTAGAAGAAATAACTCTCACACAAGTAGTCCGCCAAAGTGAAAATTCAGGTATCTTGTTCAATGCGACTAACCTCAGAGACGCTTTAAGAAACAACACGGTGGAAAATTTCCCAAAACTGCACCTGGAAAGTTTTTCCGACTTCAGAAAAATAAATGGAGATGAATTAATAGAAGAAATTTCAGCGGCTTATGACAGAGATGGTATTGAAGAGACTATGATCATATCTCGCTCCAACAAACGGGCGACTATTTACAACAACGGCATACGCAATCGCATTCTATACCGTGAAGAAGAACTATCCTCCGGTGAGCGTCTAATGGTAGCCAAAAATAATTATTATTGGACTGCCGGATGTAAAGAAATGGACTTTATTGCCAATGGAGAAATTATTCAGGTATTACGTGTACGCCATACAACAGATTTATATGGTTTCAGATTTGCTGACGTATTAGTCCGTTTTCAGGATTACGACTTAGAGATGGAAATAAAAATTTTATTAGACGCTCTCCAGACAGACTCCCCTGCTTTACCTAAAGAGCTTAACGACAAGCTATTTTACACCATCCTCGAAGACTATGAAGATATACCTACAAAAGCCGGGAAAATGAAAAAAATGAAAGTAGACCCATATTATAACGTCGTCCAGGTAAAATACGCTTATGCTGTAACTTGTCATAAAGCACAAGGCGGACAATGGATGAATGTATTCCTTGACATCGGTTACATCACAGAAGAAATGTTAGGAAAAAGTTTCTACCGTTGGCTTTATACTGCTTTTACACGAGCAACCCATAGGCTCTATTTAGTAAACCTGCCAGACGAATTTATTGAGTAACAACGTATCTTTACAACAATATTTTACATCAATACAACGTTACATTAATAAGAAATACTTACTTTTGCGAATAACAGAGCGGATTATCTTCCCGCTTGAATACATAAAAGTATGGCAAACAAAGAAAAGATAGATTATCTGTTACTGGACATCAAGGAATTAGAAAAGCAAGTTGCCGGCATGAGGGATGTCGAAATATATCCGGTATCCTTTTTCAGCCAGACATTTGATTTGACACATAAAATACTCAAAGATCTTCATGCGCTCGAAGCAATTCAGATAGAAATGCTGCGCAAGCAAATGGAAGAACACGCAGTTTTATTGCAGTCTATCCCTAAACAAACAGCCACACCAATGCCGGATGCCCCTTCATTGGAAAAGGCTATTGAAGAAATTCCTGTTGTAAAAGAACAAATCATAAAAGTAGAAGAACCGGTCAAAGAGACAAATAATACAGCTGATCGCCCGAATTTGTTCCTCAACGATTTATTGGAAAAGAAGAACTTATCCGATTTCCGTAAAGCTTTCAGCTTAAATGATCGTTTCCGCTTTCGCAGGGAATTGTTCGGAGGAGATGAAAACAAAATGAATAAAGCAATCTCCGATCTTAATGACATTCATTCATATGAAGATTCGATTGCTTATCTGAATAATGAATTGAAATGGAATATAGAAGATGAAGCTGTAACGGACTTCATGAAACTTCTGGAAAAACGGTTCCTATGACAAAGTTAACAGTTGTACCAACTCCTGTCGGAAACCTGGAAGATATGACATTCCGGGCTATCCGGGTGCTAAAAGAGGCTGATCTTATTTTAGCAGAAGACACTCGTACAACCGGGATTCTATTAAAGCACTTTGAAATAGAAAACCGAATGCAGTCTCACCATAAATTTAATGAACATAAAACGGTGGGACAAATCGCAGCAAGAATTAAAGCAGGCGAAAATATAGCGCTTGTTTCAGATGCAGGAACTCCTGCTATCTCCGATCCCGGTTTTATGTTGGTTAGAGAATGTGTAAAACAAGGAGTAGAAGTTGAATGCCTCCCTGGTGCAACAGCATTCGTTCCGGCATTAGTTGCATCAGGACTACCGAATGAGAAATTCTGTTTTGAAGGTTTTCTTCCCCAGAAAAAAGGAAGGCAAACCCGGCTCAAAGAATTGTCGACTGAGTATCGCACAATTATCTTCTATGAATCACCTTTCAGGTTAGTAAAAACATTAGTACAACTAGCTGAATTTTTTGGAGCAGACCGACAAGTTTCCGTTTCTCGTGAAATATCTAAAATACATGAAGAAACTGTAAGAGGAACGCTTCAAGAAGTGGCTGCGCACTTTAGTGTGAACGATCCGAGAGGTGAAATTGTTATTGTATTAGCAGGCTTAAAAGATAAAAAGGACAAAGAGACAGAAAAGGATGTTTAACGTAACAAACAAAAAGACATGAAGAAAGTATTAGTAGTATGTATCTGCACAGCCATGCTGGCCTCCTGTGGACAAAATTCAGCCGATTATAAGAAGCTGAAAGCTGAAAATGATTCTCTGAGACTGGAGAATACCCGCAACACTGACGAAATTAATGAAATGCTGAACACATTAAACGATGTAGAAGCAGACTTTCAATCAATACGTGATGCCGAAAATTATTTAACCATCCAACAACAAACAGGTGGTGAAATGAATCTGAGCAAACGCGAACAGATTAAGCAGAATATGGAGTTAATCACTGAAACTTTGAAGAAGAACAAAGAACAGATTAACCAATTGCAGGATAAACTAAAGAAAAGCGGAATTCAATCGGCAGCACTGAAAAAGACTATAGACCGCCTATCTTCCGAGCTTGATCAAAAAGCTACAATGATTGTTGCTTTACAAGAAGATTTAGCTAAAAAAAATATCCGCATCCAGGAATTGGACGAAATGGTCTCATCTTTAAATGAAGATGTGGAAACTCTGGCAGCTACAACAGCTGCTCAATCCGAAAAAATAAATGCGCAAGATCAAACAATCAACACCGCTTATTATTGTTTCGGCACATCCAAAGAATTGAAAGATCAGAAAATTCTTTCCGGCGGCGGCCTATTTGCAAAATCAAAAGTATTGCAAAGTGGTTTTAACAAGGATTATTTTATTTCTATCGATATCCGAGAAGTAAAAGAAATACCTTTATTTGCAAGTAAAGCAAAACTAAGATCCAATCATCCGGAAGGTTCTTATGAATTTGTAAAAGACGAAGATAACAACCTGACACTTAAAATCACAGATACAAAAGCATTCTGGAGTTTAGGTAAATATCTGGTAATTGAAGTAGGATGACGAAATACAAAAATCTATTCATAGACTTAGACGATACCCTTTGGGATACGTATCACAACAATAAAGAATGCCTCGAAGAGATTTATAATGCCTACAATTTCGGGCGTTATTATGCCTCCTTCGAGGCTTTCTTTGATATATATATGCCCAACAATATAGATTTATGGGCTAAATATCGTACCGGAGAAATAAACCGGCAAACACTTATTATCGAACGCTTCCGTTATATGACCCGTCCGATGGGTATTGAAGATGTCAAATCCATTATGGAATTAAATAATGATTTTTTGCAACGGACTACAAAGAAAACCCGTCTAATTCCGGGAGCCATCGAACTGCTGGAATACCTCCGTCCATCTTACAGAATGTTCATTCTTTCAAATGGATTCAGGGAAGTACAATTCAAGAAACTACATAATTCCGGCCTCGCCCCTTACTTTGAGCGTATGGTATTGTCTGAAGATGCCAATATACAAAAGCCACATAAAGAAATATTTGATTTTGCCCTGCGTAATACAAACTCCCGCAGAAATGAAAGTTTAATGATAGGAGACAGCTGGGATGCTGACATTATAGGAGCTTACAATTCAAAGATAGACCAAGTCTGGTTTAACCCCGAAGGTCTTCCTGCCGGGCATTTCACTCCAACATACACTGTATATTCTTTGGAAGAAATAAAAAAAATCCTTTAAGATTTTATCTGGTAAATAAATCAACCAAAAGCAGGGGCATATCCTTCCAGCTATTCTTTACGGTCTATTAAATACTGCTGAAATCCTTCGGAATACTCAACGCGATAGCCAGTATCAACAGAATCAGAACAGATAAGATAATATTCTATTTCCGGAATTTTTATTTTCAAAGCCTTTGCTCCGTTTGAGCCCAATACCATAATAGCCGTAGCACAAGCATCAGCAATCATACCTTCCGGTGCAATAACAGTTGCCCCCAAAACATCCCGTTGTACAGGACATCCTTCACGAGGGTCAATAGTATGTGCATATTTCTTACCATCTTTCACATAAAAATTGCGGTAATTACCAGAGGTCGCCAATCCGTGGCGGCCACACAAAGAAACAATATCCTGTAAATCCTGCGTCATACCGGAAGCATCGTCTATAGGCTTTGTTATACCTATACGCCAGCACTCTCCTTTGGAATTCATCCCTTTGGCAACCACTTCTCCCCCAAAATCGATCATAAAATTTTGGATACCTTTACTTTCAAACAGCCGGGCAATCATGTCACATACCGTACCATCAGCCAATGAAGATGCGTTAAGCAATAAACGGGGATCATCCTTTTGAATTTGCCCGTTTACCAAATGCACTTTCTGATAACCGACAAAGGCTTTAACACTATCAATATGCTGAGGGGTAACACTATCTTTTTTGCTAAATCCAAACCCCCACAAATTAATGATAGGAGCACATGTAATATCATAAGCACCATCTGTTTGTTCGGAAACATATATAGCCGTATTAAATAGCTTGGCAAAAAGCGAATCTTCCACAGACATATTTGTATTCCGGTTTATTTGGGAAATAACAGATGTAGAATCAAATGCATTAAACAAATGATAAAAACGCTCAAACTCTGCATTTATTTCGTCCGTTAACGGTTGCTTATATTCATACTTAACCGTATAAGGGGTATGTAACTGACCTGTCAACGTATAATACTGTTGTTTAGGTTGACAAGACATTTGCAGCAAAAACAAACTACCCCAAAGCAGACAAAACAATACAGATTTCATATTTCCTTAAAATTCAGATGTAAAATGGAATTTAATATCCGGGAAATCATGTTGGGCCATTGTAAGAACATAATTTGAATCGGCAAGATAGACATCTCGGCCCTCCTTATCCAAAGCCATATATTGAGATTTCCGCTTTTTAAAATTCTCTAAAGCTTCTGCGTTATCACTTTCAATCCAACATGCCTTATATAAACTGATCGGCTCCCATTTACATTGGGCTCCGTATTCGTGTAGCAGACGATATTGGATAACCTCAAACTGAAGTTGTCCTACTGTTCCAATGATTTTACGGCCGTTAAACTGATTTGTAAATAACTGCGCAACTCCTTCATCCATCAATTGCTCAATACCTTTATTAAGCTGTTTGGCTTTCATCGGATCAGCATTTTCAATATACTTAAACATTTCAGGAGAAAAGCTAGGCAAGCCTTTAAAGTGAAGTTCTTCGCCGGATGTCAAAGTATCTCCTATCTTGAAATTTCCAGTATCAGGCAAACCGATAATATCACCTGCAAAAGCTTCGTCTACTACTTCTTTCTTTTGTGCCATAAATGCTGTCGGACTACTAAAACGCATCTGTTTACCAAAACGAACATGTTTATAATTGGCATTACGTTCGAAACGGCCCGAACAAACTTTCACAAAAGCAATACAGCTACGATGGTTAGGGTCCATATTAGCATGTATTTTAAAAATAAAGCCCGTAAAATTTTCTTCTTCCGGATCAACCACACGTTCCTCCGCTTGTATAGGACGAGGAAAAGGAGCAATATTTATAAAACAATCCAGCAATTCCTTTACACCAAAATTATTCAGTGCCGAACCAAAAAATACAGGAGCAATATCACCACGCAAATAGGTATCTATATCAAATTCAGGGTATACACCCTCTATCAATTCAATATCCTGACGTAGCTTTTCTGCTTGCATGGAATCTATATAAGTCTCCAATTCCGGACTATTTATATCTTTAAACTCTACGTTCTCTGTTACATATTGCTTGCTCGGAGTATACAGGTTCAGTTTCTGTTCATAGATATTATAAACACCTTTGAAGCGTTGTCCCATATCGATAGGCCAACTCAGCGGACGCACATTTATGTGTAATTCTTCTTCTATTTCATCTAACAAATCAAATGGGTCTTTACCGTCACGGTCCATCTTATTTACAAAAACAATAACCGGAGTTTTACGCATGCGGCACACTTCCATCAATTTGCGTGTCTGCGCTTCCACACCCTTTGCTATATCAATAACAATAATAACACTGTCTACAGCCGTTAGAGTACGAAATGTATCTTCGGCGAAATCCTGGTGCCCGGGGGTATCCAGAATATTGATTTTATGATCATTATAATCGAAAGCCATTACAGAAGTCGCGACAGAAATACCACGTTGTTTTTCTATTTCCATCCAATCGGAAGTTGCTGTTTTTTTAATCTTATTAGATTTAACTGCACCGGCAACATGTATGGCACCTCCAAAAAGCAATAATTTCTCCGTTAACGTAGTCTTACCAGCATCCGGGTGGCTGATGATAGCAAATGTTCTTCTTCTCTTTATTTCTTCTGAATATTGACCCATTGTTATATCTTAAATTCGTTTTGTTATTTTCAATCTTACTAAAAAGGGAATTTTTCTATTTTACAAAAACAACCGCTCTAAACAATTCCGTAAACTTTCTTCCCAATGTGGAATAATAAGGCCATAAGTTTCTTTTATTTTCCGCTTATTCAACACGCTATAATGAGGGCGTGGGGCACGTACCGGATAATCTTTCGTTTCTATAGGAACTACACGGGGCGTTAAACCTGCCAATTGTATAATTTTTACTGTAAAATCATACCAACTGCATACGCCTTCTCCTGAAAAATGATAAATACCGGGACAATACGCATCATCTTCTCCCTGTTTTATGACCTCTAATATGGCAATAGCCAAATCTCCGGCATAAGTAGGCGAACCGATCTGATCAAATATAAAACGTAATTCATCACGCTCCTTACCTAAGCGAAGTACTGTCTTTACAAAGTTGTTTCCATATTCCGAATACAACCAGGCTGTACGGATAATTACTGCGTCTGTACAAACTTCCTGTAAAGCTATTTCACCCTCCAGTTTGGTACGGCCGTAAACAGATACCGGGCATGTCCTGTCTGTTTCTATATAAGGACGGAAATTTGTTCCGTCAAATACATAATCCGTAGAAATATGAATCACACGGGCACCAACAATACTGGCAGCTTCACCTAGATAACGTACGGCATCCCGATTAATACGGGTACATAAATCTATATCATCTTCAGCTTTATCAACAGCCGTATAAGCAGCACAATTCACAATATAATCGACAGCATGAGTCTGCACAAACGAACAAACAACCTCTTTATTACAGAGATCTAATGTATCGACATCCGTGAATAAAAAATTAAACCGGGGATATTTTCCAGAAAGTTGACGGAGTGAATTACCCAATTGACCATTGGCACCGGTTACTAAAACAGTCTTCATAACAATTTAATCTTCTAGTTTCAGTTCTCCGTTCATATCTTCACGATACTTTTCGGCAAGCAAAGCTAAAAAAGAACTGATTTGTTTTATAGCTTCCATCGTTTCCGCACCCACTTCTTTTCCTTGCATCTTCAGAAGCAGATAACCATAAACAGCAGCAAAACAAGTTTCAATCTCCGGTAAATCCTGTCCACCCGATTTTGCACGCAATTGTACAATATAAGGAAGGGTTTTATAATAAGCGCCATTATAAACCATCTCTTTCGGAGACTTCAACAACCGTAAATGCAGATCAGTAAGTGCTATAATGACATTTTTGTTTAATTGGATATGCCCATTTTCCATAACACCTTCCGAACGCATCATTTCGATCAATTCTTCATACCACTGTTCTATTTCTTTCTTCACTTCATCCGATTGGTCATAATGGGCTATCACCGTACGACGAATTGAATCCATATCAAACTTGTTTGCACGAATCAAATCTTCTACCTGCCACATATAAAGCAGATATTCGGCTATATTTTCTTTTCTTTTTTGTCTGGCTACAATCATAGCTGCAAAGATAAGCTATATTCGGATAATGCCTTATAAAAATCAGTATCTTTAACTCCTAACTGCCGGCAAGCCAAGCGTGCAGCATTCAGATTTATCAAAAAATATGTATCCGGAATATAAACGGGAAAATCTCCATAACGCGTACTGAGAAAAACCTGCCCGTCTTTTTCTATTACCTGATGGCTGTCATAAGGAATAGCCGTAATATCAGTTCGTACTTCTTCTGCCAACCGGGTTACTGCAGAATCTGCACTGTAATAGATTAGTTTTCCTTCCCTTTCAATAGAGGTAGTAAAAGCCTGATAGGTACCCAAATAATCTTCAGAGGTTGCATGTCCGGTCTTATCCGACCATGACAGATTGGTCAATACGGCTATATGAGGACGATAAAATTCAAGTTGGCCATGTTGATCCAGGACAGAAGTAACATGTTCATCACCCTCAACCAATGCTATACGCGACTCATAACTCAGATGCACGCGGCTGGGAAGCAATGGAACTTCACTGGTAAGAGCATAATCGAAAGCTAACTTTTGTTGCTTCAAGGCACTTACCATCATGGAAATAATTGTTTTTTTCCCTCGACTTCCAGCTACCACAACCCGGGTTTTAGAACGTGTACGCTGATAAATAAATTCCGGAACCGACTGAATAAGCAACCCTAATTCTTTTGCTCTTACCAGTTCTGGATTATTCTGTTCCACATTAGCCCCCAGTACTACAGTATAAATATCTTTTGTTAATCTCTCCGGAAACCATCCGTCTCCGTAGCAGGCACAACCAGATTCACTCAATTTTATAAAAGCAGTGTCTGATATTCCTGTTCCGGAAACTGTCACGTCATAACCTTTTTCACGAATTGCTAAAGCTAAGTCCAATATTATCGGTTCGGTTACGGAGATCAAATGAACTTTTCGCATCATATATAATTTGCGGCAAATGTACGATAAATTAACCGATATGCGATTTCAGGTTTTGTAAAAAGTTGTTCCATTTTGACAAAAACAGAACAACTCCTTATGAAAAAGATCGGGATGATTACAAAAAATGTTCCCGATGATTTTAAAAAAAGATCGGGATGATTTTATTACTTCCACACACATTATAGTATAACCCAAATTATCTTCAATAAATCCTTTTTATGTTTTTACCTTTTTTTATCAGTATAATGGACGTATCTTTGTAGTCGGAATTCAAGAGAAAAGCGTTAATTCAGAATGCTCGGAACGATAACAAAAGGTTTAATAATAGGCATATTAGTATCGGCACCAATGGGACCGATAGGTATGCTCTGCATACAAAGAACGCTAAACAAAGGACGATGGCATGGTTTTATTACAGGTTTGGGAGCTGCCCTTTCAGATGTATTATATGCGGCTTTCACATGTCTGGGAATGGGAGTTGTTGTAAACTTTGTTGAAGCCAATCAAGCTCCGTTACAAATTATAGGAAGTATTGTTCTGGGCATTTTCGGCTATTATATATATCAAAGCAACCCAGTAAAGAACATAAAGAAACAAAGAGAGAAAAAATTATCGTTTACGCAGGATTTCATTACAGCCTTCTTACTCACCTTTAGTAACGTCTTAATCGTATTATTATATATAGGTTTGTTTGCCCGTTTCGGTTTTGTTTTACCGGACTCTTCCATATGGATGTTGGCCGGAGGAATCGGTTGTATCGGAGTAGGCGCCATATTATGGTGGTTCGGCATAACGTATATAGTAGCAAAACTAAGAAAATGGTTTAACGTAAGAGGTATATGGATGTTAAACAGAATAGTAGGTACCATAATTATTGTATTATCGATTATAGGCGTATTATCCGTATTACTCACTTCCTATTTCCACGTGCCATTAATCCAAATCTATATTTAAAATGAAAAGTCTGAAAGTACCTTATTTGGAAATGCTGGATGTATTATCACCATCTTCCATTGATCCTGTATTGGAAAAATATGCACAACGCGAATATGTCGACGTGCTTAACTGGAAATCAGAATACGGTTACAAACCAATTGTCGCATTCGACATAGCCCGTTCCAAAACACATTTGTATATCCGCTATTTTGTAAAAGGCAATAGTCTCAAAGCGGAATACGGCATAAACAATTCTCCTGTCCACCAGGATAGTTGTGTAGAGTTTTTTATGCAGAAGGCTGGAGATTCCAACTATATGAACTTTGAATTCAATTGCATTGGGACTTGTGATGCAGCCCGGCGCGAATCCAGAGAAAATAAAAGCTCATTATCCCAGGAAGAATATGCATCTATCAAAACCTATTCTTCCTTAGGAACTAAACCTTTCCCGGAAAAAGAAGGTGTGTTTGCCTGGGAACTCACTGTTGTTATTCCTTTTACCTTAATGGGGCTAGACCCAAATAATCTTCCACAAAAGATCATGGGAAACTTCTACAAATGTGCAGATAACACACAATTCCCTCATTTTGTAAGTTGGAATCCGATTGATTTACCGGAACCCGATTTCCATTGTCCAAAATTTTTCGGAGAAATTTATTTATAACAAAAAAGCCCGCAGATCAATGATCTGCGGGCTTTTTTGTTCCATTTATCATTTCTTTCCCATCTTCAACTCTATAACAAAGGCTACTATTAATCCTATACCGCCAAAAAGAAGAACAGAAGCACCATAAGCAGTACCAGCCATTTCATTTCTGTACCAATCGTCTGTCCCATTTAACACGAATAAAGTATTCATTATAAATCCTACCAACATTCCCAGCCCAAGACCTGAGAGTAGACATCCTATCTTTAAGCTGCTGAATGAAAAACAAGGAGAATAAGCCGACAAATGCAATTTATCCTCTAAAGAAGACATACCCTGTTTGTCGCTTAATTTTTCAATAATGGCCATTCGTTCCTTACGGCGTAAAAACAATTCGGACAAGCCATATATCCCGGCAAACACAATACCAACGATCAGCGGAGTTGTAATAAAGTTCATCATACCTTTCTCTATTTTAGTAAATAATTTGTTTATCTATTTGACGCAAACAAATTGATTCGGTTACAATTTCTTCTTAAAATTCACTCCGAAACCAGCAAAAAACTATGACAGACAAAAATGTTACAGTTCCGGGGAAGTTCCTCCACAGGGATGAATAAGAACAAACCGGGCGCCATCAGTATAAGACGAATCAATAAAAATAGAACCACCTAACCGCTCAGCTATAATACTGCAAATAGATAACCCTAAGCCTGTTCCTGGTTTATAGTCATCTAATTTTTCAAACCGCTTAAATACGGCAGCTTGTTTATCTAAAGGAATACCACACCCCGTATCTGTTACAGTAATTCGGACATTCTGCCCGTCCGCCTCTTGTTTATATGAAAGGTTTATTTCTCCTTCGGTTGTAAATTTTGCGGCATTAGTCAATAAATTGGTTAACAACTGTTGCAAACGTAGAACATCAGTATATACCACAACACTATTTTGATCAGGAGTAAAAGTAAGCCGGACACCTTCAGGTATACGGTAACGTATACTATCAAGTGCTTTCCTGCAACATTCCAACAAAGAATAACGTTTCATCTTAAAAGCCATATCTCCTGTTTCCATCTGGGATAAATCCAAAACATCATTAATCAATGTCAATAACAGGTCCGTATTATTCCTGATCACCTTAGAATATTCTTCCTTTTCTTCAAAACTCGATTCTCCATCTATCAACAAACCCGAAAATCCTACAATTGCATTTAACGGAGTACGTATTTCATGACTCATATTCGCCACAAAAGTACTTTTCATCTGACTGGCTTCTTCTGCACTATTTCTCTCCTGAATTAACCGGTTTTCCGACTTTAACAATGATTTTTTTTCATGCAGCAATTCATTTTTAAGACGTTGGGCACGACGAATATAGACATATAACACATAGAGTAGCACCAACAAAATAATAATAACAGACAGTGACAACAGCAGTTGATCTTGTTTATGGCTCATCCGCTTGTTCGCGTACTCCAATTCGCGACTCTGCGACTCCCGCTCATTTATTTTATGCAAAGTCCGTAGCTGATTTACCTGGCGCAAAAAAGTTTCTGTATTCTTTGCCTGGTCATAACTATAAATCTCATCATACAAAAACATGACTTCCTTTAGTTTTCCCTGTTCTTTTAAGATATCAGCCTTCAATTGAAGTTCATCAGGAAGACGTTCTACTTCCAATATTTTGTCTATATAATAAAGGGCTAATACATGATCTTTTGTCGCTTTATAATAAGATGCCTTCGAAAACAAATAAACCAATTCTGCATAATCGCCGTCTGTAAATATATTTCCGGCATACACATTTGCGCTATCCAAAGCTTCTTTAGCCCGGTCAATTTTACCTTCACGCGTATATAAGTCCACACACAAACTATAATATAACCCATATTCCCGTTTAACCGGATATGTATCTCCGATCTCTTCATTCAACTTTTCCTGTTCTTTAATAAGGGCTAAATATTTATCCGCTATTTGTTCTGCCTGTTCAAACAGGCGAACCCGATAACAAGATTCTAATTGCAAACTAATCATACGTAATTGCATGTCTAATTTGTCACTTAATGAAAAATGCAATTGTTCACATTGTTTTTCAGTCATATTATTCAGTAAATCAATACCTTCCTGATATGCAACAACAGCATCGCTATCACGGGAAACAGCTCTGTAAATAAGTCCCAGACATTCGGAACTACAAATCAATCCATATTCTTTTTGCTTTTCACTAGCTATACGATATAGCTCCATAGCTTCTCCCATAGCTGTTTCGTAGTCTTTTTTCCAAATAAGATCTTTACAAGAAAAGCTTTTCGCAATAAACAAAGCCTTGGGATATTCATTATTTCTGTGTGCAACCGAATCAATCTTACGAATCCAAAACAAAAGGCTATCCCTCTGATCCATTCTATTATAATAATAATTCGATATATTCTCCAATGCATTATATATATCAGCTTTGGAATCTATTCGTACAGATAAATCATATTGCCGGAGCAGATATTGCAAACGTTCCGGTTTAAAATCATTCAGCTCGGCAAGCCTCTTCAATATAGGTATACGATTCTGCGGTTTTGATTCTCTTTCCAATATTCGATTCAAACTATCAATTTCCTGCTTAAATTTCTCATTAGCAAATACAGGCAATACAGAAAAAAAGCTGATACTTAAACACAGCCACAAATTTAACCAATTACGCCTATATATATTATTTGTTATCATACTCAGGAATTCATTATAACAGGGTGGACAAAAATAAAACGGGCACCTTCCGTGTAATCCGGATCAACATAAAGTTGTCCTCCTAATTTTGTGGCTATCAACCAACATATAGGCAACCCTAATCCGGTTCCCTGAGCAAAATCATTCAATTTTTCAAAACGCTCAAATACTAAACCTTGCTTCTCTATAGGTATTCCACATCCCGTATCAGTAACTATAAAACGAATTATTTGCTTTTCTTCTGATATTTCTATCGAAAGATTTATTTCTCCCTTAGTTGTAAACTTTGAAGCGTTAAGCAACAATTTATTCAATAGTTGACGAATGCGATTCATGTCAGTTTTTAATTCAAAGGACTCCACGGAGGAAGTAAACGTTAATTGCACCCCATCTGAAACTTTATCCTTTATATATTCAAATACTTCCCTGCAACAAGAAACTATGTCGCAAAAGGTAAATGAAAAACGGAAATTTGCAGATTCTAAGCAGGACAAATCAAGAACATCATTCACTAAATTCATTAATATTTCCGAATTCTTACCAATAATAGCTGCAAACTCCATCCGATCTCCTTCACTATAATTATTTTCAGCCATAAGCTCGGAAAAGCCAACTATCGCATTTAGCGGAGTACGTACCTCATGACTAATATTGGCAATAAACGCGCTTTTTTGCCGATTGGCTTTTTCAGCTTCTTCTTTAGCCATCTGTAATAATTTTTCAGAAGCCACCAAAGAATCTTTTTCACACAACAATTCATCCTTTAAGCGGCAAGTCCGCCGGTAATACCGGATAAGAAAATAAAGCACTAATAATAAAATGATAACAAACAAAACAGATATAAACAATAATCGTTGTTTTATCAAAATCTGTTCATTCTGATACAGCAAAGCACTCTCCTGTTCATTTTGATCGTTTAAATCATTTAAAATACGGAGTTGTTTTATCTGGCGATTAAATGCATCATTACTAATTACGGAATTGTTCTTTAGCAATTCTTCATAAACAGCCATTGCTTTTTTTATCTGACCATCAGCCCTCAAAACATCCACCTTTCTTTTCTGCATTTCCAAATCCAAATTCAGTGCCAAAGCATTGTCTATTGCTTTCAAAGCCAGGGCCGCGTTGTTTATTTTCTGATAATACATAGCCTTGGCTCTATAGTAGACATATCTCACCCATTCATCTGTTTCCGATTCGATAGTTTTTGTTGCTTCGCCTAATGCTTTTTCAGCTTTATTTAATTGACCGGAGACTGTATACAATTCGACATAATACGAATTGATTAATCCCGAATGCCAGCGCATCGGATATGTAATACCTATAGCTTTATATTTTTGTTGTTCATCTTTGTAGATGTTCTGATATTTTTTCAACAAATCCTCTGACTCTTCAATGTCATTCATACGCAAAGACGAGACGAGCATATCAGACAAATACTGCATAAAAAAGCCACGCTGAATACTTCTATTTTCCCATTGCAAACCCTCCCTAAAGACATTCACAGCCTCTCTATCACGCTTAACTGCCTGATATATCAGTCCTAAATTCTGTTTTGAGCACATAAAGCCAAATGCATACTTCTCTTTTTCGGCACGTGCAAACTGCAATAGGGCTTCGTTCATTGCTAACTCATAATTAGCCTCCGACAAATATTTCCTACATATAAGATTACCGACTTTGAAAAAGGCTTCAGGATATTTTTGTTTTGCCAAGCATAAAGAATCCAACTGCTTTTTCCAATATATCAAACTATCAGAAACAGATAAATTATAATAATAACGGCACATTCCGGCTATTGCATCATATACAATTCCTGTAGAATCTATCTTATTGGCAACATCTATAATCTGCTTCAAATAGGCAATCTCTTCAGGTTGCTGCCAATACTGATTAACTAATATTTTTAAAACCGGGATTTTTTCGGCATCAGTAACACAATTCTTTAGTGCCACATCAAGGCTATCCTTTGTTGTTTGACCAGGAATAACTTGCGCCTTCATCTGCGTGCCACAAAACAAATGGACAAATACAAAAATAAAGATATATATATAAACAAACGAACGCGTAGTTTTCATGCTTTCCTCTTAAAGCAAACAAACATACGAATTTATTCAGAATTGATTCAAACAAATGGTTATATTTTTTCACGAAACTTCGTAAAAATAAAGATGTTCCAGAATCACCTTCAAACTTGTCATTCTGGCCTGATACAACCCAACAGTACTCAATTTAATCTGCACACACTATAAAAATAGGACATTAGACATAAACTCATTCTTTTTTCATTCGAAAAACACTTGGGTATCAGAAAAAAGCATTACCTTTGCCCCGATTTTTTGAGAAATGACAACATAATGTCTAACTTACTAATTAAAACAAACTTAGTATTAACAATTAAAGAATGGAAAATTTAAAGAACATTCAGCCGGTTGACGATTTCAACTGGGATGCCTTTGAACAAGGTGAGTCTTACGGTGACGTAAGCAAGGACGATCTTGTAAAAACGTATGATGAGACCCTGAACACTGTAAAGGACAAAGAAGTGGTTATGGGTACTGTTACTGCAATGAACAAACGCGAAGTTGTAGTTAACATTGGCTTTAAATCTGACGGAGTTGTTCCAATGTCGGAATTCCGTTACAATCCGGATTTGAAGATCGGCGACGAAGTAGAAGTTTACATCGAAAGCCAGGAAGACAAAAAAGGACAATTAATCCTTTCACACAAGAAAGCACGTGCTACACGTTCTTGGGATCGTGTTAACGAAGCTCTTGAAAAAGACGAAATCATTAAGGGTTACATTAAGTGTCGTACAAAAGGCGGTATGATCGTTGATGTATTCGGTATCGAAGCATTCTTGCCGGGTTCTCAGATCGATGTTAAGCCTATCCGCGACTACGATGTATTTGTTGGTAAGACAATGGAATTCAAGATTGTTAAAATCAATCAGGAATTCAAGAATGTTGTTGTATCTCACAAAGCTCTTATCGAAGCAGAACTTGAACAACAGAAGAAAGACATTATCTCTAAACTGGAAAAAGGACAGGTATTGGAAGGTACCGTTAAAAACATCACTTCTTACGGTGTATTCATCGACTTGGGTGGCGTAGACGGTTTGATCCATATCACAGACCTTTCTTGGGGTCGTGTTTCTCATCCGGAAGAAATCGTACAGTTGGATCAGAAGATCAATGTTGTTATCTTGGATTTCGACGACGAAAAGAAACGTATTGCTTTAGGCTTGAAACAACTTACTCCACATCCTTGGGATGCTTTGGATGCTAACTTGAAGGTTGGCGACAAAGTAAAAGGTAAAGTTGTTGTTATGGCCGACTACGGTGCATTCATCGAAATTGCTCCGGGCGTAGAAGGTTTGATCCACGTATCTGAAATGTCTTGGACTCAGCACTTGCGTAGCGCTCAGGACTTCATGAAAGTTGGTGACGAAATCGAGGCTGTTATCTTAACACTAGACCGCGACGAACGCAAGATGTCTTTGGGTATCAAACAGCTTAAAGCTGATCCATGGGAAGATATCGAATCTCGTTTCCCTGTTGGTTCACGCCACACAGCTAAGGTTCGCAACTTCACTAACTTCGGCGTATTTGTTGAAATCGAAGAAGGTGTTGACGGCTTGATCCATATCTCCGACTTATCTTGGACTAAGAAAATCAAACATCCGTCTGAATTTACTCAGATCGGTTCAGAAATTGAAGTCCAGGTACTTGAAATCGACAAAGAAAACCGTCGTTTGAGCTTAGGTCATAAGCAATTGGAAGAAAATCCTTGGGATGTATTCGAAACTATCTTCACAGTAGGTTCAATCCACGAAGGTACAATTATCGAAGTTCTTGATAAGGGTGCTGTAGTTTCTTTACCTTACGGCGTAGAAGGTTTCGCAACTCCGAAACATTTGGTAAAAGAAGACGGTTCGCAGGCTGTAGTAGACGAAAAGCTCCAGTTCAAGGTAATCGAATTCAACAAGGAAGCTAAGCGTATCATTCTTTCTCACAGCCGCATCTTCGAAGATGAACAAAAGGGTGCAAAGAAAGAAGGAGCTGCTGACAAAAAATCATCAGCAAAACGCAACAAAAAAGAAGAAGATTCAGCAATGGTAACCGGTTCTGTTGAAAAGACAACACTGGGGGACATTGAAGAACTTGCAGCTTTGAAAGAAAAATTGTCTGGTAAATAATCGACAACTTTCAATATAAACAAGAGCGGCAGGTTAATTATAACCAGCCGCTCTTTCTTTATCTGGCATCTTTATCTTTCAATTCACGTCCTTGTTCCTTCTCTCCATAATAATCATAGCTTTCATCAATATGAAGCAAACGATTTATCTTATGCCGCTTATTTAAATCGACAAAATAAGATTCCACCACTTTATATAAATTAAAACCATCTGTAGAACCGGCAGCTAAACTCAGTTTCTCTATTAGCTCCTCTACGGCTTTATGAATTTCATTCTTGTTCACCAAATGAAACTCATTATTATGTACCAAAGGTTTGCTATTCATAAGGCTTATTTTTAAGTTATTCTATCTTTATAACCACCCATTCATGTGATATGTTTTAAAGATATCGATAATACCAAAAGAACAGCAAGAACAACTTGTGTGCAAGAAATTAGAGAAAACAAAAAAAGGAATTAAGTTTACCAACTTAATTCCTTTTACTCAGCAGGTCGGGATGACTGGATTCGAACCAGCGACCACACGCCCCCCAGACGCGTACTCTAACCGGGCTGAGCTACATCCCGCTTTATTTTTACGGGTGCAAAAATAGAGTATTATACGGGATTTTACAAGTTTTCCCCTCCATTTTTACAGAAATTTGTTCCCCATCATCTAGAATAAAGAATAAAACACTGGTTAATAAATACTTAACACATATAAAGGTCTCTATTCTATTATCCTCGCTATCACTTATTATTTTAGGAATGTTTTAGGAAAGAATTCATACGATTTCAAATTGTTAATAATTGCTAATCAAGAGTAAGAACTATAACCTACTTTTGGTGATAAAGACAAAGCATCCATCTATTTTTGTAATAAAAAAAAGTTTATGGCTTCATTTAAGTTAGTGCTTCATAAGCCAAATAAGAGAAAAGACGGTACTTATCCCATCTCTTTACGGATAATAAAAAATATGAGAACTAAATATTTTAATTTAGGTCTTTACACGACAATAGAAGAATGGGATGAACATGCTGAACGTTTCAAACAGGACAAAAAGATATGTCCTATGTATAAGGAGTATAATGCAAGATTATTAGAATTGCAAGCACGGGCACAAGCTCTTGAAATTAATTTTGACAGAGAAGGTATCGATTGGACTTTGGAACAATTCAAAAATGCCTTCTTTCATAAAACTAAACAAGGAAAGTTTATAGAATATACAAATAAATGTATTAATGATATGAAGGGAACAGGACATATTGGAAATGCGAAAGTATGGGAAAGCTCTATCTACAATTTAAGTTTATATGATAAACGATTAAAGTCAAGGTTACTATCCGAAATTGACATTAAATATGTGAATAACTACAATATTTTTATGGAAAAAAAGGGATGGTGTGGAAATACAAGAAAACATAATATAAAAACATTGAGAGCCATTTTAAACAAAGCGATACAAGAAAAAGAATGCTCACCTAATAATTATCCTTTTGGGAAAGGTGGGTTTTGTGTTTCAGCTTTAGGAGAAGAAACACGTAAAAGATTTTTATCCGAAGAATCTCTATCCAAATTAATGAATACACAATCAAAGTCAATATCCAAAGAAATAGCACGTAGGCTATTTATATTTTCTTATTTGTGTTATGGTATGAGTTTTATTGACATGGCTAATATCAAAAAAGAAAATATAATATTTGAAGGAGGTAAAGAGTATATAATGTATAAGCGACAGAAAACCGAACATTGTAAAGGTTCTAAGTATATTAAAATATTGATGAGTGACGATATTAAAGTATTAATAAAGTGGTTTACTGAAAACACCAATCTAATCGGGAAGTATTTATTACCAGTCGTAACTATTAACTATACAGGAGAGAAACTGTATGAGCATCAAAGAAGACGATTAGCCAAATATAATAGCAATTTAAAAAAATTAGGAGAAGAATTGGATATTCCGGAAAAGTTGACAAGTTATGTAAGCCGTCATTCTATGGCTATGAGTTTACAAAAGGATGGAACTCCTAGGGAAGTAATCAGTCAGATTATGGGACATAAAGATCTGAGCACAACTAATACATATTTAGACAGTTTCAGTAATGATGTAATTGAAAAAGCAACAAATAAATCACTATATAAAAATAAAATAGTATTATGAGAACAGCTGTTTATGAAAACTTCTTCACCAAACTAATTGCTACAACAAAATGTTTGGATATTAATGAAATAGAAAAGTATATTAGTAAAAGTACTGGTAATGATATTCTATTAGTTAACAAACAATTAGATAAAGCCAACAAACTATTAAATGAAAGGTACGGACGCTATGGGGTTATTTCGGAACAAGATAATGTGAAAGCGCTACAGAAAGGATACTATGATTTAAGTATGATTAAATTAAGTCTTAGTGACATTAGACGAAAAATAGATCAATATAACATTGAAGAAAGTTCACCGTTGGGACAACAAATAAGTAAAGATTGGGATAATGCTGCTTATTTATTACAAGATCTTTTACAGTTGGAGAATATGAATTTAATAAATTATTTAAGACTATTAGAAGATCGAAGTTCTGAATTATGTCAGAATAAGGAAACAGAGAAAAGAAAACGATGCAGCAATCAGAAACAACACAATTTAAAGCAAATCTCGAACAATAAAATTGCTACGGAAATGCCTTGCGACATCATAACAATAGAGGAAGTATGTAAAATAACAAGACTATCAAAAAGTAAAATTTACCATATGGTATGTAATCACGAAATACCGCACTACAAGCTCAATCCTAATAAAAAAGGACGCTTATTCTTTTTTTATTCTGAAATAGAAGTATGGCTGAAAAGGAATAGGATAGGCACTATAGAGGAATATCTTAATCAATTTGAAAATTAATAATAAAGTAAAAATTATAAATGTTTTATTGATATTAATAATATATAATTATGTATGATACCATCCATTTAATATTAAAGGAAAATGATTTAGACATTCCTATTTCATTTAAAGAAGAAGTAGCTTGTAATATAGAGATAGACGAAAAGAAAAGTACTATATCAAAGATTTATGGTCATATCGATAATATGAGTGTAATGATTACAGGGAAGACTTTATCTGTTATAGGGAGTTTAACTAGTTATACTAAGGGAAATAATATAAAAGGGATGGTTTTTTCCGAAGTAAAAAAGGCAATTGAAAGTTTAAGTAAAACATTAAACGTGCCATTAGAAAAGGCGAAAGTAAAAAGGATTGACATTGCACAGACTTTTACAATGCAATTTGAACCTAGACTTTATTTACCAAAATTATATTATTTAAGTGGATTTAGTAGGTCTAACATTAGTGGTACAAGTTTATATTTTGGAAAAGAAAGTAAAAGGAAGAGCGGTGAAAATTTGCAATTACTTTTTTATGACAAAAATGCTGAATTAAGAAATTCAGATGGATATCCATTAGTACAGAAATCACGCAATTTATTAAGGTATGAATTAAGAATAAAGAATGTAAAATATACTTTTAAGCGCAAAATTCGATGTTTAGAATTGTTTTCAGAGGATTTTTATCGTGAATTGATTAATTTATGGTATAGCATGTATAAAAGCATTGAAAAACGATTAGAATCACTTGAAGACTATTGTGAGATAAAATTAAACGGAAAAAAAGATTTATATGAGACTTGCCTGCGTTTATGTGTAATGGCTTTCAATATGGAAGAAGAAGTAGAAATTGCATCAAAAAAAGGAAAGGTCACAGCACAAAACAAGAGTAATGTTCTGAAAAAGATAAAAGAGATAAAGGAGGAATTAAGGAAGAAGCATCCGATTTTGTCTATGATTGATGAATTGAATAAGAAAATAAAGAAAGAATATGAAGAACAAATAAAAGGATTAGAAAAAGAAGCATAAGCTTTGCCAAGAAAACGATTATTTATACATTTGTTCTGTCCGTAAGGAACGGACAGGGCGTTTAGAAAATCCTTATTATTGAAATCTGGACAATTTCATACACACGAGGAGAACAATGTAACGTCCATGCTTTGTATGTACGTACTCTATAAAGAGTGTTGTAGATATAGGCGTGGACTGTTACGTTTATCCTGTGTGTAGAGCAGTCCAGAGCTTCAATAATAGGATAAACTAACAGTTTCACGCTTGAACCGAAGTGTGATTTATATCAGTTTGATATACAGTTACTATATATCAGATTTTATTATATTTGATACCACTAAGTTCCCGTTTATTATTTATTTTCTTCCAAATCAACCACAAGATTCCACAATCTGTTTTATCACTATCTCACGTCACAATGAGAGAATTTATATCGGCATTGATAGTCTCTAAGATGGGTATGATTGAACCCACCCCATAATAGTTTTGTAACTATTGTGCTGGGCTTATCAAAAAATAGATAAAACCCAGTAACAGGATGAAACTCATTTAACCACCAAATTATACTAAGCATACTGCATATCTGAAGATTGTAGTAGTTTAGCAGTTGTTGGTTGAAAGTAGATTCTCACGGAGTCGAAAATATTTTTGCCACATCCATTGCGGAATCAAATAAAAGTATTACCTTTGCACTTGATATGACCTCCCACGCTTCCCGTAGAACAGCGCACCCGGGGAGGTCTTCGAGTTTTTATATAGTAGCTTCTGATAAAATTGACTGACAAAACTGATTATACAAAGAAGCCGTTGACCCTCGCCGAGCAAGTTGCGAGACTAAAACAACGGGGACTTGTTTTCGATGATGAAAGCGAGGCATCCGCTTATTTGTTCAATATCAGCTACTACCGACTTCGTGCATACACTTATCCGTTCCAGGAGAACAGTGAAGATTCTGAACACAACTTTACTCGCAAAGATATTCACTTCAAAGACATAATAGACCTCTATTGTTTTGACCGCAGACTGCGTTCGCTTATTTTCAACGCCATTGAAAAGATAGAAGTGGCAGTACGCACAAAAATCGTACAGGTATATGCCGAAAGCACAGGTGATAGCCATTGGTACAATGATGAAAGTTTATATCGTTTCGGCTACGATGATTTAATGGATCATATTGAAGCTGATGTAAACCGCAGCAACGAAGATTTTATCAAGCATTACAAATCAAAATACAACAATCCTCCGATGCCGCCAAGTTGGATGGCACTCGAAGTAGTATCGTTTGCCACATTGAGCCGCTTGTTCCAATCCTTAAAGTTGGATAGTCGCAAAGAGTACATTACCGAACAATTTGGGTTGAAGAAAGTGGCCATATTGGAGAACTGGCTGCACGCTATTTCCAATCTCCGCAATTGTTGCGCTCACCACAGCCGTACTTGGAATCGCCGTTTTATGGTTAGCGTAACATTGCCATACAATACTCTTTATCCGTTCATGGATAGAGCAACAATCGGACAAATACGCACAAACAAACTGTTTGCTGCACTCTCTTGTATCGCGTATATCCTTGATATTATCAGTCCCGGAAGTGATTTCAAAAAGAATATCAAGGAATTGCTCAAATCCGATTGCCGTCTGCTAGATCTTAAAGATATGGGATTCCCAAAGTATTGGCAATCGCTTCCTGTTTGGAGAGAAAAATAGCAAACTCTACGTTTTTATTACGCTACTAATAGTTTATCAAGTGTCCCGGCAGCCCCTGATTCGTCAAGCTATCGGGTTTGTTGCCCTATATACCTTCATCCTTTGTTTTGAAGATTAAAATCAGCAAAACACAACTTTCCTTGCATGCATTGCTCGCACGCGCATACTAAATATTTCTGAAATACACAAGAATTTCCAATAAAAATCACTACCTTTGCACAGCGGTATACTATATATTGTATACCGCATTATTTATATGATTTTTAACCCTTAAAGATAAGATATTATTATGCCTCATTATGGTGTAGACATATTTTCAGGAGCTGGCGGTCTTAGCTTAGGAGCAGAGATGGCTGGTATTACTATGCGTTTTGCCATAGAGGTGAATGAAAGTGCAGCCAAGACATACAAAAGAAATCATAAACACACCGAAGTACTTTGTCAAAATATAAAAGAGGTCGATTTAAGAAGTCAATTCTCAAATGAACCGCCTTTTATAATTATGGGTGGACCGCCTTGCCAAGGCTTTTCCTTATCGAATACTCGGAATCGAAATATGGAAAATGAGAAGAATTTCCTCTTTCGTGAATTTGTGCGTATGGTTAAAGAGTTACATCCCAAATGGTTTCTTTTTGAAAACGTTTCAGGAATTGTTCATATGAACCATGGAGCAGTAGTTGAAATGATTGCCGATGAATTTAAATCATTGGGCTATAGCGTTAAATACACTGTCCTAAAAGCCTCTGATTATGGCGTTCCTCAAAATAGGGAACGCTTTTTCCTTGTTGGAAATTCGCTTGGAATTGACTTTCATTTTCCCTCACCTAATGACACTAAAATTTCAGTTCAAGAAGCTATTGGAGATTTACCTGCCTTAGAAAATGGAGACAATTACAATGAGTTAGATTATCTTATGCCAATCTGCGAAGCGTCTAAATACGCTCGCAGAATGAGAGAAAAGTCTAATAAATCTCTCCAGAACTTTGTGTCTCGGAATAATGATTTGGCTATTAAAAGATATTCCTATATTCCGCAAGGTGGTAATTGGCGAGATATACCTGAAGAATTAATGGATAATTATGCCGACAAATCAAGATGCCATAGCGGTATTTATAAACGATTGCGAGCAGACCAACCATCGGTAGTAATTTCCAATTACCGAAAAAGTATGTTGATACACCCCACGCAAAACAGAGGGTTATCTGTTAGAGAGGCTGCGCGTATTCAAAGTTTTCCTGACCATTTCGTTTTTGAAGGTCCTATATCTCATATTCAACAACAAATCGGAAATGCAGTTCCACCACTCTTAGCAAAAGCAGTTGTAAAACAAATATTAGCACTAACAAAATGAGTAAGTTCAAAGAAAACATACCACAAGCAGATATGCTCATGGGGTCAATGCGTTCAATGGGCTATTCTTTTGAAGCAGCTATCGCTGATGTTATTGACAATAGCATCAGTGCGCAATGCTCATTTGTAAAATTGTTATTCCCGACAACTTACACTGACGCTAAAGCCGTTGGTGTTCTCGATGATGGTGTGGGTATGGATGCAGAAACGTTATTTGAAGCCATGCGCTATGGAAGTTCTGATTCTTCGGACGAAAGAGACGAAAATGACCTCGGTAGGTTCGGACTTGGAATGAAATCCGCTTCTATGTCCCAATGTCGTATTCTTACAGTAGTCAGTAAACAAGGTAATGATTATTGTTGCTATACTTGGGACTATAACATAATCTGCGAGCAAAAGCGTTGGATTGTTATAGAGCATACTCACAAAGAAATAGAGGCATTGCCTTACATTGAAGAACTGGAGTCAATTGAAACCGGCACTTTAGTTATATGGCAAGATTTTGATGTTATCGAAAAATCCAATGATGGTAGAGTTTTTGATTTTCTCAATGACCAAAAAGATATACTGGATAAATATCTTGGGCTGATATACCACAGATTCCTTTCTGAAACCAAGAAAAGCAAATTGAAAATTTTCATAAATAACGGTCGAGTTAAGCCTCTTGATCCATTTCTTGAATCACACCCTAAAACGACAGCAAAAAAAGAAAGGACAATAGAGATAAACGATAGCAATGGTTTTGAACGACTTATTACAATCAAGCCGTTCATATTACCGTATGCAACAGACCTTTCAGATAAAGATAAACAGTTAGTAGGTGGAATCGAAAATTTGCGTTCAAAACAAGGCTTCTATATTTACAGAAATAGACGCCTTATTATTTGGGGTACTTGGTTCGGCATGAAGCCAAGAGCTGAACTTACAAAGAATGCAAGAATACGTGTTGATATACCCAATACTCTTGATGATATTTGGGGTATTAACATCATGAAACAAAAAGCCATCATACCCAAAAGCATACAGCACCGAATGAAGAAAACTGTGCTTGAAGCTATGGAAATCTCTGTTGCAAAGCAAACACATCGAGGTCGGAGAGAAAATGTTGAAGACCTTGACTATATATGGGATAGAATGGAAGGACGTAATAAGACCTACTTCTATCAAATCAACCGTGATAATAAGGTCTTTAAGATGATTCGAGAGAAAATGTCTGACGAAGATTTTATTTATCTTGATATGCTTATCAGTGAGATTGAGAAGAATATTCCAATCAATCAAATGTATATAGACAAGTCTAATGAAGCGATTTTCGTTGAAGAGGACAATGATCGATTCGATGAGGTATTTCAACTTGGTATAACTATGGTTGACTTAATCAAAGAAACTCGACCTTTTGCTGAAATAATAGAAGACCTTATGAAATCAGAGCCTTTTTGTAGATACCAAAAGGTTCAAACTGCATTACTAAAACATTATGAGAATGAGCCTAACTGAAGCACAATATGGAATGCTTTCCCAAATAGCGACTCAACTGATAAATGTTGAGAGAACGCAGGGAAAGTCAATTGACTTTGATAACTTGATGTCATATATCGACAGGGCTATTACCTTTTGTGGTTTTACTTGCGATGAAGATACCAAGAATAAACTTTTTGTGGAATTAGAATACCAATTTGCTATTAGACATACTTCATCAGAATGTATCTTTGATGACTATGACCTTAAACAATGGTATGACAATAAAAATATAAAAGATGCTTTTTTCTGGAATAGATACCGCCGTTATCTTTCTGAAAAAACTTCTATTGACCCCGTCAGCATAAATAAGCTGGACGAAGAAACATTACCGAACATTATGAACTGTTTGGGTGACCCGAATGAAATATTTGAGGGAAAAAGGCTTCGCCGTGGGTTAATTATCGGAGACGTTCAATCTGGGAAAACAGCTACTTATTCAGGCTTGATATGTAAGGCAGCTGATGCTGGTTACAAGGTCGTTATTCTCCTTGCCGGTATTACCGAAAGTTTGCGAGGACAAACTCAAGAACGAATTGATGATGGCATTGTTGGGTTTACATATCGCAAAGTTGATAAAATTGTTAAAAGTGGTCTTGTCGGAGTTGGACTTGATAACAAGCCTCGCCGTGCTACTTCATTCACTACTTGTATAAAAGACTTTGTAGGAGATTGCGATAAGATTGCCACTACATTGAACGAGCATAATTCTTTAGTTATATTTGTCGTGAAGAAAAACGTTTCGGTTCTAAACAAGATGTATAAATGGCTTAGCGATAATAATATGGATCCAGTTCTCCAATGTGTTAATCAGCCTATGCTTCTTATTGATGATGAAGCCGATAACGCTTCAGTCAATACAAAAAGGGACGAAACAGACCCAACGAAGACTAATAAAATAATTAGGCAGATTTGTAACCTATTTAAGAACGCTAACTATGTAGGGTTTACGGCAACCCCTTTTGCCAACGTCTTTATTGACCCGGATTCTGTGGATAGCATGAAGCATGCAGATTTGTTCCCTGAACATTTTATCTATGTGCTTCCAACTCCTTCTAACTATATTGGAGCAAAACAGTTATTCTTTGAAAACGAAAAATGTTTTTCACAATTAAGATATATTGTTGATATAGAAGAACCAGATTACGATTCTGACGAATATAAGGATTCTTCTAAAAATGATATTGACACACTTAACTCAGGACCATTTTATTCTCGGCATAGAAAAGAATGGGACGGAATACTTCCTAAATCGTTAAGAGAGGCTGTAATATCATTTTTTATTGCCAATATAATTCGAGACTTGCGTGGACAACAATCGACACCAAGAAGTATGCTTGTTAATATGTCGCGTTTTATAAAGGTTCAGAACATTATACGTGAACATATTCAAGCCATATATGATTCTGTGCGTAATGCAGTGGAACACGACTTTTCAGGAAAAATAAAGGAAGATTCTAACTTACCTCTATTCCAAGAAATCAAGTCCGTTTTCGAACGTCATTATAGTAATGTTAGCGATATAGCTTTTAGCCGAATTTGTGATAAACAAAACATATTGAAAGCCATTGATAAAATCAAAGTGATTGTTGTCAATGGCGGAAAGAGTAGTGCCAAATTAGACTATAAAACCAACAAATCGTTACGAGTAATTGCTGTCGGTGGTTTAGCTTTATCACGAGGACTTACGCTCGAAGGGCTTATCACGAGCTATTTTTATCGCAATACATCTACTTTTGACGTTTTAATGCAAATGGGACGTTGGTTCGGTTACCGAACTGGATATGAAGACATATTCCAAGTTTGGACGAGCCGATTAAGTGCTGATTGGTATGAAGAAATTGAATCAGCCACCATTGAATTGAAAGAAGATATTAAGCAAATGTTTGAGCAACATCTCACGCCTAAAGATTTTGGTATAAGAGTCAGAGACTATTGTGATGAGCTTAGTATAACATCAGCTAATAAAATGAGGTCAGCATTTGAATTATATGAAATGCAATCTTATTATGGTAACATTTGCGATACGCCATACCTTAGTACTAATGTAACACAAAATGCTCATAACAAAGAACAAGTTATTGCATTAACTAAGTATCTTTTTGACAACAATTTCGATTTTAGATTTGCGGACAGACCCAAACACGAGGGTGAATCTGTTCTTTCAGATGACCCTTCTTCAAGGTATTTCGCCAATGTTCCTAAAAATGTAATCATTGATTTTCTCTCTCGCATTAAATGCTCTATGGTTAATATGAGATTTAATACAGACAACATCCTTGATTTTATGCAAGATAGTAAAACAACTGGTATAGATAAATGGGATGTGGTTTTTGAGGGCGGTGATGGCACTATCTATTATGATGTTCCCGGATTAGAAAAAATAAGGTGCGCTAACCGTGCAATAGAAGAACATGGCAATGTTATTCAAATTAGTTCTCGCCGTAGAATGTTAGGTCTTCGCGAAGGTAAATTTGCTTTACAGAAAGAACAAATAAAGCTTGCGGAAGATTTATGTAGAGCGGCATGGAAAGAAGAAGATCCAGATGCCACCGATGAGAGCCTTAAAAATAGAAATGTACCTCTTAAAGCATACTTCCAGTATCTACCTAAGAGAAACCCTGTGCTAATCATATTTCTATTACAACCAAATCCTCCCGTTCCGAACAAGGAAGAAAAGCCAAAACTGAAAGCTTTTAGAAAAGAACTCGGTGAGGAAAGAATTGTTGCTTTTGCCATCGGATTCCCCGGAGTTAAAGAGGCTGAAAGCGCGAAGAAATATAAAGCTAATAAAATATACATGCAGTTACACATGCAAGACGAACCTGAAGAAGTTGACGATGAAGAACAAATTATTTGAAATATTCTCTCAGAATTTTCAGCCAAGTCACTTTATTAGATTTGGCGAGAATCGCGACCTAAATCTATATTTAGGTCGTGATGACAAGAATAATTTCGCTCTTGAATTTAGAGGGAAATATGTTCCTGTAAAGATAGTGGGTTCTGATGTTATATCCGTATATCAAGGTAAAAGTGCAGACCATTATGTACTCCGTTTTTCACTTGAAAATGCCGAACTTTTAGAGTATTTCTGCACATTTTGCCAAGACTTATTGGATTCTACCGTAAATTTAAAGATTGACGATATAGCATATAAAACACTTTGCTCTCGTTATTTTGCTTGGAAAAAGCTGTTTAAGCCGCACTCGGGTTCTTTATCCGATACTGAAATTATCGGACTTATTGGCGAGTTGCTGT
The DNA here is from genome assembly GCF_900108035.1 of Parabacteroides chinchillae. GTDB lineage: Bacteria > Bacteroidota > Bacteroidia > Bacteroidales > Tannerellaceae > Parabacteroides > Parabacteroides chinchillae. Next base: position 80,562 of record NZ_FNVS01000009.1, read on the forward strand.
TTATGAAAGAGTATATGATACCCCAATGGGGCATTACTAAATCTTTAGAAAGTTGGATGGGACCAGAACGCTCCCATAAAGATTTTTCTACAGAAAGCGAATGGTATGAAATAAAAGCAATAAACACCGGCAAAGAGACTGTTAGAATTTCCTCAATCGAACAGTTGGATGGAAATGAAGACGGTTGTCTTGCTGTATATTGTCTTGAAAAAATGAGTCCCTCATTTAGTGGCATAAAATTGAATACACTTGTCTCTGAACTCATGAACACTATGGGATCTCCTATAAACCGCGAAACCCTACTATCAAAACTATCGTTGTATAATTTTGACTTCTCTCCCGAATATGACAACTTTGTGTACTCAAAGGTAGGTTTCTCAATGTATAAAATCACAGAACATTTTCCTCGGCTTTGTCGGAGTAGCGTACCAATGTCTATTAGTAAAGTCCAATATGACATCGTTCTTTCTGAGATTGAGGAGTTTAAAGTATAAATCCGAACACTATGCAAATCGAAGAATTTAGAACCCAATTTATAGACCAACTTAGGTTTAATGCTGAGCATGATGGGACAGACCCGGAAACACAGTTTATAACTCGATTACTTGACGAGCTTGAAAGTATTGGAGAGTTAAACGACCCAATACCGATGTCAATAGAAATGCGAGGTAAAAACCGCCGCCTTATGGCATTTGACGCTTACGCTTACGATGAAGCAGACAGTGCTTTAATCTTAATCGCAAGCGATTTTGTCAATGAGCGAGACACCGTACCGACATTGACTAATACCCGAATAAATGATTTATACATTCATATGAGAAATTTTCTTGATGAATGTATAAATGGGCACATTCATGACTATTGTGATGATTCAGACCCTGCAATAAATCTTGCAAAAGAATTCCGTCACAAAATTGGCAAAGGAATGATTGAAACCGAAATACTTCGCTTCAAGTTCTATATCCTTTCCAACTCTGTACTTAGTAAGCAGGTAAAAAGTATTAGTCAAGAAGATTTTGAGGGTCGTCCAGTAGAACTTAATATTTGGACTTTAGAACGTATCTTCCAAACATTTACTTCCAATGTTAGCGAAATAATTGAGTTCGACACTAAAGACTTCGGGTGTGATGGTGTACAATGTCTCCAAGCTGATTTAGGTATTGATACTGATTATGATGCCTATTTAGGCATTGTCCCTGGAAATTTCTTGGCTAATCTTTATCTGAAATACGGAAGCAAGTTATTGCAGGGTAACGTACGCGCTTTTTTAAGTGTGAGAGGAAAAGTAAATAAAGGTATCAGAGATACGATTATTAACCACCCGGAAAATTTTTTCACATACAATAATGGTATAGCGATAGTAGCAAGAGCAGTTCGCTTTTCTGCGGACAAAACAAAAATCATACATTTCAAAGACCCGCAAATCATAAACGGCGGTCAAACGACAGCGTCTTTGGCTAATGCCATAATTAAAAAGGAAGACAAAAAAGGGATGGACACTTTGTTCGTTCCTATGAAATTGACTGTTCTTAATGTTGAAGATGATATGTCCGAGGAACAAGTTGACCGTTACAATGAGATAACCAAAACCATATCTCAATGCGCAAACTGTCAGAACCCAGTTTCCGATGCGGACTTTTTCTCCAACCACCCTTTCCATGTCGCTATGGAAAAACTTTCTCGTCAGGTAATGGCACCGCCAGTAGATGGGAAACCATATCAGACAACGTGGTTCTACGAACGTTCACGAGGTAAATGGGAGCAAGAGCAGATGAAAATGACGGTTGCCGAGAGAAAGAAGTTTGGTGAAATGCACCCCAAAAATCAAGTCATAAAAAAAGAAAAACTTGCCAAATGCCTTAATACGATATATATGAATCCTCATCAAGTTTGCCAAAGTTCTGCAATCAACTTTAGCAAATTTGCTTCTATCGTAGAGAAGATGTACGATGAATCAAGAGATAGCATTAATGAGGAATTTTTCAAGAAAGCGGTATGCTCTGTAATTATATTCGACACTCTTGATTCTCGAATAGGTAGGTCCTCTTGGTATCCTAAAGGTGGTAATAAGGCACAGATTACACCTTATACTATCGCCAAACTTATGACCCTTATTCCTAAAAATAAGGATTTAGATTGGAAGACCATATGGCAAAGGCAAACTTTATATCCGGCATTAGAGTACGAACTTCTACGACTTGCCGAATGTACTCACCATTTCCTTATGGAACAAGCAAACGGTGGTATTGTAAGAACTATTTCTCGTACCCAAGGTGTTTGGAATGCTTTTCAAGAATATAAGTTCCAGTTATCAGATGAGTTTATCCAAACACTTATCTCTATGGAAGAAACTAAGTCTATTGAAGCAGCTGCCAAACGAGCACATAAATTTAATTCTAACATTGATGCCTCCATTGAAATTTTCAATCTTGGAGCGACTTATTGGTTACAAGTCTATAATGACCTTTTGAAAGAAAAGGTTTTGTCTTATGGCGACCTTGATTTTATAAAGGGAGTAGCTTCTTATATTCAACGTGGCAACCTACCTTCTACCGCTCAATGTAAAAGACTTGTTAAGATTGTCGCTAAAGCAGAAGATAAGGGCTATATTATGCCATAAGTTTACCAGAAGTCGTATGCTGATATATATTCATACAAACCTGGCTACAAAGTCTGGCTTGTGTTTTCTTTTTTTAGGGAATGGGATATTTGCTTCGTGAAGCTTACTACTCAACATAGAGGCTACTTCTTCCATCGGACTTATTTGTTTGAGCATTGTGGCTTACAGATTGACATCATCGCCTTGTTGTTTGTTTCTTGGGGTATTTATCATTATCTCCCCACGGTAGTTCAGAAGACGAGCCATCGGAGCCAGTGCCGACATGCACTTGTGCCTGTCCACCTATGGCAAGTTCAAATGCAGCACCAAGCAGATTTGCTTGTACTTCGTTGACCTGCTCCCAAGGCTCGAATACAGCATTGGCAAGTTCATATATGGTAGCTTCACCTTTGGTAAAACTGCCCCAAATCGGATTGAGCCAGTCGACGGACTTTGAGTCGTCATACTCCTCATTACCGACCTTGGTCCAGATGTGCAGACTGGGATAGTTATAATTGGGAATGAAGTGATGGACGAGTTCTGCCCCGGATGACAGCCTATAGCGTTGGGGATTGGCTTTGCGGTCAAGTTGGTCAATGCATTGTTTCTGCCTGTCTATAACCGCATCTTTTTCTTTTGACTGTCGCTCCGCCGTTTCCGCCCGGCTGATAGCCTTGTCTATCTCTTTCTGATAACCGTTCCGTAATTGCTCGATGTCTGTTTTGTATTGTGCCTGTAATTGCGCTTTCTCTGCTTTGAGTGTCTGGATTCGAACTTTCAGTTTAGCTATCAGCTCGTCCTTTTCCGCAAGTTCCTTTTTGGCCTTGGCAAGATCGCCTTTGCCGAACCATGACAGAATGGTGCTCTTGCCTTCCTGTGCTTTCTCTATATCAGCTTGCAGTCTGGCAATGTCCTCCTCGTATCTGTTCACCTGTTGCTTATAGTATTCCGAATTCACCTGATGTTTGACGGTAGAGCCAACAATGCCACGTTGCAGCCCGAACGGTTTCATTGCCGCTGCATAGCTGTTCTGGTATTCATGCAACCTTGTGCGCCGCATCATGTCATCCGCTGACAAACGTGGACCGGATTTCGTTTCGTACTTCTTCTCTCCTTCCCGTTTCTTGCGAAGGCGTTCCGTGGTAACGATAGGCACAATGGTGGCGTGCAGATGCGGAGTTTTCTCGTCCATGTGCAGCACGCAGGAAACAAGGTTCTCGTTTCCGAAAGTCTCCCGAAGCCATTTCAGATTTGCATCTATCCAATTGTCCAGCTTGCCGTCTTCGACAATCTTCATCATCTGCTCGTGTGTCCCGGTTAGGATGATGCGAATGGCTTTCGTCTGGTTCTTGGCCACCTTGCGGTGCAGTCCTGCATTGTCGATACGGTACTGTATGGCATCCGTCCGGTTCTTCACTCCATCCGGTAATGTAATCAGCTCCCGGTTGAGCGGTGTCCGATTTGCATCGGCATTGTCAGGAACATAAACCTTTCCTTTGGCATCCTTTCTTTCTATATGGCATGACATTCCGCTGTCATTGCCACTGCCACGTTGCAGGTGGCAGACCGCATATTGTGTATTGCTCATATCTTTTGCGTTTTTGCGATTATTATTTCTCTGATATGGTTTGTAAAATCCCGTCCAAGTGCCACAGGCAGACATGGGTGTCGAGAGGGCGCCCCTCCGCTTATGGGCTTTTTGACTGCCGCTCGGGGAGTGAAGGCGGTGAAAATGCCCTAATAAGCTACGGGATTTTACAACCCCTTTTCACATAGACAGCAAGCTGTCCAATTCATATATGACATCATATTTTCTCTGCACTTACCAGTTCCAAATCCAATGTATCAATCAAGGTTTGCAAAGCTGGATTGCGCTGTATCATCTTCTGAAGAATCATCTGCGGTGTATCTTCCATCAGAAGGAAGTCGGCAATGTCCAGTCCTGCCTCACGCTGTCCATCAGTCGCCATTTCTTCCAACAGGTCGGAACAGGTGGCAGATTTACAAATGGATTGAAGCATTCCGGCTTTGCGTTGCCATTCATAAGTTGCCTTGAGGTCGGGAAAGAGAACGACATTACGCCCTCGCAGCACCTGTATGGCCTCGCTGTTGAAACTGCCGTGCATCCCTCCGGTGGCGAGCCATACCAAATCTGGAATGAACAATGCTGCAACCAGTGCCGTCTTCTCGCTTTCGACGATGGCGACTGTTCTTTCCGAGGATGAAATATCAGCCAACAGATGCTCACCGAACAGGCATTGCTTCATATGAAAATCCTGCATCTTTCTCACCGAATGTACCCAACTGACCTGATTGAAAGGCTGCTTGATACGATGCCCGGTCTTGGCATCATAGCCCATAATCTTGCCAGCCCGAACATTTCCGTCCCGGTCTATCTGCCAGAACACGGTCGCACCGTTCCACATCTTGGAAGTACCGACCTTGTAGAGATTGAACAGCCGATCCGTTTTCTCTTTGCCTGCCACGGTGGTAAGGTATTGATATAATGGGTTGATGTCAAACCTCTTTATGGACTGTTCCACCCAATCATAGGGAAGATAAGAAATCTGTGGCTGCGGCTTAGGTGATGGCTTTACTGTCGGTTTTATAACTGTTGATATGCCATTGCCATTTCCATCTTGCCCGGTCAAAGTCTCCTTGACAGTAGGGTTATCATTAAAATATTCTTTGGGAGTATAGTGGTAGCCGCAACTGTTGATGTGATCGCACTTGCCCACATTGTCGGGAAAAGAAATCTGTCCCTCCCCGTCAATGTATCGGGTAAAACAGGCTTTCCTGCCGCATTTAGGACAAGCGGTCTTGCTGCCCGTCCGATATTTCTGAAGGTGGAATCTGTATTCACTCATAACTGTCTCTTTATAATTCCTGCAAAGTGAAACACCATTTGCAGTCTGCAGTCCTTGCAGTTTTGCAGAAAAACATCGCTTCCAATGTCCCGAAACTGCAAGACTGAAGAAACTGCAAGCTGCAACAGAGGTCATTCTTTGCAGTCTTTGGTTGATTATTCTTTTTCGCTCATGGAAGATTTTCCGGTTTCATACACGATTTTCTCGTAATGCCCAGCCTTTGCTTTCCGCAGAAGCCGGCTGTGGCATAACTCTTTCAGGTAGTTCATTACTGTCCGCTCACTGATACCCTGCAGATCTTTGCCTATGGCAATGGCCGTCTTTGTATCGAATGTGTCGGGTAGCAATGACAACAACACCTTTGGAGGTTCTTCACAAGTGTCGTTCGCTACAAAGGAACGGATACGGATATAGGAATCCTCGAAATAGTCATTCAGGCGAATGGCTCCTTTCACCGACGTCATATCCACAAACTGCAGGTGGCTTTCATCGGAAGCATACCGTAGAACCTGAATTATCAAAGCCAACCGTGCCACATGAGCCGGATGTTTCATCTCCCGGCTGTCCACCTCAGCATCGTCCTCTATTTGGTTGATACGTTCTACCTTTCTGTTCCACCATGCGAAGAAGTATTCCTTGGCCTCCTTGTCCATGGACAATATATGGGGTATCCGCTCTTCCGCATCGGTATCATAGTCCAAGGCAAGCACCTTATTCAATATACGCTCCCACCGTGTTGCAGCCAAGGAAGTCATCTCCCCGTCATCGTCCCGATTTATCCACTTTGACATTTCGGGGGACTTGGGCATGACGAACAAGATGCGGTCAAGCAATCCGTTTTCCTCGAATCCTTTCCTGAGAAGCTCATGCACACGTTTGGTCTGTGTACTCCCGATGATGTTGATGCACGGATGCTCTATATGTACAGGAACGGCATTGCTTACCCTTGTCACGTCCAGAGCCCCACCGCTCCATGCGGTAAGCAACTGTTCTATAAGCTGTCCGTTCGTGTAGCGGTTGGCGGAATTGAACATGCCCATAATTTCATCAACTAAAATGACCACGCTTCTCGGATTGTTGTTATGCGTCAGCAGAAGGGATTCCGGAGTGAAGTCGGACACGATTGTACGTTTCAGAACAGGTCTCTTTCCATTTTCTCCTGCCGCTTTCCATGTTTCCATCTCTGCCGCATACGCCTTGAACAGGGCATAGTCATGTTTTCGGATCGGGCGGAATGCCGCCTCTAACGGTGGAGTCTTGCCCAGTCCGGGTCTGCCTACCAGAATGATGTATAAAGCACTGTTGCTCTGCCAGTCGCCCTTTATGCGGATGCGGTATGTGCCGCCCAAGGCAGCGGACACGGCCGACAGCATGGACGTTGCGATAAACTCAATTTTGTAGTTCTCGTATGTGGCCATGTCAAGTATGATTGACTGCACGGTCTGGGGAAACACATCCAAGGGGAATCCCGTGTCTCCGGTATGCTCCGCCTCCATGCGTATCCGGTTGCACAGTTCAAGCCGGGTGTTCTTCATTTCATCCATTTCTCTTCTTGCAATAGGATGTTACACTTTCTGACTTGCCTCCCGTCTGTACACGGCGCACATCGGACTTGGCATACATGTTCTTGTTACCCACCTTGACGGGAACGAGGTAGCCCCGCTTCGCCCACTGGTTGAGCGTACCCTCGCATACATTCAGCAGTTCACGGACTTGCTTCGTATTGAGATAGGATTCTTCCGCTTCACGTTGTATGGCAGCTTTCTGTTCTTCCTGCTGTGCCATGATGGTGCGCTGCACGATGGATTCCGCAAACATTTTAAGGTCTGTGGGAGTGACTTCCAGTTTCACATTCGCTCCCTGCTCGACCAGACTTTCTATGGTTATCATAAATATCAATTTTTGAAGTTTGTGACGACCATCTTCATAGAATTCCCTGATGCTCCGCTTCCGATGGCTTATAAAAGAGAAGCACCGCCGACCCTCGGGAAAGGATTGACGGTGCAAAGGTATATCGGAATTGAAAGTGATTGAAAGAAAATGAGTTGGCATATTTGTCATGACAGAAAAGACAATTATGACAACTCCAGACAACCTTATTTTACCCTGTTTCTCCTGATTCGTCCGGGTCGGGAAGAATTTCCATAAGGTCGGTTTTGAGTTCGTCCAGCAGGGTCTGGCAAATGTCGCCATTAATCATCACGCACATTCTGTTCACTCCGTCTTTTGCGACGTGCTGTGTTGTCGTCAGCGTGTGGATGGTCTGCCGGTAGGAACTTTCGCTTTTTATACCGCCCATGCCTTCAAACTGACAGGTAAGGGCTGCGGCAAATTCTTTTGCGCTACTCATACCGGTTAACAGCCCAAGCTCATTCAGGGCATAATAGGTCAGTGCCTGCTCTGTTGCCGTATCATATTTGGATATGAATTTCCGGATAACCCCGATGACAGCGCCTTTGTCGTTACAATCAAGATAATCTATAAGTGGCTGTACTTTCGCTTTCCTGCGTCCGCGTGTTTTTTGCGCATCATCAACAGTCCGGGTATTGTCAGATGTTTGCCCTGTTCCTGTATCATGTCCTTCCTCTGTTCCGCTGTCCATTTCCTCTGTCACGGACTGTAACGCCCACTCTCCGACATCGCCCTTTTCAATGGCTTCGTTCATGGAAAAGTACCTGTCCCAGTCGGTCTGGGTACGGAAACCGCTCTTGATGGACACATCTATAATCTGTCTGATGACAAAAGAACAGCTCATTTTGTCCGCCTTGTCTGCTTTCGGGTTCTTCATCTGCCTGTCTACCATGCCGACCATTGCCTCGAAGCTCTTGCCGTAATACAGCCAGCTCAACACAAGCGGTGCCGACAGGGTTATACCCGGATCTTTGGACTTACCGCTAAAAAAGGATTTCATTCTGCCCCAAAGTGTGGTAGGAGGTGTATCAGGCAGAGGGGAACTCTCTTCCCTCTGTTTCCTGTACAGCTCAACTATCTGTCCGGGCACTGCATTCTCCTTGAACTGCAGGTCTATATTGTCAAAACCTTCCGTGCTGTCATCGTTCCATGACAATTCCCATTCCCGCTTGATTCCGGGCAACTGCCTGAATATGGCCCGGCAGATGGCAAGGTACTGCTTTTCGTCACCGTTTGTCATCAGACGTGCGAAACGGCTGTATTCCTCCCTGTGCGTGTTCTTCCACCGGAGAATGTCCGCCTTGAACTGTTCGTAGGTCAGTTGTTGTTCATCCATATTCATGCTGTATTATCGGGTTATAAATATAAAAGGGGATAGAAATGAGGGAAACCGTCAATCCAACAGGTTGACCAGCTCTTTCTTCATCTCGTCGTCAATCTTGCGGTATCGGGCGAAAGCCCTGCTGCCTTCCGAGTGTCCCGACATGGAGGCAATCAGGTTCGGGTCCTTGACCTGTTTGTAGAGGTTGCCTATAAAGGTCTTCCGTGCCGTGTGAGTGGTCGCTACCTCGTATAGAGGCCGTGCCACATCCTCGCGCGTCTTCGGGTCAAGCACCCTGACCATGCGGTCGATGCCCACATACTTGAGAATCTCCTTTATCTTCTTGTTGTAGCCGAAGTGCGAGAACCTTGGAAGCAGTGCGTCTTCAAGATCCTTGTAACGCTCTAATATATCCAGCGCCTTCTGGTTAAGTGGTACACGTACAGTATTGGCGTGTTCCAGCTTGGTCTTCTGTGGGATGTACTCCACACAACCGTCAACGATATTCGCCTTGGTCAGTCTGTTCAAATCACTCACACGACAACCGATAAGGCACTGGAACATGAATATGTCACGATAGACCGGATAGGTGGCACCCATTCCGCTCAAATCGGCATAGTACACCTTGTCCCTCTCTTCAAGGGTGAGGTAGAACGGGTCGCCGTACATGGGCTGGGCAATCTGGTACTGGTCAAACGGATTGTTTTTTGTCAGTCCGCGCTTGATGCACCACTTTATGACGGTACGGATGCGGTAGAGGCTTCCCGACATGCTGTTCTCGGAGCGTTTCTGCTTGACATTGCGGCGTAGCTCGTTCCGATAGAATACCGGATACATGTCCACATACCTGTATTCCTCCTGCATCCAGAACTTGAAGTCCCTTATGTCGTCTGCCGTGATGGAGTCGATGCAGAGGCGGAATCCACGCTGGTGCATGACCTCGTGCTTGAACCGTTCGTAACGCAGTACCTTGTTGAGATTGTCCTGATGGTGCTTCATGCTGTCATGAGCAAGCGGAGTCTCGTAGATATATTTCTGAATCTGGTAGGACAGCAGGTATTCATCCGCCTTGTTACCGCCCCTTGCGTTGATGTTGGGGTGGTGGTATTCCTCTATCAGCCCTTTGAGCCAGTTGCCGTCCACGCCACGATGGTACTCTTTAGTTATAAGGTGGGTTATCTGCTGGATGTCCCTGTCGAAGTTCATCCGCTTCTCTTCCGATACCAAAGCCACACGGGGCTTGTACCCCTGTTTCTCCGCACTCCAGTGATTGGGATTGATGGACAACTCGCTTGCCGCTTTGATGTCCACTCCACCAACATCCCGGACACGAAAATAGACACGTGCCAGATCAGTCACGTTGTTCTTGGCCGATGTCTTTCTGATGAATGCCGTTACTTTCATATATGTATCCTTTTTGAGTTTCCTAATTTATCATTTCCACTAGCTTGCGCTTCATGTCGTCATCGATGGTGCGGTAGCGGTTGAATGCCCTGCTACCCTCCACATGTCCCGACATGGAGGCTATCAGATTCGGGTCGGGCACTTGCCTGTACAGGTTGCCTACAAAGGTCTTTCTTGCAGTATGGCTGCTGGCCACCTCATACAAGGGTCTTTGCACGGTGTTGTAGCCGTGCGTATCAAGAATGGTGACCATACGGTCTATGCCACAATGCTTCAGCAATTCCCTTATGCCGAGATTATAAGTATTTATAGGCTTGAACGGAAGTAATTTATCCGCATTTGCATCGTAGCGTTCCAGTATCTTCAATGCTTTTTCGTGCAAGGGTACTCTGACGGTCTTTGCCTGACACTTCTTTGTCTTCTGCGGCATATATTCTATAAAACCGTCCCTGATATTGTCCCTTGTTAGCCGGTAGAGGTCACTGACACGGCAACCGATATAGCAGTGGAACACGAAAATGTCCCGGATGACTGCCAGTTTAGGGGTGTCTCCCAAATCCGCATCGTACAAAATGTTCCGTTCCTCTGATGTAAGGTAGAAGGGATCGCCGTAGGTCGGTTCCTTGCATCCGTAGAGGATATAGACCTCGTTGTCGGAATACTTCATCCTCTTGCACCAGTGCAGGAACGTGCAGAAAAGGTTCATCGTATTAATGATTGTCGTATTGGAAAGCGGCTTGGGTTTGTGGTTGATGAGCATACGGGGAGCGTAGAAGTCGGGATGTTCCTGACGAAGTAAATGTTCATTGATAACATAATCCCGAAAATCATTCATCTGTTCCAGCGTGACGGTCTCCACAAAGAGGATGAAATCAGTGTTGCCCAGTATTTCCCGCTGGTAGTCGTGGTAGCGTGACATCTTGCGCTCAAAGTGTATGATATGTTCCTTGGTTCTCTCAGCACCGTCAAACTTCTCCAGATACTCACGGATGCGGCAGAGCAGGTTCGGGTGGTTGCGTTCGAAAGCGCGGGCAGGATACAGTACATCCTCAATGACCTGTTTCAGCCATTTGCTGTCCGCCTTGTCCGAAAAGGTCTTTTCCACTCTCTCGATGATGGCGGCTATCTGTTCGGGCAGGCGTTTCTGTTCTGTGGCAGGTACTATTGTCGTGCGTTTGTAACAGAGGGTGTCGGCATCCCAATACTTGTCATAAACTACAAGGGGCGAAACGACCTTTATGTCCACGTTCTTCTCCCTGACCCGGAAACAGATGTTCGAAGTCAAGGAACCGTTCTTTTTCAGATATACGGAAACTTTCATCGGCAATGCGTTTTTGATTCACTCTGCAAAGGTACAATAATTCCCGTATATGTTCCCATATATCCCGAAGAAACTTGAAACGGATTAAAACAAATTAAGATGACTATCCCGAATCTGATACCACATAAAGTATTGTATATTAGTGGTTATATTTGCAGTTGTTATGCTTTTGTTTTCATTTTCGACTTTCCCGGACACATATCAAAACACATATTGCAGTTCCACGCTTTTTTGTTAACCTTCCTCTTCGAAACTGGGTGGAATTTCTTTGTATTGATTGTAAATATCCAGTTTAGTAATCTTATAAAATCAAGTTTGTAGTATAGTAGTATAAAGGTCTGTCTTTTATGTGTAATTACCTACATTTAAAAGAGAAAAAATTATGTATGGTCAATACGCAGAAAAGTGATTATATTGATTTTATAAATTATCCAAACAATGATTTTACATATTAATACACTGATTAATAGTATAATAAAAATATGGAAAATCAAAAAGAAGAAAATGTAGGTATTGTTTACGCTCTCACCAACCCAGCCATGCCAGGTCTTGTAAAAATAGGTACGACTTCACGAATGGAAATAGCTCAAAGAATGAAAGAGTTATATAGTAGTACTGGAGTTCCATTACCTTTTGAATGTGTCTATGCTTGTGAAATAACAAATTTTGCTAGGACAGAGAAGGCTTTACATGTTGCTTTTGCTCCTGACCGTATTAATCCTAATAGAGAATTTTTTAAAATGGATATAGAACGAGTTATAGCGATTTTAGAATTATTAGGTCCAAACAACATAAAAAAAGAAATAAATAATGATTTGGATGCTGACATCAGTACAGAAGAAAAGGTTGCAAGAGAAACAATGAAGAAAAAGAGACCTGCTTTTAATTTTGAGAGAATGGGCATCCCTATTGGAGCAAAATTGACGTATAAAAACAATAATAATATAGAAATAGAAGTCATTGAAGGAAATAAGGTAAAATATAACAATGAGATTATGTCATTAAGTGCCGTAACACAACGGTTATCACCTAATATAACTCATCCGACTCCTTATTGGATTTATGAAGGAGAGACACTTTCCAATTTATGGGAAAAGTCTTTAGTAGAATGTTGATTAAATAAATAAAAGGTTAGACCTTTAGAATATTTAAATTAAAAGGATATGGAAACGACAGAAGAAAAAAATAGTAAAGAATTACAAAACCAAAAAATTTGTCCTAACTGTAAAATAATATATCATAAGGAGAGATCCGAGAATTGTTCCAATTGTGGATCAAAACTGATCCACTTATACAAAAATTGTCCACATTGTAAAAAAAGAATAGAAGAAAACGCTAAATTTTGTCCTAATTGCGGATATAAATTAATAAAAGAAACCGGAAAGAAACAAAATGTCAATTTACTATCTTTTATATGCATACTCATTTTAGGTATTCTCTTTTGGGGAATTATTCTATCGGATAATAAGGACACTAATAACACTACAACAAAGCAACAACCTGATAGTATTCAATTATCAATAATTAGTGATGCAAATATTTCATTTGAAGACTTAAATGCTCTTGAAGAAACTTTTCAATTAACAATTACAGAAATAAAAACAGGTATTATTCCTGTTAATCCCTTTCAAGAGGCACCAATGTTTGTCATATCATTCCAAAATAATAAGGACAAAGATGTCATTTGGAATAGTGATAAAGATTTTTGTAAATGGAGAGTAGTAATTGGAAACGAAGCATCTCCTTCATACCATATGTATCATGGGCCAAGTTTGGATGATCCTATTTCTCCAAACCGATCTACTTTTATTGATAATGCAGGATTACAGGTACGTATAGGATCTGAAAAAATAAAAAGGGAAGATGTTCTCATTGAAATTTTAAATCGCGACAGCAAGAAGGTTGCCTCTTTTCCCGCAAAAAAAGAGTTTATAAAGAATATGAAGTCTTTAGGATTATAATGATGGAAGAAAAGATAAAAGCAATAATAGACCACTTGAAAAAGGTTGGATTTGATGATGAACGAATAGAGAAGATTTTAAGTATAATCTCTATTGAAGAAGCATATGAGAATTTGCAAAGAAATAAAGTATTAAAGAATGTCATCAATATCATAGGTATTGATAGAGTTGACAAAGGTGCAAAGAATATGGGAGTAACAACCGATGTTTTTGCGAAAGAATTTGACCGTTGGAATGATAGTGGGAATGTCCAGATAATAGAAAGGGCTTCTAAACAAGAGCAGGAAAATCTCACAAACAAAATGTTTGACACGATGATTAAAAATGCGAATGAACTTAAAAGAAAAAATTAAAAATAGTATCAAAACATATATTGTATGAGATACATTAACGACTTTTTCACTTGCGACATTCTATTTATTAGTGTAAAGAAAGGGTTCTGAAAAATACAGAAAGGATTCATTCCAAAAAACAATACCTTTCAAAACAAAGGAAAACATCATAAATTCTACAGATATTCAAAAATCTGTAGAATATTTTGAAAAATATTTGCTCAGAAAGTCTCTAGAACAAGATTTGATGAAAGTTGAAGGAGGATTTTTTGAAAAAGGGAGAAAAGCAGAGATTGGTGAAATTAGAAGATTTGGAGATTCTGATTGGAAGAAGACTGCTGAAGGATGGGAATATCTTAGAAAGAACAAATTATATCAAATAAACGAAAGGTTTAATGAAGATCTTGAGAAACAAATAAAAGGAGAACTTCCAAAAGGGTATAAGTACAATATTGGTTATCCAGAAGATAAATTATTAAGTGCTGGATTTCCGAAGAGAGAAATTCATATGATGGCTACATCTTTATCTTTAAAATCGAGCGATAAATATAAGAATAAACATCCTTTCAATTTGAAAGACATAAAGAATTTACCTCTTGCTCTGAATAATCCTATATTTGTATTAAATAGCAAAACACAATCAACATCAAAAGTTGTTATTACTGATTTAACAAGTAATGGTATAAATATTTTGGTTGCATTACAAATAGATTTTAAAGAGAAAGATGCTATCGTTATTTCAATTAGGAGTATTTATCCTAAAGAAAGTCTTAATGCAATTAAAGATTGGGTTATGAATGGATTGCTTATATGGAGAGATAAAGAAAAGTCATTGAAATTTTCATCCAAACTGCAGTCCAATTCCGCAGAAGTTGGAGAAAACAACAATGACTTTCAACAGAAATTGAAGAGATTTATTAATCCTTCCTTTTCTGAGCATAAAGATATACTAAAAAAGTCGATGGAGCAACAGTTTGGTCCTGAATATTTTGAAAAGGCCAAGAAAGGAGCTGAAATTGGTACAATAAAGGAATTTGGAGGAAAGAAGTACATCAATGATTCTTTGATATTTTGTTGTCCCTATCAATAAAAGGTCTGACCTTTATACTAAAATAAAACAAAATATAAATATGGAAAAAGAAAAAATGAATTTGCATTCATTTGCAACAAAATATAGCAAATGTTTTATGAAAGTGGTAGGGAGAAATAAAAAAAGAGCTAAACAATCAAGTCTAACTCCTTATATATCAAAGCATAATAAGTTTTTTAAATTTATTTTTGCTCCCTTCCCCCAGACGCGTACTCTAACCGGGCTGAGCTACATCCCGCTTTATTTTTACGGGTGCAAAGGTAAACTATTTTAGTTACACTCCAAAACTTTCACGGTAGAAATCCAACGACTCGAGAATCTTTTCCTTCTCTACATCCTGGTTTATGCGGACATCACCAATATTTGCAAGCAAAGTAAAGTTGATAACACCGCCTTCATTCTTCTTATCATGCGTCATTAATTCGTATAAGCTTTCATAATCCTTACAATCAAACATAAAAGGCGGATAATACTCTTTGATATAATAAACGACCTGGCTTAATTTGTCCATAGGGAAGTTGCAAAATTTATGAGACAAATACAATTCGCTAACAATACCTGCAGCCACAGCATGGCCATGCAATAACGGCTTGTTCTTTTTAAACGACAAACTTTCGTAAGCATGGCCTATTGTATGCCCGAAGTTTAAGGCCTTCCGAATACCTTTTTCTTTCGGATCTTCCTCCACTATTTGTTCTTTAACAGCCACCGACTGAGCAACCATACGATTAAGGAATGTATAATCTAATTTCTGATCCAAATCAAAAAGCATAACAGATGCATACGTGTCCATGGAACTGATTAATCCATGTTTTATCATCTCTGCATATCCGGACAAAAGATTATTCCTGTCCAACGTACTCAAAAATCCGCAATCAATAAATACACATAACGGAGGATAAAAAGAACCTATCTCATTCTTCAATCCATTGAAATTAATCCCGGTCTTTCCTCCTACAGCCGCATCAACCGAAGCCATCAATGTAGTTGGAATATTAATAGTATGTATTCCACGTTTAAATGTCGCTCCGGCAAAGCCTCCCATATCCGTTATCATGCCTCCGCCTAAATTTATAAGTAATGAATTACGTGAGGCCCCTTCATTAGACAGCCGTGTCCAGATATAAGAAATTTGTTCCAAATTTTTATGCATATCTCCCGCCTCAACAGTTATAACCGGAGCATCTTGTATTGCCGGAACACTTTGTATTAAAGGGAAACATTTTTCCTGCGTATTTGTATCCGTCAGGATAAAAAGTTTATCATAATTCAGAGAAGACAGAAATTCCTGTAATTCAACTTTCAGATTTTCGCAAATTAAAACTTTTTGATCTGACATACTTATTCTTATTTAATTGTAGCTTTTACGACAAAGGTATTATTTGTATTCTTATTATCCAAAGAGGCATAAAAAAATCCTCCGGACGCAAACTGTAAATCAGAGGTGCATCCGAAGGATTTTTTATTTTCTTCCGAGAGAAATCTAAATTTCTTCCGAATAAAACTTCTTTTACATTAATCCAGCAGCTTCGATGACAGTATTTACTGCAATAGACAGGCCATTCAGATTCTTACCTCCTGCTGTTGCAAAGTGAGGTTGACCGCCACCGCCACCCTGGATATGTTTAGCTGCGTCTTTTACCATCTTTCCGGCATTCAAACCGTCAACAACCAAATCATCGCTAAGCATAACCATCAGTGTGCATTTGGCATCGTCTACGATTCCAGCAACAAAAAGGAAACTACCTTCTGTCTCACTTTTAATCTGAAACGCTACATCTTTCATCGCATCCGGGTTACCTTTGCCTATAAAAGTCATTAACTTCACACCATTACGTTCGATCGCTTTAGCTACAATATCCTTTTTCAATCCGGCAGCTTTTTCCTTGATATAATTGTCCAGCTGCTTCTTCATATCTAAATTTTCTTCGATAGATTTCCTGATAGCCAGTGAAATGTTTGGCATATTATTAAATAAGGCACGAACTTCATTAAGCAAATCCTGCTGTGCATATACATAATCTTCTGCACCTTCCGCCGTTACAGCTTCAATACGACGAACGCCTGCTGCAATAGAACTTTCGCCTATAATACGCAACGAACCTATCATACCTGTAGCAGGAATATGTGTACCACCACATAGTTCCACCGAGCTTCCATATTTTACAACACGAACCTCATCACCATATTTTTCTCCAAACAAAGCCATGGCGCCCATTGCTTTTGCATCGGCAATCGGCACATTCCGATGTTCTTCCAGCGGATAGTTTGCACGAATCTTTTCACTAACCAAACGTTCCACTTTACGAAGTTCTTCATCTGTTACTTTCTGGAAATGTGAAAAGTCGAAACGTAAAGACTGGGGAGACACATAGGAACCTTTCTGTTCGACATGCGTACCCAACACTTCACGCAATGCTTCATGCAACAAGTGAGTAGCCGAGTGGTTACATTCACACTGCACACGTTTCTTTTCATTGATCTTTGCCGTAAATGTTGCTGTTACATCGTTTGGCAATTTAGCGATCAAATGAACCGGTAGATTGTTCTCACGCTTCGTGTCAATTATTTCAATCTTCTCGTCATCCGAAATCAACCAACCGGTATCACCTACCTGACCACCCATTTCGGCATAAAAAGGCGTCTGATCCAAAACAATCTGATATAACGTCTTATTCTTTTGTTTGATCTGACGATAACGAAGAATTTCGGCTTCACACTCAAACAGATCATAACCAACAAATTTACTTTCTCCTTCTTTTATAGTGATCCAGTCGCCAGTCTCAATAGCAGCCGCGTTACGTGCACGTTCTTTCTGCTTCTGCATTTCAGCATTGAACTCATCTATATTGACTTCCATTCCGTTTTCACGCAAAATCAGTTCAGTCAAGTCCAACGGAAATCCGTAAGTATCATATAAAGTAAATGCGTCCACTCCGTTCAGGACATTTGTTCCGGCAGCTTTAGTATCTTCCATCTTCTTATCCAGCAAACGAATACCTGTTTCCAATGTACGTAAGAAAGATTCTTCTTCTTCCTTGACAACCTTTTCTATCAATGTCTTCTGTGCAATCAATTCAGGATAAGCATCACCCATTGTCTCAATCAAAACAGGCAACAATTTATACATAAATGCTTCGCGCCGTCCCAGGAAAGTATATCCGTAACGAACAGCACGGCGCAAAATACGACGAATTACATAACCGGCCTTGGCATTAGAAGGTAACTGTCCGTCAGTAATAGCAAAAGCAATCGTACGGATATGGTCGGCAATTACACGCATTGCCACATCTTGTTCCTTATCATTGCCATATACAGTTCCAGCCATTCCGGCAATTACCTTGATAATAGGCTGGAATACATCTGTATCATAATTAGACGTCTTGCCTTGAAGAGCCATGCACAGGCGTTCAAATCCCATTCCTGTATCAATCACCTTTGCCGGTAGTGGCTCCAGAGAAGCATCTGCCTTGCGGTTAAACTGCATAAAAACCAGATTCCATATCTCAATAACCTGAGGATGGTCTTTATTTACCATATCCTGGCCGGGAAGTACCTTGCGTTCTTCTTCCGGACGGAGGTCTATATGTATCTCAGAGCATGGACCGCAAGGACCCGTATCTCCCATTTCCCAGAAATTATCATGCTTGTTACCATTGATAATATGATCTTTCGGCAGATATTGTTCCCAATAGCCGGCTGCTTCATTATCACGTTCAAGCCCTTCGGCAGGGCTACCTTCAAATACAGTAGCATATAAACGTTCTGGATTCAGTTTCAACACATCCACCAAATACTCCCATGCCCAGTTGATGGCTTCTTTCTTGAAATAATCGCCAAAAGACCAGTTTCCCAACATCTCAAACATGGTATGGTGATAAGTATCATGGCCTACTTCTTCCAAATCGTTGTGCTTGCCACTTACACGAAGACATTTCTGTGAATCCGCGACACGAGGAGATTTACGAGGAACATTCCCCAGGATTATATCTTTAAACTGATTCATTCCTGCATTGGTAAACATCAATGTAGGGTCACCTTTTACCACCATCGGTGCAGACGGCACAATCTGGTGATCCTTTGAGGCAAAGAATGCTTTAAAGGACTCACGGGTTTCTTTTGCTGTCAACATATCTATTATATAGTTCTCGTTAATATTCTGAAAAACAATTTGCAAAAGTACTGCAAATTATTATTTTTGCACACATCCAAGTAATAAAAAAATCAATGGGACTATTTAAATCTCGTAAAACATACTATTTTTATAACCCAAACACCCTCAATTATGAGCGCGTTTATCCCTCTGGCAGAGACCGCTTTTTTACAGTAATCCGGCATTTAAGCACCGGCATTGTTTTTGGTGTGGCAACATTCTTTGCCATGATGTACTTAGTAGATTCACCCATGGAATCGCAACTAAGGAAAGAAAACAAGTTGATGCAAACGCAATATGAAGTACTTTCATTACGGCTAAGCAATGCATTGGAGACACTTGATGACATACAACAACGAGATGAAAATTTATACCGTGCTATCTTCCAGGCAGAATCAATTCCGGAATCGGTACGTAAATCCGGTTTTGGCGGCAGTAATCGATACGAGCATTTAATGAATTTATCCAATCCGGAGCTTATTGTTTCAACCACTCAAAAGATGGATATGTTGCGAAAACAACTATATATTGAATCCAACTCTTTGGAAGAACTCATCTCTATGGGCAAGAATCTGGAAGAACGGAGCAAATGCATCCCCGCTATCCAGCCTATATCAAACAAAGACCTTAGGCGTACAGCTTCGGGTTATGGCGTACGAATCGATCCGATTTATCGTACTCCGCGTTTCCATGCAGGTATGGACTTTTCCGCTAAAATCGGGACAGAAATTTATGCTACCGGCAATGGAGTTGTGACTTCTGCAGGATGGAAGCAAGGTTATGGTAACTGTTTGACTATAAATCATGGTTATGGATTTGAAACATTATATGGCCACATGAGCAAATTCAAAGCCCGTGTAGGACAAAAGGTTACTCGTGGAGAAGTTATAGGGGAAGTAGGCAATACAGGGAAATCCACCGGGCCTCACCTGCATTATGAGGTAATTGTACACGGTAAACACGACAATCCTTCCAAATATTACTATATGGATCTTACACCTGAAGAGTATGACCGTATGATTCAGATTGCAGAAAACCATGGTCAGGTTATGGATTAATTACTTGAAAGGCTATGGGACTAAAAAAAAATAAAAACCAAAAGCTATACTTTTCCATAAGCGAAGTGGCACAGATATTCGACGTCAATGAGTCTACGCTACGCTTCTGGGAAAAAGAGTTTGATATCATACGTCCGAGGAAAACCAGTAAAGGAACCCGTTTCTATAAGCAGGAAGATATCGATGCAATACGCCTTATTTATCACTTGGTAAAAGAACGGGGCATGACGCTTGCTGGTGCACGGCAGAAACTTAAAGATAACAAAGAAACAACCATAAACCAAGAAGAGATCGTAAACCGGCTCAAGCAAATAAAAGAAGAACTACTTACCCTAAAAGCCGCTTTTGATCTCCTTGACCCTATAGATATAGACCAGGTTGTTGATAAAAACGAACCAAACATCTAGCATGTTACAGGTAAAAAGGGTAACTTCGCAGTCAATTAATAAAACGATAAACATGGAAATTACTGGAAAGATTATTGCCGTACTGCCAGAGCAAGGCGGTATAAGCAAAACTGGAAACGAATGGAAAAAACAAGAGTATGTACTAGAGACACACGACCAATACCCTAAAAAGGTATGCTTCCAACTTTTTGGGGCCGACCGGATTGCACAGGCAGCCATACAGCCAGGAGAAGAACTGACTGTTTCTTTCGACATCGACAGCCGTGAGTACCAGGGACGTTGGTTCACCAACATCAGTGCATGGAAAATCGAACGTGCAGGAGCAGCTGTAACCCAAAACCCGGCGGAGACTATCACTCCGGATAATTTCGCTCCGGCAGCAGCACCGATCGCATCACCTGAACCTGATTTCGGACCAGCCAACCCGATAGACGATTTACCATTTTAAACTAATTGTATGAATATCGTCCTGCTTCTTGGCGGCTTAGTACTTATTCTCGTAGGAGCAAATGCTCTTACGGATGGTTCGGCTTCAATTGCTAAACGCTTCCGCATATCCAATTTGTTTATCGGGCTTACGATCGTTGCTTTCGGAACATCTGCGCCTGAGTTAACCGTAAGTGTCGTATCGTCTTTGAAGGGAAGCGCTGATATAGCAATAGGTAACGTAATAGGCAGTAACATTTTTAATACTTTAATGATCGTTGGCTGCACGGCAGCCATCGTCCCGATCAATATAACAAAAGGGACATTAAGCAAAGAAATCCCGTTGTGCATCCTTGCCTCCATAATTTTATTTATTTGCTCAAACGACATGCTCATAAATAAAGCCCCGGCAAATATCATAAGCAGTAGTGACGGGTTAATTTTACTTTGCTTCTTCCTTATTTTCTTAAGTTATACATTTGCCATTGCACATAATAGAAATGCAGAGACCGAGACATCTATTAAAGAATTGCCCGTCTGGAAATCTTCTTTATTCATTCTGGGAGGATTAGTCGGGCTTATCTATGGAGGACAATTTTTCGTAAACGGAGCGTCAGGCATTGCGCGCAGTTTGGGGGTAAGCGAATCTGTTATCGGACTTACATTAGTAGCCGGCGGAACTTCTCTGCCCGAACTGGCAACATCTATAGTAGCTGCCCTGAAAAAGAATCCGGAAATGGCGATTGGAAACGTTATTGGTTCCAACTTATTCAACATATTCTTTGTACTGGGATGCAGTGCAGCTATCAGCCCGATGAGCATACAAGGTATTACCAATATGGATTTAGGAATCTTGATTGGCTCCTGCATTTTACTTTACATCTTTGGGCTACTTTTCAAAAAACGGACAATAACACGGTGGGAAGGTATCTTCATGGCTATATGTTATGTGGCCTACACTGTCTACCTGATATACTAAATAAAAAAAGTAAGCATCCAGACCGATCCGAATGCTTACCTTTTTTTATTTGAATGCCTACCCTTTCTCATGTTCAATCGGCCACGCGTCCTACCGACTTGACATTATTGATTTTAGAAAGCGTAACACACATTTTCTGTATATCTTCCACATCGTGTACTTTCATTTTGATCTTACCTTCAAACACTCCGTCTTTTGCCTCTATCAGCAAACGCTGGATATTAACATTAAAATCATCGGAAATTATTTTAGTTATCGTATTAAGCACTCCCATCGAATCGATACCTTTTATTTCTAATGTGGCCTCAAAAGAAGCATTCTTATGACTACTCCACTCTGTATTCAGAATACGTTCACCAAAACTGCTCTTCAAACGCATTGCTATCGGACACGAACGCTTGTGTACAACAACGTTTCCGTCATCATTAATAAAACCCAGTGCTTCGTCACCCGGAATAGGTTTGCAACATTCTGCTATAACATAGTTACGTTCAAAAGCTTCTTCCCGAAGAATGTATGGCTTCGATTTATCAAATCGAGGTTTTTCTTTCGGTGTTTGTTCTATCTCGGCCTCTTTAGGTTTAGTGCCTACCCGCAAAGCCTGCTTTACATATTTAAACAGAACATTATCAGTCTTCTCCTTCAATAACTTCTTTATATTTTCAGGAAGAACCACATCACCTTTTTCCACAGCACAGAAAAATTCTTCACGCTTGGAAAAACCAAAATACATACAAAGTTTGTCCAGATTAGAAGTGTTCGGCTCCATATCTGCACGCTTAAATGCTGCAATAACCTTTATTTCTCCAGCCTTTGCTGCTTCTTTACGTACACGTTTCAGTACAGCGTCAATCTTAGCTCTTGCCTTCGCTGTTGTAACAAAATTCAACCATTCTGCCTGCGGTTCCTGAGATCGAGAAGTAAGTATTTCCACCTGATCTCCACTAGCCAATGGATGACTTAAAGGAACCAAACGATGGTTTACCTTTGCCCCTATACAATGATTGCCAACATCAGTATGAAGAGCATAAGCAAAATCCAAAGATGTAGCGCCTTGCGGCAAAGTTTTTATGTCGCCTTTCGGAGTAAATACAAATATTTCGGAAGTAAACAAGTTCAGCTTAATCGTATCAAGAAAATCCAAAGCATTCGGATCCGGACTTTCCAGTATTTCCGTAATTGTTTGAAGCCATTTATCCAATTCGGTATCTTCTTCAACATGATGCTCTTTATACTTCCAATGAGCAGCAAAACCTTTCTCTGCTATTTCATCCATACGACGGCTTCGTATCTGGATTTCCACCCATTCTCCATCCGGCCCCATCACTGTAAGATGCAGAGCCTGATATCCATTTGCTTTCGGACGGCTCACCCAATCACGGATACGATCCGGACGAATACGGTATATATCCGTAATAGCCGAATAAATATCCCAACACTGATTCTTTTCATCTACGCCGGGAAGCGGATCAAAAATGATACGAACAGCATAGATATCATAGATATCTTCAAAAGTCACCCCTTTACTTTCCATCTTATTCCATATAGAATAGATAGATTTAACCCGGGCACGCATCTCATAGCTAAGCCCCATAGCTTTTAGTTTCTTATCTACAGGCTCTGCAAAATGTTGAAACAAAGCATTACGGGCTGCTTCGGTAGATTTCAGCTTCTCTTTGATGAATTCGTACTCTTGGGGATGTTCATATTTAAAGCTCAGGTCTTCAAGTTCGGTCTTAATAGAAAAAAGTCCTAAACGATGAGCCATAGGTGCATAAAGGTAAAGTGTTTCGCCGGCAATCTTGAATTGCTTTGCCGGTAGCATGGAACCCAGTGTACGCATATTATGCAAACGGTCTGCTATTTTAATCAGAATCACCCTGATATCATCACTCATGGTAAGAAGCAACTTTCGGAAATTTTCGGCCTGCGCAGAAGCCTGTTCCCCAAATATACCGCCCGATATCTTTGTCAGGCCGTCTACAATCTGGGCGATTTTATCGCCAAACATATCGCGAATGTCATCTACAGTATATTCCGTATCTTCTACAACATCATGCAAGAGGGCGGAGCAAATAGAAGTAGATCCCAGCCCCATTTCCTTACATACAATATGGGCTACAGCTATCGGATGCATTATATAAGGTTCACCCGAACGACGTTTTACACCGGCATGTGCTTGATTAGCAAAATTGAATGCTTTTGTGATACGTTCCACCTTACGGCGGTGATTAGAAGCTAGATAATCTTTCAGAAGAGCATCGAATCCTTCTTGAATCATTTGCTCATCAGCCGATAAAGCAGGTTTCGCCTCGCCTGCACTCTGTATATCTTTTGTGTCCTTTGTATTATCCTCCATGATCACCTTTCCTCCTGTTTATAAAAACATCTCTAGCCACAAATATACAAATATTCAGAAGAAGGGCATCACAAAGCAAGGAAAATAGCAGGTCAGCCCACAGGAATTTTCAACACTTGTCCGGGGCGAATATCAGAACCAGACAACCCGTTAACCTTTTGCAACGACGATGCTGTAACACCTGGATACTTCTGTGAAATTGAATAAAGCGAATCTCCGGACTTCACCTTATAGGAAACGAAGTTTTTCCCCACAAGCGGCAAACTTGCCTGCTTTGAGTTAGAAGCATCTTTATCAACCATGGTCTTCCGTGCAGCAGTTGTTGCTGTATTTTTATTGTCTCTCTTTGAATTTTGGCTGGAAGCAATTGCTACGCCGCCATTATCTACAAACAATTTCAAACGCCTTCCTTTTGCAACTCTATTCGATTTCAGACCGTTCCATTTACGAATATCCCGAGCGGTCACTCCATAACGATTAGCAATCGTATACAAATTTTCTCCTGCACCTACAATATGAGTAATCTTTTCCTGAGTTACCGAACGTGATAAATTCTTGCTTGCACCGGTTACAGGAATACAATTTGCCAGTAAATCTTCTGCACGATGAGTATATACAGTGTCCTCTTTGTCTACAAAAGCATACGTTTCAGCAGCAGGAAGCTTCAATACTGAAGCTTTTGCATTCCCTGGAATAATATCTCTTTTATATTGCGGATTCAAGGCACGCAGTTCTTCTATACTCAGATGAAGCAAATCTGCAACCTGCTGTAAATGCAACATTTTATTAACCATTATCGTATCGGTAGCCAAAGGAAGACTTGTCTGCATCGGGCAGATATTATGATCACAATAATAATTCATTATATAGTTGGCTGCAATAAATAACGGCACATACGAACGGGTTTCTTTTGGCAAATATGGAAAAATATCCCAGAAATCCGTTTTTCCACCCGAACGTCGAATTGCTTTGTTCACATTACCCGGACCGCAATTGTAGGAAGCAAGCACCAGATTCCAGTCTCCGTAAATTGCGTACATATCCTTAAAGTATTGACAGGCTGCTTCGGTTGCTTTTAAAGGATCACGTCTTTCATCAACCAAACTATTAATCTCCAAGCCATAACTTTTGCCGGTTGGCAACATAAACTGCCATAGTCCGCAAGCTCCAACTCTCGACAAAGCCACCGGATTCAAGGCACTTTCTACAACAGCAAGATATTTTAATTCGATAGGCAAGCCATGTTTATCTAGCACTTGTTCTATAATAGGGAAATAAAAATCGGCCATACCCAACATATAGCGTACCAAATCTCGTTTACGATCTGCATATAAATCAATACAATCGCGCACGATCTTATTATATGGTAAAGAAATCACGCGGGGTAATCTATCCAAACGCTGAATATAGATAGAGTCTGGGAAATAAACATTTTCAACATCATCATGGCAATATTCATCTACCTTAGAAAAATATTGCACATGCCAGGTACGGAACAGACTGTCTACATTTGCATCCAGACTCTCCGGTATCAAGCCCACCTCCTCAGCAATAGAATCTGCTGACAAGGCCGAATATTTTTGTTCGCCGTCTGTCTGTGTTTGGGCATTCACAGGTCCAAAAGCACAAACTAAACATAACAGGGCAGTAAGCAGGTACGTTTTCATTTATAATTAATCAGAATGTTAAACTGCAATTCAAGCCATACGTCCGGGGACTATAATGTGTCTTCGGAGTAACAGTAGGTTCAAGATGCATTGACAAATCCGGGGATATGTCAAAATCAAACAATTGGGCATCAATATAAGCATCTATAATACTCAGGAAATAAATACCGACCGTAATAATAATGCTCAAATCACGATAACGCCGGTAAAAGTCCTTCCTGCTCTTCAACTGACTATGAAACTGTGTATTTTTCACATATTCAGCCGCATCACGCCCGTTAGGTAAAAGCAAAGTCCAACTATCATGCCAATCTTTCTCCGGCAACGGATTCCCATTATTATAGTCAATCAAAATATCTTTATAAGCCGCAGAATAATCCTGATAGTTCTTATTATTCCATGTTATAGCATAAAGACATCCCATGAAACCTCCATATACGATAGGCAGTTTCCAGTATTTACGATTATATATCTGTCCCAATCCGGGAACTAATGCTAAAAGTGTTGCTTTGGTAGGGCTCGGTTTAAATTCCATCTTCATTTTCGTAGCAGCCGGAACAACAATCGAGTCGGCACTTTTTAATACAGCCATGACAGACGAATCGGGAGCAGCTTCAGGCAGATTTTCCTGCGCACGCATCACACACGGGCAGCCTAACATGAATATTAAAAAGTATATGATTATATCTTTCATTTTAACTTATCCAATAAGCTTATCAACTTTTCCAGTTCTTCCTCCGAAGCAAAAGGAATAGTAATGCGCCCTTTACCTTTTTCATTACATGCTAACTGTACTTTTGTATTAAAGAAACGGGAAAGATGATCTTTCAGCAGATTAAATTCTTCCGGCAACATAGATTTCCGGGAGGGAGCAATCTCATTCTTCTCCCGTTTACCTCCTTCTGTTGCGTTACGAACCAAATCTTCTACATTACGAACAGAAAGCCCTTCGGCCAATATTTGTTCATATAACGCCAACTGAATCTCCGGATCTTCTACCGAAATCAGAGCCCGTGCATGTCCCATATCAATCTTTTTATCCTTCAGTCCCATTTGTATTTCTGCAGGAAGTTTCAAAAGACGCAGATAGTTAGCAATCGTCGCACGCTTCTTACCTACCCGTTCACTTAATTTTTCCTGAGTAAGCCCGTAATTATCTATCAATTTCTGATAAGCCAAAGCAATTTCAATGGAGTTCAGGTCTTCGCGTTGTATATTTTCTATCAACGCCATCTCGACAACATTCTCGTCGGCCGCCGTTTTAATATAAGCTGGTATTCTATCCAAACCAGCCTTCAAAGAAGCACGGTAACGACGTTCTCCGGAGATAATCATATACTTATCTGTCCCGGTTTCTTTTAAAGTAATCGGTTGAATAACGCCAAGGGCACGGATAGAAGTTGCTAATTCTTCTAAAGCTTCTTCTTCAAAAACAGAGCGAGGCTGGTTTGGATTAGGCTGTATTTTACTTAATTCTATTTCACTAATAGAAGAAGAACCACCTGTTTTCAGATCGTCCATCGTAATCAAAGCATCCAATCCGCGGCCTAAAGCCGATCGTTTCATTACTGCCATAAATCAAAATACTATTTGTTCTTATCTATCAATTCCTGGGCTAATTGCATATGGTTAACCGCTCCTTTGGATTCGGCATCATACAACAAAACGGGTTTACCATAACTAGACGCTTCGCTCAACTTTACATTCCTTTGTATTACCGTAGTAAACACCAAATCGCGGAACGGACGCTTTACCTCTTCATATATCTGGTTTGCCAGACGAAGGCGGGCATCATACATTGTAAGTAAGAAGCCTTCTATTTCCAACGCAGGATTCAGTTTAGATTTAATAATTTTAATCGTATTCAACAGTTTGCTGATTCCTTCCAGGGCAAAATACTCACATTGTACAGGAATCATTACGGAATCGGCAGCTGTAAGCGCATTCACTGTAATTAGTCCCAATGACGGCGAACAATCTATCAGAATAAAATCATACGAATCTTTCAGCGGAACTAATATCTGTTTCAATATCTGTTCCCTGTTTTCCATATTCAACATTTCAATCTCCGCACCTACCAGGTCTATATGAGAAGGAATAATATCCAGTCCTTCTACTTCCGTAGAAATTATTGCTCTTTTTGAACCCTCTCCATTCACCAAGCATTCATAGATAGAAAGTTGCACATTGCGTATATCCACGCCCAGTCCGGACGAAGCATTCGCCTGCGGATCGGCATCTACAACCAGCACTTTTTTCTCAAGAGCAGCCAGAGATGCAGCCAGATTAATCGTAGTAGTAGTCTTTCCAACACCACCTTTCTGATTTGCCAAAGCGATAATCTTTCCCATATTATATACAATTAATTCGGGGCAAAACTAAACATTAAAAACCGAACCAAATCATGTTCAATCAAAACAATGCCTGTTTTGTTGATAAGTCACCCTAACTGTTGATAACTTACAAAGATAACCAGAATTATTTGAATAAACAGTTACAAATTAAGCAACTGGGCGTTTTTTTGGAAATGATAACGAAGTTTTAGGAATAAGAAACGGGCAATAATGCGGATATTAAACTGAAATAATGAATATTGTTTATAATACAATCCAAAAAACAAACGATAAAAGAACGACTCTTACACACGATTTAAACCATTCATTATTAGCAATATTAACACACAAAACGCACTTAACCACCAACCATTATTAACATATCAAGACCTCTATTTTTACCTTTTTTGTGTAAATATTAAACTAAAACACGCGTTATTTGTTACATTATTAAGAGATATGATTTGATATGAGGAAGTCGACAATTTGGTTGCTTGCATTAGTAATGGCATTCGCCTTCACCGGCTTGCTTTATTTACAAATAAACTATGTAAGCATACTATTAAAGGCGCGTAGCGAGCAATTTAATGAAACTGTAAAAAGAAGCTTGCACCAAGTATCTAAAAATCTGGAATTGGATGAAACAAGAAAATATCTGGAAGAAGACGTAAGTAGGGACCAAAGCAGTTTTATGTATCAGAACGCACCCGATGTACAAAGTCTCGGACAGGTTATTAATCAGGAAAAATATCAATTACAGATTACGGAGTCCAACGGTGCAGTGCAACATATAGAATTACACAGCTTCAGTAGTCAGAAAATAAAACCGTTATCATCTTTATCCGGAAGGGAATCATCCAACAGTATTGTAAACACTTCGAAAGACTTACAACGGACACTAAAAAGACGTTATCAATACCAAGGCGGATTGATTGAAGAGGTGATTCTGAATATCTTATCTACTGCCAGTCTGAAACCAATAGAGGAACGTATAGATTTTAAAAAGCTGAATAATTACTTAAAAACAGAATTTATTAACAACGGATTGAACCTGCCGTTCGTTTTTTCTGTTATTAACAAAGACGGAAATACAGTATACCAAAGTGGTGAGATTCCGAAGGATCCAATTGCATCCGACATTTTTACAAGAGCTTTGTTTCCTAACGACCCACCATCCAAGCTAAATTATTTGAAAGTGTATTTCCCGACAAAGGGAGACTATATATCCAGTTCGGTCACATTCATTGTGCCATCGGTTATCTTCTCGCTGCTATTGCTGGTAACATTTATCTTTACCATATATATAGTATTCCGTCAGAAGAAACTATCGGAAATGAAAAACGACTTTATCAACAATATGACGCACGAACTGAAAACACCTGTTTCTACTATTTCACTCGCCGCTCAGATGTTGAAAGACACGGATATAACGAAAAGTCCGGATGTATTTAAACATATTTCCGGTGTCATTAACGATGAGACGAAACGATTAGGCTTCCTGGTTGAAAAGGTTCTGCAAATGTCATTGTTCGAAAGACAAAAAGCAGCCTTGAAACTAAAAGAAATAGATGCTAACGATCTGGTAGCAAACATAGCAAACACGTTTATTCTGAAAGTCGAAAAGTATGGTGGTACAATGGATATAGACTTGCAAGCTACCGAATCGGACATTTATGTGGATGAAATGCACATCACCAATGTACTGTTTAACCTAATGGACAACGCCGTTAAATACCGTCGTCCGGAAGTACCGCTTACATTGATGGCGCGCACATGGAACGAAGGCGGGAAACTGCTCATTTCCGTGGAAGACAATGGTATCGGAATAAAGAAAGAATACCTCAAAAAAGTATTCGACCGTTTCTTCCGTGTACCGACAGGAAACGTACACGACGTAAAAGGTTTCGGCCTGGGGCTCGCTTACGTACGTAAAATTATAGAGGACCATAAAGGCACGATACGCGCCGAAAGTGGACCCGGGAATATTGGTACAAAATTTATTATTACTTTACCTCTTATAAAAAGTTAGTTATGGAAGAAAAACTGAAGATCTTCTTTTGCGAAGACGACGAAAATTTAGGAATGCTGTTAAGAGAGTACTTACAAGCTAAAGGTTATGTTACGGATCTTTTCTCTGATGGAGAGGCCGGTTACAAAGGTTTCACAAAAGGCAAATACGACTTATGTGTACTGGATGTGATGATGCCTAAGAAAGACGGTTTTACGTTAGCTCAGGAAATTCGTTCCATTAATCCGGATATTCCTGTTATCTTCCTTACTGCCAAAACAATGAAGGAAGATATTCTGGAAGGATTTAAGATTGGTGCAGACGATTATCTGACAAAACCATTCAGTATGGAAGAGTTATTACTTCGTATTGAAGCAATCCTTCGCCGTGTGAAAGGCAAAAAAATGAAAGATATTCCTTTCTACAAGTTAGGGAACTTCTTATTCGATACTCAAAAACAAACATTGTCTATCGGAGATAAAGTGACCAAACTAACAACCAAGGAATGCGAATTGCTGAGCCTTCTTTGTGCCCATGCAAATGAAATACTGGAACGTAATTATGCACTGAAAACAATCTGGGTAGACGATAACTACTTCAACGCCCGTAGTATGGATGTGTACATCACTAAACTTCGTAAATTGCTGAAAGATGATCCGGGTATCGAAATCATCAACATCCACGGTAAAGGCTATAAGCTGATTACCCCTTCAGGAGAAGAACAAGCGCGCGAAGAAGGCATACAAGTATTGTAAGAACGTTTTCTACGCAATAGTATTACCTAACGCAGGTGCAACGGTTGATTTCTTTGCACCTGCGTTTTTTTAGTTGCCTACCCAAATACAGCCAATATCAGAATTTTACAATTGAGGGACAGCCCTCTGGTGACAAAGTGGAAAACATACCCCATCCGTATTTACGGAACATGGACGTCTCTTTATCTGGATACCCTGCGTTTCCAGACAAAGAACACAACAGTTACTATCAATGTAATACATATACCTATCAATTGAGATATATGAGGGGACATTCCCAATCCTTCTGGGGCTACGAAAATATATGTGGAACATACGGCCGTCATAAACAGGGCAGGAATAAGAGTAACCCAATATATTTTCTTGGCATTAACCAAGTAGACTGTCAGTGCCCAAAGCGTAAATACGGCCAATGTCTGGTTGCTCCATGCAAAATAACGCCATATCATATCAAACCCGTCTTTATCTTTCAGGCTATACAAAAGCAGACCGATGGCGATTAAGAACAATGGCAAGCAAATCAGCAAACGCTTTACCACAGTTTTCTGCTCCATATGTAAAAAATCAGCAACAATCAGGCGAGCAGAACGAAAAGCAGTATCGCCGGATGTTATTGGAGCCGCAATTACTCCTAATATAGCCAGAATTCCTCCAACCGTACCAAGCCATTCCTTTGTGATACTATCAACTATAACAGCCGCATTATTTTCAGACATACCGTTATTCTGATAAAAATAAGTGGCAGCAGCAGCCCAGATAAGAGCAACTATACCTTCTGTAATCATAGCTCCGTAAAAGACCGGTTTAGCATGCTTCTCATTCGTCAGGCAACGTGCCATCAGCGGGCTTTGTGTAGCATGAAAACCAGAAATAGCACCACAAGCAATACTCACAAACATGATCGGGAAGATAGGCAAACCCTGAGGATCCGTGTTATGCATTCCATCCGTTATTTCCGGCAGTGGAGGATAATGAACAAACAGCATTAACAGGATTCCCACGGCCATGAATAAAAGAGCAATGGCAAAAAGAGGATATATCTTACCTATAATCTTATCAATTGGCAATAAAGTAGCCAATACGTAATAAATAAAAACAACAATAATCCAGAAAGTAGTATCCAGGTGTTCCGGAGTAAGTTTTGCCAACAAGCCTGCGGGACCTGCAACAAACACGGATCCCACAAGTATCATCAATATTACCGTAAAAGCGCGCATAAACTGACCGAAATTATTTCCCAGATACCGGCCGATCATTTCAGGAAGGCTTTCTCCTTTATTCCGCAAAGACAACATACCTGCCATAAAATCGTGCGTTGCACCTGCGAAGATACTACCAAAAACGATCCATAGGAATGAGGCTGTACCGAACTTTGCCCCCATAATAGCTCCGAAAATCGGACCTAAACCGGCAATGTTCAAAAACTGAATCATAAAAACTTTCCACGTTGGCAACGGGATATAGTCTACTCCATCCTGTTGTGTGTAAGCGGGTGTTTTACGAGACGGATCAATTCCGATAATACGCTCAATGAAAGAGCCATAAACAAAATAGCCAACGATTAGGGCTACAAGGCAACAAATAAATGTAATCATGGTTTTTTTAATTGAAGATTGAGAAACAATAAAGCCAGATCAGATAAAGCTGGGTAAAAAAGAAAAAAGAAATATACCAAAAGCTATTACCGAACGCAAATGACACAAACAAAGCAAAGATAAACGCAGGCCTTATTGATTATTAATAGAAAAGTCTACGATACTCTACATATTCTGCGTCATTTGCGCCCCTTAATCCTGACTTTTGACACACCGGCTTTTATAATACTAATTTAATAAACGTTTTACTATATCGGAAATTAAGCGTCCTTCTGCTTTTCCTGCAAGAGCTTTTGAAGCAGTGCCCATAACTTTACCCATATCCTTTGCACTGGTAGCGCCAACCTGGGCAATTATAGTTTTAAGCTCAACCTCTAATTCTTCGGCAGACATTTGCTTAGGCAAATAAGCCTCGATCACATTTACCTGAGCTAATTCAGCATCAGCCAAATCCTGACGTCCCTGTTGTACATAAATAGTAGCAGAATCCTTGCCTTGTTTAACCAATTTCTGCATAATCTTTAATGCATCAGCATCTGTCAATGTATCATTGGCACCCGGAGCAGTTTTTGCTTCCAGAAAAAATTTCTTTACGTTCCGAAGCGTATCTAAAGCTACTTTGTCTTTCGCTTTCATTGCGTTTTTAATGTCTTCGCTGACTCTTTCAAACAAATCCATAATGACGATGTAAATATCTTATTAATTAATTATCTGAAACTAATTTTCGGCTTCCCGTTAGCAGATGTATTAGGACGTGCCGAAGAAGATGCCGGTTTTGAAGATGCACCGGATACCGTAATATCTTCTCCCGAAACTTTTGCCCGTACGCGGGCAACCACCTTCGGATCGCGATTATATGTCGGATTCTCCTCCATAAAGGCAATCAGCACATCATCATCCAATTCTTCCTGAGTAAGGACAATTGCAGACGCTCTGGAAATAAAACGCCCTACTTGTTTGGCCGAACTGCCATAATACTTACCGATAAGCTCCTGCTCTTTCTGCTCTTTCTGGATTCGTTCCTCTTCCTGACGAATCTGTTCTTCCGTCATCTGCTGATCTTCAAGACGACGTTTTTCAGCAATCTGAGGGATATCATCCATTGCAAATCCTGTAGCCAGAATTGTTATCTTGACTTTATCGCCTAGTGTATCATCAATTGCCGTACCCCAAATAACTTCTATATCCCGGTTAAATTCGGCCATAAAGTTATTTACGTAATTCATTTCCTCCATGCGAAGTTCACATTCTTTGCTGAAATAAACATTGAATAATATCTTCTTCGCATTCTTTACGTTATTATTGCTCAACAACGGAGAGTTTAATGCATCTTCGACCGCCTGATGAACACGATCTTCGCCTTCACCATAACCATTACTCATCAAAGCAACTCCACCATCTTTCATTGTTGTATTAACATCTGCAAAGTCCAGGTTTATTATACCGGGCAGAGTGATAATTTCGGCAATACTTTTCGCTGCAACCGTTAATGTGTCATCGGCTTTCCCGAACGCATTCATAACAGTAAGATCGGCATATATTTCACGCAAACGCTCATTGTTAATAACCAATAGAGCATCTACATTCTTAGCAATTTCTTCTACGCCATTCAGAGCCTGGATAATCTTACGTTCACCTTCAAACAAGAATGGAATAGTAACAATACCCACCGTAAGTATTCCCATATCTTTGGCAATACGCGCAAGAACCGGAGCAGCACCAGTCCCTGTACCTCCACCCATTCCAGCCGTGATGAAGACCATTTTCGTTCCATCACTTAACATCTTACGGATATCTTCCATACTTTCTTCGGCAGCCATCATGGCACGCTCAGGCTTGTTGCCCGCACCCAACCCTTGTGTGATTTCGCGCCCCAGCAATAATTTATCAGGCACATCCAAACGATTTAAAGCCTGCATATCCGTGTTACATAATACAAAGGCTACATCATGTATACCCTCTTTATACATATGATCAACGGCATTTCCACCACCACCGCCTACACCTATTACTTTAATGATTTTCGGTGTATTCGTAGGATAACCGAAGTTTAATATTTTATCGTCCATATCGTCCGGTTTTATTACGTTGCTGATTATCTTTCTTCATCGTCAAACAAATCACCCGTCATATTATCTATGTTCTTCTTCAAACGGTCGAAGATTGAGGGCTTCTTTATCTTTTTCACTTTTTTCTCTTCCGGTTTGACTTTAACCTCTTCTACAAAAGATTCCGGTTCAGGTTTAACTTCCGGTACAGGTTCCGGTTTCGGAGGAATATATGCAGCACAATTCTTGGTACCCTGCATCAGTAATCCTACAGCTGTAGCATACCCTGGATTGGAAGCTATCATTCCGCCACCTTCAACCAAGCCTTTCCTAACAGATGTATATCTGACATCCATTTGTAACCGGCTACTTATCACTTCCTGCAAATTCTTTAAAGCTGCCGCTCCGCCTGTAACGATAACACCTGCTGCTAAAGATCCCAATAAACCGGTATCTTCAATACGTGCATAAATATTTTCCAATATTTCTTTTATACGGGCTTCAACTACATTATTCAATTCGGACAACTTAATCTCACGAAGTCCCATACCATCAGCAGAGTTAATACTGATCATTTGGTCATTATCTTTATCCGTCATGGCACTACCATAGGTTAGTTTCACCCTCTCAGCCTCAGCTTCTACCAAATGTAGGCTCATTATATCTTTTGTAATCAGATTGCCCCCGAAAGGTACTACCGAAAGATTCACCAAGTTACCATTTTTATATACAGAGAGAGATGTCACACCTGCTCCAAAGTTAATCAAAGCGCAACCCAACATCTTCTCGTCTTCCGTCAAGATAACATCAGCAAGAGCTAACGGAGATACAACTATATCAGCAATCTCTACTTTAGCCCGTTCGGAAATACTGTTCATGATATGGCGCTTTAACGAAGGACGTCCCACTATCAATTGGTAATGGGCATCAATACGTTTGCAGGGTATGCCTTTCGGATTCGCTTCCGGTTTATCATCTAAAAAATAGGTAGGCGAAGTAATTGCCAGTACATCCAACATCTCCGGGTGATAGTTCTTACACTCTTGATAAAGAGCGTCCAGCATTTCCTCCGTAACTTCTCCATCCTCTGGTAGTACCTTCGGAACAGTATGTTCCAATGAACGAATAGATTGTCCTCCTATGCCAACATACACCTTCCCGATCTTAGCATCTCCCAATTTATTTTCTAACTTAAGAATGAGACGTTTTATCTTGTTAGCTGTTTCTTCCACATTATATACGCATCCTCTCCGTATACAATTAGCGGAATTTTCAACTTCGTAGGCAATGATCGAAAGAGTGCCGGCAGCATTCTTGGTCCCCACCATACCAACCATTTGGGAAGTCCCCAGGTCGATGGTTGCTATAAAGTCAGTGTACGCCATATTATCTATTTTTTAGTACAAACTATCTGGTTGTTATATTTTAAATTTATCACATTATACTTCTTCCAACCTACTTTAGGAATGGCTTGTTCATAGAAAAGTTGCAAATTATTAAGCTTCTCTTCAAAATTATCGAACGTACCCAGTATAATACGATGGTCTCCCACCCTCGGAATAAGCTCTATTTCATTATCCGGTTCCACATAGATTTGTTCTATCTGGTTATTCCAGAACTCATTCTTCTGCAAAAATAGTGCAAATTTATATAAGTCGGTTACCGCCAACTCTTTTTCCACATATCCACTTACAATTGGTACATGAGCTACATAACGGGAACTGACAGGCATAACGCTTCCCAAATTATCCACATAGTAATTCCCGGAAGTACCGATAATGCGCAAGATAGGAACTTTCTGCTTTACTTCCAACTTTATAATACCCGAAGGTGTTTTATAAGCCTCTACGGAAGCGATCATCTGATTTTTCAGCAATTCATTTTCTATCTGGTCGGTATTTACCGTGTTCATCTGCTTATCTATAGGGTTAAGATGGGCTTTTTTTAATAAGCCAATCAAATCACCTTCGCTCACAAAATGCTTATCCAGACTATCTTTTACTACAACCTGAAGATCATGGCAAACATAATCCCGTCTCATTTCCCGAAAGAAAAAAGTGATAAACACGATGTAACAAAACAACAGCGTAGCTACTACTATGGAGATAATCCGTATCACAATCTATTTCTTATCTAATATTTCTTTTACCGGTTCCACCAAACGATCAATATTGCCTGCACCAACCATTAACACAACCTCCAAAGATTCCTTTTCCGATTTTATCAAATCCAGTAATTCATCCTTGCAGATCAGCCTTTTTGCAGAAATAGTTACCTTATCTAAAATCACTTGAGAAGTAATACCAGAAATCGGTTTTTCGCGTGCCGGATATATATCCAGCAAAATCAATTCATCCAACAATGACAGGCTTGCCGCAAAATCAGCTGCAAAATCTCTTGTACGCGTATAAAGATGGGGTTGAAATATCCCGGTTACCTTTTTATCCGCATACAATTCCTTTACAGATAATATACTTGCTTTCAGCTCTTCAGGATGATGAGCATAATCATCTATTAATACAATATTATCTTTCTTCAAATGGTAATCAAAACGACGGACAGGGCCGGCAAAAGAGGCCATCCCTTTTTTTATTTCGTCTGCAGTAACTCCATTCAACCATGCAAGAGCAATAGCTGCTATACCATTTTCAATATTAACTTTAACAGGAACACCTAATTGGATATCGGCTATACGAACATCCGGTGCCACAAAATCAAAAAAGATTTCGCCATTTCCTATACGTATATTTTCCGCATGAAAATCTCCTCCGTCCGTAGCAGAATAAGTATACAGACGTACACCTTTTTGTAATCGGGGCGTTATACTTATTCCTTTTTTCATTATCAAAATACCATCCGGGCGGATCAGTGACGTGAATTTTTCAAAACTTTCATGATAAGCTTCCGGTGTTCCGTAAATATCCAAATGATCAGGATCGGCAGCCGTAATAACAGCCATATAAGGAGTAAGCCAATGAAACGAACGGTCAAATT
Organism: Parabacteroides chinchillae; assembly: GCF_900108035.1. GTDB lineage: Bacteria > Bacteroidota > Bacteroidia > Bacteroidales > Tannerellaceae > Parabacteroides > Parabacteroides chinchillae. The sequence continues at coordinate 118,150 of NZ_FNVS01000009.1, forward strand.
CGTCAGCCTCGATTACAGTCAAATCACTTTTGTCCGACAACATCAGGTTGCTATTATAATTTTTCAGGATTCCTCCTAAAAAAGCATTACAATCCACTTGGGATTGTTTCAGCAAATGAGCCGTCATAGATGAGGTAGTCGTTTTACCATGTGTTCCGGCTACACAAAGTCCACGGGAACAATTCGTAACCTCTCCCAACACACGGGCTCGTTTCACCACTTCAAATCCATTTGTATGGAAGTAAACAAGCTCTGTATGCGACTCAGGCACAGCTGGTGTATATACAACCAATGTATCGGATAACGATTTACATACCTCCGGAATCAAATCAACATTATCTTCATAATGAATAGCAGCACCTTCTTTATTTAACTGTTCCGTTAAAGCAGAAGGAGTTTTGTCATAACCGGCTACAAACTTCCCCTTAGAAAGAAAATACCTGATCAGGGCGCTCATTCCTATACCGCCGGCACCCACAAAATAAACTGCTTTTACAGTGTTTATATTCATATTAAATCGTCTTCTGTTACGCTTTTTCTTTCTCTATAATCTTTACAATTTCATCTACAATCAACTCCGCACTTTGATGATGAGCCATACAAGTGATATTAGAACTTAACGCATGAAGTAAATCATCATTATGTATAGTTGCCAGTGCCGTCGTTACCAATGAATTTTCGGCCTCTTTATCTGTCACCATAATTGCAGCATTTTGATTTACCAGAGCTTGAGCATTTTTAGTCTGATGATCTTCCGCCACATTAGGAGAAGGCACCAGAATCACCGGTTTCTGCAACAAGCAGAGCTCCGATATGGAACTGGCTCCTGCACGGGAAATCACCAAATCTGCTGCCGCATAGGCATAATCCATACGGGTAATAAAATCAGAACACCATACCGGCATACCGCGATACGCCTTCAAATGTTTTAAAGCTTCATCCTGATAATAACGTCCCGTCTGCCAGATCACCTGCACATCCGATGCAAATAATTTATCAAGATCACCCATGATACTACGATTTATAGTTCGCGCACCAAGGCTTCCGCCCACAACCAATATTGTTTTTTTATCAGAAGAAAGACCGAAAAAATCCAACGCTTCTTTCTTCTTGTCCAAAGCCTCTTCCAAATCCTGACGCACCGGATTACCGGTTATAACAATCTTTTCTGCAGGGAAAAACTTATCCATACTTTGGTATGCTACACAGATACGGTCTGCACGCTTTGCCAGTAATTTATTTGTCACTCCCGCATACGAATTTTGCTCCTGAATCAATGTAGGTACACCCAAAGAAGAAGCCATCCATAGTGTCGGACCACTAGCATAACCGCCTACACCAACAGCAATATCCGGTTTGAATTCGCGGATAGTCCGTTTTGCCAGGCGAAGACTTCTAATCAGCCGTCCCATCACTTTTATATTATTTGCCAAATGAACACGATCGAAACCACTCACCGGCAAACCTATAATATTATACCCCGCAGACGGAACCTTCTCCATCTCCATACGGTCTTCAGCTCCAACAAACAATATCTCCGCCTCAGGGAAACGTTTCTTGAAAGTATTGGCTATAGAAATAGCCGGAAAGATATGCCCCCCCGTACCTCCGCCACTTATAATTATCCGATATTGTTTCATACTTTCGTTTCTGTTATAATTTCTACATTTTCTTGCACGGTAGCCATTGGAGACTCTTGTATTGCAATTTCCCCTTCTGGAAGTTCGGAAGAATTATTGTTTTCTTCATTTTCCAAAACTTCATCGTCTTCTTCCTCGCCCATATGTGCACCAAACCTGCTTACACTCAGGATTATTCCGAAATAGATGCAAGATATCACCGTAGAAGTACCACCACGGCTAACCAATGGCAAAGGCTGACCGGTAACAGGTATTAAATTAACAGCCACCGCCATATTGGCAAGAGCCTGAATACCAACCAGAAGCCCACACCCTATCACCAGGTATTTAGCATATACTTTATCACACTTCCGGGCTATAATACCAACCCGAACCAGCAACATTATATACAACATCAACACAAATACACCTCCGGCATATCCCATCTCCTCTATAATAATAGCATAAATAAAGTCGGAATATGCTTGCGGAAGAAAATCTCTTTGCTGCCCATGTCCCGGCATATTGCCTATAACGCCACCACGTGCTATAGCTATTTTCGCATGCGAAACCTGATAGTTTTTATCATTAATTTCATACGTTTCCGGATCTATTTTATCTTCTCCGTGCAAATGCTCCTGAATACGGTACTTCCATGTCAAACCGCGATCCAGATATTTATGCATCGTATCTTCAGGAGTAATAAATAATACAGCAAGAATAGTAGCACCGAACAGAACAACAATCCCCGCCAGTATCAATAACTTCTTTATTGCAACTTGCCCGATAAACATCATCAGGTAACAGAATCCAAAAAGCATTGCAGCAGTAGAAAAGTTTTCCGGAAAAATCAACACACAAGCCAACCCCACGCCACCTAATATCCACCAGAATATCTTATCAGGAGGAACCGTATCTTTCTTGCTCAACCAATAAGCCATATAGCCGATAGAGGCAAGCTTAGCAAGCTCCGAGGGTTGTATACCCCATAGCCATCGTCCGGCTCCGTTAATTTCTTGTCCCAGAATAGGAGTCAATATCAACAGGATAATAGAGATGGGAAAAAGCAACACTAAGAAACCGGCAATCTTCTTATACGGTACATGGTGCAGAAAGACAATCAAACAAACACCAAAAGCCAAAATCATAGCATGCCTGCGGATAGGTACCCACGGACTTGCCTGTTTATAGGCTAAAGTGCTGGTTGCACTAAACACCTCCACCAACGATATAACACAAAGGAACATAAAGATGATCCATATCACCATATCTCCTTTTAATAATTTATTTACCAGTTTCATCCTCTAGCAGACCTCGTTATTAAAGGTTACGTACACAAGCTTTAAACTGGTCGCCACGATCTTCATAACTTTTAAACAGATCGAAGCTGGCACAACAAGGGGATAATAATACAGTATCTCCTTTTTCCGCCAATTTATAGGCTTTTGTTACTGCTTCTTCCATAGAGCGGGCATCCTCGATCTTCTCTACTTTGCCATCAAAAAAAGCATGCAGTTTATTATTATCAACTCCCAAAAACAGTAAAGCACGGGCTTTTTGTTTTACCAACTCTTCTATTTCCGAATAATCATTGCCCTTGTCCGTACCACCTAATATGAGTACAACTTTAGTTGTCATACTCTGTAAAGCATACCAGCACGAGTTTACATTCGTAGCTTTAGAATCATTAATATAATCCACGCCTCGTATACGGGCAACTTTTTCCAGACGATGTTCAACTCCGGCAAAATCACTCAACGAAGCACGAATCTTCTCATCATGAATATCTACGACTTTAGCCGCAATACCCGATGCCAATGAATTGTACAAATTATGTGTACCTGTTAATGCCAATAAGTCTTGTTCCATTGTAAATGTTCCATTTGACGTTTCAATTTTCACTTGCTTATTATCAGTATATCCCTTCACACCTTTTTCATTTGTTTCGGCGAACGGGTAAAGAGTAGCTTTCGGATTACGCTTGGCAATCTCACGAGCTATGATAGGATCATCATTCCAGAAAATAAAGACATCTTCTTCGGTCTGATTCTGCAAAATACGTAATTTTGCATCCACGTAATTCTGCATTTCATAATTATAGCGGTCCAAGTGATCCGGTGTTATATTCAAAAGAATCGCAATATCCGCCTTAAAATCATACATATTATCCAATTGAAAACTGCTCAGCTCTATAACATATACTGCATGTGGACTTTCTGCCACCTGCAAAGCCAGGCTATTTCCTACATTTCCGGCTAATCCTACGTCTATACCTGCCTGTTTTAATATATGATAGGTAAGCATCGTTGTCGTAGTTTTGCCATTACTACCAGTAATACAAATCATTTTAGACTCGGTATATCTCCCCGCAAACTCTATTTCGGAGATGATATGCGTCCCCTGTTCTTTCAATTTCCTAATGACAGGAGCCTTATCAGGAATACCCGGACTCTTTATCACTTCGTCGGCATTCAGAATGTCGGCTTCGGTATGCTGTCCTTCTTCCCAACGAATACTATGGGCATCCAGCATCTCCTTATACTTAGGTTTGATAGACGAAAGATCGGAAACAAACACATCAAATCCTTTCGCCTTGGCTAGTACGGCAGCACCTGCTCCACTCTCACCAGCCCCTAATATAACCATTCTTTTCTTTTTATCCATTTTTATCTTTTAAATGTCAATTGTCCGTCATTTACCTCATCTTTAACGTTACAATTGTAATAACAGCCAGAATAATACCAATTAACCAGAAACGAACTACAATCTTTGATTCGGGAACCACATTATAAGGCTTCTGTATCAAAGCCTCGATTCCGGCATTACCCTGTTTCTGGAAATGATGATGAAGAGGTGCCATCTTAAAGACACGGCGTCCTTCGCCATATTTCTTTTTCGTATATTTAAAATAAAAACGCTGTATAAGTACAGATAAATTTTCCACCAGAAAGATACCGCAAAGGATCGGGATAAGCAATTCTTTTCTTATGATAATGGCAAAAACGGCTATCACACCACCTAACATAAGGCTTCCGGTATCCCCCATAAACACTTGCGCCGGATATGAATTATACCATAGAAAACCAACTGTCGCTCCAATAAAAGCCGCCGCAAATACGACTAGTTCTTCCGCTCCCGGAATGAACATAATATTAAGGAAAGACGCAAATTCAAAATGCGCCGACATATAAGCCAAGATACCTAACGCCACTCCTATTATTGCCGAGCTGCCTGCTGCCAATCCATCCAGCCCATCCGTCAGGTTAGCACCATTAGAAACGGCCGTTACCACAAAAATCACCATAATTACAAATATAAGCCAGGCCGCTTCTTCTTTATAATCGCCTGCCCAACTAACCAACTGTGCATAATCAAAATTATTATTCTTCACAAATGGAATTGTAGTTTTGGTTGACTTTTTCTCCACCGTATGATAACGCACTTCTTCAATCACATTATCATGCCGTACTTCCATATTTTCTTTAATCACCACATCCGGGCTTATAAAAAGAACCAAGCCTACAATCAGGCCAAGACCAACCTGTCCGATAATCTTGAATTTACCATGCATACCTTCTTTGTTCTTTTTGAACACCTTAATATAGTCGTCTGCAAAACCAAGGGCTCCCAGCCACAGAGTCGTAACCAGCATCAAAATTACATATATATTATTAAGGCGGGCAAATAGCAAAGTTGGTACCACTATTGCAATAATAATAATCAGTCCTCCCATTGTAGGCGTACCTTTCTTACTCATTTGTCCTTCCAGACCGAGATTACGTACAGTTTCCCCTATCTGAAGCAATTGCAGTTTGTCAATAATACGCCTGCCAATAGCGGTCGAAATAAACAATGATAAGATCAATGCCAGTGCCGAACGGAATGATACATATTTAAACATTCCCGCCCCCGGAAAGTCAAACTGATCCAAATAATTAAACAAATAATACAGCATGTCGTTTTCCTATGATTGTTGTGTTGCAAATATATCCTTTAATTTCTCGCGGTCATCAAAATGATGCTTTACACCTTGTACATCTTGATAATCTTCATGTCCTTTGCCTGCTACCAATATTACATCGCCTTTCTTAGCCAGCATAGTCGCCGTTTTAATTGCCTGGGCACGGTCGGTAATACAAAGCGTATCATGCATGTCATCCTTGGATAGTCCGGCTACCATATCCTTAATAATTTCGTCAGGATCTTCCAGCCGGGGATTATCCGAAGTAAGTATAAGCTGGTCGCTCAGCCTGGCAGCTTCTTTAGCCATAATAGGGCGTTTACCTTTATCACGGTTTCCTCCACAGCCAACAACGGTAATGACGCGTCCTTTTCCTTCCAATACTTCATGGATTGTATTTAATACATTCACTAAAGCATCCGGTGTATGCGCATAATCAACAATCGCAGTATAACCTAATGGAGACTGTATGGTCTGAAAACGTCCGGACACCGAATGTAACGTACTTAACACCACTAAAACCTCTTCCGGATTTTTACCCAACGAAACTGCAGCCCCGTAAACAGCCAACAAGTTATATGCATTGAAACGTCCGACAAAATGAACAAACACTTCTTTGTTATTTATCAGCATATCTGTCCCGTCAAAAAAGGACTCCAGTATTTTTCCCTTAAAATCGGCTAATGTACGTAACGAATAAGTCAATTTCTTCGCAGCCGTATTTTGCAACATAACTAAACCTGATTTGTCATCAACATTCGTAATCGCAAATGTGCCGGCAGGCAGATCATCAAAAAACTTTTTCTTAGCTTTCAGATAATTTTCTACCGTTTTATGATAATCCAGATGATCACGCGTCAAATTGGTAAAAATACCACCATTAAATGACAGGCCGCTAATGCGTCGCTGATCTATTGAATGTGAACTCACTTCCATAAATGCATATTCGCAACCAGCTTCCACCATGCGTGCCATCAAAGCATGGAGCGTAATCGGATCAGGAGTTGTATGCTCTGTGGGTATCGGTTCACCGTCTATATAATTACATACAGTAGAGAGCAAACCAACCTTATGTCCCATTTTACGGAACATTTCATATAATAAAGTTGCTATAGTAGTCTTACCATTTGTACCGGTAACACCCACTAACACCAATTTATCCGAAGGATTATCATACCATTGGGAAACCAGTTTGCCTAAAGCTTCGGCAGAATCTTTCACCCGGATGAAAATAGGATTCCTTCCGAGAGAAATTATAAATTCTTCCGGAAGAAAAGGAATTTCTTCACAAACTACGGCTACCGCACCTTTTTTCAAAGCGCCTTCAATATACGCATGGCCGTCTACTGCCGTACCCCGGACAGCAACAAACAAAAAGCCTGGTTCCACTTTACGTGAATCAGACTGGACACCTGCTATGTTTACAGCCACATCACCCATCACTTCCGGCGAATCCAACGAATAAAGCAGTTTCTTTAATTCCATATTCAATCGTACAATTTATTCCTTATCTCAATGTCAATAATATAGTCTGCCCTTTTACAATACGTTGACCAGGCAGAATACTTTGCGAGACAACACGCCCTGCTCCCGCTAAAGAAACTCTCAATCCAACTTTTTCGAGCAGATAAACAGCATCACGGGCACCCATTCCGGTTACACGTGGCACCAGGCCTTCCCGTATTGTTACATCTTTCAGATCAACTTTCTTTTCATCCTGGTTATCCGAAGCAAATACCCATTTGGTCTCCAGACTATCCGTATCCGTGTCTATATCCAATTCGTCTAAAACATCTTCTACAGCTTTCAAATTACCACCTTTCACCGAAGGGACTTTCACGGCCAAAGAATCAACCTCCATATCACGCACATCAAAAGACATGTGGCTCGCATATACCTTCTCTGCAATCGCTTTTACCACAGCGCCCGACATTGTACCTCCGGAAGGATAACCAATCCGGGGACGACGAATTACCACAATTGCCGAATATTTCGGATGATCGGCAGGAAAATAGCCACAGAAAGATACCTGATGCCCACTGGTACGATACACCCCGCCACTGGCAATCTGAGCCGTACCTGTCTTTCCTGCTATCGGAATAATATCCGAATGGACTGCTTTACCTGTGCCTTGCTCCACCACATTAACCAACATTTCTTTTATAAGAGATAACGTACGGCTAGAACAAATAGAAGATTTTATCACTTCCGTAGAAAAACTTTCGACAGTCTTTCCGTTATGCATAATTTCTTTTGTAAACATCGGACGTACCATCTTCCCATCATTGGCTATGGCGTTAAAAAAAGTCAACGTATAAATAGGAGGAACCTGAGTTTCATAACCAAACGACATCCACGGCAATGTTGTTTTAGACCAATAGCGTGTTGAATCGTCCGGACGGCGTATCTTTGACCGGCCAGCACCCGGAATTTCCAAACGCAGGTCTGCATTCATACCAACACGGTATAAGCCTTCCACGAATTTTGTCGGGTTATTAGAATATCCCTTCAGGATCGTTTTGGCGACACCTATATTAGAAGAATACCAGATAGACTGGGCAACCGATATACGCCCATATCCTCCATGATTCATATTATGGTCGGTCATCCGGGCACCTTTATACATATATATACCATTACCTACGTCTACTGTATCATTGGGAGTACATACCCCATCTTCAAGAGCAACCATTATAGAAGCAACTTTAAATGTAGACCCAGGTTCTGTTTCATCGGCTACAGCATGGTTTTTAGTTTCGCCATAAACACCCTCACGAATACGTCCCATATTAGTGATTGCCTTAATTTCTCCGGTTTTCACATCCATGACAACAGCTGTGCCCGATTCCGCATCAATTTCTTTCAGTTTATCTATCAAACTCTTTTCTGTAATATCCTGTATACTTATATCTATTGTAGTACGGATATCCAGACCATCCGTAGGCTCAAGTTCAACAACATTTGTCCAACCTCCACCGACACGGCGTACAGAACTTAGACCAGCCTGCCCACGTAATAAAGAGTCATATTGTAATTCAAGCCCGTTTTTACCTTTAGTTGTCCCGCTTGCTTCAATTTCCCCATAAATATCTCCAATTGTACGGGAAGCTAATGTTCCAAAAGGTTTCTGGCGCTGTACCATCTCTTTAGCATAAAATCCGCTTCTAAAACGACCTAAGCGCATAAACGGATACTTTTTTATCTCCTTATAATCAGAATAAGAAACTTTTCCTTCATAAAGAGGAAACTGCCGGCTTCCGCTTTTCAATCCACGTACCAAATAATCTTTATAACCACCTGGAGTGCGGTTTTTGAGCTTACGCGACAAGTAGATAGATAAGGAATCGAGCCCGTCACGTTTCGACTTCAGTAAAGTATCCCGGCTGTTCCACTTCTTTGAAGGATTTTTATAGCAGTCCGCCCCAAAATCGATATATAAATAATAACGAGGCACACTGGTTGCCATTAATTTGCCGTCTGCAGAATAAATATTACCACGCCCGGGCAATATTAGGCGGTTCGGCCGTTTTTGTTTCTCAGCTACTTTTTCCCATATTGCTTTTTCCACAAAAGCAGTATTAAAAGCACGTATTAATATGGCAACAGCTACGAGCCCTAGCACAACAACAACAAGGAAATAACAGAGTAAAATTCTATTATTGCCCGGCACCACTTCTTTTGGTTCGTTCTCTTCTGCCATAATTATTTATACAATTCATAAGGAGGCGTTTTTGCGCCTTCCAATTCAATACCTTGTTCTTCAATAAGTAATTCTATCTGTGACTGGCGGCTATTGCCTGTCAATTCCGACGAAATCGACAATGCTTCAAAGCGCACATCACGTAATTGTTGTTGCAAACGATCTATTTCGCGTAATTTCTGCATACACGTATAACGATTGCTAATGAAAAAGAATATCAATATCACAACAAGTATAATCATGCGCGTATGTTTGATAATGAAATCCTCCTTCAGGATACCACCACCCAACACATACAAAGGAGAAAAACGATTTTCTTTCCTTTTTGCCTTTTTACGCTGTTGTTTTTTCTCTTCTTCCATATTTCAGTTTACAATAACAACTCTGGTACTCATTATTTTTTCTCAGCAATCCGAAGTTTAGCACTTCTGGAACGGGGATTCCGTATGACCTCTTCTTCATCCGGAACGATAATTTTATTATTCACTAATTTAAACGGAGACTGAATATTTCCAAAAAAGTCCTGCTCGCTCTTTCCTTCAAAGTTGCCTGTTTTGAGGAAGTTTTTCACTAAACGATCTTCCAGCGAATGATAAGTAATAACCACTAACCGTCCACCCGGCTTCAATATTTTCAAAGTCTGCTGAAGCATATCGCGCAAAGCACGCATCTCGTCATTCACCTCTATACGAAGTGCCTGAAAAGCCTGTGCTAAAAACTTTTTTTCTTTATCCCTGCCGGCAAACGGCTTCAGTATTTCCAAAAAATCCCCAATAGTCCTTATTTCTTTGGTTTCACGTGCTTTTACCAACACAGTAGCCAACTTTCGCGCAACCTTCAATTCACCATACAAGTAGAACACATTAGCTAATGCCTCTGCCGTATAAGTATTTACGATGTCGGCAGCAGTCTTACCCGCACGGGTATTCATCCGCATATCCAATGCACCGTCAAACCGAAAAGAAAAACCGCGTTCTTTATCATCAAAATGATGGGACGATACACCCAGATCGGCTAGCAAAGCATCGACTTCCCCATCCACTCCGTAATAACGCATAAAATTATACAAGTAGCGGAAATTACTTCTAACGAATGTAAATCCCGGCTGATCCGGGATATTATTTTCCGCATCCGCATCCTGATCAAAGCCATATAAGTGCCCTTCGCTATCCAACCGTTTCAGTATCTCACGGGAATGCCCGCCACCACCAAATGTCACATCAACATAAATACCCGAAGGACTAATATTCATACCCTCCAGGCTTTGATGCAACATCACCGGAACATGATAGCAAATTTCTGTCTCTTCCATCTCCTGCATTTATGTTAAACTTCCTCTTAAAATAAGATGGCGTACTTCTTTGAGCAGCACATACATTAACCTATTAGAGGGTAAAAGTACATATTTCCGAAAATACCTGCCAAGAAATAGATAAGAAAAGTGCAAAAAAAGTTTTCAACAGCTCATCAAATAAACAGGAAAGCCAAAACGGACACAATCATAGTTATGATTCTTTTAATTCATAGTTATGTTTTTGAAAAGTCATAACGATGAATTTTTTCTTTTGTCCAACAGTATTGGTTATTCTGATTAGTATTCACTACATTTGTACATCTCAAAAAGAAAAACCATTTTATCATTATGAGAACACCATTTCTTATTATCGCTTCTATTTTTATTTCATTTTTTACACAAGCAAATGATTGGAAGATTTTAAAACCAACAAATGCACACCGCGCTTATGAAATTGCAGCAAATGAATTTCAGGCATTCTATCATGCCGTTACAGGGCAAAAGCTGGAAATTATAAACACTCCCCAAAAAGGCAATTTAATTGTCATAGGCTCAGATATTGTGAACCGTTTTACAAGAGATGCCATCGAAAAAAAAATCATATCACCTCTTAATATCGGAGCAGAAAGTGACTCTTATCGAATATTATCAGCAAAAGACGACGGTTGTAACTTTCTTTTTCTTGCAGGAGGAAACGGGCGGTCTACGCTATATGCCGTATATGATTTCTTCGAAAGAGAAGCAGGATGCCGCTATTTCTGGGATGGGGATATTATTCCAAAAGCCGACCATATCCAAATGACAGGACTTGATATTACGGAATCTCCCCGATTCATGTATAGAGGTCTTCGCTATTTTGCGCACCGCAGCCTGACCCGTTTTCAGGCAGAGCACTGGGGACCTGACGAATGGGAGAAAGAAATAAACTGGATCGTAAAAAAGCGCCTGAATCTATTCATGCTACGTATTGGCATGGATGATATTTTCCAGAAAGCATTTCCAGACATTGTTCCTTACCCTCCTACTGATAAAACTTTGCCGGAAGCACTCCCCCGTTCATTTTATGACAGAACGACAGCCTGGCCTTTACAATATCGCGGCGAATTACGAAAACACATCCTGAGCTATGCAAGAGACCGGGAACTAATACATCCTGAGGATATGGGGACTATGACCCACTGGTATAGTTGTACACCCAAAGCTTTCCTTAAAACCGTTCAACCCACATTTAACCCACAATCCGGAGGTGCCTATCTGGGAAATCCCACCAATGCCGTATGGGATATCCGCGACGATAAGAACCTAGATAACTATTGGAAACTAACGCAAGCCCACATTGATAATTACGGTAGTCCCGATATGTTTCACACGATTGGCATAGCAGAAAGAGAAACTTTTAACACACGGGAAGATAATCTGGAAATGAAACTATACGCATACCGCCGTATAATTAATAAACTACGCGAACACTATCCAACAGCACCGGTTTTAATAGCATCATGGGATTTTTATCTCCCAGGCTGGAAAGGCAGCGAAATAAAAAAACTATTAATGCAATTGAATCCTTCAAATACAATTATTCTTGATTATACATCAGATTTACCTTCCAACAAAACAAACACGCATTTTGAGAACTGGGGTGTGGTAAATAAATTTCCATACACATTTGGCATTTTCCACGCATACGAATGGGAAAATGAATTGCGGGGAAATTACGACTTGATCAAGCAGCGTATGCCCATCGCTATTGCAGACCCAATGTGTAAAGGTTTTGTTTTCTGGCCTGAAACATCACATAGCGATCCCTTAATGTTGGAATTTTTCACACATAATTCCTGGAAGCCCGACATGTTAACCCCGGAAGAAATTTTACCTGTATTCTGCAATGACCGCTATGAAGAAAATGCAAAAATTATGCTGGAAGGCTGGAAAGCTGCAATGCCTGTTATCGAGCTAGAAGATGAACTTCCTGCACAATACAAAAACATATGGGCTTTTGCCAAAAAGGAGATCACAGACGAATCTGTAAAAGAATTCCGGGACAATGACACAAAAATAGCTACAACCTTAAATAAAGTACCTGAAATACTTCACATATTAGCACGCTTGCCCTATGGCAAAGGAAATAAGTTCATAGACCGGGACGCTATTGATTTGGCACGCACTATTGCAGGTCGTCAATTCACAGCCGAATTGTACCGCTATGCTATTGCACAAGCAGACTACCGGGCAGGAAGATGTAAAATAAATCACATCAAGACAGCCGAGAGGCGGGCCAAAGCAACATTATATGCTTTAAGAGACATACTGGCTTTACATGATGATTATTCAATGAATGCTTCCTTAAAACAGATCGAATCAGTAAAGCAACCTGTCAATCCAGCATTTGAACAAGCTTTAAAAGGCAATTCCGAAAACGATTATTGCCGTAGTTATATCAGCGAGTTCTTTGATTATTATTATCTACCCCAATTTGAACACTATGTGAAAGAAATAAACAAAGAATTAGCCGTCAAGCATATAAAAAAATTCCCCGACGCTGACAAAATGGATATGCAATATATAATCAATGCATTCTATAATAAACCATTAAAAGAAATGAGACCTTTAAATCCAAAGCCCAGAACAAATAAGACATATCATAGTATTTTGGAAGATTTAGCCAAAGATTTAGAGAAATATAATTAAAAACATCCTATAAAAAAGGTCTGATTTAATTATTCGCTATATCTTTGCCACGAGTGAATGCAAGAATGACACAGGCAAATAGCATAAAACAGATTGACATAAGGCAGGTACTACAAGAAAAAGCACCTGCTGCTAAAAAGATACCGGGGTTTGTTGTCAATTATCTGACACGTACCATTCATCAAGAAGAATTAAATGACATCCTCACCCGTTACCACGACAAAGACGGAGTGGACTTCATGAATGAACTTATAGGATATTTCGATCTTACCCTAAATTTAGTAGACGTAGAAAATCTCCCCTCAGAAGGACGATATATATTCGCATCCAATCATCCGTTAGGAGGACTGGACGGAATTTGCCTGTCGGCCGTTATCGGAACACACTATAATGGAAAAATCCGTTATCTGGTAAACGACCTGCTCCTTTATTTATCTAATTTAAAATCGATATTTGTCCCTATTAATAAACATGGCGCCCAAGGTAAAGAAAATGCCAGATTGATAGAAGAAGCTTATACATCTGACAACCAAATTATTACCTTTCCAGCAGGACTTTGTTCGCGCAAGCAAAACGGACATATTACCGATCTAGAATGGAAAAAATCATTCATCCAAAAAGCTGTAGAATATAAACGAAACGTTATACCCGTTTACTTTGAAGGAAAAAACTCCAATTTTTTCTATCGTTTGGCAAATATCCGCAAAGCATTCGGTATAAAAATGAATTACGAAATGATATACCTGCCGGATGAAATGTTCCGGTGCAAGCATAAAACATTCCACATTTATTTTGGCAAACCCATTCCCTGGCAAACATTCGACAATAGCAAAAAGCCGGCTGAATGGGCTGAATGGGTAAAAGGAATTGTTTATAATTTAAAGAAAAAATAGACTCACTATATGCAAGACATCATTAAACCTGTTGACCGGACTCTTTTGAAAGCTGAACTCACAAAAGATAAATTACTCCGGAGAACAAATAAATCGAACAACGAAATTTACATCATTACAGCCCATGATGCCCCCAACGTCATGCGTGAGATAGGACGTCTCCGCGAAATAGCTTTCCGGTATTATGGAGGCGGCACTGGCTTAGATTGCGATATTGACATGTTCGACACTATGGAAGATGCATACAGACAACTAATCGTATGGAGTCCTGAAGACGAACAAATATTGGGAGGGTATCGCTTTTTATGCGGTACAGATGTAAAATTCGATAAGACAGGAAAGCCGATACTTGCGACAGCACATCTGTTTAATTTTTCAGAGCAGTTCATAAAAGAAGTGCTTCCTTACACCGTAGAGCTAGGACGCTCGTTCGTTACATTGGAATACCAATCAACAAGGACTTCTGCAAAGAGCTTATTCGTACTTGACAATTTATGGGACGGGCTAGGCGCATTATCCGTAGTAGACCCAAGTTTAAAATATTACTTCGGTAAAGTTACGATGTATAACACTTACAATACCGAAGCCCGAAATATGATTCTTTACTTCCTGGGACTCCATTTTCCTGATGCAGAAAAACTGATAACACCTGTTTATCCGCTACAAACAAACACTGACTTAGAAAAAATGAAAGCACTTTTCCACCATGACAATTTCAAAGACAATTATAAGGTATTAAACCAGGAAGTAAGAAAATTCGGAATCAATGTTCCGCCGCTTGTAAATGCGTATATGAGCCTTTCCCCAAAGATGCGTGTATTCGGAACTGCTATCAACCACGAGTTCGGAGAAGTAGAAGAAACCGGAATACTTATCGCTATCAACGAAATTCTGGAAGACAAGAAAAAGCGTCATATCGAAACATACCTTAAAGAGGAATGCCAATCGGCAGAACTGATCCGGAAAGGCTGATTACTTCTGCGCTTTCAGCCAGGCAGCATAGTCTGTATAAAATTTATCTGCTTTCGGCTGTCCGAGAGTTGCTATTGAACCCGGTTTACTCATAAGTCCGCTATACTGGTAAATTAATATTTTCTCAACAAAAGGAGAAACATCTTCCATCTGCACAAGAAGACGATCGAATGTAGACGGTATGGCCGGACTTGTATATACTTTCCCTTCAAAATCAAATATCTCCAAGTCTGCCCAGATTTTAGCACGACCAGCTTTATTATGGGCACGAGACAAAGCCTCGAAGTATTTTCCAACTTCACCGGCCTTAGACTTTTGCACACCGACTTCATCTTGATATGCAATAATATCCACATCTAATCTCTCCAATTGTTTTGCATAATAATCATCAGCTTTTACAGTACGTGTCCCGTAAGGGGCAATCATCGTTTTACAATGAGGAGTCAATTCGTGCGCCAATTTTGAACTGCCATTGACATAAGCGATTGTCATTTCATCCATCGTTTCCGTCAAATTGGTTTCATTCGGATAATACCAACCGTAAAAACTTTTATGATGAGAATATTTTGTGGCTACTTCTTCCATTCCTTTAGCACGCAGAGCAGCTATTTCCCGGCTAGTCATCATTTTATCCACTTCCCGGAAATCTCCCCAATAATCATTACTAATAAAGAACTTGATTCCATATTCATCCGCTGCGCTAAGCACAGTTTCTAACGGATCAGGTGAAGCCATATCATATCGTGGTTGCAAGTTTGACGGATAAAAAGTCTTTCCATTGTCTGCAACAGATAGCAATACCAGATACTCCATACCCAATTCATGGATATCTTTGATCATTGCCCGCCATTGTTCATCCGTATATTTATATAAAATAGGATTCCAATACTTCGCTCCCACACGCGAATGGTGATAGAATTCGAACCAGGAACCCACAACCGGCTTTATTTTCGGATTATGTTTAAAATCCATAGCCTTTAAATCACTTGACATCAATGCTGCAGTAGCAGCCAATCCACCTAACTGTAAAAATCTACGTCTATCCATACTAGTATTAATTTAAGGAATTACAAATTTACATATTCTTTTGCTTCGACCACTCTTGGGCACACTGTTCTAAAGCATCATACCATTCTTTACCAAACTTACGGATCAGCGGTTCTTTCAAGAACTTATAAACCGGAAGTTTCTCTTTCTTCCCTAATATTTCGGCAGCTTTACACACATCCCACCGATGAAGGTTTACAGCACGGAAATCACGGTATTGTGTAACCCGGATCGGATATAAATGGCAAGATACCGGTTTATAAAAATCGACGCGGCCTTCACGGTATGCTTTTTCGATAGCACATTTACAAGTTCCATCCCCATCGTAACAGGTAAACACACAGTCCTTCCCATTCACAATAGAAGTTACCGTATCTCCTTCTTCGTCGATATAAGCCACTCCCTGTCTATCTATCACTTCCTGTGCTTTAGGAGACAAATCATTCCATACATATGGAAGTACCTTCTGAAGTTTTGCCAATTCGGAATCTTCCAAAGGAGCACCAGAGTCACCTTCTATGCAACAAGCCCCTTTACAATGAGAAAGGTCGCAAATGAAATAGCGTTCTATTACATCCAAGCTAACCAATGTGTCATCTATCTGTATCATAAATAAGAAAAATAAACATACAAAAAACCCTGTAAAAGCAAACAACATTTGTTAGTCCCTTACAGGGTTTAAAGATCATATTAATATATTATTATTATTTAATCAACACCTTCCCAGTCATTTCTTTTGGCTGTTCCATGCCCATAATCCGGAGAAGAGAAGGTGCTACATCTGCTAAAATACCATCTTCCACTTTTGCATCTTTATTTGCCGTTACATACACAAACGGAACCGGATTTAAAGAGTGGGCAGTATTAGGAGTACCATCTTCATTCAATGCATGGTCTGCATTTCCATGGTCTGCAATAATGATTACTTCATAATCATTCGCTTTTGCAGCCTCAACCGTATCATGCAGGCAAGCGTCTACTGCAACAACTGCTTTTTCAATTGCATCGTAGATTCCGGTATGGCCTACCATATCGCCATTAGCATAATTACAAACAATGAAATCATATTTCTTCGTATTGATTGCCTCAACCAATTTATCTTTTACTTCATATGCACTCATTTCAGGCTTCAGGTCGTACGTTGCCACTTTCGGAGACGGAACCAAGATACGTTCTTCTGCATCATAAGGAGTTTCGCGTCCGCCATTGAAAAAGAATGTTACGTGAGCATATTTTTCAGTTTCTGCAATATGCAACTGGGTCTTACCTTCAGCTGCAAGATATTCTCCCAATGTATTTTCTACATTTTCCTTATCAAACAAGATATGCACTCCTTTAAAACTTGCATCATACGGAGTCATACAGAAATATTGCAAATTAGGGATAGTACGCATACCGGCTTCGGGCATGTCTTGTTGTGTCAATACAACCGTTAATTCTTTAGCACGGTCGTTACGATAGTTGAAAAATATAATAACATCGCCTTCTTCGATAGTAGCTACCGGTTTGCCGTTTTCAACATGTACAATCGGCTTAATAAACTCGTCAGTTACACCTTCTGCATATGATTCCTCCATTGCAGTCACCATACAAGCAGCTTCTTTACCTTTGCCATTTACAAGCAAGTCATAAGCTTCTTTTATGCGTTCCCAACGTTTATCACGGTCCATTGCATAATAACGGCCAATAATAGAAGCAATCTTGCCTCCTGTCGTTTTCAAATGATTTTCCAGCTGTTCTATAAAGCCCTTTCCGCTCTTCGGGTCTGTATCACGACCATCCATAAAGCAATGAACATAAGCTTTACTGATACCGTATTCCTTAGCAATATCTGTTAGTTTGAACAAATGCTCCATAGAACTATGCACACCTCCGTCCGAAACCAATCCCATGAAATGAATCTGCTTATTATTTTCTTTTGCATAACTATAAGCACGTTTGATTTCCGGGTTATCCATAATTGTATTCTGGCGGCATGCTATATTAATTTTCACCAAATCCTGATATACAACACGTCCTGCACCAATATTCAGGTGACCTACTTCCGAGTTACCCATCTGTCCGTCAGGTAGACCGACATTTTCACCAGAAGCCTGCAACTGAGAGTTCGGGTATGTTTTCAACAGATAATCCCAATAAGGAGTAGAAGTGTTATAGATTACGTCATCTTTCTGATGGTCTCCGATACCCCAACCATCACAGATTAATAATAGTGCTTTTTTGCTCATGATCTGTAATATTATATTTATTTATACTATTTCTGGAATCTGGCTGCAAAGATACATATTTCTACGGTATTATTCCCCCGCAAAGTATTACTTTTGCATACGTTATGGAAAAGATGATACCCGACAGTGAATTAGGAATTATAAAGTTGCGTACACATCCCCGCGCTATCCGATACTCTCTAAAAGTAGTAAACGGAGAAATAGTCGGAACCATGCCTGTGAACGGAAATGAAGACTTCATGTTACGCCTTATCCGGGAAAACAAAGAACGTTTGTTACAACATTTGCAGAACCGCCCTCTGGTTTTATTGGATGAGAACACCCAACTTCAAACCTATTCATTCCATCTCCGCATTTTGCGCCATAAACATAAAAAATTCGTAATGGCTTTGAAAGATGGCTATCTTAATATAGCTTGTCCTGAAGACATTCTTTTTGAGAATAAGGAAACCCAGAAAGTCTTACATAAAATGCTGGAAACCGCTCTCCGGCACGAAGCCAAGCGCTTACTTCCTCCACGCATTAAACTATTAGCCGAACGCCACAAGTTTTCTTATAAAAGTCTTAAAATACAAAACAGCAAAAGCAGATGGGGCAGTTGTTCTTCCGGTAAAAACATAAACCTGTCACTTAGCCTGATGCTTTTACCGGAACATCTGATAGATTACGTATTACTACATGAATTATGCCATACGGTAGAAATGAATCACAACGAGCGGTTCTGGAATATCATGAACAGAGTAACCGAAAACAAAGCTTTATCCTTACGGAAAGAATTAAAAAATTTCCATCCTTTATAAGCCAAACATTTAATTGCAGATAAAATTAACAGTTTGATTAATGGCGAAACCAAGCCGGCTCCGCCTCAATTATCAGAAATGCTCTAAAACGTAGTATTCAATTGCATAATAAACGTCCGGGGTACGCCAACATCCATCGGGCGTACACTATACTCTTTATTCCAAAGGTTATTTATAATACCCTGAAAATGAATATTTTTTGTTATTTTCACTCCTAGACGAATATCCATAGTGAAATATCCTTTATTATTATTCGTCCAGTAATCATGAAGGTCTCCGAACATCAAACCACGAACATAGTCCATCAAATCGGGATATACTTTTTCCCGTTCATCTACCATAAAGTAATCAACAGCTAAAGTCTTGCTTTTCCAGGCCAGGTTTGTACCTATGTTTACACGCTTCCATTCCAGATCGAACATACCTTTCAAGGAATGCTTTTGACGGTATTTCAAATACCTCGAAGTATTCGATTTAGATTTCATAGAAAACACATCCGTATTCGCCTCCTCTTTTGCATTTATATCATCCGCTTCCAGATCGATGGGCTGAGTATAGACATAACCCAAATTAAAGGTCAGTTTTGTATGCGAATTAAAATTATACATACCGTTAACAGAAGCATCAATACCGGAAATACGGGCTTTTCCCACATTTGTAAACTGAGCGCCTATACCCGGGACTTTCCCATTTATCAACAAGGAGATTATATCCTTCAGATTATCGAGGTATTCAAATGATTCTTTATCAAACAAGCCGATCTGAAACTCGATCATATCTTTATACTGAGTGTAAAAGCCGGCAACATCCACAAAACCTTTTAGACCTCCCAGTTTATATCCTTGCTTAAAGCCTATTTCCGCATTGAACCCTTGTTCTGCTTTCAGATTGGCATTCGGAAACGCACCAACTCCACCAATGTCTTTCAAAACGAATTTTTCTACGATAGATGGATAACGATACCCTTGCCCGAAAGAAGCACGTATGAAGCTATACTCTCCTAATTCATAATTCAGACCGCCACGGAAGACAGGCTTAAACGGAATGTCAGATCCAAATAGTTTTGTCTCGGCTTCTCTATAATGATCGTCCACACGATAATATTCCATCCGCATTCCTAACGATAGATTCAACTTATCGAAGAATTTCCGGTCATATTGAACAAACAGGGCAATATTATCGCTTTTATGTGTACCTGTCACCTTCGAATCGGCATAAACACGCTCGTAAGTAGCGCCTGTCGTCAATAAAGAATTATCATATTTCTTGCTAAACTGGTAATCCAAATAATACGAAGCAGTCAGATCTGCACCCGGTTTCTTTTTCTCTACCGGTTCCAATGCATTTTCCAGCCAAGGCAGAAGTTCTTCTTCATTGGTTGGTAGTGGAGTACGCCCCATTACCCAAGAAACCAAATCCATATAATCGGCAGGTTTTGCCGTCGGAAAGAAATGATTACCTAATTTTTCTACCTCCCCGGCTAATCCTGTAAAATTGCCGTTTAATACATCTCCCAGGTGTGGAATAACTATAGGCATCAACGTTTCCATCGGATTTTTTGCTATATTCACTATCTCAGGAATGGAGTTAGAATCAAATCCCATGTTGTTGGCAATCTCTGAAATGGACTTGTCCGTTGTACCCGATACAATCTGATCTTTGCGGCGATAAATGCGTCCTTTAATACGATGCACCGTATTATTATCAGGATTGGAATAATTGATAAAAGGATCAACATAAAAACTATGTCCTTCGCGTCCCATATTCGCTAACGGAGATTGTGTATACACTTCCTCCGGAGAACGCCACAAAAAGAATCCAGCATAATCATTTGAAAGGAAATTACCATTCACACCATAATTTAATCCTTTCACTCGCGGATCATGGTACGTCAGGTTTCCTCCGGCGCGGAAACGTTTTGTGTAATTACCTTTACGATAACCTTCGTCGGAAAAAAGATTCAGACCAGCCGACAAATCGAAATTGCCTATACGACGGCTATGCGACAAATCAACCCCATTATACATCGGATTTGAACCGGGAAGAATATTACGCAACAAAGGCTTCGTGCCATATCCTCCATTCTTCCAGAAATCACGATCCCACCAAATATTACTTTTATTTTCAGGATCCCCATAAATACCCATATACGCATTTGCATGTGTTACCGGATCCAAGCTCGGACGTTTAGTACGCACATTAATCAAACCATTTAATGCAGAAGAACCATAAAGCACAGAAGAGGCTCCCTTCAGCACTTCCACCTGCTCCACATTTTCCATTGGAACAATATTCCAGTTTATTTCTCCCGATCCCGGTGAAAGAACGGACATCCCATCTACCAGAATAAGACAACGGCTACCTACTCCATACGTCCAGCCGCTTCCACCACGAATTGATGGTTGGCGATCCGTAATTTCTACGCCCGGTAGATTCTTTAATACGGAAGTCAGATCCACAGGGTCTTGTTTAACAATATCGGATGCTTTAAGAAGCTCCATCGAAACAGTCACATCGCTTAATTTTTGTTCGTAACGGCTCACACTAACAACCACCTCATCCATCAAGTTCGTCTGAACCTTCATTTGCGCATTTAAAGTATAACTCTGTCCGCGAGCAAGGATTAACGGGTAGGACTGGTTCTCATATCCTAAATAGCTGAACATTAATATGACACTTCCTGCAGGAACCGGCAATTCATAATGTCCGTCTATATCTGATACGGTTCCTCTTGTTCCAGACTTATCTTTATAATATATACTGACACCGGTCAAAGGGTCATTGTTTGCTGCATCATAAACATATCCTTCTACTTTTTGACCAAAAATCTGGCCAAAAAGCAATAAGAAAAGGCCAAACAGAATGTAAACTCTTTTCATACACTAACCTGTTTATTATTGATATTTCGAATTATTGTGCCAATGAAAAACGGACACTTAATCCATAGTTTGAGTTTGAAGTCGGATATGATGCACTCGATACTAATGGTTTATTTACCTGCAAATCATAAAAAGCCCTTAAAGTAAGTGCACGGCTTAAACCATAGTCGGCAGAGAACTGGATTGTTCTTGCAATATTGCCACTGGTAGCTTGTGTAAAACCATCCTCTATCTTACGGATCAATGATTGCATTTTGCGAAATGAAAAATCCATACGAACCGTAAGGTCATTACTAAAGTCTCTTGTCTTTTTCATCTTCAATACCTTGTTGAATTCCGTCATTTTATATCCCAAACCTATAACAAACTCATTAGATAAAGCTTCCACTAACTGATAAGATGAAATATTCAAACTCAGATTCCGGGTAGTGCGGTATTCGGCACGCGCCGTTACATTATTCAGCATGGTTGCATCAACTCCCAATAAAGGACTAAATCCTTCAGATATGCTTACTGCTGCAATTTCATAAGGAGAAGAAGGTGTTGGATTGCCAGTTAACACATCCCGGATATAACCAAGACCATCCTGCCCCGTATCGACCCAGTTCAGAAATGAAGAGAATGTTCCTACACTATAAGAACAACGATATTGATGGCTCAACATCACACTTTTAAAATATTTCTTTATTGTCGGAATCTTTATCAACCCGTCATAGGTAATACGCCAGTTTGGCAACAAACTGGCTATTGAAGGGAAAGCGGAAAGTCCAACATTATTAGGATTCCTCCCGGTATAGGCAGCCAAAAATGCCGGAATTAATACATCCGTTGAATTTAAACTAACACCTCCGCGTTTATACGGACGCCCTGCATTTGGCGTACCCGCAATAAAACCGGCATTCGGATAAACGGTACCGGAATACATATTTTCCAGACGTTCTGCTATGATACTGCGATTGGACAGGAACTTATCAAATGCTTTAGACGAGTACCCATTTCCAGCATTGCCACTTCCTCCCAAAGCACTCCCCAAAGCAATAGTTGTCATAGTAAAACTACCGCCTTGAATTTCCGGCATACCATCATACATATATTGAATCTCCGTACTACGGGTATCAACACGATTTGCATTCAAATCAATTTTCAATCCGGGAATAGGTTCCAGATTTGCACGGATTGTCAGATTCTTCGCATTATTGATCATGGCCGGAGTTACATTAGAGGAATCCATTACCAGCCAGCCTCTGTCTGCCGCCTCATTAATATAATTACGGTCTACGGAACCAAAAGCAAAGCCCAGCCCCGGAGCCAATATGCCACTATTTCTTTTCTGTCCGAATATATCTCCAATTTGCGGACGAAAGCCTGGCAACATCATACCTGCCGTTGTAGAATACTGAACATTAATACGACGAACCATCATCAAGAAACGACTAGCATATTCTGCTGATTTATAAAAGAAATCTTCAGTTGGTTTAGGTCCGGGATAAATCGTCAATTTTAAATGTGCCGTATCTTTATTCAGAATCATTACCTGTGCGTAGTTAAGAGGTTTGTATTTAACTGAATATAATTTTCCATCAGCACCGCGGGCTTTAATACGAACTTTTTTCGTAAACATACCATGCTGGACAATAGTACCACTATCCGGATTCAATTGAATTTCTTTTTCCAGTTTCACCTCCTTTTTCTTCTTCTCTTGTTCACGGGAAGCTGTAGAACGAGTGGTGCTAAATTTCTGATTAACCTTCTTCAAAAATTTATTTTTGTTATACAATGACTGCATATTAAAACTACCCTGCCAATCAAATTGACGTTGGTTTTTAATGATATTTCCTATTTCAGTCTCAGCATCTACTTCTGCCCCACGATCCCAATTATAAGCAGCATTATATGATAATGAACTATTAACCCAATTAAGGGCAGGTACAAATTGTAATGGCATATTCCACGTCACAGACAGAGATTGGTCATATTTCATCGGCGTACCTAAGTCTGCAATACTTTGTTTTACCGAATCTTTCCAGACCTTATATGCATCCGGATTCAGCTCCTTGTTCACTTGAACATGAGGTTCCTCAATCCGGGCATTCGTTCCTGAAGTGAACGTTGCACTTAAATTATTAGTAAAATCCCAACGTAAACTAAATGCACGATCCCAATAAAAATTCTGGCTGAATGACACAGGTACTTTATCCCCTCCACTACTCTGACTCGTCAAGTCACGCAATTGAATTTCATAATAATTACGCATCATTGCCGTTTGGAAACTTATGTTAGAAGGTACATAATTCAAGCTTAATTGTTTAATATAGCTCGTATATCCATTACTCTTCTTTATCTTTCCAAACGGGCGGAAAGGTTTTACATAGGGTGTATAATTATACGCTAAATTTCCTCTGTAATCTTTGGTTGTTTCGTATTCCGTATCAGGATTCCGTTTACTGTTTTCGCTATATGAATATCCGAAAGAGAAATTCGCCGGATCATATGGCATCGGATTTTTGCTCTGTATGTTAACCCGCACGTTATTAAATGAAATACTTTTAATAATATTACGGTCCTGTGCAAAGTTTTTGATAGAGTCTTTTTCCGCTTTTGTTTCCATTTCATCCAAAGCATCCGACAGTTTTATATCCTGATCCAACGGATTATATTTTGGATTTGTAACTTCTTTCGAATAAGCATAATATAATGGTACGCTCACCTTTGCTTTTTCAGGAAATAATTTTCCTAATTCAATAGAGGTTGCTACACTATACTGAGAATAATCATCTAAACGACGTTCATTCAAAGACTGATCTAAAGCACCGAAACCTGCCGTTTCAATCCGTCCCGCAAGGTTTACCGTTCCCAGATCTGATAAAGCAACATTCAAATTTGCATTAGCAGCCCAACCTCCCGATTCATTAAAGTCGGTCAAACGAAGTTCATTAACCCAGACTTCCGCACTTTTTATTTCCCTGGAATTATTACGAACACCAATCATAATTGTTTTAACCTCAGACAAAGAAGGATTACCCACAATACTGATTTTATTCAACGGATGTTCAGAATCATTTCTGGAGTACACGGTCTGAAACGTAACATCGCCTGCTCCCATACGTTTTGCACGATTACGCTCCATCTTAATATTCGTCAGTTCTTCCAAGCTAAAATCCAACTTATTCGAAGTAGGCCAAACAGCTTCCCTGTCATCCGAATTATTCGAATTATACTGATCACTATGAGGTGTCAAACGCAATGGTACTTCATATTCATAATAATTGTTCTTATAATCAGATCCTAAACGAATGAAAACCGACAATTCATTACTTTTAAGTTCTGAAACGTTCGGGCTGAAAGCCTCCGCATGTGTAAACAGTTGCAAACGTTTATATTGACGTAAATCATAATACGTATTTTTATAAACAGCCCTTGCATCCTGAGGAGCCAGATTAGTTACTTTCAACGAAAGAGACTGTTCATTCTGTTGCACTAACTGAGGCTGACCAGGATCAAGCATACGGCTGATTCCCGGAGGAAGCACATAATTGACAGGTTGGCGATCGCTATTTTCTTCAATATTTACGGTAGAAACCTCCAAAGTACCTTTAATCGTAGGAGGTACTTTTGGATTGGATAAATCCTGTTCATACGAACGCCAGTCGCCTCTTACCAATTGGAATGTTCCAAAACGGAAAAATGTAGAATCACGAAAATCTGTCAAATACATACGCATAAAACGTATCGTCTTAAAGTTACTGATACCACCAACTGCACGATCGTATTTCTTTACCGGTATTTTAAACTGATACCAGGTTACTTTATCTGTTGTACCATCTACCAAGTTTACAGAAGATTCGCGCTTATCTACGATAAAATTACTTCCTACCACTAAATCTTTCGGACGGACAGAAACCCTATATTCATAATATTTTTCATTTTTATTCAGCGTATTGTCCTGATTTATATCTTCCACATCCGGTAAATTCTTTGCAGATGTATTATACCGGCCTGTTGATTCTTCTGAATTTCCCTCTGTTCCATTATAACGTTTGTAACGTTCCAAAATACTCTTTTCCTGTTCATCATAGTCCTCACCACGGAAATAATGGTAATTGTCACTGGCAGGATCATTAAACACAGAAAAAGGATCATTTTGCATATTGGCAACCGTAGAAGCCGGCAACTTACGCTTCAGTTTCTCCAAAAATTCCACATATGTATCGAAACCTAACTCTTCGGCAGTTGATAAGCCATTCAAACCTACATCCTGCAATTTTCTAGCTCCGGCTGTATTATCAAAAGCATATACTGTACTTTGCTGACGAGGGACTTTACCCCAGACAGTAGTATCTACCTTTGACACATCCCCATCTATAGGCAAACCATTTTCAAAAAACTTTTTCTCATCTTTCAGAATATCTTCCGAAATTTCCCCAAGGTTAAAATACAGATCGCCGCCTTTCACATCACGGTCATAAATAAAAGGATCCATCAACCAAAATTCTATATATTCGATATTGGCCGTCTCAAAATCACTTTGATCGATCTTACGCATAATTCCGCCCCATCTCTTTTCAGGTGCAGCCAGCGTTCCATCCGGATTTACATTGTCTGCATCCAGATTATAAGGTCCTCGTTGGTTCGGATAGTAAGCCAGGTTCAAAACAGAAAGAGTATTATTCTCATTATATCCCAAATCTTTGTTCGGAAACAATTCTTGTGAATAAACAGCACGCACATAATGATTAGACAATTGCTTTTTATCTTCCTTTAAATGTCTGGGTAAAGCGGATGAATTTTTACGCGTAAAAATACCGTCTATATAATACCAAGCTAATAAAGCCCTGTTTTTTCCGTATTCTATATTATTTACGAACTTCCCTTCCGGGAATAAAGCAGATGAACCCTCATCAGTTGGAGTGCTAGCTAAATTCCAGGGATATGGATTCAACAAATCAAAACCACTCTGAGTAGATTCAAAATCATCCAGATAAGAATATCCTCCGGTATTTTTATTTTCATAATGCCCGGCTATCAAATGGGCAAATTCTGCATTGAAAGATATCTGACTTGGTTTAGTCAATGTCAACAAAGGTAGCTTGTCAAGCATATTGGTCAACCATTGACTTTCGCCTTTATAAGAGGCATTCACGCCCCATAATGTATTTTTAATAGATTCATCACCAAATGCAGTTTTAGTAGTCAGCGGCATTTCGGACATGTGCATAATTGTTGCACCCAGATTAAAGTCTTTACTGAACTGATAATTCAAATCGAGCCCCATCATTGTCTTTCGCTGCATATTATACATCGACTGGTTTTCAAGAGAAACACTGACAGGAGTTCCGGCAGAAATAATACTTTCATTCAAAATTGTTACCGTACCGGAAGTATAATCTACAGTATAATCTACATTTTCTGTAAGAATCGCTCCACCTGCTGTTACTTTTACCGATCCCCGTGCTACATTAGTAGCCCCGAGTTGAATTTCAGAACCTGATGAAGCTTTATACTCCCCACGCATAATAAACTTATTCTTCTCTGCAATTTGTCGCGCAACAGTCAATGTAGAATCATATAATTCCTGATACACATATTTTTTAGAAATAGCATCATTACCTATTTTATTTTTCAGGTTTGAGCCAAACGGTTCAATTACCGGAAAAATAATTTTACCATTTTCCGATTGAACAGTATAACCATCAACATAGTCAAAAAAGCCGTCAGCATAAGGTTCATTCTTTGAATCCAAACGATCTAAATTCATCAACTTCAACCATATCTGATTTTTAAGTGAAGGCTCCGGAATATAATTTACATATGTACCGGCAGAATCGCTCTGATACATAATATCCAACTTAAACTTTTCTTTCTGTACAGAATAAGCGCCTAAAGAATAGACATTTTTCATCATCAAGTCCCAGAAAGGCATATTAGGTGCCATTGTAACACCTTTCAGCAATTTCACAAACAGACAATTGGCAGTATTATTGGAATTGTCAGTAGAAAATTCCCCCACTTGATATACCTGCCCGTTGGAAGTGTATTCAAATGCTACGGCCAATACTTCATCCTGTTGCAATTGTGTTTTCAATGAGATATATCCCAACTGTTTACTATAAGTATATTCGGATTCATCCAGTCTGCGGGCACTTTCTATTTCTTCAAAATCCTTTCCCCCATCCAGACTTCCCTGTAAGGCCTGCCCCACTCTGCTAATTTCACGGGCACCATCAATCGTTTGTAGCTTACTATATAAATTATTAGCTCCGTTTGCAGGTAAATTACTAGATCCGGCAGGCTGAATAAAAGAAGTATTACTTATATGTTTATGTTCCGCTAAATCAGAGAAAGCAACAATATTACGGGATTGATCATAATTACTTCTTTTATTTGTAATCCAGACCTCAATACGGTTAATCGTAATGGAAGAAGAAATATAAGGCAATTTTTTCATTGCATCATCATACGTATCCCTAAAATACTGAGCAAGGAAAAAGTGTCGGTTTTCATCATATTGATCAATTGTTATTTCAAAGGGCTTTGTTTGTACTCCGCCTTTAGAATTAACAGTTTTCGATTCCGACTCCTGCTGGGCAAACAATGCATTTACACGAAGTTTTCCAAACTGCAAATCGGTCTTAATACCAAACAAAGCTGCACCTCCGTTAATCAGCGAGTTATTAGTAGTCATACTTACATTTCCCGCTTCCAAAGATTTTATTATTTCATCTTCTTCTCCGGTATATGCCAGTTTCAGTTTTTTAGAATCAAAATCAAAAGATGTTTCAGTATTATAATTCATACCAAAATTCACTTTCGTTCCAACAGAAGCCTGAACATTTAATTGTACACTCTCATCGAAATTAAAGAATGTCCGATTCCGGGAACGCTCCGGCAAAGAAGGGTTTTGTACTTTATTATTCTTCAATCCCATCGTAAGTTCGGCAGAACCCTGTGTTTTAACCCGTACTCCACCCGGACCGAATATACGATCTGCAGCACCAATATTAAATTGCATATCTGTCAGGTTGAACTGCTTATTTGCCTCCTTTTGGAATTCTTCTTCATTTTTCTGGCGGAAATAAGAACGCAACGACTGTTGCATACTATAATCCTGATACTCTTCCGGCGTTAAAGTCATAGGTGTTCCCAATTCCATATCGCCTAGTTTGGTTCGAACAATGTAAGTGCCTGTTTTTAAGTCATATTCCACAGCGGTTTTTACATTTTCAGGATTACGGAGATCGGCAGGAGACTGTTTCACAATATCTTCATATTCCTGAGGAGAAGTCTTGGCTACAGGAAAACGGGGTGGAATTGTATCTTCGGGAGCACTTATTACTTCAAGTTCAGGCAAAGAGGCAGTATAAGTCAAGTAGTCGGCATTCAAAGAATACATACCGACCCCAAACAATAAAACAACAATCCACAGAATATATTTCAGTATCCGTTTTCTCATTATTTCCAACCCGAAAATTAAAGCATTCTGAGTGCAGTTTTTATAACTTGCTCAACAGCCAACATGGGTGACCCTTTTAATATTGTATTCACGGCTTTTTGAGAAGCAGCTTTCTGAAAACCAAGCATTACCAACGCTGCTACCGCTTCTTCAACTATTGCCGTATTACCCGGAACCGGAGATGTAGAAGAAACAGCAATTCCTTCTACCGGTTTCACTTTACTCTTTAAATCGACCAATATACGCTGTGCTGTTTTCGCCCCAATCCCTTTCACAGCTGTTAAAGCCGTCTCATTTTTTGTCGAAATAACCTGTATTAATTCGGAAGGAGGAAGGGAAGAAAGAATCATTCGTGCCGTATTGGGACCAACTCCCGATACTGAAGTTAAAAGCAAAAATAACTCCCTTTCTATTTTTTCGGCAAAACCAAACAACAGGTGGGCATCCTCCCTTATAACTTCATATACATAAATTTTCCCCGCAGACTTCCCATTATAAGCACTATATGTATTTAAAGATATATTGAACTCATAACCAATGCCACTACATTCCAGGATCATACGTGCAGGCGTAAGTTCTACAATTTCGCCCTTTATATATTCTATCATTTATGTGTCAACTTAATGATTCGTATCTTTTATAACGTAAAATTAAACGAAAACGTATATTACGAATCGTAAAAATTACTGCTTCCAAAATCCGGGAAGCAATATTGTAATTACAGTAAATATCTCCAAACGTCCAGTCATCATCAGGAATGAAAGCACCCATTTCGAAAAGTCAGGTAATGCAGAAAAATTATCAACAGGCCCTACGCTCCCCAAACCGGGTCCTGTATTACTCACTGCTGATACAGCAGAACCAATCGATTCCTCAAAACCTACTCCATCAACCATCAGCAGCAGACAACCCACCACTATCAGGCTAATATAAATAAAAGCAAACGACAAAACCCGATATACAACCTCATCGGACAAAGCATGACCATTTACACGTACCGGCACTACTGCATGGGGATGTGTCCGTTTCTTAAATTCATTCAGTAAGTTTTTTGTCAGAATCATAAAACGTCCCATCTTAAAACCTCCGCAGGTGGAACCGGCACATCCACAGATTATCATCAGAATGATAGCTATTAACCAGAAAAAAGGCCCCCAAGGGATATAGTTGGCTGTCGCAAATCCACAAGTAGAAACCAAGGTTGCAACCTGAAACGATGCCAAACGAAATGCCTCCCCAAAACTACCGGCAAATCCTTTTTGCATCAGGTAAAAAGTAACAATCAGCATTGTCCCCGCTACAAATATATAGAACCAGTGGGTTTCTTCGTCTTTCAGAAGCTTTCCATATTTTCCATTAAAAAAGAAATAAATCAACGCCATATTAGTAGCTCCAATGCACATAAAGAACGTAATCACATAATCAATATATGCAGAATTCCAATAAGCAATACTAGCATTTTTAGTAGAATATCCCCCTGTTGCCATCGTTGTCATAGCATGGTTAACGGCATCATACAAATCCATCGGTCCTGCCCACAAAAAACAACAAAGAATAATAGTCAGAATCATATACACACCCCACAAGCGTTTGGCAACCTGAGCAATACGCGGGCGAAAACGTTCGTGCGTAATACCAGGCGTCTCCGCATCAAACATCTGCGCCGCTCCTCCACCAAAAATCGGCAACAATGCCACAGTAAAAACCACCATTCCGATCCCTCCTTGCCATTGTGTCAAACTCCGCCAAAATAAAACACCTTTAGGCAATGATTCAATATCTGTCAGGATAGTAGATCCGGTGGTTGTGAATCCCGACATCGTTTCAAAGAAAGCATCGGTCACAGTATTAATATATCCGCCTATATAAAAAGGAAGCATTCCCAGCAAAGAACAAAATATCCACGTCAATGTAACGATTAACATACCTTCCCGTCGTCCTACATTATATTCGTTTGCCCGAAAACCAATCATGTAACAAACCAGGCCGGTACCAAACATAATCCCACAAGACTGCAATAAAGGGATTACATCGTCCCCTTTATAAATAAATGCCACAGCCGTAGCAGCAAGGAGAAATAATGTCTCAAGGATAAACATTCCTCCCAGCATTTTAATTATAAAACGAATATTCAACAACATATCTTATAAATTGCCAACTGCCAACTAATTAAAATAGTCTTCTATTTTACGCATTGCCGTATCCAGACAAAATACAACAACATGGTCGTAAGCTTGTATCTGCGTATCACCTTTAATCATCATAGGTTCTCCATCCCGGATAAGTCCCCCCAAAGTCATATCACGAGGAAGGCGCAAATCCTTAACCTGCTTTTTTGTGATTTTCGAATTAGGGCGTGCCACCAATTCAGCAACATCAGCGTTGGCAAATGTCAGGCATTTCACATTAGAGACATCCGCATCCAATAAAAATTGATAAATATGACTGGCAGCAATCAATTTTTTGTTGATAACAGAACCAATATCCATACTTTCGGCTAATGATATATAATCAATATTTTCAATTTTAGCAATTGTCTTAAATACTCCGAAACGCTTAGCAGCAAGGCATGCCAATATATTTGTACTCGAATTTTCAGTCAAAGCTATAAAAGCCTGTGCATCTTTGATTCCTTCTTGCATCAACAAATCCGTATCTCTCCCGTCACCATTAATTATAAGCACATTACCGGGTACGACTTCCGCTATCCGATGGCTTTTTTCTTTATTGGTTTCCAAAACTTTCACGCGGATATTATTCGGCAGATACTGGCAAGCGCGAATTGCAATACGACTCCCCCCCATAATAAAGACCTTTTTCACTTCCGGGTCTTTCTTACCTGCATGCATGCGCACATCTTCTATATGTGCTTTAGTAGTTGTAAAAAACAAAATGTCTCCAGGTTCAATCCTGTCTGTACCCCGAGGAATAATCGTTTCATTCTGGCGCTTAATAGCTACAATATGATAAAGTTTCTGTTCATTCAACAACTCCGACAATTGACGATTAACAATACGGGCATTATCGCGTACTTTCACTCCAATCAGAATAAGTGCCCCGCCAAACAACTCCCAATATTGACGGGCCCACGGACGACGTACGGCAGTTACAATCTCTTTTGCTGCCAACATCTCCGGATAGATCATAGAGCCAATGCCCAACTTCTCAAATAATTCTTTATTTTTAGGCAACAGATATTCATAGTTATTGATTCGTGCAAATGTTTTATGAGCACCTAACCGGTGAGCCAGAATACAAGCAGTCACATTTGTCGTCTCTTCAGGAGTGACACTTACAAACAAATCCGTATGCCTGATACCGGCTTCCTCCAAATCCCGCAAAGAAGTAGGATTTCCTACAATAGGAAGTATCTCCATGCCCGAATTGGGAAAATTCAAACGCTCCTCATTAGGATCCATCAATATAATGTCCTGGTTCTCCTGAGACAACATTTTTGCTAAATGTGTTCCCACTTCACCTGCTCCAGCAATGATAATCTTCATAATACGCTAAATAGTCTAAAATACATACACTACGCACTCTTTATCAAAAAGAACTTATTAAACCAGCAATACTTTCCGCATCCATATTGCACAATTTATATAGTTCGGGAATGGAACCGTGTTCTATAAATTCATCAGGAACACCAACACGTTTTACTAAAGGAGTATATCCTTTATCTGCCATAAATTCAAGGACAGCACTACCTAGTCCCCCTTTTATCACACCATTTTCAACCGTAATAATACGAGTAAACTTTTGGCCTACTTCATGCAACAGTTCTTCATCTATCGGTTTCAAATAGACCATATCATAATGAGCAACAGATATGCCTTTACTTTCAACCATCTGTATTGCTTTTATCACTTCATTACCTATAGATCCCAGCGAAAGCACAGCAATATCTTTTCCTTCACGTAACTTTCTGCCTTTGCCTACCGGCAATATCGTCATTTCATTGCGCCAATCCTTTTTTTCACCCTTACCACGCGGATAACGAATTACAAAAGGACCATTTGCCGTTTTGTATCCGGTAAACATAAGGTTTCGTAAGTCCAGTTCATTCAGGGGAGATGAAATTACCAAATTCGGTACAGGTCTGAGATAAGCCATATCAAAAACACCATGATGCGTTGCTCCATCCTCACCAACTAAACCTGCACGATCCAAACAAATAACCATGTGCAACTTTTGTATGGCAACATCATGAATAAGCATATCATAAGCTCTCTGCATAAACGATGAATATACATTACAAAAAGGAATCATACCTTCTTTTGCCAAACCCGCTGAAAAAGTAACAGCATGTCCTTCTGCAATACCTACATCGAAAGCCCGGTCGGGAAAGGCTTTCATCATATAAGTCATCGAACATCCGGTTGGCATTGCAGGAGTAACCCCTACTATCCGATCATCTTTTTCTGCTAATTCTACCAGTGTATGGCCAAACACATCCTGATAAAGCTGAGGTTCTTCCAAACTATGCACAACTATGCGTTGTCCTGTCTCTTTATTAAAACGTCCCGGAGCATGCCATTCTGTTGCCGACTCTTCTGCAGGTTTAAATCCTTTTCCTTTTTTTGTTTTGATATGCAATAATTTAGGTCCTTGCATATCTTTTATATCATTCAGTATTTTTATTAAATAATTTACATCATGACCATCAATAGGTCCGAAGTAACGAATACTGAATCCCTCGAAAAGATTATGCTGTTGAGTAAGCAACGCTTTCAGGCTATTATTAAACCTGAGTATATTTTCACGACGATCGTCGTTAATCAATTTCATCTTACGCAGTCCGCGATACACATCATACCGCATTTTATTGTAAGTCTGGCTTGTTGTAATATCTACAAGATACTGGCTAAGTCCACCTACACTGTGGTCAATAGCCATATCGTTATCATTCAGTATAATAAGCAAATTATTAGGATTTGCAGAAGCGTTGTTCAGCCCTTCAAAAGCCAATCCGCCTGTCATGGCACCATCACCAATAACCGCAATTACATGACGATCTTGTTCATTTTTCAAAGCAAAAGCAACAGACATACCCATTGCAGCTGATATGGATGTAGAAGCATGTCCGGCAATAAACGCGTCATACTCGCTCTCTTTCGGATTAGGAAAGCCACCTATTCCTTTAAAACGGCGCAATGTATGAAATTCATCACGGCGTCCGGTTAATATCTTATGTCCATAAGCTTGATGCCCCACATCCCAAACAATCCGGTCATAGGGGGTATTAAAAACATAATGGAGTGCAACTGTCAATTCAACAGTACCCAGACTGGCTCCAAGGTGGCCCGGATTTTCAGATAAGACATCTATAATATACTGACGTAAATCAGCACACACATCTACCAGCTTATCTTGCGACACCCCTCTCAGGTCTGCAGGATTATTTATGCTGCTCAATATATGCTTATTTTTGCATTCCGCCATTTCTATTACTTTTTGTGGCAAAAGTAAAGAATTAACGGCATATATAATAGTTTTAGCCGGTCAATTATTCTATATACTCCATTGCAGGCTTAGTTTGTTGACATAAATACAAAAGCCTTATCAGTCTATTTAACTGATAAAGCTTGTCTTGTAGCTGTCGTTCTTCTTCACAGAAGTATTGACAGTTAGAACTTTATTTTTTACTTAGTAATAATGCTACTTGTTCGCTTTTCACAAGTTACTAAATGGCTCTCCCGAAAGAGAGCCATTACGTAGCATTCAAAATATTTGATTATAAATTCGTTTGCTTAATTACTTAACCATTGCTTTTACAGCAGCCTCACCATCAACAGCTACTATAACTGCACCCTGAGGTACCACAATAGTTTCATTATCAGATGTAGCTACAGCTGTTGCAACTGTCTGGCCTAAGATATTAGTGATAACGACTTTCTTACCAGCGGCACCAGTAACTGTTACATTACCTTCACCTGCAATAATTGATATGCCAGAATTAGTAATCACTTCATTATCTGTAGCAATTTCGTCGTTAGCAACATGCTTAACATCAAAGATCAAAGCATCATCACCACCAGTCATTTCTTTGAATTCAGAAGTTGCCTTATCTGACAATACCAAGCAACCATTCTGCATCTTCAACCATGCTGCATATTCAGGAGCAATATCCTTATCACTAGCTTTCTTCATTGATTCAATCAAGAAAGTCTTGTTATCAGTACCCGGTTTAACATAACGCATTGACCATGTTATAAGTTTGTGCTTATCAGTTGTCAAGTTTACAATATAACCCTTACGGCTATCGGTAACAGCATCATTAGCTTTGATAATCTTAGCAAGCAAAGCAGGATTTACATCCTTCTTTGTTACACCTGCAAATTCATCTTTCAATATATACAAGCTATCACCATATTGGATTGCTTTTACGAAACCTGCACGGTCATATTCTTTCCAGTTATAACCTTTCTTTGTAGAACCAATTTCTTTTCCTAAAGCAACTGAATCTGCGAAGTTTACAAGATATTTACCGAAACGCATATCAGGAGTAGCCTGGATGTCATGTTTACAATCTTTGATAGGCTCTTTACCTGCATCGATCAGTCTCTGACATTCTGCACATCTCTGGAACGGAGTACCCTTAACATCATCACGTTCGATTGAGATCAGGTATTGAGGTTTGATATAACCCAAACCACGGTTAACCCAAGCTGTATCAACAATGAATGACAATCCGGAAGGAGCAGCACCTTCAGTATAAATACCTAAGAAGTCTACGCCAGGAACTTTAAAGTTCTTGTTTCCTTCAATCTGCAATACTTCACCACGATATTGTTCTACAAATCTTAATGTATCAGATGCATCGCCTTCGTTTCCTTCTAACTCAGCATTATTGAAACGTCTGTAAAGAGGAGCGTCTATTTCTTCCACAGTGAAAGCAGAAGTTCTTGATTCTGCAGTCAGGTTCTGAACTTTCAGAGGAGTTGTAAGACCGTCATCGGCAACACCTACCTTATTTGCATCATCAGCAATCTGGCAATAGCCGTTATTTTCTACAAATGCATAGTAATGCTTACCATCATAATGGTTGTTTTCTTTGAAGTAGAAGGTATCTACAGGAACAACCGAACTTACAGAGTATTTATCTCCGGCAGCTGTTTCTTTCAAAGATTTGCTTCCGTTATAAATAACATAGTGAACTCTGCGTAGTTGAGCCAGACCCGGGATCTTTTTCAAAAGATCTGCTGTTACGTCAACACCATACACACTATCACGTCCTTCTTTCATTGTGAACGGAGCGTAATCATCCTGTACATACAGAACTGAATCTGCAGAACTGTTCAAGCCAATCCACTTGTTGTGATTGAATGCATGCAAATAATTGAATTTAAACTTAGTAACATCCAAATCTGCAGCTTTTACACGCTTGTAACCTAAATATGCATCTTTAATGAAAGCAGAGTCACCTTCCTGGCTTCCGATCTTGTCAAATATCAAAGCACCTCCATTCAAACCTAAAGAAGCATCAGCAGTAACAATGTTATCATTTTTATCTCTAGTTAATTGCAAAGATGCTACGTTCTGAGCTTTAAACTCACGGTTAATAACCTTAATAGTAGATGTTTTAGGCAGAGCCTCTTGATTCTGAACGATTACCCATTGATAAGCAGGCATATGTCTCGGTTCCTGAGCATCCAATTTTACCCATTCGATAGAAGTTCCATTCTTATGGATAGGAGCAGCTAGCACTTCACCCTTAGCATTCTTGATAATATACAAACCGCTAGGTACAGAAGTTCTATCACTTTCAACTTCAGCGCAACCGGCATAACCCAAAGAAATATGAACATTCTGGTCCAAACTATCTATTGTCAAAACCTTTTCTGTACCCAAATCCTGAGCAAATACTCTGGCATTTTCAAATCCAACAGTATCAGTAGGTGCAGACCAAGTTTTAGCAGTTTCGCTTGTCTTAAATGTAGCACGGTGAACATAGATATTAACGCTATCAACAGAAGGTCTATATGTGAACAAGAACTGGTGTTGAGCTTTCAATGCCGAATTGTTCAAAGAATCAGTAGCAGAAATCTTATTTGTAGTTTCCTTCAATCCAGTCCAGCCATAAGCCAAATAACCATGACCAATTGTATTAGCATAAGAAGTATCTACGCGTAAATACGAAGAGTCTGCTTTCAATACATAAACATAACTCGTAGAATCTCCACTGCCATTATCAACCTGTTTTGCAAAGAATTTATTGCTCTTGTCGTTAAATGGATTGTTCTTCGCTACTTCCGGTTTAAATTTCAAATTAACACCAGCATCGGCTTTCTGTTGGCCGAAAATAGTATTGATCTGATTTGCATTCAAAATAATTTCAGGAGCAGTCTGAATAGTCAGTTTAGTAAAGAAAAGACCATCAACAGCATCTTTAATTGCAGCTTCTGTAGCATCTGCTTTTACTGCATAAAAATATCCGTTACTCGGATTATAACCAAGACCAACAACAGAGTCTGTTTTATAATAAGAATACAAAGGCTTTCCTTTTTCAAGTGATCCTTCATAAGACTTAGAGAAAGCCCATCCATAGACTTCACCACCAACTATTACAGAATCCTTAAGAGCAGGCCATTCCATTGTGCCCAAACCTTCGAGGCCGGTCATTGTAATATCCAAGCGCTGGCCTGTACCTTTGTTGATAAAGTCAAATGTAGGATTTTGACCCAACTTTTCAGGAGCAGCCACATTGACACACCACAATGTATTTGCCAAACTGTCGGCATTAGCAGGAGTCGGCACAAATTGCAAAGCTCCATCTTTACTCATATAGACAACACTGTCCGCATAAGTTCCGGTAAAGGAGCCATTTCCCAACTGATACAAGCCATTGTCGCTAGCAGGCAATTTTTCAATAGCTCTAGCTCCCGCAAAATTCACATTGGCGAAGTCAGCAGCCCCCACTGTCAATGAACTAAGTAAAGCCAAGCCACCTACAAGAGTAGAAAACTTTTTGTTCATAATCTAAAAATTTAATATTAATACTAAAGTGTAATAAGTTCATTATCAACGATCGTCCTTATAAAAAATGACTAGGGAAAACGATCATTTTCCCTAGTCATTTTATTGACCATTTTTGGCCTGTTTGTAACAGGAATCGTTTGTTTTGTATGCTATAGGTTATATTGTTGATAAGAAAGAAGATAGAGAAGAAAAAAAAGAATATAAAACCGTTGCAAGAATGAAAGAAAGATGTACCTTTGCAATGACGAATCTAAACGATCGTTTTCCCTAGTCGCTTCAGACATCTATAATCAATTATATAACAACATATTACAAACAGAACAAGTATATTATATATTTAATGTACGCGTACATTCTTGTAATTACTGTTTATCATATGAACAACCGCTTAACCAAAACATTCGCACGCCATATTTCAATTCATCCCGATGTTATTAAAAATTCATCCCGATGATTTTACAAAAACATCCCGATCATTTCTTTTTTCGTGCATAGCTAGACGGCATTCAAATATTTTATACATTTGTCTATAAAAAAGATGTATAAATGGAGTTTTCAACACACATAGTAATACCCAAATGCAAATTCTCATTTGAATACGGAGAACAAATCATATTACTAGGCTCCTGTTTTGCCGAAAACATAGGAAATAAGCTACAGGAAAATAAATTCGATGTAGATATCAATCCATTTGGTACACTATACAATCCGGCTTCTATAGCTTCTGCATTACGGATGCTTTTACGACCTGAACAATTCACGAAAGATGATCTGTTTCTACACGAAGGCACTTATCATAGTTTTACGCATCATAGTAGGTTTTCGTCTATCTCAGAAACAGAATGTCTGGAAAATATGAATCAACGGCTTTTAAAATCTGCCGAATATTTGCGAAAGACCAAATGTCTGGTCATTACATTTGGAACAGCATATGTTTATAAATTAAAAAGTAACGGACAAATCGTCTCCAACTGCCATAAACTACCGGACAAGATGTTTTTGCGCGAAATACTTTCTGTCCAAAGTATTATTGATGATTGGAATTGCTTGCTATTATCTCTGTGGGAACAAAATCCGGAACTTAAAATTCTGTTTACCGTTAGCCCTATCCGTCACTGGAAGGACGGAGCACATGGCAACCAGCTCAGCAAAGCATCTTTATTACTGGCTATTGATCAAATACAAACCAATTTCCCAACACAAACAGCCTATTTTCCAGCATACGAAATCATGATGGATGAACTCAGAGATTATCGATTTTATGCAGATGACATGCTACACCCATCGTCTTTGGCAGTAGAATATATTTGGCAAAGATTTGTCGAGAATTGTCTATCTTCAAAAAGTCTAACAATATTTAAAGAATGGAATGAAATAAAAAAAGCGCTTAATCACAAGCCCTTTCAACCGGAAAGTGAAGCCTATAAACAATTTATGTCGCAAACTTTGTTAAAGATGGAACGTATTAGCAATAAAATACCTTCCTTTGATATCTCAACAGAGTGTGAATTAATAAAGTCTAAACTAAAGTAAGGAATGGAATACGCTATTAAAGAAGTTGCCGGAATTATAGGAACAAAAACAGACAAACTACATGACAACACTATAAGCATTTTGCTTACCGATAGCCGCCGCCTCTCTTTTCCGGAACAAAGTCTTTTCTTTGCCCTTAAAACAAAAACAAATGACGGGCACAAATATATCGCAGAATTGTACAAACTTCGTGTTCGCAATTTTGTTGTAAGCACAATCTTACCGGAGTTTGACGCAATGGCAGATGCGAACTTTCTTGTGGTAAAAGATGTACAAAAAGCCCTTCAAAAATTAGCGACCAATCATCGCAAACGATTTAATATACCCGTAATAGGTATAACCGGGAGTAACGGAAAAACAATAGTAAAAGAGTTTCTATATCAATTACTTCATAACGAATTTAATATCGTTCGTTCGCCCCGGAGCTATAATTCGCAACTGGGAGTACCGCTTTCTGTCTGGCAAATAAATGAAAAACACACACTGGGTATTTTTGAAGCAGGAATTTCGCAACCGGATGAAATGGAGCGTTTACAGCCCATTATTGCTCCCACCATTGGAATTATCACGAATATAGGGGAAGCACATCAGGAAAATTTTGTTTCAACAACACAAAAATGTTTGGAAAAGCTGAGTTTATTCAATGATTGCGAAGCTATCATATATGACGGAGATAACGCATTCATCGCAAATTGCATAGAATCGGCATGTCTGTCACATAAAGCAATTGCGTGGAGCCGTACAGATTCGGAAGCCCCTTTATTCATTGAATCGATCCGGAAAAAAGAAAATAAGACAACTATCCATTGCACGTTATTAGGATTTAATCGCGTCTATACGATTCCGTTTACAGACGATGCTTCTATCGAAAACGTGATACATTGTATGGCTGCCATGCTTTACCTAAAGCCAACCAGTGTAAATGACGAAGAAAAATTCTCGCATCTGGAACCCGTCGCGATGAGACTGGACGTAAAACAAGGAATAAATAACTGCCTGTTAATCAACGACACATATAATTCGGACATCAACTCGCTGGATATAGCTCTAGACTTTCAACAAAGTCGGCGTGTCGAGAAAAAACTGAAAAGCACATTGATACTTTCCGATATCCTGCAATCCGGCACATTGCCTAAATCCCTTTACAAAAAAGTAGCAGATCTGGTTCGCAGAAAGAAAGTAGACCGTATAATAGGCATTGGCCGCGATTTATGTGAATATGGAAATGTCTTCGAAATGGAGAAAGAGTTTTACCTAAAAACAGAAGACTTTATCAAATCCCCCTCTTTCCGTAAATTCAAAGACGAACTTATACTCATAAAAGGCTCCCGCCATTTTCATTTTGAACAAATTTCAGAATTACTGGAAAAGAAGGTGCACGAAACCATCCTGGAAGTAAATCTGGATGCCATTGTTCATAACTTCAACTATTACCGGTCTAAGCTAAAACCGGAAACAAAAATGGTCTGTATGGTTAAAGCTTTTGCTTATGGGGCAGGCTCGTATGAATTAGCTAAGACTCTGCAAGAACATCGATGTGATTATCTGGCTGTTGCCGTTGCTGATGAAGGAGCCGAATTACGTAAAGAAGGTATCTCTATCCCTATCATTGTGATGAATCCGGAATTTAGCAGTTTCAATGTTTTACTTGAAAATCATCTGGAACCGGAAGTTTATAGCTTCCGCCTTTTAGAGGCCATGATTCATGAGACAGAACGCCGGGGCATTACTTCTTACCCCATTCACATCAAGATCGATACAGGAATGCACCGGTTGGGCTTCCAGCCCGAAGATATTCCGGCTGTATGCGAACGGATAAAAAAACAATCTGGTGTAGCAGTTCGTTCCGTATTCTCTCATTTAGCAGGAAGCGATTCATACATATTCGATGATTTCACCCAGCAACAATTGGATAAGTTCGCAAAAGCCTCTGCCGAACTGGAAACCGGTTTGGAGTATAACGTTATCAAACATATCCTTAATTCTGCCGGAATAGAACGATTTGCAAAATACCAAATGGATATGGTTCGTTTGGGTATCGGTTTATACGGTGTAAGCGCATCCGGACAAAAAGGACTAAGAAATGTAAGTACACTCAAAACAACCATATTACAAATTCAAAACGTCCCCAATGGAGATTCTATCGGATACAGCCGGATGAGCTTTGTTAAACGGGACTCACGCATAGCCATCATCCCGATTGGATATGCGGACGGCCTGAACAGGCACTTTAGTAATGGTGGCGGAGAAGTTCTGATCAATGGACATCGTTGTCCCATAATAGGGAATATATGTATGGATGCCTGCATGATAGACGTAACAGACATTGATGCCCACGAAGGCGATTCCGTTATTATTTTCGGAGAAGATCTTCCGGTTAGCGAACTGTCGGACAAACTTAAAACCATCCCTTACGAAATACTTACATCCGTATCGCCAAGGGTCAAAAGGGTATACTACAGAGAATAGTAAAAAGTAGAATATAGATATTGCCAATGCAGATATTCGGGCTATGACAAAACAATGGCAACAATTGCATTGTTTTGATAAAGAGAGCTAAAATATATAAGTTAATCATCGGCTTCACAAAATTAATCAAATGTATATGAAAGGTTTCCTTCCGTGCGGAAAACCTTTCGGT
Organism: Parabacteroides chinchillae; assembly: GCF_900108035.1. Taxonomy (GTDB): domain Bacteria; phylum Bacteroidota; class Bacteroidia; order Bacteroidales; family Tannerellaceae; genus Parabacteroides; species Parabacteroides chinchillae. Next base: position 160,834 of record NZ_FNVS01000009.1, read on the forward strand.
TTGTACATATCGCACATTTTGTGTACTTTTGTGCCGAAATAAACATAATTAAGTATGAGTCATAATTTATTGAAAGGCAAACGCGGCATTATTTTCGGTGCACTGAATGAAATGTCTATTGCCTGGAAAGTGGCAGAAAGAGCCGTAGAAGAAGGAGCAACCATTACTTTAAGTAATACTCCCATAGCAGTTCGTATGGGTCAGATAGATGACTTGGCGCAAAAACTAAATGCAGAAGTAATACCGGCAGATGCAACCAGCGTGGAAGATCTTGAAATGGTATTCTCAAAATCCGTTGAAATACTTGGTGGCAAAATAGATTTCATATTACATTCAATCGGCATGAGTCCTAATGTCCGTAAGAAACGTACGTATGACGATCTGGATTATGATATGCTGGAAAAGACACTGGACATTTCCGCTATTTCTTTCCACAAGATGTTGCAGGTTGCTAAAAAACAGGACGCTATTGCAGAATATGGTTCTGTTATAGCCCTTTCTTATGTGGCAGCCCAACGTACATTCTTTGGCTACAACGATATGGCCGATGCAAAAAGCCTGCTGGAATCTATCGCCCGCAGTTTCGGTTATATCTACGGTCGCGAAAAAGGAGTCCGTATCAACACCATTTCACAATCGCCAACATTAACAACAGCAGGTAGTGGTGTAAAAGGAATGGATCATCTGATGGACTTTGCAAATAAGATGAGCCCTCTGGGTAATGCTAATGCCGACGAATGTGCCGACTACTGCATCATGATGTTCTCCGACCTTACACGCAAAGTAACTATGCAGAATCTTTTCCACGACGGAGGCTTCTCAAGCATGGGTATGAGCCTTCGTGCTATGCACCAGTATAGCAAGTGCCTGGACGATTACGCGGATAAAGACGGACATATCATTTACGGCTAATATGCTTATAAAGATTTACCCTGAAAATCCGAATCAAAGAGAAATAGACAAGGTAATCTCCGTCTTACAAGACGGGGGTCTTGTTATTTATCCTACCGATACTGTCTATGCTATTGGTTGCGATGCTCTTAATGTACGTGCAGTAGAAAAGATCTGTCAAATGAAAAACATCAACCCGCAGAAGAGCAACCTCTCTATTATCTGCTATGATCTTTCAAACCTGAGCGAATATGCAAAAGTAAGCAATGCGGTATTCAAACTGATGAAGAAAAACTTACCAGGTCCTTTCACTTTCATCCTTCCAACAAGCAGCGAACTGCCTAAGATTTACAAAAACCGCAAAGAAGTAGGAATCCGTATCCCCGACAACAATATCATCCGTACTTTGGTAAAAGAACTGGGTAACCCCATCCTTACCACTTCCGTGCACGACGAAGACGATATGATTGAATACACGACCGACCCGGAACTCATTCATGAGAAATATGAGAACCAGGTCGATATTGTCATTGACGGAGGTTACGGAGGCATCGAAGCATCTACTATTGTAGACTGTACAACCAACGATTTTGAAATACTCCGCCAGGGAAAAGGTGAACTGATATAGCAAAATACCTATTGAGGACAAACCATACGATCGGCAGTCCAACTATCCACTACTATCTCAATCCTTTCTTTAGGAACAGAAGTAGTAAAATCCAGTTTTACCTGTTGTCTGTCTCCCGGCATCAATGTGATATAGTTATCGGAGTAGTGAACAGGCAGTATGCGCTTTCCGGTTTCTTTATCAAACACTTTAATACGATTGAAGAAAGATATTTTCTTATCAGCCTCCAATTCAACAACTCCTGAGTAAGTAGTACCTCCACCGTTAACCAATCTGGCTTGCAAACGGGGTGTTGTTCTTGGCAACTGATATAAAGTAGTATAATCCTTTGGCGAAGTAGTCAACCAATAAATATTGGACGTAATCTGCTCTTTACTCTCATTATCTGCAAGCGTCAGTTTCAGAAAATAAACACCGCTCACGCTTTGTGGTTCGGTAACGGTAAACAATTCTTTCACCGTATTAGCATCCATATCGGCTATAGTTTCCTTTTCCCAAACACGTTTTCCTTCCCGATCATAAATCTCGGCCTTTACTAAAAGATTTTTACAATCGTAGATATTCGTATTCAACAGTTCTACTTGTTTTTCAACCGGATTATAGAAGGGGTGCAAAGGTTCGCATCCTTTTTTCGTACCATATAAAGAAGCATTTACATCCAATGTCCAGTCATACATCTGACCACGCAAAGAAGTCCACGGATTCTGGGTCTTCCATATCAATATACCGGTATACCATTTCCACATATTAGAAGCCCATCCTTCCATAAAACTACGGTATTGATCATAATTTACTACTTGCGCATGCTTACAATACGTCTCAATATCCTTCACCTCACCCAAACGCTCCAACTGATCCAGATAGCCCAAATCCTTATGATAGCGCCACACGTAATTACGCGTCCGGCCTCTACGTGGAAATTCCGCCAAGTCCTGCTCCGTCATCATCTCGCGCATACTTTCGATTTCCGGCGAACCAACCGACCCGGCCTCGGGATTAAACGGATGAGAACGAAAAGTAAAAAACCACTCTACCTCTTGGATACCGTAAGGACCATCTCCATTATCACCTAACAAATTGCGGGTAAATACCGTATCTGTAGAAAAACTGGCAAAAAGACGTTCAGGGTCGAGCTTAGGGAATACTTCCGTTTTCAACTTTTCATCTATATCTTTTGCCAAAGGCCATTCATTCGCGCCACACCAGAAACAAAGGCTTGGATGATTTCGCACCATCTTTACCTGATCTTCAACAGAAGCTATGAACAAATCATGATTATCCGGATATTCCCAACGACGTTCCTGCGATTCCAGTTTCGTAGGATCTTCCCAGGCGCCGTTGCAATCTCCACTACCCCATAAATCCTGAAAAACCAGAATACCGTATTCGTCACATGCATCATAAAATTCAGGGCGTTCAAGCAAAGCCCCACCCCATATGCGCATCATACGCAAATTCATTTCGGCATGGAAACGTACCTCATCCCGGTAACGCTCGGGAGAAAGACGAAGCAACCAATCGGAGTTGATATAATTTCCGCCTGTAATATAAATTTTCTGTCCATTAACAAAGAACATACGTCCACCCGTAACCGGATCTTTTTCGGTCGCGATTTCGCGTATACCATAATGAAGATTTTCGCTATCGCTGACCTGTCCATTCTGCTCGAAGCGAATGTCCATTCTATAAAGGGGATGTTTACCTATGCCGTTAGGCCACCAAAGTTCCGGATTTCTTATACTCAAATCTTTAAACGCAATGCATTTCTTTTCTTTCGGCTGCAAAGAAACAGACTGCTTCAATGTTTGCCCGTTTGTTTCACAGACCAGCATACCCTGCTGTGGCACGTTTGTAGTGTTTTCCAGTTCCACAGAGGTTTTTACAAACGCATCCTTCTGTTGTTTATCTTTAGGACTGCGTATACCGGGCACTTTAGTTATTACGTAAGGATGTTCCACTTTAACCGCACCTGTTGTCGTAATAGAAACCTCATCCCAAATGCCGGTATTACGGTCACGCACCGGCTGAATCCAATCCCAGCCCGGGGTATATTGCATTGTATTATTGCGGGCAATCATTCCGTCGCCACCTTGTCCGCCATTCGGGTTTCCGGGATAAGTAGGAGGAAATACAATAACAGCAAGAATATTGGCTTTATCGGAATGAAGATAAGGAGTTATGTCAAAACTTTTCCGAAGAAACATTCCTTCATGTGTAGTCGCATTGATACGTTTTCCGTTCAGAAAGATATCCGCTTTATAATTTATTCCCCTGAAGTTAAGCCATACATTTTTATTCTGAGGTAAGTCGGGCGTTTTAAATTCTTTCACAAACCAGAAAGTATAAAAACCGGAACCTGTTTCATAAATATCGGGTATCAGGTTATTATTCACCCCAAACTCCGGAGCGGGGAATAATTTATTCTCCAACATTGTAGTCAGTACCGTACCGGGAACACGGGCAGATAGCCATCCTGCCTTATCAAAAGGGACTGCCGAGAGTGTGTTGCCATCTACTTTTACCTCATTTGCCCTTCGGGCAATCCAGCCGGAGTTCAACAACACTTTTTGACCCGGCTCAAGCAACTTAATGACTTCTATTGCCTTAATATGAACCGGAACAAGTAAGCACAAAAGGCATAACCATACAGTGAAAAAGTTACAATTATATTTTTTCATAACACTAATTAGTTTAGAGTATAAATATAAGAATAAAATTATACCCTCCATCGTTCCACATTTACCAAATGCTTACCAAATATAATCCCGATGCCTATCCTTTTCGGTTTAGTTGCCTATCTGAATATATTTACATTACAGCCCCATAAAACAAAAAAGCCCGTCCGACTCTTTTTGTCAGACAGGCTTTTTCCGTTATAATAAATTACTAACCAAATGCTGGTTAGAAATTCCTACCAGTATCCCACCAAAGACGAGTAGCTTCATTATCCGGACCGTTCAACAAAGCTTTGGCCTTTTCAACTTCAGCAGCATTAGCATTCTTGTCATTACGCGGGAAAGGAAGACGTTTGATAAAATCGCCATTTGCAATGTTTGCGCTAAAGTTATTCACTACCGGGAATAATTTAGGGTAGCCTGTACGACGGAATTCGCTCCATGCTTCCTGGCCTTCAGGATACATAGCTAACCATTTCTGGTTAATTATCTTATGAAGTTTGTCTTCTTTTGAAGCCGCTTCGTCCCATTTAACAGTACACTTATCAAGCCCTTTAATATTGTTTACTGTATTATGAGGATCTTCATAATCAGCACCCACACCTGTATTATTCTCAATATACTTTGCATATTCCGAAGCAGGAATACCATATTCGTCGAACGATACTTTTATTCCTTGTTCGTATAATTCTTTTGCAGAACCACCCATGTTCCAACCACGCAAAGCACCTTCTGCACGCAAGAAATAAGCTTCTGCAACTTTCATCCACGGCAAATGATTAGACAATTGAACATTATTTCCCGTATAATCAGCCATTCTTGTTGTTAAAGACATATTTACAGTAGAATATACCTGATAAATATCCTTATCTACCAGAGTTCCCTGACGAATACCAACATATTGGCCAATCTTATTCGTTTTTTTACCCTGGCTATCTTTTATATCCTGACTTACACCTTTGTCTTTAAACCATCCAACTTGTGTAACATAGATTGGTAAACGCGGATCGCTATACCCTTGCAAAAGACTTACCAAAGATGCACCTGCACGCATATCATTGTAACCAATATTACATTCAGCCAAAGGATTCATTAATGTTGCATCTATCACTTCCACATTTTTATTGCCAGCTACCAATACGCCATATTTATGGCCGACGGCAGCCTCTGCTGTTTTTTGTGCTATTTCCGGAGCAACAACAGAAAGACGCATAGCAAGACGTAAACGTAATGTATTAGCAAAGCGAATCCACTGCTTATGATCCGAACCACACACTATGTCAAAGTCTGACAAACGGTTAGATTCTGCATTACCTCCATCAACAAAAGTAGTTAAGTCATTTACACTCTCTTCCAGTTCTGTAAGGAAAGTTTTATAAAGCGTTTCTACATCGTCGTAAGGCACAGATGAACCTCCCTGCATAGCCTTTGTATATGGAATAGGTCCATAACAATCTACAACCCGGTGCATAGCTTCTACGCGAATAATCTTAGCAATAGAAGTATAATCCAAAGCTTCGGTTGATTTCAGAATATCACTGATAGGTTTCATTACATAAAGCTCACCAGCTTTGAATGGGGTCTCATTCCAACCCTCCTGTAGTGCATAAGTTGAATTATTCTTATTTCCGTTAAAAGGCGTCGGATTAGCCATATAGCCAGAATACAGATCTGCATTCAGATTTTGCTGTAGTTGGAATTCATAGTTTCTATTTTGATAATTCAAATATACAGAAACTATCGGTTGGTTGAAACGGGATGCGATTTTCACCTGTGAAGGCTTCAGACCGTTTGGATTTGTATTGATATTTTCAAAACTATCCGTGCAAGCCGTTGCTCCCATTATAAGAGCAATTCCCCAAAACGGCAATGTGTTTTTTATTTGTTTAAATATATTCTTTTTCATAATGATAGACGTTTTTAGAATGTAACCTTCAAATTAATACCATAGCTACGTGTTGCAGGAAGGCCGAATGAATCATATCCTTTCCATGCATTATTAGTAGAAACAGATAAGTCCGGATCATTAGGAGAGTCTTTATAAATAAAGAATAGGTTACGAGCCACAAATGACAAGTTTAGATTCTTGGAAGCTCCCAACAAATTACGGAATGTATATCCTAAAGACAATTCACGCAGACGGAAATTTGTTGCAGAATATACATAATTACCTTTTGCACCTTCTTTACCAGAAGTTGAAGAATAATATTTCTGGGCATCCATTTTCTGGCCGTTACCTATATCAACACCACCATTATCACGAGCATCGGCTGTCTCTTCTGTTACGCCAAAGCTATCCAGGTAACTCTGTGTCATACTAATTGTATTACCTCCAATCTTTCCATCAATTAAAAAGTAGAGCGAGAAATCTTTATAAGTAAATGTATTACCCCAACCCATTTGCCATTTAGGGTTCACATTACCCAGATAAACTTCATTTTCGGTCAACATTATCTCACCTTTATCTGATAAGGCTATAGAACCATCTTCGTTACGTCTCAGATCTTTACCATAAATATCACCATAAGATCCGCCTTCTTTCAACATAAAGCGATAACCGGCACCACTACCAACTTGTACGCCATCAGCTAAACGGTCGTCCAATTTCTTAACCTTATTATCGTTATATGAAATATTGAACTCAGGTCTCCAGCTCCAATCCTTAGCAAAATCCCAACGATAACTTACAGAAGCTTCAAAACCCTGGTTCTGGATATCTCCGGCATTTATGTAATATTGCTCATAACCAGAAGCCAACGGAGCATCAATAGTAAAATATTGGTTCTTATTATTCGTCTTATAATATGTAACATCAAAGTTAAAACGATTATCGAACATCGTCAGATCAAGACCAAACTCCATAGAATGCATCTTTTCCGGCTTCATTTCAGAGAATGGCTCCTTTGTATTCGGTTCTAGTTGCCCTAAGTTAATACCATCCATTGGATAAGTAATATAAGCAGGAACATCATTACCTACAACAGAATAAGAACCACGCAACTTCAACAGATTAATCTTTTCAGACATCGGAATTATTTCATTCAACAAAGCAGTTAAACCCACTGAAGGATAAAAATAAGAATAGTTCTGTGTATATGCTAAAGCGGAAGCCCAGTCATTACGTCCTGTCACATCCAAATAAATCATACCATTAAAGCCGAATTGTATTGTTCCAAACACAGAATTCAATCGTTTATGAGGATTACTCATGCGTTGGTTACCATTCCCATTAATATTTTCAGGCACAAAGAAATTTGCCTCGATAAGACCCAGTTTATCACTATCCAATAATGTATTTTGAACTTTAGATTCCATGAAACTAGTTCCTAAAGAAGCATTTAATTCCCATTTTTCATTCCAGGTTTTATTAAAGTTAATCAAGAAATCCCCATAGAATTGCTTTGCATCAAAACGTTCCTGACGGTAACGTCCATTAGCATGAGCCGCCCAGTTGATATTGGTAGTGGCATGCCATTTACGTTCAAATTTATCAAATGTATTATCAACACTCAAACGACCCTGAACATTCAAATAATCAGTAATCTTCAATTTAGCTGTCGCCGAAGCCATCACACGATCACGCTTTTCTTTAGCCTGAACACGTTCTAGCAACCAATATGGGTTAGCTGTAAAGTCGTCTAATGAAGTATACCAGTTTTGAGCCATCAGGTTACGTGAGTCATCAAACGTTTCGAAATTCTTTTTATAATAACCGAAATCTCCATTTTGAGGGAATGTATACAAACCTGTCAATGGGTTAATATACGTACCTCCATGAGGACGGTTTGTTGCTTTTTGTGTAATATATGAAAGAGAAGCATCAACAGTCAAACGATTGTTAAACAAGTTGAATGTTTCACGCATTGACATATTATGCCGTTGAAAATCATTAGTAGGCATAATGCCCAGCGCAGTTGTATTTGCATAAGAAAGAAAACTCTGGATTTTCTCGGTACCACCATTAATTGTAACAGAGTTAATGTAGGTAGAACCTGTACGGTAAAAGTCATTTACATTATCCATTGCTTTCTTATCATTATCAGCAATCTTTTCTCCCCAGCTCATCAAACTCAACTGGTCTCCTGTTTTAACAGCACCATAACGACCTTGTAGTTTGGGGAGTGACAGTGGGGTCTCTAACGTTATATTAGAAGAAAAATCTACGCGTGCAGCACCATCACGGCCTTTCTTAGTTGTAATCATGATAACACCATTGGCAGCCATGCTACCGTATAATGCAGCAGCAGAAGCACCTTTCAACACGTTCATGCTGGCAATATCGTCAGGGTTCAGGTTACCTAAAGCGTCACCTCCGTCACGTCCTTCATATTCGCCAGACAACTGAGTCGTTTCAGGATTATTCATCGGAATACCATCAATAACGATCAAAGGTTGGTTGTTTCCATAAACAGACTTATTACCACGAAGTATAATTTTTGAAGATCCACCGGCACCGGTAGCATTCGGGGTAATTACCATACCGGCTGCTTTACCTTGCAATGCATTAATCAAGTTAGCATCTTTTGCACGTGTCAGTTCCTGGCCGGCAAGCTGTTGGGTTGCATATGTCAGCGATTTGGCTTTTCGCTGAATACCCATAGCAGTAACAACAACTTCGTCGATCTTCTGAGAATCGGAGTACATGTCTACGTTAATTACGGAACGGCCATTAATAGGTTCTGTAATGGTTTCCATTCCTAAATAAGAGAATTCGAGGATGGCATTAGCACCTACCTCTAATACATACTTACCATCTAAATCGGTAACCGTGCCGTTTGTTGTTCCCTTTTCAACAACGTTACAACCGATCAACGGCATGTTGGCATCTTTGTCCATTACGACGCCACTCACTTTGTTTTGTGCCCATAGCACACTTGTACATGCCCCTATACAGAACAGCACAAATAAAATTAAGCTCTTTCTCATAAAGCTAGATTGTTTAGGCGAGTTAATAAATATAGTTCTCTTCATATTAATTTTTAGACCAAAGTCCTATTTTAATTTACATTTTGAGCGCCAAGTCTTCTTAGAACTATGGTTGATTTTAATTTTAGCTGATGCAAATATACATATAAAATAAGATTTACTAACATTCTTCTCATAAATATTATAATAATCTTATAATTTTAACTTGAAGTCAGGTGCATTTCAGGTATATCTATTAACATATTTAAAAGAACAAATCTTTTTATGATTTAGTTCTAAGAAAACTAAAAAAAATCACATTTAATATATCTTTCACATTACAACTTCTTGTCTTTACGATTAATTCATACATTTGTGTATCGAAAAAATAATCAGAAAATTATGAATTGGACGCAACTACTTTCCGGAAAACGTTTCGGGATGGAAGAATATCACGAACGAAAACATGAGCGTACAGACTTCCAAAGAGATTATGACCGTTTAATTTTTTCTTCCCCTTTTCGCCGGCTACAAAATAAAACACAAGTTTTCCCCCTGCCCGGAAGTATCTTTGTCCATAACAGACTTACACATAGCCTGGAAGTATCGTGCGTAGGACGTTCCCTGGGTAATAATGTAGCTAAAGGATTAATGCAAAAGTATCCCAACGGGAGTATTAACTTTCCGGAAATAGGCTCCATTGTCTCTGCAGCATGTTTAGCCCATGATATGGGAAATCCCCCCTTCGGACATTCGGGCGAACGTGCTATTTCTGCCTATTTTTCGGAAGGAAACGGTAGAAAATTAGAGGAAAAAGTTCGCAAAGAGGGTAATCGTTGGGAAGATTTCGTCCATTTTGAAGGAAATGCAAATGCTATGCGGTTGCTAACTCATCAGTTTATAGGAAGACGAAAAGGAGGATTTGCTTTAACCTACAGTACACTTGCATCAATTATTAAATATCCATACGCATCTACTCAATCAGGCTCAAAAGGCAAATTTGGTTTTTTCCAGTCTGAAGAAGATACTTATATGCAAATTGCAAACGAACTCGGCATTTGTAAAAGTAAAGAAAACAACAATAGGTTTGTCCGTTATCCCCTGGTATACCTGGTTGAGGCGGCCGACGATATTTGTTATCAAATTATGGATATAGAAGATGCCTGCAAATTACATATCCTGACAAAAGAAGAAGCTATCAATCTACTACTTAATTTTTTTGAAGGAGAGCGTCTTGAACATATTGTAAAAATAATGAAAATGGTAGATGATACCAACGAACAGATAGCTTACTTGCGTTCATGTATCATCGGATTGCTGGTAGACGAATGTTCACGGGTGTTCCTTGAAAATGAAAATGGCTTACTGGATGGCTCTTATCATACGCCTTTAATCGAACAAATATCAGGGAAAGCGCAGGAAGCATATCAAACATGTTCCGCCACAGCCTACAAAAAGATATATAAAGCAAAAGAAGTACTTGACATAGAATTAGCGGGGTATCATATTTTCAGCCACCTGATAGACAGCCTCACGGAAGCAGTCATGAATCAGGATCATGCTTATAGCAAATTGCTTCTGCAGCGTATACCTGAACAATATAACACAAATGCACCCAGCACTTATGGCAAAATACAATGTGTGTTAGATTATATTTCCGGTATGACTGATGTATACGCACTAGATTTGTACCGTAAAATCACAGGAATGAGTTTACCGGCTGTATAGAGCATTAATATTCTTCGCGATATTTACTTTCTTCCTTGTCGTCAAGAATGTTAAGATAGCTCTTATAGCGGGATTCACTGATGCGATGGTTTTCCACTGCTTTAAGCACAGCGCAACCCGGCTCATGCCGATGCGAACAATTACTAAATTTACATTCGGAAGAAAAACTGAAAATCTCCGGAAAATAATGGGACACTTCTGCACCTTCCATCTCTATTGTTCCAAAACCTTTAATGCCCGGAGTGTCGATAATATAGCCACCATCCGGTAAGGGAATCATTTCAGAGAATGTTGTAGTATGCATTCCTTTATTATGGTATTCGGAAATCGTACCTGTCCGTAAATTCACCCCCGGAACCATTGTATTAATTATAGTAGATTTACCCACTCCCGAATGTCCAGACAGAAGTGTAATCTTATCCTTCAGTTCAGCCTTTAGCTCATCCAATCCTTCCCCTGTACGAGCACACAATTTAGAACAGGGATAACCAATTTTTGTATAAAGCTTAATAAGTTCTTCCAGGCATTCACGATCTTCGCCACGATAACGATCCACTTTATTAAATACCAGTTTCACGGGGACGCGGTAAGCCTCGGCTGTTGCTAAAAAACGATCAATGAATATAGTAGTTGTAATAGGATAGTTTACTGTAACGATCAGCATTGCCTGATCCAGATTTGCAGCAATGATATGAGATTGCTTGGAAAGATTGGATGCTCGGCGTATAATATAGTTCTTACGGTCTTCAATTTCAGAAATAAAAGCGGTTCCCTCCTGGTTTATATCTATCACCACACGGTCGCCCACAGCTATAGGGTTGGTACTGCGAATATCTTTCAAACGAAAGTTTCCCTTGATCTTACTCTCGATATCGCGTCCGTCTTCCGTACGAACAGTGTACCAACTACCTGTGTTTTTTATTACTAACCCTCTCATATCAGTTGACAAGTGACAGTTGACAAGTGACAGGTAAATATAAAACGTTGTCAACTGTCAACTGCCAGCTTATTTATACGGTCATTATTTCTTTTTCTTTTGCGGCGTAGATTTCTTCCACTTTCTTGATATATTTATCATGTATCTTTTGCACTTCCCCTTCTGCATCTTTTTCTACATCTTCAGGTACACCATCAGATTTAACGCTCTTTTTCAAAGCTTCAATTGCATCACGACGTGCATTACGTATACTGATTTTTGCACTCTCAGCTTCCTGTTTTGATTGTTTTGCCAACTGACGGCGACGTTCCTCTGTCAGAGGAGGAATTCCCAAACGAATAATCTCTCCGTTATTATCCGGCGTAATACCTACTTCAGAATCTAAAATAGCCTTCTCTATATCACGAATAATCTTTTTTTCCCAAGGAGTAATCATGATTGTTTTTGCATCAGGTACGGTTACAGTTGCCACATTGGTAAGCGGAACCAAACTACCGTAATAAGGGACCTTTACACAATCCAGAATTTTCGGATTTGCTTTGCCGGCCCGGATATGAGACAATTGTTCGTCAAGGTATTCTATTGCGAACTTCATTTTATCTTCCGACGCTTTTACATGTTGCTTTGTATCTACCATAGTTGTACGTTTATATTTGCCGTTTTTTTAATTAACAAAAGTAATAAAGATTTCGAAACCTGCAAAAATATTCGGATAATGTACTAAGCCTCTATGTTTATAACTAAAAAGCGGATAGAAAATTAATAGTCGAAGTTGGCCGGCCGCTTACGGATCTATGATAGGATAGTTACGGCACAAATATATTAATGGATGTTCTTTTTGTTCATTATCCTTACAATAACTTATCGACAGATCGAATACATCCTTGATTTCCGGATCATTAATCAGCGGGTCATTTTTTTCCGACTCTAAAAACCAGCTAATCCACATTTGTCCCTCCTGTTTATCCAAATCCGTTTCTAATTCTTGATATAAACCAGGAAGATGGAAGACAATTAAAGCAGCCTGTTGAAAGTATTTGCGGTCGGTCGTTATCACCCAATCAATGGGAATATCTTCAATTCTCGGCAATAAATCTTCACTATATATCATATTGTATATTAATGCCATTATTTTTACCATAATCCGTCATTACTTTCTTTTGAATTTCCAAAGAAGTTTCTTCAATATCAGACGCAAAATACTTCCGAATTTCCACTTCCAACAAATCCAAAGGAACCATTTCTTTGAAGCAAGCACCTTTACGACCTCTAAAAGAAACAGATTGCAGATGATCATAATTGGCAGGTGTCACTATTCCTCCTAAACCGTAATCACCCAAAATAACACAGGGTTTACAAAGTGCCATCGCACGCACTGCATCAATACCTGAGGCTACCACCAAATGCGCTCTCCTATAGATGGAAAGCTTGTA
>NZ_FNVS01000016.1 GCF_900108035.1 Parabacteroides chinchillae
AAATGAAGCATCATTTCTTCCGGTATACCAAAAGCCGGCAAGGCTGCATCACTCATATTCAGTACTCCATACAGATTTTTAAACGGAGCAATGTAACTATCTAAACGGTTCGTTGTAGCAATAAACAATGCAGGAGATTTACCCAACCGCTTAAGCTGTTTTCTATAGCGTATAAGGCTAAGCGAATTTTGAATGATAATCAGATCGTAAGATTGTCCCTGTTCATAGCTTTGCTCAGAAAACAAATCTCCCAACAGATGAAGTTGATAATGGGCAGATAACAACTTAGCCAGATAGCCGGATATTTCTCTTGAACAAGTATCCAGTCCTTCCTGTGTTCCTATATATAATATTGAAGAGTAGTTTATAGGCATATATGAGACATCTAAGGTTAAATTATTTATTTTTCCAAAACTAATGGATTAAAATACCATAAACAAGCCTATTAAGATAATGTCATTAAAATGTCATTAAATTAAAAACCAATTAGTAGCAGTCATTCAACAGATATAACTATAGTATTGTCATCCTCTGATATATTACATAAGTTGCTTACATCGCTATTTTTATTTGCTTTAGTTCTTTTTTGATGTTAAGGTTTCCATTCAATTTTATTTATACATTCAGAATATTATATTTTGATCGCCCCTATTTATGTTTATTTCCTATACTTAGCCAACATAATTACCGGGTTTGATTCTTCATTCAATCCGGCTGCAATTTCTTCCAGTTTGCCTTTCAGTTGTCCTTTCCCGTAGGCCTCGACAAGTTCGTGGGCTTGTAATGACTGTCCGATTATGAATTCCTGATCTAAAGGTCTCGACGTCATATCCACTTCTCTTTTGCTGGTATAATCACCATTGTATATTTTAGGTATGAATAAAGAATTTTCCAGCTTATCGTACATCAATCCGGAAGATGGAAACCCTCTCCCTATTGCAAAGTTAAATTCCGCTTTCAACAGGCTCATGAAATAATAACGGTCGGTAAAAACGCTTGGTATAAGAAATAATTCAGGAGGATCCATGGTGTGTATGGAGGGGGTTCTTACGATAAGGGGGATTGTCGTATTAGCATCCGGCAAATAGTGGTATATGGTATCGGATGATGTCTCCATAAGTACCCAACTGACATGATCCGGAATTATTTGGTACACAGCAGTTGGTACTGGAACAACCCAAGCCTCCCCGTCTCTTGCGACCGGGCTTTTAATTTCATCAAAAGGAATTGATATTTTCCGGGTGATACTTCCATCCTGCTTGGAAAAGATTAAATAATATGGATGTATGACGTTTGACGGGTTTTCCAGACTATTATCCGGTACATAAGAAATCAAATTTTCCCGGTCGTAATTAAATGTATTTATATGAGAATCCGTACCTGCGGCTTTGAAACTCCTTTTAAAATTTCCGTCTAGATCATATACTGAGATTTTACTTCCGGTGTAGGCTATAACAAATATTTCCTTGTTTGCTTCATCCAGGACAATCTCAGTAATACCCACATATTCTTCGCCACCTTCCCCCTTCCTGTTTATCTTCTTCAAGCCTTTGCCGGTTTTTCTATCAAAAACAAACAAATTCCCATCGTTGATCCAGTTTGTTATTAATATAACTTCTGCACCAACGGCCATTACTTTACCTTGGGTAACAAACTCATCATTTGTTTCCAACGGGATGTATTCCACATCCATAAAATCCTGTAATATCAGTTCCTTTTCAGGATAATTCTTTGTAACATCAACTATGACGAGCTCATTTGTTGACTGTTTGTTCCCTCCACACCCTGACATAACAAACAGAATTATTGCTACAATTGTAAATGATCTTTTCATGACAGTAATATTTTTGTTTACTTTTTCACATGGCAACAACTTATTAGTGTTTTCGTGTTCATCTTATAACCATATTATACAAATATACTGTTTATCAAATAAAATGATTAAAAAAACGGTTTGAAATCATCGAGGTGATTTAATAAAATGATCCCGATGATTTTAAAAAAACATCGGGATCATTTTATAAAGGGGTTGCCCCTCTATGACAAAGGGCAAAGAAATAGTTATCTTAATTCAGCTTTCTCCATAAATAGAGCAGATAAATAACTCCAATACTCAAAATAGCCACGGCTCCTGTCTGTGAGGCCATCATGTCTGAAGCAATTCCCATCAATAACGGGAATATTGTTCCTCCGAATAGTCCCATAATCATAAGTCCTGAAACTTCATTCTGTTTATTCGGCATATAAAGTAAAGCCTGGGAGAATATAATGGAAAAAACATTCGAATTTCCAAAGCCGATCAAGCCTATACATATATATATAATAGACAATGAATGGAACAAGAATAAACCAACCATAGCTATCAGCATCAGTACCACACTGAAAATAAAAAATGACTTAGGAGATATTTTCCGCATAATAAACGCACCCGAAAAACATCCGGCCGTACGGCAAATAAAATATAAACTGGTAGCAAAACCTGCATCAGCCAAAGTCATACCCAGACGTTCCATCAAAATCTTCGGGGCTGTAGTATTTGTACCTACATCAATACCCACATGACACATAATACCAATAAAGCATAGCAAAATAAACGGCTTACCCAGCAATGCCAAACATTCTCCGAATGTAGAAGGCTTTCCTTCTTCTTTTGTTTCATAGATAGAAGTTGCCCCCAATAAGAAAACAGCAACCACTGCTATTACCATATAAATAGGAAACAACACTCTCCATCCCAAGCCGAAAGAAGGTATAGCCATTGTTGCCCCCCACATAGCAATATAAGGCGCCAGGAACGATGCAATTGCTTTTATAAACTGTCCGAAAGTAAGAGTACTTGCCAGTTTATCTCCATTGACTATATTTGAAAGTAATGGATTCAGTGATGTTTGCATCAATGCATTTCCTATACCCAACAAAGAGAAGGAAACAAGCATTACCATATATGTATCACTGAAAACAGGAATCAGCAACGAAAGAAAAGTTACAACCAAACTTAACAGCACAGTCTTTTTTCGCCCGATCTTATTCATCAACATTCCTGTTGGAACAGAAAAGATCAAGAACCAGAAAAACACTAAAGACGGGAAAATATTTGCTTCCGAGTCTGTCAAGTTCAAATCCGCTTTTATATAATTGGAAGCGATTCCTACCAAATCAACAAATCCCATAGTGAAGAACGTAAGCATCACCGGGATCAACTTCCACGACATTCCTTTTTCTTTCATACTCATTATTCTTTATTTGGATATGGAGGCCATGCCCCCTCCTGTGTACAAACAAACGCAGCTGTCTCAACAGCTTTTTGGTGAGCTTCACGCAGAGACTTGCCTGTTAATATGGAATAAACAAATGCACCGGAAAAAGAATCGCCGGCTCCAACAGTATCTGCAACCTTTACTTTAGGGGTAGGAATCGTAGATTTTTCTCCCGTAGAGTATATCGTGCTGAAATCGGCACCGGCAGTTAAAATAAGATACTTCAGAGAATAAGCTTCCATAAACCAGTTGCAAACATCATCAACCGAACCTTCCAAGCTGAACATTGAACGGAGCAATTCCAGTTCCTCATCATTTATTTTAAACACATTAGCTTGTTCAAGCAATGAGTCTATAAGCTCTCTGGAATAATAAGACTGGCGGATGTTTATATCAAAAAAGCGCAAAGAATCTTCCGGTATATAGCTCAGTAATGTACGAAGAGTCTCCCTCGATTCAGGAGCGCGTTGTGCCAAAGTTCCGAAGCATACGGCATCAGTTCTCTTCATCAAATCGATCGCATCTTGTGTAAGTGGTATATGATCCCAGGCTACCCCCTCTATAATAGTATAAGAAGGTATTCCGTCTTTCAACTCCACCATAACACTACCTGTAGGATATTCTACTGTGCTGATATAATAACTGATGTGGTTCTTATCCAGTTCCTGTAAAATTTCCGTACCAAAAACATCATTGCCTACTGCACTGATAGCATATCCTTCCGCTCCTAACTGGGTAGCATGATACACGAAATTAATAGGAGCACCGCCAGCCCTTTTTCCTGTGGGAAGCACATCCCACAGGAGTTCGCCAATGCCTGCCACTACTGGTTTATTCTTTTTCATGAGTATAAATTTATATCTATTTCCAAATTGAATGTAACTCTGTAATTTTAGCTTCTGTTATTTGTATATCTCCATTTTCCGTAAAGACTTCTATCGTATCAAATGGTTCGGACGGATAAAACACATCCGTTATGGCAATACGGCCTTCTGCCGTAAAAAATTCCACAGAAGCTACATCTATCAACAATGTCCATTCTACAGTCGGCGTATTAACAATATAAGGTGTCGAATGGATAGAGGCAAACTTATCTGAAAAAACTTCTCCTATTGCATTCGTACGATCTACATAAAACAATTTGTCTACATTCTCATATCCTATGGTTATATATTCGCCTTTTCCATTCTTCAATCGTACACCATAACGGGAAGCAAAACCCAACCGGGTATTATTTTCCTGGTTAAAAGTCAGTTTAAGCTCAATCGGAGCTTTTGCAAAATCGAACTTATCAGACAGTACTTCCGATTTACTGACATTAATATCTTTCAGGTCTACGGATTCACCATACAAAGTACTTATTTCTTTTACCGGCTCCGAAGTCAATAAATAAACCGGCCCATCTTTGACCAAACCTAATTCGCGGGGCAAAGTAGCTGCGCCACTCCATTTAACACACGGTTTATCACCTGCATACTGCCAGTTATTCATCCAACCTATCAGAATTTGGCGACCATCCGGTGCATCAGACCAAGTCACTCCTGCATAATTATCGCGTCCGTGATCCATCCAAAATGTCTTTTTCTGGTTGCTGGTAAATGTTTTACCATCAAAATCTCCTACAAAATATTGTGTGGCAGAACCGCCGGCCGGACCACCCGGATTAATATTTACAATCAAAACCCATTTAGTCTCATCCGATCCTTTTACTTTCAAAGGAATCAAATCCGGACATTCCCACACTCCGTCATGACAGCCGTATCCTTTGCCAAAATTACTCAGGTAAGTCCAGTCTTTACAATCCGGAGAAGAATAGAAACGTATCTCTTGTCCCGAAGCCAAAGCTACAATCCACCGTTTGCTCGCTTCATGCCAGATTACTTTCGGATCGCGGAAATCACGAATACCCGGATTCTTAATCACCGGATTTTTATCATATTTCGTCCACGTACGACCCTTATCCGTACTATAAGCAATAGCCTGAGATTCGACTTCAATTTCTTTGGCTTGTTCTATATCCGGATTATGATAAGTAAAGAAAGCTACCAACGGAGGATTCTCTTTTGTTCCGAAACCGGATGTATTATTCCAGTCTACCACTGCACTTCCCGAGAAAATATATCCAAGGCTATCCGGATACAAGGCAATAGGCAAATGTTCCCAGTGTACCAAATCTTTACTTACCGCATGTCCCCAGTGCATAGGTCCCCAAACAGACTTCTCGGGATAATGCTGGTAAAGAAGATGATATTCTCCTTCATAATACACCATTCCATTCGGGTCGTTCATCCAATGTTCCGCCGGTGAAAAATGAATTTGCGGACGGTATTTTTCCTGAAACAGCGAAGTTACCTCCGCTGTTTCAGTATTTTTATTTGTTTTGTTTCCCGTACAGGCTGTAAATCCGATAACGGCAGCCAGTGCACAATGTAATAAACCTTTCATTTGTTTGTGTTTTATCAGATTGTTGTTATTTCCAAATGGACTGAAGCATATAAACCTCAAGGTTCTTCACTTCAATATTATGACCCCAGAAATGGAATCCTTCCTTATTGTTCGGATCAGCTTTACGTTCCATGTAATAAGCGTAGGCACCGCCATCTACATATACTTCCACCATTGTCTTGTCCAGAATAATATCAACAGTGATTTCCATGCTTGTTCTGTCTTCAGGGGAATAGAATACTCCGTTTACGCGATTAAAATTCATATCATAATCTAATAAACGTTGTCCAAACAGGTTCAGGCCTGCACTGGTTGCATGAGACAACTTCAATGTGGTACGTATACGAAGAGCTCCGGCATTGTTATACGGCTGCAACATCTTGCTTGCTTGCTGAACTGTCAGGTCTTTTCTGTCAAACGCTTTCGTTTGTAGCATTTCCACCTCTTTTACAGGCTCGCTGAATAATCTGACACCATCTTTAGTGGTACGTAAAGATAAAGAAGTAGGCAGCGTCATTGTACCTTTGAACGGCATGCCTGCATGGTCTATGTTACTCCAACCAATCTGTATGCGGCGTCCGTCACTTTCAGGTATATTAGTAAATGTTTGCGCTGCATAGATAGCACCTGAAGTGAAATAATATTTACCGGCTTCCGGTGTAAAAGTCTTTCCGTCAAAAGAACCGATCATATAGGTTCCCGAAGCTCCGTACATTACCCATTTTTTATTGTCAGGATTGCCATCCACTGCCAGTTCAAACAGTTCAGGGCATTCCCAGAAACCGGTCACATGACTCTGGAATGTCCAATCTTTCAAGTTAGACGAATTATAAATTGAGTGCCCATCGCGTTCATTCAGGATCATAACCCAATTGTTACCCGGTGCGTACCAAAATACTTTCGGGTCGCGGGTATCCCGTGATTGCCACTTGTCAAACGAGTCTATCACCGGATTTCCTTTATATTTCGTCCACGTACGTCCTTTATCCAGGCTATAAGCGATACACTGCACCTGTTTCTGCGGTTGATCGGCAGTATAGATAGCTACCATAGCCGGTGTATTACCTTTATTAAAACCAGCCGTATTATTGTAGTCTATCACAGCAGAACCAGAGAACATCGTTCCGTGTTCGTCCGGATACAGGGCTACCGGAAGTTCTTCCCAATGAATAAGGTCTTTACTTACCGCGTGTCCCCAATGCATATTACCCCATTCACGTTCATACGGGTTATGCTGATAGAACAAATGATATTCGCCATCATAATAAAGCAGACCGTTCGGGTCATTATTCCAGCCTCTGCGTTGCGTGTAATGTACTAAAGGACGGTTTTCTTCTTTGTACATATTTTCGTGTCCGGCAACTTCATCGGCCTGATATATCTTATCCATCCCGGTATTATCTCCTTTATAAGAGATAACTATATTCTTATTTTTATATTGAGAGACATCGCAGAACACCCAATAGTCTGGGTTGGCGGGTGCCAGGCGTATATCAAAAGCCTGCTCTTTACCATCTGCGCTTAATGTCATTACGGCGCGGTCTACCTTCTGGGAGACAGGAAGATTCAAATATTTCTTAGTAATTTTCATCTTGATATCTTCTGCACTCACTATGCAGGACAGGGTTAACATGGCACCTGTTAAAGTCAACAATTTACTGTAATTCATGCGTTATACGTATTTAGAATTAAAGAGATATTATAAATGAAAGATAAGCAGACTATCAAAAGCCTGCTTATCACAAACTTTGTTTACCAACCGTAGTTTTGTTTATACAATTTCTTGCTAAAGTTAATCTGATTCTTCGGAATTGGGAAATACTCATCCTTGTTCTTTGTGAACTTCGCTTCACCCATATAGGTACGGCGTGTTTTTTCCGTAGCAAAGTAGCTATTCACTTCTTTGTCAGCAATACCCCAACGAACCAGGTCAAAGAAACGCGAACCTTCCTGAGACAATTCCAAGCGTCGTTCCCAACGTAATGCTTTACGTGCAAAGTCTTGCGTCCATGCCGGACAATTTACACCGGGCTGATAGGTGGCAATCTTGAACTTTCCCGTAGGATCGCCCTGAACATCCACCAAGCGTGCCGTACTCTTAGCTGCCCTTTCACGAAGAGAATTTATAATAGGTAATGCTTCGTTTTGACGGCCTAATTCGATCAAAGCTTCAGCTTCCCACAAAAGAACATCGTCGTAACGAATAATATCGCGGTTCTTAGAGCTTGACATAAACGGTAATGAGAAAGCAAAACAAGGGCAATCAGGCAACACAACTTCTTTCATAGACATGAAGTTTCCGTATGTATTCGGATCACGGGTCCAGCTTGCTTCAAAGATAAACTCGGGGTTATACTTATAAGGAGCACCCGGAATAGCTACCGTATGATTCAAACGCGGGTCAATGTTGTATTTCAACAAATCTTCGGCATTCTTCAAGTCGTTGTTGTTATAAGTATCAAACAAAGGAAGGCCATTATCGTCTGTCTGGAATGCGTTCACCATATTCTGGGAAGGGGAGTGGAAACCACAGCATCCATATTCAGGATTCATCGGATAATTCAACATTGCACCCCAATCCAAACGGCCGTATAGTGTTCCGTCGCCAGTTGAGAATTGTACGGCAAATACAGATTCGCGTCCGTTTTCAGTTTCACAAAGGAAGTTTTCAGCAAAATCGGAAGTTAAAGAATATTTGCCCGACAATCCCTGGCAAAGAGTTACTACCTCCTGCAACTTTGTTTTGTCTATATTAACGACATTATTCTTTTCGTCCTGTTCGTATGCTGCATACAAGAGCGCTTTTGCCAGATAAGCCTGGGCAATGCTCTTATTAATACGTCCAATCTCCGCTTGTTTTTCCGGCAGATTTTCGGCAGCAAAGCGGAATTCGGCAATAATCATATCCCAAAGTTGCTTGTCGGTATATTCAACGTTGGAAATATTGATATAATCCTCAGTCTTATCGTTCTCATCAATCCAAGGCATCTGTTTGAATAATATCTTCAGGTCGAAATAGAAGTGTGCACGCAAGAAACGTACTTCGGCTTCACGTGTAGTCTTCAGAGGGAATACAGTTGCATCCATCGCATTGATACGAGACAAAGCGTCATTAGTACGGGCTATACAGACATATTCATTATACCATTTTTTATCCAGATAGCCATTATCGTCACGCAGATAAACAAACGTTTCAAAAAGATGGAAGTCGCCCATATCACCAGTACCGGCACCTCCTTTATAAGCATCCCCTGCACGCAAATCGCCATAAGGCCAGTATGCATGCATACCATCGCTAAAGTTGTCGTTACCCAATGCAGAGTAAGCAGCAATGACCATTTTTTCTATATTTTCCACGGTATTCAGGTCGTCCGTGCTGGCAACCCCCTGCGGATTGACATCCAGGAAAGAGTCGCAAGCTGCCATAGGAAGCAGCAAGGCAGCTGCCAATGTCATATATTTAAAAGTCTTCATAATTGTATTCGCTAATTAGTTTTAAAATGAAACATTAACACCCAAAGTGAAAGCACGCGGAACCGGATATGCGAAATCTGGTGTTTCAGGGTCTACACCCGTAAAGGCATTATCGCCCCAGCCCTTCTTAACTGTCAACAAGTTCTGTCCGGATACATAAATACGTGCATTCTGCATACGTGCTGCCTGCAGCCAAGCC
This sequence comes from Parabacteroides chinchillae, assembly GCF_900108035.1. GTDB lineage: Bacteria > Bacteroidota > Bacteroidia > Bacteroidales > Tannerellaceae > Parabacteroides > Parabacteroides chinchillae. The sequence continues at coordinate 9,376 of NZ_FNVS01000016.1, forward strand.
TTCGGCAAAGTATAACCAATCTCGAAGTTAGCCAGCTTCAAGAAAGAAGTATTTTCGATAAAGTATGTAGAGAAACGGCCTTCATCATTTACATTGTTTGCCGAAACAGCAGGAATCGTAGAGTTAGGATTCGCAGGGCTCCAAGCGTCCAGCAAACGGGCACCATAATTTTGTCCGCCAAAGAAACCGTAGAAGTCGGTAAACGCCTTAATGCTATTTACATTTGCATGAGAGCCTACCTGTCCGTTCCAGAACATTGAAACGTCGAAGTTTCTCCAGGTTGCACTCAGGTTCAGACCATACAGGAAGTCCGGATCTTCTACGCCTAACCATGTACGGTCTTCATCGTTGATCACATTATCGCCATTCAAGTTTTTGTAGCGGATACGTCCCACACCTTTACCCGGCTGGCCTACGTGAGCATCTACTTCTTCCTGATTCTGGAAAATACCGTCGGCTACATAACCGAACAAAGATTTCCAGGGACGTCCCAGAATTGTCTGGTCGTTACCGTTACCGGCATAAGAATTGATTACGTCTTCCGGTAATTTTGTAATCTTGTTACGATAGCTGGCAATGTTACCGGAAATATTCAGTTCTACCTCACCAATTTTCTTATTGAAAGTAAGCAAGAATTCAAAACCGCTGTTCTCCATACTAGCCCCGTTCACCCAACGGTCTCCACCGAAGCCAATTGTTGCAATATAAGGAGGCTTAACGAGGATGTCGTTTGTTTTCTTAAAGAAGTAGTCTACAGAACCGGTGAACATCTGGTTGAACAAGCCGAAATCGATACCGGCATTATTCTGTGTGGTAGCTTCCCATTTCAAATCAGGATTCTGCAATTGTGTACGCACAAAACCTGAAGGAAGTTCTCCCTGTCCTGCACCTGTGATATCGTAAGCCGTACCCTGGTCGCGGTTGAAAGCAGGGTCTGTAAAGTAACGGGCCTGGTACAAACCGTATGAAGCATAATTGTCTATTTCCTGATTACCTGTCATACCCCAACCGTAACGAAGTTTCAAGTCTGAAACAACATTCTTTGCACCTTCAAAGAAACCTTCTTCACTAACACGCCATCCTAAAGAGAATGCTGGGAAAGTACCCCAACGGTTGTTAGCACCGAATCGTGAAGAACCGTCACGACGAACAGTTACAGAAGCCAGATACTTATTATCGAAGCTATAGTTGATCTTTCCGAAGAAAGAAGAAAGAGCATAAGCCGTAGCACCACCGCCATTACGCAAGTTGCCATCGCCAACAGACAAATACATATAATCTTCATTTTCCAGTAAGAAACCATCGCGGCCGGCACTCATATCTTCCAGTCTGTATTTCAACATTTCCTGACCAACCAGGATATCAAAGTTACTCTTGCCCAGGTCTAATTTATATTGCAACGTGTTACTCAAAATCCAGTTACCGCCATAATTTGCATATGTATTCAAACGCGCAGTCTTGTCAGACATGAAACCGGACTGATATGTCTTCTGCATATCGCGCTTCCACCAACCGGTATAGTCGATACCGAATTTAGAACGGAAAGTAAGCCCCTTCAAAATATCTACTGTCAAGTTAACGTCGCCAAAGATGCGGAATACATCTTCATGGTTCTGTTTGTTATCTTCAATCAGGCGAACCGGATTCTGACGGTCACTCATGTTGCTGGCAGGACCACCCCAACCGCCGTCCAGTGAATGGATAGGAACGATAGACTGGATATTCTTTGCACCTTCCTGCAAAGTACGGTCGCTGATAACAGAACTGCGTGTTTTAGACAAAGACAGGTTCTCGCCGATAGTAACGCGGTCGTTAATCAGTTTATAGTCGCTATTGATACGGGCAGTTACACGGTCGAAGTAAGTACCTTTCACCGTACCGTTGTTGCCATAATAATCTACGGAGAACAAAGCACGTCCTTTGTCGGTACCTGAAGTAACAGTTACGTTATAGTTCTGCATCAAACCTGTGCGGCTGATTTCCTTCACCCAGTCCGTGTCGCCTGCACGCATCACCGGAGTGCCGGCTACGTCAAGGAATTCGGGCATAATAATGTTATTCAAAGTAGGAATACCGTTATTCCAGGCAACGTCATACATATATGTATATTTGTTCATACCTGTGTTAGGTTGTCCGTTGCTCAAGGTTGTTGTGTTCAGGATAGAACCGTCGTTAACACCTGCACGGAAATTAACCAAACCGTATTCTTCGGCATTCAACAAATCAACCGAACGTTGCCATTGCTGAGCCGTTACGGAAGCACGGAAGTCTACATGTGTACCACCAGCTTTGCCTTTCTTGGTTGTTACGATAATAACACCGTGGCAGCACGCGATCCGTAGATAGTGGCAGCAGAAGCATCTTTCAAAACCTGAATAGATTCGATGTCGGAAGTAGCAATTTCATTCATCGAGCGGGTGCTGGGAATACCGTCTATAATATATAGAGGTTTGCTGTTTCCCAAAGTAGAGACTCCACGAATCTTAACATCCACGTCGCCGTTAGGCTGACCGGTATTCTTTATACTAAGACCGGGTACGCGTCCCTGCAAAGACTTGATAGCATTACTGCTGTTGATATCTTTGATATCGTCCATTTTCACAACGGATACGGCACCGGTCAAATCGGCTTTCTTTTGGGAAGAATATCCGGTAACTACCACATCAGACAATGCCTGTACGTTTTCTTTTAGAATAATGTTGAGCGCTTTGTTTGACGTTACAGCCATGTCTTGTGTAATGAAACCTACATAGCTGATCTGAATTGTTGCCCCTTTGGGCACTGAGAGAGTAAAGTTTCCATCCAAATCGGTGATGGTTCCGTTTGTAGTTCCTTTTTCAACTACAGAAGCACCAATTATAGGGAAGTTGTCCGTTCCCGAAATAACTGTACCTTTTACCGAAATCTGCTGTGCGTACATGGATTGCGTAATAAATAGCAGGGCAACCCAGAAGCACCACTTTGCAAGCGGCAATCTCTTCATAAAGATTAAATTTAATAGTTCAACAATAATAACTAGATCCAAAAAATTGATATGCGGCAAATATAGACGCGCCATTTATACGGAGTTGATAACAAAACAACCAGGATATATTACAAATGTAACATCGGACGCAGAATGCTACATTTGTTACAGTAATAATACAAATTTGATATCCGGCCAAAAGTACTACCATTGCTTCCATTAACATAAAACACGTCTCCGCTTTATGAAAAGCACAACCAACCTACAAAGTTTCCGGGAAGACAATTTTTCTCTCATCAGATGGGTACAAACATTATAAAAAGACGATATTATTATCTTTGCAAGGATATAAAGATAATAATATCGTCTTTTGGGAAACTTTGAAAATTGATACGGAGACAAAATAATATGTCAGCGTTCACTGAGTCCGCCCGACACAAAAATGCAACAAAAACAACTATCGACGGGGCTGTATCCTACACAAATTCGGTAGGCGTTACATCGTACACAGCCTTAAAGCACTTGGTAAAATAGGCCGGCGACGAAAATCCGGTGCGATACGTTATCTCGCTCACCGTGTATCTCCGTTCGCGAAGCAGCGCAGCGGCCTTCGAAAGACGGTAATTGCGCAGGAAGTCCACCGGTGTGGTTCCGGTAAGCTCCTTTATCTTGCGGTAGAGGTGTCCGCGCGACAAGCCTAGCATATCGCTCAGTTTTTCCACGTTGTAATCAGGATCGGGATAGCCCTCTTCAATACGCTCTACAAAGCGGCGCATAAACGCATCGTCCATGCTTTCGGGTTTACCCGGTTTGTCGAGCAGCAGATTGCCGTTTTCCAGCTTTCGGAGGAGTTGTTCGCGCAAACGCTCACGCTCTTCCAACACACGGATGATTTTGAGCTTGACAAAATCCATATTGAAAGGTTTCTGTATATAATCGTCGGCTCCACCCGAAATTCCATGCTTCTGCTGCCGTTCGTCAGAAAGAGCCGTAAGCAGCATCACCGGAAGGTGACTGCACGAAAGGGTAGTTTTGATGGTGCGACACAGGTCGAAGCCATTCATGCCGGGCATCATCACATCGCTAAGAACAAAGGATATGGCAATATCTTCATGTTGCAAAACATGAAGAGCTTCCACGCCGTTGGAAGCGGTTACCACACTAAAATTCTCGCTCAGCCCTTCTTTCAAGAAGGTACACACTTCGTTGTCATCTTCCACCACCAGAATGGTGTAAGGATATTTCCGGGAAAGCATTTCCTTCTCGCCGGTATTGTCGAGCATAGCAGCATCGCAAGCCATTTGCGGCACTTCGGTTACATCGGCATCAACAAAATGCTTTTTCTCCTTATACAGGTTGACAATAAACGTTGTTCCTTTTCCGGGCAGGCTATCCACCCTGATGTCTCCATTGTGCATCAACATATATTCCCTGGCCAGGTGAAGCCCGATGCCAGTTCCCTCTGTAGCATTCTCGGTATAAAAACGGTCGTACAAATAAGGGATTTTCTCGGCAGAGATGCCCTGTCCGGTATCTTTCACGCTAATATGTATGCACTCTCCCGCATCGGCCACTTCGACAGCTATGCTCCCACCATCGGGGGTGAATTTAAAGGCGTTCGAAAGAAGGTTCATCAAAACCTTCTCTATCTTATCCGGATCGATCCATATCTCCTGCGACTTCACGCCCGAGGCAAAAGTGTAGGTAATGTGGCGTACTACGGCCATGCTATCGAAATATGACTTTACTTCGCTGGCAAACGAAACAATCTCGGTCTGCCGTATCTTCAATTTCTCCTGCTTGTTTTCTATCTTGCGGAAGTCCAGTATCTGATTGATTACGCGATACAGCCGGTTCGCATTTTTCTGTATCAATTGCAGATCGGGCAGGTAGGGAGAGTCGTGCATCAACCCCATCAGGCGATCCAGCGGGCCCAGTATCAGCGTGAGGGGAGTACGTACTTCGTGCGAAACGTTGGTAAAGAATTGTAGCTTCTGGGCAGTCACCTCCTTGATCTCGGCATTAAGGGAGATGAGTTTCTGGCGTTGTTCTTCTTCTTTACGGTTGATTTCGCGCAGCTCCCGGTTCTTCCTTTTCATCTTCCGGTTAATGGAAAAGACGTAAAAAGAAAGGAGAACGAAGCCTATCATCAGTGTTGTGATGATCCAGAGCGAGCCTTGCAGAAATTGGAAACGATTGAGCAAGGATTCTATATTGCCGCGCTGCTGCTCGATACGTCTCTGGTAGTTCAGCAAGCGCGATGCCTGAATCAGCATGGAGTGGGCAGCGGACTTATCGATCTCGCCCGTTTGCAGAGGGATAAATTTATCCACCGGCTCGCCGTTCAATATTTTCACAGCGGTACGGAGCACCTGCTCGCCACCTGTAGGATATAAAAAAGAGGCATTGATGCGTCCGTCGGCAACGGCTTCCAAACCGGCCCCGGGTACGGCATCCACTCCAATAATAGGCAGGCTGTCCCCTAATACGGAATCTTTTTCCAAAAAATATTCGCGGGCGGCAATGGCCATCATGTCGTTGTGAGAATATACAAAATCAACGTTGAAAGGCCATTCCAATGAAGCCAGACGTACTCTGGCAGTATCATAGACCCATTCTCCCTCCACTTTACGGAAATAAAGATCGGAGCGTTTAACCAGAGCATCTATAAATCCCTGATGGCGTTCTTGCGCAGGCGACGAGCTTGCCAATCCCCATATCTCCAGGATTGTTGCTTTGGGAGGCAGGTATCTGGAAGCATATTTTCCGGCCTCGTAGCCTATTTCGTAGTTGTCTGCACCCACAAAGGTGGTATAAAGGTCTGTGTTTACTTTCCGGTCTGTAATAATCGTAGGGATTCCGGCGCGGTAAGCCTCCTCGGCCGCTTCGGTGATGGGCTGCGACTGGAATGGGGAGATGATTAACACATCCACCTTCTCGTTTATCAATTCTCTGATCTGGCGTATCTGGGTGCTGTTGTCGCTATGTGCATCTTTGATTATAATTTCCAGATTATCGTAGTTGGATGCCTCTATTTCCATCTCTTTCAGCATAGCTTGGCGCCACGCATCATCCAGCATGCACTGCGAAAGACCGATTACGAACTTTTTATCATTCTTCTCGGATGTGGTACACGAGAATAAGCAAGATGCCAGTACAGTAATGGAAAGAAAAAGTTTAAACGGTTGCTTCATAACTATCATCAGAGAAGGTTGAAAAGATTTACAGAATTGACATTTCCAGATACTGCCGCCAGGCAGTTTAAAGAAGAGTGCTAAGTCATCCCGGTCATTTTACAAAATCATCGGGATGGTTTTATAAAATGACCGGGATGACTTAGTAAAAACACTAATTGTGTACCAGCGTACCTATATTATCCCCGCTCATTACTTTTTTCAGATTACCATTTGTATCCATATCGAATACGATAATAGGCAGGTTATTTTCTTTGCACATGGTAGTAGCGGTCAAATCCATAACCTTTAATCCACGGGTATAAATTTCATCATACGTAATTTCAGAGAACTTTGTTGCCGTAGGGTCTTTTTCCGGATCAGCGGTGTAAATACCATCCACCCGGGTTCCTTTCAGCATGACATCCGCCTCTATTTCAATCCCCCGCAGAGAAGAACCTGTATCTGTAGTAAAGAACGGATTTCCTGTACCGCCCGACATGATAACGACATTGCCTTGTTCCAGCAATTCAATAGCACGCCATTTATTATAAAATTCGCCAATCGGCTCCATACGGATAGCAGTAAGCACCTTTGCCTTCACTCCTTGTGCAACCAGAGCCGAACTAAGTGCCAGGCTGTTGATTACGGTTGCCAACATACCCATCTGGTCGCCTTTTACCCTGTCAAATCCTTTAGATGCACCACTCAAACCACGAAAAATATTTCCACCGCCTATAACGATACCTATTTGTACACCCATTTCAGCAATCTCTTTAATCTGAGAAGCATATTCATTCAACCGGACTTCGTCTATGCCATATTGCTTGCCACCCATCAGCGATTCGCCGCTTAATTTTAAAAGAATTCGTTTGTATTGAGCCATATCTATTGGTTTTTAATATGATTGAACAAAAGTAGACATTTAACAAGACTGTACAAAAAATGAAATCATTTTGTAATATTCCGATATTATTTTTGTCGTGAAACAAGTTTGGTAATCTTCCTGTTTTTTTAAGATAAAAATATCACCAAAACTTTATTCCTAACTTAAAATAGCAGCCCGTCTTTCAGCGGAAAGCGAGGGCTGCTATTTACGTTATAGAAACTCTATCGTTTTTTCCAAAGCCATCCCGTGAGACCCTTTAATCAGGATGTGATATCCTTTCAAAGGTTGCTCCCGGAGGCTTGTTATTAGCTCTTCAGTTTCCACAAAAGGAGAAAACTCTTTTCCAACTTTTGCAAAATGATCACCACAAAGATATACTTTATCAAACTTAGCGGCTTTTACCAATTCTACTATTTCCGTATGCAGTTCATCACTAGACGGTCCTAACTCCTTCATATCACCAAGTATAACCGCTTTCGGGTATACCGGCATAGAAGCAAAATTTTCCAAAGCCACCTTCATACTGCTGGGGTTGGCGTTATAAGCATCGATAATCAGTTTGTTATGCCCGGTTTCTTTCAATTGCGAACGATTATTTGTCGGTTCATAGTTAGCAATAGCACGGCTAATACGCTCAGCCGGAATCTTAAAATAACGTCCTACTGCAACTGCAGCCAAAACATTGTCTATATTATAAGCACCTATCAAGTGAGTCTCTACCGTATGTATCTTACCTTGTTGCTTCCAGTCAAATACTAACAAAGGGTTGCAGCTAACCACATGCCCCGAAGCAAATGCTTCTTCACTTTCGCCATAAGTAATCTGTTCAATACCTTTGGCTATAGCCTGTAAATCGGCATTTTCTTTTTTGATGAATATTTTCCCTTTGCTGGCACGCATATAATCGTAAAGCTCTCCTTTTGTCTTAACCACACCTTCAAAAGAACCAAAACCTTCCAGATGTGCCCGTCCAACATTTGTAATAATTCCGTAATTCGGCTGAACGATATTAACCAGTTCTTTTATATCTCCCGGATGGCTGGCTCCCATCTCTATCACGGCCATTTCATGATCATGATTCAAACGTAACAGAGTAAGAGGAACACCGATATGGTTATTCAGGTTTCCTTCCGTATAAAGCAAGTTATATTTTGTAGAAAGAACTGCTGCCAGTATCTCTTTTGTCGTTGTCTTGCCATTTGTTCCCGTAATTCCAATAACAGGAATACCTAAAATTTTACGGTGACGATGAGCCAACTGTTGAAGAGTGACTAACACATCATTCACCAATATAGTACGCTCGCCGGTAACATAGGCCGGATTATCTATTATAGCATACGAACAACCGGAATCCAAAGCTTTCGCCGCATATTGGTTCCCGTCAAACTTGTCGCCTTTTAAAGCAAAGAACAATGATCCTCTGGGGCAATTACGACTATCAGTTGTAATCTTCGGATTATGTAAAAACAATTCGTATAGTTCTGAAATATTCATAGCATTATTAGCATTTTATTGGATAGCAAAAGTAACGCATATTATATTATTTCCGTACTTTTGTAGGAAATTGTTTGTTACCGATTATAAAGATGAATTATAAAACACTCAATATTAAAGGCACTCTCATTTCCCTGAAAAAGCCTATAGTCATGGGGATATTGAATATCACACCCGATTCTTTTTATGCCGGAAGCCGGAAACAATCGGAAGCTGAGATAGAAAAGCGCATACAAACAATCCTGGAAGAAGGTGGAACGATAATTGACATAGGAGGATATTCATCCCGTCCGGATGCAATAGACGTTTCTTCCGAAGAAGAGATGAAAAGACTGCAAATGGCTCTGGAAATATTGAACAAACAGTACCCGGATGTTATTATTTCGGTAGATACGTTCCGTGCAGATATTGCACGCCGTTGCATAGAACGATACGGGGTGGCTATTATAAATGATATATCAGCCGGCGAATTAGACCCAAACATGTTTGAAACCGTTGCCGATTTGCGTGTTCCTTATATCATGATGCACATGCGAGGCACACCCAAAACCATGCAACAGCATACAAACTACACAAACATGATGAGCGAAATCATACAATATTTTGCAGAAAAGGTGAAACGCCTGCACTTGATGGGAGCTAACGATATTATACTGGATCCCGGTTTTGGTTTCAGTAAAACAGTGGACCAGAACTATGAACTAATGAGCAATTTGAAAGAATTCGGATTATTCGGACTACCGTTACTAGTTGGTATTTCGCGTAAAAGCATGATTTATAAATATCTGGGCGGAACGCCAACCGAAAGTTTGAACGGGACAACTGTTTTAAATACATTTGCTTTGCTCAACGGCGCTGATATTCTACGTGTGCATGATGTAAGAGCCGCCGTAGAAGCTGTCAGAATTACAGAGAAACTAACTGTCAATTGTCAACTGTAAACGATCTATTATTATTATGTGGATGCACTTTGGCATAAAAGATTTGATTGATGTACTACTGGTAGCCTTCTTCCTGTACCAGACTTATAAATTAATGAAAAGTTCGGGTACACTGGCAATCTTCAGTGGCGTCGTTTCATTTATTATAGTATGGATACTCGTTTCGCAAGTTCTGGAAATGAGACTGATGGGAGCCATACTCGATAAGTTCATCAGTGTAGGGTTTCTGGTACTGGTTATTTTATTTCAAGACGAAATACGGCGCTTTCTGGTGGCTCTAGGCTCACACCGCGGATGGAAATTCTTGGGCAAATTGTTTTCGAAAAAGGATGAAACCAAAGAAAAAGAAGGTAAGTTCATAGCACCGGTTGTACTTGCCTGTATGAATATGGCACGTAAAAAAACAGGAGCATTGATTGTCATTCAACAGGATATCGACTTATCGGTATACGAACATACAGGGGAAATGTTTAATGCCGATGTTAATGCACGCCTGATAGAAAATATTTTCTTCAAAAACAGCCCTCTACATGATGGAGCCATGATCATTGCAGACAACCGTATCAAAGCAGCAGGCTGCATCCTTCCTGTCGCACAAAACGCTTCCCTACCCAAAGATATGGGATTGCGGCATCGCTCAGGATTAGGCATGTCACTCGAAACAGATGCCCTCGTTATCATTGTTTCGGAAGAACGCGGAAAAATATCAGTAGCCCACAAAGGTAAGCTAAGTGTGAATGTGACTGCAGAAGAGCTCCAACAAATACTCTCAGGCGAACGGGAAGTGATAAACTATTGTTAAAAGTTCTGAAAGTGACAACTTAACATGTAATTCTTTTGCTCGTTTTGCAAACTCCATATTGCATTATTGTATACTTTTGTAACCGATTACGGTGACAATTACAAAATAATATAAAAATTCCTATTATGGACTTAATGCAAGACATCATTGCACGCGCTAAAGCTAACAAGCAGCGCATTGTTCTTCCCGAAGGAACAGAGGAAAGAACTCTGAAAGCAGCCGACCGCTTATTGGCCGACAAAGTAGCAGACATTGTATTGATCGGCAATCCCAACGAAATTAAAAAACTTGCTACAGATTTTGGATTGAACCACATTAACGAAGCAACCATCGTCGACCCTAAAAATCATGCAAAGAAGGCAGCTTATGCCGATTTGCTTTTCCAATTACGTCAGAAAAAGGGCATGACTCCGGAGAAAGCAGCCGTATTGGTTGAAGAACCGTTGTTTCTTGCCTGTTTGATGATCAAATCGGGAGATGCCGATGGAGAAATCGCCGGCGCCCAAAACACAACAGGCGATGTTTTGCGTCCTGCATTACAAATTATAAAAACAGCTCCGGGTATGAGCTGCGTTTCAGGTGCATTTATCATGTTCACAAAAAAACAGGAATACGGTAAAAACGGCATACTTGTATTTGCCGATTGTGCTGTAATGCCTAACCCCACAGCTCCCGAACTGGCCAGCATTGCAATCGCAACAGCTGCAACAGCACGGGATATCGTAGGTATGGAACCTCAGGTTGCCATGTTAAGCTTCTCTACCAAAGGAAGTGCTTCAAACGAAATGGTAGACAAAGTTGTAGAAGCTACCAAGATGGCCAAAGAAATGGCTCCGAACGTGAAAATTGACGGTGAACTTCAGGCTGATGCTGCATTAGTTGAAAAGGTAGCATCTTTAAAAGCACCGGGTAGTGAAGTTGCCGGCAAAGCAAATGTATTGGTATTCCCTACTCTGGAAGTAGGCAATATTGCTTATAAACTTGTACAACGCCTTGGAGATGCAGAAGCTGTAGGCCCTATCCTTCAAGGAATGGCTGCTCCTGTAAACGATCTGTCACGTGGCTGTTCGGTAGACGATATTTACAAGATGGTTGCTATAGCCTGCAACCAATCGATAGGTTTGAAAGCTACAAAAAAGTAAGAATCACAAAATAACAATATAAACACATGAAGATATTAGTTCTTAACTGCGGAAGTTCTTCTGTAAAGTACAAATTGTTTGACATGGACAAACATGAAGTACTGGCTCAAGGCGGTGTCGAGAAACTGGGATTACCCGGTTCTTTTCTCAAATTCACATTGCCTAATGGAGAAAAAGTGATCTTGGAAAAAGAATTGCCGGAACACAATGCCGCAATTCAGTTTATTCTAAGCATATTAACCGACGAAAAATATGGTTGCATCAAATCATATGATGAAATAGACGCTGTTGGACACCGGGTAGTACACGGAGGAGAAGCATTCAGCGGAAGTGTTGAAATCACAAGCGAAGTGATTGGAAAAGTGGTAGAATGTATTGATCTGGCCCCTCTTCATAACCCTCCTAACCTGAAAGGTATTCGTGCGATGAGCTCATTGATTCCGGGTATTCGCCAGGTAGGTGTATTCGATACGGCTTTCCATCAGACAATGCCGGATTACGCTTATATGTACGGACTTCCTTATTCCGTTTATAAGAAATACGGTATCCGCCGCTATGGATTCCATGGGACAAGCCATCGTTATGTATCAAGACGTGCTTGCGAAATATTAGGCGTCCCATACGAAAAACAACGTATTATCACAGCCCACGTAGGCAACGGAGGTTCTATTGCTGCAATCAAAAACGGTAAATGCGTAGATACTTCCATGGGATTAACTCCGGTAGAAGGTTTATTGATGGGTACCCGTTGCGGAGACGTAGACGCCGGTGCACTGACATTCCTGATGGACAAAGAAGGTCTGGATGCTAAAGGCATGTCTAACCTGATAAACAAACAAAGCGGCGTACTAGGACTTTCCGGATTGTCTTCCGATATGCGTGAAATCGAAGCCGCAATAGCCGACGGAGACAAGAAGGCTATCCTGGCATTAAACGTATACAATTATCGTATTAAGAAATATATCGGTGCTTATGCAGCTGTTTTAGGTGGTTGCGACATCCTTGTATGGACTGGTGGAGTTGGAGAGAACCAATGGGCAACCCGTCGTGTTGTTTGCGAAAACATGGAATATATGGGCATGAAAATCGATGTGAAGAAAAATGAAGGTATGCGTGGCGAAGAAATGGTAATCAGCGCTCCGGACAGTAAAGTTACTATTATTGTTGTTCCTACTGACGAAGAATATATGATTGCTTCCGACACGATGGATATATTAAACAAATAAAATCCTAATCCTCACAGCTTACAAAACACAAAGGATTAGTGTTTAGACAGTCCCGGCATCGGTTGGGACTGTTTTTTTATTCTATTTCAAACTGATTCAAGGAGAGAGACTCGCCGTCCCATTCTATATAAGAGAAATATTGCATCCAGTCGCCAGTAATAAGTAAACGGCTCGTCTTAGACAACATTAAATCCAGCATGATATGACGATGCCCGAAAACAAAGAAGTTTATATCCGGATGCACCTTCAAATATTCTTTTGCAAAAGAAATCAGGTACTCTCCTGCTTCTCCTTGATATGCTTTTACATTACCATTAAGAGCTTCTTTCTTCAAACCACTTTTACGGCTACTCAATGACCAACCTAAGGCAAAACCAAATGTCCACCGGGGATGAATACCCGCATACAACCACTGACAGAATTTATTGCGAAAAACAGCCCGGATCAGACGAAAAAGCTTACTACGATAATCCACTTCATCTCCATGTGCTAAAAAGAAGCGTTTGCCCAATAAATCAATGGTAAGCGGTTCACGATGAATGACAGCGCCTATTTCCTGAGGCAAGTAGTCAAACATCCATATATCATGGTTTCCAATGAATATATGAATCTCAATTCCATTATCCGACAACTCGGCCAATTTACCAAGAAAACGCGTATGTCCCTTCGGAACAACATATTTATACTCGTACCAATAATCGAAAATATCACCCAACAGCCAAACAGCTGCAGCATCTTTTTTTATACTGTCCAACCAGCGCACCAACTTCTTTTCAACCGCCAACGGGTCTTTGTGGAAACGGGCGCCTAAATGGGCATCCGAAGCAAAATATATTTTCTTTCGGGAGGAGTTCATTTTTCTTTCGGGAGGAATTATAAAAAGCCCAGTTCCAACTTAGCCTCTTCAGACATCATATCTTTATCCCATTCCGGCTCAAACACAATGTTCACTTCCACATTGTTCACACCGTCCACCGATTCTACTTTCATACGGACATCTTCCACAATGAAATCGGCTGCAGGGCAATTAGGAGCCGTAAGCGTCATATCTATACGAACATTCTTATCGTCGTCAATCTCTACATTATATATAAGGCCAAGATCGTACACATTTACCGGTATCTCCGGATCATATACGGTTTTAAGCATGGTAACAATAGCTTCTTCTGTCTGGAGGAATTCGTTGTTCATTTTAATTCTATTTAAATGCAAAATTACGAAATAGTTAACTAAAGAACCTCTCTATACATTGAAAAGTTTATTAAAAGCTACTTTACTAGAGCCTGCCTTCATCCGTATAACTATAAAACCGGTCGTCTGATATGATAATGTGGTCTAATAAACGGATATCCACCAACTGCACCGCCTGCTTTAGCCGCTGTGTCAACGCATCGTCCTGTGCACTTGGCTGGGTAACTCCCGAAGGATGATTATGGCAAAGAATAATACTTGCAGCCAGCGATTGGATAGCTGCTTTCAGTATCAGACGAATATCTGCATGGGTTTCCCCCACTCCACCTTGACTAATTTTAACCTTCTCAATAACTCTGTTTGCACGATTCAGTAAAGCAATCCATAGTTCCTCGTATGGCAAATCACAAAGCAAGGGATAAAAAAGAGAATAAGCCGCACGGCTTTCCTGAACAACCAACCGTTGAACCGGTTCACAACCTCTGCGTCTTTTACCCAATTCCAAAGCAGCAGCAATTGTAACTGCTTTTGCTTCGCCAATACCCTTAAAAGATGAGATTAAATCGTTTACGGACAATTTGCCTAATGCATTCAAATTATTATCAACAGAATGAAGAATACGCTGGGACAGTTGAACTGCCGTTTCCTGCAGATTTCCAGAACCAATCAGAATAGCCAGAAGCTCGGCATCACTTAAGGAAGATGCTCCTTTATGAAGTAATTTCTCACGCGGACGATCTTCTATCGCCCAATCTGTTATTTTCATAGCTTGTATTTGGTATAAAAAAGAAAAGGGCGGCTTTTAGCCGCCCCTATTTCTCTATATAGTATTAACGGATACGTCCTACATAAGAACCGTCCTGTGTATTGATTTCGATCGTTTCACCTTCAGAAATAAACAACGGAACACGAACCTCCGTACCGGTTTCCACTGTTGCCGGCTTCAATGTGTTTGTTGCAGTATCGCCTTTAACACCCGGTTCCGTATAAGTAACCTTCAATTGTACTTTTACAGGCATATCAGCAAAAAGAACAGTTTCTGTTGAAGCATCCGAAACAACATCAACAACCTGACCTTCTTTCATGAATTCAACACCATTAATAAGTTCTTTATCGATAATAACATCTTCCCATGTTTCCTGATTCAGAAAGTGATAATGTTCGCCTTCATTATATGAAAACTGGTAGGGACGGCGTTCAACACGTACATCTTCCAGTTTTTCATCAATATTGAAACGACGTTCAAGCGTACCGCCATTTACAATATCTTTCAATTTCGTACGCATGATAGTATTACCCTTACCTGGTTTTACATGAAGAAAATCCACGCAGAAATATAGCTTTCCATCTAAACGAATACAAGTTCCTTTCTTAATGTCTTGTGAATTGATCATACTTTATATTTTTTATTTATGTAATACGATTGAATTAATTCGTCATTTTCCGGGTGCAAAAGTAGTGCTTTCAAACGAAAGTAACAACATATTGCCGTATTTTTATTCTGAAAAGAGTTGCAAATCAATCTAATATGATTTGGAAGGAGAAAATGCCCGTGGTTGTTTATTCAGAACATCGACAGAATTAAGCCAATCAAAGGAACCAAAACAGCAGTCATTATACCCATCAGGCCAATAGCTAATCCGCTCAAGGCTCCTTCTATAGCTCCCAGCTGGATGGCAACAGATGTCCCTACTCCATGCGACGAAGCGCCTAGTGCCAACCCCTTGGCTATATGGCTTTCTATACCTAAAACTTTCATTACAACAGGCCCGACTATACTGCCAAAAATACCTACCACAACAACAATAACAGCTGTTAAAGAAGGGATACCTCCGGCCTTTTCTGCAATGCCCATAGCAATGGGTGTTGTCACCGATTTAGGTTGAAGGGTGGCTATTAAAGCCTGGTCCGCTCCCATTACTTTACCTATTATAATTACGCTTACGATACCAACGATAGCTCCTACAAATACCGAGGTCAGGATCGAGATTACATTTCCTTTCAGGTATTGTATCTGTTCGTACAGGACATATCCTAATGCTACAACGGAAGGGCCAAGCAAAAAGTGGATCAAATGCGTATGTTGTTGAAACGATTCATAGTGAACACCAAGCACTTGCAGCACGACTATAATTACAAACACGGAGGTTATCAAAGGATGCAACAGGCTGACACGGGTCTTCTTATACAAAGCCATCGCCGCCAAATAAGTTCCCAACACCAAGGTCAGGGCAAATATTTCAGAATCAGCCAACATATTCATCGTCTATTTTCCTTTCTCCATTTTCTGTTGCACAAGAGCAACGCTGGCAATAACTAAAATCGTACTCACCACACATGCCGTAAGAATAACCGCCCAATACTGGGAAAGAATACCCACTGAGCCCATCAATCCCACAGCCGCAGGAACAAAGAACAGGCTCATATTCTGTGTCAATATAGTAGATACCCGTTTCACTTTATCCGGTTTTACCCATTTAAAAGCAAGAGCCAGAAAGAGCAACACCATGCCTATCACGCTACCCGGTATAAAACCGTCTATGAAATAGCTTATAAACTCTCCCGTAAAGTAGAAGAATAAAATATAAAACGCTTGTGCCAGCATAAACCTTTTACCTAATTATTTAGTGACTGCAAAGATAACACATAAACAAAAAACATGTTCTACAACATAAGACATTAACCTATGTTTAACAAAACAGATTCATAGTTATAACTTTTCAAACCCATAACTATGATTTTTCCAAATCATCGGAATGAGTTTTTGCGATACAAAAAAGCGTGTGTAACGATGGTTTGATAAATCAGGCTAATGCAGAGGTGATAAACATATAAATCATCATACCTATAATATCGTTAGTAATCGTTATAAAAGGGCCGGTAGCCAGGGCTGGATCCACATTCATCCGGTTCAATGTCATCGGCACAAGTGTCCCGAAGATACTGGCAAACATGACTACGGCAAATAAACTAAGTGACACAGACGCCGTAATAGCTCTGTCACCCAGCATAAAAAAGTTATATATAAATACTACCAGACTGATAATGCTGGCGTTAATAAGCGAAACAACAGATTCTTTTAATATTTGCGAAACTATATGTCCTTCTTTCAATGTATTATTAGCTAAGCCTTGCACCACAATAGCAGAAGACTGTATTCCTACATTTCCGCCCGTACCACCGATCAACGGGATAAACAAAGCCATTTTAGGATTAGCCGCAAAACTACTCTCAAAGCCTCCCAGAATCACCGAATTTCCTAACCCGCCAATCATGCCGATAAGTAACCAAGGCAAGCGTGCAGCCGTTTGCATAAACACATTATCGGATGTCTCCACATCCTGGGAAATACCGGAAGCCAACTGGTACTCACGTTCATGTTGCTCGCGGATTTCATCCATTACGTCATCAATAGTAATACGACCAACCAAACGTCCGATACTATCTACTACAGGCAACGCAACCAAGTCGTATTTCTCAATAGTCTGCGATACATCTTCAATACTGTCACTTTCATGTACGGAGATCGGATCCTTCTTCATTACATGTTTGATCTTGGAAACAGAAGGATTGGTGATAAGCCGTTGCAAAGGCAAAACACCCTTCAGGCGTTCGTCGTCATCTATTACATATACGTAATAAATCTCGTCCATCTCTTCAGCCTGTTTACGCATTTCGTCAATACATTGGGGCATACTCCAATTTTCGTTTACAACGATCATTTCAGTACCCATCAAACCTCCGGCCGTATCTTCGTCATATTTCAACAAGTCTACGATATCACCGGCCTGCTCAACATCTTTTATATGCGACAAGATTTCTTCCTGCGTGTCTTCATCCAATTCACGCATCAAATCAACTGCATCGTCGGTTTCCATGTTATCCACGAAACGCTTCGCAATCAATTCACTCGGAAGTTCTTTCAGTAATTTATGACGGTCTTCTTCGTCAAGTTCCATCAACACGTCGGCTGCTTTGTCTCCGTCCATCAGCAGATAGAGATAAATAGCTTCCCGAAGATTCAGTTCCTGATATAATTCGGCAATATCTGCAGGATATAATTCGTGCAACAATTCGCGCGCTTTATCATCTTCTTTCCGTTCGATGATATTTTTCAGGTTCTCGATGTATTCTTTCGTTAATTCAATCATGGCAACGTGTTGTTTCTTCTATCGGGCAGGGGTTATCCGGCCAAGCACATTATTCTTTTGACAAATCAGGGTAAGCTCTACAAACTGTTCTACAGAAAGTTGTTCGGGGCGCTTATCAAAAATAGGCAATACATAATCCGGACAATCTTTGCCTAAAAGAGGTTTCATTGAATTGCGCAGCGTTTTGCGACGTTGGTTAAAAGAGGTCTTGACAACGGTTTTAAACAATTTCTCATCGCATCCTAATTCCTTCCGGTTATTACGCACCATACGCAAAACGGCGCTTTTCACCTTTGGGGGCGGATCGAAAACATATTCGCTGACTGTAAACAGATAACTTACATCATACCATGCCTGCAATAATACACTTAATATGCCATATGTCTTGCTACCCGGACCGGCAGCCAAGCGTTCGGCCACTTCTTTCTGCAACATTCCGGAACAACAAGGTACTTGTTCTTTATAATCAAGAACCTTAAAAAATATCTGGCTGGATATATTATACGGATAATTTCCAATCACACAAAACGGCCCTGAGAAGAGTTTGGAAAGGTCCAACTTCAGAAAATCATCTCCTATAATGCGCCCTCGCAAAGCAGGAAAATTCTGTTCCAAATAAGCTACCGATTCCCGGTCAAGTTCCACAACTGTAAGATCTTGCCCTGCTTCCAGCAAGAACTGGGTAAGCACTCCCATACCAGGACCTATCTCCAATATCGGTGTACCTTTATAGTCGGCTACTGTATCAGCAATACGCTGGGCAATTTGCAAATCTTTAAGGAAATGTTGTCCTAATGCCTTTTTCGGTTTAACTAATCTCATCCAGTTATTTAATAGATTGTGTTTCGTATCTAAATAATATTGTATCTTTGCAGACGCACAAAAATACAACAAATTATTAAAAGAACCCTACGTGTAATGGATTTTAAAGGCATTCTACGCACGATTCTTAAGATATGCTTACCTCTGGTTTTCGGCTGTTTGCTGCTCTGGTTTTTATATCGAAAGATGGATGTCAGTGAGATATGGAGAGTAGTAAAAGAAGGTGTCCGTTATGACATAATCTTGTTTTCCTTATTATTCGGCCTTGCTGCCAATATAATACGCGGTCTCCGATGGGGATTGCTGATCAGTTCGCTGGGCGAGCGGTTCAAGATGAGCAACGTTATCTATGCCGTATTAGGTAATTATGCTGTAAACCTCGTACTGCCCCGCGTCGGGGAAGTATGGCGTTGTGGTGTGATTACGAAATACGACAAGATTCCATTCTCCAAATTGCTGGGCACCCTGTTAATAGACCGTGTAAGCGATACAATCATGGTCGGGCTTATTACCTTGATGATATTCATCTTCAACATTAATTTCTTCACGAGTTTCTTTGCCAAGAACCCGGCACTGCTTGACGGCTTCCAATCTATGTTCAATTCTATCTGGATTTATGTGATTCTGATAGTTTTTTGCGTCGGAATTTGGTTTATATTCACTTATATGAGTAACTTTACGCTGGTACAGAAAGCGAAGACCCTGTTGTTGAATGTTTGGGAAGGGATGAAAAGCATCTGGCTGATGAAACACAAAGTTCGTTTCTTGTTGGAGACAGTGCTTATCTGGGCTGGCTATTTCTGTTATTTCTATATCACGTTTTATGCATTCGATTTTACCCGCGACTTGGGAGTTTCCGTCGGATTAATAGCATTTACGATGAGTAGTATAGGCGTTGCCGTTCCGGTACAGGGAGGCATCGGTCCGTGGCACTTCATGGTTATTGCAACATTAGTTTGTTTCGGGGTAAACGAGAGTGACGCTGCAGCTTTTGCATTAGTCGTACACACTGTACAGACGGTATGGACAGGGCTTTGTGGTTTGTTTGGCGTAATAGCATTGCCGCTAACCAACAAAGGAACACAAAAAACAGCTGTTGTTTCAGAATGAATACAATCATGTATTAAATAAGAGTTATAAACTTAAATCAGTAACTTCTATGTCAGCAGAAATCAAAAATCTATTACCAAAGCATGTATGGGGTTATTTCTATGACCTTACACAAATTCCTCGTCCAACCGGACACATGGAGGCCGTAACCCGTTATGTAGTCGAATTTGGAAAAAGCTTGGGATTAGAAACCCTGCAGGACGAAGTAGGAAATGTTTTGATCCGCAAACCGGCTACTTCCGGAAGAGAAGGACACAAGACCGTTACTTTGCAGGCACATCTCGATATGGTTCCGCAAAAAAATGCATCAGTAAAACATAACTTCATTACTGACCCTATAGATGCTTACATAGACGGAGACTGGGTAAAAGCTCATGAAACGACATTAGGAGCAGACAATGGGATAGGGGCATCATTCGCTATGGCGGCACTAGCCGATAACTCTTTACAACACGGTCCTTTGGAAGCACTCTTTACCATAGACGAAGAAGAAGGCATGGATGGAGCAGTCGGGCTGAAATCCGGTTTCCTGAAAGGCAATATTCTGTTAAACTGCGATTCGGAAGAAGAAGGAGAGTTGTTTGTAGGTTGCGCCGGTGGTGCAGACCTGAATATCTCTTTCCAATTTAAAGAAGATCAATATATACCGGAAGGCGATACAGCCGTTAAATTAAGCCTGACCGGATTAAAAGGCGGACATTCCGGTGTAGATATCCACCTGGGACGGGCAAACGCCAACAAATTAATGTTCCGGTTCCTGAAAGAAGCTGTCTGCGATTATGGAGCACGTTTATCTTCCATTGAAGGAGGCTCCTTACGCAATGCCATTCCACGTGAAGCATTTGCCACGATAACAATTCCGGGAGATAATGTAGAATCCCTTTGGGAATTGATAGCAGACTACCAGGACACTTTCCGTACCGAATACAAAGGTATAGAAGACAATATAAGTTTTGTGGCTGAAATGACAGATATGCCGTCAACTCTGATCCCGGAAGAAATTCAAGACGATTTGATCAACGCTATCGAAGGATGCCAGAACGGTGTCATCAGCATGCTGCATGATTTCCCCGGCACAGTGGAATCATCATCCAATCTGGCAATTGTGCATACAGCTAACGAATTGATCGAGATAAAGATATTAGTAAGAAGTTCTTCCGAAAGCCGTAAATATGCTGTTTGTTCCAGCCTGGAAAGCATCTTTGCCCTGGCCGGTGCAAAAGTGGAATATGGCGGAGCCTACAATGGATGGCAACCCAACATAGACTCACCTGTCCTGAATCTGATGGAGAAAGTATATCAGGATTTATACGGTAAAAAACCATCGGTAAAGGTTATGCATGCCGGTCTCGAATGCGGCATCATACAGGGAGCATATCCGGAAATGGACATGATTTCCATCGGGCCGGACTTACAACATCCCCACTCTCCTGACGAGCGCGTCAGCATTTCATCCGTACAACGGGTTTGGGAATTTATAAAGGCTACATTAGAAAGAATCTGACTCTTTCCGGAATTATCAAGGAAACATGTCTAAAAGCTAATATTGAACGCAGATGATGCAGAACACACAGAATATCGCAGATTTTTATTAATAATCAGTAAGGTCTGCGTTTATCTGTGCCTTGCCTGCACCATCTGTACCCTTTTTAGTTGCCTACCTTTCCTCATAGGTTGCTTACCCTATTCAATTTAGCAGCTTACCTAAAAAGTATCAGATCATAGTCTCAATAAAGGGATATTTAAGGGTTCACTTTGTCTCCTTCTGTCACCTCCTTCGGGGGGGGAGTATTCCAAAACGTGAAAAATATCTATAGACATTCTACACAAGTATACAATTTGCTAATATAGACAATATTACAACACATCAACACATTTTTCAAACTCCTAAAACAGTCAATGCGGATTTCATTTTAACACTTCCGCAAACACTTTCCCTGATGCTTGAATAAGCTGTTTATTGCATACAAATGACATAGAATTCCCAGAAAGAAATTTGGCTAAAGCCAATCAAGATAGATATTCCTTTAATCCGTCAGCTGAAGCAGACGGCAATTGAGCTTAGGCTAAAGCCATAAAAGAACAGACCATATCGGCCATCCCTAAAGAAAGCTGCGCTTAGCCTAGCTTTCTTGTTAGCGGCATCAGCGGCCGGGCGTTAAACGCAGGTAAAAGACGCAGCGACGAAACCAGCGGCTGTCTGAGCGAAGCGAGTTCCGCTGGTTCAGCGAAGTCTTTTGCCGAAGTAGCCCGGACGGTGTAGCCTTGACCTTTTGGTTACTTTTGGGTCAAGCCAAAAGTGACAAAAACGTTCGCAGGAAGCACTAAAGCGTTACAGGTATGATTTTGAGACAGCGGTGAAATAATATAGAATCAATATCAGATCGTTTTGCAATTTGGGGATAAGCCCCGAAGAAGGTGACAAGGTGGGAGACATATCCAAAGTCTGTATTTGTGTAATACGGGACTCTGAAACCATTGCAAATAGACAGCATTAAAAATCATGTTAATAAACGTAAGTGCTTCTCTAAGAATATCGGTCAAATTTAAAATTTATTGTACTTTTGTGCTCTTACATTAAATATATAGCAATGGCCAGCGATGAAATGAAAGAAATTTGGAAAATCCCGGAACCCACACTCAGAAGATTGCCGTGGTATCTCGCCTTTGTAAAACTGATGAAAGGGAAAGGGGAAACATTTGTGTCGTCTACTCAAATTGCCAAAGAAATTAATGTAGACGCCAGCCAGGTTGCTAAAGATCTGTCATTTGTAAACATATCGGGAAAAACCAGAGTCGGTTACGATATAAATGCACTGGTAGACGTTTTGGAAGACTTTCTGGGCTTCACGGTGCAACACAAAGCTTTCCTTTTCGGTGTAGGAAGCCTGGGAGCAGCGTTATTACACGACTCCGGTCTGAATCAATACGGATTGGAAATAGTGGCAGGTTTCGACGTCCGCCCCGAACTGGCCGGATCACGCATTCACGGCATCCCTGTATTCCATATCGATGATTTTCCTGCCAAACAAAAGGAATACGGAGCAACAATCGGCATTATTACGGTTCCTGTTGAAAAGGCACAAGAGGTTACCGAACAAATCATTGCCGGAGGAATCAAGGCTCTCTGGAATTTTACACCTTTCCGTATCCGCGTACCGGAACATATCGTGGTACAAAATACTTCCATGTATGCACATTTAGCGGTTATGTTCAACCGGATGAATTCAATAAATCACTAAAAATGAAAATTATTGCTGTAGGAATGAATTATGCAGCCCACAATAAAGAGCTACATCATTCGTTAGAATTATCAGAACCTACGATCTTTATGAAATCAGATTCGTCTCTTTTGAAAGACGGGAAACCTTTTTTTATTCCCGATTTCTCGTCCGAGATTCATTATGAAACGGAAATTGTAATAAAGATAAACAGGCTGGGTAAGAATATTGCCGAACGGTTTGCACATCGTTACTACGATGAAGTAACAGTCGGCATCGATTTTACCGCGCGCGATTTGCAAAACAAATTACGGGCAGAAGGACTACCTTGGGAAATCAGCAAAGCATTCGACAACTCGGCCGCAGTAGGAACGTTTATCCCGTTGGATAGAGCAGGTGATATTGACCGCATTCCTTTCCATCTGGAAATAAACGGACAGAAAGTTCAGGAAGGCAATACGTCGGATATGCTTTTCTCTGTAGACAAAATTGTTGCTTACGTTAGCCGTTTCTTCACATTGAAAATAGGGGACCTGATTTATACGGGAACTCCCGTCGGTGTAGGACCGGTTAAGATTGATGACCATCTGCAAGGATATATCGGCGAACGGAAATTGCTGGACTTCTATGTACGGTAATAACTGATTTATGTTACGAACTATATACACATTACTGATAAGTCTTTGCTTCTTGTCCTCTGCATGGGCAGGCAGCGATCGCTATACATCCAGTTCCGTTTTATCACAAGGGAAATGGGTTAAGATAAAAATAAAGGAAAACGGGATGTACAAGCTCTCTTTTTCCGACTTAAAGAACATGGGCTTCTCCGATCCTTCAAAAGTTTCCGTCCACGGTTACGGAGGATGGATCATGGATGAAGACTTCCGTAAACCTTACCTGGACGACCTTCCTACTGTTCCCGTTTACAAAGGAACAGACTACCTGCTTTTTTATGGCAAGGGGGTACGTAAATGGGAATATGACTCAGGAAGCGGAACTTTTGCACACACCAACAATCCGTATTCACTATACGGATGTTACTTCCTGACAGATAATACAGAAACAAAAGAAATGACAACTGCTGCCTCCGGTGAAGGAGCAACATTAGTTGTCAATACTTTTGACGATTATGTTGTCCATGAAGAAGATCTTATATCGGTCAATAAATCCGGACGGGACTTATTTGGTGAATCTTTCAGCCTGACACGTACAAAAACCCTGTCGATGCCCTCCATTCCGGGTATCACTAATGATGACGCAAAAGTCACAATGCGCTTCATCGCCAGAGGAGCTTCAAGTGCGGGAAAGGCAACATTAAGTATTAGTAATCAAGATCTGCTAAACTTAACGATTCCTGCAGCCAATGGTTATAACTATCCGGAATATATAAAAGCCATAGCCAGAACCGGCACTGCTACATGGACAGGAGATAAAAGTGAGTCACCAAAAGTCACTGTTAGTTATAACCCAAGCGGACATACAAACGTACACCTCGATTACATCAGGCTACAAGTAAAACGTACTCTACAACCCTATGGAGCAAGTACACTTTTCCGTAGCTTGGCATCTAAGGGGAATACCACCCGTTTCGTCATCAAAAATGCAAATGCAAGTACTTTGGTATTTGATATAACAGACAGCCAAAATCCACAACGAGTGGAAACTTCATTAAACGGCACAGAACTTTCATTCACCATTCCACAAGGAGAGTTACGGGAATTTGCATTGGTACAACCGGACAAAACTTTTCCCAGCTATGAAAGAGCCAATGGCTATGTTGCTGCACAAGATTTGCACAAGTTAGGACAAACAGATATGGTGATTATAGCAGCTCCTACCCTCAAAAGCCAGGCAGAACGTCTGGCGGAAGAACACCGCCAACGCGATAACCTGACTGTAGAAGTGGTAGAACCGGAAAAGATATATAACGAATTTTCGAGCGGTACACCGGATGCCACAGCCATCCGCCGTTTCATGAAAATGTTTTACGACCGCAGCACTTCTGAAACGGATGCGCCCAAATATTTATTACTATTTGGCGATGGTGTCTACGATAACCGTTTTCTTTGTGAAGACCTGAAAGACATACCTCAGGAAAACATGTTACTCACCTATCAATCCACTAATTCCCTTGACATAAACTCTTACGTAACAGAAGATTATTTCGGTTTTCTGGAAGATCAATCGGGCAGCTATTTATCAAATGATAAATTACAGATAGGAATTGGGCGCTTCCCCGTACGCACAGTAGAAGAAGCCACCCTGATGGTCGATAAAACAATTGCCTACATGAACAATACACAATTCGGTTCATGGAAAAACAAAGTTGCTTTTATTGCAGATGACGGAAACAATGCCGATACATTTACGACAAATCATATGAATCAGGCAAATAAGGAAGCCGATTATATTGAAGGAAACCACCCGGAATTTCTTGTCAACAAAATATTCCTTGACGCTTACAAGAAAGATCATAGCGGGCAAAGCTCCTATCCCGATGTAAACAAGAAGATTCAACAGCTTCTGAAAAGCGGGTTAATGTTGATTAATTACACAGGGCACGGAGGCACAGAAGCTTTAGCCGATGAACATGTAATAACACAAAGCGACATCAATCAGTCCACCTATACCAATCTGCCTTTATGGATTACGGCTACCTGCGACTTTACCCGGTTCGATGCCCCAACCACATCTGCAGGCGAAAGTGTTTTCCTGAATAAAAAAAGCGGAGGTATAGCTTTGTTCTCCACAACAAGAGTTGTTTTATCCGGCCCGAATTTCAATATCAACATGGAATTGCTTGCCAATTTATTTGAAAAAGAAAACGGACGGCGTATAACATTGGGAGACGTGATTAAAATAACCAAACGCAATCTGGGGAATGATTCCAACAAGCTTAATTTCCTGTTGGTTGGAGACCCCGCCATGAAACTGAGTTATCCGGAATACCATGCAAAAGTGACATCCGTCAATGGCGAACCGGTTGACGGTTCTCCTATTATTTTAAAAGCATTACAAAAAGTCACTGTAGAAGGAGAAATCACTACTCCCAACGGAGAAAAAGCCGAGGATTTCACAGGAATAGTAAATCCGACGGTGTTAGACAGTAAGCGTACAATTACAACACTGGATAATAACAATATAGGACAGACGTTTTCTTTTACCGACTATCCGAACACGATATTTATAGGAAATGATTCCGTACGCAACGGCAAGTTCAGCTTCACCTTCACCGTACCCAAAGATATTTCCTATTCAAACGATTATGGTAAAATGAACCTATATGCTTCCGACGAAACAAAAGGGACAGAAGCGCAAGGGTCTTTTATCAACTTCATTGTAGGAGGAACATCTGATGACACGGAAAAAGACACAGAAGGCCCGGAAATCAAAGCCCTGTATTTGAACGACTCCACTTTCACGGATGGAGGACAAGTAAACACGACTCCTTTATTTGTTGCCCAACTTTGGGATAAAAGCGGTGTTAATATCACCGGCAACAGCGTAGGGCATGACATCACACTGACAATCGACAACCAATCCGCTTTAAATTATAACCTGAACAGTTATTATGAGTCTGTTCCGGGTAAAGAGGGCGAAGGATTTGTGACATTCTCTATCCCTGCATTAAATCCGGGTATTCATACGGCAGAATTTAAAGTATGGGATATACAGAACAATTCGACGACTAAAACCTTCAGCTTTGAAGTAGTTGAAGGTTTAAAACCCAATCTGTACGAACTAATCGGTACGCCGAATCCAGCCCGCGAACAAGTGGAATTCCGCCTGTATCATAACCGGCCGGAGACCAACGTTGCCGTAAATATTATGATCTACGATATGGCAGGAAGACTGTTATGGAATCATAGTGAAACAGGTTCGAACGAACTATTCAAAGCTTATATAGTAACCTGGAACCTGACCGATAACAACGGAGCCAGGCTGCACCCCGGAATCTATTTATACCGGGCGGCAATAAGTTCTAACCATTCTAAAGAAGCTACAAAAACAAAGAAATTAGTCATTCTTGCACAATAAAGAATCGGTAAATCAGTTATATGTAGGAACGAACAATTGTCCGTTCTTTTATTAATAGTAATTTCAGTATGAGAAAAGTATCGAGAATTTATTTACTCCTTATATCCTTCTGTCTGTTTGCTGCAACCGCTGTAGTAAAGGCACAAGATAAAAACCAATTTGCACCTATCCAGACGGCCGTACCATCATTGTCTATTGCTCCGGATGCACGCGGAGGTGCTATGGGTGACAATGGCGTGTCTACAACGCCAGACGTAAACTCCCAATATTGGAATCCTGCAAAATACGCATTCAATTACAGTAAAGCCGGAGTTTCATTGTCATATACTCCGTGGTTACGTAAGTTGGTTAATGACGTAGCATTGGTGAACCTTGCCGGTTATTATAAAATCGGAGATAGCGACCTGCAAGCTATCGGTGCCTCTGTACGCTATTTCTCACTTGGAGAAATATCCGACTCGGAATATATGGGGCAAGGCGGTAGCGGAGTCACACTAAACCCGTACGAAATGGCAGTAGATGCCAGCTACAGCCGTAAGCTTTCGGAAAACTTCTCTATGGCCGTAGCTCTACGATACATACGCTCGGACTTAGGCGCCGACTCACGTTCAGACGGACAAACTGCAGGAAACGCATTTGCTGCCGACATTGCCGGTTATCTTGAGAAATATGTAATTCTTGGTAATAGCGAATGTTTATGGAGTTTCGGATTTAACGCTTCCAACATTGGTTCTAAAATATCTTTCGACGGAGGAGAAACCAGCCGTTTCCTTCCTGCCAAGTTAACTGTCGGAACAGGTCTTTTATACCCGATAGACGATTATAACCGTATAGGCGCTTATTTAGACATCAGCAAATATCTGGTTCCAAACTATCCGACAAAAGGGGATAAAAACCCGGACGAAACAGACGAAGAATTTCAAAAAAGGCTTGAAGATTACAGATCTTTGTCTTCCATATCCGGCATCTTCAAATCTTTTGGCGATAATCCAAACGGCTTCAAAGGAGAATTGCAGGAAATAATGGCTTCAATCGGTTTAGAATACAGCTACAACGAACAGTTCTTCGTACGCGGCGGTTATTATTACGAAAACAAGAATATGGGTAACAGACAGTATTTCTCAGTAGGTGCCGGTTTCCGTATGAGTGTATTCCAACTGGACGCAGCTTACCTTGTAAGTACTGTACAAAGCAACCCATTGGATCAAACCCTCCGTTTCTCTCTTTCATTCGATATGGATGGCATAAGAAATCTGTTCAGATAATAGAAAATATGAAGATCAGAGTAGGTTTCGGTTATGATGTACATGCACTAGTTCCCGATCGCGAACTATGGATAGGAGGAATTAAAATAGAGCATACACTAGGACTGCTTGGGCATAGTGATGCCGATGTATTAATCCACGCCATCTGCGATGCCCTGTTAGGGGCGGCAAACATGCGTGACATAGGATTTCATTTTCCCGACACAGCCGGCGAATACAAAAACATAGACAGCAAAATACTACTTCGTGACACGATGAAGCTGATCCGTAATGCCGGATATGAACTAGGAAACATAGATGCAACCATAGCTGCCGAACGTCCGAAACTGAATCCGCATATTCCCGAAATGAAGCAAATCCTGGCTAAGGTAATGCAAGTAGATGCAGACGACATATCCATAAAAGCTACAACAACAGAAAAATTAGGTTTTACCGGACGGCAGGAAGGTATTGCCGCTTACGCTACGGTTCTTATCCAAAAATAAAAACAATACAACTATTTTTTCATAGACTGCTTGTCTTCTTTTTCAAAAGGGCAAGCATTTTTTATCTCCAAAACCACAAGTTAATTAATCTCAACTTCGCAACAACTTTCCGCTCTCCCCTGTTTGACTTGTACTTATTTATAATCACATAATTCTAATTAACCACGCGGATAACATAGAAATATGTACCAAATACCCCGTGAGGGCGAAAAAGTGGAATATTAATACTAAAGTACAAAAATGAAGTTCTATCTGCCACAACTTCTGTGAAGAAGGAATGGCAGACAAACACCAAAGGGTATTTCAAACTAGATGGAATACTCTTTGGCGTTTTCTTTTTATAATCATCCCGATCATTTTATTAAATCATCAGGATGTTTTGGAAGAATCATCAGGATGATTTATTTTACCACGCATTTTAAGACGTTTGATCTGGAGAAAGCGAAGTAAAAGAATAACAGCCAACGTAGCCCCGATTATACAAAAGTATTCCGTATAGCCATTTTCCGGATTATTGCCGGGCCAGCCAATCACGCTCATAATTATAAGATATACCAGCAATGCTATACTGGTAATATTTACCTTTTTCATATTGTCTTATTCTACATTAACAGGTAACAAAGATACAAATTGTTTTATTTCCTATCCGGCTTTAACTATCTTATGGCAAGCACAATAACATTCCATTTCAATCTTTAGGATATATAAACCCGGACACAGCGGCAAATTAATTGACGAACAGCCTTTTCCTATCTTTTTCTGTAAAACCACCTTGCCGGCCAAATCCATAATCCGGATATTTCCCTTATCCGGGATATTCTCGAGGATTAACCGGTCACCATCCATATAACTAATTATATTCCTTTGATTGAAGTCTGCTCCTGTATGCAATGGCGTTGTTTTGTTGCCCGGCTCCAAGTTTATCGACGATAAAGGATCGGGCATAGATAGCAGTACACAATTGTCCGAACCGGACTGATTATTGATAACAAGCTCCGTATCTGCCTGTGTTTTCACAAAAAAAGCAGCAAAAGGAGGCAAAGCATAATTGCTGCCGATAGGATAAGGCTTATAATCTCCTCTTTCATACACATAAACATAACCGTCTAATAACGGATTAGATTCAATAGCCCTTAACGGCAAAAGAGACAGTAAAGGATTTCCACATAAATACCAGCCGTTATCTTCATCCTTTATGCCATCCAATGTAGCTTTTATTGGCACAGACATGCTTTTTCCAAAATCAGAAGGCAACTTTCCAATAGCCGAAGAAAACCGAAGTGTTTGGTTGGAAGCCTTGCTATCCAATGCTATCAGATAACCTTTATTTTTTTCAAAGACAGGTTGGGAACCGGAAACATTATCTACCTTTAAAACCTCCCAATTGTCATTACTTCTTCCCAAAGAAGCCCTCCTGTCACCATTATAACAACATACATAAAAATAGTTTCCCCCGTCATTAGGTGCATCGTCCTTTAGCTCAAAATCCGGCTCGATATCTGACAAATAAACATCAAAAGGAAAAGAAAGGAAATACCATTTTCCTTTTTCCTTAAAAGTTTTTTCTATTGCAACCTGCTTTCGAACAATAAGATGTCCGTCTACATCGACCTTTGCATCCTTATCCGAAGAATAAAGGATCAGATTACTTACGGCAAGAGACGCATCTTTTGCTATATAAACGCTCCCATTACCAACAGCCAAATCTTTACATTGCACATCCGAAAGGATAGAAACATCGCCGTTTACCAACGCATTGCGGTGGCGCAAAGCCGGAAGATGTGTCCATAAATCTTCATCACTCCAATCGCCTTTATCCGTAAAAAGAGAATATTGGGGAATAAGTCCAAATGCATAAACACTATCTATGCAATAGCAATTGCCGCAATTGGTACCAGGCGTAAACAAGACTATATCAGACGGATTTCCGGGAATCTGAACCGGATTCCCCAATTTATCAGGAAGAGTCGCCAAGGTCCTGTAAGGAAACGTGTATTTATCTGAGCCAGACCGGCACCATTCCCATTGATCTGTTTTTCCATTTCTTTCAGCCTTTACAAATAATTTATCACCTTTACTTAACTCTTTGGCGGCAAATGTTGCATTAATACGAATATCAGTGTATAAAGGCGATTGTCCAAACGAAGTAAACGTAACTTGGGATGCGGGAGGCATTTTTAAAGAATATTTTCCTCCTTGTCCTTTAATTCCGTATAAAGAAAAAACATCTATACGGTTAACATTTTCTGTTTTCGTATAACTCCATGTATCTGATAAATCATTCTCAAAAGATTGAAACAGAAAAGTATCTCTTACCAGTATATTCTGTGAAACATCCTGTACGAAATTGTTCCACTGACCGGGAACCGGAATCTGGGATTGAACATGCAAAGGGAAGTTTACCATTAATAAGCACAAAGAAACATACATTATAGCCCGTAAACTGTTCTTTATCATAGTTACTATAATTTTGGTTTGTAAATACGTCTACAAATGTATACAAATTATTGAATTTATTATCTTTGCCGCATGAAAGAATTTATTATCTCAGAAGCACAGACAGAGAAAGCCGTGCTAGTCGGGTTGGTTACTCCCGATCAAAACGAACAAAAAGTAAAAGAGTATCTGGACGAACTGGAGTTTCTTGCAGATACGGCCGGTGCCGAAACCGTCAAAAAGTTCTGGCAAAAACTGGATTATCCTAATCCGGTAACTTTTGTCGGCACAGGTAAACTACAAGAGATAAAAGAATATGTTGTCGAAAATGAAATAGGACTGGTTGTTTTTGATGATGAGCTTTCATCCAAGCAGCTTCGTAATATAGAGAAAGAGCTACAGGTAAAAATATTAGACCGCACAAACCTGATTCTCGATATTTTTGCCCGGCGGGCACAAACCGCCCACGCAAAGACGCAAGTAGAGCTGGCTCAATATAAATATATGTTACCCCGTTTAACCCGTTTGTGGACTCACCTTGAACGGCAGCGTGGCGGCGTAGGCATGCGTGGTCCGGGTGAAACACAGTTGGAAACGGACAAACGTATTATCCTGGATAAAATATCCAAACTGAAAAACGATCTGGTTGACATAGACAAACAAAAAAGTGTTCAAAGAAAGAACCGCGGAAAAATGGTTCGCGTAGCTTTGGTCGGTTATACCAATGTTGGCAAATCAACCTTAATGAACCTGTTAAGCAAGAGCGAAGTTTTTGCAGAAAACAAACTGTTTGCAACTCTCGACACGACCGTCCGCAAAGTGATAATCGAAAACCTTCCATTCCTGTTATCCGATACGGTTGGTTTTATCCGTAAGCTGCCGACAGAATTAGTGGAGTCTTTCAAATCGACCTTAGACGAAGTACGCGAAGCCGATTTGCTGGTACATGTTGTTGATATTTCGCATCCTACATTTGAAGAGCAAATTGAAGTGGTTAATAAAACCCTGGCAGAAATAGATAAAACCGAAAAGCCCATGATTATGGTCTTTAACAAAGTAGACGCATTCACTTTTGTGCCGAAAGACGAAGACGATCTGACTCCCCGTACACGCGAAAACATTGATCTTGATGAACTGAAACGCACCTGGATGAACAAATTACAGGATAACTGCATCTTCATTTCAGCAAAAGAACGCACAAATATAGATGCACTCAAAAGCATGTTGTACGAACGGGTAAAGCAAATTCACATAACCCGCTTCCCTTATAACGATTTTCTTTTCCAACAATACGATGAAGAGGAAATATAACTATTCCCTATGCTTACTGCGGGGATGATGTTCCAGAATTTCTTTGCGCAGAAATTCACGGTCTATGTGTGTATAAATTTCAGTGGTAGTAATTTTCTCGTGCCCCAGCATCTCCTGGATGGCACGGAGATTTGCACCCCCTTCCAACAAATGAGTGGCAAAAGAATGACGGAATGTATGCGGACTTACATTTTTCTGCACACCGGCCATTTCCGTTTGTTGCTTAATTACGTGAAAGACCATAATACGCGACAGGGCCGTTCCCCGGCGGCTAAGGAATAAAATATCTTCAAATCCTTTTTTCACGGCAACACGATTCCGGTCATATAAATAATTCTTTATCTCTTTAATAGCCGTATCGGAAATCGGAACCAAACGTTGCTTGCTTCCTTTTCCCTCCACTTTGATAAAGCCTTCGTCAAAATAAACATCAGAATAACGCAATGAAGTAAGTTCGGACACACGCAACCCGCAGCTATATAACACTTCCAACATGGCACGATTACGCTGACCTTCAGGCGATGACAGGTCTATTGTATCTAAAATATTATTTATCTCATTTACAGTCAGCACTTCAGGAAGCTTCAAACCAATCTTCGGGGATTCTAACAATTCCGTAGGGTCGGTTGTTATATAATCGTCCAGCAATAGAAAACGATAAAAGGATTTGATGCCGGAAATAATGCGGGCCTGAGAACGGGGATGAATACCTATATCACGCAATTGTGCAACAAACTGTTGTAAATCTTCATAAGTAATCTCCTTTATTCCCAATCCCTCACTCCCTGCAAAACAGATCAGTTTGTCCAGATCCGTCAGATAGGCATCCACCGAATTGGCAGACAAGGATTTTTCGAGACGGAGATAGATTTGATATTTATTAATTATTTCCTTTTGTTGTTGCGACTGTTGCATTGTTAAGTGTGCCATTATGTATGTGTCAAATAAAATCACTACCTTTGCCGGATATTTTCAACCCGGAAGGGTAATGCAAAGGTAATAAACTTACAACAAAATGAAGAAGATTCAAATCATCAACGGCCCGAATCTGAACCTGCTGGGCAAACGCGAGCCTACAGTATACGGAAACACTTCATTTGAAGGATATCTGAGCGAATTGCGTAACAAATATCCTCAATGTGAAATTGCTTATTTCCAAAGCAATATAGAAGGTGAGATGATTGATAAAATTCATGAAGTAGGTTTCGATTACGATGGTATCATCATGAACGCCGGAGCGTACACACATACGTCCATAGCTTTACATGATGCAATAAAGGCGGTAACAACACCTGTCGTTGAAGTACATATTTCGAATGTACATGCCCGGGAATCTTTTCGCCACGTTTCTATGATTTCTGCCGCCTGCAAAGGGGTTATCCTCGGGTTCGGCCTGGATTCATACCGGTTGGCACTTGAATCTTTTCTATAAAGAAAACACCTCCATGCGGAAGAAATTCCAATTTCTCTCGAAAGAAAATCCGATTTCTTCCGAAAGAAACATTTTTTAGAATAAGTATAAAAGATAAATAATAAGGTTATAATATAAAAGGTATATGTTAAAGCATACGAAGATTGTTGCTACTATTTCTGACCAACGCTGTGATGTTGATTTTATCGACTCACTATACAAGGCAGGTATGAATGTTGTGCGCCTTAATACGGCACACATGATGGAAGAAGGCTTAAGCCGCGTTGTTACTAACACACGTACAGTATCCGACCGCATAGGCATACTGATGGACACAAAAGGCCCCGAAGTTCGTACCACTGTGGCAGTAAATAAAGAACCAATTTCATTTAAAACGGGAGAACACGTTAAAGTTGCAGGCGATCCGGACAAGGAAACTTCGCATGAGTGCATTTATGTATCTTATAAGAATTTCGCATCAGACTTAACTATTGGCAGCGATGTGTTGATAGATGATGGAGACCTGGAACTAAAAGTTATTGAAAAACATCCCGACTATCTGCTTTGCGAAGTAGGAAACGATGCAACACTGGGTAACCGCAAAAGTGTAAATGTACCGGGTGTCCGTATCAACCTTCCGTCTTTAACAGAAAAAGACCGTAAAAACATCCTTTGGGCTATTAACAACGAACTGGACTTTATTGCCCACTCCTTTGTACGCAACAAACAGGATGTATTAGATATACAACGCATACTGGACGAATATAACAGCCCGATCAAAATCATCGCAAAAATTGAAAACCAGGAAGGAGTTGACAATATAGATGAGATTCTGGAAGTGGCATACGGCGTAATGATTGCCCGCGGAGACCTGGGTATCGAGGTACCCGCCGAAAAAATACCGGGTATCCAGCGCACACTTATCCGTAAATGTGTAGAGGTAAAAAAACCGGTTATTGTAGCTACACAGATGCTTCATTCCATGATAAACAATCCTCGCCCAACCCGTGCGGAGGTAACAGATATTGCCAATGCAATTTATTATCGTACAGATGCGTTAATGCTAAGTGGCGAAACTGCATACGGCAAATATCCCTTAGAGGCCGTACAAACAATGACGAAGGTTGCCCGTGAAGCAGAGAAAACGAAGTTGGCAGCTAACGATATTCGTGTACCTATCGAAGGAAATGACCTGGATGTTACCTCATATCTGGCAAAACAAGCCGTAAAATCATCTTCCAAACTACATGTAAAAGCAATTATTACAGATAGCTATACAGGGCGTACAGCACGGTTTCTGGCAGCATTCCGCGGTACATCTACTGTGTTTTCGATCTGTTACAATGCACGTGTGATGCGTATGCTGGCTTTATCTTATGGTGTTTGGGCAGTATATCAACCTTGGAACGATAGTCGCCGGGGCTATTTCTACGATGCTTTGAACCAGTTAATAAAGAGCGGACGTATCACCAATAACGATATGGTTGCTTATTTAAGCGGAAGCTTCGGAGAAGGAGGAGGAACAACTTTCCTCGAAATCAATAATGTAGGTAAAGTATTAGAAGCAGGAGACAATTATCAACTGCCTACTTTTAAAGAATAATTGAATAACGTGACAATAGACGAGTACATACTAACTCACATCGATGAAGAAGGAGCTTTGCTTTCTACCCTGAACAGGGACGCAAATGTGAATCTTCTTCGTCCGCGAATGTTATCAGGACATCTGCAGGGCAGAATACTGAAAATGTTTTGCCGTATACTACGTCCTCGCAGGGTGCTAGAGATCGGTACTTACACAGGGTATGCCACTCTTTGCATGGCAGAAGGTATGGAAGAGGATTCATTGATCCATACATTGGAAATCAATGATGAAATGGAAGATTTCATTCAGAAATACCTATCTGTTTCGCCACATAAAGACAAAGTCCGTCTACACATCGGCGACGCCATGGAAATTATTCCTCAACTGGATGAAACATTCGACCTGGTATTCATTGATGCAGACAAACGCTTGTACTCGGAGTATTACGACATGATATTCCCAAAAGTCCGCCCCGGAGGTCTGATTTTGGCAGACAACACATTATGGGACGGCAAAGTACTGGAAAAGCCACATACGTCGGACAAACAAACCATCGGTATTCTGGCTTTTAATGAAAAGATCAAGAAAGATGAAAGGATAGAAAAAGTAATTCTACCCTTACGTGACGGCCTTACAATGATTTGGAAAAAATAAAATATAGAGATTATGGAAAGTACTAGATTAAACAAAATAGAGCGTCTTATCCAAAAAGAGTTAAGCGACATATTTCAGAAGCAAACACAAGGTATGCATGGTGTTTTGATATCAGTTAGTCGTGTACGCGTAAGTGCAGACCTGGGCGTAGCGCGTGCTTACCTGAGCATCTTTCCTTCGGAAAAGTCAAAGGAATTGTTGGAAGCCATTCAGACAAACACAAAAGCGATTCGCTTTGATTTGGGACAACGCACAGGAAAACAGTTACGCAAAATTCCGGAACTAAGTTTTTACATTGACGATTCTCTGGACTATATCGACAATATTGACAAACTCCTGAAACAGTAGCTTTCACCTTGAACTTCCCGTTTTATATAGCCCGGAGATACTTGTTCTCGAAGAAATCGCACAATGCCATCAATATCATTTCGATGGTATCGGTTTGTGGTGTGGTAGTAGCTACTATAGCTCTTGTTTGTGCTCTTTCTGTATATAACGGGTTCAACGACCTTGTCTCTGCATTATTTAGCAGTTTTGATCCGGAATTAAAAATTACTCCCAATACAGGAAAAGTTTTTGATCCCACAACGAAAGAGATACAAAAGGTAAAATCACTTCCTGAAATTGCGATTTTCAGCGAAGTATTACAAGACAATGCCTTGGTTCGTTATCGTGACCGGCAGAATGTAGCCGTGATTAAAGGAGTAGATAATAAGTTTGAAAATCTGGCTCGAATAGACAGTGTTTTGGTAGACGGAAGATTTGCACTCAGAGAAGATGTCGTAGACTATGCTACATTAGGTATAGGACTAGCCTCTGCACTGGGAATTAATGCAGGTTTTGTATCTCCAATGGAAATTTATGCACCCAAACGGGACGAGAAAGTAAACATGGCTAATCCGGCCGCTTCTTTTAATGTAGAGTATGCTTATATTGGCGGCGTATTCTGCATTAACCAACAAATCTATGATGAAGGGCTTATGATTGTTTCGCTGGATCTGGCACGCAATTTATTTCATTACGACAAAGAGGTTACAGCCATAGAACTAAAGCTGATTGATGGTGCAAGTCTTTCGTCCGTAAAAAAACAGATAAAAGAGATATTAGGGGACAAGTTCAAAGTTCAAGACCGTTTTGAACAACAGGATGCGTCTTTCAAGATGATGCAGGTAGAAAAATGGATGACATTTCTGATATTGAGTTTTATCCTGGCCATAGCTTTGTTTAACGTTGTTGGCTCGCTCTCTATGTTAATGATCGAGAAGAAAGAAGACGTACGTACGCTACGCAACATGGGAGCAGACGATAAGTTGATCCGCTGCATATTTCTGTTTGAAGGTTGGATGATTTCAGGATTCGGTGCTTTGATAGGCATAACAATAGGTATAATTTTATGCCTGTTGCAACAAGAGTTAGGTTTAATAAAACTGGGGCAGACTGCCGGAGCTTTTATTATCGACGCTTATCCTGTTCGTTTGGAAATGACGGATATTATTACCGTATTTATTACGGTATTAACTATCGGACTCCTGGCAGCCTGGTATCCTGTTCGTTATTTGGGCAAAAAGTGGTTACAGGCCCGTTAATTATTTTCCCAACAAATATAAGTAACCGGCATAACCTTCTTCTTTCATCTTCTCCTTCGGAATAAAACGCAGCGAAGCGCTATTTATGCAGTAACGCATTCCTCCTAATTCGGCAGGTCCGTCATTAAACAAATGCCCCAGATGAGCATCACCCGTTTTACTCCTTACTTCCGTACGCACCATACCGTGCGAAGTATCCACATTTTCTTTTATAATATCTTTCTTTATAGGTTTGGAGAAGCTAGGCCATCCGCAACCCGAATCAAACTTATCTGTTGAGACAAACAAAGGTTCGCCAGTTGTGATATCTACATAAATGCCGTCCCTGTGTTCATTCCAATATTCATTATGGAAAGCCGGTTCGGTTGCATTTTTCTGCGTAACAGCATATTGTTCAGTTGTCAGTTTCTTACGGAGTGTTGCATCATCCGGCTTTGTATAAGAGATAGGAGCATTCGCTTTCCTGGCAAAATCAAACAGATCAGGACTAATATGGCAATAACCGTCCGGATGTTTATCCAGATAATCCTGATGGTAATTTTCTGCCGGATAAAAGTTCTTCAACGGCTTTACTTCAACAAGTACAGGTTTTGAATACTTCTTGGATAACTCTTTAATAGCAGATTGGATAATTGGCGAATCAGCTTCATCCGTATAATAAATACCGGTCCTATATTGTGACCCTCGATCGCCTCCCTGACGATTCAAGCTGGTTGGATCAATTGTCTTAAAATAAAGATCGATCAACAGACTCAAATTCACTTCTTGCGGATCATACTTCACCTTCACTGTCTCTGCAAAGCCCGTTTTATCCGTACAGACCTGTTCATAAGTAGGATTATCAATATTCCCGTTTGCATACCCTACTTGCGTAGCCGTTACGCCATCTATTTGTTTCATAAAATGCTCTGTTCCCCAGAAACAACCTCCGGCAAAATATATTTCACTCTGATTCTTCATTACATTTTTCTCCTGTATATTTAAATTGTTAACCACTTCGCCCTGTACATTTACAGCAGCAATACTACCTATCAGCAATATTGCAATAATAAACATATTTCTCATGACTCTCCGTTTTTAATATAACAAGATTAAAGAAAAATATTTCGGATAAAACACAGATTTATTCGGACAAACCATAAAAGAAAAAAAGTGGCCTTTAGAATTAAAGACCACTTTTCACCCGCAATTTTTATACTTATGTTTAATTAAACTCTTTTCCGTACTTAATCTGTGCATCTGCAACATATTGCTTGATTCGCTGCTCATCTTCTTTCTTGCAGATAAGCAATACATTTCCCGATTCGGCAATTATACAGTCATTAATACCTTGCACTACAGCCAAACGGTTCGGATTTTCAAAAGCCACGACATTATTCGAACTTTCATACATCAGGGCCTTATTATTCTTAAGAACAGCATTATTATTCTCATCTTTATGTGCTATATCAAATAAAGATCCCCAGGTTCCTAAGTCCGCCCAACCAAAATCCACACAAAGCATATATACGTTATCAGCTTTTTCCATCACACCATAATCTATTGATATATTAGGGCAATAAGGAAAGTTTTCATGTATAAAATGACGTTCTTCCGGTGTGTTGAATTTCTCTTTTCCCAGATCAAAACGAGCGCTTATTTCAGGCAGGAACTTTTCGAACGCAGACAGCACCGTATTCACGTTCCACACGAACAGACCGGAGTTCCAGAAAAATTCTCCGCTTTCGTAAAACACTTTAGCCAACTCCAGATTCGGTTTCTCCGTAAAAGTCTTCACCTTCGTAAAATCGCCAAGCATCGTATCACTACTTTGGATATAGCCATATCCAGTCTCCGGACGGCTCGGTTTAATACCTAATGTCACCAGCGCTTCATTCTCTTTTACAAAATCCAGACTTTTCTGCACATCTCGCAAAAAAATATCTTCCTTCAATATAAGATGATCTGAAGGAGCAACCACTATGTTTGCATTCGGATTACATGCTTTTATATGATAAGTCGCATACGCAATACAAGGAGCCGTATTACGACGAGTAGGTTCGAGTAAAATCTGATTGTCTTTTAATTCGGGTAATTGTTCCTTGATAAGTTTTGCGTACAGTTCATTTGTTACGATATAAATATTTTCAGTTGGAATAATTTTAGAAAAACGATCGAAAGTCATCTGTAATAACGACCGACCGGTACCAAAGAAGTCCAGAAACTGTTTCGGATAACTTTCTCTGCTAAACGGCCAGAAACGACTACCGATTCCTCCTCCCATGATAACGCAGTAATTATCTTTCATGATATAGCTGTTTTAATTATACATCCACCACAAAGCTAACGAAATAATCTGTTATTTATTCTTCCACCATATATTATTTGAAAAAAAACGACAAAACTCTTGCGAAGTTCAAAAATATGCCTACCTTTGCAACGCATTTCAAAACAAGAGATGCCCAGATGGCGGAATTGGTAGACGCGCTGGTCTCAAACACCAGTGGATTCACTTCCATGCCGGTTCGATCCCGGCTCTGGGTACAAATAAACCCTGATAATCACCTGATTATCAGGGTTTTCTGCTTTTATAGGGCGTACTAAATGTGTACTGAATGACGAATACAAAGAAAAGGTGTACTTTAATAGTTTTCTTCCCCATATCTTTATAATTTCTTAACGCTTATCCTATCTTTTCTTCCTTATTATTGCCGATGTTTTCGGGAAAAGTGAGATTCTTACCTTATATTTGTAGTAAGAACGTTTAAAGGCACACGATTATGGAAAATCATATAGAAACCAATTTCAGAGAAATACAGAAGATATTAGATAGTTGTATAGCTCATGACTATAAAACTAAAGTAGATGCACTATTTTTAAAACGTGAATATTTGACGCAAGCCCAGCTAAAGGATTATTTGCGACAAGAAATTTTCCGTGTGACTGAAAATATTGTAGCCATCCAACAAAAATACCGTGTCGTGCGTAACATTGTATTGGA
Organism: Parabacteroides chinchillae; assembly: GCF_900108035.1. Classification (GTDB taxonomy): domain Bacteria; phylum Bacteroidota; class Bacteroidia; order Bacteroidales; family Tannerellaceae; genus Parabacteroides; species Parabacteroides chinchillae. Next base: position 50,254 of record NZ_FNVS01000016.1, read on the forward strand.
TATGTATATTCCCGATTTTTTGTGGGAAAGCGGTTATTTTGAGGACTTGAATTCTGATGAAAGAAAAAAGTATATCGGTTTCCGCTGCTCTGATTTTGATATGGACGCATATTTGCATGAACCGTCCTGTTATGATGGGCGGCTTCCCTATTTGTCCATTATCGTTAATCTTATCGTGCTTTCCAAGTATTTGCGCTATCTGCAAGAACAGGAAAGCAATTACTATACAGATGCGGTTGCCATCCAAGAGCAAGCCTTGCCAAAAGAGAAAGAGGAAAGTGCAGATACTAATCCAACCAAGATTGTGGGCAAAAGCAATCCTTTCAAGTCCACGTTGAAAGCCAATGAAATCAAACTTCTGACCGACTGTGTGAATGAAGCAAATATGTTTACTACTACCGTCAGTGCCAAAATACTTACCGATTTTTTCAACTGCAAACTGAATGGGGTATTGAAAGTTAATAATACCCGTCTGTTAGCCTATCTTATGATGCAACTTAGCTGTTATAATTACATCGTTTATGAATGGCAGTCTGTCATAGCAAACAATAAGCTGATATTGAAGAAGATAAAAGGTGAACCGCTTACACGTACTGACCTGTCGAGTGCGACAGACCAAGCGAAAAACATCTATCCGAAAGGATATGAAATCATAGACAAATACATCAAACAACTGCAAAAAGGTTGAGCATAGATTGAACGCTCAAACAAAGGTCAATTAGACTTCATTTTCAAGCTCTTAACTTTGCCCCCGTTAACAAAAAAACGAGGGTGCGCACCTTCATATTGTTTCACCTAAATTCCTAAACAATATGGAAAGAGATTTAGAGTTAAGAGTTTCCGAACTCGAAAAAATGTTGTTCCTTTCAAAGAACGTGCTTAGCTTCGATGAAGCGAGCAAGTTTTTGAACCTTTCTAAAAGTTACCTGTACAAGCTGACTTCGGGTAACTTGATACCCCATTACAAGCCGCAGGGCAAAATGCTTTATTTTGAGAAAGCGGAATTGGAAGCATGGTTACGTCAGAACCCGGTCAAGACGCAGGCGCAGATAGAGCAGGAAGCGCAGAAGTATATCCTTAACCGTCCTCTAAAGAAATAACGGCTATGGAAAATAGAAAAGCGACAGAAGCCAGGCAGGACATCACCATGCAGAAAGAGGATTTCGCAGCCCTTTGGAAAACCATTCATCTAAAGGTAACGGACACTTACGAGGTGCCGCCCGAAATACTTTGGGTGAACGGCTCTACCATTGGCACGCTGGGTAATTTCAGCGCATCCACGGGTAAAGCCAAGAGCAAAAAGACATTCAACATTTCCGCTATCGTTGCGGCAGCGTTGAAGAATGACGAGGTACTGAAGTATTCGGCATACCTGCCACCGAACAAGCGGAAAATCCTCTATGTAGATACCGAGCAGAGCAAATACCATTGCTATAAGGTCATGGAGCGTATTTTGCGGCTTGCCGGACTGCCTACCGACAAGGACAGGGACGATTTTGTTTTCATCGTGCTAAGGGAGCAGACCCCCGACAAGCGGAAACAGATTATCGGCTATATGCTTGAAAATATGCCCGATGTGGGGTTACTCATCATTGACGGAATCCGTGACTTGATGTATGACATCAACAGCCCCAGCGAATCGACTGACCTAATCAACCTCTTGATGCGCTGGTCAAGCGGATATAACCTGCATATCCATACCGTACTGCATTTGAACAAGGGGGATGATAACACAAGGGGACATATCGGTACGGAACTGAACAACAAGGCTGAAACCATCCTGCAAATCACGAAAAGCCAGCAGGACGGCAACATAAGCGAGGTAAAGGCGATGCACATACGTGACCGGGAGTTTGACCCGTTCGCATTCCGTATCAATGACAACGCATTGCCGGAAGCTGTGGACGGTTATGTATTCAAGCAGCCCAGCCAAGACAGGGGCTTTCCACTGGCAGAACTGACGGAGCAACAACACAGGATAGCTTTGGAAAACGGTTTTGGCAAACAGATTATATATGGTTACGAGAATGTCCTAAAGACCTTGAAACAGGGTTATGCGAGTATCGGCTACAAGCGTGGACGCAATATCCATGTGGAACTTAACAAGTTTCTTGTGAACAAGCGCATGATTGTGAAAGAGGGCAAGGGCTACCGCTATAATCCCGATTTCCATTATTAAAAGTCAGTTTGGTTTAGTCCGGGTGTATATATAAGAGGAACGGACTTACTATTTCCCTGTATCGGAACAGGCAGGTTTAGTATGGTACGGATATATATAACGGACTAAACAGGACTGGCGCACTTTTCAACTATTTTTTAATCCCAAAAAAAGAAAATGTTATGAATATCGAAGATGTGAAACAAATACCCATCGCAGACTATCTGCACAGTTTAGGCTACTCTCCTGTCAAGCAGCAGGGCAACGGCTTATGGTACAAATCACCGTTAAGGGAAGAATACGAACCGTCTTTCAAGGTGAACACTGACCGCAACCTTTGGTATGACTTTGGTGCAGGCAAGGGCGGCAACATCATTGCACTGGCAAAGGAACTCTATTGCTCCGACAGCCTGCCATACCTTTTAAACCGGATAGCGGAACAGACACCGCACGTCCGCCCGGTCAGTTTTTCTTTTCCCCAGCGTAGGACAGAACCGAGTTTCCAACATTTGGAAGTCCGTGACTTGACCCATCCGGCATTGCTCCGTTACTTGCAGGGACGGGGTATCAATATCGAACTGGCAAAAAGAGAATGTAAGGAACTCCATTTTACCAATAACGGCAGACCGTTCTTTGCTATCGGTTTCCCGAACATGGCAGGAGGTTACGAGGTTCGCAATTCCTTTTTCAAAGGCTGCATCGCCCCGAAAGACATCACCCATATACGGCAGCAGGGAGAGCCGAGAGAGAAGTGTTTGGTATTCGAGGGTTTTATGGACTATCTTTCTTTCCTCACGCTCCGGATGAAGAACTGTCCGACCATGCCCGACCTTGACAGGCAGGATTATGTCATACTCAACTCTACTGTCAATGTGCCGAAAGCTATTGACGTGCTGTACCCGTATGAACGCATCCACTGTATGCTTGACAATGACAAGGCAGGATATGAAGCGACACGGGCTATCGAATTGGAATACTCCTACCGTGTGCGTGACTTCTCGGACAATTATAGGGGTTATTCGGACTTGAACGATTACCTGTGCGGCAGGAAGCAGGAACAGAAGAACAGTACCAGCCAAGCGCAGGCGATAAAGCAGGAAACCGGACAACGTGCCGCCCCAAGACAGAAAAGGGGCAGGGGCATTTAGTCCGGCAGGATTACCAGCGGCAGGCGGTTTAATTTGGAGAGCAAGGTTATGTTTCGGTAAACCGAAACTACCTTGCTTTGCTTGACAGCAAAGAAAATTTCTCCCGTTGGTCGCAATTTTTAAGATATCATTTAAATGTAAAAACCTATGACGAATATAAAGGATAAGCCGGGGGGACGTCCGGCAAAGAAACGGATAGAGAAGCAGCAACGGGTAGTCAGCACGAAGCTGACCGAGTTGCAGTATTACGCCATCAGGAAGCGAGCCGGGGAAGCCGGGTTGCGTGTCAGTGAGTATGTACGGCAAGCGGTTGTTTCGGCAGAGGTCATACCCCGGCTGAACAGGCAGGATGCGGACACCATCCGCAAACTGGCAGGGGAAGCCAACAACATCAACCAGTTGGCGCACCGGGCGAATGCCGGAGGTTTCGCACTGGTGGCGGTGGAACTGGTGAAACTCAAAAACAGGATTGTCGAAATTATAAACCAGTTGTCGGATGATTGGAAAAATAAAAAAGGGAAGCGGGTTTAAGGGCTGCGTGAACTATGTACTGGGCAAGGAACAGGCGGCTTTGCTCCATGCGGACGGGGTACTGACAGAAAGCCGGGGAGATATAATCCGCAGCTTCTGTATGCAGACCGGGATGAATCCCGACTTGAAAAAGCCGGTCGGACATATTGCGCTAAGCTATTCGGCAGTGGATGCGCCCAAATTGACAGACGAGAAGATGATACAGCTTGCGCAGGAATATATGCGTGAGATGAAAATCACCGATACGCAGTATATCATCGTGCGCCATCAAGACCGGGAGCATCCGCACGTGCATATCGTGTTCAACCGTATAGACAACAACGGCAAGACCATTTCGGACAAAAACGATATGTACCGCAACGAGCAGGTATGCAAGAAGCTGAAAGCCAAGCACGGGCTTTATTTCGCTGGTGGGAAAGAACAGGTGAAGCAGCACCGCTTGAAAGAGCCGGACAAATCGAAATACGAGATTTACAACGCTGTAAAGAATGAAATCGAGAAGTCCAAGAACTGGCAGCAGTTACAGGAGCGGTTAGCGGAAAAGGGTATTACTGTCCAGTTCAAGTACAAGGGACAGACAAACGAGATACAAGGCGTTTCCTTTTCCAAAGGCGAATACACGTTCAAGGGTTCGGAGATAGACCGCAATTTCAGTTTTTCCAAACTGGATAAACGTTTTGGGGATGTAGGGCAGACGACAGTCGGAAGCAATAAGCAGACGGTTACTGCACCTGTTCAGAAATCAGTATCAGCACCCGACAAAGCGGATAATTCTTTTATAACAGGTTTTGGCGGTCTGTTTTCCGGTTTGTCAGCCCCGGCTGATGAAATGCCCGATGATTCCTTTTTGAGAAAGAAGAAGAAAAAAAAGAAAAAACAACTAAAGTTATAAGCGTATGGAGGAAAATTTGATTTTAGAGGGGCTTCTCTCAATGGTCACAGAACTGAAAGAGAAGCAGGAAGCACAGGTAACGCCAGCCAGTCGGGAGGAAACTCTCGAAAGACTGAACGCAATCGAACAGGCATTGTCGGAACTGCACAGTAACCCGGCTATTCCCGAAAAGGATTTGCAGGCTATCCGAAGCCAGCTTGACGAGATAAGGAACAGGATGCAGGGTCAGCAGAAACATATCGAGGACACCAAGAAAATAGTATTGGAAACCTACCGTTGTTTCAAGGTAATGATTGATGCTTTGGGCTCTTGCAAGACGGATAAAGAGGAAGCTGCGCCCTTACCGCTCTATCAACGGATTTACAACAAGGTCGCTTCTTGGATTCGTCCGGGATTGTTTCTTTTTTCGGCAGTGCTGGTTATCTGTTCCGCTTCCATATTCTTGAATGTCCGTTTGGCTGAACGTATGCAGCAGTTGCAGGACAACGATATGAAATACCGCTATTTGCTGATGCAAGGACAGGCAGACGGAGAAACTTTTGATATGCTGGAAAACAAGTTCAAATGGCAACGGGATAACGGCTTTATCCGAAGTTTGACCGATTCCGTGATGGATTTTGAATACCGCAGCCAAAAGCAGGCGGAAGCACTGGAACGTGCAAGGCTGTTGAACGAGCAAGCCGAACAGCTAAAGGAGGAAGCCGATAAGTTGGGCAAGCCATAAACGGGGAAAGCCGGGACGGATGAAGCACATTCACCATTCCGGCTTTTCAGATTCACTTCTTTTTCTTTCTGTGTATTGCAGGTTTTTGATACTTACTTTGAATGATAAAAACTAATTGCATTAGTTTAGCATAATAATAACTATTGAACCAACAACCATCACTATTGCACCTAACAGTTTCTTTTTAATATTCTGTTCTTTGAATATCTTATACCCTAAGATAATACTTACTATAGTGGATAATTGGAATAAGGCTAAGGCGTAACCTACATTCATATGTGAGAAAACATAATTAGTAGTATATTGCATCGTTCCAATACATAAAACCAACAAACCGTACATTGGTAAATGGCTATACTTTATCTTCTTCAATTCTTTTGGAAAATGAACTTTGAAACAGAATAAGAGTACAAAAGAAAAAAATGCTCCGAACCAACACCAAAAGAAAAAAGAAATCGTAGTGGAGGAATAAAGAATCACCTTTTTTATAAATATGGCTTCGATAGCTGTCAATATCATTGCCCAAATGCGGTATTGTATCTCTTTATTTCTCAGTAAAGCCCAAGAAAAATGTTCTTCCATAGTATCCAGTACAAAGTAACTACCATAAATAATGAGAACAATGCCGATAATTCCCCAAATGTTAGGAATTTCATGCAAAAAGATAATACCTATCAAGATACCCACTACTGATTTGTAGGAATTGATAGGTCCTAAGATGGACAAATCTCCCCCTTGCAAGGCTTTTACTAAAAGCCCATTGCCTACTGCACCAAATATTCCGGCTACGGCTCCATAATACCAACTATAGTTGGAAACTTGTTTCCAATCCAACTGCCATGCCGGGATAATGCAAAAAATACTTAAGATGAAAAAAGTCAGAAAATTGACCAATAACGGATGATTTTGTTTTTCAGTCAGTTTCTTTTGAAACACGTTTCCTATCGGATTGGATAGGATGCGTAAAAGGAGTGAAAGAGTTGTTGCAAACATTGTTCTTATATTAATATTGTTTAACTGTTTTTTTCTAAGAAACCAGCAAATGGAGAATTAGAATGAATGCGGTTTTTCTGCCAGTTCTTTGTATTTTATCCTCAAGAACATACAATGTTGCATAAATCCGCATTTTATATTTAAAAACATCACAAAATACTGATTTTTTTGTTTGAAGATAAGTATATTTGCGGAAATATGCAACATTAACGATGCAGGATTATGCTGAAAGAAGAAAGACATAGGTATATAATTGACCGAATAAACAAGGATAACCGAATCTTTGTTACCGATTTGAGTGCAGAATTAAATATTTCTGATGATACATTGAGAAGAGACTTGGTAGAGTTGGAAAATCAGGGATTACTTACCAAAGTACATGGAGGTGCAATCGCCAAATCTGGCATTTCCATACAGTTTTCGGAAAGGTTAAATACAGCCACTCTCATCAAACAAGAAATGGCGGCTAAATTAGTTCCTCTATTCAAAGAAGGAGATGTGATATTGATAGACGGAGGTACATCTAATTTAGAAGTTGTGCGACAATTGCCTAAAGACAAGAAGTTTACGATATATACAAATTCTTTACCCATTGCTAACGAACTCTCCAGCTATCCGAATGTCGATTTAATTCTTTTAGGGGGTAGGGTGTTTTCTCCCTCACAAGTGACAGTTGGTGTGTCGGTCTTTCAAATGATACAGTCTGTTTATCCTGATTGGGTTGTCATAGGGGTAAGTGATATTCATCCACAGAAAGGTTTGACCACAGCAGATAGGGAAGAAGCCGTTATAAAACGTTGCATGATAAAACAAGGTGGCAAGCGAGTTGTCCTTGTGTCGGGTGAAAAACTAAATACAGCACGGAATTACCCCTTTGCTTCTTTGGCTGAAATAGATTATATCGTTACGGAGAATTGCAAGGTGGATTATATCAAACAAAATTGGACTTCTTATACATATCAAGTTCTATAAGTTTAGTTTGTACTTTTGTTTATATATCCAAAACGGATTAAACCTTTTTCTATTAGCAGCAAAATATACGTGCTGGCGAAAAGAAAAACAGTATTTTTCTTCTCGCCAGTATTATTTTTGATGACAGGTTAGTAATTTGAGGAAGCGATGAATGCTTTTATTTCTTCCTCGCTTGGAAGTTCTATCATGTACTTTTGTACAAAGATATTCGGGTCTAATCCGGCAGTGGCATACTTTACTAATGTATCTCCCTTTTCAGTGCAAAGCAGAATACCGATAGGTGGATTATCATCCGGCTGCATCACTTCCGCTTTGAAATAGTTCAGATACATATTTAGTTGCGAAGCATACTCATGGTGGAACTTGTCTATCTTCAATTCTACAATAACATGACATTTCAAGATACGATGATAGAACACAAGGTCGGCAAAGAAATAATCTTCATCAATCAAGATGCGTTTTTGCCGGGCTTCAAAGCAGAAGCCATGTCCCATTTCCAATAGGAAGCGTTGCAAGTTGTCAAGAATGGATTGTTCCAAATCGTTTTCCGTCACTAATGCACGTTCATTCAACCCTAAGAACTCCAAAGTAACAGGGGTATTGATAACATCTTTAGGTTGTAATAAGGTTGCTTGTTGCTGGACTAAAGCGGAGAGGGCTTCTTTGTTTTTGGATAGTCCGCTACGTTCGTAATATAAAGATGCGATTTGTCGCTCTAACTCCTTTACAGACCAGCAGCCACGCATGGTTTCCATTTCATAGAAAGCACGTTTTACCGGGTTCTCAATTCCCGATATGGTATTTAAATGGGTGGAAGATAATCTGTTGAATAATCTATCAGCCGGAATCATCCACGTTTCGGTTTGTGGGTATTCTGTTGATAGTTTCCAAACGCCATTTTCAGATTCGGCGGTCACCAACCGCCGAATTGGTTCAGTGAATTCGGCGGTCAATGACTGCCGAATTTGAATTTGTGATGCAATGTGTTGTGTAACAGGTTCTTTTAGTTGTGGATAAACGAGGTACAGCCGCCTAAATTCACGGAATCTACGTTCATTCAGACCTTTTGTTTTCAGTCGTTGTTCCAGTTTTTTCAACAATTGTTCACCGTAGGCGGCACGGTCTTCTCCGTTCTGCTCAAACTCCACGATATAGCACCCCATAAGCCAGTTACGGGAAGTAAGGGCAAGGTTTACAGCGTGTGCGGCTTGTGCCTGCAACGTGTTCTGTATCGTGCTGATATGTTTTACTAATGCTTCAAAGTTCATAGTTACAAAGATAAGTCTTTTATGGTTAAAACTTTAGTTCGGGCAAGCTGTTTATTGCTTCCTCTTTCAATTTATCCACCGCACGGGTGTATTTCTCCGTATGCTTCAATCCGCTATGCCCTAAAAGGCTGGCTACGGTTTTGATATTAGCCCCATTGTTCAGAATGTTCACGGCAAACGAATGCCGGGCACAATGCCAGCTTATATGTTTGTCTATCCCGGCTCTCTTTACCCAACGCTTTACTGATTTACAGCAACTTTCGTAAGTAGGTAAATCGAATATCAAACAGTTTTTATCTGCCGGGGCTTCACCAATGATAGACAATAGACCATCATTCAGAGGAATAACCACACCACTACTGGCAGAATGTCCCTTTGTCTTGCTTTGTTCAAATTTCAATAACCGATTAGCGTAATCCACATTCTTATAGGTAAGGTCTTTTACATCACAGAAGCGCAGACCGCAGTATAAGCAGAAGATAAAAGCACGTCTGACATTCGGGTTCTCGTTGTCATAATGGCAAGCTGCCAACTTTTGGATTTCTTCGGGAGAGAGAACATCTTTCCGAAGCATTTGGCTATCCACTTTGCAGGTAACGCTTTTACATGGGTCTTTCAACATTACATCGTGGTCAATCGCGTATCGAATAACTTTCTTGAAACGCTGGTAAATGCTTTTAGCACCCTCACCCACACTTCGGGATTGCAGATAGGCAACAAACTGCTCCATCATTTCTTTGGTGATAAGTTCCGGCTTGATACTAAACTCATTCATGGGGTATTGTTCTTTTAAGAAGTCCTTAAAACGGCTAAGCGCAATTTGTACCATGCGAATATCTTTCTTGGTATAACTGTTGATATAGGCTTGGAAATAGTCTAAGAAATTGACCGTTCTATCTTTTTTTAACCGATAGCCTAACATACTTTCTTTAAACTCCTGCTCACGCTCCGCACGTATCTTTGTGGCAAGCTCCAATGTTTCTTTGTTCTGCTGGCGTTCCGCAGGGGTACGGGGCTTATCTATCAGATACAGACTAAGGTTTTCTTTTCGCCTGTTGTGCTTTACTGCAAACTTGGGCTTACCTTGCATCTTTCCACTATCATAGTACACTTGATTGCCGTTTTCATCTAATACGGGCTTTTCCTCTCTACCTAAATAATATTCTAAGTAAAGGCTGATTCTACCATCCGAGAGCTTATTTTGCTCTAACTTGGGGTTTTCTTTCGTTTTATTTTCTAACTTTGCCATTGTTTAGAGGTTTTATCCCGATTTAGGTACCATAACCGGGTGATTACGCTAAATAGTTGATTTTCTTTTGTTTTCCGATATTGCAAAGGTACAAAAGAAAATGATATTTCAAAGTGTACTAAAAGTGTACTGAATAACGGAAAATGGGCAAAATATGGCAAAAATAGAGAAAATAGGAAACATTCAAGTAATTGATAATAAGGAAGATAAATTCTTTTATTTTCCTATGATTTCTATGGTTTGTACCGGGTCTGGGTACTTAAAGAAATCCTGATGGCCGATTGGTTGTCAGGATTTTTTCTTTCTACAAAGCGTATCCGGGAAAAGAATTAAACCAAGGATTATAAGAATATAAAAAACTAAGGCTGACAATCTATCACTTTATGAAAGGCCAACCGCTCTGTTCCGTTATCAACATAAATAATACCACATTGCATAAAGCCATGTTTTTTTAAAATAGCCTGCATTACAACATTATCGCGATGCGTATCCACACGGATGTTATTACATTTCCTAAAACTCCATTCCAAACATTCGGAAGATACATTTTTTTGTTTTCCATTTGATGCCATACGATGAATCACCGCATAAGGTTCATTATTAAGCCATTTACCTTCATAAATACGTAAATAAGTATGATCTATTCCTTCTATATAGCAGAATGTCCCGACTATTTCCCCTTTTTCATCTTCGCAAACGAAGCTATGCCCTTTTTCTATTTCCCTAACAATCAATTCCGTTGAAGGATAACCATTAATCCACTGATTCCCGTTGCCATGCTCTTGCATAAATCTTTTAGCGTAGTCATAGATTTCCATCACATGACTTAAATCGGCTAACGTTGTATTTCTTATATTCATCATTGTTTATTGATTTCCAGAGCATTCAAGGAATTATCGCCATTCCTAAATACCCCGATGTTATAAAAACCGATAATCCACAACCCCGATAAAGATAATAAAAGTATCATATTATTATCATAAATTTGAATAATTAATTAAATCTTATAAAATTCAACGATTTTCAATGCAACCATATTGATTTATACATATCTTTGTACACTCTATAAAACAAGAATGGAAATTGGGGTTATAAAAACATTACTAGTATTAATACTAGCTTTTATATTGTGTCCGGAAACTACTTTGGCGAATCAAAATACAGGCAAAAAGGAAAAAGTATTATTGATAAGCTCATATTCTCCTTTAAAAGAAGGAGGCATAAATATTATTTCCTCTTTTGAAAAAACATTAAAAGACAAAACCGACGTTTCAATTTCAATTGAATATATGGATAGCGAATCTTCACCAAATTTCAAAACATGGGCTATTTGGATGAAACAGCTATTCAAAGCTTATCAAGAACCGCCGTCAGCTGTCGTATTGCTGGGCAATGAAGCATGGAGTGTATATCGCAAAGTATGTATTCCGGAATGGCATACTATTCCGGTCATTCTAGGAAACGTCAAACCTATATTTATAGATTATGAGAAGCTGGCCCAAACAGATTCTATCACAAACATAACACAGTTCCCTAAAATGGAAACTACATTCGATAATTCCCAGGTTACAGGATATTTTTACAACGATTTCATCAAAGAAAATCTGCAACTAATAAAAAAACTGCAACCCGAAGTGCGCTATGTTGCTTTTTACTATGACAACCGATATTCATTACGATACTTTTCCGATTACCTGTGTTCGTTGTTTGATGAAATCGATTCACTGGATGTTTGCTTTTTAAGTGGAGACAAACTTTCCACGACACAACTAATCGATTCCATATCAAATATGGATAGCCGTCATGCATTATTATCAGCGGGTTGGTATACCGACGTCAACCACTATCCTCATGCTTATACCATGTTGCATAACGAACTATCCCGTTCTAAATCTCACGTACTTTACCAAGTACGTGACCAGGATTTTTCAAGTTTAAATTTCTTAGGAGGCTATTTTATTCTAGGAAAAAATCTGGGAAACGACATTGCCAACCTTACTTATGATGTCTTGACAAAAGGGATTAAGAACAGTCCTTCTTTCCAAATGACACCATCATTGCCTCAATACCATATTAATTATCCGACATTACAATATTATGGTATCAATCCTAAAAATCTTCCTCCAAACACTATATTTTACAACGAGGCTCCTTCCCTCATTAAAGAATATCCGATGGAAGTATTTTTATTTGTAATGGTTATTGTACTCATGTCGATATTATTTATTGTTATCCTCCATTTCCGCAAACGTAAAGAAGAACAGTATAAAATAGCAAATCAACGCATGATGAGGCTATTAAAAGCAATGCCGGATATGGCATTCATTTTTGATTCTTCACTAAAAATAACAGACATAATCAACCCTCAGGAAAATGTTTTATTAGGTCTTGATTGGCAGGAGATGATAGGAAAAAGCTTACAAGATGCCATCGCTCCAATAGAAGCATTTAAAGAAGCGGCTTCCATAATTACTAAAAATTTAATCCGCACAAAAGACACAAAGCAAGTATTTTCTTTCGATTATCAAGTAAAAATCGACGACAACATTCATTATGGCCGTGCACGCACTGTTCCATTTAACAAAGACAATGTTATTTATTTCTGTCACGATGTTACCATACATGTAGAAGCAGAACGTAAAGTATTAAAATTACAGACATTCTTACAATCCGTCATAGACAACCTGCCAATCGGATTGTCGGTAAAGGATATGTCCAACGAATTTCGTTACCTTTTCTACAACGATAAAGCCTGCGAATTTTATGGAGACACTAATAGTAGCGATTTGCTAGGCAAAAACGATTTTGAAGTCCATGATCCGGAAGCTGCATTATTCCGTCAGGAAGATATTATGACTTCCAATAGCAAAACACCTCTTTCTTTCGAACGGATTATTACAGATAAAGAAACAAAACAGCCTTGCAAATGGGGCATTATCACCAAAAGCAGGTTGCTCAACAACGATGGTTCCTCTTATATCATATCTGTTATTGTAGATACAACAGAAATACGAAAAAAAGAACTGGAACTGGAAAATACAAGAAAAGAGCTATCTATAGCACTTGATGCCGGTTCATTATCTGCATGGATGTATGACGTAAAAAAGCAATGGTTTTCTTCCTTATATAAAGAATCGGTTACGGGAAATGGCTTTTCACTTGACCATTGTATGGAATTCATACATCCCGACGACGTAGATAAATACCGTGAATTTATAAGACAGCTTTCCTGCGGAGAAAAAGAAAAACAAAGACAGGTTTTCCGTTTCATGCGTAATGGCTCATACAATTTTTACGAAACCTATGCGATGATTATCCGTTCCGGAAAAACAGGAGAAGTAAAACGCGTAGTCGGCACAGAAAAAGACATTTCAGAAGAAATCAGGAAACAAAAAGAGCAGGAAGAGAATAAATTCAAATTAGAGTTTGCATTTGATGCAGCCCAAATTATACCCTGGGAATATAATATAAGCACCAATATATTCTCATCGCCCAATCCGGCTGTTTTTGAATATACCGACGTTTCACTGGATAAATACCTGACATACATGAATCAAGAAGACATGCATCTTCTTAGAGACGGCATAAAGGATTTAATAAGTGGAGACATTAAATCAATGGATATCCAGGTACGGGTTGCTTTCCCCGGAAAAGAAATGCGATGGTATGAAATACATGGCCTCGTTTTTGAACGTGATAAAGAAGGCAAAGTATGCCGTATAATAGGCGTGCGTTGGGATATAACCGACTTAAAAATGACTGACGAACTCATTGAGTTACGAAATAAAGCCGAAGAATCGAACCGTTTAAAAAGTGCATTTCTTGCAAACATGAGCCACGAGATACGTACTCCTTTAAATGCTATCGTAGGATTTTCAAACCTCATCATTGAAACGGATGACCGTAGCGAAATTGAAGAATACAGCCATATTATCGAAGCAAACAATGAGTTATTATTACAACTTATAAATGATATTCTCGATTTATCTAAAATTGAAGCCGGACAACTTGAATTTAACTATTCCGACGTAAATGTTTCCACGATATTCTATGATCTGGAACAAATTTATAAATACCGCATAAAGAAAGGCGTCTCTCTGGAAACAGACTTGCCGGAACAATCCTGTATAATTTATTCGGAGAAAAACAGGTTGACACAAGTTATTTCCAATTTCCTCAGTAATGCCAGCAAGTTCACTACCTCCGGCTCAATCCGGATGGGCTATTCTTATACAGCCGATAGCTTACGCTTCTATGTGCAAGATACGGGCAAAGGAATTTCTCCCGAAAATATACCTTTTGTCTTTAACCGGTTTGCCAAATTCGACAGTTTTGTGCAAGGTACCGGATTAGGACTTTCTATCTGCGAGTCAATTATCCACCATTTAGGGGGCGAAATAGGAGTAGATTCCGAATTAAACAAAGGTTCTTTATTCTGGTTCACACTTCCATGCAAAACCAAACCATCCAGACCTGCAACCACAGTTAAAGATCAAAAAGCAGAAATAAAAATTTCAACTAAGGACAAGGTAGCCAACAGACAATACACACTCATGGTTGCAGAAGATAATAACGACAATTATTTATCGTTACTTCATATCTTGAAAAAGGATTATCAGATAATAAGAGCCTCAAATGGCAAAGATGCAGTGCGGTTATATCATGAAACCCATCCTGATTTGATCTTAATGGATATAAAATTACCGCTTATGAATGGCCTGGAAGCCACAAAAGAAATACGCAAACATGATCTTAATATCCCAATCGTAGCCCTTACGGCATATACTTTCGACAACAATCGCAAACAAGCACTGAATGCCGGCTGTACTGACTTTTTGGCTAAACCGGTCAACAAAAAACAGCTAAAAGAACTATTAAAAGCATTATTATGACCAAAATAACATAATCGGTTATGCCTTTTATTAAGCCTAAAAGGTTACTTTTGTGGAATTATTAAATCATAATGAACTAACTACAGGAAATGGAAATAGAAAAACGAAGTTCTTTCCCAAAAGAACAAATACGTTACGCTGTCCTAACCTTTTTTTTAGCCCAGGGACTATGCTTTTCAAGCTGGGCAAGCCGTATACCGGATATAAAGGATGTTTTTGAAGTAAATTACGCATTTTACTGGGGATTGGTATTATTCCTCATACCCGTCGGCAAGTTTGTAGCCATACCATTAGCCGGATATCTGGTTTCCAGATTAGGAAGTCGTATAATGGTACAAATAAGCATTCTGGGCTATGCATTATCTTTATTTGCCATCGGGACGGCATTCAATATCTACATGTTAGGTGCTTTCCTCTTTTGTTTCGGAGTCTTCTGGAACTTATGCGATATATCACTTAACACACAGGGTATCGGCATAGAGCGTCTTTATGGGCGTACTATTATGGCATCTTTCCACGGAGGATGGAGTCTGGCTGCTTGCTTTGGAGCATTAATCGGTTTTATTATGATTATATCCGGCGTACAACCCTTCTGGCATTTTAGTTTGATAACCATTATTATCCTTCTAATAACCCTTTTCGGTCGAAAATATTTGCAGAATGACATAGAACCGGAACCACAAGAAGAAAAAGCTGAAGCCCCGGCTTTAACCAGTTTCCTGAAAAAGCCGGAAATATTATTGATTCAATTAGGAATTGTCGGACTATTTGCTTTGGTTGTAGAAAGTGCGATGTTCGACTGGAGCGGAGTTTATTTCGAATCTGTATTACAAGTCCCCAAGTCCCTTCAGATAGGCTTTCTGGTCTTTATGGTGATGATGACAGCCGGACGTTTTCTTACTAACTATGCTTATCATATATTAGGTAAACAACGCGTATTACAGCTTGCAGGCGCATTCATTTTCATAGGCTTTTTCACTTCGGCTTTGTTTGCCGGATTGTTCGGCTCTATGGCAATCAAGGTAATTGTAAATTCGCTGGGCTTTATGTTAGTAGGTTTAGGTATTTCATGTATGGTACCAACCATCTATAGTTTGGTAGGTGCAAAATCGAAAACTCCGGTAGGCATAGCCCTTACCATTTTATCCAGTATCAGCTTTATTGGTTCACTCATAGCACCACTGTTAATAGGTGCAATATCCCAGGCTTTCAATATGAAATATGCATATATGGCAGTAGGCGTATTAGGATTATGTATTCTGCTGATGACCACCTTCTGCAAAGCATTCAAAGTGGAAGAGCCAAAAGGAAAATAAAATATATGAATCGGATATATATAAAAAGTCCCCGATGATTTTTTCAAATCATCGGGGACTTTTTATAAAATGATCGGGATCTTTTTTCTCCTTTGTTTAATTCCTGCTTGAACCAAATGTTATATTCAAATCCGGCAATGTTTGTCCGGCTGTTTCCATACAACGGACAACATCCTCTTTTGTTCCTTTAAACGGGCCACTGCCTTCTATCTTCAATGTGGACATTGCTGCGGCAAAGCAACCAGCTTTTTCTATGCTCTCTCCCTTTGCTCGTTGATAAAGATAACCGGTCATATAAGTATCTCCACAACCGGTAGCATCTACTATATCTTTCGGTTTATAAGCGGGAATCTTGCAGAACGTCTTACCATCATAAATTACAGACCCCATACTACCCAAGGTAATCAACACTTCCTTCACTCCCCAGGCATAAAGTTGCTTAGCAGCATTAGGTACATCCGTATAACCGGTCAAAACTTCCATCTCATGTTCATTCGCTTTCAGGAAGTGGATATATTTCAGTGCCTCCGTCTTTTCCGCCCAATCTACCGCATATACCTTTGTATCTCTTACTTCACGTAAATAGCCTTGCGAATCAGCAGAAATAAGTCCTTTCTGCGATAAATATTTAATTACGTCCAACGAAAAATCATCTGCCAATAAACTTCCCAGGTGGAATATACGAGCTTCTATGTTCTCCAGGTAATCTATTGTAAAAGGATCCGCCTTGGCCAGAACCCGCTGCTTACGGTTATCCTGGTTTTCCCCATAAATATTCTCAAAATAAACAGAATGTTTACTTGGCATTACAGCTACATCTATTCCTTCGGAACGAAGTTCATGAACTGTTTCCATCTCCGATTCAGCCAAAGCTGTTACCAACGTATAATCTATGTCGTCAAAATGCTTGATGGCATGTGAAAAATAAAAAGACGTACCTCCGGGCATATGTACCGTTTTCTTGGGAGTCACAATCTTATCAAGCGTGATATGTCCCACGCAACAAAGGTCATGTATATTCATTAGTTTCTATTTTTGAAGCAGCAAAATTAGTGAAAATCAGTAATTCATTATATTAAACGGGACTATTATTCACGTTTTTGACCAATATTATCAGCATTATACATAAGAAACCTCTTTAAATGCATACCGCCTTAAATCGCCATTATGTAAACGAAGAATGAGATGACCGGTTAATTCAATATCATAAACAGATGCTTCAAAAATACCATGTTCGTCAGCAAACGAAAAAAATCCATCTCCCCGGTATAGAGACTTACGATACAAGTTGCGAATCTCATCCTGCTTTTCCTGCAACAGCCAAAGATAATAGTTATAGAAAATATGCAAGAAACGGTTCAAAATGGCTTCTTTATCCGTTTCTTCACCTACAATTTGCCAAAGGGAAACCGGATTAGGGGCGTTACTACGAAACACTTTCTGATTAACATTAATGCCTATACCTATTACGGAAC
The DNA here is from genome assembly GCF_900108035.1 of Parabacteroides chinchillae. Lineage (GTDB taxonomy): Bacteria > Bacteroidota > Bacteroidia > Bacteroidales > Tannerellaceae > Parabacteroides > Parabacteroides chinchillae. The sequence continues at coordinate 67,872 of NZ_FNVS01000016.1, forward strand.
AATACATATTATGCCCTGATAAATCGTTTTCAATCAGCATTCCACATATTTTCTTATCTTTCCAGTAAATGTCATTCGGCCATTTAACAGTGACGTCTCCGGTATAAGCCTCCAATGTTTCTTTAACGCTTAATGCTGCTATTTGCGATATCAGAAACTGGCGGTTGGCAGGAATACAATCCGGATACAGAACAAGGCTGAACGTAAGATTTTTACCCGGTTCCGATTCCCAGACATTACCTATTTGCCCGCGGCCTGCCGTTTGATTTTCAGTTACAACAACACTGCCTTCCGGCAACGGCCCTCTGGCCAGCAGGTCACGAAGATAATGGTTCGTTGAAGAAGCTTCTTCCAAACGGATAATCTGGGGAATGGTCTTTGAATTATTCATTATATAAATCACGTATTTTCTTCGGGAGTTTAGCAATAACCTCACGGTATGAATGACAAATCCAGTATTTTATATCTCCATCTCCCATATCACGTTCCAAATAAATAGTATTCCAGTATTTCTTGTTAAAATGCCATGCAGGTTCCACAGCTTTAAAACGTTCTCTGAGATCTTCTACATAATCGGTACTGCATTTAAGAGACAGGCATGGCTCTAGCGCATCCAAAGGAAGCAACAAAAACATCTTATTTTCCACTTTAAATACCAAAGAAACGTCATCAAATGGCAAACATTCTGTTACGTTTCTCAGCGACAAACAATATTCCCGGACTTCTTCAATATTCATATTCCCTGTTATTTCCAAATTAACGACACGGTGCGTAAAAAGCATCTTCGATGTGTTCAACACGATAACCTCTCTCCGTCTTAACCAATGTAATTATATCAAAACGGACAGGCAGGCCAATATTATAGTTACGGACATAAGCATCCGCAGCAGAAACGATTCGCCGTATTTTTTTATTATCTACGGACTCCTCCGGTGAAAGCAGAAAATTTCCTGAACGTGTTTTTACTTCAACAATCACCAACTCATTATCTTTAACTGCAATAATATCGAGTTCATAATGATGCCAGTGCCAATTGGTTTCCAACACTGTATACTCGCGTTTTATCAGAAATTCGCGGGCAAAAACTTCACCATCTTTCCCTGTTTCGTTTCGTTCAGCCATTTGATTAATTTGCACAAATATAGCTATTTTCTTTTTTATTTAAGCTTTCACTTGTACATTTGCAAATGTATGAAAAAGGTACGAAAATATTCTATTGCACAACCGAATCACCCACGCATCCATAAGGTTACTTTTATGCTTAATGATGACGAGCATAAAACCATTTCCCGCTACCTTACAAAATACAGAATTGCCAATAAATCACGTTGGTACCGTGAAACTATAATGTCTCATATACTTAAAACCCTGGAAGAGGATTATCCTACGTTGTTTAACGAAAACGAAATGCGGAGATGAAACCTTTCGACGACGAATATTTCATGAAACAGGCATTAGCCGAAGCCCGTATAGCAGCGGAAGAAGGTGAAGTTCCGGTAGGAGCTGTTATTGTTTGTAATAATCAGATAATAGCCCGTGCACATAATCAGACAGAACGTTTGAATGATCCAACAGCACATGCTGAAATGCTTGCTATAACAGCGGCAGTAGGTGTACTTGGAGCCAAATATTTAACAGAATGCAGCTTATATGTTACTGTAGAGCCTTGTATTATGTGTGCCGGGGCAATCGGATGGTCGCAATTAAACAAAATAATATATGGAGCTTCTGATGAAAAAAGAGGGTATAAAAAATATGCGCCCGATGCATTTCACCCAAAAGCTATCGTAAAGAGTGGAGTATTAGAAGTAGATTGCGCTGCAGAGATGAAAGCTTTTTTCAAACAACGACGTTAAGGAATATATCTAAGTAAAAATCACTATTTAACTTCTTCATAATCGACATATTCTCCTTCATCTTTCGCAAAGATTTTCTTTCGCTGCTGACTTCTTTGGTTTTCATCCTGATACATATTATTGGAAGTATTGCTTGAATTGCCCCCACGATGGCGCTTTTCATTCGAATTGCTATTACTGCCACTACCAAATAATATTCTTTTAAATGTTCTCAAAATAGAAAAGCCCATCAGAAATACCAACAGGATAAAAAAGAAAAATATGACAAATAAAAATTTAAACATAATGCGATCCTTAGTTAGTTTATTAACACAAAGATAAGAAATCTTGTTTATCTGTTTCTGTTAAAAATAGACAAGACTATATAGAGCAGAATGGTTCCCGATATACCGAGAAATCCCCACAAAGCAACGAATAGAATAGCACAGACAACTAATATATAACGCAACTCATTCCCTTTCCAGGAAAGAGATTTTATTTTCAATGAAAACATTGGTATCTCCGAAACCAGCAATAAAGAAGTTACAAAAGATAATATAATAGCTGCTAATGCAAAAATACATTCATTAACATGTATGATGGGTAAAACAGAATAACCGGCAGAAGCCCAGAATAAAGCATGCGCCGGAACAGGCAAACCTATGAAAGAAGTAGTCTGTCGTTCATCTATATTAAATTTAGCCAGCCTCAATCCCGAAAAAACCGGAATAACAAATGCCAGATAAGGAATATATTCATTCAAAGACCCCAAAGGCAATACAGGACTTACCTGACAAAGCAACCAAAATAATACCATTCCGGGGGCAACACCAAAGCTAACCATATCAGACAATGAATCCAGTTCTTTCCCTATTGCGGAATAAGCCTTCAGCATGCGTGCGGCAAAACCATCGCAAAAATCAAACACAGCAGCAATGATAATCCAGACAACAGCAAGCAGTAAATCACCGTTTAAAGCCATAACACTGGCTACACAACCTGATATAAGACTAAAGCAGGTTATTGTATTAGGTATATATTTCTTGATACTCATTCTTTCCTTTATTATCCGTTAGACTTACTTAAACGGGCTATAGGAGTTTGGTTTCCGGTAACTTTCTGATCCATTTCTACCAAAACTTCTGTTCCCACCGGTAAATAAACATCCACGCGGGAACCGAACTTAATAAATCCCATTTGTTCGTCTACATGGCACTTTTCTCCGGGTTTTGCATAAGTAACTATACGCCGTGCCATTGCTCCGGCAATTTGCCTCGCCAGAATATCAATACCGTTTTTAGTAGTAATAACAACTGCCGAACGCTCATTCTCCGTACTGCTCTTAGGTAAGTAAGCCGCCATAAAACGTCCGTTCTGGTGAGACACATGCTTCACTGTTCCGTTTACAGGAAACCAGTTGGCATGAACATTGAAAATTGACATAAAAATAGAGATTTGCAAACGTTTTTCATGCAATATCTCATTTTCCATAACTTCTTCAATTGCAACAATCGTCCCATCGGCAGGGGCAATCACCAGCCCTTCCGAATCATAAGGAAAACGACGGAAAGGACTACGAAAGAAATTCAATACCAATAAAAATAATATGGTAGAAATCAATGCAACAGAATAGAACAGCCCGCCCTTACCGATTGTGTGGTATAAGACGACATTCACAATAAATAATATTGTAAACAACGTCAATAATAGTCCTGTTCCTTCTCTATGTACTTTCATCCTTTATTCTACTGCGTTTGATAATAAGAATTTGCAAAAATATTCATTTTTACGGAATATCAAAAATATATCATAATTCATTAACCGCTTCCACCCTATTTAGTTCGACATACCATAAAAAGCCGCTTACCTTTTCATATCCCATCTGGCGAATCAGTTTCAAATAATTTTTAACCTGACTATAATGGCGTTTCTCTTGTTTTTCCCCGAATTTATAATCGACAACAACTGCTTCATTTCCATTTATCATCACGCGATCAGGACGTTTGGAAAGACCTTTTCCAAAAAGAATATCTACCTCATTCAAAACACGTGACGATCCATCATACCATGGTGCAACCTCAGGTTGATTCAACAAATCAGATAGCCGGACACATAATTTCTCGGCTTCGTCCCTATTTACCACACCAGCCAAACGATAGTTCTCTACAGCAACAGGTATATCTTTTTCAGTACGGATACCACTTAACACTTCATGCATTAATGCTCCGTGCTTACGGCGTTCATTATCAAAAAAGAATCCTTTTCCATGTAAACGTAATTGCAAACGGTCATCCGAAGAAACCGAACGAATCCGGTCCATCGAAATTTCTTCAACGCCCATTTTTTTATTCTGTTCTTCAGACGGATGCCACCAGTTTCCCAATTCAAACACTCCATCTGCAATATTGAAAGAATACGGCAAATTTATTAATGGCTCTCCTTCTTCCACATCATCTACCTGAGTATTCAATCCTGCCCAAAGTAAATCTCCTATAGAAGTAATCTTCTCTATATCTCCGCTCTTCTCATCCATTTTCTTAGGCCGGGGCGCAAAGACCAATAATTCTTCTTTAGCACGGGTAAAAGCAACATATAATGTATTCAGATTATCAATAAAGGCATGCAACCGTTCCTTGAAATAGTCTTTTGCAAAGATTGTACTACCCAATGCCTGCCCATAGCGCACCGGAACCAAATGCAAACGGTCAAAAGGTCTTTTATCCGGATGGCACCAAAGAATAACAGGTTTAGATGGCTTATGATCTATTTCCCAGTCTCCAAACGGTATAATTACAACCTTAAAGCCCAGCCCCTTAGATTTATGTACGGTAAGTATACGAATAGCGTTCTGTTCATCCGGTGTAGCAATTGTTTTCTTATATCCCGTTTCATCCCACCATTTCAAGAAACGATTTAAATCCGGACTCTCTTTTTGGCTATACTCCGAAACCATATCCAAGAATGCTTGCACAAAAACTTGTTCATTATCAGGAAATCGCTCAGCAAACAACCGGAACAAGCCTTCCGTTATCTCATATAAAGATTGACGTGAAAGCCCTAGCAACTCTTGTTTTATATCTGCAGGAATAGAAAAAGACGATACAAGTTCTGCATCCTTTTGCCATCCACCAGACAAAACAATATAGGAAAATGTAGCAATCTGTTCATTTGTCAAATCTTCAGGATTTTTTAAATAACGTAATGTTGCTACGAGAAAACGCACAACCGGCGAACTACTGACATACAACGCATCATCTGATATTATATCATAACGATACTGTTCTGAAGAATGCATTTCCTTATAAGACAACAACGTATCAGCCACCATAGCACCTTCCATATTGGTACGTACCAAGATTGCTATATCTTTCAACGTATATCCGTTATCCTGCAATTGTTCTAATACCCCCGGAAGTCTTTCTAGAGCTTCTTCTTTCCAATCCTTATCATCTTCACCGGTTAAAAACTCTATTTTCACATGTCCATCTTTTTTTTGAAAAGGAGCGGGAATCTGCTGATAGCTTTTCTTATAAGCAGACATGATCTTGGTAAAATAACCTATCCGTTCTTCAGTTTTCAAAGAAGACGCATCAAGAGCTTCGTTATAATAATGTTGAAGCAAGGCTGGAGTAACAGAAAACAAAGCATTATTTACTTCCACAATATGACGGCAACTACGCCAATTCTCCTTTAAAGTATCTTCTTTGATTTCTTCATGAATAAAATCATTTTGTACCTGTTCATCCAACAATTTCCAGTCAGAATTACGAAAACGGTAGATGCTCTGCTTTACATCCCCCACAATCAGGTTTGCATACCTGTGTGCCATGCTTTCCTGAATAAGCGGACGGAAGTTATTCCACTGCATACCACTGGTATCCTGAAATTCATCTATCATATAATGATCTACATGAGTTCCTGTTTTTTCATAAATAAACGGAGCATCACTACCATCTATGATTTTATTCAGCAATTCGGTCGTATCGGCAATCAACATTACATTTTTATCTTCACGATATGCAGCAATCTGTCGTGATACATCTGTCAAAATTCCCAGTGTATAATAAAAACGGACCACTTCTTTAGCCGTATTATAAGCAGTCAGATCGGAAAAAAGAGATACCACTCCCTTTATGCATTCGTTCAGTCCTCCTTCAAATGCACATCCTATAACTAAACGGAGGGATTGTGAGGTTGTTTTTGTAAAACAACCGTCCAGATTATCTGCCAGCCCCATAAAAGTAGCAGAAGGTTCTTTCATCTCTCCGTTAGCCAGTTTTTCGAAGAAGAACAAAGGTGAACGGCTTCCTCCTTTGAAATCGGAAGGTTGGAGCCCATATTGCTTAAGCAATGCCATTCCCTTCTCTCCCAAACGCTTTGCTTCCCTTTCTACAGAGCGGATAATAGCATATAAGTCATTTTTATACTCTTCCAGTGCGTCTTTATCTTCAATATCCCGAGACACCTCATCACTAAAAGCCTTATAACTCTCTTTAAATACCTCACGGCTCAAAGCCATAATATCCCGGCGCAGATTCCACTCTCCGCCATTTTCTATCTTCTCTTCCGCAAAACGGAGAAGCCACCCCAGTAATTCTTTACTTTCAGGCTTTTCCAGATCGGCCAGCAATTTATCTACCGACTCTGCCAAGACCAATTCCTGATCCATTTCTATTCCATAGCCACCCTGTAAACCGATCTCACGGGTGAAGGCACGCATTGTCTGCTGAAAGAAACGGTCGATCGTGCTTATATTAAATGCCGAATAATCATGAAGAATAAGAATTAAAATTCGCCGGGCTTGTTGCCTGACCTGCTTTTCGGTAAGAGAGTTAGCAGACATTAACAGACTGACATAATCGGATTTATTACCGGATGCTAAATTATAGAGCTCCTCGACAATACGGTTTTTCATCTCATCGGTAGCCTTATTAGTAAAGGTTACCGCCAAAATACGCTTATATGCCCCCGGTTGCGTAAAAAGCAACAAAAGGTATTCACCCGTAAGTTTATGTGTTTTTCCTGCACCGGCAGAAGCTTTGTAAACCGTTAACATATTATTTATATAATTCTACTCTTGATATATCCTTCTTTCCGCAGAATTTCAAGTACCTTATTACGTAAATCACCCTGTACAACAATCTCACCGTCTTTTGCGGTACCACCAACCCCACACTTCACTTTCAGGAGTTTTCCCAAAGAAGTAAGATCGTCTGGAGTTCCACGAAAACCGGTTATTAACGTAACTACCTTCCCTCCCCGATTACGTTTATCCAGGGAAATACGCAACTGTTGTTTTTCTTTCGGAAGCGTTTCTTCTTCCTCCCCATCTTCTGTATTATATTGAAAATCCGGATTGGTAGAATACATTACCCCTAAACGGCCTTTCCAGTCATTACTCTTCATATCAACATTTTATCAGATTAAAACTATAAAGCAATATCTAATTTTTCTTTTAAATATTTACCTGTATACGATTCCTTACAAGCCACTATATCTTCAGGCGTTCCGGTACAAACCAAACCACCTCCGGCTTTTCCTCCTTCTGGCCCCAAATCTATCACATAGTCAGCACACTTAATCACATCCATGTTATGTTCAATGATAACAACAGTATGCCCTTTATCTATCAAAGCATTGAATGCTTTTAATAACGTTTTAATATCATGAAAATGAAGTCCGGTTGTCGGTTCATCGAAGACAAATAAAGTAGGCTGCTGTTTCTCTTGCCCCAGATAATATGCCAGTTTCACACGTTGGTTTTCCCCACCCGACAAAGTGGAGGAAGTCTGTCCCAGTTTAATATATCCCAAGCCCACATCCTGAAGAGGTTTCAACTTTTTAACGATTTTCTTCTCCTGCGATCCGGAAGACTGTCCAAAAAACTCGATAGCTTGGTTAACCGTCATTTCCAATACATCATAAATACTAGCTCCGCAGTATTCCACTTCCAGGATTTCGGATTTAAAACGTTTACCATGACAAGCTTCACATTCCAATGTTATATCGGCCATAAACTGCATTTCAACAGTTATTTTACCCTCACCTTTACATTCTTCGCAACGTCCGCCTTCTTTATTAAAAGAGAAATAAGCCGAATTATACCCCATCTGCTTTGCCAAAGGCTGATCTCCATACAATTTACGTATTTCATCATAAGCGCCTATATAAGTTACCGGATTGGAACGCGAACTTTTCCCAATCGAATTCTGGTCTACAAACTCTATCGATTGTATCATATGCATATCCCCTTCCAAACCTGAGCAATCAACCATTAACCGGGCAGCTTCATCCAGATAATGCTTTACTCCTTCATAAAAAATATCACGCACTAATGAACTCTTGCCTGATCCACTGACACCCGACACAACAGTCATTACATTCAATGGGAACTTTACATCTATTCCTTTAAGGTTGTTCTTACGTGCTCCTTTTACTTCTATATAATTATTCCAAGGACGACGGAAAGAAGGGACATCTATTTTATCATCACCAGTCAGATATCGCACCGTATGGCTTTCACTATTTGTTTGCAGATTATTAATGTCTCCCTGATACACGACTTCCCCCCCCAACCGTCCGGCCTTAGGCCCAATGTCTATAATGTAATCAGCAGCACGGATTATTTCCTCATCATGCTCCACCACAACTACCGTATTGCCCAACGATTGCAACTGCCTTAATACATTAATCAGCAAATCCGTATCTCTTGAATGAAGACCGATACTTGGTTCATCCAATATATAAAGAGACCCAACCAAGCTACTGCCCAAAGAAGTAGCAAGATTAATACGCTGGCTCTCTCCTCCCGAAAGAGAAGATGACAGACGGTCTAATGAAAGATACCCCAAACCTACATCCAAAAGAAATTGAAGACGGCTGTTTATTTCTGTCAGCAAGCGTTTAGCTACAGCTGCATCCGTTTCATCGAGCTCCAGATTATCAAAAAAACTTTTTGCTTCTGTAATAGGCAATGTTACCAGTTGAGCTATGTTTTTTCCTCCTATCCGTACATAAAGGGCTTCAGGTTTCAACCGGGCGCCTTTACAAACCGGGCAAGTAGTCTTTCCACGATAGCGCGCCTGCATAACCCTGTATTGTATCTTATATAAATTTTCTTCCACAAATTTGAAGAAATCATCAATGCCATGCAATCCCGGAGCACCATGCCAAAGTAAATCTTTTTCCTTATCCGTCAAGTCATAATAAGGCCGGTGAATTGGGAACTTGTATTTTTCGCTTTTGGCTACAAACTCCTTCAGCCATTCGCCCATTACTTCTCCCTTCCAACATACAACAGCTCCCTGATACACCGACAAACTTTTATCCGGCACCACAAGATTTTCGTCTATGCCCAAAATCTTGCCGAAGCCTTCACATACCGGACACGCTCCTAGAGGATTATTAAAACTGAACATCATATCCGTAGGCTCCGTAAAAACTATACCATCCGTTTCAAACCGTTTGGAGAATTCTTTCGTCACCGTTTCTTCAGGAGTATAGATACGGATTATGCAAGTGCCATGCCCTTCAAAAAAAGCAGTCTCTGCTGAATCTGCCAAACGGCTTTTCAATGTCTTGTCATCCGATATGGTCAAACGGTCGATCAGCAATTCAACATTTTGGGAGTTCTGCAACGCTTCATCTCCAATCACTTCTCCTATACGATAAACATTATCATTAATTGCCAGACGCGTATATCCTTCTTTTTGTAAAATCTCCAATTGTTCCTTCATACTTCGTCCCTCAGGCAACACAACCGGAGCATAAACAGCAAAACGAGTCCCATCAGGATAAGCCAACACCATATTAACAATATCGCTAACCTGGTGTTTCTTTACTTCTTCACCGGAAACAGGAGATATGGTTTTCCCTATACGGGCATACAAAAGACGTAAGTATTCATATATTTCAGTTGATGTACCTACCGTAGAACGCGGATTACGGGTATTTACCTTTTGCTCAATGGCTATTGCAGGAGGAATACCTTTAATATAATCACATTCCGGTTTACTCATCCTGCCCAGAAACTGGCGGGCATATGCCGAAAGGCTTTCAACATACCGCCTTTGTCCTTCCGCATACAAAGTATCAAAAGCTAATGAAGACTTTCCGCTACCAGACAAACCGGTTATCACCACAAGCTTATCACGTGGAATTTCCACGTCGATATTCTTCAGATTATTAACACGTGCACCTTTTATAAATATAGAATTGCTCTCAGACATAATACCTTTTCCTATTTTTCTTAACTTGCAAAGTTAGAAAAGTAATGCCGTTTTGACAAACAATCAATAAGTATTCACATTAGAAGTTACGAAACCTTTTGTTTTTAAAAGATATTCATGTATTTTTGTTGAGTTTTCGTACATAAAAACAAATAAATAGAACAATGTATATAAAATATCTCCGTCTGCTATTGGCGATATTATCTATTGCTATGTCTTCATGTTCAACCGTCCGGGAAATTCCGCGTCAAACGACAGGCCAAAAAGAAGCAAAAAGAGAATTCCGAGGAGCATGGATTCAAACAGCTTTTCAGGGCGAATACAAAGACATGACTCCATCTCAAATGAAAAAAGATTTCATTCGTAAACTTAATTATCTACAAAATTGCGGCATTAATGCCATCATTTTTCAGATACGTCCGGAAGCAGATGCTTTTTATAAATCAGAAATAGAACCCTGGAGCCGTTTTTATACGGGAGAACAGGGAAAAGCTCCAGCCGGCAACTTCGACCTGATGGCCTTTCTCATTAAAGAATGCCACAAAAGAAACATGGAATTCCATGCCTGGCTAAATCCTTACCGGGTGAGCACTGCCGGTAATACCAAATTTGCCGATTCACATATCTACTATCGCCACCCGGAATGGTTTGTTACTTATAACAAACAAATACTTTTCGACCCGGGATTACCCGAAAGCCGTCAGTTTATTTGTAGGGTTGTTCGTGATATTGTTACCCGCTACGACGTAGATGCCATCCACATGGATGATTACTTTTATCCATACCCGGCAGCAGGGCTTTCTTTTCCCGACGATAACAGTTTCTACAAGTACGGTTTGCGCAAAGGATATACAGAAGCCCAACGGAATGACTGGCGCAGAGAAAACGTAAATAAACTGATAAAAGAGATCAAACGCACCATTTTGCTGTCCAAACCCTGGGTACGGTTCGGTATCAGCCCGTTCGGTATTTATAGGAACAAGAAAAATACCCCCGACAACTCCGGCAGCGAAACCAACGGTCTACAAAATTATGACGATTTATATGCCGACATACTTTATTGGGTAAAGCAAGGATGGATAGACTACAACATGCCACAAATATACTGGGAAATAGGGCATCCGGCAGCAGACTATATCACACTAATTAAATGGTGGGACAAAAATACAAACGGAAGTCATCTTTATATCGGGCAAGATGTAGCCCGCACAATGAAAGCCAATGAGCTGACACGAAAGATGCGTTATGAAAGAGCCTTACCTCATGTCAGTGGTAATTGTTTCTGGCCGGCCAACGAAATTTTATGGAACAACAAAGGCGTTGCCGACAGCTTGAAACGAAATTATCATCGCTATCCGGCATTAATTCCGGCATACACACACATGCACAACCGTGCTCCGCAGGAAGTAAAGAAACTAAAAACAGAATGGACTCCGCAAGGCTATATGCTCCATTGGATAGCAGAACAGAGTGAGACCAACCCCGAACTCGCATCCTATTTTGTAATTTACCGTTTTGATGATAAAGAACCGGTAGATTTAAGTAATCCGGCTAAAATAGCTGCCATTACACGTAAAACGAATTATCTGTTACCTTACAATGATGGTAAGCGTAAATATCGCTATATAGTAACAGCTGTAGATCGTTTCCATAATGAAACAAAAAAAGGAAAAAGTAAGAAAGTTAAACTCTAAGTCGCTCATATAATTATGTCCGATCAAAGATAGGCCAAATTCACGGATTGTTCTTCGTGCAAGTCTTACCAGACGAATATATTCAAATACCGTGCATATCCTAGGGGAATGATGATACCTCAGGCCAGATGTATGCAGAACACTATCTATTTTCTCATCTCCGGCAAAGTACTTGTAAAAAGTGAAGAACATCCGATGACTACTTTCTCGAGCGGACAATTTATCCTTCAACCGATAGGTTCGCGGGTAGAATTCCACATTCTCGAATCATGCGAATGTATTCTTTACCTTTTCGACCGTCCGCAAAACGTATGTAATGACCGCTTTCTGAGCGGGGAAACCATGGCCGGAAACATGACCGTTACTCCCATAGTAATGAATTCCTGTACTCCACTCGTATTATATCTGGAAGGAATGAAGAAATACATAAACGACGCTATGTTATGTTGCAACTTCCTTCAAGCGAAAGGAACCGAATTAATATACATACTTAATTGTTATTATCCTCTTAAAGAACTGGCTACTTTTTATGCCCCGATTTACAGATACACCAAGAGCTTTAAATATTTTGTAATGCAAAATTACCTGAAAGCAAAAGATGTTGAATCTTTTGCTCAACTAGGAGGCTATAGCCTCCCTACCTTCCGGCGTATTTTTAAAGAAACCTTCGGAGAGCCTGCATATCAATGGATGGTTAAAAAGAAATGCCAGGACATTCACAACGATCTTATCACCACCAACCAAAGTATTTCCGAAATTTGCTATAAATACGGATTCGAATCATTGGCCAATTTCTCACATTTCTGCCGGGCCAACTTTGGCAAATCACCACGTACCATACGTAATGAAAGGATCGGAAACATATAAAAATCAACAAATATCATACATTTCACAACTTATTGAGCAGAAAAAACAATTTAGTCCGTTTTTAAATAGAATACTTCTGGATACTGATTTGGGAGAATGTAAAAAGACGGTACAGATTATCAATTCACGCCAACTGCTACATTAGAAGCAGGTACAACAACAATCAGTGTTACTGTTACATCTACCGGTGTTGAATTCAATCAAAGTGTCGAAGCATGGAAAGATAACACAGGAACAGCAACCATCCGGTAAATATTCATATCTTTACGAACTAAACAAGAAATAGAATATTTACCAACATGAAATCAACACTTATCCTGGGTATCGGAGCCTCGTTTCTGGCTACCGGTATAATACATGCCCAGAAACAACAACAAACGCAACAGAAAACACCCAATGTAATCCTTATTTATGCCGACGATTTAGGTTACGGAGATCTGGAATGTTATGGAGCCAAACGTGTTCAAACACCAAATGTAAACCGGCTGGCAAACGAAGGCATCCGCTTCACCAACGCTTATGCAACAGCTTCTACCAGTACGCCTTCACGCTATTCTATGCTCACTGGCGAATATGCATGGCGTGTGCCCGGCACAGATATTGCCGCCGGCAATGCAGGTATGATTATCCGCCCCGAACGCTACACAATAGCCGACATGTTCAAAAATGCAGGATATGCCACAGCCGCGATAGGAAAATGGCATCTGGGCTTAGGTGATAAAACCGGAGAACAGGATTGGAATGCTCCGCTGCCAACAGCCTTAGGCGACTTAGGTTTCGACTATTCATATATAATGGCCGCCACAGCCGATCGTGTACCCTGCGTCTTTATAGAAAATGGCAAGGTAGCAAACTACGATCCGTCTGCCCCCATCGAGGTAAGCTACGAAAAGAACTTTGCGGGAGAACCTACCGGAAGAGACAACCCCGAACTCCTATACAACCAGAAGCCCAGCTTCGGGCATGATATGTCTATCGTTAACGGTATCAGCCGTATCGGATTTATGAGAGGAGGCGGCAAAGCCCTTTGGAAAGACGAAAACATTGCCGACTCTATCACAACACATGCAATAGACTTTGTAAGATCAAACAAAGGCAAACCCTTCTTCATGTACTTTGCCACAAACGATGTGCATGTACCCCGTTTTCCGCACGACCGTTTCCGCGGCAAGAGCCCGATGGGACTACGCGGAGATGCAATTGCCCAATTCGACTGGGCAGTAGGACAATTAATGAAAACACTGGACGAACTGGGCTTAACAGAGAATACATTAATTATCCTATCCAGCGACAACGGCCCGGTAGTAGATGATGGTTATGCAGACAGAGCCGTAGAATTATTGGGCGACCATAAACCAACCGGCCCGCTACGAGGCAACAAATACAGCGCATTTGAGGGCGGGACACGCATCCCGGCAATCGTACATTGGCCAAAAGAAATTAAGAAAGCCACCGTATCCGATGCCCTGGTTTGCCAGATCGACTGGCTTGCTTCATTGGCGGCATTAACCAATTCGCGCCTGCCCAAAGGAAGCGCTCCCGACAGTTACGACTACCTCAATGCCTGGTTAGGCAAAGATAATGAAGGACGTCCCTGGGTAATAGAACAGGCATTAAACCGCGCCCTATCCGTACGCACAAAAGACTGGAAGTATATCGAACCAAGCGCAGGCGCTCCGCTTATGCCGCGGGAGAATGTAGAAACCGGATATTCGAGAGACCCTCAACTCTACGATATGACAAAAGAGGGCGAGCAAAACAACCAAGCCCTCCTACACCCCCAAGTGGTTTACAAACTACAAGGCATTCTGGCCGGAGCAAGAAATAAAACAGTTACACCTGAAAAATAGAAGCAGAAGGTGAAGAGGCCGGCGTCCCGACCTCCCCTGTCAGACCAATCCCCCTAGGTAGGGAGAAAGAATCTCCCCTAGTAGGGGGAAAAGATCTCCCTAGGTAAGGAGAAAAGACCTCCCTAGGTAGGGGGATGGTTTCGTCAGGGGAATGTCAATGCCTCCCGGGCATCACCAGCCTGTTTGCGACCAGCCAGCCACTTTATACCATGCCAAGTTCTGATAAAACGCATTTACGGATGCCATCGAGGAGCGGGGAACATATCCGGAAACACCGCCGGCATCAAGATCCATTGCAAACATACTTTGAACCAGTCCGGAGAAGTTCTTCGGAGTAGTCTTCCAATAAATCACGGCAGCATCAAATGCAGACTTCCATTCGGTATAATCGCTGTTGCCCCCCGTTAATTTATAAATAAAGCGTTCCAAATCATAATAATACTGCATGTAGCGTTTATCATAGCACATCACACCGGAAACAGCAATATCCTGTTTGTTTTGGATATACTTAGGAAGCACTTTTGCCGTGGCAGAAGCTAAGTGCTCCAGCTCACTACACTTTAGCACAGCCACCGAAGCACCGGCCGTCCAGTTAGAATTACTAAGCCCGGCGCCACCTTTATACAATCCATTATAGTATTCATAATAAGCAGTGGCAATTGCCAATCCTGCATTTTCTTTAACAAAGAAAGCGGGGGCAACCAGCTGATAAGGAGCTCCCGGACCCGGAATCTCGGTTGGAGAACCAATTAAATAATCCATACAGTCCCGCAATTCATAGGCAACTTCTACAGACTCCATAAAGCAAGCATCGAAAAAGAGGAAATCCAGGTGCGGGATGCTTTGCAACACTTCGTGTAGTTCCGAAATATCCATATAGTCATCGCCATCTTGCCCCCACCAGCGCATCATGCTTTTAGGCAGCCAGCCCTCGCCGTGAGACCAAAGAACAAGGCCGTAACTTTCGGCCGGATATCTTTGAAAAGCATCAGACAGAAGACCTTTCATAACAGATATATCTAATGAGTTCTGTTCGCCAAACTCTTTCACCACTTCTTCTACAACCTGTCCTTTTTTATCTTTAGTAAGATGCAGCAAGCGAGGAGCGAAATTATCATCTATATACACCAGCAGATTACAAGATGCCGGATCTACCTCCTGCATGCCTTGCTTCATTTCCTCATAATCCTTCGAAGCAAAACCGGACAATGAGTTTTGGGCAACCATATATACTAACACAGTACGGGCTTTGTTAACCGGTTCGTCATCACGGCTGCATGAACAGAACACCATAGCAAATGACAAAAGAAAACAGAGTACATTATATTTCATGACTCAAACTTTAAATTTAGTTAGGGATACAAAGATAGTAAAAAACAGTCCTTACCTGCCGGCCAGCTCTATTTTAATGAATAAGAAACACCCTTTTATAGGATTTGGTTGTCCCGTCAGGATGGAATAGTTCGATATACAATATATAGATTCCCGGCAAAGGCCGGCAACCATTTTGTCCTATACCGTTCCATAGCAATCTTCCCTCAACTCCAAGCAGTTCATGGTTGGCTATTTCCGCCAACCGCCGGCCAGTTGTATCAAACACCCACATCCTGCAATTATATCCGGGTTTATCCATATAATAAAGGATTGTGTACTCTCCGGTAAGTTCGGAATATACAGGAGCTTCAACAGAAACAGGATGCCCGGTTCCTGTTGTTTTGTATTGAGAATTACGATAACCCGGTGTACCTGAGCCGGTAGTTTCGGCCGCCGATGTCCAATTGGCAGCATCCTGCGTTGCAGCATCCGGATCAATCCGCTCTAACGAAACACCTTTCCCATTCTTTACAGAAGGCGCATGCCATTTGGAAGAATAAGCAACTTCATCTATCACTTCTTCATCTTTCGTCCGAAACAGCACCAAAGCAGATGAAGTATTTGCCAATACCGGCAATTTCTGCTGATGCAACGATTCCGGTGAAGAAACAAGATAAAAAGAAGAAATACCTTCTACATCTTTTGTCAACAAAAGATACCCTTTCGGCTCTATGTCGAAAGGAACCGACGACAACGGATAATGTGTACTTAACGCACCGTCTGACTTCCGGGTGGCAATAGACAGTCCCTTTACCGACAATTTCCGGTCTGAGCGGTTATATAATTCGATATACTCGCTACCGCCGGTATAAGGGTCCGGCAACAATTCATTAAAAACCATCTCGAAAGGATTCACAGAAGTGTCTTCCAAATCAGTCGGAGGTTGGGGGTTATCCGGACGTGAATTTACCGCACCGGGAGTTCCACCCTTAGAATCGGTAGACAGATACAAACCTTGTCCTGAACGCTCCCAGGCAATACCGGGTTTAGCTTTCGGATATGTAATTTGATCAATCAATTCGCCAGTCGGGGATTTCAGTTGGAGCGTTTTGCCATTATTTGCCAGTTGTGCCGGAAACTTAACCAGAGGCATTTCGTTACCCGCAGGATCAAGTTTCACCTCCCTTCCTTCCTTATATAGTACCACATAACCTCCGGCAGGAAGCAATAGACTCGAAAGTTTAACAGATATATCATTATAAACAAACATCCACCCTTCCAGTTGGCAGGCAGTAGCAGAAGCATTATATAATTCCACATACTCTGTCCGGGGCAAAACATCCAATCCGCTGGGATCGGCCATGATCTCATTGATGCAAATAAAACATCCCGATGGTTTTTCAAAACCATCAGGATCATTTTCAAAATCATCGGGATCATTTCCCAATGTCGAAACGAAAGCTTTATTTCCTTTACATTCATCTGTTCTTCCTTTTGCTACTATCCCGGAATAAGTCAATGTATAACCGGCTGCTTTTTGTCGGCTGGTTACCCAAACAGGCTTCAGCATTGTCTCGTCATCCGAAATATAGACCTCATTGGCTTTATCTTCATCTAACAGGAACACACTTTTTCGTGCATCCACTTTCTGATCGAATGAAAGGAGTAGCGAATATTGGTCTTCCTCCGCCAAAGATAAAAGCTTGGGAATAGAAGTTCCGGTAGAAGGTTTATCATCCGGTTGTCCGCCGGGTTCCTTTTCGGGGACAGTTGGAGTTGAAGTTATTTCAGATATGATTCTGATATTATCAAATGCATAGACCATATTCTTTAAAGAAGAGGCCTTGCAACGGCAAGTAATATTGAAATAGCCCCCGGGACGTATATTGGACAAGGGATTATCTGTAAATGGTTGTCCCTCCTGTTTGTAAACATTTCCATTTACAGAAGTATAAAGTGTCCATATTCTCTCATTTTCCATCGTTAGTTTTATTTTCACGGAAGAGGCGCCTGTACCTAGCAGATCTTTCCGTCCGTTAATAATTCGCTGTGGAGTTCCGTTTCCCTTTTGTCGATAAAGAGAGACATTATGGTCATTATGTCCCACTTGCAAATAATAAAGGACTGAAGCCGGACTATCGGTTGCATATACATAAATACGGGCATGATTAGAATTTGAAGACTTAAAAGAAAGACTTACATCTATCTGCCATTCCATATTTTTCGAGTATATTACAGGAACATAGCAAGAAAAATCTCCGGTTAAACGACTTCCGTCAAATTGGAGCAATCCATTATCAATACGAAAAAAGCCTTTTGGGGCAACCCAGGGATTACCAGAATTTACATCTGGTCCGTCAAATGATTCGATGAGTTGTGCAAAAACACAAAAAGGCAGAAACAAGAAGATAATAATAATAATTTGTCTCATAGTTATATGGTTTTGTTATAATTTGCATATCTTTGTGCCTCAAAACGTTGTAGCATAAAGAGACTTATATTTCTATGCAACGTAAAATTATAACATTTTTTTCTACAAACAAATTAATTAGTGCTCAAAATGAAAGTAGCAATTGTTGGAGCAAGTGGAGCCGTAGGACAAGAATTCCTGCGAGTACTCGACGAAAGAAACTTCCCGATGGATGAGCTTATCCTTTTTGGTTCATCCCGCAGTGCCGGACATGTTTATAACTTCCGTGGTAAACAGATTACTGTCAAGGAACTTAAACATAACGACGACTTTAAGGGAATTGATGTTGCTTTTGTTTCGGCCGGTGCAGGTACATCACGCGAATTCGAGCAGACAATCACCAAATTCGGTACTGTCATGATCGACAATTCAAGTGCTTTCCGTATGGATAACGATGTACCTTTGGTCGTTCCCGAAGTCAATGCGGAAGATGCACTGAATCGTCCGCGCGGTGTCATTGCCAACCCTAACTGTACTACCATTCAAATGGTTGTTGCGTTGAAGGCAATCGAAAATCTGTCGCATATCAAACGCGTACATGTATCTACCTATCAGGCTGCCAGTGGTGCAGGTGCCACAGCTATGGCCGAATTGGTAAAACAATATGAGCAACTGTTGAAAGGCGAAGAACCGACAGTGGAGAAATTCGCTTATCAGCTGGCCTACAACGTCATTCCTCATGTAGACGTATTTCTGGAAAACGGTTATACAAAAGAAGAAATGAAGATGTATAACGAAACCCGCAAGATCATGCATTCGGATATTGAAGTAAGTGCTACTTGCGTACGTGTACCTGTTATGCGCGCTCATAGCGAATCTACCTGGATTGAAACAGAACGTCCTATCAGCATCGAAGAAGCCCGCAAAGCATTTGCTGAAGCAGAAGGTGTCGTATTGCAAGACGAGCCGGCAAAAAAAGACTACCCGATGCCATTATTCATTGCGGGAGAAGACCCTGTTTATGTTGGCCGCATACGAAAAGACCTTACAAATCCGAACGGTTTAACATTCTGGACAGTAAGCGATCAAATCAAGAAAGGTGCAGCCTTGAACGCTGTTCAGATTGCAGAATATCTGATTAAGGTAAAGAATATAGGGTAATTTACTTCCTGATATTACAAGATAAAAGAGGCCTGCTAACAATAAAAAGTTAGTTGGCCTCTTTTCTTATTTACCTGTCTATCTTCTGATAAAAAAAATACCCCCGAAAATTAGAAATAACTTTCGGGGGTCAACACATTACTATCCACTTATTTTAATTCCATCCCGGATTTTGCTTCAAAGCTGGATTCAAATCCATTTCTTTTTGAGGAATTGGCCACAAATAGTAGTGATCAGGGAATCCTCTCTGACGGATCTTCACACCTGTAAATTCAGTCATCCAAACACCATCCACTACATCTTTCGCTATTTTCCAACGGCGGATATCCGAATATCTCTGTCCTTCACCGCAAAGTTCAACCATTCTTTCATGACGAATTTTCTCACGCATCTGAGCTTGACTCAACCCGGCAGGAAGTTCTTTTATACCTGCCCTTTTACGAACAGCATTTATTGCATCATAAACAGATTGGTCTGCACCAACAGCTTCGTTCTGAGCTTCAGCATACATCAACATAACATCGGCCAAACGGATAAGAGGGAAGTTCTGAGGCATATTATCCTGCAATGTATATGTAGAACCTGTTTCCACAAACTTTCTCCATGAATAGCTACCATTTGCCCAAACCGGAACAAAAGCACCCGGATCTGTTTTATCAACCGGAAATTTATAAAGGAGCGTTCCACTTTTTCCTTCAAATTCAGACCAGGGAACAATAATTGCCTGATGCATACGAGGGTCTCTGTTCTCAAACAATTTTCTAACAGAGGCTTCATCATTCCAGTCTTCCGGATTGTTAGGATCAAAAGTAGTACCTTTTGCATTTTTATAATTTTTGAAATCAAAAGAGGTTCCGTCAACCATTTCAAAAGCATTTACCAGTGCCGGAGTAGGACGGGTACGCTGCGATCCGGATGTTGCACCTCCCGAATTTCCATAATTACGGTCTGTTGCTATACCTTGTTTTGCTTCGGCAACATACTGTACATCAAAAATAACTTCGCTGTTATTATTTCCTGCAACACGGAATAGTGAATGGAAATCATCCACCAACTTGCGGTCGCTCTTTTCCATCAATTCTTTAAAATCGGCAGCAGCCTTGTCATATTGTTTAGCCCACAGATGTGCTTTACCTCTCATTGCCAATGCAGCCCATTTTGTAGCACGGCCTTTGTCTGATTGTCCATAACTTTCAGGCAATAAAGAAATAGCATCTGTCATATCCTGCACAATAAAATCATACACTTCCTGTTCTGTATTACGAGGCTTATCAGCTTCGTCTGCATTCATCGGATAATCATAAATAGGCACACCTCCAAAATAATCCCATAGTTTAAAATAGAAATATCCACGGAAAAACTTTGCTTCACCCATTGTACGGTTCTTTACAGCTTCCGACATCTCGATACCCGGAATCTGCTTAATAGCAGTGTTCGCACGGTAAATGCCTTTATAGAATATACCCCATGAAGTTTCATAAAAGACAGCATTCGTAGGGAAATTTCCGGTTGTCAATCCGGTAGCCCATGACTGGTACGAAATATCAGTAAAGTCGTCCATCATACCATATATTACGATGCTGTTTGTAAATTCACGATTCGCATTATATAATGAATTTACGCCCATTATCGCATCTTCTTCCGATTTCCAAAATCCTCCTTCCGAAAGTCCTACCAATGAATTTCTGTCAAGAAAATCACTGCAAGAAGACAGAAGGAATATAGATGCTATAATTGATATTATTATTTTTTTCATATCTTATTCATTTAAAATGTTACGTTTAAACCAACTACCCATTGTTTCATTAACGGATAAGATATATCTGTGTTTTCAGGGTTATATCCGTCGAAGCTTGTAAAGGTAAAGAAATTCTCAAGGTTCGTATATACTCTCAATCTATCAACCAAGAAGGTAGATGTCAATCGTTTAGGCAAAGTATATCCAAGTTGTATGGACTTAATTCTGAAATAAGAAGTATTATACAACCAATAATCGCTATATGCCGTATTAAGTGCCGAACCTGAGGTCTGCAAACGAGGATATTCCGTTGATCTGTTTTCAGGAGTCCAATGATTTAAAACATTCTCTCTGATCAAGAATCCTTCGTTAATATTGAACGTATTGAATCCGTCATTACCCCAATAACCTTTTACGTTGCCGACTCCTTGTCCCACGATATTAAAATCAAAATCTTTGTATGCAGCACTAATGCTAATACCATAAGTTAATTTAGGCAGGGAAGAAAAGTCTTTTGCTACGCGATCCTCCAAATTGAATGCTTTATCGTCATTTGTATTCTTATATAAGAAATCACCAGGTTTAGGTGTACCGCCTATATCACTTCCGAAAGTATATCCGTCAGCCAACAACTTGTCTATTTCGGCTTGATCCTGAATGATATGATCTACTTCAAGAACGTAGTAACTGTTATAAGGCTTACCTTCCATAGTAATCATAGCTTTATCTATGGATCTGTCGCCATTAAACTTGGTTACTTCATTCTTCACTGTAGCTAAGTTACCACTAACGCTATATGAGAAATCTTTTCCAACATTGCCATGGTAAGTCAATTGCAATTCCACACCTTTATTGGTCATTTCTGCAATATTCTGCCAAGGTGGAGTAAAGTTTCCCATTGTCAATGAAATAGGAATACGTGTTAAGATATCACTGGTTTTCTTATTATAATACTCAGCACTTACGGATAGTCTGTTATTAAACAAGACAAAGTCTACACCAATATTAGTAATTGCTGTTGTTTCCCATTTAATTTTATTGTTTGCCAACTCTACAGGAGCCACACCTTGCTGAAGTTGTCCGCCAAAAGAATAAGGTGAAGAGCCATATACAACCTGATATGCATAATCTCCAATTCTGTTGTTACCTAATTTACCCCATGAACCTCTGATCTTGATATCATCAAAAACAGTCTTCAAAGGTTGGGCAAAAGATTCTTCTGTTAATCTCCAACCAGCAGAGAAAGAAGGGAAGAATCCCCATCTGTTAGCAGGAGCAAATCTGGAAGAACCATCATAACGGGCACTGATATCTAAAAGGTATTTTCCTTTATAATCGTAGTTGACACGTCCGAAATAAGAACGGAGAGCATCATCGGTTCCAGATCCGGTTATAGATTCGTTCTCAAC
Organism: Parabacteroides chinchillae; assembly: GCF_900108035.1. GTDB lineage: Bacteria > Bacteroidota > Bacteroidia > Bacteroidales > Tannerellaceae > Parabacteroides > Parabacteroides chinchillae. The sequence goes on from NZ_FNVS01000016.1 coordinate 90,378, forward strand.
ACCGGCATCCATAATATATATGGCATCATTTCCAAGTATATCGCTTTTCTTTGCATCAAACTTATCCATACGACTATATTGTTGGTCGAAACCAAGTAAAACCGCGAAGTTATGCTCCTTATTTAATGAATAGTTGAAACGCAAAAGGGTATTCAGAATAGTTGAATAGTCTCTTCGTGTACCATTAAACAGTTTATCAATATTGGATTTTGGCTGGTATTCATATCCAGACTGGAAATCCCATAGAGAATAAGGATTGGTATATTCCCAGTTATATCTGTTATCATAATTAAAGCCGAAGCTACTTTCCCATTCAAAGAACTTCAGGAACTTCACTTTTCCATAGAATTTCAATCCTAATTTTTGTCTTTGATAGTTACCCCGTATATTATCTACATAAGCACGCGGGTTACTAACTTCTGCCAGGTCTTTGAACATAGTTCCACCATAACGGCCATCCTCATATTGAGGAATAACTCCCGGAGTTGTATTTCTGATGTAGTTGAAAAAGTCTTTTGTATTAATAGGTTTACTATCCGACCATGAGCCAAACACGTTGGCACCCAAATCAAGCCAACTTGTTGCTTTTGAATCTACATTTAAACGGAATGAATACTTTTTAGAGCCGGAATTATCAATAATTCCCTGATTGTCCAAATAGCCAAGAGACAATGAGTAATTCATTTTCTCGCTACCACCTCTTACATTCAGATTATGCTCCGTCAAAACTGAGGTCTTAAGCATTTCATCATACCAATTGGTATTCGGATACAGAGGATTACCTGCGGCAGATTCTTGCCTCCATTGATCAATCAGACTATTTGAATACTTTTCAAAACCTTCTGCTTCGTTTACCAAACTCATGTGAGTAGCCATATCGCTTACAAAGTCGACCGTTTTCGCTGCACTTTGCCATCCAACATAACCATTATAAGAAACATTTACTTTACCTTCTTTTCCTCTCTTTGTAGTAACCAGAATTACACCGTTAGCAGCACGGGAACCATAGATTGAAGAAGAAGAAGCGTCTTTAAGCACAGATACGCTTTCTACATCATTCGGATTTACATCATTTAATGCTCCCGGTACACCATCAATAATAACCAAAGGTTCCGAATTATTCATTGTACCTTTACCTCTTACCAGAATAGAGACTTCTTCAGATCCGGGAGCTGCCGATGTCTGAGAGATATTTAAACCTGCACTCAGGCCGGTCAATGCCGAAGACAGATTCATTGTAGGGCGACTCTCCATCGATTCATCAAATCTAACAGCAGATACGGCACCTGTCAAATTCTGTTTCTTCATCGTTCCATAGCCTACAACCACAACGTCATCAATCATTTGAGAATTTTCGGCCAGTACAACATTATAGGTATTTTTGGAATCAACAGTAATTTCTTTTGGCAGATAACCGAGATAAGTAATAACAAGCACTGAACCCGGACTTACTGAAAGAGAGAAATTACCGTCCATATCAGTCATTGTTCCATTAGTGGTACCTTTCACAGCCACACTAGCACCCATCAGTGGTTCGCCCGCTTCATCCTTGACACTACCCCTCAACTGTTTTTGTTGCGCAGGAGACGGCATTCCAATTTTGCTGCTGTCATCTACCTTATCTGGTACATGCGCGTAAGCAGCAACATTGGGTAAACCCAACATCGCGGAACCAAGAAATACTCCTAAAATAGATCTTTTGTAGTTTTTCATATTAATTTATAATTAGACATTAGATTATAGGAAATAATCAATCTTTACTTATCCATTAGCGTAAAGCAAATTTGAAGAATAACAGTTATCTATCTTCCTTTCATTTGATTTGCAAAACTATTGATTCTTTCACCCTCTCAATAGTACATTCGAGCTAAAGATTCTTCAAATCACGTCATTCTGTATTATCTGGAATTTTTTTTATAATCAAATAACTTCTAACTATTTACCCAACTCATAAGAGCGACCGGGAGTAATTAAATATCTTCCCTTACCGCCTCTAAAGAAAATAGTATTCTTACCCGTTTTAACTTTGAAGTTAATATTTATCGCCCCATTCTCGCTTTGTACATTCCAAAAACCGGGTTTCAAATCAGTTATTAATATCTGGGATTCCGAACTTTGATCAACCTTTAAGGTAAACGGACTTTGTATTTGCTGATAACCGGAGCTTAAGCATACCATACGATCTTGCAAACATATAATATATTGGCCATTTTCTTCTTTAAAGTCTACAGGCATAGGCTTTGTATTGTCTGCTGTCATTTGAAAAACAGTCAGGAAACGATTGTGCTTTTCTTTTTTCTTCGGAAAAGCAACAACCTGATAACCATTTGCCTCGGGATAAGATGATTTAATCTGATACTGAGGGCCTAATACACTAGAAGAATCTTTCAGGCTGGAAATTTCGATCTCCCGGTTTTCCGGTAATGGAAGTAACATATTAATATGGGTCTTACCAACAAAGCCGTCTTTATTATTTTGTAATACAACGTCGGTACCGAGACGGCCTGGTTTATTCAATGTATTTATCTTCCAATAAGCATCAAAGTTGTCTTTGGACGCAAACAGATCGTCTGCCAAAATAATTACAGCCGGAACATCTTCCCTATTCATATTAAGGAAACAGAAACTACGGGTATAATTAGCAACTTTACTATAGTAAGCAGCGGTCAAATCTGCTTTAAAATAACTATATGACGGTTTCAGAGTATTTGCTTCAAAATCTGCAGAAAGTACGGTTCCGTAATCAAACCAGGGGTCATTTTTAGCCTCATCGGGTGATTTCGGATTTCTTTGATTAAACCGGCTTCCTCCATCATTTATTTTTGTTCTGTTAGCCAACTTTTCATCAGGATCTTTAACAAGTATCATATTGTGAGAAACAGACCTTTTATAGAAGTTGAAATCATATGGTGTGCCATACGCTCCATATATTCCCAAATCTGCGACTTGTTGACCACGGTAATAAATCTGAAAAGAACCGGCATCGGCATGTTTATGATTTCCGAAATGATAACCTCCACCTCTTATTTCGGCAACCACATCATTACTTGTTTTATCCATATTCCATCCGGTTCTTGCAATCAGGCTTCCCAATACAGGGCCAAACTCTGTAGATAACGGTAAAGAAGTTAAATCATGTTCTGCTTTTAAATCAGGATTATTCACCAATAAAAAAAGAACAGGATTGTCTTTAGCTCTTTCCAATCCGCCACGACGTTCAAATTCACCTTTCGTTACAGCATCATCAGCATAGGAATAGTCCAACAATAAGGTTTCGGGGTAAGCAAAATGCGTTTTGGAAAATTTATCCCCATCATACATCCGCTCCCCAGCAGGGAGACGCATATATAACCAGTACTTCCGCAGATCAGCAACATTATCGTTAAACACGCGGACTCCGGTCATTCTATAAAACATCCATGCAGCATGCATTTCCCACCCATGTCTATATGCCCCGTAATCAAAACCTTGATTATGACGGGGTGATTGATATTCAAATGCCCTCATAGGAATCAGATGTTCCAGAAGCAAGTAAGAGATATAACGATATGGTTCAGGGTCTTTATCATATATAGCAATACTCATCGCTAAAAAATCGCGGTTTACCTGAGCTTCACTGGCATGTCCATTTACTACATGCTCTTTGAAAGGAGGCCACCCGATCTCCATATCCGGAGCAAGACGCATCATGTTATCATAAAGACTTTGCTTATCTTTTTCGTCCAGCAAGTTATAACACCAGTCGTAAGTAATTGCCGCCGTATAAATAGCTTTTCCTATTTCACGCGTAATATCTCCGGATTTAACATTACCGAATTCTAAAACTGATAAATAATCAACCGCCAATCGAACAGCTTCTTTTCCGATCTCGCGATTGCCGGTCATAAGATAATAGAAAGACTTAATAATGACTGCGTCTTCCAGTTCCGTATTATAAAATATTTCTTTCCGTATATTGAATTGAAAAGGGAATGGTTCTTTCGCTGTTTTTTCTACTATTTGCCATATCGCAAGATTTTCACCTTTCGTTAAGTTCTCTCTTACATCTGCAATATTATTCTTGTTAACCCATAGTCTTGGTCTGTCTGTAGGCGGAACAACCGTTGGAACATAACTGGCAGCATCAGCCGGTACTTCCAGAGGAACATATTTCTCTATACGAATTGCTTCGAATGATATTTTTTCCGGTAACCAAAGTTTTAACTCCTGGCCTGTTTCCAAATTAAATATGCCGAGATCATGCCCGGAATATTCATGCAGGTTCGATACGATACGTCTCGTTACACGTTGATTGTTTATTTGAATCTTAACCAAACGTGTCTCTACATTCATTCCGGGTTTAATGACCTCGTGCCTAATCACATCCGCAAATAACCTGTACCTCCCGGCTTCAGGAACCTTAACTTTATATACTATATCAGGATCGGTTTCGGTATCAGTATTTACTCTTTCGCTCACTCCTTTTTTTAAAGTCAATAATTTTGTTTTCGGAGAAGCAGTCTTATAGATTACATTAGTGGTTTTATTGTTATTCTTGGCATAGTCTACAGTTAGAGTCGCTTTATATTTTTCATCTTCTGCGGTTCTTTTCTGCAGAGAATAATTCTCTGCAGAAAGGACCGTAACAGCCATGCATGCTGTAAAAAAAACAAGAAAAAATAATATGTGGTTTTTACATGTACTCATTGTTGCAATTTTCTGCTTTATCCTATTATTATTTTTTTACCGAATTGGTTATCCTCACATTTACATTTCCTGGATCCAGTTGTACATCTTTTCCTTTCGGGTTAAGTTGTGTGATTTTATTGAAATGCGAATTATATACCGGAGCAAGAAATTCCAAAGCAATATCCGACTTATAAGAGCGAATATCATTCATAAAGATATTATACATATTTCCAGGTTTAAAGCCTTGTCCATATTGCCCATTTCCATAAATACGTACAACTTTTCTTTTTCCGCCTTTCGGTCCGTCGCTTATATTAGAACAATAAATATTATAAATTTTAGGCTGTGAAGGCAACAGAATCATCACGTGATGTACACCGGATGCTTCAATATTACGACAGGTAATATCATGTATGTCGCCTCCATAAGAATAATCCGAATATCTTACCGGAAGAAGAGGAAATACATATTTATTATTGCTCCACCGGGTTTCGTCAAAAGCAGCGAGGATTATCGTATCATCAGAAGTTTCTCCTGTAATATTCTCAATCACAATATCAGAGCCTCCCTGAATTATACTTACTCCATCGCCATTTTTAACAGTTGTGTGCAAATCTATATTATTAACATATCCGTTTTTACATCCGTTAGTCAATACAATTCCCCAACTATGCGTTTTCTGTACTTTCAATCCGGATATTTCAAATCCGTCGACATAAGAAAACAATATCGTAAAGTTTCTCCAACCCCAATAATCACCCAACCATTTTTCTTTCACCTTCGTCTTAGGGTTTACTCCTTCATAAAAATTTTCGGCACCTTCTATTATTGCTCCGTTCAATCCTATAATTTTAATGTTCTCGGCAGGCAATAATTGCTTGACATACCCATTCGGATCATTTTCATCTATATCCAGATTTCCTGAACGAATAATATTGTCGAACACCTGATCGGCAAGCTTTATTTTACATCCGTCAACAATCATCGTTGTGTTAGACGGCAAAGCAATTGCCTCTGATATAAGATAAACCGGAGAGTCTTTGAACAGGATTGTGCCACCGTTGCATTCTTTTATAAAATCCAGAGCGTTAGATATCTGTTCCGAGATGTTTTTCCCTTCAAAGTCTTCGGGTTTAACCGCAACGGAATGGTTTTTATTCTGCAATTCTCCGGCATGTAACATAGTAACCTGAAGAAGTATAATCAAAAAGGCAAATAGTATTTGTCTCATTTTTATCCGTATTTACTTTTATTAGTGGTCAATATTCTGATAGAAGCGTCCGTTTTGTAGAATGTCGTTATACCGACCGGTCGAAACTCTTTATACCGGTAAGTATAAAAGTTTTCTACAAACTAACCGACAATCTATCATCTATAAGTTGTTATTTCTTCCTCCCGAATACATTACAAATCAACCAATAAAGGATACGGAAGAAAAGTGCAATAGCATAAAAAGCAATGCTTAGACAAAGCACCCATAGCAACTGTGTAAATGCTTCTTTCCATTCCGTACCAAAGGCTATAATAGAAATGATATTCAGCAAGAAAGCCAGTACAAAACAAACACCAAAGATCAATAATTCAGTGCGTTGCCTTTTTGTTGTTATTGTTATATTTAAGTCTCTCATAATTATGCATCAAATGAATAAGGTATTTTG
>NZ_FNVS01000032.1 GCF_900108035.1 Parabacteroides chinchillae
AATCAGCTTTGATTGTAGAAATGTCTTGTTGCATGGAAAGAGGTGAAATATTTATTCGTATGTTTTCTCCAAAGGCTCTGGTTTCTCTTGCCCATAAACCGGATCTTTCCCAATTATACTTTTCTGATATAACAGTTAGTTGATCATAAATAGGTTGCCAATTGTTTATAGATACTGAATCATATCCTGCATGTCCCGGCATGTTCTCTATCAAAAATTTGGCGGCGGCAAGTTTCTGAGGAGCATTTTTGTAATGAACCAGAACTTTTTCTAATTCTATACGATTATTTTCAGCGAATTCTAAAACATTATATAGTCTTTTATTTTCTGTTTGTATACAAGATAATAAAGATAGAAAAACTATATAAAAGGAATTTTTCATATATTTTGAATATAACTAGATTAATTTTTTATATCTTAAAAAAGTGTTTTTGGAATTTTACTTTCAGTATCTTTATACTAGTTGTAAGTTTAAAATTATTTTTTATTCGGCATATCCCCGAATTTTTAGTTGTAAGGGTTTTTCTGTATTACACTTTACCATAATAGTTTCATCAAATATACCAGATTCCTTTGGAGTCATTTTGACTGTCAGGTTAAGAGTTTCACCTAGCCTGGCAGGGTGTTTATCAAATGTTGTAGCAGCACAACTTACGGATGTACTGGTTTCTAGTATAACAAGTGAATTATTTCCTGTATTTTGTAAAGCAAAAATGCAAATGGTAATATATTCAGAACTTTATGTTGAGTGGATTAGAATCACTAAATTTTTATTCTTTTTATCTGTTATTATTTATTTTATTTGCTCGTCTATCTTATAAATCAAAATCTTTGGATCTTCTCTATAAGATATTGCATATATTGAATTTGTGTTTTTATCGATGCAAAAATTCAATATTTTAGATGATAACAAATATTTTCGTTTTATATTTCCATTATGATCGAATATATGGAATTCATTACCGTAACTAGTTCCTCCTTTTTTTTCTTCTCCTGAATACAACCCGATTAAATAATTGTTTACAAACCCAGCAGCTAAATACCCCATTGGATTTAAGGGAAGTAAACTTTTTTCTTGAATATTATATTTAAGGCTATGCAAAGAGTAGTCCCATTTTTTTTGTATCGTATCATCATTTATATTATATAATTCCATCACTCCAGCCATAAAAACGACACTGGCTAATTGAGTTCTGTTTGGAGATAAATACAAGCGCCCATAGTTGGCCTTAGAACGGGTCATTGAATCAACGTTTGTGTTATTCTCCTGTAAATAATTTCCACATGAGATTACTTTATCCAATTTTTCATCCATAAATGTAAACTTCTGCTTTGTTCTACCTGTAGCAATATAACTGGAGTCATTTATCCTGTATATTTCTAGATAGCGTGTATTTTCATCTAATTTTTTTTCTATAATTGGAAGACATTTTCCTAAACTATGATTTAAACTATCAATAGAATATACAGATATTTTGCGTTGTATATTATCAAATAGTTGAATATACCGATGGTTATTTGACTGAAAGACATCAATATTAGTTATTTGTATAAACTCATTAGGGCCTTGTCCTTTTTTTGCAAAAGAATATAAAAGTTTATTTTTACGTATATCAATTGCATCGATCATGTAAGGAGCAGAAAATGATCTATCAACAAATAATAGATTATCAGACAACTGCATTAACATCGGGGTGCCTATTTCCACGTCTAATGAATCAGACACTTCCCAGAAAGAAGTTTGTGCTCTTTTTTCTAAATTTTTATTCTTACAAGAAAAAAACGACAAACAAAGTATTAATAATATACAATAACGCATATCTATTTTATTTTATTATTTGTAAATTAAGAGCAGGAACCGTAAAAGTGTACCAATGCATAGCTATAGAAAAATTTTGTTCGAATTTAATTTATACAAATGGCAGTTTGTTAAATTTTACTTTTACGTCCCTACTCTTTTAATAATTAATTGTTTCGATAACCAGTATAGTCATTATGAGATGTTTCACAAATAGAAGAGAAATCTACTGAACATCCTCTTCCTCCACCTTCTCCTCTAGCTAGTGCTTCCACATTGCTCAATGTTAAATCAGTCAAACTAACTTCATTCTTATTCTCATTTACATTCCATGCAGCCCCAACAGCCACTATCGCAACAATTGCTATACCAAATAGTTTCTTCTTCATGATATTTTTATGTATTTATGTTATTAATTTTTTAATCGTTTATTTCTTATTTACTCTTCTTCAATAGGAAATTTCTTTATTCTTTAATTCTTCTTACTTTTGCTCCATCACCTCCTTTCTTTTAAGGTGGAGACAAGGGGGAAGGTTACCGGAAGAGTTCTAATGTCTGAGAGGTTTCCTTCCCTGCTTTTTATTATATTGCTTGTCCCCGTATTTTTAATGTTATTGATTGCTCCGTATTACATTTTACCATTATGGTCTCGTCGAACATACCGGATTCTTTTGGCGTCATCTCAACGGTTACGTGGAGCGATTCACCAGGCTTGGCTGGATGTTTGTCGAAAGTAGTTACTGC
>NZ_FNVS01000020.1 GCF_900108035.1 Parabacteroides chinchillae
TAGGTGTACGGAGGCTCCGCCGGTGCGTTGGTGATACTTTTGTAGGTGTACGGAGGTTTTCCGTGTGGTACGGACACACGTTTTGGGCAGGCTGCAAGGGCAGCCTGCTATGTTTTGATTGTTTTTTACGTGAAAAAGGTGGGTGGAGGAAAGGTTACGTTTTTTTTGCAAAATATCCTTCTTCATGAAGAAGGACTGCGGAACATGTATGTTCCGCAGATATATGTCTTATACAAGGAATGTATTTCATCTTGTTTATGAGATGTTGCGGGGGCAAAGATAGGGATTTCTTGTGCGGTAAGGAAAAATATCTGCGTAAATCTGCGCTTGTTTGCCGTGCTACCCGGGAACTTTTAAAAAAGATTCTGCGTATAGTTTATGTTTTCCAATGCCAGTTTATATCCTTCGATAATATCATGCATTACGTCTGCAACCGGCTGCAGTTCCCAGAATTGGGAAGCAACCTGGCCTATTTCCAGTTCGCCTTCTTTCAGATCGCCTTCAAAGATACCTTTCTTGGCACGTCCTTTGCCTAATAATTCCCGTAATTCGTCGGCAGAGGCTCCGCGGGCTTCGGCTTCTTCTACTGCTGTGGCGAAGTCTCCTTTTGCCAGACGGGTAGGAGCAAGCTTTTTAAGTAATAACCTGGTATCACCTTCCTGAAGATTCAGACATAGTTTTTTAAAGTCTTCATGGGCCGAACTTTCCCAGGTGAGCGCAAAACGTGTCCCTATTTGTACGCCTTCGGCTCCCAGGGCAATGGCTGCCAGCATAGATTGACCGCTTCCGATGCCACCTGCTGCAATCAATGGCAATGAAGTGGCTTTGCGAACGGATGGGATAAGGCACATGGTGGTGGTTTCTTCGCGCCCGTTATGCCCTCCGGCTTCAAAACCTTCGGCTACAACAGCGTCTACGCCGGCTTCCTCGCATTTGGTTGCAAATTTGGAACTGCTTACTACATGAGTAACAATGATTCCGTGTTTTTTAAGAAACCCTGTCCATGTTTTAGGATTACCGGCTGAGGTGAAGACTGTTTTTACCCCTTCTTCTACAATTATATCCATGATTGTTTCTATCTCCGGGTACATCAACGGCACGTTTACGCCAAAAGGTTTGTCCGTAGCCGCCTTGCATTTGCGGATATGTTCGCGGAGCACCTCGGGGTGCATGGAGCCTGCCCCTAATAAACCCAGTCCGCCTGCGTTACTTACGGCAGAGGCCAGTTTCCATCCGCTGCACCATACCATGCCTGCCTGGATAATGGGATATTGAATCCCGAAAAGTGTTGTAATTCTATTCATATTCTGTTACATATTCTATGTCAGGTTGTTTTATATATTACCGGTTTGTTGTTTAAGCATTATGCGAAAATAAGTGATACTGATGAAACAACAAAATGAATGGCCGAAGTGTTACAATATTAACTAAACAATAAATACATAGAGATATGCCGGAAAAAATATTAAAAACTTTATGGGACGAGAGTGATGAGCTGTTTGATGAAACAGGATCAACCAGGTCGGTGTTGTCAGACGATTATACTTCGGGAGATGTTAAGGATTTGACAGACGATATAGAGAACAAGATTGATGAAGAAGACGACATCATAAAAACCGAGTTGGGAGAATAACATTCTTTATCCGTCCCCGGAATACACAGAAAGGCTATATCATAATCGGGAATTTTCCGAATTTTGGTATAGCCCTTTTTATGCCTGTTTACCTAATCTTCCTTATATTTGCAGGGAGTATCCCGGATGCATAAATGATGCAATGGACATGTATAAGAATTTCCGCGGGAAAGAATCGGGGATTGAAATAATATAACATAAATTCTATTAATGATGAAACAATTAATTATGGCTACCGGATTGGCGCTCGTATTGGGAGCATGTTCTGGCAAAAAGGCTGAAGTTGCGGAAACCGGCAATCCGTTTCTGACAGAGTTTACCACTCCATTTGGTGTTCCTCCTTTTGAGCAGATAAAACTAGAGCATTACAAACCTGCTTTTCTGCAAGGAATGGAAGAGCAGACAAAAGAGATTGAAGCAATTGCAAATAATCCGGAGAAACCTACATTCGAAAATACGGTTGTGGCATTAGACCAAAGCGGTAAGCTGCTCCGGAAGGTAAGTGCTGTTTTCTTTGGCCAGAACAGCGTTAATACAAACGATGAAATGCAGGCTTTGAATAAGGAACTGTCTCCATTACTGTCGAAACATGATGATGATATAAACCTGAATCCCGCCTTATTTGCACGGGTAAAAGCTGTTTATGATAATCAGGCAAATTTGAATCTGGATAAGGAACAGACAAAACTATTGGACGAAATCTATAAAGACTTTGTTCGTGGAGGTGCTAACCTGGATGCGGATAAGCAAGCTAAATTACGGGAGTTGAATAGTGAAATATCCATGCTTCAACTTACATTTGGCCAGAATGTGCTGAAGGAGACCAACGCGTTTCAACTGGTAATTGATAATAAAGATGATTTGTCCGGGCTACCGGAAACATTAATTGCCAATGCTGCATCTGCTGCAAAAGCTGCCGGGATGGAAGGCAAATGGTTATTTACGCTGCATAATCCAAGCGTGATGCCTTTCCTTCAATATGCTGATAACCGTGCTTTACGCGAGAAAATATTTAACGGTTATATTAGCCGCGGCAATAACAATAATGCCAATGATAACAAAGAAGTCGTACGCAAGTTGATTACTGCTCGCCTGGAAAAAGCCAGGTTGATGGGATATGAAGACTATGCTGCATTCGTACTCGAAGAACGTATGGCAAAGAATGCAGGTAACGTATATAAACTTTTGAATGAAATCTGGACTCCGGCCTTATCCAAAGCCAAAGAAGAACTGGCAGACATTAATGCCGAGATAAAGAAAGAAGGCGGCAACTTTGAAGCCCAAGGCTGGGACTGGCGTTATTACTTTGAGAAAGCCAAGAAGGCGAAGTTTGACTTAGATGAAAACCAGATCCGTCCGTATTTGAAATTGGATAATGTGCGTGATGGCGCATTCTATGTTGCCAATAAATTGTACGGCATCACTTTTACACCGATAAAGAATATCCCATTACCTCATCCCGAGGCGCAGGCATTTGAATGTAAAGATAAGGATGGAACCTATCTGGGCGTGCTCTATTTTGACTTTTTCCCGCGCGAAAGCAAACGTCCCGGAGCCTGGTGCGGAACCTATCGTTCGCAGACATATCAGGATGGAACCCGTCTTGGTCCGGTGGTTACTATAGTGTGCAACTTTAGTCAGCCTGCTGCCGGACAACCGGCTTTGTTGAGCGCTGATGAAGCAGAAACATTGTTCCACGAATTTGGTCACGGGCTGCATAATTTATTTAAGGATGTACATTATTACGGTGTGTCCGGTGTACCTCGCGATTTTGTAGAACTTCCTTCCCAGGTTATGGAACATTGGACATTTGAACCTGAAGTATTGAAGGTTTATGCCAAACATTATCAGACCGGAGAAGTAATACCGGCCGAACTGATAGATAAACTGGATAAGAGCGGTAAATATGGCCAGGGCTTTGCTACAACCGAATATCTGGCCGCTTCTTTGCTTGATATGGATTATCATGTAATGAAAGAAATCCCGGCAGGTTTGGATGTGATGAAGTTTGAGAGTGAAACGTTGGGAAAGCGTGGCATCTTAAAGCAGATTCCATCCCGTTACCGCACTACTTACTTCAACCATACTATGGGAGGCGGTTATACTGCAGGATATTACAGTTATATCTGGGCAGAGGTGCTGGATGCGGACGCTTTCGAAGCCTATAAGGAAACAGGCGATATATTTAATCCGGAGGTGGCAGATAAATTCAGGAAATATATTCTGACTCCCGGAGGAATAGACGATGCGATGGTAATGTATGTGAACTTCCGCGGAAAAGAACCCGGGACAGGACCATTGTTGAAGAACAGGGGCTTGAAATGATTCATAAAAAGAGTATACGTGCTGTTTGTTTAAAGGACGTATACTCTTTTCTAAAAATATATATGTGATGCAATGCCATAAAAGGTTGGCATCGGAATAGAAAAAGGTTAGCATCCTGATTGCAACGTTCGGCAACAAAACAAATTCTTCCCTTCCTTTAGTTTGTATATTTCCGGGGATATCCGGCGAAGATGGCAAGTAAAGCTCCGGCTCCCAGTAAATAAGGATAATACAGATATTGCATAATTTCGATAGGCGAGGTGTTGCCAAGCCCGGAAGCCATTAATAGTTGTGCTCCATAAGGTATGATACCTTGTACGAAGCATGAAAAGATATCTAACGTGCTGGCACTTCGACGCGGATCGACATTAAACTTATCCGCAATATCTTTTGCAATAGGACCAGCCATTATCAATGCTATCGTATTATTGGCCGTGCATAGGTTGGCAAAACCGACTAAGCCGGCAATACTGATTTCGGCTCCTTTGGAGGAGTGGATATGTGATGTTAATTTTTGGATGATCCAGTCTATTCCGCCATTGTAACGAATCATTTCGAGCATACCTCCTGCCAGCAGAGTGACAATAATTAATTCCCCCATATTGGTAATCCCCGATCCCATAGCTGCATTCCATCCCCACACGTCGAAACTTCCGGTAATCAACCCTACAATCCCGGATAGAATAATCCCGATAAAAAGAACAAGCATCACATGCATACCACATATAGCCGTGATTAGAACCACCAGATAAGGCACTACTTTTCCCCATTCGATGGAAGAAGGTATATAAGCCTCACGCACTTCACTACCCATAAAAATATATATGAGCCCTGTAATGATTGCGATAGGAAGGGCGATCCGTATATTTACCTTGAACTTATCCGACATTTTGCATCCTTGCGTGCGGGTGGCTACAATAGTGGTATCGGAAATGAAAGACAGGTTGTCGCCAAACATTGCCCCGCTAACAACAACACCCAACATTAAAGCGTCAGGCATTCCGGTCTTGCCGGCTATACCTACGGCTACGGGAGCTAAAGCTACAATGGTTCCTACGGATGTACCTACGGAAATGGATATGAAGCAAGCTGCAATAAAAATGCCTGCCGCCAGCAGATTGCCAGGCAAGATAGACATTGCCAGGTTGACGGTTGCATCTACTGCACCCATGGCTTTGGCAGTTTGGGCAAAAGCTCCTGCCAATATGAATATTAATACCATCAGCATGATATTACTGTTGGCTGCTCCCCGGCAAAATTGTTCTATCCTGTTATTTAATTTTCCACCTTTTGAAATAGCAATAGCAACAATAGACGATATAACAAAAGCTACGGTTATAGGCATTTTGTAAAAATCTCCGGCCAGAATCGATACTACCAGATAGGATAGTAAGAATACGGCTAGAGGTAATAAAGCCCATGCGTTTGGTGTATGGCTGAGTGTTTTCTTTTCGAACTTTGAATACTGCATCAGAATGAGAACCGGAGAGCTATACGGACACCGCCTTTTTTAATATTAGGCTGGTCCAGGTAAGTCAACCGGCGATAATAGTCTATTCGTAAAATTTTGAAAATATTTTCCAGACCGACACTGGCCTCCATATAAGGAGTGTTGCCCAGAGGGGTTGTACCATCGGGTAATGTGAATAATCCGGGAGTCAGTGCCGGATTGTTTTTATCGGTCAAACCTCCATAAACCCCGCTGAAGGAGACTACTTCACGCAGTTTCAACCACTTTACCCCAGGTATACGGTTCAGTATCCATCCTTTCAGATAGTAGGTGAAATAGAATGATACATATTGGTCTGTCACAAATTCCAGGGCGCGCATCATATTGAATGCTTCGGGTTGAATTGTGATAGACTGGTTTGTATTTGGCATAATCAATAAGGGGAAAGGCACTTTATCCCACACTTTACCTGCTTTTACCTGGGCATCGATATGACCGAAAGAAGATAACCAAATACGTTTCTCCGCACTGATTTCCGTATGATTATAATTGTAATCTCCGCCTAATACGCCTTTTATACCTAATTGATGTGACAATTTGAATACCGGGGCATCTTTTGATAGATTGAAGACAGATCCTTTACCCGAACGTCCGTTGTAAGCACGTTCTCCCGGAGCAAAACGTAATTGGGCTCCAATTTCTGAGGTCGTAATACTTTTTATACGTGTCTTTGTACCATCCGCATTTTCAAGATCATAATGCAATGTTCCTGCAGCTTCATTATTCTCGTTTCGGGCCCAGGTTTTAAATGTAAGGCCGTTTAACCATTCCTTTTCGTATTGGAACATCGACTTGCGGATGTATTGCATCTTCGTAACAGGTTCTCCCACTTTCCAGGCAACGAACATATTGTCTTTGCTGGTAAACAGGAAATCCTGACCGGGTGTATATACATCATATTCCTGTATGAATGAAAGATTATTTACAGGGCTTTCTCCTTCGTGATATGCCTTTTTATTAAAACTATGCGTCAGTTTGACATTGTATTTCAACTTTCGGTCATTAACCCCGTAGGCCAGATAGCCACTTGCAAACCAGTACGGATTTAGGTTTGCCGTAGTCATGCCCCCGACACGCATGCGGAAACCTTCCAGGTGGTTGGCACTAAAGGTGGTGTTCATCGGACCGAAATCAAACTTACTTTTACTCTTATCGCCGGTAGTTGGTATGTAACCGGATATAAGAATTTCAGCAGTCTTGATGATGACATTAAATGCCGGTACTTTACGTAGCTGGGCTAACAGATCATCTAATGCATTTTCTTTTTCTTTTAATGGAATATGCCGGTTATTTATCCAGAATGTGTCTGTCTGAGCTGTCGCTTCCGGCAAAACATGGAGAGGGCCTAAAAGCCCGAATACCGAATCTGCATTCTGTATGTTGAAATTATATTTGTCGAAATTTCGTAGCTGGTGGGCATATAATTGTTGGGTTCCTTTTACGATATAGAAGTTGACGTACGTATTTTCATTGCTTAATACCCAGGTACTGTCCGGCATACGTTTAAATTCTTGTTCGATGCGAAGTTTATCTACCCAGTTCAGGTTAATCTTTGCAGGTGTGTTTAAAACAAACTTTTTTACTGCATAATTGCCATCCAGAGTAATATATAGCCGACCTGTGAAACCGTAACTCTGACTGTTTACCGGAACAAAAGCCAGGTCTACGCATTTATCGCCTGACACATCCAGTGTGTCCATAATATAATACTTATAATAGGATGTGGCAAGGGTGGAGGACAGGGGACTTACGAACCGGTTTAAGAGGATATTAATGTTGTTGTCAAAAATATTTACTCCTTTGAATATCTCTTCAAGGTTGGAAGTTATACCTCCTCCGTCATCTAATGTCTTATCGATACCTTGCTGACGCTTTGCTTTTGTTATCGTTTTTTCTGTTTTCGGACTCTTACGGTAGTAGATATCGGATAGGGTTTCACGGACAGAAATTGTTAAGATAGGTTTGCCATTGAACTCGGATGTATCCAGGTAGTTCTTTATAAATTTGAATTTCTTGAGGAATTTGTTTTTATCCAGATTCGGATTGAAGTTGTCTAAAGACATACTGAGTTTTTCGTATGCTTCGGTTTGATATTCGTCTTTTGCCTCAATACGGTTGTCATTCTTATGTTCTATTACTTTTTTTATAAGTTCAACTGCCGGATTGTCTTTTCGGCTATATTTTTCTTTTTGGGGCTTTATTTCGATTTCTGCGATTTGGAAAGAGGTAGGGCGAAGCATGATATCCAGATTATCATTCTTTTTACCAACATTCAGACGTACAGTTTTATTATCATATCCTAATGATGAAATAATAAGGTTTTTGAGTCCTTTGTCATTCTGTAAAGTGAATTTTCCATTATCATCGGTCATCGCGCCAATTGTGGAATTTTCGAAAATGACAGACACGAAAGATAATGGTTCTCCTGTGACAGAATCTTTTACAATACCGGATGCGGTAGTGATACTTTGAGCGTATATGACAGATGTTCCGGTTACTGTAAGTAACAGAATCAGGAGTAATATATAACGAATCAGTTTTACCATAACTATTGTTATTCCTTCACGGATAATATAGTTTGCAAAGGTACATTTTTTCTTGTTAGGAGAGGGAAGCCGGCTATTAATAATCATTAATCACACTATTGTATCAAAACTATATATACTTAAGATGACAATGTATTTATCCGGAAAAGAAAGTCTTGTCTTAACAATTCAAATAAGTTGATTTTTTGAATTGTTAAGACAAGACTTTTATATTCAAAAGAGATGCCATTTAATAGGCATCTACGATACTGAAACTTTTTAACTGTTTGTCAAATGTTGTTTTGTCGAGCTTTGTTGTAACATGGATGGTTACCGGTTCGCCGGGCAGCAAATCAAAATAGTTGTCCGAGAAAAAGTTATCTATACCATCTATGCTAAGGAATACAGCGCGCGCAAATACATCACTTTGCAAAGTGACATTGAAACCGTCGGCTGCAGGGACAGAAGTCATTTGTATGTCAGCTTCAGGAAAATCTATGTCTTTATAGCGGGTAAAGAAGTAATTATTGGAAACAACTTCTTTCGTGTTGTTTTCGGTGAAGCGGGTGTTCACAACTACTTCGTTCTTTTGTTTTCCTCCCAAAACAGATTCTATCGGTACCGAAAATTGTATTTTACTGGTGTTTGCGGGTAAAGTAACATTATTCTGTTTTTCAAAAAGTACATTGCCTTTCAGATCCATTACCCGAATATCCAGTTTCCCTTTAGTAGATTTTAGGCGATCTGATACGATCCATACGTTTAGGTTACTATCTTCTGCAATTGGCGAAACTAAAATGTCATTGAATGCCTTTTTAGTAAAATAATGCTGTGCTTTCCATCGTCCGTAATAATCGCGGCTAGACCAGGAAGCTACAGGCCAGCAGTCGTTATGTTGCCAGAATAGGGATCCCATATTATAAGGCATCATACGGCGGTGTGCTTCCATTGCCGTTTTCATAGCATCTCCCTGCAACAATATACTCATATACAATGTGCTGGGGAAATCTTTTGGTTTGCGATATTCATCAGATGTAATCTTCTCGATCCGGGAATTGGCTATCTGTCCACCACGTTGGTGTGCCATCATTACATCCGAATAAATATCATGGTCGCGTTCTTCAGGTGCGTATTTCAATACGGATTGATATTCAGGAAAAGATTGGAACCCGTATTCAGAAAAAAAGCGGGCTTTTACTTTATTGAAATGGGCTACGGAATCAATACCTTGCCATACACCCCAATAGTGTGCGTCGCCGTTTGGATTCCAGTTGGGTTTACCACTTTCACATTTTGCATCCGGATCGCCTCCATAAGGGGAAGATGGCCAATAAAAGGTTGTAGGGTCATATTCTTTTACAACGTCGGCAAGCAAATGATTGAACAGTTTTTTTGTATCGTTACGCAATTGTTCGGTTACGCCGTAAGCATCGAATTTTCCCATCCAGCCCCAATTGAACCAGGCTGTATGTATTTCGTTGTTACCACACCAGATTGCTATGGACGGATGATTACGCAGACGCACTACGTTTTCGATGGCTTCTTCCCGGATGTTCTCTTCCAGTTCCGGTGTTAACGGATAGATGCTGCAGGCAAACATAAAATCTTGCCATACCATAATACCATATTTATCGCAAAGATCGTAAAACAGATCGTTTTCGTAAATACCGCCGCCCCATACGCGTAGCATATTCATATTTGCATTAACTGCATCTAATATAGTTGTCTCGTATTGTTCCGGTGTAACGCGTGGTAAAAAATTATCTTGTGGAATGTAGTTCGCTCCTTTTGCAAATACAGGAACTCCGTTCAATTCAAAATAAAAAGTATGACCATCTTTATCCGGTTGGTTGACAACACGAATACTGCGAAGTCCCAGATTGGTTGTTTTAGTGTCGGCCACTTTTCCGTCCATAGTGATAGTAGCTGTGAATGGGTATAAATGAGGTTCACCCAAACCGTTTGACCACCATAACTTCGGATTGTTGACTACCAAATCCGTTTCTATCAGGTTTACACCTTTCTTTACCCGTGTTTTTTTATTCCAACCGGCTTTAATGCCATCAGCTTTAATTGTCAACAAAACCTCACCTTCTTTATCTGCTTTGAATTGAACGTGGGCTTTAATGTCTGCACGTTTGGCATTGACGTTTGTTTGTTCGTAGAAGATATTGTCAATAATAGCATCATTCCATCCGATCAGATAAACAGGACGCCAAATACCGCTCGTCACGATACGTGGTCCCCAGTCCCAACCATAATGGTAGCCGGCTTTCCGGGCAAATACACTTACTTTTTTATCGAAAATCCCGCCGTTTTCAGATTGGTCGTTGCCAGCTTCTACAGGGAATTTCAGGGCATCAAATTTAGGAAGATCTACTTTGATGGGAGAATGGAAGTAGATGCGCAACTCATTTCCGTCTCTTTTTAATAAGCTTTTTACGCTTACTTTCCATTCGCGGAACATATTGTCGGCTTTCAGAATGCAAGAATCATTCAGATAAACATCTGCATACGTATCCAATCCTTTAAAGTCGAGTTCGATATTGTCTTTGTTGAAAATGTCGGGAGATACGTTAAGTGTTGTTTTATATTCCCAGTCTTCTTTATCTATCCATTGGATACTGCGTTCATTAAGACGATAAAAAGGGTCGTCAATAATCTTGTTGTTCATCAAATCTGTCTGAACAACTCCAGGTACGGTTGCCGGGTACCAATTGTTACCTCTGACTTGTTTAAATATCCATCCTTTGTCTATCTCCTGTTTTGCTACGCCATTGGCTTTAACCGGAGGCGCAGCCGACAATACGGAAGCCAGTGCTAAGGAGGAAACTACTGTTTTGTAAAACATAGGTGTTTAGATTTAATTATTTAATGATGTTATTATATTATCTGTAATTTTTTACAGAGCCTTATTGTTTTCATTATTCACCGGATTTTTACCTTCCGGGGTATAAAGATACTTAATACGGTTGGCATACGTTTTTTCTACTTTACCGCGAACAATCTTCATGGTACTATTAACCATGCCGTTCTGTTCGGTAAAGGGTTCGGGCAGAATTGCAAAAGTAGTGGGTAACCACCGGTCGGGAAACATATTCCCTAATTCACCTCCTTTGCGGAAACGATCAATTTGTTTTTGGATAATGCGGATTGCTTCTTCCTTTCCTTGATCGGTATCTAGTGTGAGGTGTAAGTGTGTCAGATGCTTTTTTAGCCTATCTTTGTTTGGAACAACCAATGCTACGGTATATGGATTTTGATTATTGTACAATAGTAATTGGTCTATACTTGATGAGTGTTCAATTAAGGCTTCTTCAATTCCTTCAGGGCTATATTTTTCACCATCACTTCCGATCAAGAGACTTTTAAAACGACCTAGTACATATAATAATCCGTCATTTCCCATATAACCCATGTCACCGGTATAAAGCCAACCATTTTTTATCGTATCTGCTGTAGATGCAGGGTTTTTCCAATATCCAGCCATTACATTTTCGCCTCTTATAACGATTTCTCCTTTTTCTCCTGCGGGAAGCTCATTTCCTTCATTGTCACATATTTTCAGGTCCAAAGGTTTGACTAATACGCCGCTACTGCCGAATGTATGATGCTTGGGGCTATTTGTAGAGATTACCGGTGTAGCTTCGCTTAGCCCGTAGCCTTGGTACATAGGAAGCCCGATCGCATAATAGAATTTTTGCAGGTCTTTATCCAAAAGTGCTCCTCCACCAATGAAAAATCGTAGTTGTCCTCCAAAATTCCCACGTATTTTGGTAAACAGAATACTGTCAAAAAAGCTAACCAGTGGTTTAAGTAACATCCTCCAACCACGTCCTTTATTTTCCCCTCCGTTACCATTATATATATAGGCAATCCGCAGGCCGGTATTGAAAAGGCTCATGATAATTTTGCCTTGGCTTCGTACGCCTTGTTCTATGTTTTTTTTGAAATTTTTGGCTAAGGCCGGAACACTCAGGATCAGGTAGGGCTTAAATTCTTTAATGTTGACCGGTATGTTTTTGAGTGTTTCCATACCTGTTTTTCCTACTTGCACGGTTGCAACGGAAGCCCCTTTGGACATAAAGATATAGAAACCTACAACGTGTGCAAAACAATGATCCAGAGGTAAAATAACCAAAGTTCGCCAATTGCTGTCAATATCTACGCATGTAAGCGATTGCTCGATATTGGCTGTGTAATTGCGATGAGTCAGTATGACTCCTTTTGGGTCAGCAGTTGTACCGGATGTATAGGTTATGGTTGCATAATCGTCATTTTGCAGAGATTGCCCGACAGAAAGAAACTCGGATAATGAATGCTGAGATAGCCACTCTTTTCCCATATTAATAACTTCGGATAATGAAATTTCATTTTTCCGGTATTCTGTTTGCTCGTCAAATATAATTATTTTCTGAACCAGAGGCAGTTGATCTATGATATTCCGGATTTTTTTCAATTGGTTGCCGGATACCATGATGTATTTGACATCGGCATGTGTAAGGCGGAACAGAAGATCGCTTGCTTCTTCCAGTTTTATAGAAAGCGGAACATTGGTTGCACCGGCATAAAACATAGCCAGTTCTCCTATTATCCAGGCATTGCGTCCTTCACTAAGTAACGCCATATTGTCGCCTTTTTTTACTCCTAAAGCTATAAGTCCTGCACCAAGTGCGTAAACCTGATCTTTTACCTGAATGTAGGAAGTTGGTTCGTATTGGTCTTTTGTCTTTTCCCAAAGGAAAGGATTGTCCGGATATTGTTGTACCGAGTTTTCAAAAAGGTCAATCAGCGTCTTTTTCATTTTTATTTGGTATCTGTTTTAGTTTCTCACGGAAGAATTTATTATTTCGTGAGAAAGGTAATTTTTACTCTATTTCTTGCAAATAGCTACAGGCCATTTCCACTGTTGGTACGTTTTTTATAACGATACTGCGTTTTCCATTCTGATCACGTAGTGTACATTCGCGTGGATGGCGCTGAATGAATGAGAGTAACCGGTCAAAGGCTTCGCTCTGGTAGTATGGGCTTTCCGAGTTGGATATTAAGAAAATACTCATTCGTCCGTTTTTCAACATAATTTTTTCTATACCTAGCTTTTTACCCATACGGCGAAGACGGACGATGCGTATTAATTCTTTTCCTTCCGAAGGTATTTTCCCAAAACGGTCTTTCAGACGTTCGGTAAAGGCAAGGATATCCCGCTCTTCTTCCATATTGTCTAATTCGCGATAAAGAGAAATACGCTCTGAATCATTAGGAATATAGGAAGGAGGAAACATTAGTTCCAAGTCGCTCTCGATATGTGTTTCACGTACAAATTCATTTCCTGTTTTGTATTTCCTGCTTTCCATATCCGCATAAAGCTCAGAGAACTCGTCATTTTTTAATTCATCAACGGCTTCTTCCAGTATTTTCTGGTAGGTTTCATATCCCAGATCGGCAATAAACCCACTTTGTTCTGCGCCAAGTAAATTTCCTGCACCCCGGATATCAAGATCTTGCATAGCTATATGAATGCCGCTTCCTAATTCTGAGAAGTTTTCGATGGCCTGCAAACGGCGACGGGCTTCTTGCGTAAGAGTTGATAATGGAGGAGATAAAAGATAACAGAATGCTTTTCTGTTGCTTCTTCCTACACGTCCGCGTAACTGGTGAAGATCCGATAACCCGAATTGCTGGGCATTGTTGATAATGATTGTGTTTGCATTCGGTACGTCAATACCGTTTTCAACTATGCTAGTGGCAATTAATACATCATATTCGTAATTAACAAAATCGATAAGCTTCTTTTCCAGCTTATCCGGTGCCATCTGGCCATGTGCTACAACTATGCGTGCATCTGGAACTTCACGATGTATCAATGCTTCCATCTCAAAGATGTTCTGAACGCGGTTATTGATGAAAAACACCTGTCCGTTACGGCTCATTTCAAAATTGATAGCTTCGCGGATAATGTCAGGATTGAAACGTTCTACCTCTGTTTGTACCGGATACCGGTTGGGAGGAGGGGTGGTGATGCTGGAAAGGTCGCGTGCACCCATTAAAGAAAATTGTAATGTTCTGGGGATAGGTGTAGCTGTCATGGTAAGCGTATCGACATTCACTTTCATGTGACGGAGTTTTTCCTTAACAGTGACACCGAATTTCTGTTCTTCATCAATTATAAGCAGTCCCAAATCTTTGAATTTAACGTCTTTGCTTACAATACGGTGTGTCCCGATCAGAATATTTATCTTTCCTTCTTTTATATCTGTTAGAGTTTCCTGGATTTGTTCATTACTGCGTGCACGGCTTATATAATCTATGCGGCAGGGGAAGTCTTTCAGACGTTCGGAAAATGTCTGGAAATGCTGGAAAGCAAGGACTGTCGTTGGAACCAATACTGCTACCTGCTTGTTATCCGCTACCGCTTTAAAAGCAGCACGTATGGCAACTTCCGTTTTACCAAAGCCAACATCCCCACAGATGAGACGGTCCATAGGACGTAAACTTTCCATGTCATTCTTTACGTCAGCAGTTGCTTTCATCTGGTCTGGCGTGTCTTCATAAATGAAACTGACCTCCAGCTCATGTTGCATAAAACTATCAGGACTGTAAGCAAAACCTTCTTCCTGTTTACGCTTGGAATAAAGGAGAATCAAATCGCGGGCAATATCTTTTACCTTTTTCTTGGTTTTCTCCTTCATTTTTTCCCAAGCACCGGTTCCCAGCTTATTCAGTTTTGGGGGGACTCCACTATCTTTACCTTTGTATTTGGATAGTTTATGGAGAGAATGTATGCTGACAAAAATGATGTCGTTGTTCTGGTAAATCAGTTTAATGACTTCTTGAACTTTACCGTTTACTTCTGTTCGTACCAATCCGCCAAATTGTCCTACGCCATGATCTATATGTACAATATAATCTCCAATAGTGAATTGGCTGAGTTCTTTTAAAGAAAGCGTTATTTTTCCACCGCGTGCTTTGTCGCTTTTTAAATTGAATTTGTGGAAACGATCAAAAAGCTGATGGTCTGTAAATAGACATATCTTTAATGTCTCGTCCGTAAATCCTTCGTGAATGGTTTTATTTACCGGCGTGAAATGAATATTATCTCCTCTGTCTTCGAAGATGGCACGGATGCGGGCAGATTGCTTTTCTACATCACTTAATATGTAAAGAGTATAGCCGCTTTTCAGATATTTCTGGAAAGATTCGCTAACCATATCGAAATTCTTGTGATAGATAGGTTGAGGTTGTGTGCTGAATGTAATTGTTGCATCAGCGGTGCCGGTCGAACGTGCCCCAAAATTGATACGGCGAAAATCCAGTGCTGATCGCAAGAAATCTTCTTCCGTTGTTAGTTTGTTCCGCATGTCATCAATGCTGGCGAAAGAATCTTCGTCTCCAATCACCGGAGCGTCATTCCATATACTGCCAATGCGTTCTTTGCACCAGGCTAAGTCGCGTGATGCTAAGATTGTATCAGACGGCAGTGAATTAAGCAATGAATGTTTGGAACTATTGTTTTTCAGCATCTCAGGGACAATGTAGATACTTTCCAGTTTTTCTTTGGAGAGTTGTGTTTCTACATCAAAAGTACGTATTGTTTCTACTTCATTGCCAAAAAAGTCGATACGGTAAGGAAATTCGTAAGAGAAAGAAAATACATCAAGAATACTTCCACGAAGAGCGTATTGACCGGGTTCATATACATAATCCACACGCTCAAACCCGTATTGGTCCAGAACATCGGAAACGAATATATTATCCAGCTTTTCTCCGGTATTTATTTTAAGCGTGTTTTCTTTTAAAGTTTCCCGGGAGACAACTTTTTCTGCTAATGCGTCAGGATATGTAACGATAATAAAAGATTTGCCAGTGTCTTGAAGCATACTAAGTACTTCTGTCCTTGATATTTCGTTGGCAGCATCAATATGTCCATACTTGATGGCGCGACGGTAAGCGGAAGGAAAAAAGAAAATCTTATTACTTGCCGTAAGTTGTGTAAGGTCATGATAAAAATATCCGGCCTCTTCCTGATCGTTTAGAATACACACAAAGCTTCCCCCTTTTTTTGTAAAAAGAGAAGCGATTGTCATTGCGGCACCCGAACCGTTTAATCCTTTTAAGAATATATTACGGGAAGTTTCTTTATTTAGTAGGGTGTCTAACGCTGCCACCTGAGGATGCGCAGCATATATTTTTACTAATTCTTGTACCTCCAATTGTATAAATGAATAATTGATAGACGCAAAAGTACGGAAAATGTCGTAATGTATTATTTAAATCGTCGAAAAATAAGTTGATATTGCTAGTTTGCCAATTCTAAATAATGTATTACATGCTTCACAAAACAGAATAGGTGTTTTTTTATATGGTATCTATTTTTGCTTTTGTAAGCTTACGGAATTAATTAATTCATAGGCGGGTTCCGAAAAGCCTTTGAAAGAGTAGGAATTAAAAATTAATTTATATGTGTAATAATGTAAAAGATGCAAATGCAGAAATGAATCAATCCAAGCAGGAATTGCAGGATACCAATAAACAAGAAGTTTGCCAGTGTTTTGCCGCACCAAGTTTGCCAAAGTATTTATATCACGGTACGGATGAAAAAACGGCCGATTTAATTGATAAGACAGGTTTAGGTGGTACACATCCAAAGCCATCCGTGGTGAATCCGGGAAGTGTGGTGAAAATGAACCGGGAAGTATGGTGTGCTACTTCTATAGAAGAAGCAGTTGGATCGAAAGGGGGAAAAGTGAGGTATGAAATTGATACAGAGCAAGTCATTGGTTTGCACTTGGGTGAATTTATACAAAAGAGAGGATTTTGGGTGTTTATAGGCACGATACCTGCCGATAAGATGAATACCTGTTGTATTAAACATATAATGAAATCAAAGAAATAAACAAACATATCATGGCAGGTTAATCCTGCCATGATACTAGTATAAACCGATCATTATTTCATAGAAATATTTAGTCGAATATCTTCCTTTTTTGATATACTTTTCAGATGGCAGGGCATTTTCAAATATACAAGGCCCTGTTGTACCTCCTCCCAGCTTTGGAGGAGCAGGATCGAACAGATAAAAATATTCGTTTTCTTGTTTTAGGGCAACCCAATGTTGATAGCGTGTCAAGGCTAATAAATATTTGTGTTTATAGGTTTGCTGTTTGAAATCATCAGACAAAATTTGTTGGCATCGTGAGTTTGTTAATCCGGAAAGGTCTTCTTTTAATATTTCAGACCGGAAGATGCTTTCTTCTTTTTCTTGAGAATAGTATAATATGGGAGACAGGTGGATTGATTGGCAATAGGTTACAATTACGGAAGGAAGAATATGGTGACTGTTTTTCTGCATGTTTACCGGATTATTAATGAACCGGGTACAAACACTGTTGGGGGATTTTCTGAGATATATTCTTTGTGAAGCTTGTAACTGGTTGTAAATAATATGTCCCAAAGGTATTTTGTAAGAAGTTTTGAATTGAAAGAATCGGTTTTGTCCCAAATCTTTCAGTATTGCGGCTAATGCATAACCGGAGCATCTGTTATTCCAATAACCTTGATGTTCACACCCAAATGAAAAATCGTGATATGAAGTATGTCTGTTCATAGCTGTTTTATGTTTATTATGTATCGACGAAAGTATGGGATGTGTACTGCGAATGAAAAAAGTTTTTTTCGGTTGTGAAAAATACTTTGTGGATAGAATCAAATGTTCTTTATTATTTGGAGTTACTTGGAATTCTATGATGTGGAATGGGAAAGTAAAGTGATTGATTTATACAAAAAATATGTAACTTTGAGCTGTATTTTATTGATAGTTTTTGTTGTTCGAAATAAATAATTGACAATTAATATATTAATCAAGGTATGTCAGACAGTATTGTTATTATTCCTACATATAACGAGAAAGAAAATGTAGAAAATATCATCCGTGCCGTGTTTGGTTTGGAGAAAGAATTTAATATTCTGATAATCGATGATGGTTCTCCGGATGGAACTGCCGGCATTGTGAAAGGTTTGCAGAACGAATTTCCAGAACGTCTTTTTCTTGTAGAACGTCAAGGCAAGCAAGGTTTGGGTACAGCATATATTTGTGGCTTCAAGTGGGCTATTGAGCATAAATATGATTTTGTGTTTGAGATGGATGCAGACTTTAGCCATAATCCGAATGATTTGCCAAAATTGTATGCGGCATGTACCGGACAAGGAGCCGATGTTGCTGTAGGTTCCCGTTATTGTAATGGAGTAAATGTTGTAAACTGGCCTTTAGGACGTGTGCTGATGTCTTATTATGCTTCTGTATATGTCCGTTTTGTTACGGGTATGAAGGTGCAGGATACAACAGCAGGATTTAAGTGTTACCGCCGCGAAGTTCTGGAAACAATGGAACTGGATAAAATTCATTTTAAGGGATATGCTTTCCAAATTGAAATGAAATTTACAGCTTATAAATGCGGATTCAAGATAATTGAAGTTCCTATTATCTTTATCAATCGGGTTTTAGGTGTTTCTAAAATGAATTCTTCTATATTTGGTGAAGCTTTGTTTGGGGTATTAAAGCTTAAATGGTGGAGTTTCTTTAGAAAATATCCTAAACGGAAATAATTAAAGTATAAACTTATAAATGATCCCGATCATTTTTATAAATCATCAGGATCATTTTATAAAATCATCGGGATGAAAATGAATAAGGTGTTAATCCATAATGCTCGCATCATTAACGAAGGCCGTATATTTGACGGCTCCGTGATGATAGATGGTGATAAAATTGCTGCAGTTTATGAAGGTCAAATATCGGATGCCGTTAGGTCGGAAGCAACGGAAGTTATTGATGCTACCGGAAAATGGCTATTGCCAGGTGTGATAGATGATCAGGTTCATTTTCGTGATCCGGGATTGACGCATAAAGGTGATATGGGCACGGAAAGCCGTGCTGCAGTTGCCGGAGGTGTTACTACTTTCATGGATATGCCGAATACCAAACCTCAGACTACGACAATTGCCGACTTAGAATGGAAGTTTAATAGGGGGGCAGAAGTATCGGTAGCTAATTATTCATTCTTTTTTGGCGGCACGAACGACAATATGGATGAAATCCGTAAATTAGATCGTAGCCGTATTCCTGGTTTAAAGCTATTTCTTGGTTCGTCTACCGGAAATATGCTGGTTGATAAAAAAGAATCTTTGGAGCGGATATTTGGAGAAGCAGGTATGTTGATCGCTATCCATGCAGAGGAAGAGGAAGTGATAAAAAGAAATATTGCTTACTATACGGGAAAATATGGTGATGACCTGGATATTTCTTTCCACAGTAAAATTCGTAATGAAGAGGCTTGTTATGCTTCTTCGGCTAAGGCAGTGGAGCTTGCTACGCGTTTGAATTCCCGTTTACATATATTGCATTTGTCTACAGCAAAGGAACTGACGTTATTAGATAATAGTAAACCCCTTAATGAAAAGAAAATTACAGGAGAAGTCTGTGTGCATCATTTATGGTTCCATGATGGAGATTATGCCTTGTTTGGTAATCGTATCAAATGGAATCCTTCTATAAAAACTCTGGAAGATCGTGAAGCTTTACGAGCTGCCGTTAATGATAATACAATCGATATTATTGCAACAGACCATGCTCCGCATCTTCCGGCCGAGAAGGAAGGCAGTTGTTTGAAAGCTGCTTCCGGCGGACCTCTTGTTCAACATTCATTGATTGTAATGCTGGAATTGGCGATGGAAGGCCGTTTTACATATGAGAAAGTTGTGGAAAAAATGGCTCACATGCCGGCTGATTTATTCCATATAGAAGAGAGAGGATACATCCGTCCCGGTTATTATGCCGACTTAGTATTGGTTGATCCTCAATCTGCATGGACTGTCTCAAAAGATAATATATTATATAAATGCGGATGGTCGCCTTTTGAAGGTTATACTTTCCACCATGCCATATGGAAGACTTTTGTTAATGGGCAGTTGGCATATAGCGATGGCCGCATAAATGACTCTGTTCGCGGTATGGAAGTAAAATACAATAATTGATTATTGGATGTGTATCAGCTTGTGGGTTTGCAAGCTGAGTTTCCATTTGGGATGTGCTAGTATATAGTCTACCACTTCTTTCGTGTTTTTGCAAGAGCAAGGCTGCAAATAATGATGTTGTGCCGGAAGTTCAAGATAGGGTGATACATCTTGTCCGGTATAAACTACTTTTACTTCATCCATGCGGTTTAGTAAAACCGGTGCGTCTTGTTTAGGAGAACAGGTTACCCAGTCTATAGATGCGGGAATGGAGCGAGTTCCGTTAGTTTCGATACAAACTATTTTCCCGGCCTGATGTAATTGTTTAATAAAAAGGTCATCTATCCATAAAGATGGTTCTCCTCCTGTTAAAATTACCATGTTGGCAGGATAACCGTCAATCGTTTGCAGAATATCTTTGTCAGACATTAATTCTCCTGATTCATGCTGTGTGTCGCAAAAATTACATTTTAAATTGCATCCGGAAAAACGAATGAATATGGCAGGAGTTCCTGCATGAAATCCTTCTCCTTGCAGGCTGTAGAAAATTTCATTAATCTTTCTCATAAATAGCAGTGTTTCCTTCCGACTCTTGAATTTCTACTTTAAAACACGAATGCAGTTGATCACATATCCATCGGGCAATGTTTTCTGCCGTAGGATTAAATGGCAGTATTTCGTTTAGGTTTTGATGATCAAGAGTTGATTTTACAATCTTTTTTATGTGACTGAAATCTATCACCATGCCGTCGGCATTTAATTCTTTGGAACGACAGTAAACTGTGATAATCCAATTGTGACCGTGCAGATTTTCACATTTACTGGGGTAGGAGAGTCTGAGGCTATGGGAAGCCGATATCTCCATGCGTTTAATAACTGTGTACATATAGAAATTTTTATAAGTTTGAAATCTGCATCTAATGTCACCTTGATGCAGGCACAAAGATATAAAAAATTACGCTTTATTCATTTTGGTTTAATGCTTTCATCGAGAAATGGAAAGTTGTACCTTTTCCTTCTTCCGATTCAAACCATAGTTTCCCGTCATGTAATTCAACAAAATCTTTACATAACATCAAGCCAAGGCCAGAGCCTTTTTCATTGTTTGTTCCGTAGGTCGTAAAATGGGTGCTTTGATTAAGTAATTTGGCTTGATTTTCTTTTTTGATGCCTTTGCCGGTATCTTGAATAGTGATAATAACAAAGTCTCCATCGGTTTTACTTTTTATAGTGATAGTTCCACCTTCAAAACTGAACTTTAAAGCATTGGAAATTATATTACGGACAATGGTTTTCAACATATCAATATCTACGGATCCCATTAGTTCGTTATCAAGTCCTTCTAATAGAATATTGACGCCTTTTTGAGCCGCCATAGGAATATACATTTCTGCTGTACTTTCAATGATAGAATTGATTTCAGTCGGTTGTTTGTATATTTTTTGTTTGTTTAACCTGTTCTTGGCCCATTTTAATAAATTATCAAGTAAAAGGAATATTTCTTCTGATGTTTTGTTCATCATCTGAAGCATTTCAAATACTTCATCACCTACTTTTTCTTTATCTACCATCATTAGAATGGCATTATTCATCATTTTTAAAGAGCCAAGAGGCGAACGTAAATCATGTGCTATTACAGAATATAACGTATCGCGTGATTCTATTGTACTTTCTAATTCTTGTTTGATTCGTTTAATACTGTATAGTTCGTAACGGTGAGCAACTCGCTTTACTAATTCTTCACGTTGAAAAGGTTTGGTTACATATTCGGTTGCTCCTAACTGGTATCCTTTTACAATACTCTGCATGTCACTTAAAGCAGACATAATAATTACAGGAATATTGTTTGTTTCCGGATTGCTTTTTAAATGTTGAAGCACTTCATAACCATCCATTTCCGGCATCATAATGTCAAGCAGGATAAGGTTAGGATGTCTTTCTTGAGCAAGGCGCAAAGCTTTTGCTCCACTATCGCAAGTAAGAAGAGTATATCCTTCCTTTTTTAGTATAGCTTGCACTAACATGACGTTTGTTGGTACGTCATCTACGATTAAAACTGTATAGTCTGATGCCAAGTTGTTCATCTGATTTAGTAGATTTCTTGATATTCAAAAAGTATCAATACACAAAAGTATTAAATATGTTGATATGTTTGAATGTTTTTACTCTCATTTTGTATTTATTTTTTCAAATTGTTTCTCTTAGCCTTTATCCAAGCGCCATTGCCTTTGTTTTTCTTGAGGTAGAAAAAACCTTTTATAACGTTAATGTTCATGAATAAGAAATAATATGGTATGAAGAGCGATTTACTCCTTAATTGACGTTGTTCAAACTGATAACCTGCATAAGCCATTATATAAAACAGAGTTTGTAAAATAAATATAGCTGTATAAAATAAAGAACCTTTGATAAGTAAAAGATTTAGGGGTATAAGTATAAACAGAAATAGAGGAGTGATTGTCCAACGTAAAACACGATGACTGATGTATTGAAAGCTTAATGTTCTGAAACGGAAAACATTCAATAAACTGCGTAAACGCCAGATCGACTGCAGTCCTCCGGCAGCGATACGCATTTTACGCTTTTCTTCTTCCTGCATGTTAAGGGATGCACTTTCTATGGCATAGGCATTTTTGCAATAAGCAATTTTGTACCCTTTTTGTGCAATTCGTAGGGACAGAATGAAATCGTCAAGCAAAGTATCATCCGGCATTTGTTCAAATAAATTTGTCCGGATTGCAAATAATTCACCTGCAGCTCCAACTGCCGAATACAGCCGGAAATCCAAATCTTTTAAAGTCGATTCATATTTCCAATAAATACCTTCGCCGGCTGTTGCACCTTGTTTTGCTTGTATTTCAACACGTTTTTCTCCGGCCACACAACCTACTTTTGAATTAGAAAAGCATTTGATAATTTCAGTTATAGCATCTTTATTCAACATTGTATTGGCATCGGTAAATACAATAAAAGGTGTTGTTACGAATTTTATTCCGCGGTTGAGTGCAGCTGTTTTTCCTTGACGTTTAGGTTGATATAATGTAGTTACTTCCGGATATTTACTTAATAAGTTATTCGTATTGTCTGTTGAACCATCAGTAATCCAAATGATTTTCAGTTTATCTTTTGGATATGCCAAAGCTTGACAATTCATCATTTTATCACGGATAATATCTTCTTCGTTATATGCAGCAATGAACAATGTAACTTCCGGTAAGATTTCCGGGGCTTGGAAAGAGTCTGATTTTCCGTAGAATAATTCTTTTACTTTTACAAGTATGAATAGTAATATGCCATATCCCAGATATGTGTAAAAAACAAGGAAAACAGCAAACCAGAATAGTATTTCAATTATAAGCCGATAGTTTTCCATAGGTATTATTTTTGATTACAAATATGAGCCCGCTCATTGTCCCTTTTATTAGCGGGGTAATTAGATTAACTTTATTATTCATTACATATGTAATGAATCGTTTTAGAAAAACGATTGTTGACTGGTAAATGTAAGATGCTATTTTGTCGGTTTTTTTGTCAATCGTTCTTTGAGCATAGATGAACCGGCTGCGTGTGTGGTAATATACTTGTAATGGGCTTTGCTGGCCTACACTGGCACTTTCTTTATGTCCGATTTTTGCCAGTGGTTCATACCAGATGCTAAATCCGGCTTTATGCATATATGTGCACCAATCCAGTTCTTCATAATATAGGAAATAATATTCAGGCATTATTCCATATTTTTCGATATCGGAAGAACGGATAATCATGGCAGCACCATGTGCAAATGTGGTTTCCTGTGCTTCGTCAAATTGTCCATTGTCTATTTGTTGATATCCGATAGCTTGATTTCTGAGAGTAATTAAACTCATTGGTGTTGTACCGGCATATTGGATTCTTTTAATTTCCGGCCAGCAGACAAGTTTAGGGGATACACATCCTATTTTTTTATCACTTTCTAGACGTTTGATTAAAATGGATAATACTGGCTGTGATATGATTGTATCATTATTTAAAAAGAATAGATATTTGCCGGTTGCCTGTTTTATTCCCAAATTATTTCCTCCGGCAAATCCTAAATTTTGATCGCTTCTTATAGTTACAATGGCAGGATATTTTTCTTTAAGCATCCTGTCTTCACGTTGTTTGGATGCATTGTCGACTACAATTAACTCATACGGATGATTTTCATTCTTTAACAAGGATTCAATAAGCTCACATGTGTCGGCAAATCCATTGTAATTAACTGTGATTATTGAGACTTTGTTATTCATCCTTAGTGATACTGTGTGGTGTGTTATTAAATCTCATATCATTATTCCTGACTCTATATAAGGAGGCTATATAACTTTTTATTAAAACGATAAATAGGAGGGGAAGTTTAAATATACTGATCATAAAATCTTTAGTATACATGCTCTTTGGTATTGCTAGTAAATAAGTTAGAGTTGTTCCAATACCTAAATAACACCATTTGACTGCAAGGGAATGGGATATTAATCCGGAAATTAGAATTAGTAGTATAATCAATATTAATCGCAAAGGTCGGGGGAATGGTATCCATTGGATACATTTATCAATATAATTGAAATTGAATTTTTTAAAATTGAAATTTTTTATCAAAGATATGAACGCTAATATCTGAGCATGAAACCAACGGGATCTTTGCCGGACTAATATTTCTTTTTGGGATGTTTTTTCGTCATATACATAAATATCATTGGCATAGTCTACAAAAACATTTTGTGTGGCTAACAAAAGCTCTAATTCTTTGTCTTCGGCAAAAGTATAACATTGTTTCATGTTTTGTTTTAACCATGTAAAATCAAATACCATACCAGATCCAATAAGTGCTGCGGAT
Source organism: Parabacteroides chinchillae (assembly GCF_900108035.1). GTDB lineage: Bacteria > Bacteroidota > Bacteroidia > Bacteroidales > Tannerellaceae > Parabacteroides > Parabacteroides chinchillae. Next base: position 24,858 of record NZ_FNVS01000020.1, read on the forward strand.
AATCCTATATTTATATGTCCTTTGCGAAAAACGGTATTGTTTATTTCTTCTGCTATTCCATCCCAGATAGCAATGGACGTATTATCATTCTTTTTAGTCCGGTGTGTTTGTAAGGCTTTACAGTTTTGTGTGACTTCATTTATACGACTGAGAAAATTTATGTCTGTAATGTTGTCGGCATCCATAATAATAACCTTATCAAAATTCCTTAGGTTTTCTAAAGCGAGCGTAAGTGATTTATGCTTCATGCTTTGTTCAAAATTTGCAATAATGAGTTTTATTGGTAGCTGTGATAATGCTTGATTTGTTGAGTCTTGCATTTGATCCGATACGACAATTACCTGATATTTATCCTTCGGATAATCCTGACACAAAAAATTTTCTATAGATTCTATTATAATTTTGTCTTCTTTATATGCAACATAGATGATTGCAAAACTTTGTTGTTTTATATTGGATTGAATATTCTTTTTTTTAGGTATAAATGAAGCGAGTGTAAAAAAGAAATCGTAGGCTGTAAATAGCGTTACAATGGTAAAAAGTATGATGTCTATAATGAGAAAAAAATTCATTGCGCTTTTTATGCAAAATTAAAAATAATATTTTAATAAAAAGTGAAAGATGAAGTTTAAATAGAGAAAAAAGTGTTGATATTTAAAGCCTATCCGGCCAATAAAAATAAAGGATTTTTTATTGGTCAATTATTCAATTCAAACTTAATAACTTATACCAATTTTAATTGTTCTTCGTTTTTATGTAGTTATTTTGCACTGAATAATCATGTGGCACCATAGATACGGAAATCTTCCAGCTCCTTTAAATTTTATATCTTTGAAACCGACTTGTGATAATTGTCTAGATATTGTATTCCGTGACCAAAATTTAATATGCCCTCCAACCCATAATGCGCTGTAATGATAATCCATTTTTCCTGCTAATGCCAACATGATATTTTTTAAATAGCCATGATATGGAGTAGATAAAATAAAAATTCCTTCATCATCATCTTTTTCTAAGTTGTTTTTCAGGATATTACGGACCAGAACGACAAATGATTCCGGATTATATAGATGTTCAATGACTTCTGTTGAAATAATGGTTTTGAATCGTATATTCTGTAATTTGGCAGGTAAGTTATCTGTCTCTATATTGTTCGCAAAAAAATGTCCGGGATGCTTTCTATTGGCTATAGCAATGCCTTTTTCTGAAAAATCGATGCCATAAACACAATACCCTTTATCTATTAGTTTATTCGCAAAATAACCATTTCCACAACCAATGTCGAGAATTGGAGATCCATCTTTAGGTAACATCTTTTCAATGGGGTCACATAGATATCTATGGTAGAAAGCTGGTGCATCATCTTTCCATCCAAAATCTAAAATAGCAGGCATATTTTTATCACGAATTTATAATTTCTGTATTTGTGACAAATATAATTTATTTTTAATAACCAGATGATTTTTTGATAGACTTTTATTTCAAATAGGCAGATTTAAAATAGCTCATTCCAATTTCGATTAATTTGTATATTTCTAATTCTGCTTTTCGAGTTAAAACAATTCTTACTTTATCTATCAATATGCAAGCTAGTATTATCAATAGTGCGTATAAGATGAAAGTGGATACCAGTAATATATTATTATGGATAATTGTGTCTAAATAAATAATAGATTTTGTGCAATAAGCCCGGATATATTGGTTATCTTGTAATATATATATGGCTAAACTGGATGATGCCATCCAATTAATCGTTTTGTTCTGAAATTTCATGTTTTTAAAGAGGAAAAAGAAAGATATGGCTGAGATAATTACAAATGGACTATTGTATGGATAGGCTAATTGTTCAATTTTTTTGATGTTAATGTCAAGGTATCCTATACCCAATGCGATTGTAGCAATTACCAAAGATGATATAATATAAGTTGATAGGGAAATTATTTGTATGGTTTTAGGCGAATATTTTGTAAGGTCTACATATAAATAAAGATATCTGCCAATAAAATATAAATAGATGAAATTCATTATATTATATCCATTCGGGTTTATTGGGCCTCTAAATAAGTATCCGAAATAAAAAGTTAATATGGAGAGTGAAATCAAAATTTTTATATATTCTTTTTGAGACAGGTGTTGTATTGCTTTGTTAAGTATAGGAGATAATAATAATAAATATACATAAACTTGTATAAACCACAATTGTGAGTAAGAAAAAGGCATAAAAGAACAAATAAATTCTTTTATGTTAAAATGACATCCTTCTGTGTATAATTTGCAAAAGTAAATACATACATAATAGAATATACATGTCAGATATAACTTTATAAGTTTTTGCCAGCTATCTTTTATCCCATAGTATCCTGAGATTAGTACAAAACAATTTACGGCAATTATTAGGAAAGCATTTAAGATATAAAACTGGGTATTTTGTGGATTGAATTTAACTGTGTATAATTCCATCCCATGAACAATAAAATGATGTATGATTATATAAAACATGCAGACCAATCTAAGTAATTCTAAATTAGAGTTTCTTTGCGATTTAGTATGATTTATTGGATTCATGATTTTTATCAGTTTATGTCGTTGTTACTATGGTAAATATAAAATTTATTGAGTTGTATATTAATGAATAATTTGATATTACTTATATTATTGCTTTTAGTACAGTTTTCATTTGGTTAGTCCATGAAAGGGAAGAAATTGAATTTCTGATTTCAGAGGGAGATAAAACTAATTTTTTATGGAAATCGATAATATTTAAAATGTTTATGTAGCTCTCGTCTGCCGGAACTTTCATAATATACGGCATATTCTCAAAATCATTATCGGTCTCAGAGTAAATGAATGACAACCCTCTGGCTGCATACTCTCGGTTTTTTAAAGTTTTTATGTGGGTAATACCACTTCTGTGTCTTGCCAGACTTCCTATTGCCATGTCTGCATGTTCAAATAGCTGGTCTAATTCATTACCGTATTTCGCACCATGGATGATAACGTATTTTTCTAAATGATTTTGTTGTATCAAAGGTAAAATTTCATTTCTTTCTCTGTCGCTAAAAAAATCACCGACAATATGAAAATATACTTTATATTCGGGAAATGTTTCGTAATAATGGGCAAGGCTTTTAATTAATCTGTCGAATCCATGCCAATAGTGAATTTCTGCAACTCCTATTAAATGGAGTTCTTTATTTGTATCGTTGATGGTTTGTTTTAGTTTTATTTGGCTGAAATCTATTCCATTTGAGATCTTTATAGTTTGAATTCCGAAAATTGAATTATAGTCTGAAAAAGTAATGATTCTATATAATTGCTTTGCAAGGAGATAGCGAAAACATTTATCGATCAAAATTTTCCGCTGTTTTAGCAAACCTGCATATTCTTGATCGTAAGGATATGTCGGAATTTCCATCAATATCTTTATCCCGGCTTTTCGTATTTTATATGCCATCCATAATGTAAAAGGATTCGCATTATGGTTAGAACGCATATAGACAAAATCAATATTTTCTTTTTGTATGTATTTTAAAATTGATGTATATTCTATTCTTTTTAATATTTTACTTTTTATTCCGTTTCCATAATCACACAAAATAGTCGAATCTATAAGCCTTTGCTTTTTATCATTGTCTTCTTGTAAATAACAGAGCCTGGTATCAATGCCACATATTTGTAAAGCGTTGACCTGATAATGGATTTTTTTGCTAATACCATTGGAGGGATTGAAACCGTGAAATATAAGGAATAGGGCTTTCATCTCTGTATTTTTGACTTGATAAAATTAATAATGTTGTAAGTACCGGTTGTTTGGATGTATATGGTAAATGAAATAATAAATAGTGTAGATTTTATTATTAAGCTTACGATTAATGAAAAATCTTTGGTTGCGTATTGTATTGGGAATAAAATCAGAATTAAGATAATTGATAATATCGCAGGAGAGCAAAGTTGCTTTAATAGATATTTTATATTACGTTTTAATGTAGATGTATACATTAAGATATAACATTGAAAAAAATTTATTGTAAATGTAAGGCAGATGCACCAAGCTACTGCTTCTAATTTTTTAAATAAGAATATGCCGATCAGAATTGCGGTTACATTTAATGTTGCGGAAAATAATCCGCAAATAAAAAGGTTTTTAGTATCGTTTGCTGCTTGGTATATGGAACCTGATGTCGACAGTATAATTTGTATACCAACAGATAACGATAGTATCTGGAATACAGCAATGGAAGGATACCATTGTTCGCCAAAAATAAGCAGGATAATTTCTTTTGCACAAAACCACAATAATACGGAGAGAGGAAATCCGATAAAAGCTAAGTAATGGATCACTTTTTCGTAAGAGACGGATAGTTTTTGTAAATCGTTCTGAAAGTTGGAGAAAATAGGGTGCATTACAGGTGATATAACATGGGTGATATTCTGAAGAGGTAACATCATTAATCGGTATGATTTTTCGTAATAGCCTAATGCTTGCATATCCATATATTTACCTATCAGTAATTTATCAAGGTTCCTGCTGAAATAATTAATTATATTGAACATGAACTGGTATGCTGAAAAACTGAAAATCTTTTTTATTGAAGCAATCCCTAAAGTTAACCGTAATTGTAAGGGCTTTTTTCTGTATGAAATGAAGAATAGTAAAATACTGGAAAATATAGGGTTGATTATTAATGCATATAAACCTGTTCCTAATAAGGCTGCTGTGACGGCTGCAACTCCTCCTATTATTTGTATACAAAGACTTCTGTATGCAATGAACTTAAATTCTTTTTCTTTATATAATAAGGCATTAGGGACAATGTTTAGAGTTGCGAAAAAGAGATTTACGGTTAATAACTGACTAATGGTTAATAATATATCATCTTGATAGAACCAGGCAATAGGCCATGAACATAAAAAGAAAATTATTGATATACAGATACCAAGCCAAAATGTGAAAGAAAAGATATCGTTCAAATCTTCTCTACATAACTCTTTGTTTTGGATAATGGCCGGACTTATTCCTAAGTCACTGAAAATATTGAAAAATGAAATTATTACAGTTGCAATTGCTACGACACCGAATTTTTCAGGAGCTATTAAACGTGCTAAAATACCAGCAACTACCAGGGAAATAATAATACCCGAGTATTTAGAAATAGCTGTATAAAATACACCTGATAAAAGTTCTTTTTTAGTGTCTGTCATATTTATTATTCTGTTATTTCTAAAAAAACAGGTCCTTTATTTTGAGTTGTTTTTCTATTATGCCGACTTTTAGCAAAGACGAATATGCTTTTACATATGTATATTAGTGGCTTTAATGATTTATATTTTATCATGCAAGTTACTTCATCTATTATGAGATTAGCGTACGCCTTGATAAATGCTTTGGCTAATGTATTATTGATATTATTGAAGTCGACCAGAAAAGCAGAGGTGTATTTTAAATAAAATATTTCGTTTGGTTTTCTTTTTCTGTCTTCTCTGTCGTGTACTGCTATTAAATATGGGCAAACTCCTGATTTGTATCCATGGAAGTGAATTCGATGTAAGAAATTATTATCCTCACCATAATGATAAAAAACGGGAGAGAAACCTCCTGTATTCATTAGACATTCTTTCGAAATCAGCCAATGAGCAGCCATAACAAAATCAACTTCGTATACTTCTTTACATTTCTGCAAATAAATATCAGATAAAATGTTGTCTTTATTTTTCCCAATTGATAGTGCAGCGAAATAATCGTCTAATTTATCTTTCGGTGCATTTAACTGCATTGGGCTTAATACACCGTATTGAGTATTTGATTTTTGAATTTTAATCAATGTATCGAAAGTATCAGGTTCTACCCAAGCATCTTGATTTAAAAGGTAAACATAATCGGCTTGATGCCTGAGTGCATATCCAATACCTATATTATTGGCTTTTCCAAAACCTAGATTTTTATGATATTCAAATAGTATGACTGAAGGATAATCTGCTTTTATGATTTGAACCGTATTATCACTGGAGTTGTTATCAACAACTAGTATTGTTGATGTAATGGTTGATTCATATATACTATTAAGACATTTATGAATCCATTTAGCTCCGTTATAAGTTACAATTATTACATATAAATTATCCATGTACTTTGATCCATTCTTGTTTATTTGTATCATAATGTTTTATAACTTTTGCCGGATTACCAACTGCTATGGAATAATCAGGAACGGATTCTGTAACAACACTTCCTCCACCTATGACAGTGTGCTTTCCTATATGAACACCTGCTGTTATTATACTGTTTGCACCGATCCAAGACCCATCGCCAATATATATGGGAGCTACGGTAACACCTTGCTTTCGGATTGGTGTTTTTATGTCTTGATAATTATGGTTAAGACCGGACAGGACAATATTTTGTCCTAATATTACATCATTTCCTATATTTACAGGACCAATGATCGTGTTCCGTAAACCAATGAGTGTGTTCTTGCCTATGTGTACGGCACCCACCCCGTTATCTATAACGGAATAATTTTCTATCAGACTGTTATCACCCAAAGAAAAATGATTAATAGGACTGATATTCATAATAGCAGACCTCCTGATTTTAGAGCGTTTGCCATACTTAAATAAAAATGGATTGAGTAGTTTTACCCATCTTCTGGGACAAGAACCCCTTTGGTTCATTATTAGAAAATGAACGAGCCCTTTTAATTGGGGATTTTTGTTGACTTTTTGTTTCAGAAATTCTCGATCCATTTGATTAAATTATTTGATTGTATAGAGATATAAGGCTTTCTGCGGTGTTTTTCCAGGAAAATTTCTTTACCCGATGTAATCCATATTGCACTTGTTCTTCGTAATAGATAGTGTTGTTTTCTAATTCTAACAACTTCTGGGCTATTTCATTTTCGTCATAAGGATTTACTAAAATACCTTCAGACCCTGCAATCTCAGGCATAGCAGAAGTATTGCCTGCAATAACTGGAGTACCGCAAGCCATAGCCTCCAACATCGGTATACCAAAACTTTCTCTTAAAGATGTGTATAAGAAGGCAAATGCTCCGCTATATAAATAGGGGAGATCTGTATTTGGTATGTATCCGGGACAGGAAAGGTAAGGCTTTATATTTTCTATGTTTAACTCTTCTAAAATCAGATTAAGAACATCTTCTTTTAAGTCTGCGATTAATAGCGGGCGTTTTACTTTTGATTTTTTTAAATATATGCTATATGCTTGCAAAGTACGCTGTACATTTTTCTTGGGATCAGTATTTCCTAAGAAAAAAATATAATTATCAGCAGTGATATATTTTTGTGCAATAGGTTTAGGTGAAGCAATTGGATAAAAATGCTGGTTGTATCCATTATAGATTGACATGATTTTTTCATTGGGAAGATGAAGTGCTTCTTGTATTCGGTCACATTCAAAATGAGATACTGTGATGATTTTCTTACATTTAGAAAGAATGCGCGGTACGACTATTCTACGATAATGCCATCCCATATTTTGGTACCAAGATCTGCTTTTGCTTTGACGGGGCTCTAAAAAGATAATGTCGTGTAAAGTTAATATTAGTGGTACGGGTGAATAAATAGGTGCAGTGTTGCTTGTACAATGTAGGATATCCGGTTTTATTTTAGCTACAGCCAATGGAAGCGCAACCTGTTCCCAAAGTGGGTAGGAGGGACATTTCACTTCAATAATATGTACATTGTTTGTTTCTTGCAGACAATGGTCTTCTCCCGGCCTTACGAAAATATAATATTCATTTTCATGATCTATTTTTTGTAGCTCTTTTATGCTTTCCAAAGCTACAAAATCCATACCATGTTTGTTTGTCCTAAAAATACGTTGTGCTTCAATGGCTATTTTCATTTGAATTGGAATGTTTTGTATGCATGTGTTTGTTTTTCCCTCCCTTTAACCGGAAGAGATTCAGGAACATTAAAATGAAAAGAAAAGGTAAACAGAGAATTGCTTTTTTTAATTTTCTATCAACTAAATAGTCTGGAATTGCTATGCTTAAAGTAATGCCTAGTAAGACCAATAATCCCCACCATTTAAGAGCTAGCGTGAAGTTAACGATAGTAAGAAAAACTGCCAGTAACGTGATAAACCCTAGCAATAAAATACGGGGAGGCATCATCCATTGGAATATTTTGTCACAATAATCCCAATAGCCTTTAAATATAGCAGAGGGTAATTCCGTCAGTCCTGAAAATAAATTACTGAATTGAGTAGAAAGCCAACGCTGGCGTTGATTATAAAATTCTTTATTTTTCCGGACTTTTTCGTCAAATGTGTATACGTTTTCTAAATATTCAATATATATATTCTGGAGAAGTAGTCGACGTTCCATATATTTATCTTCTCCGATATCATTGATGTTTTGTATGATATCTTTGAAAATGTCATATTCGAAAGCCATGCCGGAACCACTGAGACCCGAAGAAAACCCTAAGCGGGTATGTCCTTTTCGGAAAATAGAGTTGTTAATTTCTTCACTGACAGCATCAAGAACTGCAGTGTTGGTATCCCTGTTTTTGGCAATTCTGTGAGTTTGAATTGCTGAACAACCACAATAAAACGCATCATTTATTTTGTCTAAATAATCGGGCTTGACAACATTGTCAGCATCTAATATAACAATATTATCGTAATATAATGATTGAGATTCCATATACTTAACAGCCTCTCGCAATGCACGGACTTTGAAACTTTTTTGTTCGTTCATTTTGATGACTTTGACGTTTAGGTTTTGTAATTGCAGATTTGTTTGATCACTCATCATGTTTGAAATTACAATTATCTCATAAAGATCACGCGGATAGTCTTGGTTTAAAAAAGAACGAACAGAATCAATAATTACTTCATCTTCCATATAGGCCGGGAATAATATGGCATAACGATATTTTTTAGAAGCTTTGGGAAAAGTATACGGAGCTTTTCTTGTTGAATTGAATGCAAAAACAAATAGATATAAAACGAAAATAAAGAAAAACAAAAATATGATTGCATCAACTAATTGAAAAATATATTCTTGTTTTTCAAGCCAATTATGTCCTATATTGAAAATTTGTTCTACCATAGTTTTATTTACTTGTATTTATCGTAGACGATGAACAATTTATTTCGTTATCAAAATATTTAGCATTTAGTACAATAGTTAAACCCATAAAAGCAATTATCATAGTGGGAAATTGTCCCCAAAAAGAATTGCCGTAAGCACTAATGAACATGCCAAATATACCACACAGCCATCCTGTCAATTGTCCTTTTAATTCAGGATCTCGTATTTTATAGGCTAAAATCCAGGCACCTCTTCCTATGCTGATAAAAATCATGCCAAGATAAATAACTAATCCAACGACACCTGTTTCTACCCATATTTTTACATACCATGAATCTGTAGGGATAGAAGTTGTAAATCTGCGGGAGATTTTCCAACCTAGTCCGTCTCCGGATAATCCCAGTCCTTCACCAAATGGTTTATGTTTAAGATATGTACCCAATTTGCGCTGATTCTCTTTACGTACATTGAATGAGGCATCTTTTGTCGGGGTAAATGCTGTACGCATACGCCGGATCATAGTGTTGCCCTGGCCAATTGTAGTGAAAGCAAAGAATATATAAATAAAAACCAACGTGCTACCACTTGTTATAATGGCTTTTGCATTTTTACTAATCAGGATAAAAAGAGCTAATCCTGCAATGGGGACAATCATCGCACCTCTGGTTCCGCTCAAAAACATGGCATATATCGCTAATATTGAAACGATCAAATAATATATTTTCAGCCATTTTGTTCGTATGTAAAAAGCTGATATACCAAAAAGTATCCCGGCGCATCCCATGTTTGCACCAAAGTTACTAGCGTCAGTAAAAAATGAAAAATAACGGGTTCCTGTGCTGAGTAAATGGGTTGTATCATCAATTAGCCAGATACGTTCATAAAGATCAAATCCTATAAATTTTTGAATTATAGCTTTTATAACTGCAATAATAGTAAAAAGGGAGAAGATAATTAATAATGCTTGAATGGTTTTATAACGCGTACATAACAGAGATGTCAAAACCGAGATTATGAGACCATTAATTATCAGATTCCGGGATAAAAGCCACCCCTGGAATACAGCAGAAGGATTTACTAATTCAAGAATACAATAAACCACCCAGATGAAAGAACTAATAGTTAATATATTAATAGCTCTTTTCCATTCTATATCATGTAAAAGGGTGCTATGCATAAATATCAGAATTATAGCAAGCGCATATAATATATCCATCAGCACACTTATTCCTTCTATATTAACATATCGGGTAATACCCATTATAAAATAGTTAACGGTAAAAATAACGAACAGAAGTACTGTCGGAATTTGTAGTATGTATATACTTAATATACATATTAATGGAATAGCTGCAATTGTAATGCCAAGTCCTAAATTGTTGAATATTAAAGCCACGCCAATTCCTCCCAACCCTATTGCGAATAGAATATACAACAGATTGATGGGAATTTGATTCCTGATATATGTATTATCACATGGCTTCATGTAAAGTTATTTTTTTATGGCAGAATCTTTTGCTGTAAGTCCCATATACATCATTCTGTTGGCAATGGATCTCATAGAACTGACCGGGGGAAGCTGTCCGAAGAAATCTTCTACCGCTTCACGTGAGGCATTATTCAGATAAATATATAATGGTACATCTTTTATTATGCCTTTCAGGTGGTTCACATATTCATCATCACTATATTTCCAAACTCTACGTGCGTTGGCAACTAAAATAGTTACATCGGATTTTTCTAAGAGGACAACAGGCAAACTCTCTTTTTGGACTGCCGGATATTCCAATAAAAGAATGTCTGGCTTTTTATGGGTTTTGTAGAGTATATTAAATTCACTTGCCGTAATAAAAGATGCAGTAATTGGAAAATCTTTTCCTGCTACAAGATAGAGTACTTCCAAACCCTGTTCTTCCCATTGGGATTTTATATATTTGGCTATAAAACTTTTTCCTTCCTTTGGTTCAATACTAAGAAGATTAATAACGAGGGTTTTGTCTTTTCTTAAATATTGATTCAAACGATTACAAAGATATGATGCAGAAATACGATTGCACATTTTTATAAAACCTCTATATCGTAATTGGGCATTTCCTGTAAAAGCCCCTAATATAGGAAGATGGGTAAGGCGACGGGTACGTTCTGCATCCCGGAGCGTGCGATCTAGAAGCTCAACAACTAAATTGAACCCGATAATAAATATCATGGAAGTAAGGAATGCAGCTATAATAAGTAGCATTCGTTTACTTTTATCACTTGTTAATGGAAAAACAGGTTCTGTAATAGTATTCAGATTTGAACTAGTCAATAACAAGTCTTTTTGTTTCATTTTTGCCATATTCAAAGCATGTAATACCTCTTGATAAGATGCTTCAACTAATTTAATTTCCCTTTCTTGCCGGTTAATTTGTGTTCCTACAGGAGAGTAGGTCTGATATTGCTCCTTAAATTCTTGTTTGCGTTCGTCCAATATTTTTAGATCAGCCTGAGCTTTGGCACGAATCAGTGTTTGTTGCAGCCATTCATTAACGAGATTGTCAATGGCAACACCTTCTTTGCTTTCTTTGTAACTGTTTATCTGATTTGTCAATACGGCAATCTTTTGTTCTGCATTTTTTAGTTCTTCTTTATATCTTTTTAAATCATCGTCGGCATCTTGTTTATCTTCAGATGTGAAAATTTCTATTTCAGTTATCTTCCCGTTGATGGTGGAAATTTGTTCAAGTGTTTTTATAAAGTCATCATTAACAGAAACAAGCTTTGTTCTTATATCCATGTATTGATTTAGCTCTTCTAGTATTTTAGTCGCACTTTCGTATGCCCTTTTTGTTTCTTCATAACGGTTTTCGTAATCTGTAAATGAAATGGCAATGGCTTTTGTTTGTTCCAAATAATTGATGACACTATTTTCTATATTGTATTGAGTAAGTTTGTCTTCCAGGTTCGTTAATTGAGTTCTTAATCTTTTTAATTCATCTTCGTAATACTTTACAATATCGTTCACTGTTTTATAACGTAGAGCACTGTAAGAATTACGTAATTCCTCACTTGTTAGTTTAACCGTACTTAATGCAATACCTGGGTCTGGAGATTGATAGGAAATATTAATCAAATCACTATTTCCCATACGTACAATTGAAATTTTAGACAGTGCATCACTGCTGTAAAAAGGATTATTCCCATTGAATAGTATATAAAAAAATCCCCGGGGATCGTCTTCTTTATATTGATTGAAATTTGCGACAGTTTTTTCGAAAGAATTTTTATCTACTAACTTTATTATTTCCTTGGGAGTAATAGCAAGTAATTCTTTGTAATTCTTTGCTGTGATATAGATATTGTCCTCCAAAGGGTTTCCCTGAATTAAATCTATGGCTACTAATTTCAATGATACTTTTTCTTGTGAACCTTTGGATTTAGTTAAGTTCACAATGTTGTCGAATGTGTTATTGATAGATTGCCAATCAGGCCTGGACTCATCACTTAATCCGGACTGCGAAGTGATACCGGTATAAATGCTGGTACTCACAGTATAAGTCTTTCCTAAAAATTGTGAAAAATAGATCACAAGGGCTGTAATAATGGATGTCCCGAATATTAACTGGTATCGGATTCTATATAAAAAACGTGATATATAGAGTGTTATATCCATTACCTGTTGATGATTTTGACATTTGTGAGCATCTCTAATAAAGTAACAGCATTATGCAATGTGGCTCTGCCTTCCTGGTAGGTAATAACAGCGTTAGATCGGCGGCTTCTTTCCATAGACAAGGCAATGATGTCAATTTTTCCATTGATAAAGTCTTGTTCGGATATTTTCATCTGAGCGTTATATAAAGCTGCAGCATCAGATTTAGCTTTTAATGTAGCTAATTCTTGTAAAACATTATTGTATGCTTCAAGTATTTTGAGCTTACGTTCTTCAATTGATATTTCATATTCATAATCCAACTGGCGGAGTTTTGCCCTTGTAGCTCTTGTTTTTTGTTTTTGCCCAAATAAATTACCGAACGGTATGCTTACTGAAATACCTCCGTTATAGGTATGTTGGTTGTTTCCTATACTGGTTAGAAAAGGATTTTCATCTGTTGTCGATGTCGTGGAAAGTGAAACAATGCTGCCATATTGATATTGTCCATATATACGGAAATAGTTAAGCCATTCTCTTTTAGTTACTTTCATCTCTGCATCAGCTTCTTCACGTTTTGCTTCGAATATTTTAATAGAAGGGTGATCATAAACTGATTGTAAAAATACAGACAATGAAGGTAACTGTATGCGTTCGTAATCATCCAGCATAGCTTGGATAGAGTCGCTTCCCGAACGAACTCTTACTTCTGTTGCCTTATCGAAATAAGTTTTTTTCTGCTTTTGGGCAAAAACTAAAACAGGAGTGAATAGTATAATTATGACTAGAAATTTTTTCATAGACCAATGTATTATATAATTTATCTTATACATTCTCCTTTTGGATGAATGCCGTAAATGTCTTGAAAATAATTGTCATATCCAAAATGAAAGAGAACGATTTGGCATATTTTATATCTAATTGTTTCCTTTCTTCTGCAGACATTTTTCCGGCATCTCCACGTTTCTCTACTTGCCACAATCCGGTTAATCCGGCCGGAGCCATGAATCTCTGTATGTATTCGTCACTAGTAAGTAATTCGGCTTCGTATAAAGGTAGCGGACGATTCCCTACAACTGACATATCACCTTTTAATATATTAAATAATTGGGGCAATTCGTCAATGCTATACTTACGTATAAATTTACCTACATGAGTTATTCGCGGATCGTTTTCCAATTTGAAAAAAGTGTTGGAACGCTCTGTCTGTTTCGTTTTTAAATATTCGTTTTCTGATGTTTTTTGATTGTCCGAAAACAGAACAACTTGGCTTTGGTCATATTCTGATACAGATATAGTGTCGTTTTTTTTATTCATTGAAGCGCAACCTGTATCATCTTCGGCCATATACTGATTCAACCGTTTATATTCGGCCAGTCGTCTGTCGGCGTCGGCATACATGGAGCGGAATTTGTAAAAATAAAATATCTTATAATTACTGCCTACACGCTTGGCTTTATAGATAACCTGTCCTTTGCTTTCCAAACGGATAGCCAATGCTGTGGCAAGAAGAACCGGGGATAGTAATAATATAGCCGATAAAGATGATATAATGTCAAAAAAACGTTTCCATGGAGGCATTTTGAATGTGCTTAAATCACATTCCGCAAGAGTGTCATTTGTCTGGGTTTTGTTGTGATAGGTTATGGCAAATGATATCATTTTGTTTATTTCTTCCTTTGTAATATTTTGAGAAATAATACAATCTATACCCGCTTTCAAATAAGGTAGTTTTTCTTCTTTTGGTAAGGGAGAACTTACCAGAATAATATAAATATTGGGATATAATTGTACTAACTGTTTGATTATATGGACATCCGTACTTGTGTGTTTTCTTTCAAAAAATATACAACATTCAATCTCATTGCTTTTCTGATTGCTTGTTTGAGAAAGCAAGTTATTTACCCGCAGACTATTTGAGCAAATGGAGATATCCTTGTTTATTGCTTTTTTTAAATGTTCTGCAATTTGTATATTATTTCCGAAAAAGACGTAATGCATCTCTATCTAAGGATTCTTTTTATTCTAACTCGTAATTCTTCCGGGTTAAATGGCTTTAAAATAAAGTCTTCAGCGCCTTCTTCAAATAAACGTATTCTGTTTGCACTGCTTTCAACAGAGGATAGAATTAATACTGGAATGTCTTTAAACATTTCATTAGACTTTAAATATATCAAAAAGTCTTCACCTGTCATCTCCGGCATATTCAGATCGGAAATGATTGTATCTGGAATATTTCCCTCTTTCAACCATGCAATTGCTTTGATCGGATTTTCAACATATTTTACTTCGTAAAGAGATAAGTAAAGCATGATGATCTTCGCAATCTCTGGTTTGTCATCAACTAAAAGAATCGATTTTTTCATACAACAATACCAAAGTACCCGTTTTTACATCTTTAAATGTCATACTGCAAAAGTAAAGCAATTATTTTAGAAAAACTATATAATTCATTACTTTTTTAGTCCCATATGAGACTGGATAATAAAAATGGGATATATAAAAAATAATTATTTAGTTTTGTACAATCAAATATGCGAGATAATAAATGGATAGATTAAAATTATATTTTTTGCCCATATGGCCTTTTGTATGTGGGTTGTTTTTTTTTCATTTAACAGGATGTAGGCCTGAAATGCCAATTACGTCTGTTATAACCATTGATGCAGAAAGCGTAACACTCTCTACAAATAAGGAATTATACGGGCTGTCTTTTGAAGAAATTAATCATGCTATAGATGGCGGAATATATGCCGAACTGATACAAAACCGTAGCTTTGAAGATGGAGTTCCTCCTTTGAATTGCCCTTTTGATGCTTCCCGGAATTTATTAATTACTCCTAATGGATGGACTTTACCTTTTATAAAACCCGATTCTATACCTGGCTGGCATTGTCTGTCTCCAAATACAAATATATATCCGGATAGCAAAGAGTTAATCAATGATGCGAATAAAAGGTCATTATTGGTTTCTGCAAATGCATCTGCTGAAGGGGGGAGAGGTGGTGTTGTTGCTGAAGGTTATAAAGGAATACCACTCCGAAAAGGTGAAAAATATAATTTGTCGTTATTTATTAAAGGTGCTACAATAACCCCGAAGACGGTTCATGTTACATTAGAAGATTCGGTAAAGGCTTCTGTATTGAGTGATATCGCAAGTTTTCCTGCATCCTATGAATGGAAGCAATTTTATCATACTTTTACAGCTAACCGTGATGTAGACAATGCTGTTTTGACAATCTCTGTCGATACATCTGCCATATTTTGGTTGGATATGGTTTCTTTATTGCCTGAAAAGACTTGGAATGGCAGGCCAAATGGTTTGAGAGCTGATTTGATGGAAAAAGTAAAAGCTCTTAATCCTGCTTTTATTCGTTTTCCTGGAGGAAGTTTTGTTGAAGGATATACAGCCGGTACTTATCCGGTCTGGAAAGAAACAATAGGAAATGTGGCTGGACGTAAGCACTTTTGGGGTGTTTGGTCTTATGGCACTACCAACGGCATTGGCTTTCATGAATATTTGCAAATGTGTGAAGATCTGGAAGCAGAACCTGTCTATGTTGTTAATAGCGGTGTGACAAGCCAAAGCCGCCGTCCCCGTTATGAAGATATAACAGCTATGGATAAACTGGTGAAGGACGCATTGGATGCTATTGCGTATGCAAATGAACCGGCCGATTCTACTTATGGAGCTATGCGTGCCAAGAATGGCCATCCCAAGCCATTTGGTTTGAAATATATAGAGATTGGTAGTGAAAATTACGGGCAAGAATATGCAAAACGTTTTGCTTTGTTTCGTGATGCCATTAAAAAAGCTTATCCGAATATAACTGTTATAAGCAGCTCTTTTATTTCACGTAAAAATAGAGCAGATTGGGTTGACTCGCATTTTTACTCAACAGAAAACTTCTTTATCTCTAATAATGACCGCTATGAGACGGATAAGAACTATCGTCGTTCTCAAGGTGTTTTTATCGGAGAGTTTGGTTCCGTATCGGAAAAAGAGACAAGTACATTGCAGAATGCAATAGGTGAGGCGTGCTTTCTTATTGGGGCGGAAAGTAATCCGGATATAGTTAAAAGACTGGCTTATGCGCCAGTCTTTATTAATACTAATTTTGAACGTAACCGTTCGGCAATGATTGCATTTAATAATACACAGATTGCACTTTCGCCATCATATTATTTATTACAGATATTTGCCAATAACCAGGGAGACGAGGTTTTGAAGACGGAGGTCGATACGTATAAACGTCCTCAGATTACATTCGGCAGAGCTGCAATTGAACTATTTGACAACAGCTATGATATTAAGGATGTTAAAATAAATAATACATCAATAACGGACGCAGTTGTCCAAACCGGCGGATGGAAAATGGATGATGGCACTTTTGTTCCTGATGCAAATCGTTGGAACTATGTATTAATGGGTGATTCTACTATGCATGATTATGAACTCTCTGCGACTATCCAGCGGACAAAAGGTAGTGGACAAATACAATTTCGTTTACGTGATAACGGAATGGTGGATGAAAAGAGTAATTATATAGGCATGACAATCGGTGCAGGTGTTTCTGAATTATATCAACAAGCTGCTACTGTAAGGGATTCCCTTGTTGCACTTAAACCCTTTGCTTTTGAAAATAACCGTTGGTATACAGTTAAATTATCTTGCAAAAATGAGCAGGTCAAATGCTATGTGGATGATGTTTTACTACATGAGGTTAATTTACGGCCGCTACCTTCGTTAGTCTCTGTCGCAACTTTGGATAAAAAGACGAATACGATTTTATTGAAAGTGGTTAATACTACCCGCCATGAAGAAAAGACCGAACTGAAGTTAAATGGTATAAGCGTAAAAAATAATGCTGAACTGATTCAACTGGCCGGTTCGCCGGAGACGATGAATACAATTTCTGTTCCGGACGCTATTACCCCTGTTAAGAAACGCGTTTCCTTTTCTATCGGAGGGCCTATGGTCTATAAATTCCCGCCTAATTCTATTACGTTGTTGAAATTAGAGGTAGACTGATATAAGCTACAAGAGATTATAAAAAATCCTCCCGTATGTTTCATATAATACGGGAGGATTTCTATATAGCTGGAGTTTGTATTAATGCACTAGCATTTCAGGAGTAATAGGGGTAAATTCGCTAGCATCCGCCTTACGAAGCAAAATACTGCCATCATTCCAATTAGAAGGCCAACCACCGATAATGTGTCCTAAGAATACAACTTTAATTTCGTGTAAGCCTTTTGCCAATGCAACAGATGTGTCGTGGCGAGAGAAACGTTTTACTTCGCCCTGGTTGTTGATTAACAAATTATTGTCTATCCAAACTTCTTCGTTATTAGAAGAAACGTAGTACACGCCGTCTTCCGGAATATTTACATATCCTGTAGCAACAGCACCATATTGTTTTACACCACGCATGGATTCGTCTGTTTTTTCAACGCTGGTAAGTTCTCTCAGGCTTTTAATATTAGAAGTCTTCCAGTCCTTAGCGTCAGCTAATTGTGACGATTCCAGGAAATAACCGTATGTAACGTCCATTTTTAACCCTGGTGTAGTTTGTGCTATTTCTTTCGCCGGAGCTAATTCCTGTTTTTCTACAGTAATGACACGCGTCGGACTCATTTTACCGGAAGGTAAGACAGAACGGATTTTCAATACGCCTGATTCGGTAAACGAGATTGGTGTTTCGTATATTGTAGATTCGGGAGTCGGTTCGGAACCATCTGTTGTGTAAACAATTTTTATTGGACGGGTTGTCTTAAATTCCAATGTTGTCGAATCTGTAAATGCTACGAAATTACAAGAACCGTTTGGCTGTTCGGGCTGCGGAATATGGTAGTTGATATCATGCCCGTCCAGACGAACGTAGGCATTATCTATTCTGCGCTCAAAGTCTTTATAGTCTTTTCTATTCATTGGAGTCCACGCAATTTCAGCAAGAGCCATAATTCGCGGGTAAATACGGTATTCCATAAGATCTGTATTATACATATATTCCGACCAGACATTACATTGAACACCCTTGATGAATTTATCTTTACCTTGGGCTACCAATGTATCAGGTGTTGGATTGTAGCTATACACTTTGCTTAACGGATCGTAACCACCAATAGAAACCGGTTCTATCTTTGAATCTCCCTGGAATTGGTCGATATACATACCGTTGCTTCCCGGAGTCATTATTACTTCGTGATCCATGCTGGCTGCGTCAATGCCGCCTTCTTCTCCACGCCATGACATTACAGCTGCGGTAGGAGCTAAACCTCCCTGAAGGATTTCGTCCCATCCGATAATCTTTTTGCCATGTTTTGCCAATACTTTTTCCATTCTTTGAACAAAATAGCTTTGTAGTTTCTCTTCGGCCGAATGTTTTGCATCACCCTTTAAACCTTCTTCTTTAATACGTTTCTGGCAAAGAGGACAATTTTTCCAGCTGTCTTTGGGGCATTCATCGCCTCCGATATGGAAGTATTCACCAGGGAACAAAGGAACGACTTCAGAAATTACATTTTCCAAAAATTCGAATGTTTCTTCTTTTCCGGCACATAATACAACATCTTCGACCCCCCAGATGACACGCGGAGTAATTGATTCGCTTTTACAAGATAATTCCGGATATGCAGAAATGGCAGCCAGTTCGTGGCCTGGTATTTCAATTTCAGGAACTACTGTTATAAAGCGGTCTGCTGCATATTTAACGATGTCCTTGATTTCGTCTTGTGTATAGAATCCGCTGTATTCCGTACCTTCTCCGTCAATACGCTTAGAACCGATTTCTGTAAGTTTGGGGTATTTTTTGATCTCAATACGCCAGCCTTGGTCGTCTGTCAAATGCCAGTGCATGCGGTTTATTTTGAAAAGAGCCAATACATCCAACTGTTTCTTAATATTTTCTACAGGGATAAAATGACGGCACGGATCAAGCATAATTCCACGGTAGCCAAATCTAGGTTCATCCTTGATGGTAACGGCTGGAGCTGTCCATGCTATTCCTTTTACAACAGAAGGACTTTCTATTTCAGCCGGCAATAGTTGCATAAATGATTGCATACCATAGAATAAACCTTGCGGGGTTTTAGCTTTAATGTTGGTATTTTCTGTGGTTACATCTAAAGTATAACCTTCATCGTTAACGTCCAGGTTTTCATCTATAATTAAAGAAATACCATTAGAGACTTCTTTGTCACTTACGGCTACCTGATAACCGGTGGCAGTATTCATTTTGGCAGCAAAAAATGCTGCTACCGTTTTAGCTTCTGGCGTAGAAGCGTAAATCTGCGTGTTTTTGTTAAGCTTATAACTTCCTTCGTTTTGAACCAGACTTACCGGAGTCGGAATAATGTTGATTCCGTCGTTATATGGCATCTGTTTGGCTGGCTCTTCACCACAGGAAGCTAAAAGACATAATGCACTTGTTGCACAAATTGTTGCAATGAGCTTTTTCATGTGTTTTGAATGATTGTTGATGGATTGTTTATTTCTAAAATGGAGCGGGAAATGTCCGCTTTTTATCGGAAAGGGTAGGAGTCATTTCCTACCCTCTATGTTGTCGGATATGATTACCATGCAAAAATAGGATACTCTTTCATGATACTGTTAACCTTTTCGCGGACAGATGTGATAGTTTTGTCGCATTCGGGAGCGGAAAGTACAGTATCCATCAGTTCTACGATTTCAGCCATTAACGGTTCTTTTGCACCACGGGTTGTGATTGCCGGTGTGCCAACGCGGATACCTGAGGTCTGGAAAGGAGAACGGCTGTCGAAAGGAACCATATTCTTGTTGACTGTAATATCTGCAGCAACTAAAGCTTTTTCTGCTACTTTCCCGGTTAGATCAGGGAATTTTGTACGCAGGTCAATCAACATACTGTGGTTGTCTGTGCCACCGGATATAATTTTATAACCTTTGTCGGTAAAAGCTTTAGCCATTGCTGCTGCATTCAGTTTAACCTGAGTTTGATATGTCTTATATTCCGGTTCGAGAGCTTCGCCGAATGCTACTGCTTTTGCTGCAATAACGTGTTCTAGCGGACCTCCTTGTATTCCGGGGAATACAGCTGAATCTAATAGTTGAGACATCATTTTGGTTTCACCTTTTGGTGTTTTCTTACCCCAAGGATTCTCAAAGTCTTTACCTAGCAGGATAATGCCGCCGCGTGGTCCACGAAGAGTCTTATGTGTTGTTGAAGTTACAATATGTGCATATTCCAGCGGGTTGTTCAACAAGCCTGCTGCAATCAGACCTGCAGGGTGTGCCATGTCGATCATTAATAAAGCACCGACTTTATCGGCAATTTCGCGCATACGTTTGTAGTCCCAGTCACGAGAGTAGGCCGAACCGCCACCGACGATCAATTTGGGCTTTTCGCGTAATGCAACTTCTTCCATCTGGTCGTAGTCTACACGTCCGGTATCTTCTTTTACATTATATTCTGTAGCGTGGTATAATACACCTGAACTATTTACGGGAGAACCGTGAGAAAGGTGGCCTCCGTGTGCTAAATTTAATCCTAAAAATGTATCTCCTGGATTTAATACTGCAAAAAATACGGCAGCATTGGCTTGTGCTCCGGAATGAGGTTGTACATTTGCCCATTCTGCATTGAAGATCTTTTTTAATCTTTCAATGGCGATTGTTTCGCTTTGGTCAACTACTTCACATCCTCCATAATAACGCTTGCCAGGATAACCTTCTGCATATTTGTTGGTTAAGCAGCTTCCCATGGCTTCCATAACCTGGTTGCTTACAAAGTTTTCGGAAGCGATCAACTCAATGCCTTTTAATTGACGTTGATGTTCCTTTTCAATGATGTCGAAAATGATTTTGTCTCTTTCCATTACCTGTAAAATTGGTTTGTTGTAATGAATCCTCTTTTGTTTGCATATAGTGAGGATCGATGCAAATTTACGATAAAAAATTATATACAAGACTAAATTGTTTCAAAATTATGTAAGGTAACTGTTTGGATCATCGTGATGATTTTTTGAAATGATCCCGATGATTTTTATAAAAGATCGTGATGTTTTTTTTATACTTTACCGGCCTTTATAGTCTTGAATATAATCCGCCGGCCTTTTTTATTCTCATAAAAAGTTTTACATTTGTGCATTAACAACCTAAAGAATACAAGTGATGATGAACTATTCCAATTATTTATATATCGCTATACGTGCAGCTTTGGATGCCGGAAAATCTATAATGGATATATATACTGATCCGAAATCTGATTTTGGGATTGAACGAAAGGCGGATAATTCGCCTCTTACTATTGCAGATAAAGCGGCTCACCGTTTAATTTCGAATGCGTTATCAGTAACGCCATTTCCTGTTTTAAGTGAGGAGGGTGCTGAAATATCTTATGAGGAACGTTCCAAGTGGGATATTTTTTGGATTGTTGATCCTTTGGATGGAACGAAAGAATTCATTAAAAGGAACGGTGAATTTACAGTTAACATAGCTTTAGTCTCAAAAGGCATACCTGTATTGGGTGTCATTTATGTGCCTGCACGAAAAGAATTATATTTTGCTGCGGATGCAGCTTATAAATTAACAGATGTAGATAGCAGTAACCAACCCTCTATGGATGAACTGAAACAGAATGCAATTCGTTTACCTGTTTCTATTGGCCATCAAGGAGTAGTAGTTGTCGCCTCGCGTTCACATCAGTCTGAAGAAACGACTAATTATATTGAAAACCTTCGTAAACAAGGCAAGCCGGTTACTTTAATCAGTAGTGGAAGTAGTCTTAAAATCTGTCTGGTTGCTGAAGGTTCGGCAGATGTGTATCCTCGTTTTGCACCTACGATGGAGTGGGATACAGCAGCAGGGCATGCAATTGCTATAGCTGCCGGTTGTAATATTTATTTACTGGATGAAAAGACTCCTATACATTATAATAAAGAAGATTTGCATAACCCATGGTTCATTGTGAAATGATTTGTGCCAAATATAGAATCTTTTGGTTCGAATAATGTATAAAAGACAAAATAGTATTTAATGTGTGAAAAACAACTGATATTCTTATTACCTTTGTGCCTTACCTGAAAATATTTTAGACAGAAATAGGTGGCATGGACTTTGAAATAATATTTGTATTGCTGGCTTTGGTTGGCATGATTGCAGCTCTTGTGTGGGATTGTATGCGTCCCGGCATGGTTTTGTTGACAGTTGTTGTGCTGTTTTTATGTGTCGGAATATTGACTCCGAAAGAGATGCTGGAAGGATTCAGTAATAAGGGGATGATAACGGTTGCTATGCTATTTTTGGTCAGCGAAGGTATTCGCCAAAGCGGTGCATTGGGGCAACTGATAAAAAAACTGCTTCCACAAAGGAAGACAACTGTTTTCAAAGCCCAGTTACGTATGCTGCCTCCGATTGCTTTTATTTCGGCTTTTCTAAATAATACTCCTGTTGTTGTTATTTTTGCTCCAATTATTAAACGTTGGGCAGAGAGTGTTAAACTGCCGGCAACAAAATTCCTGATCCCTTTGTCTTATGTTACTATTCTGGGAGGTATTTGTACTTTGATCGGAACATCTACAAACCTGGTGGTGCATGGTATGATTTTAGAAGCCGGTTATCAGGGCTTTACTATGTTTGAATTGGGTCGTGTAGGTATCTTTATTGCAATAGCAGGAATCATTTATTTATTTATTTTTTCGAATAAATTGCTTCCTGACGAACGTAAGGATACGTTGATAGATGATGGTGAGGAAGAAAATCAGGGGAATTTGCATAAAGTCGAAGCCGTTTTGGGCTCACGGTTTCCCGGTATAAATAAAACATTGGGCGAATTTAATTTTACAAGGCATTATGGCGCTATTGTAAAAGAAGTGAAAAGCGGAGGAGAGCGATTTACCAATAATCTTGAAAAAGTTGTACTTCATGAGGGCGATACGTTAGTTCTCTGGGCTGATGATTCTTTCATTCCGACATGGGGTGAGTCTAGTGTCTTTTTAATGTTGGCTAATGGCAGTGACGAGACAGAATCTGTTTCCAGGGGTAAACGCTGGCTGGCTTTAGGATTATTGATCTTTATGATTTTGGGTGCTACTATCGGTGAATTACCGTCTGTAAAAGAATTGATACCCGGCATGAACCTGGATATGTTTTTCTTTGTTTGTATTACTACGATTATTATGGCGTGGACAAAAATATTCCCTCCTAAAAAATACACAAAGTATATATCTTGGGATATATTGATAACAATAGCTTGTGCATTTGCAATCAGTAAAGCTATGGAAAATTCGGGCTTTGCCGCAATGATTGCCAGTCATATTATTAGTATGGCGGATAATTTAGGACCTTATGCATTACTTGCGATCTTATTTGTTATTACGAATATATTTACAGAGCTTATAACAAATAATGCTGCAGCTGCATTGAGCTTCCCTATTGCTCTCTCTGTAGCATTGCAGTTAGAAGTAGATCCGACACCGTTTTTTGTTGTGATATGTATGGCTGCATCAGCTAGCTTTAGTACGCCGATAGGTTATCAGACGAACCTGATCGTACAAGGTGTAGGTGGTTATAAATTTACTGATTTCGTAAAGATTGGGTTACCGCTTAACCTGATTACTTTCTTAATTTCAATATTTGTAATACCAATGATTTGGAAATTTTAAATACCTCTGAATAGAATGATGAAAGAAACGCACTCTACAAATATTTATCCAATTTTTGACCGGATGTTGGGTAGAGAAGATAAAGAGGCTTTGTTAAAGCAGCATAGTGTGATGATTTGGTTTACAGGACTGAGTGGTTCCGGTAAAAGTACAATAGCTATAGCTTTGGAACGTGAACTGAATAAAAGAAAGTTACTATGCCGTATTTTGGACGGTGATAATATCCGGAGTGGCATCAATAATAATTTAGGCTTTTCTGCAGAAGACAGGATAGAGAATATACGTCGTATAGCCGAGGTTAGTAAGTTGTTTATTGATACGGGAATTATTACGATTGCTGCTTTTATAAGCCCTAATAATGAAATGCGGGAAATGGCATCTTCTATTATTGGGAAAGATAATTTTTTGGAAATATATGTTAGCACTCCGTTGGAAGAGTGTGAAAGACGTGATGTAAAAGGGCTATACGCAAAAGCCAGAAAGGGTGAGATAAAAGATTTTACAGGTATATCTGCACCTTTTGAGGCTCCGTCATGTCCTGCTTTGTCTTTAGATACTTCTAAATTGAGTGTGGAAGAATCGGTAAATCTTTTGTTGGAATTGATATTACCAAGAGTTCAGAATAATTAAAACTGTCATTTAAAATAAAATATAATCGTATGTCGGAATATAAATTAAGTCATTTACAGGAGTTGGAGGCGGAGGCTATTCATATTATCCGCGAAGTAGCAGCTGAATTTGAAAATCCTGTTATGCTTTATTCTATCGGAAAAGATTCATCTGTAATGGTGAGATTGGCAGAAAAAGCTTTTGCTCCGGGAAAAGTTCCGTTCCCGTTAATGCACATAGATTCGAAATGGAAGTTTAAGGAGATGATCCAATTCCGGGATGAATATGCAAAAAAGTTTGGTTGGAATTTGATCGTTGAATCCAATATGGAAGCTTTTCATGCTGGCGTAGGTCCTTTTTCCCATGGGAGTAAAGTACATACCGATTTGATGAAAACACAAGCTTTGCTTCGAGGCTTGGATAAATATAAATTTGATGCTGCTTTTGGTGGTGCCCGACGTGATGAAGAAAAAAGCCGTGCCAAGGAACGTATCTTTTCTTTCCGCGATAAATTCCATCAGTGGGACCCTAAGAACCAGCGTCCGGAGTTATGGGATATTTATAATGCACGCGTCCATAAAGGAGAAAGCATCCGTGTTTTCCCGCTTTCAAATTGGACGGAATTGGATATCTGGCAATATATCCGTTTGGAAAATATTCCGATAGTTCCGTTATATTATGCAAAAGAGCGTCCTTGTGTTGAAATAGATGGGAACTTGATAATGGCAGACGATGAACGGTTACCGGAGCAGTATCGCAGCCAGATAAAGATGCGTATGGTACGTTTTCGTACATTGGGCTGTTGGCCTTTGACCGGAGCTGTTGAAAGTGAAGCAGATACAATCGAGAAGATCGTAGAAGAGATGATGACTACAACAAAGAGCGAACGTACGACTCGTGTGATAGATTTTGACCAGGATGCTAGTATGGAGCAGAAAAAACGGGAAGGTTATTTCTAAATTATCAATTCGCTAAGAAGAATATGACAACATTAAATATAAAGGAATTTTTAGATAAAGACGAACAGAAAGATTTGCTTCGTCTGCTGACAGCAGGTTCAGTTGATGACGGAAAGTCTACATTGATAGGCCGTTTGTTATTTGATAGTAAAAAACTATATGAAGACCAGCTGGATGCACTTGAACGTGATAGTAAGCGCATGGGTAATGCCGGTGAACATATAGACTATGCATTGCTTTTGGATGGTTTAAAAGCGGAACGTGAACAAGGCATTACTATTGATGTTGCTTATCGTTATTTTAGTACGAATAATAGAAAATTTATTATAGCTGACACTCCGGGGCATGAACAATACACCCGTAATATGATAACTGGCGGATCTACTGCTAATCTGGCTATTATTCTTGTAGATGCACGTACCGGCGTGATTACTCAAACGCGCCGCCATACTTACTTGGTTTCTTTATTGGGTATCAAGCATGTTGTTTTGGCCGTTAATAAAATG
Organism: Parabacteroides chinchillae; assembly: GCF_900108035.1. Lineage (GTDB taxonomy): Bacteria > Bacteroidota > Bacteroidia > Bacteroidales > Tannerellaceae > Parabacteroides > Parabacteroides chinchillae. The sequence goes on from NZ_FNVS01000020.1 coordinate 51,265, forward strand.
GACTTGGTAAACTTTGATAAGCAGGTCTTTGATACTATTGTTGCTGATTATAAACAGTTTGTAACCCCGTTAAATATACCGGATGTTACTTGTATTCCTTTATCAGCTTTGGATGGGGATAATGTAGTGGAAAAGAGTGTGCGTACTCCTTGGTATGAAGGGCCTTCTTTATTGGATTTCCTTGAAAATGTACCTATTGACAGAGATCGCAATTTTGAGGACTTCCGTTTTCCGGTACAGTATGTGTTACGTCCGAATCTCGATTTTCGTGGTTTCTGTGGAAAGGTTGCAAGTGGTATTGTTCATAAAGGAGATACGGTGATGGCACTGCCTTCCCGTAAAACTTCAAAAGTAAAAAGTATTGTGACTTATGACGGTGAGTTGGATTTTGCATTTCCTCCCCAATGTGTAACGATCACGCTGGAAGACGAGATAGATGTTTCTCGTGGAGAAATGCTTGTCCATCCGGATAATCTGCCACTCGAAGATCGTAATTTTGAAACTATGTTGGTATGGATGGATGAAGAACCTATGGACACGAATAAACAATTCTACATCAAACATACGACAAGTACAACTCGTGCACGTGTAGACAGCATTCGCTATAAAGTGAATGTGAATACAATGGAACAGTCATCTGTTGATCATTTGGAACTAAATGAAATCGGACGTGTTATTTTTACAACAGGCAAAGAATTATTTTTTGATTCATATCAGAAAAACAAGCAAACCGGAGCTTTTATTCTTATAGATCCGATTACAAATAATACTTCGGCCGTAGGAATGATTATAGACCGGGTAGATGCAAAAGATATGTTGACAGAAGATGCACTGGCTGTTTTGAATTTACAAGAGTTGGGCATCGGTAAAGAGCATTATGAAGCGATTGAAGTTGTTTGCAAGGAATTAATCCGTCAAGGTGTTCATGTTAAATGTGTTACAGATTAATATAAATATATGGGATTACTGGAGTTTGATAAACTGCCTATTAATACGTTGGTAGGAGCAGATTGGGATACTTTTAAAAAAGTAACGGATCGTCAGAGTATAGATAAGGAATATCAAAATAAATATTATCTGACAAAAGGTGTTTGCCGTTTACTGAGTTTATTAAACCCGATAGAGGAAAAGTACTATCGTAAATTGGCTGACAAGCCTTTGGAAGCTGATCCTCTTTTTATATTGGGGCATTGGCGTAGTGGAACAACCTTTGTTCATAATGTTTTGGCGTGTGATAAACATTTTGGTTATACTACGACTTATCAGACGGTATTTCCTCATTTGATGCTTTGGGGACAACCTTTCTTTAAAAAGAATATGTCATTTCTGATGCCGGATAAACGTCCGACCGATAATATGGAGTTAAAGGTTGATTTGCCTCAGGAAGAAGAGTTTGCCTTATCGAATATGTTGCCATACAGTTATTATAACTTTTGGTTTTTTCCGCAGCGCATGTTGGAGTACTGTGATCGTTATTTGACATTCGATGCAATAACGGAGCAGGAGCGGGAGGTATTTAAGAAAACATTCATGAAATTGGTAAAAATATCTTTATGGAATACTCAAGGTGCTCAGTTTTTAAGTAAAAATCCTCCGCATACGGGGCGCATTAAGACATTGTTGGAAATGTTTCCGAATGCAAAGTTTATATATCTGAAAAGAAATCCCTACACTGTATTTGAGAGTACGCGAAGTTTTTTTACTAATACTATCAAGCCTCTTAAATTACAGAATATTTCAAATGAAGAACTAGAGCATAATTTTGTGGAGGTTTATAAGCGCCTCTTTTACAAATATCAAGAGCAAAAACATTTGATACCAAAAGGCAACCTGGTTGAAATAAAGTTTGAAGATTTTGAAAAAGATGCTTTTGCTATGACGGAAGATATATATAACAAACTGAATCTATCTTCATTTAATGAATCGAAGCCTTATATTGAGAAATATCTTGATAAGAAAAAAGGATATAAGAAGAACCAGTATAAATACGAAGATAAGACGATTCGGGTTGTTGAAGAAAATTGGGGTATGGCTCTTAAAGAATGGGGGTATGATCTGTAAAACTGTTTTGTTGATTAAGAATAAAATAGAATGAATAAGTTAAGTAAGATACTGCTAAGCATAGTTGTTTCCGGTGGTTCGTTGTTTGCACAGGAAAAGGAGGTTCCTCTTTCCTATGGCGATATGAACCAATGGATAGTTCGTGAAATCCATGAATCCGGAATAATAGGAGGTAATACCAAATATCTTTATGAATTAGGTCCTACAGATACAATTAAAGGAAATATAGCATATCGTAACAAAGGAGGCTCTCCGTGGGCAACATCTAATGTAATGGCTAAAGTTGCAGGTGTTGTTAAGACAAATACATCTGTTTTTCCGGAACGTAGAGATGACGGTTGGTGTGCCCGGCTGGAAACTCGTATGGAAAGTGTAAAGGTTTTAGGTTTGGTTGATATAGAAGTTATTGCTGCCGGTTCTATCTTTTTGGGAGCGGTTCATGAGCCTATAAAAGGAACTAAAAACCCGCAAAGTATGTTAGGTGCTGGAATAGCATTCACTGGTAAGCCTAAAGCGCTTCGTTTTGATTATAAAACGAAGATGGTTCCGGAGGATTATCGTATACGCAGTACCGGTTTTAGCAGGCAGTCAAAACTTGCGGGCGCAGATTCTATTGAAGTTAATCTCTACTTGCAAAAGCGTTGGGAAGATAATGCCGGAAACGTATATGCAAAGCGGATTGGCACAATGGTACACCGGTTTACTACCTCTACAAACGGATGGGTAAATGCTGCAACTTTTCCTATTTTATATGGAGACATTACTTCACATCCCGAATATAAACCTTATATGAGGCTTCAAGCCGAAGAACGCTATACTTTAAATAGTAAAGGGAAAAGTGTTCCTGTAAAAGAAGTGGGGTGGGCTGAAGAAGGTGAGACGCCAACACATATAATCACGCAATTCGTCTCAAGTAACGGAGGTGCTTATATCGGTTCTCCGGGTAATACATTTTGGGTTGACAATGTGAAATTGATATATTAATTAATTGAAAATTGGAAATGGAAAGTTGGTAATTCAAGGTAGTGTTTGTAATTTTCCGTTCTCAATAACCATTTTCAATTATGAATGAAATAGAAGCAAAGATAAAGGCCCTGCGTGATGAGCTGGAGCAACACAATTATAATTATTATATACTTTCTTCTCCGGTGATATCAGACCAGGAGTTTGATGTGAAGATGAAAGCACTGCAAGCTCTTGAAAAAGCTTATCCTGAATACGCAGATCCTACCTCTCCTACGCAAAGGGTCGGTAGTGATTTGTCTAAAGAGTTTGAGCAGGTAGAGCATAAATATCCGATGCTTTCTTTAGGCAATACATATTCGGAAGAGGAAGTCCGTGATTTTTATGAACGTACGGAACGTCTCTTGAACGAACCTTTCGAAATCATTGCCGAATTAAAATATGACGGTACCTCAATTTCTCTTATATATGAAAATGGACGTTTAGCCCGGGCTGTTACTCGTGGGGATGGAACCCGTGGAGACGATGTTACGGCAAATGTAAAGACAATCCGTTCCATTCCTTTAAAATTAAGAGGGGATAATTACCCTGATGAGTTTGAAATCCGAGGAGAAATATTATTGCCCTGGTCCGAATTTGACCGGTTAAACAAGGAGCGTGAAGAACAAGAAGAGCCATTGTTTGCAAATCCCCGTAATGCGGCATCCGGCACATTGAAACAACAAAATTCCCGCATTGTAGCCTCTCGAAAGCTGGATGCTTATTTTTATTATTTATTGGGAGAAATGCTTCCTGCCGATGGTCATTATGAAAACTTGGAAGCTGCACGTTCGTGGGGCTTTAAAATACCTGATGTTATCTGTAAATGTAATAGCTTAGAGGATATATTTGATTATATATCTTACTGGAATGTTGAAAGGAAGAATCTTCCGGTGGCAACAGATGGTATTGTGTTAAAGGTTAATTCTCTCCGTCAACAAAAGAATTTAGGTTTTACGGCCAAAAGTCCCCGATGGGCTATTGCTTATAAGTTTCAGGCAGAACGTGCTGTTACCCGTTTAAATTCCGTTTCTTTTCAGGTAGGGCGTACCGGAGCTGTAACTCCGGTGGCTAATTTAGAGCCCGTGCAGTTGGCAGGAACAGTTGTTAAGCGTGCATCATTACATAATGCCGATATAATAGAAGGATTGGATTTGCATATAGGAGATAATGTCTACGTTGAAAAAGGGGGAGAAATTATACCTAAGATTGTAGGTGTTGATCTTGATTCCCGCTCTTTGCTTATAGGAGATAAAGTCAGGTTTGTCCGTACTTGTCCGGTTTGTGGAACCAAGTTGGTTCGCCCGGAAGGAGAAGCTGCACATTATTGTCCGAATGAAACGGGATGCCCGCCTCAGATTAAAGGACGGATAGAGCATTTTGTTACACGCAAAGCTATGAATATAAATATCGGCCCCGAAACGGTAGAAGATTTGTATAATGCTGGCTTAATTAAGAATTCTGCCGATTTATATACTTTACAAATACCCGATTTATTACTTTTAGAACGTTGGGCGGAGAAAAGCGCACGGAATTTAATGGAGAGCCTTCTCGAATCAAAGCAAGTTCCGTTTGGGCGTGTATTGTATGCATTAGGAATCCGTTATGTTGGTGAAACAATCGCTAAACGGTTAGCCAATGCATTTCATTCTATGGCGGAATTGGAAGAAGCATCATTTGAAAAACTGATAGAAGTAGATGTAATAGGCGAGCGTATTGCTAAAAGCGTAACAGATTATTTTGCTGACGAACAGAACAGGGAGTTGGTTAATCGTTTAAAAGAATATGGGCTGCAAATGACTGTTTCCGAAGAAATGATATCTGATCGTTCTGATAAATTACAAGGGTTGACGATTGTTATTAGCGGAACGTTTTCTAAACATTCCAGGGATGAATATAAAATGATGATCGAACGGCACGGAGGGAAGAATAGCGGTTCGGTCTCCGGCAAAACTGATTATATTCTTGCAGGAGAAAATATGGGTCCGGCTAAATTGGAAAAAGCTGAAAAGTTGGGTGTTAAAATAATTAATGAAGACGATTTCTTAAATATGCTAACTCAATGATTTTAACTAATTATTTTATAAAAAGGAAAGTTCGCTCGTTGGTAAATAAAGGTTCCAAACGTGATCATTGTTTCCGAGGGATGAAAGAAGCCCGTACGGTTTTGGTAATGTACGATGCCAAAGACCAGAATATCATTGAGCCTTGCCTGGAAACAATCCGGATGATGCATAAGCAAGTAAAAACCTTTGTTTATGGGACAGCGGAAACGGAGATAGATTCGGATTCAAGTGTTTCTTTATGTGCCAAAACTGATCTGGACTTTTGGGGATTTCCGAAGGAATCTGTATGCAATAAACTGAAAGCTATTAATGCAGATATATTGATAGACCTGTCCAAACCGTTTAATTATGTGTCGCAATACCTTATGTTATTGCATCCATGTGACTTTAAGGTCGGTATCAAAAGAAACGAACAAGATTTATATGATCTTTCTATTTCTGTGACAAGCAGAGATGATATCAAACATTTATTCGGACATATATTATTTTATTTGCAGACAATCCGTTCAAAGTGATATAATTTCTTTATTTTTGCAGTGCTAATAACAAAAAGGAATAATTTCCCCATGGCAGACATAAATTTAAGAGGAATGGGAGTCGCTTTGATTACTCCGTTCAAAGAAGATGAGAGTGTAGATTACGAGGCGTTAGGCAAGTTGGTAGATTACCAGGTGCAGAACGGTACGGATTATTTGGTTGTGCTGGGCACTACTGCAGAAACCCCTACACTTACGGAAGAAGAAAAAAAGAAAATTATCAATTTAGTGGTAACGAAGGTACGTAGCCGTATTCCTATTGTATTGGGGGTTGGTGGTAATTGTACCCGTTCTATAGTTGAAAAATTGAAGAATGATAATTTTGAAGGGATAGATGCCATTTTATCAGTTGTTCCTTATTATAATAAACCATCACAGGAAGGTATTTACCAACATTATAAAGCAATAGCCGAAGCAACAACACTTCCTGTCGTATTGTATAATGTTCCCGGAAGAACGGGGGTGAATATGACTGCAGAAACAACATTGCGTCTTGCCCGTGATTTTAAGAACGTAGTAGCTATAAAAGAAGCATCCGGCAACTTTACCCAGATGGACGATATTATTAAAAATAAGCCGGCCAACTTTAATGTGATTTCCGGAGATGACGGCGTTGCATTCCCTCTTATTACATTAGGTGCGATAGGTGTGATTTCTGTAATTGGAAATGCTTTCCCCAGGGAATTCAGCCGTATGGTACGTTTGGCTTTGGCAGGTGATTATAATAGTGCACGTACGATTCATCATAGCTTTACGGAGCTGTTCAGCTTACTGTTTGTGGATGGAAATCCGGCAGGAGCGAAAAGTATGTTGAATGCAATGGGATTTATTGAAAACAAACTACGCCTTCCATTGGTGCCGACTCGTATCGTTACATTCGAAAAGATACGTGACGTATTACGCCAGTTAAGTATTAAATGTTAGGAGTAATCCAAAGATACAAAGTTTTACTATTCTTTTCTTTTAAGTTTTCGGTTTGGCTTTAATTGTTATCTGCTAAAGCAGACGGCAATTAAAGCCAAACCGAAAACTTTTTTTATCTATGGATCAGATATCCCGGACACAGCCTAAAGAAGGTTCTCTTTGTTGGCTTTAGCCTAAGTTCGGTTGCCGTCTACTTTAGTGGACGGATTAAGGGAATATCTATCTTTAGTGGCTTTAGCCAAATTTCTTTCCGGTTGGGCTAAAGCCCTGGAAAGAGGATGGCTCTACTATCCGTCGGTTGAAACCGACGGCAATTGAAACCGGGCTAAAGCCATTTCTATCTACCAATCAGATATCCCGGACACAGCGAACATAGGCGTAGTAGCTCGTGTTTTCGTCACCGAAACCGCCATTGCTGACGTCCAGTATGCAGCGGAAATTGGCATCACCACTGGGGACCGAACTACTCCAGTAGAAAGAGCTGATGAACGCAGCGAAGCCGCTTGTTGCTTCCAATGCAGCCTTATTCTGATACATGGCAAACAACTCGATCTGAGTAGGAAGACGCCAACCACGACCGAGCTTAGTACATTCTGCCTTAGCTGCACCATTATTATATTGAGGTTGATAATTACCTGAAGGCTGAGTCTTAGACACCTCGATAGAATAAGGAGTACTTATAGTAGCGGTAGAAGATACACCCTTATAATCGGAACCGGTTGTGCCTGTAACTGTACCACCATCATAATTGAAAGGAGGATAACCTGTAAGGTTAGACAGTTTCGCCTTATAAGCATCGGCCAAGGCCTGGTTGATGGTGAGCTTATTTGGTGGCAAGTTATCCCGGACACAGCGGACATAGCCGGCGCTGCCGCTCGTGCCGTACCAACCGTAATTGCCACCGCTGAAGTCCAGTACGCAGCGTCTGTCGGCGTAGCCACCGCAGACCGAACTACTCCAGTAGACACTGCTGATGAACGCAGCGCAACCGGCGCTTTGGAGGGCTGAGCTATTATCATACATTCCCTTTAACTCTATAATTGTAGGAATACGCCAACCTGTACCTAATCCTTTACAATAACTAATAGCGGCAGCGTAATTGGATATAGTAGTACCACGCTCTGTTTTCTCAACCTCGAAAGAATAAGGCGTATTTACAGTAGTGGTAGAAGAAACGCCCATATAATCGGAACCCGTACCGGAAGAAGCGCCACTATCGTAATTGAAAGGTGGATAATTAGTTAAATCACTTCCTATCCAAGTTTTATATGTATTGGCCAACGGTTGATTAACCGATATCCACACAGAAGCGACGCTGTGCCATATCCGGGGATCGTCATTCTTGTAATATAGGTTGCCACTACTATTCGTTACATAGTTTCTAATAAATTCAAGTGAATTGTTTACGTTTACCGTCAGCGTGTAGTTTGTGTGTCGGCGTAGCGAGAAGTCGCTTACATCGCTGCTTTTGCCCATAAAGACGTCGAAGTGGCATGTGTAGGCATCGTCTGTTGCGAGGGTTTTGCTTCCTGTCAGCGTTACCCTCGCAGCATCGGGTGCTTTCAGCCTGTTTCTTTCGGTGGCGTTAGTGGCCGAGTAGCCGGATTGTACATTCTCTCCTACATACCAGGTTGCGGTGTTTGTGTTTAGGGAGGTGGAGTTTTCTATGCCAACAGGGTTAGTGTTGTTTCCTGTTCCGTCGTAGTTGTTTTTTGTTCCGAAGCACTTTTTTCCTGCGTTTACGAGTTGGATTCCTGTGCGCGGTATGGTTCCTCCGCCTTGTGAGCTATAGGGTATGGAGAAGGTTTGATTCACTACCGTCACTTT
>NZ_FNVS01000006.1 GCF_900108035.1 Parabacteroides chinchillae
ATTCTTTCTTTTGCTCAAAAAACTCGCAGATGTTAAATTAATTGTAAAACCAGTCTTACAAGCTGTGTAGGACGCTTAATATTTACGTATGAAAAAGTATTTGATTTATCTGATGATGGCTGCGGCTATCGTGACGTTCGGTGCTTGTTCACCCAATGAAGACTATGAACCCGAAACGCCGGGAATCGAAACTCCTGAAATGCCCGATGATGGAGAGGACGACACTCCCGAAAATCCCGATGAGCCGGAAAATCCTGAAGAACCGGGCGATGATCCCGATACTCCGAGCGGTGACAGCAAGATTCTGGTTGCCTATTTCAGTTGGGGCGGCACAACCCAACGTATGGCACAGGAAATCGTCCGTCAGACAGGAGCAGACATCTTCCGTATTGAGCCGGTAATACCTTATCCTACCGACTACACCGAATGCACGGAGGTGGCGCAGGAAGAAAAGAATGACAATGCCCGTCCTGCCATTGCCAATGAAATAGAAAACTGGGAGCAATACGATACCGTTTTTATCGGTTGTCCCGTATGGTGGTGGACGACTCCGATGATTATTTGTACCTTTGCTGAAAGCTATGATTTCGACGGAAAGACCGTCGTTCCATTCTGTACCTATGCTTCGACCTACCGTGACGAAACGTTGGCACGTATTGTGGAACTCACTCCTGATGCCGATCACTTGACGGGCGAAGGATTGACAAGCGGAAGAATCAATGAACAGAACATTTCCTCATGGCTTAAAGAGATTGGAGTAATTGAGTAATATATAATCGTAAAATTATGCACATACTTAAATATATCATTGTAATGGCAGCAATTATAGCTATGTCATGCAGCAGTACAGTACAAGCTCAAACAAAAACTGATAATAACAAGAAATCGGCAATCGTATATTTCACACATTCCGGCAACACCGAACTTGCAGCCAAGCAGATTGCTGAAGTGACGGAAGCCAGAATGATAAGGCTTTTACCGGAACAGCCCTATTCGTCTGAAGATGTCAATTGGGTAAACGAGCAGTCCCGTTGCACACAGGAACACCTCAATCAGTCGCTTCGACCGGCCATTAAACCGATTGACATTGACTTCTCAAAGGTTGATACGGTGTTTGTCGGTTTTCCCATTTGGTGGCACGAAGAACCGGCTGTAATCCGTACTTTTCTCGACAATTACGGTGAACAACTGAAAGGCAAGGTGATATTTCCTTTCTGCACATCTTACGAAAGCCCTATGTCGGAAGCCGATGCCACGCTAAAGAAAGGTTATCCTGCTTTGAAAATCAGAAAAGGGCTTCGTTTACCTGCTAAATCAGAAGAAATTAAAAAATGGATATTTCAATGAATAAAGTAACATTAAACAACGGCGTCGAAATGCCCCAGATGGGCTACGGCGTCTATCAGGTTTCGCCTGCCGAGTGCGAGTGCTGTGTAAGTGATGCCTTGAAAGTCGGTTATCGGATGATTGACACGGCACAAGCCTATCACAATGAAGAGGGTGTCGGCAATGCCGTGAAGAAAAGCGGTATCGACCGCAAAGAGATTTTTTTGGTCTCGAAAGTATGGATTTCCAACTATGGCTACGAAAAGGCGAAGGCTTCCATAGACGAGAGCCTGCGCAAGTTGCAGACGGACTACATCGACTTGATGCTTCTGCACCAGCCCTTCTGCGACCGTTACGGTGCATACCGGGCGTTGGAAGAGGCATATAAGGAAGGCAAACTGCGGGCGATCGGTGTAAGTAATTTCTATTCCGACCATTTCATCGACATCGCCAGCAACATGGATGTTGTTCCTGCCGTCAATCAGGTGGAAACCCACGTGTTTAACCAACAGATAGAACCGCAAAGAATCATGGAGGAGTTCGGTACGCGCATCATGTCGTGGGGACCGTTTGCCGAAGGTCGCAACAACTTTTTCACAAATCCCTTACTTGCAGAAATCGGTATGAAATACGGCAAAAGCGTAGCACAGGTCGCTCTGCGCTGGTTGATTCAGCGAGGCGTCATCATCATCCCAAAATCCACGCACATCGAACGTATGCGGCAGAATATAGACATCTTCGATTTCGAGCTGACAGCTGAAGATATGGCTTCTATCTCCACGCTCGACACGGGAAAAAGCCTTTTCTTCGATCATCACGATGCGGAAACCACACGAATGTTTATGGACTGGAGGTAATATATGAAAAAGAATTTAGGTAATACTCCCATAGTTGCTCCGTTGCCCGTATTGATAGTGGCAACCTACGATGAACAAGATACACCCAACGCCATGAACGTGGCATGGGGAGGGCAATGCGGTTATCATCATGTCGCGTTGAATCTCGCACTTGGGCATAAAACAACAGAGAATCTGAAACACAAAAAGGCGTTCACGTTAAGTATTGCCAATGTAGAAACATTAGTGCTTTCCGATTATTTCGGCCTTGTTTCCGGACGTAAGGAAAATAAGATTGAAAAGGCTGGGGTACACATTACCCATAGCGAATTTGTCGATGCACCCGTTATCGACGAATATCCTCTGACTCTCGAATGTAAAGTTGTAGAAATGCAAGAGGCGTTGGGAGAAATGCACGTCGTGGGAGAGGTTGTAAATGTGCAAGCAGATGAATCCATGTTGAATACACAAGGTAAAGTAGATTTAGGAAAATTACAACCCATTTCGTTTGACTCCGTATTGCGTGCTTACCGTGTACTCGGAGAAGTGGTAGGTAAAGCCTTCAAAGACGGATCAACTCTGTTGTAATGTAAAGGTTTTAATTGGTGTATTAACGTTATAGTAAAAAGGGTTGCTGATTTGGCAACCCTTTTCTTTTCAAAATCTTATCCCTTTATTTGTTCCTTTTATTGGCTCTGTAATACTGGAATAATTATGGATGTTATTAACTAAACAGTTTTCGTTATTCATGCCTTCCTTTTCTGACTCAGTTTGATTTATCTGTTCCTGTCCGTTTTCCAGTGTCGGCGGAGCCAACTCTAACTGTATCTTTCGGTCAAGGGCGGCAAGTTCCGACTTTAACCCTTTCAGTTCGTCTTCCTTGCGCCATGTCTTTCCGGCAACCTCCTGCAATACGGGCAGGTTCGTTTCGTGGGTTTCGTTCTTTGCCTTGTACTGTTCCACAATCTGCGGTATGCGTTCCAATGCGTTGAGGAAATTCATTGCCGCCGCTTTCGTATCAGCCATAGCCACCTGACCGTTGTTATACCGGTATTTGTAATGCCCCTCCACGACAAAACGGTTTTGGGTAGCCGAAACACCGTCTTTCAGTGTCGGTTCGCTGATTACATATATCGGGAAACCGTACAGTTCACCGATACGGGTATATAACCCGCCCGTCGTGGCGTTCTTGGCAATCTCCTGCAACCTTGTACCGATACTCTTCTCGTCCGTTGCCGTCAAGCCGTCCAATGTGATACGGTTTATCTTGTTGCCGTCCTTGTCAGTTTCGGCACGGGAGAGTAAGGTATCATAGTCCTCCGTCATTTTCTCAATGATTACCTTGTTGTTGGCTATCTCCGTCTGAAGACCATTCAACTTTCCTTCCGCTTCCGCCCGTGCTTTGGCAAAAGACTTCCTTTCACTCTCCAAAGCCGCAATCTTCTTCTCCAATTTCGCCTTGTCGAGCAAGTCGGTATTCCCTGACAGGATGGCCATATATTCCGAGAAGTTCATGCCGGACTTCTCATCCATAGCCCCCTCGTCAATGGTACGTGCGCCCATAGCACCGCTTTTAAGCTGACTGATGAAAGTCTGCTTGCAATGCAGCAGGTTGAACTTGTAGCTGTCAAGCGACTTCGATACGGCATAGATGATAACATCCACTTTGTTGCCCGCGAACAGCTTGGCAACCTCGTTGCCTTTCCGCACGGCACGTCCATCCCTCTGGGCAAGGTCGGACGGACGCCACGGTGTATCAAGATGATGTACCGTGACTGCCCTCTGCTGTGCGTTCACACCCGTTCCGAGCATACTCGTAGAGCCGAACAGCACCCTGACACTACCGTCGTTCATGGCACTGATGACCGCCTTTTTCGCTTTCTCCGTCTTGGTTTCCTGTATGAAGCGTATCTCATGAGCGGGAATACCGTAATCCTCTATCAGTTTCCGTTTAATCTCGCTATACACGCTCCATTGTCCCGGCTGGTAAGTCCCCAAATCCGAGAATACGAACTGTGTCCCTTTCTGTTCGTCATATCTGTGATAGTATTCGGAAATCAGTTTGGCACAATGGCTCGCCTTGTTGTCCGGATGGTCTTCGTAGTCGGGGTTTATCATTCGCATATCCAATGCCATCTTACGGGCATAGTCCGTGGCGATAAGCATCTTGGCTTTCTCTTCGGTTTCCGACAGTTTCTCCCTGCCGAGTATCGTGGCATCGCCCGACTTGGCAAACTCCATCAGCTTCTGAATGAACTCTTCCTGCTGCGGTGTAGGCGGAATGTCATGCAGTATCTCGTTCTTTTCTGGACGATCCACGCCCACATCCTCCGCCGTGCGGTAGTCCGTTATCTCATTGTAGAACATAGCCAACTCCGGCACTTTGATAAAATAGCGGAAACGTTCTTTCTGCACGATGTTGTTAGTCACATTAAATTCAAAATCGGTTGTCTTCTTGGCGAAAATTGCCGCCCACGCATCAAAGCAACGAATATCCTGCCTCTCCAACTCTTTAGGACGAAGGTACTTGAACAGCAGGTACAGTTCCGTCAGCGAGTTGCTGATGGTCGTGCCCGACAGGAATGTCGCACCCAAATCCTTCCCAGACTGTTCCTGAATGGTGCGGATGGCATAGAGCATATTGAGAGCCTTCTGGCTTCCTTCCTGATTGCCCAACCCGGCGACACGGCTGTGCCTCGTGTTGAACATCAGGTTCTTGAACTGATGGCTTTCGTCCACGAAGATATGGTCGATACCCATCTGCTTGAAGTCCGCCACATCGTCCGTGCGGTGTTCTATGGCGTATGCGACCTTTTCCAGCTTGGCGGCAAGGTTGAACTTACGCACTTCCAAGCCTTTCAGCATGGATCTTGAAATATCCTTTCCCTGCTTTTTCAGCACTTCGAGGTTTTCTTCCACCGTGTCCAACTCCGCCTGCAAGATACGCTGCTGCAATTCGGGCGACTGCGGTATCTTGCCGAACTGGTCATGCGACATGATTACACAGTCGTAGTCATTGTTCCTGATATTGTTGAAGAATTTGATACGGTTGGCGGTAGAGAAATCCTTCTCCGAGGCATAGAGTATCCTCGCATGGGGATAAGCGGTGCGGTAGCACTCCGCAATCTCAGCCACATTCGCTTTCAGACCGATAATCATCGGCTTATGCACCAGCCCCAACCGCTTCATCTCATACGCCGCCATGCACATAATCAAAGTCTTTCCCGTGCCCACCTCGTGGTCACAGATGCCGCCGCCATTCTGTTTGAGCATCCAGACACAATCCTTCTGGCTGGCATAAATCTCGTTTATGTTATACCGTCCGGAAAGGGCTTTGATGTCCAAGTCCGGAAAAGTCTGGTGCGAGCCGTCATACTGCGGACGCACATAGCAGTTGAACTTCCGGTTATACATATCCGACAGCCTTTTCTTGAACTCCGGCGACTGCGCTTCCAGCCAATCGACAAACCCGCTGCGGATTTCGTCGATTTTGGCATTGGCAAGCTGTATGGCTTCGCTGTCCCGCACCTTGATGTCATTCCCGTGGTCGTCCTTGCCGATACTCTTGTAAATATCCGGCACGGTGTTGTGCAGGGCGTGTTTCAAGAGGTTGATGCCGTCATACCGCTTGTAATATCCCTTCACGGCGAACTGCTCGTAAATCTTCATATTCCTGTGGTCGCACGACACGGTAAACTCGTCTATGCTGTCCACGTATGCGATTTTGATGTCCACCCCGTACAGGTATGACATATAGGAAGAATAGATGCCGGTGGGTATCCAACGCTCCCCGAAGTTGAAATCCAACTCTTCAAAAAGGATGGGTTCCGGTGTAGCGTCCTGCAGGGCTTTGAGCGACTCTTCGGCGGCAGGCAACATCGGATGTCCTTCTTCGTTATCCTTGTTCTCCTGCATCCAACGGGACACCGCTTCTGCCTTCTGCACCACATTCCCGGCTATGAAACGGTCTTTAATCTCGTAACATCCCTCCGTCGGGTTGTAGTAGATACGCCCCTTGAGTGCTTCGGTCAGTTCGTCTTCCGTATTGCCGCACAGCCCGCACATATACTCTAAATTCACATTCCCGTAGCGGTTGAGCGAGGATACAAGTGCCTCTTCGGGAGTGTCCACGCTTACATTCTCTTCCGTCGAGAATGATACGGGACGGCTGAAAATATCCGCCTTGACAAACAAACCGTTTTCCCCACGCTCCAGCGAAAGGATGTTCCGCCCGGAGGCATCCATCATAATCAGCGTGGCGTTCTGTTTGGCGTTGAGGTTGCCGTAACGCATCACGAACTCGTCGTAATAGGTGTTCAGGTTTTCGCGATGCCGGGTGTGTTCCGTCTGGTTTTCCGCTTCATAGACATACAGCCGTTCATAGGAGTTCCGTAACGAGATATACAAGTCCGCTTTCTCTTTCTGCAACCCTTGCAGGTCGAGCGGATGGAATGTCGCACCGTATGACGTGATGTCTTTCAGATAACCAATCTGGTAGCGTATGCCTACCGTGTTTACCCTGACAAGCGAGCCTTCTTTCAGATGCGGTTCCATGATGCCGGTGAACGGACGGGGCAGTATTTCCTCCTCGTGTTTGCGTTGTCTCTCTTCCGGCGACAAAGCCGCCTCTTCATCCCGTATCTGCTTTTCCACTTCGGCTATGCGGCGTTGATGTTCCGCCTCAAAGCCGTTTTCTATTGGGTAAACTACCTGTACCGTTTCTGTTGGAATCTTCTGCCTTGCTGCCGGTTCTTCGTCGAAGACAAGAGCCTGCTGCACTGCCTTTGCCTCCCTTGTCCGCTGCCGAAGCCGTGCCCTGCCTTCCACGCCAAGCCCCATCATCGCCTCATAAAAGCCGTTGATGGGCGGGTTTTCGTCCCAATCCAGCGAGGCATAGATGGCTTCCTGATGTGCCTCTTCTTCCGTCATCATGTCTTTGTCGGGCGGTTCTTGTCTTGTCGGTACTGTTTCGACAGGTTGGCGGCTGAATAGGCCGGATACCTCCGTCTTCTTTTTGGGGCTGACGGTACTTTTGCCATTGTTTTTGTTGCTTTTCTTTTTGAATGGCTTTGATTCCATCTGCCGCCGTTCTTCCGCCGTAAACCCGAACAGGTCGTACAGGGTCATCACGGGAGCTTCGATTTCCGGTTTCTCATCCGCATGGACAGACGGTTTTGGTTCTTCCGCTTTTTCGGGAGCCGGATTGCTTTTCACCTCTACGGTCTGTGGTTCCTGCCGCACCGTTTCTTTCACCTCTTTCAACCGAGCGTTGCGGATGTCGCCGGCATACAGCCGCATAACCAACTGCTTATGCAGGTTTTCGTCAAGCAGTTTGCGCAAGTGCTCCGCTATACCCTGTACTCCTCCTTCGTGTTCATAGACCATTGCAGGCTTGCCGTATGGGTCGGTGTCCAATTTCGATTTCGTACAGACAATCTGTTCCTGATGCTCGATGAAGTAACGCCCGATATTGACCCCGTGCAGTGTTCCCGTCTGTGCAAACAGTTTCTCGTCTTCCGTCATTCCCTCTTTACGGGTATCCTTTTGCAGAATAATCAGGTCGCTGCCCACTTCCGTGTTGGCGTTTTCTGTAAAGAGGTTGTTCGGCAGACGGATGGCGGAAACAAGTCGTGCCTCTTTCAGCATTTCAAGCCGTACCGGTTCGTTGCGAGGGGAGTTCATTACTCCCTGCGATGTAAGGAACGCCACGATGCCGCCGTCCCTTATCGTGTCGATACCTTTCAGGAAGAAATAGTTGTGTACGGCTCTCTGTGCCGTCTTGCGTGCGGGGCTGTCGCTCATGGCAAATGCAGAGTCGAAGACCGCCACCTCTCCAAACGGCACGTTGGATATGGCAAGGTCGAAAGTACCGTTGAACGGCTTTTCTATCTTTTCAAATCCCGACACCCGTATCTTGTCTTCCGGGTAGAGGTGTGAGAGAAGTCTGCCTGTCAGCAGGTCTTTCTCAAATGCCATCACCTCCGCCTGCGGCGAGTGTTCCTTGACGGACGATATGAACGCACCCATCCCCGCCGACGGTTCAAGTACCTTCGACGGGGTTACTCCGTAATCTTTCAATACGGAAACAAGCGTGTCCGTTATCTCTTTCGGGGTATAGAAAGCTGTCAGCACGGAGGCTTTCAGAGAATCCATATACCGTTTGTACTCCATGTCGCTGCCGCTGTTGTCACGGATGAGCTTATGAAGTTCCACGGTCATGGAAAACAGTTCGAGGTCTGATTTTGCCCAATGGACGGCATCCGTCAGTGCGGTGGCGGGATTGAGGATACATTTCAATCCGCCGAAACCGCAGTATTTTTCCAATACAGCACGCTCTTCGGCTGTCGCCTTGCGATGCTCTTTCTCCAACGTGAACGCCGTCCGTATCGCCTCGATGTTTCCTCTTAGTTTTTCCTTGCGGTTAAATGCCATGTTCGTCGAGGTAAACGGCTATCGTGCCGGTCAGTTCTGAATAGAGGCTGTCGTATTCCGATGACAGGGCAAAATCATCGGAAAGCGGATAACCGGAAAAAGTTTCTTTGAGTCTGGGCAATAAGGCGAGAGCCAGCCTGCGTGCCTTTTCTGCCGGTACATTCGTCCCGAACTCGTTTTCGAGAATATCAACGACGGTACGGAACTCCGAGAAATGAAGTCCTTGCAGCAGGGCTTTCATCGCCAGCTCCTGCGCTCCTTCCACGGAGTAGCCGACGAGCCGCGCCTGCTCGAAAGTGTCGGTGGCAAGGTCTTCCCTTACTGCCATGAAGTCGTTGTCGGAGGATTTGTCGGGATGGTTCTCTATGAGATATTGTTGCAGGTATAATCCGTAATAGGACAGTTCGACCTGCCGGTTCTTTTGTTTCATCTTACTTTGGATTTAGTGGAATTATTGAATTGTTGCTGAAAGCGGAGGACGAGGAAGAAAAAGGCACTCAACGTCCCCGTCGAGTGCCACCACTAAATCCATAGTAAAATAAGCGTATCGACCTTTTGAAAGGAAAACAGTTTATTCCTATGAATCAGTGGCAAAATTACTCAATTATTTTCTTTTTCTTCCCGGTCTTCCTGATTTTTCCTTCTTTTCGGGAAACTCGAAGACGGTGTTGAAATCCCCGTCAAAGGAGACGACGGCACTGAACGGTTTGCCCTGCTTGCTCTTGAAGCCGTTTAACAGTCCCGTGTGCCCGTTGGTTATCAGTTCCGTCATATCCTTGTCGGACAGGGTCTTTCCGGCAATCTGTCGGAACAGGGGCAGGGAACATGCCGGGTTGTCGCACCGCACCACCTTTCCGTAGAACTGCATACGTCCCGTACCGCATTTCGGGCAACTGCAACCGGAGTCCTTGTGCCCGAAAATTTTGTCGCAGGAGAGCAGTTCGGTTGTAATCTTGCGGGTATAGGCTTCAATATCCCTCATAAACGCTTCGGCAGGAAGTTCGCCACGCTCGATTTTGGCAAGGGTGGCTTCCCATTCTCCCGTCATCTCCACGTTGGCGATGTCCATCCCCCTGACAATGGAATAAAGGGCAAGCCCCTTTTCGGTAGGCACGAGAATCTTCTTGGAACGCACGATGTATTCACGTCGGAGCAGTGTTTCGATGATGGCGGCACGGGTGGCAGGAGTGCCGATGCCGCAATCCTTTATCGCCTGACGGACTTCCTCATCCTCTATCTCCTTGCCGGCGGTTTCCATAGCCGCCAGCAGGGTCGCTTCCGTGTGGAGCGGTTTGGGTTTGGTTTTCCCTTCCGTCAGCGAGCATCCGATAACAGGAATCTCGTCCCCTTCATTCCATTCGGGCAGCACCGTCTCTTCCTCTTTCTCACGAAGGACACCGCGCCATCCGGGTTGTCTGATGACACAACCCTTTGCAACGAACTCTTCCCCGCAGGACTCGGCTTTGATGGTAGTCATGTCCTTGATACATTTTTGCGAGAAAGCCTCCAGCATACGGGCGACAATCATTTCATAGAGGACGGTTTCCTCTTTGGCGAACAGGAGCGGCTTCACTCCGGTAGGCAGCAATGCGTGATGGTCGGTCACTTTCGTGTCGTCCACGCTTCGACGGGTGAGTTCCCGCATCTGTCCGGCAATGGCACTCCATTTAGTGTTTTCCTTCAATCCTTTCAACAGGGCAGGAATACCGGCAAACACATCTTCGGGAATATACCTGCTGCCCGTTCTCGGATAGGTGATGAGTTTCGACTCATAGAGTTTCTGGGCAATGGCGAGTGTCTGCTCTGCCGTGAAGCCATGCTTCGTGTTCGCGTCTTTCTGAAGCGAAGTAAGGTCATACAGAAGCGGTGTCTCCTGTATGGTCTCTTTGCGTTCCACGGAAAGGACGGTAGCCGTCTTGCAGTCCTTCAACCGATTATATACCTCGGCTGCTTCGGTTTTCACTTTCCATTTCTTTACGGACGAGAACTTGGCGATGCTGTCCGCGTCGCTGCCTTGTGCCGTGAAGTGGGTCTGGAACACATCTTCGGGGACAAAGCGTTTGTTTTCCCAGAAACGGGCACATACCATAGCGAGCGTGGGTGTCTGCACACGCCCCACGGAATAAGTACCCCGCCCGGCAGCAACGGTCAATGCCTGCGTACCGTTGATACCCACGAGCCAATCGGCTTCACTGCGGGATTTGGCGGCAAAATAGAGGTTGTCATACTTGCTCCCGTCTTCCAATGCCGCCAATCCTTTGCGGATGGCTTTATCGGTAAGCGAGCTGATCCAAAGACGGTCAAACGGTACGGTACAGCCGATGTAGTGGTACAGGTAACGGAATATCAGTTCTCCTTCGCGACCCGCATCCGTAGCCACGATGATACGCTCGCTGTCGTTGAACAGTCTGGTAATGACCTTTATCTGCTTCATCACCCCGCTGTCGGCTTTATAGCCTTTCTCCGTGCGTACCTGCCGGGGCACGAGAGTGAACACTTCGGGGATGACCGGCAGGTTGTCCCTGCAAAATCCTTTGATGCCGTAACCGTCAGGCAAAGCCGGCTGCACCAGATGCCCGAAAGCCCATGTCACATAATAGCCGTTTCCGTGCATATAGCCTTCTTCCGGTTTTGTCGCGCCCACGATACGGGCGATTTCACGAGCCACGCTCGGTTTTTCTGCAATGATTGTCTTCATATTCTTTTATATTTACGATGGATTTAGTGGTGTTATTTTTATAATCTCTGACCTTTGGGCTTGTTCTGCTGCCGCTGCTGCCTTTCATTGGCAGGGGCGGTCTGTCCCTGCTGCAACGGCTCCTTGACGTGCTTCGTGGCTTCGTTGGTCTTGCCCTCGTTGTTCACGGCTATCTGGGTACGGCTCTCGTTGGACGGGGCTACCTTTTGTGCCGTGTCGGGATTGTTGTCGTAACGTAACGGACGACCTTTTTCGTGGTTGAACTTGATGTATATGGTGGCGGGATTGCCCTTGTCGTCAGGCACGTTTTCCAGCCTTACGGTCTTGCCGGAAACATAGTCGGCCTTCTGCTGTTCGCTGAACTCGACTCCTTTCCATTTGCCGATGGGCTTGATGTTGCCGTTCTCATCCACCCAAGCACGACCTTTTCTTTCTCCCTGCTCCTGTCCTTGCCGGTTTTCCTGCGGCTTGTTTTCCTGCGGCTTGTTTTCCTGTTGTCCGTTCCGTTGCCCGTTTCTTTGCCCTTGCCGCTCTCCCTGCCAGATACGTGCGTTTCGCGGCACGAACTCCACGCCTTTGTCTATGGCACTGACTTGCAGTATGGCGGGGAACTTGCGTCCGTTTGCAAGCTCGATTTCCTTGCGGACATAACCTCCGCTCCTGAGCAGTGCCTGTTCCGTTTCGCTGATTTCGGTCTTGCCGATCTTGTCCGTGATGCGTACCTTGTTTGCCGGCACGTCCTCAATCTTGTTCGTAAAGCGGTCGATGCTGATAAAGGAGGGGATAATTTCTCCCGTTTCCTTGTCCACCAAGTCCACGACACGACCGAGGTTGCCTGTCTGTTGGAGTGCTTTCTTTTCTTCGTCCGTGAAGGTGTGTCCCTTGTGCGGTTCATCCAGCCGGGCTTCCTTTCGCACGAAGTCGGGAACAAAATCCACGCTGCCGTCCGGCAGCCTTTTGAGTTCCAGACGTGCGCCGAGTTCCTGCCTTTCGCCCAAGACCTCCACACGCACCGTCAGAGGTTCGGATTTCCGGTAGTTGAGCATCTTGTCCAGACTTTTGGACGCCACAAGGTCGTCACGGGTCAGTCCGTACTGCGCCTCGAACTTGTTCCAATCAATTTTACTCTCGTCAATGGGCTGATAGCCTCTTTTTTCCGCCGGGGTCTCCTGACCGTTTTCCGGCTGTACTTTCTGTTCCTGCATATTCTCTTCGTTTGGGGTTTGTTGATTATGATTGTCTTGCTTCTCTTCTTCCGATACTGCCCGTACATATTCCGAAGTGTCCACCTTGTGCGGGGCGAGCAGTTCCGCATTGACGACGGGGTCTTTCAGAAGTTCCTTCATCGCGTCGATGAGCTTGTCCGCCTGTTCCGCCGCAATCCGGTAGAAGCCGAAGCGGTAAGGCTCTTTGCACTGTCGGTAGAAGTTCTTGAAGAAGTTGTCTATGACATCGCCGTGCCGGTCAAATGTCATGAAGTCTTTGGTGTTCTCCGCTTTGGCGGGGACCCGTTTGGGAGTGCCGTCCGCGTTCAGCCCGGCGACAACGCTGATTTCGCCCGTCTTCTCGTCACGGACAATCAGCACATCCCTTTCATTTGTCTTTTTTGCCATACTGGTCTATTTTTTAAGTGATACATTGATACGGGCTTTGAACTGCCCGATGTTTTCTTTTTGAAAGTCCTTCATGTACTTGGCTATGAAGTCCAGCACATCGGATTCCTTGTAGTAGGTCTTGTGCCAGAGCAGGTGGTAGGCAAGCGCACCGTTGCTGCGGTAGCGTTGCAGGGAACGCTTGCTTACCTGAAGCAGCAGGCACAAATCCTGATTGTCAAACAGCCGCTCGCCGTCCAAGAGCTTGACCTCCTTCAAATCCGTGGGAGCGTTGCTGCCTGTCAGTGAGGCGATGAGCCGCTCGTGCCTGTCAAGGCGGTCGAAGACCTGCCGCATGAACTCCCGGAATGTTTCCTTGTCCAGTGTATCCATAGGCTTTACTTGTCGGTTTCATGGTTACGGGGCTTGCCGTTCATACGCGCCTTGTAGTTGTGCTTGAATTCTTCCAGCCTTTCGGGGTTGCCGATGATGAGACCGTCACGGACAAAGCGTTCCACCTCTTTGAGATGGTAGCGGCAGTTGTGCCCGACAACGGAGTAGGCGATACGTCCGGCATCACGCATACGTTGCAGGGTGCGTTGGCTGACATTGAGCATTGCCATCACCTGACGGGTCGTGAGCCACACATTTGTCTCTTTCGTCTGTTCTTCTTTCTGCTTTTCCTGTTTCTCGATGTAGGAGGATATTTTTTCAATCCGTCCGATCAGTTCCTTGTAGGCGGAACTTTCCAATGTTACGATTTCCATACGCTTTATTTTTGATTACGGTGCAAAATTCCGAAGAAGTCGGCAAGCGGGCTCGGTAGGTACGCATACGGTACGTGAGGTTTTCTTTTCCGCTGTCTCCGTTGGCTTGCCGTGACTGTGCCAAAGACAGCCGCGAGGCGGGAAACGGACACGGCAGCCCGGCTCACATCGTACTTTTGCGCAAAACTCAAAATCTGAAAATATGGAAGTAGTGATTATCGAAAAGAAGGCTTTCGAGGCGTTGCTCGCGGATGTGGCAACGCTTATGGAGAAAGTGAACGTGCTGTCGCGCAAATGCAATGACAGGCGGTTGTCAAACTGGCTGGACGGGGAAGACGTGTGCCGTATGCTGCGCATCAGTCCCCGTACCTTGCAGACCCTGCGGGACAACAGGCTGATAGCCTGTTCACAAATCAACAGGAAGTTCTTTTACAAGCCGGAAGAGGTAGAGAGGATTTTACCGTTGGTGGGCTGTTACCGACCCAAGAACGAGACATAGACAGAACAATATAAACCCACTAAATCCGAAGTAATATGAATGAGAATGTATTGACAGCGGAAAGCGAGCCATTGGCAACGCTTCTGCAAGGCATCAGAAAAACTGTAAAGAAGGCGGTCAGACTGACCGCTGAATACCGTCCGCCACTGAACGGGGAACGCTACCTGACGGACAAGGAGGTGGCAGAACGGCTGAAAGTAAGCCGCCGGACATTGCAGGAATACCGCAATGCAAGATTGCTGCCTTTCATTGTATTCGGTGGCAAAGTCCTCTATAAAGAGTACGACATCGAAAGGCTGCTGGAAGAAAACTACCGCAAGGCGATACGGTAAGACAAAGGCGGGCAACTTTGTAGGGTTGTCCGCCTTTGTTATGCTCCGGCTTAACATGTGAAACCGCTTCTCAAATGCAGGAAAATGGGCGGTTGTTCCTTTGCCTCCGCCGTCGCTTTCCGTACCAGCCATTTGCGGAACAAGGCTGTATAGTAAGTGTTGAAACGATAGGCAAGAGGAACGATAAGTTCCATATTGAACACATCGAGGTTTACACGCCCGTCGATACGGACGGTACGGCATACCTCGTAGTCGTTCAGAATGTCCGTTTTCAAAATACCCCGTATGGCATTGTTTACCGATGCCGCCGTAACATTGAAAAGATCGGCGATTTCTGTCGCACTCATCCAGATATTATTGCCGGTTATGGAAACCCGGTTTTCGCTTATGATAATCTTGTCTCTTTTCATGGCTGCAATTCTAAATCGTTTGACAGATGAATTTTTCTATCAACTCAATCTTGTGGGACAGAAGTTCCATATCCCTGCTGATTTTCTCTCCCGTGATTTTGGCGTATATCTGGGTAGTCCTTATGCTTCTGTGACCAAGCATTTTGGACAATGTTTCAATAGGCACGTCGTTGGAGAGGCAGATGGTCGTGGCATAGCTGTGACGGCTCATGTGCCAAGTTACGTTCTTCTCTATTCCGCATTTTTTTGCTATCACTTTAATGCCGTTCTTGCAGTTCGGATAGCAGGGCACGGGCAGCAATTTGTCTCCTTCCGCCATACCTTCGTATTTTGCAATGATACGGAGAGGGACATCCAACAGCCGAATATCACTTTCGACTCCCGTTTTCTGGCGGTTGGTCTTTATCCACAGATGCCCGTCGAAAGAGGTCTGCAAATTCGCTTTGGTAAGGTTATACATATCCACGAATGTCAACCCCGTGAAGGTGCAGAAGATGAACAGGTCACGGATGAGTTCATAGCTCTTCTTCTTGAACTTGCCGTTTATCAGCATGGCTATTTCCTCTTTGCTTAGAAAGCCTCTTTTGGTCGGTTCCGGACTGATACTGTATGCGTAGAACGGGTCACGCTGTAACCAGCCGTTGTTGATGGACAGATAGACCATACGTTTCAAAGGCATCATATACGACCAAATGGTGTTGGTGCAGTGGTGTTTCTCTATACGGAGAAACAGCTCGAAGTCCGTGATGAAAGCCGGAGTCAGCTCTTTCAATGCAATGTCGCTCATCTTGTACCGGGACTTGATGTATTCCTCCAGATGGTTGTACACTGTGCAGTATTTCCAATAACTACGCACGCTTTTCATCTTGCCGACCTGCTTTTCGTAATCTTCGTTATGCTGACGGAACACGGCAAGGAGCGTCTTGTGGTTTTGTCCCATGCCCAAGAAGGCATTGCGTACTTTCTCTGCGGTGACATAATTGTCCTTATCGCAAATTTCCTGATAGGCTTTCGTTACACCTACACGAATCTTGTCTAACACGCGGTTAGCCTCTTGTGCCGCGAGGCTCTTGCCGGACATTTTTCCGGACTGCACGTTCCATAATTTTTCCTCCACATCCAGCTTGCAACTGAATTGGGATATTTTGCCATTCACGGTGATACGGCACATTACCGGTACAAGCCCGCTTTTCTTCGGGGCGTTGCGTTTGAGGTAAAACAGAATTTTGAATGTCGATCTCATACTCTACAATTTTTTTTGGTTACAAAATTATTCCTTGTAGAGCTGTCTGTCGATACGCAAAACATAGCCAATCGCCGCAATCAAATCCGGCAGTATTCTTTTTTCAGAATTTATTTGCCATATACCTGAATTTGAAGTATATTCGCAGTGCTTTTCTGCCGTATTCACCACCAAAATCCATCTAAAACGAAAGTAACGGGATAGTAACTGAACTCCGGTTTTACTTGGCTTTTTTCAAGTTTTCAATGGCTTCACTACTTCACCTCCAACTTTCCGTAAATCACTCACTTGCAATTATTTCTCTGCGTTTTTCTCTCCGTCTCAGTTATTTTTACTATCTTTACTTTGGACAGCAAAGATACAATAAACTTTCCCAACAACGAAAGTGCCGCACAAGTTCATTGGCAAAATGAGATCATCCCGATCATTTAAAAAAATCATCGGGATGTTTTCAGAAAATGATCGGGATGATTTGTCGAAATGGTAATTCGCATAATAACAAAGTAGGAATTATTATAGAAAAGTTTATATCTTCGCAGTGAATTAATAACTAATAATTAAAAATTCATGAAAAAAAGAAGTTTAACACTATTATTAGCAACTACATTAGCAAGTAGTGTATTATTCTCATCCTGTATCGGTTCCTTCGGTTTGACCAACAAACTTTTAACATGGAACAGAAACATAGACAGCAAGTTCGTTAACGAACTTGTATTTATTGCATTCTGGATTGTTCCGGTATATGAAATCTCTGCATTGGCGGATGTATTGGTAATTAACTCTATTGAGTTCTGGAGCGGTGATAATCCTGTTGCAGACGTCGGTTCCGTAAAAACGGTTGACACCAAAGACGGAGTATATACCGTTGAAACAAAGAATGACGGTTATCATATCCAGAAAGAAGGAGAAGAAAAAGCCGTAGACCTTGTTTTCGACAAAGCAGACAAAACATGGAGTGTTGAAGCAAACGGAGAAACAACCAAGTTACTTAAGTTTGAAAACAATGACGAAGTGGTTATGTATCTGCCGGACGGAAAAGAAATGAATGTAGAACTAAACCAAGCCGGCGTACTTGCTTTCCAGCAAGTTGCTAACGGGTATTCTTACTATGCCGCAAGATAATTAACAATCGGGAGGTTGTGTCAAAACGATATTACCGGACGCAATTCCGACTTTTGACACACCTTCTCAATTTTCAGTCTGCTAATCTAAATATAACAACATGAAACGCAAGCACAAGAAGAAATTACTTTCCAGTCTATTCGGCTGTTTATTGTCAGTAGTTTTGCTGACCAATACGGCAAAAGCCCAACAAATCAAACCTTATTGGCAAGATATTCAAGCAGTTGCTATAAACAAAGAACTGCCACGTACATCTTTTATGACTTATCCCGACCGGACAACTGCTTTAACCGGACAATACGAAAAAAGTCCATATTACTCTTTGTTAAACGGTACATGGAAATTCTATTTTGCAGACTCTTACAAAGATTTACCCGCAGACATAACAGATCCTTCCATAAACACAGCAACCTGGGAAAATATACAAGTTCCAGGTAATTGGGAACTACAGGGACACGGCGTTGCAATCTATACCAACCACGGATACGAATTCAAACCCCGTAATCCTCAACCGCCATTATTGCCGGAAGAGAATCCGGTAGGTATTTACCGCCGGGATATAAATATTCCGGCAGGATGGGAAAAACGTGACATTTATTTGCAACTGGCAGGAGCAAAATCCGGCGTATATGTTTATATAAACGGAAAGGAAGTGGGCTACAGTGAAGACTCAAAGAATCCTGCGGAGTTTCTCATCAATCCCTATTTGCAACCGGGGAAGAATGTTCTTACCCTGAAAATTTACCGGTGGAGCACCGGTTCTTATCTGGAATGTCAGGACTTTTGGCGCATGAGCGGTATAGAAAGAGATGTATTTTTATGGTCCCAGCCAAAAGCCGGCATTCATGATTTCCGCGTTATATCTACGTTAGACGATAGTTATACAAACGGAATCTTCAAGCTTGCCATCGATCTGAAAAACAACACAAAGGAAGCAAAAAATCTGAATATAGATTACGAACTTCTGGATGCTGACCAAAAAGTAATCGCATCAGCAACCAAAACAATCTGGGTTAGCAATCCAAATATGCAGACTGTCTCTTTTGAGGCCAACCTGAAACAGGTAAACAAATGGAGCGCCGAACACCCAAACCTATATAAACTATTAATGACCGTAAAGGATGGTAATAAAGTATTGGAAGTTGTACCCTTCCATGTCGGATTCCGTCGTTTCGAAATGAAACAAACCGAACAACTGGCCGGCAATGGGAAACCGTACAACGTGCTTTTATTTAATGGACAACCTGTTAAGTTCAAAGGTGTAAACATCCATGAACATAACCCGGAGACCGGACACTATATGACTGAAGAGCTAATGCGCAAAGATTTTGAACTGATGAAACAAAACAACCTGAATGCCGTCAGACTTTGCCATTATCCGCAAGACCGCCGCTTTTACGAACTATGCGACGAATATGGCTTATATGTTTACGACGAAGCCAATATCGAGTCACACGGTATGTATTACAGCTTGAGTAAAGGAGGTTCTCTGGGAAATAATCCGGAATGGCTGGTTCCTCACATGGATCGTACACAAAACATGTATGAACGCAACAAAAATTACCCATCCGTCACCTTCTGGTCGCTTGGTAATGAAGCCGGCAACGGTTACAACTTTTACCAGACCTATCTCTATATAAAAAACAAAGAAAAGAACGGCATGAATCGTCCTGTAAACTACGAACGTGCTTTGTGGGAATGGAATACCGATATGTACGTTCCGCAATATCCGAGTGCCGAATGGCTGGAAGAAATCGGGAAAAAGGGAAGCGACCGCCCGGTTGTACCTTCCGAATACGCGCATGCTATGGGTAACTCTACCGGCAACCTGAATGCCCAGTGGGAAGCCATCTACAAATACCCCAACCTGCAAGGCGGATTTATCTGGGACTGGGTGGATCAAGGTATTCTGCAAAAAGATAAGAACGGACGCGAGTTCTGGGCTTACGGAGGAGACTTTGGCGTAAATGCCCCAAGCGACGGAAACTTCTTATGCAACGGATTGGTAAATCCTGACCGCAACCCGCATCCTGCCATGCAGGAGGTAAAGTATGCGCACCAGAACATAGGCTTTGAAATGCTGGACGCTTCAAACGGCAAATTCCGTGCAACCAACCGTTTTTATTTCACAGACCTGAAAGACTATCAGATAAGTTATACATTGACTGAGAACGGAAAAATAATTAAATCCGGTAAATTCTACCCCGAAATATTCCCTCCTCAGACAACCCGCGATTATACGGTTCCTGTAAACGGGTTGAAAGCACAACCGGGAGTAGAATACTTTGTAAACTTTAAAGTTACCACTACAAAACCGGACAAGTTGATTCCTGCCGGATTCGAAATTGCATCCGACCAATTCCAATTGCCTATCTTTGCAGAAAAGAAAGTATATAAGACTACAGGTCCTAAACTAAGTACGTCTACAAATGGAGAGCTACTGAAAGTATCTTCATCCAAAGTAAACTTTATATTCGATAAGAAAAGTGGAATCGTTACTTCCTACAAAGTAAACGGAACGGAATATTTCGACAAAGGTTTTGGTATACAGCCCAATTTCTGGCGTGCCCCTACCGACAATGATTACGGCAATGGTCAACCTAAGCGCGAACAAATCTGGAAACAGAGTAGTAAAAACTTCAATGTTACCGATGCCACAGCCGATATTATCGACGGCAATGCTATCGTTAGCGTGAATTACCTTTTACCTGCAGGAAACCTCTATATTGTTTCTTATAAAATATATCCCAGCGGAGTAATCAACGTAACTGCACGGTTCACTTCCACAGATATGGATGCTACAAAAACCGAAGTTTCCGAAGCTACAAAGATGGCAACCTTTACACCCGGACAAGATGCAGCACGCAGGGAGTCATCCAAGTTGAATGTACCCCGTATCGGTATACGCTTCCGTTTACCGGCGAATATGGAACAACTAACATTTTTCGGCCGTGGTCCTAAAGAAAACTATTGGGATCGCAAAGCTGGTTATCCTGTCGGCCTATACAGCAGTACGGCTACGGATGAGTACTATCCATACGTACGTCCTCAGGAAAACGGACATCACACCGATACACGCTGGCTGGCTCTCACGGAAGGCAAAGGCAATGGATTACTGATTGAGGCCGACAGCAACGGGCTGATAGAGTTTAATGCCTTACGCAATTCTATTGAGGACTTTGACGACGAAGAGCAAACAAACCTGCCCCGTCAATGGAATAATTTTACGCCGGAAGCAATAGCTAACCACGACGAAGAAGCAGCTAAAAACGTACTTCGCCGCCAACATCACGTTAACCATATTACACCACGCAACTTTGTGGAAGTATGTGTAGACATGAAACAACAAGGCCTTGCCGGCTACGACAGTTGGGGCGATCGCCCGCTGCCACAGCATACTTTGCCTGCCAATCGTGAATATAACTGGGGATTCACATTAATCCCTGTTAACAGCATAGCGAGCATACAGAGCAAAACCGGACATAGTTACTAGCAAATCATCCTGACTAAAAAACGAAAGCAGGGTAACCGGAAACTGATTTCCGGTTACCCTGCTCTTTTATTCCAAAACACAAGACTCTAGATTCGCATTATTTATAACGGAGATGGAGAAACAATTTAATAAAGACATGTGATAATGGTTTGCCCACAACGATCAAAGAAAGCAATCATTAACAACAACCGGACGTTGCATTAAACCACCAAGCTTTGCAGCGCGATCCGTATATCAGGATATAAAAAAGCATAACCCGCCGATTGTAACCTGGCAGGAAAAGCCTTCTGGCCTTCCGTTGCCAATACTTCTCCTTCTCCATATAAAAGACGGAACACAAACTTAGGAACCACAAACCAGGCAGGTCTGTGCAAAGCAGCCGCAGCAGCTTCTGTAAACACACGGTTCGTCACCGGCTGAGGAGATACAAAGTTGATTATTCCACTCAGTTCTTTGTGTGTAATAACAAATTGCATGGCAGACATCAAATCTTCAATATGAATCCAGGAAAAGCCTTGTTTGCCGGAAGCAATTTTTCCTCCTGCAAAAAAACGGAACGGAAGCAACATAAATGGAAGTGCACCGCCATCGGATGCCAGAACAACACCCAGGCGCGCAATAACCAAACGAATGTCAGTAGAAAGCTTCTGGGCTTCCTCTTCCCATTTCTTACAAACATCCGCTAAAAAGCCACTTCCTTCCTGGCTACTGCTTTCATTATATATACCATCAGAAGGATAAATACCTACAGCTGAGATGGAGATAAACAGGCTTGGCTTTAAAGGCATGTCATTAACGATAGAAACAAGTCGGCGTGTAGTCTGTACCCGGCTATTCATAATTTTGCGTTTGGCAACCTTTGTCCACCGCTGGTTAATAGTAGCCCCGGCCAGGTTTATAACAACATCGCAACCGGAAAGAGCATCTTTCAGAACATCGTCCGAAGACATCTTGAAATAAGCATGTTTTAACGGGACAACCGTATCGCCTTGTCTCGAAAAAAATGCACCCAAGTGCTTTCCTATAAAACCGCTGCTTCCACTGATTGCTATTTTCATTGTTCTATTCCTCAACTCTTTATTATGTTAAAATAACAAGTTGAAGAATAGATTTGTTTTTGATTGGAAAAGGTCTACTTAATAACTTCTTCCAATTTTTTATGCAGCTCTTCCTCTTTAATATTCTTAGCTATAATTACCCCATCCGGATCGAGCAACAGGTTGGCAGGAATACCACGTATTCCATAAAGGGCAGGTATTTCGGAATCCCAGTATTTCAGATCAGAAAGATGTGTCCACGTAAGCTGGTCATCTTCTATTGCTTTCAGCCATTTGCCTTTGTCTTTATCCAAAGAGATTCCTAGCACCGTAAAGTTCTTATCCTTATATTTCTGATATGCTTTTACGACATTCGGATTTTCTTTACGGCAAGGAGGACACCAGGATGCCCAGAAATCCAACAAGACATACTTACCTTTGAAATCGGATAAAGAAACAATCACACCTGCCGTATCGGGCAACGAAAACTCCGGAGCCTTCTGTCCGATCTGTACATGGTTCAATTGTTCGATAATAGCATCCAAATCTTTTACATAAGGACAATCAGCCAAGTTTTGCGACAACTGATTTCTCGTTTCAGTCAACTGTTGCAATGGCAATTGATAAGTGAAGTAACGGTATAAATAAAAAGCCGCCACCGGCGAACTGGGATACTTGTTAACCAAGCTGTCTATATTATATCCCTTTTCGAACACTTTGGTGGCATTCTCCCGGAAAAGATCGTTGATAGGAGAATTTTCAACAGTGATTGTTTCTCCTTCGGGGTCGACCGCTACATTCATATTGACATTTTCAATAAAGAACTGTACCGGGTAATCCATTTGGTCAGTAGCCAAACCAAACAATAAAGGCTGGTCTACTTCTCCTTTGAAAGTGAATTTGCCGTCTTTTACATCTGCCGTATCTACATCGAAGAACATTTTATTGCGAAACGACTTCAGGTAGACTTTACCTTCAGGCATATTCTCTACTATACCATTAATGACATATCCTTTGGGCACTTCCTGGCAGCTAACCATAAGCAAACCGGATAAAACCAGCATTACGAATTGTTTCATATTCATGATTATTTATTATTTATATTTCGGGATGATGATAACGTCCTTTTTTCAGCGTAGCTTTGCCATATTCTATAGCCTTCACAGGGCAACGGTGAATACAGGCAAGGCATTGCACACAACTATCCGACCATTGCGGCTTGCATCCTTTTTGCATGGAGATCGTATTTGTCGGACAAATACGTTCGCATAACCCGCAAGAAACACATGCATCTGTTGCGTAAAAGGCATTACTTCCCAATGCAAATTTAGTAAAAAGGGGATAAATAAGATAGCTTTTGCAAAAAGCGGCACTTCCGGCATGGTATAAACTGCCTTCGTGTTGATGATTGATAGCATCCACTATTGCAGAAAGGCGAGCCGGGGCGTTTACCAGTTTCTCCTGTTCCACCTTCTCCGGATCGACGTCAAAACCAGGCAAGAGTATATAGTTATTGGGCATTTGTACAGAAAAGGCAGCCGTAAGTTTCAAACCGCGGCTCCGGAGTTTTTTGTTTACAATATCCGATGTATGCCCGCAATCGTCTCCACAGGTACAAACCGAATAAACGGGATGTTGCTTATATCCTTCCAGCTTCAATAAAGAAATAAATTCGAGAACCATTACCGCCGGTCCCCACGAATGGACAGGATAAACAAAGATAACCTTTTCTCCTTCTTTAAGCGAATAACGAAGCTCGCTTTTATTCTGCTTTAATTCTTCAGCTATAGATAATAAAGGTTCATCAAATACTCCACCTAAATTCTTTGCTACCCAACGGGAATTGCCTGTACCTGTGAAATAGAATATCATATGTAACTTTAATTAGTTCAGACACAAAAATAAGAATTATAATTCCACATCCCATATTCCGGCGCTCTTTTCCAACCCTACAAGGGCAGTGCTATGGTTAAATAACGTTTCGATGTAAAGGTATTTATTTTATATATCAGCATTTTCCGATTAAAAAATCATTTTCACTCTTATCACTTGATATAATTTGAAATAATCCCGTTCTTTGTAAGGACTTAAATAATACTTGTATGAAAAGGAATATACTCATTTTTATGGCAATGGTCTGCCTGTCTTTCACTACTGTATTTGCACAAGAACCGGCAATAAAAAAGATTATCGAAACCGGACAAACAGACAATCAGGTCATGCACCATCTGGATATACTGACAAATCGTTTCGGCGGACGCCCTATTGGTTCCGATGCATACGAAAATGCCGCCGAATGGATCGTTCGTGAATTTAAAAGCTGGGGAGTAGACGTAGAGCTGCAAGAAGCCGGAACCCTTCCGGTAGGCTTCAACCGTGGCCCCTGGTTCGGACGTTTATTGGGAGACAATGCCATGGATCTTCATTTTGTCACTCCTTCTTATACATCAGGCACAAAAGGACTACAACGTGGTCATGTTTTATTAGAACCTCGCACGCAAGAAGAATTTAATCGCATGAAAGGCCGTTTGAAAGGTGCATGGGTACTCATATCCGGCACAAACGAAGGATGGCCTGTCGACCGTTCTGCACATGGAGATTCCATCCGTGTGGAAACCAAAAAGAAAAATGAAGAGATTGCTAAAAAGAATGATGAACTGATGGAAGAAAACTGGACAAAAGGTACAAAGCATGAAATGCTACCTTACGAAGAATATCCGGGTTTGTTTTACAAAGAAATGTGTGAAGCCGGAGCATTAGGATTCATTCAATCGGCAACAGTCCCTTTGCGTGCATTATATGACCGCAACATGCTTCAGGATACTGCTACCAATTTTGATAATTTGCCCGAAGTAGCAGACATCAAATTAGATGAACATCAATATGCAATCATCAAGCAAATGGCAAAGGAACGTCGTGAATTCTTGTTGGAATTTGACATTCGCAACCATTTCAAACTAGGCCCCGTAAAATACTATAATGTGGTAGGTTCTATCAAAGGTAGCAAGTATCCGGATGAATATGTAATCGTAAGCGGGCATCTCGATTCTTACGATGTAGCAACCGGAGGCATCGATTGTGGAACAGGTATAGGTCCGATGATGGAAGTAGCCCGCATGATTGCACAATCGGGTGCTAAACCCAAACGTACAATCCTGTTCATCGGTTTTGCAGGAGAAGAGTTCGGATTACTCGGAGCGCAAGCATGGGCTAAGACAAATGCTTCCAAATTACCCAAGATAGCCAACATGTTTAACCGTGACGGAGGACCGGAACCACCGGTAGGTATCTCTGTACCACAAAACGTATATGATGAGTTTGTCAAGATATGCGAACCAATTAAAAAAATACGTCCCGATTATCCGTTTGAAGTAAAAGTACGCGAACCTCGTAAACGTCCTACTAAAGCAGGAGGTACAGATGCTTCTGTATTTGCCGTACAAGGAGTGCCAACACTGGGATTCATTACCGAAGACATTAAAGGCTACAACTTCAGCTATGGCGAAATATGGCACACGGAACGTGACCTTTATACCAAAAACATTCCGGAATACCAAGAACACACAGCTACAGTAACAGCAATTGTTGTCTTGGGAGTAGCTAATCTGGACAAACAATTATCCCGCGAAGGACTGTACACGAAAGAATAAAAGGTAAGTTGTTTTCATATTCCACTTTGTCACCTTCTGTTGAGCCCCATATATAACAGTATTTTGGTAGGCAACTAAATTGAATAAGGTAGGCAATGAAACCGTGACAGATAGACAACAAAAAAAGACTGTCTAACTTTTAATGTTAAACAGTCTCTCTTTTTACTTTGCTGGGGTGAAAGATGGGGTTCGAACCCACGACCCTTGGAACCACAATCCAATGCTCTAACCAACTGAGCTACATTCACCATGTCTATTTATAAGTCTCTCTTTCTTTAAGACGGTGCAAAGATAGATATTATTTTTAATTCCACAAATATTTCAGTCAAAAATCAATCTAAAAATTTCATTTATAGATTGCCTTTTTCCCAGCAAGCAGAGTATTGCGCATTAACGAAATAATAGTCATAGGACCTACTCCACCCGGTACCGGAGTGATATAGGAACACTTAGGTGCTACTTCATTGAACTTAACATCGCCGGTAAGCTTGAACCCGCTTTTAGTTGTTGCATTAGGAACACGGGTTGTACCCACGTCTACAATAACAGCTCCAGGCTTTACCATATCGGCTTTCAAAAATTCGGGAACACCTAATGCTGCAATAATAATATCGGCAGAAAGACACATTTCTTTCAGGTTAGTAGAACGGCTATGGCATACAGTGACAGTACAGTCCCCCGGATAGGCTTTCTGCATCATAAGGGTTGCCATCGGCTTGCCCACGATATTACTACGTCCTAACACTACGCAGTGTTTTCCTTGTGTAGGAATATTATATCGTTTCAATAATTCCAGGATACCGGCAGGGGTAGCAGAAACAAAACAAGGCAGCCCTATAGACATACGCCCTACATTAATAGGATGAAAACCGTCCACATCTTTACGATAATCTATTGCTTCAATCACTTTCTGTTCGGAAATGTGTTTAGGTAAAGGTAGTTGAACTATAAATCCGTCTACATCCGGATCATTATTCAGTTCGTCTACTTTACGAAGCAATTCTTCCTCGGTCACATCACTTTCATAACGAATCAGGGTAGATTTGAAACCTATTTCTTCGCAAGTCTTTACTTTACTGGCAACGTATGTTTCGCTTCCACCGTCATGACCTACCAAGATAGCAGCCAAATGAGGTATTTTACCTCCCGCCGCCTTAATCTGTACCACTTCTTCAGCCATCTCCTGCTTCATTTGTGCAGAAACAGCTTTACCATCAAGTAACTGATACTGTTTTTCTTCCATATTCATATCTCCTGTAGTTTATCGTCTGAATGAAGGTAATTTCCGTGCACCGGGTTTAGCGGCTGTAAGCATTTTCATCATCTTTCGTGTTTCTTCAAACTGTTTAACCAGTTTATTTACTTCCTGGATAGACGTACCACTTCCGGTAGCTATACGCTGCCGACGAGAACCATTCAACACTCCCGGATTAACACGTTCTTCCGGAGTCATTGAAAAAATAATTGCTTCTATACTCTTGAATGCATTATCGTCTATATCTATATTCTTCAATGCCTTACCTACTCCCGGAATCATTGATGCGAGTTCTTTCAGATTACCCATTTTCTTGATCTGTTGTATCTGGGTAAGGAAGTCATTAAAGTCGAATTGATTCTTGGCAATTCGTTTCTGCAAACGTTTAGCCTCTTCTTCGTTGTATTGTTCTTGCGCACGTTCTACCAACGAAACAATGTCTCCCATGCCTAATATACGGTCGGCCATACGGTCGGGGTGGAATACATCCAAGGCATCCATCTTTTCGCCGGTTCCTACAAACTTGATAGGTTTGTCTACTACGGAACGGATAGAAAGAGCAGCACCACCACGGGTATCACCATCCAGTTTGGTAAGAACAACACCATTAAAATCAAGACGTTCGTTAAATTCTTTTGCCGTGTTAACCGCATCTTGCCCAGTCATGGCATCTACCACAAACAAAGTTTCATTTGGTTGAATGGCATTTTTGATTGCAGTAATTTCCTGCATCATTTGTTCGTCTATAGCCAAACGTCCGGCTGTATCGACAATCACCAAGTCATTGCCTTTGTTTTTAGCTTCTTTAATAGCATTCAGTGCAATCTCTACCGGACTTTTGCTTTCCAGCTCTGCATATACAGGTACACCTATTTGCTCACCTAATACCTTCAGCTGCTCGATAGCCGCAGGGCGATATACATCGCAGGCAACCAATAATGGTGATTTGCCTTTTTTTGTCTTCAACATGTTTGCCAGCTTACCGGTAAATGTAGTCTTACCCGAACCTTGCAAACCAGACATCAAGATAATAGAAGGAGAACCTTTAAGGTCAATTTCCGCAGCCGTACCACCCATCAGGCTGGCCAATTCGTCATGTACGATCTTCACCATCAACTGGCTTGGCTTAATAGAAGTAAGCACATTCTGACCGAGAGCTTTCTCTTTTACGGTATCGGTAAATTGCTTCGCAACCTTATAATTAACGTCGGCATCCAAGAGGGCTTTACGGACATCTTTCAATGTTTCTGCCACATTTATCTCGGTAATTTTGCCTTCACCTTTCAACAGTTTAAACGATCTGTCTAACCTTTCGCTTAAATTTTCAAACATAATTTGTATGTATTTTTATTTTCTTCTTTCTATTAACGTGCGCAAAAGTACGAAAAAGGAAGCAATTATCTAAATCTTTTTATTCTGCCAAGATGCTTTTTTCAAATAAATCGCACTTGCTATAAGCAGGCCTGTATAATAGATGGCTTCGGTAGTGAAACATACACTTACAGGCATACGCAGACAGATACCGGCTACATAAACATAAACACAGTACAAAACCAATGTTGCCGTCTCCATAATAAGAGCCGGACGTGTATTGCCGGTTCCGGATATGCCATTGAAAACTATATTTGCCACAGCACCTACCAACATCGCCCCTGCAATTACATACAGTGAAGGTACAGATTCTGCAATCAAAGCCTGTTCATTTGTATAAATAGACAATATTGTCTTAGGCATCAAACAGACAATTACGACACATACAGCCATAATATAAAACGACAAACGGGCTATCTTTTTAATAATCGGTATTACCTGGTCTACATGTCCGGCTCCAATAGTGTTGCTTACAAATGAGTTCGTGGTAGTAGACAATGAACTAACCGGTATCAGCAAAACGATGTATACACTCCTGACTATATTTGCAATTGCCAGCTCCCGTTGCCCCAACCGCTCAACAGCCACAAAGAAAAAGAACCATGTACTCATGGAAACAAAGTACTGCAGCATTGTAAAAACAGATATACTCAACACGCGCTTCAGTAAACCGAAATCAAATGAACGGAGATGGTCCAGTCCGTATTTTTTTATATCTACCGTAAAACGGGTATATACCACAAAGAAAACAATAGACACTGCTTCTGCCATGACTGAAGCTATAGCCGCCCCTTTGATTCCCAGCTGCGGAAATCCTGCATGACCGAATATAAGCAGATAATCAAGCAATACATTCGTCATTGCCATGAGAACAGCATTTAAAGTAAGGACTTTCGTTCTCGTAATACCGATAAACAGAGCACGAAACATAACGTTGACAAATGAAAAGAAGAACCCGAATACACGCCAGTCCAAAAACTCTTCGGTAGCATGCAGAATCGTATCCGACGAAATGAGCAAGCGCATTACACCTCCTGCAAAGAAACGGGAAAAAGCAAATAAAACGGCCGCCAGGAAAGAAAGGAAAAACACCCCCTGAATCATTACGGGGCCAACATCTTTATATTGCTGTTCTCCGTTTCTGCGGGCAATCACAATTTGCGAACCTGTGCTAAAACCAAAAGCAATCGTAAAGATACATATATAGTAGAGCCCTCCCATAGCAGAAGCGCCCAACTCCACTTCTCCCACCCTGCCCAGGAAAGCCGTATCAGTCACATTTATTACATTCTGCGCCAAAAGGCTCAGGAAGATAGGATAACTGACATTCCATATTTGTTTATTCGTATACATAATAATGTTTTCTATAAAACAGAAAAGGTGACAAAAAAAGCCCGCCATTCACGGCGAGCTTATATTATTCAATTTACAATCAATATCGCTTACCGATGCTATACCAGTTTATTCGTCGCCGTATCGGGAAACACAACGGCCGGTTTAAATGTTTTAGCTTCCTCAAAATCCATCAAAGCATACGACATAATGATAACAATGTCTCCGGGTTGTGCTTTTCGTGCGGCAGCTCCGTTCAGACAGACAACACCTGAACCGCGTTGCCCTTTAATAATGTACGTTTCAAAACGTTCACCGTTATTGTTATTCACGATAGAAACCTTTTCATTAGCAATCAGGTTGGCCGCATCCAGCAGATCTTCATCTACCGTTATGCTTCCGATATAGTTCAGATTGGCTTCAGTAACCGTCACCCTGTGAATCTTTGATTTAACTACTTCTATAAACATATATATTCTAGATTTACAATTCGTGATTTACAATCTACAAACCACAATTCTCACTTGTATTTGATATTATCAATCAAACGAACTTCTCCGCAATATACGGTAATACAGCCTACCGGGAAGTTTGTATCCGACCAATTTTTAATGGATTCCAATGTATTGCCATCCACTATCTCATAGTACTCCACTTCCATGTCCGGATCGCTATTAATCGTTTTAACTACATAGCCGATAACTTCCTGTACACTCTTTGCGGATGCAAATGTAGTACTTTCTTTCAATGTGCGTGCAATAAGCGGTGCTTTTTGACGCAATTCAGGTGTTAAACGCGTATTACGACTACTCAATGCCAGGCCATCCGCCTCACGTATAATAGGACAATCTTTGATTTTAACAGGTATGTTCAACTGTTTTACCATTGCACGGATCACAGCAATCTGCTGGAAATCTTTTTCTCCGAAATAAGCATTATCCGGTTCTACCGCATAGAACAATTTACTGACAATCTGTGCCACTCCATTAAAGTGTCCGGGACGCTTTGCACCTTCCATTACCTGCGACACAGTACCAAAGTCAAATGTACGATTATCAGGCTCCGGATACATTTCTTCAACAGTCGGAGCGAAGACATATTTACATCCGGTTGGTTCCAATAAGGCACAATCCTTTTCCAATGTCCGAGGATAAGTTTCCAAATCGCGTTTATCGTTGAATTGTGTAGGGTTTACAAAAATACTTACTACACAAATTTCATTTTCTTCAACGCAATGTTTAACCAAACTCAAATGTCCTTCATGCAATGCTCCCATTGTAGGAACAAGGCCTATCTGCCTATTTTCCTGCCTTTCCCCGGCAAGAAACTGCTTCAATTCTTTAATGCTGTTTACTATTTTCATCTTATAGATGCTTAATGACGGTGCAAAGCAACTAAATAATTACGGTAAATGAAAGAAATTTATTATCTTTGTGGCGTCTTTATAAAACTAGTTTACAGAATGGATGCAAAAAAAATCTTGTTTATAGCTCAAGAAATCACTCCCTATCTTCCCGAATCAGAAATTGCAACAATTTGCAGAAATCTGCCGCAAGGCATTCAGGAACATGGCCGCGAAATCAGAACATTCATGCCTAAATTCGGAAATATCAACGAGCGACGCAACCAGTTGCACGAAGTAATCCGTCTTTCCGGGATGAATCTTATCATTGACGACACGGACCATCCTCTGATTATCAAGGTTGCTTCCATTCAATCAGCAAGAATGCAAGTATACTTTATCGACAACGAAGACTTTTTCCAGCGAAAAGCCACTATAGCAGATGAAAACGGAAATGAGTTTGAAGACAATGACGACCGTTCTATTTTCTACATACGAGGGGTATTGGAAACAGTCAAAAAACTTCGCTGGATTCCGGATATAATCCATTGCCACGGATGGATGTCTGCCCTGACAGGCTTATATATCCGCAGAATGTATGCTGACGATCCTTGTCTGCGTAATGCAAAAATTGTGTACTCCATATACAATGATGACTTCAAAAATCCGTTTAGAAAAGAGTTTGCCAATAAACTAAAAATGGATGGAGCTAAAGATGGTGATGTCAAAGCATTAAAAACTGATACTAGTTTTACTGCGTTAACTAAGCTGGCTATAGATTTTTCCGACGGTGTTATACAAGGTAGTGAAACAATTAATCAGGATGTATTGGATTATATTTCAACGAAAAAGAATACTCCTTTTCTTCCTTACCAATCACCGGAAACCTATATTGACAAGTTTAATGAGTTTTACGATATGGTATTGAACTCCAACAAGAAATAAAGATTAATAAGATGAAATTCAACCTTTTGATACTTGGACTTTGTTTAGGAGCAAGTTGTCTGAGTGGGTGTAATGATGATTTGAGCCTGGTAGGATCTACTATCCAACCAGAAGGAGACAGACCTATAGTATACAACGATACTTTTCATATAAAAGCATCGACTATACAAATGGATTCTATTTATGCAAAAACCGAATACGGTCTGCTTGGAGATATTTATGATCCTCTTTACGGTAATCTGAAAAGCGATTACATCTGTCAGTTTTACTGCCCCGAAGACTATCAATTCAAACACAAACCACTTGATGGTAAAATCGATTCGGTAGATTTCAAGATCAAATACAGTGCCAGTTCATGGATTGGTGATTCATTAGCTCCCATGCGTGCCGAAATATTTCAGGTTACCTCTCCTTTGACAAATAATTATTATACCAATATCGATCCGAAAGATTATTGTAATATGCAAATATCTTTAGGAGCGCAAACGTATACAGCTTTCGACCCAAGCATTACCGATTCTCTACGTAAGAACGGACTGGATGTAGATGGCACATACGCATATCCAAATGTGACAATCCGTATGCCGAAAGAACTTGGACAAAAGTTTTATGACGAAACAATCAATAACCCGGGCACTTTCAAAAATCAGGATTCTTTCAATAAATTCTTCCCAGGATTATATGTTACCAATACATATGGTACAGGTAACATCTTGTTTGTAGACCGTTCTTCCTTTACTATATATTATAAATACACCGTAACTGGTAGTGCCGGACAAGATTCCATAGTTAAGGGATATGAACGTTTCAATGTAACCAAGGAAGTTATCCAGCTCAATCGTTTCAAGAATACAGACATGACCGAACTCCTGAAACCGAATGATAAATATACATATATAAAGAGTCCGGCAGGTGTATGCACTCAAATAGTTTTACCGGCTAAAGACATTATATCCGTCGTACAAGGCCGTATCCTTACAAATTTACCTCTTACCATGAAAGCTATGCCTCAGCCAAACTGGCAATACGCATTAACGCCTCCCCCCTATTTACTATTGTTGCCTCAGGATTCGGTGAAAGGTTTCTTTGAAAAGAATCAGATTGAGAACAACAAAACATCGTTCTTATCAGGAACGTATGATGCAAGTACGCGCTCTTATACATTTGGCAACATTTCTAATATTCTTCAATACCAGATAGACAATGCTCCCGAAAAAGACCTCGTAATGGTTGCTATCCCGGTTAACAGAGAAGTATCACAGGCTACGTATTATCAGGATGCTTATACGATATCTCTGAGCAATTATCTGGCTCCGGCAGGTGTCGAATTAAGGAAAGACGATGAAGTTACTCAAGTTGTGGTAACATCGTGTATATTTAAGAACTGACATAAAACAAAAATAAATAAGAAAGGCGGATCTTTTCGGATCCGCCTTTCTTATTTTCCAACTGTTTCTATTTTCCAACAGCTTTCTTTGTTGCTTTCTTTTTGTATTTATCAAGCTCTTTCTGCAAAGTTTCAATCTCTTCTCCCTGATTCTTAATCGTAGTAAGAAGCGAATTTAATTCTTCATTCTCTATATTTTCCGGGAATTCTGCATTTACACGAACAATAAAGTCCGACAATACATTCATGTAGTTATTAAAAGCGTCATAAGGATTGTCATACGGGCTAAAACTTCCTTGTCCCATGTGTTTCGTACTCATATAGTAGAAATGGTCGCTGCTCTGCAAATAATACCAATCCTGACGAATACGGCGAGGTTCACACATACGTACACGTTCGCCAATTTCATTGATTTTGCGGAAAGCCTCCTGTTGCAAGACATTTCCTAACCAAGAGTTACAGTCTTTTTCTTCATCTACCCATGACATCGGATAGGGAACCGAAATAGAATCTACCGGTTTAATCAATGTAAATATTTCAGAAGGAGTAGAGAAACGAATACCTTTTTCTTCGGCAAAGCGAGGCAACGCCTTGAAAAATTCAAAAATACCTGTCGCTGCCGGATGCAAAGAACCAAGCACCTCATAATTCATAAACAAATTAATAATCTGTTCTGATTCCGGTGTTGCTGCAATCCATGACATATATTTATCGGCAGTCAGTGGATATTCATTCCAACTATAGTCGCTAAAGCGATTGGATAAGTCTTCACTGAAGCGATCATTCTTCAATAGTAAACTCAGTTTAGGAGCCACGCAGGATGAGTACATATAATTAGGGCTCTTCCATCCCAAAATATGTTTAGCCCCCTCCGTCAACATTCCTTTATACCCCATTTCGGCAACCATTGTAGAAATATCATCGGAATAGATCAGTTCGGTGTTACGGAATACTTTCGGTTTTACGCCAAACAGTGTTTTAATTTTATCTTCCTGTTTCTTTACCTGATGTTTAAATTCATCCGGATCTCCGAGAGAAGACAAAGAATGCGCATATGTTTCCGACAAAAATTCCACATTTCCTGTAGCGGCCAGTTCCTTAAAACTGTCTATAACCTCAGGAGTGTAAATTTCCATCTGTTCCAAAGCAACACCGGAAATAGAGAAAGCCACTTTAAACTTACCTCCACTTGTTTTAATCATCTCCAGTATAGTCCGGTTTGCAGGCAAATAGCACTGTTCCGCTATACGGCGAATAATTTCTTCATTCTGAAAATCATCATAATAATAATGATCGTTACCTATATCAAAGAAGCGGTATCTTTTCAAACGGAACGGCTGATGTATCTGAAAATAAAAGCAGATCGTTTTCATAATATTATTCGTTTTATTCTTGTTTTGTCGTTAATTATTAATTACCTGTTACCATGTCATAGATACGGCGGACTTTCTGCCCGGCATACTCCCACTTAATATTATCCACTTCCTTCTTGCCTTCCACTTTCAGGAATTCATGCATTGCCGGATAAGTGATAATCGAGTACATCGCATCCGCTAATGCTTCTATATCCCAATAGTCTACCTTGATAGCATAATCCAATATCTCGGCACAGCCAGATTGTTTTGAGATAATAGTAGGAACGCCGCACTGCATAGCTTCCAAAGGAGAAATACCAAACGGTTCTGAAACTGAAGGCATTACATACACATCACTTGCTTTCAGCACTTCATATACCTGTTTACCCTTCATAAATCCGGTAAAGTGGAAACGGTCTGATATATTACGGGCAGCAGCCAAACGGATCATCTGATCCATCATATCACCGCTTCCCGCCATTACAAAACGTGCATACGGAGCTCTTGCCAACACTTTGGCTGCAGCTTCAACAAAATATTCAGGACCTTTTTGCATCGTGATACGTCCCAGGAAAGTAATTATCTTATCCTTCACGCCTTTTTTATCCTGAATTGACAGAATTTCCGGACTCATTGGCTCAACTGCATTGTGCACAGTCGTTACTTTCGACGGATCCTGATGATATTTCTCGATAACTGTCTGGCGGGTCAGATTACTTACCGTAATAATATGATCGGCATTATCCATACCATTTTTCTCTATGGCGTATACATCCGGGTTCACATTCCCGCGGCTACGGTCGTAATCGGTTGCATGCACATGAATCACCAACGGTTTACCACTCACCTGCTTCGCATGAATACCGGCCGGATAAGTAAGCCAGTCATGTGCATGGATTATATCAAACAGTTCCGTGCGGG
The DNA here is from genome assembly GCF_900108035.1 of Parabacteroides chinchillae. Lineage (GTDB taxonomy): Bacteria > Bacteroidota > Bacteroidia > Bacteroidales > Tannerellaceae > Parabacteroides > Parabacteroides chinchillae. The sequence continues at coordinate 35,346 of NZ_FNVS01000006.1, forward strand.
CAATCACTCCTGCCACAATGGAATAATTGTTTATTTCTTCCAACAGGTTACCCGGATAACGGCCTGAAAACTCCATGCATCCTAATTCGTTAACGTAACGGTAACTAAAGTCGGCATAAATATGATCCCTGTACGCAAAATACTGGTCTGCGCTCATACCTGCTTTCGAAACTCGTTGTTGTACATAATTATAATCAACATCTTTCCAAACGATAGGTACATTATTGACACCTACAATTTTCAAAAAACTCTGATCTTCATCACCCCAGGGCTTCGGAATACAAAAAGTTATATCCATATCCGGTTGCATAGCCATACCTCGCGTAAGTCCGTAACTGGCAGTGCCTAGCCCCCCTAAGATATGCGGAGGAAATTCCCATCCAAACATCAATGCTTTCATATGGTACTTAGTTTTAATCGGCGTTATACTTCTTCAATAAATCAACCACCCGGAGAATTGCGGCGACATTCATAGCAAATGAAATGGCGCCTCTTCCGGTAAACGGAGGATTGCCATCAAACAATTCCGGAATCGTACCGATACAATGTAATGACATTTCTTCCTCCAAGCTTATCAACATACGTTCTGCGAAAGCTACGCCGCTCTTGCCGAATACGCGTAAATAAGCTTCCAGGTATGCTCCCAACAGCCACGGCCACGCCGTACCTTGATGATATGCCAAATCACGTTCATATTGTGCACCTACGTAATAAGGTTTATATCCCTCACTCTTAGGACTCAGAGAACGCAATCCTTTAGGCGTTAACAATTCTTTTGTCACGATATCCACCACAGCACGTTTCTGTACACGTGTCAAAGGAGAATATGTAAAAGCTACAGCAAAAATCATATTCGGGCGAACACTCCAGTCCATTGAAAAACCGCTAACCGAGTCAAACAGATAATTATAACCATTTACAAATGTTTCTGCAAAGGACTTATCCATTGCATTAATAATAGTATCTATTTTCTCAATAGACATTTCCTCCGTCAATTCTTTATAGAAGCAAAGAGCATTATACCATAAAGAATTAAACTCAATAATATAACCGGAACGGGGAACTACAGGTTTGCCGTTTACCGTAGAATTCATCCATGTAATTGCTTTATCACGCCCGTTTGCGAAAAGTAATCCATTATCCATCAGCTTCATATCCGGGTGTTTTTGCGATGAAATATAATCAATAATTTCGCCAACAAAACCGGAATATAACTCTCTGGCTTTCTCTATCCCTTGTTCTTTCGCATATTGTTGTATAGCCCAGATAGCCCACATAGGAACATCTGGAGCGTCTATTTCCTTAATTACGGAATCAAGCTGTCCGCTCACCATAAAATTACGTATGGCCGGCATTGCCGTATGCATAATTTTCTCAAAACGTACCGGATCATCAATAGAAAGAGTACATCCGGGAAGTGCAATAAATAAATCTCGCGCGCGTACCTTGAACCAAGGATAACCTGCCAACAAATAAGCATCATTTTCTTTAGGCCGGAAGTAGAATTGCTGTGCCGAGTTTTTCAGACAATTGTAAAAACTGGTACGCGGAGTACGCGCTAAGACTTCATTTTCATATAAAGCCTTCAAACGGGTTGTAGAGACCGCACTGTCGCCTGCACTAAAAATGATAGATTCACCTTTTTTAATCGGCACTTCAAAATATCCCGGAACATAAAGATCTTCTTTATACGGATAGCCTCTCTCTTGCTCTTTCGAATATTCTACGCCATTATACCAGTAAGGTTCATAAACGAACTTAACCTTTTTATTAAACTGCATGAACAATTCGGGATAGCCCGGATACATACAGGTTTTAATACCGTTTGTTATTTCCGTATACGATTGATTTACATTCCCGTTTGCCTGAGCTAAATTCTTTACACTACGAAATGCCAAAAACGGACGGAAACGAAGTGTCGTCGCCGAATGTGCATCTTCCAAAGTATATTTGATCATAATCCGGTTTTCAAACATCGAAAACACCTTCTCTTTGGAAAATATAACGCCACCTACTCTGTAAAGTGTTCTGGGTACTGTTTCCGAACTATACTCTCGGATATACTTATGTCCCTTCGGACTAAAGTTGTTCCCTTGATATTTATGTAAACCAAGATTAAATTCGGCACCATGCTGGATAACTGTTTCATCAAAAGATGATAAAATCACATGATTATCATCATCAACAGCAGGAACAGGCATTACGAGTAATCCGTGGTATTTCCTGGTATTACAATCAACAACAGTAGTGCTATGGTATGCCCCCAAACGATTCGTCCGGAGCACTTCACGAGTCAATGACTCTTCCAAGTTTATCATTACTGTTTTGTCAAATTTAAGATAACTCATACGTATATTTGGGTTTTAAGTTATTGCTTTTAATTATCAAAATGTAATCATTTCTATTGTGAATCAAATGTATTACTTATAAACTGAAAAAGCAAACTGCTTTTCATATTTATTCAGAAAGACGGTTATTTGGTTTCTTGAACATTTTTGACTATCAAATCATTATGGGCAAATATGCTCAAAAGGTGTGTTGTCAAACATACAAACTTTTGTTAATAGACACATCCTTTTCTTTACATTTTTCATGTTTTCAACCGTACTATTCTATCACTCCGGAAATGGCATTTTGTCGCAAAACTCGCTGTTTTGTCTTTCTCTTTACTGTTTACATATTTCATTATTAAATTTATGTATTACCTGCAAACGAAATACCAGGTATGTACTTGTTTATCCGAATCATCTGCAAATCGGGAATTTTATGTAATTTTGCAAATACAATTATCAACATATATCAAATGAAAAGGCTTATTATTAACGTAGTAATTTTATTAAGTATTTTAAATATGGCAGAAGCAGCAAACAATCCCTTTTTCGAGAAATACAAAACACCGTTTGAAACACCTCCTTTCGACAAGATCAAGACCGGACATTACGAACCGGCCTTTGAGGAAGGAATCAAACAGTTAAATGCAGAAATAGAAAACATTGCCAATAGCAACCAACCTGCTACTTTTGAGAACACCATCGTAGCAATCGAGCATGCCGGCAAGCTATTAGATAATGTAAGCAACGCATTTTTTAACGTATTAAGTGCGGAAGCCAACGATGAAATGATGGATATATCCCAACGCATATCTCCCAAACTGTCGGAAAGCTCAAATAATATTTATCTGAACGAGAAGCTGTTCAGCCGGGTAAAGTCCGTATATGATCAAAAAGATAAATTAAATCTTTCTACCGAAGACGCTAAATTACTTGATGAAACATACGAAGCTTTCAAAATACAAGGAGCCACTCTCAATCCTGAAGATAAGGAAAAGTATCGCAAACTAAGTACGGATTTAAGCATTCTTACCTTAAAGTTCGATCAAAATGCATTGAAAGACAAAAACCGTTTCGAATTGCTGATTACTAATGAAGACGAATTAGCAGGATTACCCGAAAGTGCAAAAGAAGCTGCAGCCATAACTGCCAAAGCAAAAGGGAAAGAAGGTTGGCTGTTTACCCTGTCGGCACCTAGTTATACACCCTTCATGCGTTATTCAGACCGTCGTGATCTCCGCGAAAAAATGTACCGCGAATTCATGAGTATAGGTAATAAAGGAGACGAATACGACAATAAAGAGATCGTAAAACAAATAGCAAACATTCGTCTTAACATAGCCAATCTAATGGGTTTTAAAGACTTTGCCGATTACAACCTGAAGCACACTATGGCTAAAAACCAATCAAATGTGTACAAACTACTAAACCAACTGTTGGAAGCATACAAACCTGTCGCCATTAACGAATACAATGCCGTACAAGGTTTTGCCATAGGACAGGAAAAGGAAAACATCACGATTATGCCTTGGGACTGGAGTTACTATTCCGAGAAGCTAAAAGATATCCGTTTCAATATAAACGATGAAATGACGCGTCCGTACTTTGAACTCAATAACGTAAAAAAAGGTGTTTTTGGACTAGCAACCCAACTATATGGCATTACGTTTAAAGAAAACAAAAAGATTCCGGTTTACCACCCCGAAGTACAAGCTTACGAAGTATATGACGCCGACGGAAAATTCCTTTCCGTATTATATACAGATTTTTTTCCACGCGATGGAAAACAAAGCGGTGCATGGATGAACAACATCAAACCCCAGTACAAAGAAAATGCCAACGGCAAGGACAGCCGCCCACAAATCATAATCGTGATGAACTTCACCCGCCCTACAGACACAAAACCGTCTTTGCTTACATTTGATGAAGTAAACACCCTGTTACATGAATTTGGGCACGCACTACATGGCATGTTTGCCAACGGAACATACGCTAGCCTTTCGGGCACAAGTGTATATCGGGATTTTGTAGAATTGCCTTCGCAAATCATGGAAAACTGGCTGACCGAAAAGGAATTTCTCGACCAGATTGCCGTACATTACCAAACCGGCGAAAAAATTCCCCAGGATATGATTCAGAAACTGATCGATGCATCCAACTTCAACGCAGGTTACTTTTGTTGCCGCCAACTTAGTTTCGGTTTGCTGGATATGGCATGGCATACAATTACAACTCCATTCGAAGGAGATGTGGTAGCTTTCGAGAAACAGGCCTGGAAACCGGCTCAAATTCTTCCGGACATACCCGGTACACTGATGAGCACCAGTTTCGGCCATATCTTCTCCGGAGGTTATTCTGCCGGATATTATGGCTACAAATGGGCGGAAGTATTGGATGCCGACGCATTTGCCGCATTCAAAGCCGCCGGAATATTCAATAAAGAGGTTGCTAAATCGTTTCGTGATAATATTCTTTCAAAAGGCGGAACGGAAGATCCGGCAGTACTATACAAGCGTTTCCGTGGACAAGAACCAACCATTGATGCACTGTTAATCCGCAACGGCATCAGGAAATAAAAAACACCTGCAAAGGTTACAAATAAATGATCCCGATGATTTTTGGAAATGATCCCGATGAAATAAAAAAAACATCGGGATGAAAAGAAAAAAACATCGGCAGCCTAATAGAAAAAGGTCGGCATCAAAAAACAAAAAGATGCCGACCTTTTTTTCAACAAATATGTTTACCTTTGGCGGTTGATTACAAGGATAAAACAGGTAAACGATGTGCGAAAAAACAGAAAAGCAACTCGAATTGGATAAACGTTATCTCCGAATGGCTGCCGTATGGGCTGAAAATTCGTATTGCAAACGCCGTCAGGTAGGAGCTCTCATAGTAAAAGATCAAATGATTATTTCCGACGGTTACAATGGTACGCCTTCCGGTTTCGAGAATGTTTGCGAAGACGAAAACAACGTAACCAAGCCCTATGTACTACATGCCGAAGCAAATGCCATTACCAAAGTGGCGGCATCGTCCAACAGTAGTAAAGGAGCAACTATATACGTCACTTCCGCCCCATGCATAGAATGTGCGAAACTTATCATACAATCAGGTATTAAACGCGTGGTTTATTCCGAAAAATACCGTATAGAAGACGGCTGCAACTTACTGAAGCGTGCAGGTGTTATAATAGATTATATAGAGACGAAAGAATAATTAGACGTTTTATGAGTAAAAATAAAAGATTGGCCATCTGGCTACCCGTTATAATAGCTGCCAGCATTTCATTAGGTATTTTCATCGGAAACCATTACTATACCATAGGACAAGGCAAACGGCATAAGTATTCGAGCGGGAATAAGATAAACGCAGTATTGGACATAATAGATGAACAATATGTAGATACTGTCAACATGGGGCAACTGGTAGAAGGAGCTATTCCTAAGATATTCAGCGAACTCGACCCGCATTCGGTTTACATTCCGGCCGAAGACGCTGCAATGGTAAACGAAGACCTGGAAGGTTCATTCAGTGGTATTGGCGTTTCTTTTAACATGCAGACCGATACGATAATGATCATAAGTGTCATACCCGGCGGGCCATCCGAAAAAGCAGGCCTACTACCGTTTGACCGTATTATTACAATTAACGACTCGATATTCTCCGGCAACAAAACATCACAGGCAAAGATCATGAAAACCCTGCGTGGTGCAAAAAACAGCACAGTAAAACTGGGAGTAAAACGCGGCAACTCGCCCGAACTTATCTACTTTGATGTTACAAGAGGCGACGTACCTGTTAAATCTGTAGACGTAGCTTATGAAGTGCATAAAGGTGTCGGATATATCAAAGTAAGCAAATTCGGACGGACTACATACAACGAATTCATAACCGCCATAGCCAAACTAAAAGAGGCAGGATGCACCTCTTTTATCGTAGACCTCAGAGGAAATACAGGAGGATACATGGATGCTGCCATCAATATGTTGAATGAATTTTTACCGGAAGGACGACTGATAGTTTATACCGAAGGAAAATCTTTCCCCCGCTCGGATGTATATGCCAATGGTACCGGAACATGTAAGGATAATCCTATCGTAGTATTGACAGATGAAATATCGGCTTCAGCCAGTGAGATTTTCTCAGGAGCCATCCAGGATAACGACCGGGGGCTGATTATAGGACGACGCACATATGGAAAAGGATTGGTACAGACTCAGATAGCACTTACCGATGGCTCCGCGCTGCGCCTTACCATAGCCCGTTATTATACACCTTCAGGACGTTGCATTCAGAAAAACTATGAAATGGGTAAAACGGATGATTACGATCAGGATATTTATAACCGTTACATACACGGAGAGTTTGATTCGGCCGATAGTATCAAAATGAATGATAAATTAAAATACCAAACAGTGAAGGGCCGCACCGTTTACGGCGGAGGAGGTATTATGCCTGACATTTTCATCCCACGCGACACAAGCGGCATCACTTCTTATTATTCAAACATTATAAACAGTGGCGTACTTTACCTGTATGCGTTAGAATATTCCGACCGTAATCATAAGAAGCTGGCTTCTTTCAAGACCTGGCAGGACATGTACAAATATCTGCAACATCAACCATTGCTGACAGACTTTACAAACTTTGCAGCAACAAAAGGTATCAAGAAACGTCCTACACTGATTAACATATCAGGTAAACTGATCGAGAACCAGCTGCAAGCTTATATCGTACGCAATTTCTTTGACGACGAAGGTTTCTATCCGATCTTTTATAACGACGACGTTACATTGAAACGCGCAATTGAAATATTAAAAGAAGGAAAATCCGTACCGACTGCTGAAAAAACATCCAACAATGGAGAATTACAAAGCCAAGCAAATGCTACGCGAGGCTATGGCCTTGCGAAAGAAAGAATATTCGAGAACTACATTATCTGAATTATCCCAGCAGATAATGGATAAACTGGAGCAAACCGATGCTTTCAAAAAAGCCAACTGCATTGCTCTGTATCATGCCATTGCCGGAGAAGTACAAACGGCAGATTTCATTGAAAAATGGTATGAAAAGAAAAAAATACTCCTCCCCGTAATAGAAGGCAGCGATCTGAGATTGCTGCCTTATACGGGGAAAAGCTCCCTAAGATCAGGCATATTTGGCATCCTGGAACCGGCTACTCCAGATAAAGATGAAAAAGTCATGGATGAAAAGGAAATAGATTTAATCATCGTTCCGGGAGTAGCTTTCGATAGGCTACATAACCGCATGGGGCGGGGCAAAGGCTACTACGACCGACTATTATCTACACTTTCGGCACTTAAAATAGGAATATGTTTCGACTTCCAACTACAAAACGAAATCCCGGTGGAACCTTTTGATAAAAAAATGGATTACATCATCACGGAAAACGAAGTCATCTAACTCCTAACGGATAACCAAATCAGTAATAGCTGTTGCTTTGGCATATTCATTCAGGCTTTTAATAAGCCTTTCCCGGCAAAGGATAAGTTCGCTACGCAAGACTGAAGAAGTAAGCGAAACATAAAGTACCTTATCGCGTACATATATATTACGTGTATAATGCAAAACCATTGGGCCCAGCACCTCTCCCCAAGCACGTTGCACGCGGATTTCGATCATTTTCTCATACAGTTCGGTATTATCTTCAAAAAAGTCACGGAGAACCTCTCCTATCGATTGTGTATTTTTACGCAACATACATTATTCCTCCATTGGTTGAATTTCACCCTGTTCCACCTTAAACAATGCATAATCATGATGCATAGCCGATAATATTTCATCCAGATATTTACGGTTCGTATCCGTAATAAAAATCTGTCCGAATGTGTCATTACTCACCAACTTGACAATCTGCTCAACACGGGCGGCATCCAGTTTATCAAAAATATCGTCGAGCAACAGTATAGGCGTTGTATTGCCTTTTCTGGCAAGAAATACAAACTGCGCCAGCTTCAAAGCAATAAGATACGTTTTGTTCTGGCCTTGCGAACCGATACGACGAATCAGGTATCCTCCCAGTGTCATTTCGAGTTCATCTTTATGAATGCCCGTCGAGGAATAACCAAGAATACGATCCCGCTCACGGTTATTCAATAACATATCCGCCAGGTCTCCCTCCTCCAGTTGGGATGCGTAACGTAATCCAACCTGCTCTGCAGACTGGCAGATCGTTTGATAGTATTCATTAAAGATAGGGGTAAATTCGTCTACCAAAGATTGGCGTTTTTCCCTAATCATCCCGCCATACATACCCATTTGCATCTCGAGCACTTCGTACAAAGAAGCATCCTTAGATTGGTTTTTTAATAATACATTACGCTGTTGCATGGCTTTATTATACTGTATCAAAGCATGAAGATACTGCTTATCTTGCTGGGAAATAATAACATCCAACAAGCGTCGTCTTTCATCACTCCCGCCTTGGATCAATTCCGAATCGGCCGGAGACACCATCACGAGAGGCAAAAGGCCTATATGCTCCGAAAGCTTGTCATACTCTTTTTTATTCCGCTTAAACTGCTTCCGCTGGCGACGGCGCATAGCACAGAATATATCTTCTTCCCGCCCTTCATAGTCATAAAAACCTTGAATCACGCACAGTTCTTCATCATTACGAATAATTTGATTGTCCGGTGTATTGATATGACTTTTACAGAAAGACAAATAATGGATAGCATCCAGTAAGTTCGTCTTACCCATCCCGTTATTGCCAAAAAAGCAATTCATTTTGGGAGAGAAAGAAACTTCCGACTGAAGAATATTTTTGTAATTAAGAATAGAAAGCTTTTTTAATATCATCTGTACCGCATTAATCGTACAAAATTAAAAAATATACTTCTAAGTATAGATTATATCAGTAAAAAAAACTACTTTTGCGCTTTGAATTGCCAAGTTCATAATTACGGCATTAAATCAGTGATAAAATTAATAAATAACTATAACACATTATGGCTACTAAAGAAAAGGACACCAACAAAGAGTTAGAAGTGGAAGAAATTGTTTCCAAATCGGAACAGTTTATTGAAAACAACTCAAAGAAAATTATTTACAGTATAATAGCTATTGCACTCGTTGTTGGAGCTGTTTTGGGAATCAGGCATGGTTATTTAATTCCTCAGGAAAAGAAAGCCGCAGCTGCTATATTTAAAGGTGAACAATACTTTGCAAGAGACTCTTTTGCATTGGCATTGAACGGTAACGGTTCTGATTATGAAGGCTTCGAAGCTATCATCGACCAATACGGAAGCACCGATGCTGCTAATTTGGCAAAAGCATACGCCGGTATCTGCTATTTTAAGCTTGGAGATACGCAGAAAGCATTGGATTTATTGAAATCATTCAGCTCAGGCGACAACATGATTTCACCGGCCATCACAGGTCTTATCGGAGATTGTTATGTAAACATGGGTAATGTTAAAGAAGGCATCAGCTACTTTGAAAAAGCTGCAAAACAGGCAGACAACGAAGTAATAAGCCCGGTATATCTGAAAAAGGCAGGTACTGCTTACGAAAGTTTAAAACAATACAAAGATGCAGCAAAAGCATACACATCTATCAAAGAAAAATATGCTACTTCAATGGAAGCTGCCGATATTGAAAAGTACATTATTCGTGCTACTGCATTATCTGAAAATTAAAAACGGAATACATAGTTAATATAACAAACAAGAGGATGTCTCAACTTATAAGGCATCCTTTTCTTTTAAGAATACAATTATGGCTACAGCTTATCAGAATTTATCGGATTACGACTTCAACAGCGTTCCTGATGCATCAGAAATGAATATTGGTATCGTAGTTGCAGAATGGAACAAAAACATAACTGAAAAATTGCTGGAAGGTGCTTGCAACACATTGGAAAAGCACGGAGTAAAACCGGAAAATATCGTTGTCAAACGCGTTCCGGGTAGTTTTGAACTGACTTTTGGTGCCAAAAGATTGGCCGAATCTAAAGAATTAGACGCTATAATTGTTTTAGGATGCGTTGTAAGAGGAGATACTCCACATTTTGACTACGTATGTTCTGGAGTTACCCAAGGCATTACAGAACTGAATCTTATGTACGATATTCCTTTCATCTTCGGACTGTTAACTACTGACACCATGCAACAATCAGAAGATCGTGCCGGTGGAAAATACGGAAATAAAGGAGATGAAGCTGCTATTACAGCAATAAAAATGATAGATTTTTCTTGCAAATTACAAAATTAATAGTACCTTTGCACTGCAATTAAAAGCAAGGGGGCAGTTACCAGAGTGGCCAAATGGGGCTGACTGTAACTCAGCTGGCTTTCGCCTTCGGTGGTTCGAATCCATCACTGCCCACCCTTATTTTATGCAACTTGCGGAAGTAGCTCAGTTGATAGAGCATTAGCCTTCCAAGCTGAGGGTCGCGGGTTTGAGCCCCGTCTTCCGCTCTTAAAGAGGAAAACTTTTCAGTTTTCCTCTTTTTTTTATTCCTTTTCCACGAATGTCGCTAAAATAATATATATCTTAGCCCCATTAACAAATAAAAAACAAATACGATATGAGACCCACAAAATGGATATCTGTGCTGCTGACCGTTTTAATGCTGGCCAGTTGTGCTTCCTATAGAATAGAAAATCAAATGCACAAGATTGAATTAGGTATGTCCAAAAAGAAAGTAGTATCTGTGCTTGGTAAAAACTACGATACAGTTGGAGCCAGTGTAACACCGGACGGCTCTTTTGAAAGAATCAGCTATCCCTTTGCTAACATACTAAACGAAGAAGGTTATTACATTTTAAGTTTCAAAGACAATGTGCTTGTTGAATGGTTCAAAGAAAAAAAGCTAAACCGGAACCATTATCACGAACATTGAATTATATCCAGTTACTATTCTCTTTCTTTAGCAGGTCGTCATTATGAATGCTCCGCATCACTTTCTTAACGCTCGTTTTTAAATCACCGAAACGATAAGAAACCGAGATTCCAAAAGTATGGTTCCAATCTTTATTAGCCAGAACAGACGAAAAGCAAAGGACCGCTATTATCATTCAGCTTCGGATTCCACAATTACTCGGGAACTAAAAAGGCGATTGTCTCCGATCTGAACAAAGCTTTACCCTATACAATCATGCAAAACTCCGAACAATGGCTATCTCAAGACAATTTGCAGACCTATTCCAAATTATCCGATCTTTGGGAAGTCCGTTAGCTATAGAAAGTCCTTATAAAGATTTGATCGGGGCAAAGCATATATCCTCGAAATAAAAGAGGAATTAAATTACCGGGGATAATTCCTTTTAGGATTCTTCGGGAACCAACCTTTTAACACGCGCTCTTCTTGTTCAAATATCTCTTTTATTGTCCAGAAAGAAGAAAAGGCAAATACCCCGAATATAGCAGAAAGAAATACGCTCTCTATAAATAAAGAGGAAACAGTTCCAGCTATCCCCAAAACAAGGAATATCCACCAACATTTGGTTCCCCAGTAATATTCGGCTTTTACTACTACCGGATGGAATAATCCGATAATCAAGAAGGTTACAATACCTATCAGCAAACCATCAAAATTAATTGATTCCATATTCATTATTTTTCTAATATAAACTTTATTTGTAAATCAAAGATACGAAGATAAAGCATATATAAACAATAGATTCTTTTTATCTTATGATTGACAGATCATAATGTCCGGCCAAAAACAAAAAAAAAGACACCCGGCAATTCATGTCGGATGTCTCTCATATCGTTATTGAAACGTATTTTTATTCTGCCGGCTTTTCTGCAGGAGCTTCTTCAGTTGCAGCTGGCTGTTGAGCCGTTCCAAAATTAGGAGCAACTGTATTCGGATCTATTGTTACAGCATTTTCAATTTGTTGTTTGATCTCTGACTGACTGGAATGTTCTACTCTAGGAATAAATGAAGTAATAACAATACTCAAAACTATTACAGTTCCAGCCAAAGTCCATGTAGCTTTTTCCAGAAAATCGGTAGTCTTACGTACCCCCATAATTTGGTTAGAAGAAGAGAATCCTGAAGCCAAACCGCCTCCTTTTGAATTTTGAACCAATACAATTAAGATTAACAGTATTGAAGCGATTAGGATTAAGATAGAAATAAATACGTACATCTTAGTTTTATTTTTTAGTGTTAATAATCAATTTTTCCAAAAATCTAATTTGATCTGCAAAGTAAATATTTTTTTCCGGATATTTCAAGTTTAAGTTTTTAATTATTTGTAACGCTTTCTCATATCGCTTTTGTTTAACATAAATATGAGCTAAAGTTTCCGTAAAATAGGAGTCATCCAACGGTTTAAGATGTGCTTCTTCCAATTCATCCGATGAATCAGAAATATCTAAACTCTCATCTGCAGACTCTATATTTAATCCACTGCCAGGAACACGTTGTTCTTCATTTTTGATAAAAGAATCAATCAGGTCATGATGCTGCAATTTTGCAACCGGTTCATTGTTCTCATGTTTTTCATCTGTTTCGGAAAGAGACCAATAAATATAATCCGAAGAAACAGACGGTTGGAACAGTAATGTATTCTCCGTCTGTTGTCCGTTATCATCTGCGCTTGAAGACAAGAATGCTTCTATTAAAGAAAAAGAATCATCTTTTTCAAAATCGTCTTTTATAGAAGAATTATTTGTTTTTAATCCATAAAGTTCACCCTTAACCAAAGCAAACATTTTTTTTCGGTCAGGAATATGAACTGCCATCTTTTTTAACTCCGAACCGAAACATATATCATTCAACACAGCAAGATTCTTCAAATATAACATTCTTGCCGTATGGAAATAAGGAAAATCATCCACAATCTGTTTTAAAACAGGAAGCGTTTCTTCCGACAACGAAGAAGGATTCTCCATTAAACGATATAGTTCCGCCGTATTCATCCTTACCAGTTAGCTACCGTTGCATTATAGATTTGATCTACCAGTTCATCTACAATCTCTTTACACAAAGAATCCTGTATATTTTGCAACATCACATTACTGTCAAATTCACGATATGCAGAAAAAGTTTGTTCAAAGTCATCATCCGGAGTAACCCGGTTTGAATAACGAACACGAACCGTAATTGTCAAACGTGTTTGAGACGCATAAGCATCTTCTTTCACTGCCATAGGCGTCAGTTCATAACCAGTTATCTCACCTTCCAAATCCAAATCGCCGTTGCTCCGTACTAATTGTAAACGGGTCTGACGTATGTAAATATCCTTCAATGTCTCTGTGAAGACCTGTGATAAAGGAGGATATACCAAAGCTGCCTGGTTGGGAAAATCTTTGATGGTTATTGTTTTAATCTTTGTATAATCAATAGAAGCGCCATTAAATTTATACGAAATAGAACATGCCGTAACCAATGCGGTCAAAAGACAAAAGAATACTATTATTTTTTTATTCAACATATTACTCCAGATTATATTCTTTAATTTTACGATACAATGTACGTTCTGAAATTTTCAAGTCGGCAGCAGCATTCTTACGACGACCGTTATGTTTCTCTAAAGCTTTACGAATCATTTCCTTTTCAACATCTTCCAAGGATAATGACTCCTCTTCTTCTACATCTTCTGCTTCTTGTATCGGCGCATGGTGTACCTGATGAACCGGATGTATAGGATGAGCATATGATGATTCTTCCGGAACAGGCATTTGTATATTTCCTCCCATTATGTCATGCACTAATTTCTTTAGTTCGTTGACATCCTTTTTCATATCAAAAAGTACCTGATAAAGAATCTCCCGTTCACTGTTGAATATCTTTTGATCATTGTCTTGTTTTACCAGTACCGGATATTTCTCCAAATTCAAATTAGGCAGATATTGGCGTAATATATCAGCCGTAATATCTCTGTTTTCCTCAATTACTGAGATACGTTCGGTCACATTCTTTAATTCGCGCACATTCCCAGGCCAACGATAAGTTATCAGTAACTGACGTGCTTCATCTTCCAAACGGACAGGAGGCATTCTATATTTCTCTGCACAATCTCCGGCAAACTTACGGAATAACAAAGAAATATCTTCTGTGCGTTCACGTAATGGAGGAACCTGGATAGGTACCGTACTCAAACGATAAAATAAATCTTCACGGAATTTTCCTTCGGATACGGCCTGTATCAAATTTACATTGGTCGCCGCAACTATACGTACATTTGTTTTCTGAACTTTTGAAGAACCTACTTTAATAAACTCCCCTGTTTCCAATACGCGTAACAAACGAGCCTGTGTAGGCATGGGAAGCTCGCCCACTTCATCTAAAAATATGGTTCCACCATCAGCTACCTCAAAATATCCCTTACGGTCGGCCAACGCCCCTGTAAAAGAACCTTTTTCATGACCAAACAATTCTGAGTCAATAGTACCTTCAGGAATTGCACCACAATTTACTGCAATATATTGTCCGTGCTTACGGGGACTATTCTGGTGTATGATTTGAGGGAAAGTTTCTTTTCCCACACCACTTTCACCTGTAATCAAAACAGATAAATCGGTCGGAGCAACCTGCAGAGCCACATCAATCGCACGATTCAAGGCCGGGCTATTACCAATAATTCCAAAACGCTGCTTTATCTGTTGCACGTCTATTTTTAACATCATATTTATTAGATATCTGTAATTATTTCAGTTTATCTGCCAAAATTACAAATCTTAATCCAAACTTCCACAATAGAAAGCAGAATCTAATAGTCGTTTCTTATTTTTTAGCACCGTAAGTACGGTTATACAAAAATTCGGCTAGCTCCTTATCGTCTGAAATATTTTTTATCTCCTCTGGAGAAATTGGTTCACCTATATAAACATCAGCCGTCTTACCACGTTTATTAAACGCTTCTGCAGGTATACGCAATGTCCTTATTTTCCAACTGATATTTCCCAGCCAATAAAAGAATTTCGAATTCAGAAAATCAAAATATACAGGATAAACCGGAACATTTGATTTACGAATCAAACGTATGACACTATGAGTCCAAGGCAAATCTTGTATTCTTTTTGTATCTTTATTATAAAAGGAAATTGCTCCGGCCGGAAAGAAACCCATCGGATGCCCTTCTTTCAAACGTTGTAAAGAAACACGGACTCCATTAACATTAGCTGGATTTGCTCCTTGGTTATTGGAATCCGGTACTACCGATACGAAATTATCATCCATCGCTCCGATCTTGGAAAGAATACCGTTTACCATCACTTTAAAATCCGGGCGGCGAGCAGCGAATATATCAATCAACATAATACCGTCCAACGATCCGATCGGATGATTGGAAACTGTACAAAAAGCACCTTCCGGCAAATGGTCTAAAAGCCCTGCATTATGAACATTATATTTAATATCAATCAGCGGATCGCCCAACAAAGATGTTGTAAACTCAGCCCCACGTAATGCACAATTATTAGCATGTACTTTATTAACTTTGTCCACACAAAGCAACTTGATGACCAATTTCCCTAAGAAAGTTCCAACGGGTCCTTTAAAAAACGGGACCATTTCCTGTAGGTCATATATATCAACTACACTTTTTTTCATAATTCCTATTACAAGAAAGATGCGCACATCTTTTCATGCTTCTTCATTGCAATAGCCAAAACAATATTCAGCACGATTAGTTCATACAAATAATAAGCCCAAACTTGTCCAGTCAGCACTATAATAAACATGACTATAGTACGTCCGTTAAATGTTAGCAAATCTATAAGACGCATAAGTTCACGGCTCTGCTTACGAAAATTAATCCTGATATCTTCAGGAATATTATCTCCATATTCAGCATGTAAACGACATAGCATTTGTTGCAAAGTCGGAGTTGCTTTTACTTGCAGCAGGGTATACCAGCGATATAAGAAATAAAAAGCCTTATTAATACCATATTTCATTTCTTTGTGCTTGGCCTTCACCTGTTCTAAAGATTGAAATTCGGCTCCTTTATCCTTACTTATAAAATAAAGATGAAGTGTTTTGTAATAGTCAGTAATATTTGCTTGTATCAGATGAGAGAGTCCGGATAATACGGCCAAAGCAAAAAACCAGTAAGTTCCATAATCGTGCGCCAACCGCAAAGCGAAACCCACATATATACAAGTAAACCAGATATCTCCGGCAAAACCATCCAAAATACGTCCAATTGCCGATTTAATGCCAGTAAGACGTGCCAGCTGCCCATCTACACAGTCCAATATATTAGCAAATACAAGCAATAAAATTCCTATAATATTATACGTCAAATTATCGTGGTAAAACATAAATCCGGTACCAGCCCCTACAAAAATAGAAACAACTGTTACCATATTCGGTGTAATCCTTGTACCACGAAGCATCTTGGCAATACGAAAACCAATAGGACGATAAAATATCTTGTCAATTACATTTTCAGTCTCTATTGATTTTAACGAAGCCTCGTATTCTTTATCCAAATTACTCATTTGTTCATTATTTATATGAGTAGCCACCATCAACAACGACTATTTCGCCATTAAAGTAACTATTTTCTATCAACATTTTATAGACTTCAGCCAACTCGTCGGGATCACAAAAACGCCCTAAAGCGATCTTATTTTCTATATTCCGCCGTATCTTCACTGGTTTCGTTTTCTGCCATTCCGTATCAACAAAGCCGGGAGCCACAGCATTTATCCGTAAGTCATATGGAGCTAAAAACTTAACCAAATTTTTCACTAAAGCGTGAATCGCACTTTTAGTCACACCATATGCCAGAGATACGGAATGAGGTTCAATACCCATTAAAGAACCGGTAAAAACTATCGATCCTCTTTTATTCATTAAACCAACAATACGCTGTAGAAGAAATACAGGAAAATGAATATTCGCAAAAAATACCCGCTCCCATTCCGGCACCGACAATTCTTCAAACGGATCACGGCAAGTCATGCCTGCATTAAATACAATGGCATCTAACCGAATGGATTGGTCTGTCAAATACAGATATATGCTTTCTATGGAATTACAATCGGAAATATCAGCTTTCAAACTGCTGACTTTTACATCATAAATCGCCGAAAGTTCCTCACAAACCTGCGCAGCTTTTATACAATCCGAGGCATAAGTCAACAAAAGATTATAACCCGATTTGGCTAAACAAGAAGCAACCGCCTTACCAATACCCTTTGTGCCTCCGGTAATTAAAGCATATTTCTCCATGAAGTGTATTCTATTCTTTTTCGCTAAAGCCTTTTACGGATTGAGGCTTCGCATTACGTTGAGATTTAAGATTAGCTTCGTATGAATCATGAATGGTCTTTTTCAGATTTGAAGAGGAAACGCCTGTTCCATAAGGAAAATAAAAAACTTGAACTCCCAAATCTTTCAAATAGTCATATTTACCATACCAATCATCACCAACAACAAATGCATCGATATTTAATTTTTTGACAATTTCCGAATGATCCAACGAATGTTGGGGAATTACGATATCCGGTGTTTTCAAGGCTTCTATAATCTGAAGACGTTCATTAAACGGGATTATCGGACATGCCTTGTAAGAAGATACTAATTCATCCGTACTTACACCTACAATCAAAATATCCGCCAGGCTACGGGCATAATTAATCATCCGAAGATGATTGTAATGAAACATATCAAATGTCCCGGAAGTATATACTATTGTTTTATCCTTAAACATGTCGCTATTTTAATTTTGAACCGCAAACTTACACAAACTTTTCCTATCTAAAAAGTATAATAGGAAAAAGCATGGATTTCATTCTATCCATGCTTCTTTTCTTTTAAATATCACCGGATTCTTCGTCCTTCGTCAAATCTAGTTTTTCATTATCGCCTCCCTTGTCAAAGTATTGCTTACGGAGAGGGTTTGCTGTCGCTTCAAAATATCGTATCCGATTACGATATATATCCAAAGCCACATACAAAGCCTGACGAAACGATTCTTCAGAAGCCAGGTTCTGTCCGGCTATATCATAAGCCGTGCCATGTGCAGGAGAAGTACGGATAATTGGTAAACCGGCAGTATAATTTACACCGTCCTCCATTGCCAAAGTCTTAAACGGAGCCAGTCCCTGGTCATGATACATAGCTAAAACACCATCAAATTTATCATACATACAAGAACCAAAGAAGCCATCGGCGGCATAGGGTCCAAAAGACATCACACCTCTTTTTTCGGCCTCTTGCATAGCCGGTATAATAATCGTTTCTTCTTCATTTCCAAGCAAACCAGCATCTCCGGCATGCGGATTCAATGACAATACAGCAATTCTGGGTTTTACTATTCCAAAGTCTTGCTTTAATGACTGATTAAATATACGGAGTTTACTTACAATATCTTCCTGAGTTATGGATGAAGAAACCTTTGACAAAGGTATATGTCCGGTAACCAAAGCAACACGAAGAGTATCATTCATCAATATCATCAGAGCTTTCTTTCCTAAACCGCCAAAACACTCTTCCAAATATTCCGTATGTCCGGGGAAATGGAAATCATCATTTTGGATATTATGCTTGTTAATCGGAGCCGTCAGTAATACATCAACAACACCTCGCTTCAGATCCATTACAGCAGCCTCCAATGACTTAAATGCAGCTTCTCCTGCCACAGCAGTTGACTGAGCAAGCTCAACCTTTGTCTCGTCATCCACACAATTGATGATATTTACGCGATTTACACCAGCTTCTTCCGCCTTGGTAATAATATTCATATTGACAGGAGGAAGCTCTAAAGCTTTCCTATGGTATGCCGCGATCTTTGAAGAACCATAAATAACAGGTGTACAAAGTTCAGCAACACGGGCGTCCGAGAATGTTTTCAGTATCACTTCATATCCGATACCGTTTATATCTCCGTGAGTAATCCCCACTTTAATCAATCGTTCTTCCATATATAATATGTTTATTTCTTTTGTTCAGGAACATCAAGCGGATCACTTACCGGCTTGTCAAATTCCCCTGGCAAACGTAAAGTATATAATGCCGCTTCTATACGACGTATAAAATTACGCTTACTTGTCTCAGGTGCAAAAACAAAACCTTCAGCAACCACAACCCTATTATTCTTTTCATCCAAACGGATATGGCTTACAAACGGCCCTCCCATCATATCACCTCGCATTTTCCATAAACCGCGTAACACTCCGCAATATTTACCATTAACAGTAATTGGTTCATAATGAACGCCCCCCAGGGTTTCTGTTGCCATATAAGAACCTGGGAATGCACCCGGCAGATTAGCCTTCAACACAGAATCGCGCTTTGCTACCAGATAATCGGCTGTAAATGTATCCGGATCCGTATAGGGGAATGTGTAAACGACTAAATCTGTGCGTCCTGTATTTGCATTATTAGATGCCCAGAAAAAGTTTGTCGTATCCTTATAATAAGTCATATTTTCTGGTGCATTCAACATTACGTCAAAATCTTTCTTCAAATGCTCCATTACAACAGAACTATAATTCTTTTCCAACTGAGCAATCGCGCGGTTCATTTCTGCTTCAACAAAGAAATTGGCCAGTTTATTTTTATTAGCGGTCAAATATTCAACAATACTTTGTGCATCCGGAGCTTTTAAAGTCAGCACGACTTGTCCTTTTGCCCAAGGATTATTTTCATAGCTTAATGAAACTTTCGTATAAGTAGACGGATTAATTTTAACAATCAATATATTACGTACAAGCTTAAGCAATCCGTTAAAATCTTTAGGTTGAGCATATGTAATTTTAAGAGAAGGCTCCGACTGAGGAAGGCCAGGCACCGGAGATTCCAGGTCAGCCTTGATTATCTCACCTGCTTCCCCTTTCCAATCCTTTTGATCCATTACGACAATAACTTCATAAGCAAGCCCAGTAGCCTGTGTCATCACCGGACCGGAACTACAAGCCCCTAATAATACCAGGAGCAACAAACTGGCAATAAATAAATGTGTTTTCATACCCGTTATGTTTTATATAATACAAATGTAATCCTTTTCTGTCAAAATACCGCCTGTTTAATCTTTTTGCTTGTTTTTTGCAGTAGATAACATCCCGCAAGCAGCAAAAATATCCTCTCCCCTGGAAGCACGGATAGTACAGATAATGCCTTTGGAGTTCAACATATCCCTGAACAATTCCATTTTACCCATGTCCGAACTTTCCAACGGTACATCCGGTATTGCATGAAAACGGATCAGGTTCACCCGGCAAGGTATTTCTTTTAATAAACAAGCCAACGCTTCCGCATGTTTCAAACTATCGTTCAAATCTTTAAAAACAATATATTCAAAAGAGACACGTCTTTGATGCGTAAAATCATATTGCTTTATCAATTCCAGCACATCATGAGCCGGAAAAGCTTTCTCTACAGGCATTAAAGACAAACGTTCTGCAGAATAAGGGGAATGTAAACTAACCGCCAAGTGGCAATCACTTTCATCTAAAAAGCGTTTCAGTCCCTTTGCTCCGATTGTAGACACGGTAATACGTTTCGGACTCCAGGCATATCCATAAGGGGCTGTTAATATTTCCAGCACTTTAAATAACTCGCCTACATTGTCCAACGGCTCTCCCATTCCCATAAAAACGATATTTGTCAATTGTTCGTTTTCCGGCAATGACTGTATCTGATTCAATATTTGATTCGAAGTCAAATCAGCAGTAAAACCTTGCTTTCCTGTCATACAAAAAAGGCAATTCATTTTACATCCAACCTGAGACGACACGCACAATGTTGCCCTATCTTCCGTAGGTATATACACAGATTCAACAAAACGTCCCTCCCCTACCTGAAAAAGATATTTTATAGTACCATCTACCGACTTCATAAAATCCGATGGAGCCATTGCTCCAACTTCATAATGATTTTCAAGCCAAGAACGTTTAGCTGCAGCAATATTTGTCATTTCAGCTATTGAAACAACTTTCTTCTTATACAACCAATCAGCCATTTGCTTTGCCGCATATCCAGGCAATCCTGCTTCCGAAGCAACCTCTTTCAATTCATCCAGAGTCATACCCAGCAAACGTTTTTTTCCGTTCATTCCGTATTAATCTATTATTTTATTTTGCAAAGATATAAAAAAGCTGCCGTACTCTATATGAGCACGGCAGCTTTATCACAGGCCATATACTTAAGCCTTATATCTTCATCCGGTATTAATAAAAACGGATACGGTTATCTTCTATTTTTGCTTTATTTACCAAAGCCTGTATAGCCTGGAATCCGATTCTGTATGAGTTTGCTGCATCTAAAGCACGAACTTCACTTACTTCATTATATTCTTTATTTTCCTTATTCTTCGCAAAAACATCAAATACATATACACCGTTGTTTCCTGCAACCGGAGCACTCAATTTACCTTCCGGAGTTAAAGAGACCATTGCATTCAACTTAGGTTCTACACCCATACCGGCAATACGACGTGTTCCAAAGCTAATAAATTTAACAGAGTCAACAGAAGTTCCCATAGTCTGAGCATATGCATCCAAAGATGTCAGATTTTTAGCAATCAAATCACTAACAATCTTTTCGCCTTTCTTCTGATTGATCAACTCTGCTTTCAATACAGGAGCAACCATATCAACAGGACGATATCCTTCAGGCAGCGAACCCTGAACTGCAGCAATTACAAATTTATTGTCACATTCAAAAATTTCAGAAACCTTACCTTTATCATTCTGGAATGCCCAACGGATAACCGGACGAGAATTCTTGATTGTTCCCAACATCTGATTGTCAGCTGTTACCGTTACATCTGAAATAATACTATAACCGGCTTCTTTAGCAGCATCATCCAATTTAGCAATATCACTGTTCTTTGAAATAAATTGATTCAACTCATTATAGATATTGCTGTAAGTCTTTGAACTTGCAGATACAGACATATCTATATCTGCAACTTTATATTTATTCACATTAGCAGTTTTGTCTGTTACTTTAACAATATGTGTACCATATAAAGACTTAACCAACGCAACATTATTTACCGGAGTTGAAAAAACAGCATTCTTAAATTCCTCATTTACACCTCTCAAAGCAGTAGCTTCTGTAAACCAGCCAAGTTCGCCACCCTTTTCGGCAGCCTGATCTGCAGAGAATTGTTTTGCCAATTCTTCAAAGTTTCCACCATTCTTCAATACATTCATCAAACTATCAGCCAAAGCAGCTGTTTCCTTCTCTGCTTTACCTGCTAACATAATATGGCTTACTTTTACAGAATCAGGTGCATTTGTTTTGTCAACCAGCTTAAACATTCTGTACTTGTCATTTTCAAATACTGGTCCATATACAGCACCTACTTCGGCTGTTGTTGCAAATTGTTTCAACTCAGGATCAAAAGCAGAAGCCGTAAAGAATGCATCCATATAAGGCACCTCTGAGTTTTCGTTTACCAAATCGGCAACTTTTGCAGAAGAAATTAATTCCTCCTTCAAGCTTTCAATATCAGCCTGAGCTTTGTCATAATCTTCTTTACTAGGACGAATGTCTACAGCAATGTATTTAACTACTTTGCCTTCTTTCTGTTTAAACATTTCCTTACGCTGGTTATACAGCTTTTCAATTTCACTCTTACTTACCTGTACTGCAGAATCAGGAATTGTTGCATAAGATTGCATTGCATATACAATATCCGAACTTTCTGCATTTTCATTAAATGCTTCTTTTGCATCCAGCATATTAGCAGAAATCGCCTTACTCAATAAAGTAGTATATTTATCTTCCAAACGTTGACGTTTAATATTCTTTTCCCAAAACAACCAGAAATTTTTAGCCTTAACTATTTGAGCTTGCTGATCGGCCGGATAGTTAGCCAAATTATCATCACTGATAGTTTTCAGGAAATTCAACAATGCTGTTTTATCAAATGCTCCTGTTTGGGGATTTGTAAACATCTGCATTTGTTGAATCAGCGGAGAAATATTTTCACCCTGAACCATATCAAATAATTCTTCAGGAGTCACGACCATGCCTAATTTAGCTGTAGCCTCATCCAGAACGATCTCCTGAACAATAGCATCAAATACAGACTGACGAATCTGTGACATATATTCTTCAGGCAAACTATTCGAACCAGTCTGCATTTTATACATCTCGGCCATTTCGTCTACACGTGCCTGATAATCCTGAATCTTAACAACTTCTCCGTCAACTTCCGCAACTCTTTCCTGAGTTTGTCTGAAATAAGTAGAACCAGAGTTCAAAAAGTCTCCAATAATAAAAGCAAACAATGCCAATCCCACAACAAGGACCAACAAACCTGCTTTGCTTCTAATTTTCTCCAGCGTAGCCATTTATCTTTATTTATTTTTTAAAGTTTATTATTTCTCATTTAAGGGCACGAAGATACGAAAAAAAGAATTTGTCACATCATTTAATCCTTTTTTTTTCATCATTCAGCCACTTTCATACGCACAAGTTCTATTTTAGTTGCCGTAACCTTTATGATTTTGAATGTGTATTTATCAATGACCACCGATTCGTTCAATTTCGGAAATCTCTGATAAAAATGAAGAATAAAACCCGCAATAGTGACATAATCGTCCGATTCCGGCAGCTCCAGTCCAAACATTTCGTTCAAAGTATCAATTTCAATTCTACCGGATAAAAGATATTCGTCCTCTCCTACTTTTTTAGCGACATGAGATTTCATATCATGTTCATCCTCTATTTCACCAAAAATTTCTTCTACCAAGTCTTCCAAGGTCACAATACCCGAGGTTCCCCCAAACTCATCCACAACGACAGCCAGGCTTTTCTTATCTTGCATCAAAACCTTCATCAACTTATTGGCGGCCATTGTTTCTGGAACAATTGACACACTACGAATACTTTCTGTCCAGTCTTCCGGATGTTTAAACAATTCGGATGAATGGATATAGCCTATAATATCGTCAATATTTTCGTTATAAATTAATATTTTAGAAAGTCCGGTTTCTATAAATTTTGAGCGCAGTTCATCTATAGTAGCAGACGTATCACATGCTACAATTTCCGTACGAGGCACGATACAATCCCTTAAACGGACATTCGAAAAATCCAACGCATTCTGAAATATCTTCACCTCCGTATCCATATCAGAATTTTGCGGAGCATCTTCTATGCTTTGCTGAATAAAATAATCCAAGTCAACTTTACCTAACGTACGGTCGGATGAATCTTTCAGATTTTTCACTCCTCCCAATTTCAAAAAGGCAAAAGATAGCAAAGAAGAAAATTTAGAAACCGGATATAGAATTACATATATAACAAAAAGCGGCACCGAGAATATCTTTAATGACAAATTCGGATTCAGCTTAAATATGGTTTTCGGAATAAACTCTCCTGTAAACAAAATCAACACCGTAGAAATAACAGATTGTATAAGTACAATCAAAGCTTCGTTATCAACAACTTTTGCGATATAAGGTTCAAGCAACATGGCCATTTGCAGACCATATACAACCAAAGCAATATTATTGCCAACCAGCATCGTTGAAATAAACTGGTTCGGATTATTATAAAAAACATCTAATATCTTACTTATAAAACTTTTATTCCGTTTATCAAGTTCATACCGTAACTTGTTGGAAGAAATAAAAGCGATTTCCATACCTGAAAAAAAAGCAGAAAATGCTAATGATATTAGTATATACGGTAAAGCATTCATTTACTTACTTTTTAAAGGAATCATTGTAGACATTGGCATATCCTCTTCCTGTGTTTTTTCTTCTAATTTTTCTTCCAAAGGTGTTTCCTGTAAAGGTTGATTTGTCCGAATACTATCAGCCGGTGCTTCTTTCACAGGGAAAATGCCTGTCGAATTAAATATTTTATATTTAGTCATATCCTGATTAGACTCAAAACCGACACCTGTAATTACCTTATCTACCTGTTCTATCCGGATATATTTATCAGAATATACCTTTCCTTGCTTTTCATCCCAATATAGCAATGACGTTTGAAAGTGCTCACCTTCTAAATTCTCTATTGCAACATTGCCAATTAATTTCCACAATCCTTTTTTATTATAATAATAAGCCGTATCAGCCTGTACACTTGCTTCCGTATGGAAAGTCGTATCAAATTTTTCTATATACAGACCTTCAGGGAAATACCAATAAGGTTCGACCGCCTTGTCAAACATCAACCACTCTTTAGCTTTCACGCTATACCGGGTTATTCCGGAATCCGATATAAGGCTTGCCACTTCCGTCGTCTTCATTGTATATGTTTGATTCGGATCAAACTCCACATCTACAACCTCTTTATTTTCTTTTGAACAAGATGCCGAAAATAAAAGAAGCATAACAACTATCACCGGGATAGTTGTTATGCCTTTATCTTTATTCGTTTTACTAAGAAAACGTGATCCAACCATAATTATCTAACAGTTGTACGCTCTCCGATCCAGCCGCCGATTGTAATACTCTTTCCTTTTTCCAAATCAGGATGCATGAAAATTTCTTCGGTAGACGGCAAGTGAGCACGGTAAGTATTAATCAATGTATTAGCTTCATCAGCCACACTGGGATCAACCTGTTTTGCTCTTTCAAACTTGTCAATTGCAGCATAATACACGGCTCTTACCATTACAGGGTCATCCGGATAAACAGACTTAGCTGTTGCCGCATACATTTTACCTATCAACATTAAAGGAGCTCCTGAATTAGGATTCAATTCCAAAGCCTTCTGACAATATTGTCTGGACTTTGAATAGCTATTCTGTTCAAAGCACAACAAAGCAATCATATAATAATCGTCTGCCTTTGCTGAATTATCAGTTTCCATATTAGCAGCTTCTTCAAAATACTTAATAGCTTTATCGTAATCTTTTGCCTTAACAGCCTGCTTGGCAATACCTATAGCAGCTTCAGCACTCGGTTCCAGTTTATATGCATAAGCAGAAGCAGCAAAGTAAGCATCAATCTCCTGGCAACGAACACGTCTTAATAAAGCAATAGTCTCTTTCAGGAAAGGAAGATTATCTTTGTTTTCATCAATCTTAGCTGCATACAGATTCTGCAGTGTTTCACAATCGGCAGCACCGCTACTTGCAAAACCGTTATCCACGCCACTCTTTATCGTAGTAATCGCCGCAATTTCTTTTGCGTTATTTGCAGCCTGGGCAGCATTCAATTGTGTTTCCAATATTTTTGAAACTTTCAAATAATCCTGAATATATTGTTCCTTGAAATTCGGATCTGCCATCAATTTCTTTAACGCAGAAAAAGCAAACAATGAAACACCCAGAATCTCCGTATCGTCGCCTTTTTCATTAATAATTTCATTCAACCAGTTATAGACAGTATTAAAATCGGCATTTTCGCCCATATACTGCAAATAATCCTGGGCCTTACGCGAAATAATCCAGTCCTTGCCATAACGTTTGTCGTTCCCGAAATATTTAACACGCTTATCATAGACAGCCATCAAATCATTGATAAGAGCCTGTCTTTTTGCAGGATCTTTTTCGTTTTCAATCTGCCATCCTACAATTCTCACACCATATAAATAAATATCCTTTGTTGCAGCAGGACATTCATTATACGCAATTTTCCATGACTCCAATGCATCCTTATAGTTTCCTCCTTTAGCATAAGGAACAAATAAACTGATATTGGTTATGCATCGAACACTATCCTCACCTGATCCGAACTGTGTACCATTATCCACACCTTTCTGTGCATATGCACCTAATGCTCCTATCGAGCATCCGATTGCAAGCAATAATACTTTGATCTTCATATCTATTTTTATATTAAAGTTAACTATTTAATTAATCGACTTTTCGTTTAAAGAACCATAATTCATTAAATGTATAGTTCACTGTAAACCGGAAATACTGTTCATTAATCATAGTCTTCACTTCGGGACGAATCTTTACATATTCAAAAGATACATTCACAAATGAACGGGAATCCACTAATGGCAGTCCAAAACCGACACTTGCACCATATTCGCCATAGCTACCGCTGGCATATCCATTATCTTCCGTCTGGTTAATCTTCAGATAAGAATTACTATAATGGAAACCTGCGCGATATCTCACCTTTGCCAGGAAATTATGATTTTGCACATCCGGTATAAATTCGCCACCTACAGCTACACGGATACGATTTTTAAAATCATCTTTACTATCAAAAAAACGGGCTTTCCCCCATTCTTCGTATAAGAAATCAGCCGCCAAAGTTAATTTATTTTGTTTTACATACGAAATACCCGCTCCGTACGAATTAGGTAAATCAAATGCCTGATTCGTTATCGTATCAGCAACATTATCAACCACGCCTCCACTGGATGTTACCTTTTGCAAAGTATTATAAGATTTTGCATTCAAATGGTTATTCGGCGAATAAGCAAAACCCACTGTAATATTTTCGGTTGCACTTATCGGATGAGTATATTGAATACCAAAATCCAATTTATAATCCCGCACCTGCACCTCTTGCGTACGGACTATATTATATCCCGGACTTGGAAAAGTAACATTTTGTTCATGCGTAATGTTTCCAAATAAATATCCGGCATTTAAACCGACAGCCAGTCTTTTCTTCCACAGATCGACAGAAATACCTCCATATGCTTCTGTCAAACCTCCTTTTCCCACATAAGAAGCTACGGCATCCAAACCATTATCTTTATTATTGATTTTACTTCCGTATTTATATCCTACATAAGAATAAGGCAGCATACCTACACTCATAGCAATACGCCTGGAAATAGGGAATTGCATTGCAATGTACTCCACGTTACCATTTACATTCTTTTGCCTGTTTGTTCCGTCATCATACCAGGATAATTGCGCGGATGCACCAAAGTCAAACAAAAAAGTAAGTGAATCCATACTACTGTAAGAAGCAGGATTCATAGGATTTATCTGTTTTGATGAACGTAATCCATAACCAATACCACCCATTGCACGTCCGGCGCCAAACGAGCGGTCAGCCAGTTCACCATACCCAAAACGAGTATAAGGTGAATTAGTATTGTTCTGTGCCATTAAAGACAACTGAGTAAATATAAGAATGCTTGTTATTACGACCTTATTAATTTTCAACATTATACTCTAAGATTCTATTTAATCCTGTCAACACTAAATTAATGTCTGCAAAGATGGAGTTTTTTAGTCTTCTTTCAAAATAAAACGAATGACCGCCTGTTAAAAAAACCAAAAGTTCAGGATATTTCACTCGTAGCTCTTCAATGTATCCGTCCATCTCGTAAACAATTCCATTCACAACTCCGGCCTGTATTGCCGTTTCAGTAGAGGTTCCCAGCATAGGAACATTGTCTTGCTCGGTAACTAAAGGCAACTTCTTCGTAAAAAAGTTCAAGGCTTTAAAACGAGTCGTCATCCCCGGAGATATGTTCCCCCCCAGATAAATACCGGAAGCTTCAATTAATTCGTAGGTAATAGCTGTCCCTGCATCTATTACCAGTATATCTTTTCCCGGCTGCAGATAATTTGCTCCTACAACTGCAGCTAAACGGTCTTTGCCCAAAGTAGCCGGAGTTTCATATTGCACAGAGACAGGCAGGGCTACATCTTCATTCAAAAACACAAAATAACGCAACTTACTTCTCAAAAAAGCAAGCAATTCTTCATCCGTATCGACTACTGTAGATAAGATACCTTGCGTCAAGTCGTATGCCTCCATAAGCGGAGCTATAACCGAAACACCGAACTCTTTATATACAAAAGATGCTTCCATCTTTCCTTTATTATATATAGCAACCTTCGATGACGTGTTCCCTTGTTCTATGATAAGATTCACTTCGCTGATATTTTCCGCAAAGAAACATAAAAATGACGAGATAACAACAAGAACAAATAAAAACATTACATTCAAATCCAAAACTAAACCGTAACAAAAACTGTTTAAGCCGAAAATTATTAATATAAAACGCGCTTCCCATAACCGGTTATCTGGCAGCCGTAGTTACGATTCTGGGAGGTATATTTCTTTTATCATCATCTCCGGATCCATCTTTGTTTGTTGCCGGACATGTAATATGCGGAGTTGGACTGATTACTGCCTGTGTAGCTACAACTGCAACCTCATCTACCCGTTTTACCTTAATTCAGGTAAATGCAAAGACAGATGACCCGCATATTCCTAAGCCCTCTTTTTCAAAGAAACAAGCAGTATCACTTATCCTGGTTGCTGTTATTATAGCTTTAGTTGCCTGGATATGGGCATTTCAACTATTATCCGGAAGCGGACAACATTCGCAATATTCTGTAGCAGGTCATGTAATGGTTGGATTGGCCTGTATATGTACAAGCCTGGTAGCTCTGGTAAGTACCATTGTCAGACAGATAAGAAACACTTATTCCGACTTTGAGCGGAACTGGTGGCCCGGATTCGTACTGTTTTTCGGCACATTAAGTATTTTCTGGGGATTAATTATCATGGGGACATATGACCCGGCTGAAGCAACTACCGGATATATCATGGTTGGACTCGGATTGGTTTGTTACAGCATATCCAGTAAAGTTATCCTTTTAGCCAAAATATGGAAACGGGAATTCAAATTAGCCAACCGTATTCCTTTAATACCCATATTCACAGCACTAGCTTGTTTTTTTCTATCATCATACTTATTTGATTTAGCCGAACTGAGCAGCAATTATTTTGTCCCGGCCAGAGTACTGGCCAGTTTAGGAGGAATTTGTTTTACACTGTTCTCTATCGTTAGTATATTGGAGAGTGGTACATCTTCCCAATAAAGCCGGCACGTTTTATCTTTTCATATCCGTATATTTATAAAAAAGATCGGAACAAATTATTCTTTTGGGCAGGTAGAATTTAATTTTGCCCCAGGTCAAAATTAATTTCCACCTAGCTCAAAATTAATTTTCAGCCGCCCAAAAGATTATTTATACGGGATGTTTTTCTTAAAAACTGCCACACTAAAAAACAAAAGTCCCTATCCTGAAACAGTAATATCACCTAATTAAAAAAATAAATCTACCTTTGTAACATAATAAACAAAGGAATGAGAAAAATAATATATCTGCTACTCTCCCTGCTTATATACACCTCGGGATATGCTCAATTCAAATTAAGCGACAATGCCCGGATAAGCATATTAACAAGTTCGCCGTATGATGATGAGGTATTTACCGTATACGGGCACGCTGCCATACGGGTATTTGACCCGGATCAAAAGCAGGATATAATCTTTAACTATGGAATATTCGACTTTTCCAAACCAAACTTTATTTATCGTTTTGCCAAAGGAGAGACGGATTATAAACTAGGTGCAATAGATTTCCAAAGTTATGTAATAGAATATCAGATGCGGGGCAGCGAAGTAACCGAACAAATTTTAAATCTCACCCCCAAGGAAAAAGACCGCATCCTGCAAGCTTTACTTGAAAACTATAAACCGGAAAACAGAGTTTACCGTTATAATTTCTTTTTCGATAACTGTGCAACACGTCCCGTTGCCATCATAGAAAAATACATAGATGGCAAAATAATATATAATGATCCGCCGGCACCGAAAACATTCCGAGACATGATAAATTATTGTACGCGCAACCATGCCTGGCTGACATTTGGTTGCGATTTAGCCCTTGGCAGTCCAACCGACCGGAAAGCAACAGCCCACGAAATGATGTTCTTACCAGAGTATTTAAAAGACGAATTTGCCAAAGCTACAATACAGAACCCAGACGGTACAACACGCAAACTAATATCCGACACAATCCAGATTACAACAGCTGATGAAAACGCCGAAATAAACAATGACGGCTTCTTTACACCCATCGTTTGCAGTTTGGCACTTTTTTTGCTGGTTGCATTATCGACATATATAGAATGGCGTAAAAAGAAATATTTTCTTATTGTTGACTGTCTTTTGTTTCTGGCTGCCGGATTAGGAGGAGTGATTCTGTTTTTCCTCAGTTTCATATCTGTTCATCCGTGCACATGGCCTAACTGGTCGATGATATGGCTACAGCCTTTGGATTTGATTGCTGTCATATTGTTTTCTGTAAAAAAACTCAAGAAAGCTGCATATTACTATCATTTTATTAACTTTGCGGCGCTTACACTAATGCTGCTGGGATGGCATTTCATCCCGCAACATATGAATATGGCGTTCATTCCTTTGGTAGCAACCTTATGGCTACGCTCAGGATTTGGTATTTACAGACTAAAGGACAAACCTATAAAACGATAGGTTGAAGCCCAATTTGAATATGGAAAATAGAATGAGGAAATTTTTATCGTCGCTTATTGCGATACTAGTGGTTACTAACATGGAGGCACAACAGCATGCTCCCAAATTGGTAGTCTGTATCACAGTAGACCAGTTAAGAGGCGATTATATAGAATATTTTTACAACACTTTCGGCGAACGGGGTTTCAAACGTCTGCTAAACGAAGGAGTTGTTTACAACAATATTCGTTTTGAATTTTCGGATATAGACCAGGCCAGTGCTTTCGCAACGCTGTTTACGGGAAGCAATCCGTGTTTCAGCGGAATAACGGGTAACAAGACATTTGATTTTGAGAAAGAACAAGAAATCTCAATCCTGAACGATCCGGAATATCTGGGTAACTATACAAAAGACAACTATTCACCAAAAAAACTGTTCAGTTCTACTATAGGTGACGAATTAAAGATCGCATCCAAAGGCAGAAGTGACGTATATGCCATTGCCCCCGATGCCGAAGGAGCCATTATATCAGCCGGACATGCGGCAAACGGTGCCTTCTGGATGGACAATCTGAACGGCAAATGGGCAACAACCACTTATTATAAAGGCATTCCATGGTATGTAGACCGTTACAACAACGGCCCGGAAGCCCTTTCTGCCCGTTTGGAAACAATGGTATGGACCCCATCCCTGCCACTGGAAAAGTACAATGCCTTTCCATACGTACTAGACGACCTGCCGTTTCGTTACACATTTAAGGAGAATACGGCAAACTGTTATCCTAATTTTAAAACTTCTCCGTTTATCAATAAAGAGATAAACCGCCTTGCCCTTCAATTCCTCGAATACGGAGCATTCGGTACACGCAGTTGCCCGGATATGCTGGCTATTACTTATTATGCCGGCAATTACCGCGGAATATTAAACAAAGAATACACACGTGAAATACAAGATACGTATTATCAGCTAGACGATGATATTTCCAAACTGCTGGACGCAATCGACAAGAAAGTCGGCCTTAACAATACATTAATCGTATTTACAGGCTCAGGGTATTACAGAAGCGAAGAAGAATACCCCGACGGTTTAATGGTGAACGGAGGAGATTTTCATCCGAAGCGTTGCGTAGCCCTACTCAATATGTACCTGATGGCTGTTTACGGACAACAGCACAACTGGGTAAAAGGCTATTATAACAATCAGATATATCTAAACCGTAAAGCAATTGAAGATGCAAAACTGAACTTGAAGGAGATACAGGAGAAATCGGCCGACTTCCTTCTCGAATTCAGCGGTGTGCAGCATGTTACTACCGATTATGCTTTACGTTCGGGCAACTGGAACGAAGGAACGGCAAAATTCCGCCAGGGAACCCATCATCTTGGACGCGGCGATCTGATTATCGAATTGCAACCCGGATGGAAAGTAAACTACGACAATCCGAAAGAAAAAGTAAAAGTAATACGAAATAACGCTGTTATTACTCCATTGGTATTTATGGGCAACGGCCTCAAGCCGCAACATATCTACCGCGAAATAAAAGCCACGGAGGTAGCCCCTACGGTAACCCATATGCTGAGGATCAGGCCGCCAAATGCAACACTCAGCTTACCGTTAAAAGAGCTGACAGTCGACAAATAACGCAGCAGTCAACTCTGCAGATAACTATTTTAGTAAATAACAAAACAACAATACACACATGGGATTTAATGAATTCATGACGAAGCTGTTCGGCAACAAGTCGCAGCGAGACCTTAAAGAAATCACACCTTACGTAGAGAAGGTTAAGGCCGTATATCCGTCTATCAAAGCACTTTCAAACGACGAATTGCGTGCTAAAACGGAAGAGATAAAACAACGCATCCAGGATTATGTAACCGAAGAACGTGCCAAAGTAGAAGAACTTCGCAAAGGCATTGACGATAAAGAACTGGAAGAACGTGAAGCTATATGGGCGGAAGTAGATAAGATTGAAAAAAGTATCACCGATAAAATGGAGATCGTCCTGGAAGAATCTCTTCCCGAAGTATTCTCTATTATGAAAGATACGGCACGCCGCTTTACCGAAAACGAAGAAATTGAAGTTACTGCAACTCAGTTCGACCGTGATCTGGCTACCAAACACGATTTCGTTCGTATCGAAGGAGACAAAGCGATCTATCAAAACCACTGGAAAGCAGGAGGTAACGAAATCGTTTGGGACATGGTACACTACGATGTACAGTTGTTTGGTGGCGTGGTTCTGCATAAAGGTAAAATTGCCGAAATGGCAACCGGTGAAGGTAAAACATTGGTAGCAACACTTCCTGTATTCCTGAACGCCTTAACCCGCAACGGAGTGCATGTAGTAACCGTGAACGACTATCTGTCAAAACGTGACTCGGAATGGATGGGACCGCTTTACATGTTCCACGGGCTTTCCGTAGATTGTATAGACAAGCATCAACCAAACTCCGACGCGCGCCGTGCCGCTTATAATGCCGATATCACATTCGGTACCAACAACGAATTCGGTTTTGACTACCTGCGCGACAACATGGCTATCAGTCCGAGCGACCTCGTACAACGCAAGCATAACTATGCTATTGTAGATGAGGTAGACTCCGTATTGATTGACGATGCCCGTACGCCGCTGATTATATCAGGTCCTATTCCAAAAGGCGAAGAACAACTGTTTGAACAGTTTCGCCCGAATGTGGAAGTAGTTGTGAATACACAGAAGGAGCTTTGTTCGAAGTTGCTTATCGAGGCAAAGAAAAAGATGGCAAGCAACGATCAGAAGGAAGTGGAAGAAGGAAGCATCCAATTGTATCGTTCCTTCAAAGGCTATCCCCGTAACAAAGCTTTGATCAAATACCTGAGCGAACAAGGTATCAAAGCGCAGATGCTTAAAACCGAAGAATATTTCATGTCTGAGAACATGCGCCATATGCACGAGGCTACAGACGAATTGTACTTCGTGATAGACGAAAAGAATAATAGTATCGAACTTACCGATAAAGGTATCGACCTGCTGACAGGTAAAACCGACGACCCTCACTTCTTCGTATTGCCCGACATCACTTCCGAGCTATCCCAACTTGAGAACTTCAAAGGATCAGACGAAGAGAAACAGGCAAAGAAAGACGAGATACTGGCCAACTATTCTGTAAAAAGCGAACGCGTACATACGATCAACCAATTGCTGAAAGCCTATACCTTGTTTGAGAAGGATGACGAATACGTTGTTATGGACAACAAAGTATTGATCGTAGACGAACAAACAGGACGTATTATGGATGGACGCCGCTATTCGGACGGTTTGCATCAGGCTATCGAAGCAAAGGAAGGCGTAAAGGTGGAAGCTGCCACGCAGACATTCGCAACTATTACGTTGCAGAACTACTTCCGTATGTATCATAAGCTATCCGGTATGACCGGTACGGCCGAAACGGAAGCCGGCGAATTATGGGACATCTACAAACTGGATGTTGTCGTAATACCTACCAACCGCCCTATCGCCCGTAATGACATGAACGACCGTATCTACAAGACCAAGCGCGAAAAATACAACGCCGTGATCGAAGAAATCGTACATTTGACGGAAATAGGACGCCCTGTATTGGTTGGTACTACATCTGTAGAAATTTCCGAGCTGCTGAGCCGTATGCTTACCATGCGTAAGATCAAACACAGCGTACTGAACGCGAAGTTGCACCAGAAGGAAGCCGAGATCGTTGCTACCGCCGGACAGACAGCTGCCGTTACCATTGCCACCAACATGGCTGGTCGTGGTACCGACATCAAACTCTCACCCGAAGTAAAAGCTGCGGGAGGTTTGGCTATCATCGGAACGGAACGCCACGAAAGCCGTCGTGTAGACCGCCAGTTGCGTGGTCGTGCCGGACGTCAGGGTGACCCGGGTTCATCCGTATTCTTCGTATCGTTGGAAGACGACCTAATGCGTCTGTTCGCTTCCGAAAAGATTGCCGGGCTGATGGATAAGTTAGGATTCAAAGAAGGTGAAGTGCTTGAACACAATATGCTGAGCAAGTCGGTAGAACGTGCACAGAAGAAAGTGGAAGAAAACAACTTTGGTATCCGTAAACGTTTGCTGGAATATGATGACGTAATGAACTCACAACGTAACGTAGTTTATACCCGTCGTCGTCACGCATTAATGGGAGAACGTATCGGTCTGGACGTATTGAATACAATCTATGATACGGCTACTGCTATCGTAGAACAGCATGCAGAATTCCAGGATTATGAAGGCTTCAAGCTGGAATTATTCAAGACATTTGCTATGGAGAGCCCATTCACCGAAGAAGAATTCAAGAGTACAAAGCCTGCCCAGTTGACAGAGAAACTGTTTGAAGCCGCATTAGCCCTGTTCAAACGCCGCATGGAACGTATGGCACAGGTTGCCAATCCGGTTATCAAGCAAGTATATGAAAACCAGGGTGCAATGTACGAAAACATCATGATTCCTATTACAGACGGCAAACGCATGTACAACGTTTCATGTAATCTGAAAGAAGCTTACGAAACAGAAAGTAAGGTCATCGCCAAGGCATTCCAGAAATCAATCGTGCTGCATACCATCGACGAATCATGGAAAGAACATCTCCGTGAAATGGACGAACTGCGCCACTCCGTACAGAATGCCAGCTACGAAAACAAAGATCCGTTGTTGATCTACAAACTGGAATCATACAACCTGTTCAAAGGTATGGTAGACGCAATGAACCGTAAAACGGCTGCTGTTTTGATGCGCGGTCAGATACCTGTTCGCGAAGAACCGACCGAAGAAGAAAAGCAGGCTATGATGGCTCGCCAGGCTGCTGCAGAAGCTGCCCGCCAACGCATCGCCGTTCAGCAGGCTACACCCGAACAGCGTCAGGATATGAGCCGATACCGTACGGAAAAAACGGATATCAGTGGCAACAACAACCCTGAAGAACGTGCTCCGCAACAACCCCGCAAGGAACCGGTTCGCGCCGAAAAGCGTGTAGGACGCAACGATCCTTGTCCCTGCGGAAGCGGCAAAAAATACAAAAACTGTCACGGACAGGGTTTATAAAGACAATGTAATTTAAACAAAGGCTATTGCTTTTGTTCCGATAAAAAGAGGAAATTTCCAACAAAGGATTTCCTCTTTTTCTGTTTTTAAACATATATAAAATAGTGGAATCAGGAAATAACACAATGTCAAATATTCTTATTCTGTATATTGCCGGCAAATAAACCTCTAAAACTACCACTATGATCATCGGAGTACCCAAAGAGATTAAGAACAACGAGAATCGCGTGGCTCTTACACCTGCCGGAGCAAAAGAATTAGTTAAAAGAGGCCATACTGTCTATGTACAGCATACGGCGGAAGAAAACAGCGGTTTTCCGGACGCGGCCTACGAGCAGGCGGGAGCGAAAATACTTCCTGCCATCGAAGATGTCTATCCAGGAAGGCGCCCGCTTCCTTGAAAAGCCTCAAGGAGGCAAAGGAGTCTTACTGGGAGGCGTGCCCGGTGTAAAATCCGCCAAGATATTAGTGTTAGGAGGAGGAGTTGTAGGCCAGAATGCCGCCTTGATGGCCGCAGGTCTGGGAGCCGACGTTACGATTGCAGATATTTCATTGCCCCATCTCCGCTATCTGAGTGAAACGATGCCGGCAAATATCAAGACATTATATTCTTCAGCTTATAATTCGGTCTGCCTTATCATCCTGTCTAACTAAGCTATAGCAAATAAAAAGCATATTTATTCTCATTCAACCTTATGCATATTACCATAACCAATCCAACAAACGCGTATTCGATAATCTCAATTATCTTTATAGAATTTTAAAAAATAGCAAAATATTTTGTTCCTCTATCTGCACTAAGTACCTTAGCCTACGTTAACATTTCAAACTATATTTTATTATCATGAAGAAAATTGTTTTATTATTGGCTCTATGCCTTAGTGCCGGACATATGTTTGCACAAGATGCCGACAAATTCAGAGAAGCAGGTGATGCTGCCTTAAAAGCTAAAGATTATGCAAATGTAGTGACAAACTACAGCAAGTATCTGGAAGCAACCAATTACCAGGATACAGTACGTATTTACAACTGCGGCTTTGCTGCTACCCAGGCAAAGAAACCGGCAGAAGCAGCCAAATTCTTTGACATGGCCATTAAATACAAATACAATATTGATGATGCTTATCTGGGAAAAGCGATGGCTTTACGCAACCAAAACAAAGCTGCCGAATTCACAGCTACCGTAGAAGAGGGCATGAAAGCCATACCTGAAAACAATCCCAAGCGTGGCAATCTGGAAAAATTATTGTATGTATATTGCATTAAATCGGGTCAAGCAGCACAAAAAGCCGGTAAATATGACCAGGCAGAAGAACTATTCAAAGATGTATTGACCGTGTCAAACAAAAAATACAAGACAAATGCTCTTTACAGTGCAGGAGTTATGTATTACAACAAAGCAGCAAAAGTCCTGCAGGAAGTAACTCCCCTAGCAACCTCGGAGCCGGATAAATATAAGACAGCCAAAGCAGCAGCCGATGCAGATATGGCAAAAGCCAAAGATTTTATCCAGCAAGCTCTGGCCATTACTCCCGGCGATGCAAACTCTAAGAAAATACTAGATGCTATCAATGCAACTAAATAAATAAACAGACTATATCTCTTTTTTAAAACAAACAAGCCTGCTGGTGATGATAAACCAGCAGGCTTGTTTGTTTTAAATTAAATATATAATTCTACTTTATAAAGAACCGGAATATATCATTTCCGTTTGCATAGAGCAGCAAAGCAAACAAAATAGCCATACCTGTCATCTGTGCATATTCCAAGAATTTATCACTTGGCTTACGACGTGCGATTACCTCATAAAGAAGGAACATCACATGTCCTCCATCCAAAGCCGGAATAGGCAGGATATTCATAAATGCCAGAATAATTGAAAGAAATGCAGTACGTTCCCAGAACAAACGCCAGTTCCATTCGGAAGGAAACAGTCCACCTATTGTACCGAATCCGCCCAGGTTAGAAGCACCTTCTTTTGTAAAGACATACTTCATATCGCTTATATACCCTTTCAGCGTATTAACCCCCAACATAATACCGGCAGGGAATGACTCGAAGAAACCATATTTACGTGTTACCGTCTGATAAAGATCTTGCGGAAGCATAATGAATACGCCTAATTTGCCTGCCGAATCCGTTGTTAGCGTAAGGTTTTGGAGTTGACCGTTACGGAAAAAGCCCAGTTCTATCTCCTTATTTTTATTCTGAGCCAATATTTTAGATGCATCATCAAAAGTAGGGACAGACGTTCCATTAATAGAAACGATGCTATCTTTTGGCTGCAGGCCTGCAATTGCGGCAGGAGTATTTCCAGATTCCACTTCACGTACAATCATAGGTATACGGAATGGATCTGCAAACCCCTTTTTATCATGCATAACACGCTGCATCATATCTTCCGGCATAGCAATAACAGTTTCCACGCCATCACGCAAAACAGTTACATTTTTTGCATTTACCACCGCACGGAAAGCCGCTTCGTTATATCGTTCCAGATCAACATCATCGGCTTTTAATAAAATATCGCCATCACGAAAACCTATCTCCTGGAAAGTTTCGCTGTAGTTCATACCCATTTTCATGTTCTTTAATGGCAAGTAGGTATCTCCCCATGTGAAAAGAACCATCGAGTAGATGAACAACGCTAACAAAAAGTTGAATAGCACCCCGGCTACCATAATCATCAATCTCTGTCCGGCTGATTTGGAACGGAACTCATACGGTTTTGCCGGCTGAGCCATCGCCTCTTTATCCATACTTTCATCAATCATACCGGATATTTTACAATACCCTCCCAACGGCAACCAGCCGATACCATATTCCGTATCACTGTTCTTTGGCTTAAATTTGAAGAGTGAGAACCACGGATCAAAGAACAAGTAGAACTTTTCCACACGTACCTTGAATATCCGGGCAAAAATAAAATGCCCGAACTCGTGTACCAACACTAAAATCGACAAGCTCAGAATCAGTTGCAACGCCTTAATCAAAAATGTTTCCATCTATTATCTGTTCTGTTATTAAATTGTTCTTGTTATTTTATCATAGAAGCCGTAAGACGCCGGGCTTCTTCATCTGTTGCCACATAATCTTCATAAGAAGGTGCTGCAACGAAAGTAGCCCGTTCCATTGTCTTTTCAATTATATCACTCATCTGAAGAAAACCTATTTCATCCCGCAAAAAAGAAGCAACAACCACTTCGTTTGCCGCATTCAATATACAAGGCATATTTCCACCTTTTCCGACAGCCTCAAAAGCAAACGCCAGATTACGAAAACGCTTCATATCCGGTTCTTCAAATGTAAGTGTCGAATATTGGCTGAAATCCAGACGCGGAGCCATACTTTTCATGCGCTTCGGAAAAGAAAATGCATAAGCAATAGGCAACTTCATATCCGGAGTGCCCAACTGTGCAATAACCGCCCCATCCTCAAACTGTATCATTGAATGAATAACAGACTGCGGATGAACAACAACCTGTATCTGATCCGGCGACACACCAAACAACCATTTCGCTTCAATCATCTCGAAGCCTTTATTCATCATTGAAGCAGAATCGATGGTTATCTTTGCCCCCATTGTCCAGTTAGGATGTTTTAAGGCCTGTACTTTAGTAACATGGGCCAATTCATCCAATGTCTTTGTTCTGAATGGTCCGCCCGATGCTGTCAGAAGTATCTTCTCCAGCGGATTATCATACCCACAAGCTAAACACTGAAAAATGGCTGAATGTTCGGAATCAACCGGCAAGATAGGTACTTTATGCTCGGTAGCCAGACTGTTAATCAATTCGCCGGCAACAACCAGAGTTTCTTTATTAGCCAAAGCAATGGCTTTACCGGCTTTAATAGCGGCAATTGTAGGCTTCAAACCCGAATATCCCACCATAGCTGTAAGAACCATATCTATAGGTTCTGCCTGTACAACTTGTGCTATTGCTTCCGATCCTGCCCATACTTTGATAGGCAAGTCTTCAAGCGCCTCTTTCAGTTCCGGATATTTTTGTTCATTAGCTATTACTACCACTTCAGGCATAAACTTACGTGCCTGATTAATCAATAAGTCCACCTGATTATTAGCAGTCAGGGCATATACCTCAAACAGATCGGCATGCTCGCTCACTACTTCCAAAGCCTGGGTTCCGATAGATCCCGTGGAACCCAATATTGCTAATTGTCTTTTCATGGATAATTAAAATGCTATATATTCTTCAGGATTGACCGGATTCCCTTTATACCATAGCTCAAAATGCAAATGGGGTCCTGTTGATAATTTACCAGTATTCCCCACCAAAGCAATGGCTTCGCCTGCTACGACATGATCTCCGGTTTCCTTTAAAAGAAGTTCATTATGCTTATAAATGGAAAGAAATCCATTCTTATGTTGTACTTGTATTACATTTCCGTAATTGGGATCATACCCGGTAAAAACAACCGTTCCGTCCAATGTGGATAATACACTTTCTTTTGGGGATGATGCAATATCCACCCCAAAATGCCGGATATCCGTCTCATAATGAGAAGAGACAATTCCGTTTGCCGGTTTATAAAAAAAGATTCCGTCCGTAGGAACGGGATTCGGATTAAGCACTGCCAGGTTATATTTTTCTTCTTCCTCAAAATTCTTGACAAACTTTTCCTCTTCTTTACTACGGGGAATATTATAATCGGCATTGGCATGTGCCAGCGAATCAATCTCACGGATAGAATCAATAGGAGCAGTTCCTGTTAGAATACCTACTACATTTCTTAAATACAGGGATTGTATAGCCATCATCCGTTCCAAAGAATCCGCACGCAAAGCATTCTGCATAATTTCTTTACGAACCTCTACATCCAGATAGCCCGGAAGATAATTTCGGATAGGCGTTTTAATGATAATCAGTGCTGTCACACTTACAAGAAAAAATGCAAACACCCCCAATGTCATAAATGCAGAAAGCTGAGACAGCCGGAAAGACCAAACCTCCTCCAACGTACCTTCATTGAAAAAAGAAAGTTTGTATTTGAAACGAATCCGGTGCCAGAATGATTTAGTATTTTTCTTCTTTTGTTTTTTTGATGCCATGTCCTTTTCTTCACTTTACAAATCCAACAAGCCCTCAGGAAGAGAAACAACGATGTGTTTATCCGCATGATTTATGCTTGTTATCAATTCTTCCACAGCCGGGAAAAGAAGTTCTCTCCCTTTATAGTCCACTTTGAAAAGTACATTAACCGTACTTTCATCAACATCTGATATCTCCCCCAGTTCTCCCAGATGTTCATCTGCCACGGTATAACCGATAAAACTATCCCACGTCATATTTCCGGTCAGATCGTCATCGCCTATCGCATCCAACGGATAATAAACATCCCTGTTGACAAACTCCCGGGCAGCATCTTCATTGTCGACGCATTCCAACTTCAACAAAACCACATTATCACTTTTATAGCGAAATTCCTCGATAAAGAAAGGAACCAGAATGCCGTCAATATCACAAACAATATAAGGATCGTCTGCATCATCAAAGACATCACTGTTTGTAACCAAGGCCAGTTCTCCCTTAATACCATGCGGTTTAGCAAACTGTCCTATCTTAAAAACCTCTTCTTCCTTTATCATGGCATGTTATCTTTAAAGCCGGGTAATCCGGGCACCTATGTTATTCAATCGTTTATCTATATTCTGATATCCACGGTCTATCTGGTCGATATTATGAATACGACTGGTTCCTTCCGCACTCATGGCAGCAATCAGCAATGCAATACCCGCGCGAATATCTGGAGATACCATTGTTGCAGCACGCAACTTAAAACGGTTTCCCAGCCCGATTACCGTCGCCCGGTGAGGATCGCATAATATAATTTGTGCACCCATATCGATCAGTTTATCTACAAAAAACAAACGGCTCTCAAACATCTTCTGGTGGATAAGCACACTGCCTACCGCCTGCGTTGCCACAACAAGAAAAACACTCAGCAAGTCCGGCGTAAGGCCAGGCCAGGGAGCATCTGCAATTGTCATGATAGAACCATCTATAAATGTATCAATTTCATACGAATCATGTGTAGGAACATAAATATCATCACCCTGCTGTTCAACCTGAATACCTAAACGGCGAAAAGATTCGGGGATAATTCCTAATTTATCATATCCTGTATTTTTTATTGTAATGTCAGACCCTGTCATGGCAGCCATACCAATAAAACTGCCTACTTCAATCATATCGGGCAATATGCGGTGTTCAGTTCCACCTAAAGACTCTACGCCTTCAATAGTCAACAGATTGGATCCAACCCCCGATATACGGGCTCCCATGCGGTTAAGCATAGCCGAAAGCTGCTGAAGATAAGGCTCGCAGGCTGCGTTATAAATAGTGGTCACTCCTTCTGCCAGCACTGCTGCCATAAGGATATTTGCAGTTCCGGTTACAGAAGCTTCGTCCAGAAGCATATAAGCACCCTTCAAACGGCGTGCCTCTATTTCGTACAATTGATGTTCGGCATCATAACTAAAGCAAGCCCCCAATTTCTGAATACCTACAAAATGCGTATCCAAACGACGACGGCCTATTTTATCGCCGCCCGGCTTCGGAATCATAGCCTTGCCAAAACGGGCAACCAGCGGACCAACAATCATAACCGAACCACGAAGAGAGGCGCTTTTACGCAAAAAGTCATCCGTCTTCAAATAATCCAGATCAATATCATCTGCCTGGAAAGTGTAAGTATCTGCACTTGGATGCTCCACTTTCACATTCATATCCCGTAAAAGTTGTATCAGGTTATTTACATCCAATATATCAGGAATGTTATGAATAGTCACCTTTTCCGAGGTAAGCAAGATTGCACAAATCACCTCCAAAGCCTCATTTTTAGCACCTTGGGGAGTAATTTCTCCGGATAGTTTATAACCTCCTTCTATAACAAATGAGCTCATCGACTTTTGCGCGTATAGTTTTTCTTACTATTATTATTAGAATTACGAGCCAGAATATCACGACTCTCTGTTAGTTTATGCACCTCTTCATCCAAAACAATCTCACCACTGGACAACTCATCGAGATCTTTAAAAATCTTACGATCATCAACTGATTCTTTATTCCAGGTAAGGAAAGATTTCTTCATTTGGTTTGCCAGCAATTTTATAAGCTGGTCACGCTCTACTCCATTCTCAAATTCAGTCGCTTTGCGAATCATCAGTTCCAATGTC
This sequence comes from Parabacteroides chinchillae, assembly GCF_900108035.1. Lineage (GTDB taxonomy): Bacteria > Bacteroidota > Bacteroidia > Bacteroidales > Tannerellaceae > Parabacteroides > Parabacteroides chinchillae. Next base: position 79,035 of record NZ_FNVS01000006.1, read on the forward strand.
TTTCCGTAATGACGGTAGCGAATACGTGAATTGCCATACGGAATACGTGGAGGACGTGAATAAAGATTTTCCTTCTTCACGATTTCATACGGATAATCAATATCCAGCTTAAAATCGGCCATAATTGCCAAATGATCCCAAAGAATATGCTTAAAGTCATTTACATCACGTAAGTGCGGGAACATATTTCCCATAATATTTATAATCGTATTAGCGCAACGTTTACGTTCTTCCCTATCCTGAATAGAGACACAGTAGTCCACCATATTTTGGATATTACGTCCATATTCCGGCAACGCCAATCTCTTTTCTTCTGTATTGTATTTCATTCCTTCAATATTGTTTAGTTCGCAAATTTACACATTATAATTGACTTATAAGGAAGAGCGCTAATAAAAAACTTCTTAATAACTCTTTAACTATTTGTTTTTTAAATTAGAAAATATACCTTCGCCGTTCGTTTCATTTACCGAACATTATAGACCACGCACATAATGAAAAAACCGAGTGTAATACTCATGTTGCTCTGTGCAACAGTACTATCTGTACAAGCCCAGAAGTCAATGGATGAGATAGACAGGGAAAGCTTCAATGCACAGTATAAACCTTTTCAAAAAGCAGGTATATCTGTCACCCTCAAGCCTCAGGCAATTGTACACAGCCAACCCACAAAAGACCTGATGCTTAACGGCAACTGGCAATTAGCAAAAGGCGGTAATGAAAAAGAAAGGCTGGGAGGAAACTGGCCCGATGCCATCACAGCCTCAGTACCGGGCAGTGTGCATGGAAGCCTATGGAAAGCGGGGATAATACCGGATCCTTACCTCAGGCAAAATGATTCTATTGCCACACGACAAAGCTATGAAGCGGCCTGGTGGTATAAAAAAGAATTTTCCATCACGGATAAACTAAATGCTCCCCGTCTGATATTCGACGGCATTGCAAATAAATGTACGGTCTGGCTGAATGGAGTAAAATTAGGCAATCACGAAGGTATGTTTGGTGGTCCATTCTTTGATGTCAATAAGTTATTAAAAGAAAAAAACACGCTTATCGTCAAACTGGAGCCTATCCCCCGCATATTTGAAGAGAACGACAGTACGCTATCTAACACAAGCTGGAGAAACACCGTCGTATTTAACTGTGTATACGGATGGCATTACTCGCGAATTCCGTCTTTAGGGATATGGCGCCCTGTCTATATAAAGAACCATGCCAGTGTAGAAATAGAGCATCCCTTTATTGCCACCCGTAGCCTGGATGGAGACATGTCACTTCAGCTAACTCTCAGAAGTGCATCAGATAAGCCCAAAGGTACTTTAAAAGTTTCCGTTCTTCCTGACAATTTTGAAGGAGAAGAAACATCCTTTGATTACAAAATAGCTTCGTCCCGAAAAGAAGAAACAGTTTGTTTTGATTTTAAGATCAAGAATCCCCGCCTATGGTGGCCCAACGGAAAAGGAGATCCTAATCTTTATAAATTAAAAATATCTTTCGTACCCGACAATCAGGGGACTGCAGATTATGCTGAGACTTCTTTCGGTATCCGGACAATCAAAATGGCTCCATCCCCCGAGGGCGTATCACCGGACAGATACAACTGGACTTTCGTCATCAACGATAAACCTATGTTTGTAAAAGGTACCGGATGGTGTACCATGGACCAACTTATGGACTTCCCCAGAGAAAAATACGATCACCTGCTTTCTATTGCCAAACAGCAAAATATACAGATGCTTCGAGCCTGGGGCGGCGGTATTCCCGAAACAGACGATTTTTATGACCTGTGCAACAGATACGGAATCATGATAATCCAGGAATGGCCAACAGCTTGGGACAGTCACCTCACCCAACCATACAATGTACTGAAAGAAACTGTCGAACTAAACACTTTACGCATTCGCAACAATCCTTGTCTTGTTATGTACGGCGGAGGGAACGAATCACCGGCACCATTCGGAGAAGCAATAGACATGATTGGAAGAACAAGTATAGAACTTGACGGCACACGGCCTTTCCACCGGGGAGAACCCTGGGGAGGAAGTACACACAATTATTATTGTTGGTGGGAAAGGGCACACCTGAACCATGCCTTGAACATGACATCGCCCTTCTGGGGTGAATTTGGTATTGCCTCTCTACCTCAAAAAGAAAGTGTAATGAAATATCTTTCCGATTCTGAAAAGAACGTATGGCCTCTCGGACAAAAGAGCGATTTTGTCCACCATACCCCTATTTTCGGTATAGCAAGCGATTTACAGAGACTAGCCCAGTATTCCGGCTATCTGATGCCCGATAACACAATAGATCATTTCATTACCGGCTCGCAGCTCGCCCAAGTAGTTGCTGTCCGTCATACATTAGAACGAGCCCGTACACGTTGGCCTGAATCGTCAGGCGCTTTATATTATAAACTAAACGATAATTACCCAGCCGCCTCATGGGCTGCTGTAGACTGGTTCGGAGCGATTAAACCGGTTCATTATTTTGTGCAGAATTCTTTTGCACCTTTGGCTTCTGTTATTCTGTTTAATCAAACAAATATGTCCAGCCAGGCTGTATCCCTCCCTGTATTTCTGTTAGACGACAATCTCGATTTAAAAGGAAAAAGCTGGGAAATAAACATTTCCTGTTATAATCATACACTGGCATTGGTTAAACAAAAGTCATTCCAGGGACAGGATAATCAAAAAGAAGTCAATCAATTAGGATCACTCAACCTGGATACGGATCAAACCCGTTCACCTGCTCTGTTATTCGTTTCCGAAGTCAGGTCAGAAGATAAACTGCTGTTTCGTACCTTTTACTTTATGAATTTTGAAGTACAGAAAGGCAGCCTTTTCAATCTTCCCCGCACAACTCTTGCTACCGAACGTTCAGGTAACCGGATAAAAATAACCAACACTGGTAAACTTCCGGCTGTAGGCGTAAATATCCAATGTCCGGAAAATGAATACCGTTTGATTGTCTCGGAAAACTTCTTCTGGTTAAATCCGGGAGAATCGAAAACGGTAGATGTAAACCTGTCCGAAGAAATAAAAACAGATTGTTGGAATCTGGAAGGTAATCCATTCATTAATTAAAATCGTAAAATGAGAATAAAAAAAGATCCCGATGGTTTTTCAAAACCATCGGGATCTTTTTTATAAATGCCCGGGATGATCCGGTAAAAACAGTTTATGCTATTTCCGACGCAACGGTACAGGGCGGAGCCAGGTAAGCACTCTCCAAATCCATTCTATCGGACCATAATAAAAATGCTTAATCCACCAGTTACTATAAAGTACCTGTACCATACAAAAAACAATCCCAACAAGAGCACTTTGCAAATAGTTCAATTCCACAGCACCATTCAAGCCGAAACCATAAAATATAACGACTCCAACCATACTTTGCGCCATATAGTTTGTCACACTCATACGGCCAACAGGAGCTATATAATCCAACACTTTACGACCTCCATATTGGTAATACATTAAAGTAAGCCCGCAAAAATAAATCATCATCTGCCCCAGGTTTCCATATGTTTTAAACATCGTTTTTCCAACCTGCAAAGCAAAGCCGTCTACTCCCATTTTCTGTAAAGAATAAGCAATCGTGTAAAACATGGCAAACCATACAACAGCATAAGGAAGCAATAAACGACTATATTTAATCATCTTTTCTTCACTCTTATGGATTCCTGCACGGCCAATGAGCATACCTACAATAAATAGTCCGAGCAACTGTAAATAACGGAAGTTATTAAAGACCCACAGGATTTTGGCATATTGACCTTTCCAAAGATTGAAGTCTATCACATCACATAATGACCCGTCAATGAAAATACCGGCACAAACCTCATACAAATGATTCATATACGCAACAGCATGAGTTGGTTCATTCGGCACATTGTTTTCAAGTAGGGAAACAAAACTAACAATAGCCGGAATCTGCAAAAACAACAATACCGCCAATACAATCAGCCAACGTGTCGGAACCTTATAAAGCGGAATAAGCAAAACGCCCAATATGGCATAAACTGCAAAAAATTCCCCGAGATAAATAAGGCCGTTAATATATCCGAAAACAAGCAATAATGCCAGGCGCCACAAAAAGCGTCCTCTGAAATCAACACCTTTCGATGCCTGAGAGTCCATCTGCATAAAGAAACTCAGTCCGAACAAAAGGGAAAACATGGCATACGACTTTCCCGAAAAAAGGAAATTAAGAGCATCAAACACAAACGTATCCGCCTGCTGCCAGAATGGATTTTCTACAACCGGAACCAACGTCAGATCAAAACGCTCCATACAATGAAGCAGCATAATTCCCATAAGGGCAAAACCACGCAGTGCATCAATTGAAGTGATCCGTTTGACAGGTATCACAGGTGATGATATATGAGTCATTGCATTATTTACTTGGACAGAGAATTAATAACAGCTTCATTGGCTTTCTTCACGGCAGCTTCATTAATCTTAATAACCTTACGGTCATAAGTCATCAAACCGTTCACTTCGCCTTCCACATCTGTTGTTTGTGTATATACAGCAGCAGAGAATCCTCTCGGAACCAAATTTTTCAATTGATCTGCATATTTTACATATTCGGCAGTTACTTCGTCACTGTTCTTAAACTGTACATAACCCCAGTTACGTTTATTCCACCATAAATGATTTTCTATCGGAAGACCGATTCCACCATATTCGCCTAACACAGTCACACGCTGCGGATCGAACAGGAACATATCGGGTGCAGGATAGTTATGCAAATCCAGGATATCACCACAAGGACGATGGTTGCCGCCACTTGCCGGATTCACCAAACGGGAAGGATCGTAAGATTTAGTCCAGTCAACCACTTTTTCAGTATCGAACTGTCCCCATGCCTCATTGAAAGGCACCCATACAACTACAGATGGATTAGACATACAGAGATCCATGATTTCTTTCCACTCCTGATAATAATTGTCTTTCGATTCGGTGGTACGTTCATGGTCTTTCCCACCATTATACACATGATGTTCCCACATATAAGAGCCATGATCACCGCTAGGCATATCCTGCCAAACCAAGATACCTTCCTTATCACAATGGTAATACCAACGTGCAGGTTCTACCTTTACGTGCTTCCGGATCATATTAAAGCCCCAGTCTTTTGTTTTGATAATATCATAAAGAAGAGCTTCATCCGTAGGAGCCGTATATAAACCATCAGGCCACCAGCCCTGATCCAACGGACCAAACTGGAACAAATCTTCATTATTCAGCTGCATACGCATGATGCCGTTTGCATCTCTCTTTGCAGAGATTTTACGGAAGGCGGTATAAGATTTTACTTCGTCTATCACTTTACCGTTCTTAGACAAAGAAACTTTCATATCATACAAATATGGATTCGCAGGACTCCACAAAGTAGGATTCTGCACTGTTAAACGCAATTCTTTTCCTTGCACACCTTTAGCTGTAGCAACTACATTTCCTTTATCCATCAATTTAACTTCCACAATACCGGCCGGACACTCTACAGAAGTAGCAACCGTTACAGACATAGTCTTCGTATCGATATTCGGAATAGCCTTGATCGACTGGATATGATTTGTTGCAACCGGTTCCAACCATACGGTTTGCCAGATACCGGTTACCGGAGTATACCAGATACTTTCGGGGTTTGACACTTGTTTGCCGCGAGGCTGGTAACCTTTATCGCTCGGATCCCAAACGCGAACCACCAGTTTCTGATTGCTTGTGCCATTCAGGTAAGGAGTAATATTGAAAGAAAACGGAGTAAATCCTCCTTTATGTGAACCTATCAAAATATCATTTACATAAACATCGGCTTTCCAATCCACTGCCCCGAAGTTTATCATCACGTCTTTATTCTTCCAGGAAGAAGGAACTGTAAACGAACGTTTATACCATAATTCATTATTTTCACCGACCTCTTTCTGCACACCGGACAAGGAAGACTCCACTGCAAACGGTACTAATATTTTTCCATCAAATGAAGCAGGCTCCACTTCACCTTTTGGCTTTATAGCATAATCCCATTCGCCATTCAGGTTCACCCAATCGGCCCGTTCCATTTGAGGACGCGGATACTCGGGCAGCACATTTTTCGGATTGATTTGCTCCGCCCATTGTGTCTTGATTTTATCACCTACCGGTTTCCATTGTGCTTGTACGCACATTGCCAAAACCAAGGCACAGCCAATTAATACATTCTTTCTCATGCTAATTCAGATTTATAAGTTAGTAATTAAAAATTTCATTTTAAATAAACTTCCAGTTCCCGACCTTCTCAGGCGGGGAACGGAAGAATCCATCAATAATGTAAATCAAATTAATCGTATGTACCCAATTTTGGCGTTTTCCACTTGGGTATTTTTACATTGAAGAAATATCTTTAGCCATTGCTTGCTCCAACATCTTCATAAAATAACCACCCACTACCGAACGGGCACGGAAACCAACCGAATTACCGTCCGTTGTCTCATGCCAGTCACTCAAAGGCATACGGGTTGTTGTCTCATTCGCATATTTATATACCGGATCAACCAGGCTGTTAAAATCATCCATGTTATTGGTAAGACAAGCTGTCCAAAGAATCCAGTCGGACTTGGTATATGTCTTACGGATATCCAGAGGCAGGCCATATTTATTCTGTTTTGTCAGATAATAAGCCATTTCCTCTGTTGCAATTTCTTCAGGAAAGACATGCAAGCCCAGCAATTTATCCCACACCAAATTATACTTTTGGCTCCAGGTTCCGGGCTGATCAAACGTGAGACGGTAATGGTCTCCATCGTCCGCCATGTTTACCCATTTTTCCGCCATCTCCCTGGCTGCATTGGTGTACTTATCGGCCACCTCTTTTTCGCCCAGCATTTCAGCCAGTTTACCATAACCGGCTATACCTATGATAGCTTTGATAGACAGGTTAGTATTATGGGCAAAGTGTCCTGCAAAGTCGTCAGTGCATAATTGGTTTTCGGGATCCAAGCCTTCTTTCATCAAATAGTTAGCCCAAACCGTCAGCACATCCCAATGTTTTTTCGCATAGCCGGCATTTCCTTCACGTACAGCAATAGCTGTAGTTAATATCAACATATTGCCACTTTCCTCAACAGGCATATCCCCTCCGTAAGTTTGCCCGTTAGCCAACGGATAAGTTCCAACATCATGGGCTGCAAAAGGCTTGTTCCATTTTCCGCTTTCGCTGTAATAGAAAATCGGATTCATCATACCTTTCAATAATTCAGGATTATAAAGTAAAAACAAAGGAGCAGAAGGATAAGTAATATCCACAGTGCCTATAGAACCATTGCTGAAGTTTTCTTTAGAGAAAAACAACAGGTTGCCTTCCTTATCCTGTATCAGTTTATGGGCTGCTATAGCCTGACGGTAAGCCAATGCACACAAATCGGCATATTTTTTCCCTCCGGCATTTTCTGCATCATTCATCATACGGGTATCAAACCCGGCACAACGTTTCATGACAGAAGCATAGTCTTTGCCTGCTTTTTCAAAAGCATTATAAATATTCACCTGGCCGTCATGTTTCCAATATGCCATGCGATTATCCTTAAAATACTGGATAGCATACCCGTCATCATATCCTAGCATAATATATCCGCCAACCGGAGAAACAACATGTCCCAGATTCCGGTTAAAAGCTAAAACATTCATATTTTCAGATTCCGGAGCCATATCAGGATTGAACGTGTTGGCCGATAATTCACCAACTTTAATAAAATCACTCTTCATTTTATGATAATCGCCTATGGCAAGGGATGTATTTTCAGCATCATTTGCAGCCATATAGAAATATCCCCAGTCTATACGTACATCATCCCCTTTCTTTGCCAATACGGGTTGTTCTATCGTACCGGTTTTCAAATAAGTGATACCGTCCCGTTCCTCCCTTTCATACGAAACGGGCTGTCCTTCATTGTCTACTGCCCAATGAGGCGTTGCTTCAACATATAACTGTACGTCATGTTCCTTTCCGTCTAAAGATTGTACCTGATAAGAGATATAATTAACCGGAGTAGTCATCAGATCCAAATCGTTCAATAATAACGGAGAAGTAAAGATCATATCCAGTTGGACAGGACCACATTCAAATGTATAATACGTTTGAGTAGGCAATACGTTGGCAGACGTTTGCCTGGCAACTAAGTCAAAACTACTGCCTCTATCTTCTTTCCTATATAAACCGAAATCCACATAAGCACCGCCAACTGTATTATGGCAATGTGCTGTTATTATATTTTTTCCCGGTTTCAGCATTGCTTTCACTTCGGCCGGAAGTTCTATTATCACGTTGTTTTTCCATGTATTTCCGGTATTCACAACTTCTATCCCATTCACATAAAGTTCAAAAATATCATCATGAGAATATTCCAGGAAGATTGTCTGTCCGTTATAATCATCTTCCGGTAAATCAAAGGTTCTTCTAATCCAAATATCAGGGCTTATCCAGGAAGTAGAGAGGTTAGGCATTTCAGATGTTCCGAAGGCTGCTTTTCCTTTTGTCCATGATGCATCATTAAAATCCATCGACAACCAGCCGGAAGCAGGTTCTCTTTCAGTATAAGCAGCATCCCATTTTTCTCTGGCTGCTGTAGGCAATATAGCCTTTAAAGCCATATCCTCTTTGCCCATAAAACGATAAGCCTTGCCATCCACACGAACTGCCCCTATTAAAGGATGCTTCTTCCCTGTCCAGTGACGTATGCAATCATCATACAAATGATCCGAAAAAGACCAGGCACTGGTATAAGGGTCTATTGTAATCAATGGATATGCCGGAGCCCGCAGATCGTTTTTCTTTTCAGGTTGAAAAGAAACTCCCGGATCCGAACAACTGCTAAACAACAGTCCAACCAGAAATAAAAACAAATAAAAATGCTTTTTCATGATATATATAGTACACAACTTAAATTCATCTCTGTTTTTCCGATAGCAAAAGAACGGTTTTAACAGGATGAATGCTTTCAGAAATCATTCAAAAGCTTTCAAACATCATTCATTTGTAGTAGATTTGCCCCTGAAAAGCACTTATTTTCCAATACTTATGAAATCTTTCATCCTTGTTGTTATAAATATGATTTGTATTCTGTATTGCCAAGGCAGTACGGCCCGCGAACTCTATTTCAAGCATTATAACAACAAACACGGATTGTCTCATAACTCTGTTTTTTGCTCTTTGCAAGACCAAAAAGGATTCATGTGGTTCGGAACAGACGACGGCTTAAACCGCTTTGACGGATATACATTTAAAATTTACAGATATAATTCGTGGGAAGAATCCAGCATTCCGGGCGATCATATTATTTCTTTATCCGAAGGAACAGACGGGAAAATATGGGTCTGCACAAACCAGGGTACCTGTTATTACGATTATCATACAAACTCATTTCATCCCCTGACCTTCCCCGGTAGGAACAACCACACCGAATACTTTCAATCCGTGCTGGAAGACAAGCGAAACAATTTGTGGTGCATGGAATACAATTATATTGTAAAATATTCTCCAACCGAAAAATCCATACAAGTTTATCCCGCTGAAAAATATTTTCACCCTAACAATATGATTCTGTCGGAAGACGGCTATCCTATCTTTTGTGACGACAGCAACATATATTCATACAGGAACGAAACCAACAGTTTTGATATGACCCCGATTCTGGAAGAAGAAGAAAAGAACCAGCAGATTCATCTTTCTGTCATCTGCCAGATTCCTGAAACCGGCATTTTAATAGGAACAGACAAAGCCGGACTAATGCTATTTCATTACCAAACGCAAAAGATCGAAACAATTATTCCCCAAATACAAGTCAGAGCCATTACCGCATTCAATAAAAACACCTTCTGGATTGCATCCGAATCGGGGATATACATTTATAACATAATAGATAAAAAAATACAACATCTGCAGAAATCGCTTACTAACGAATACACAATTGCCGATAACGCTGTTTATGCATTAACAAAAGACAAAGAAGGAGGCATGTGGGTAGGCACATTCTTCGGAGGAATAAATTACCTTCCTAAAGAATACACTGGATTCCGGTATTTTATCGGAGGGAAAACACATCCTGGTATGCTGGGAAATGCTGTTCGCGAAATATGCCCTGACAAATACGGGCATTTATGGGTAGGCACAGAAGATAACGGTATCAATCGCTATGATCTGCAAACCAACGAGATGGTTAATTTTTCCTTAAACAACCCCAATCACCCTTTATCGGCAACAAACATTCACGGCCTGCTGGCAGATGAGAATAAGCTATGGGTTGGTACATTCAATAACGGAATAGACGTACTGGACATTCCGTCGGGCAAAATAATAAAACGTTACACCCGTTCAAATACACAAAAAGGGTTAATAAGCGATTTTGTCCTTTGTTTCCATAAACTGGACAACGGGAACATGCTCATAGGAACTTCTTCCGGTACGGTTTTCTACAATAAATCGACAGACAGTTTCCAGCCGTGGAAAAATATCAGATCATTAGTCCGCCAGATATATGAAGATAAAAAAAGGACGATCTGGATCATTACAAACGATGGCGTATACCGATATCTTCCCAAAGAAGACAAGGTTGTTCGTTATACATCCGATTTATCCAAATCCCAGGGATTAGGCAGCAATAACGGAAACTCTGTTTATGAAGACAGCAGAGGCAGGATATGGATAACCACAAGCAACGGTTTCTCACGCTATGACGACCAAACCGATTCGTTCAACCGGATCACTTCCGAAAACGGTCTGCCCAGCAACATTATCTATCGCATAGTTGAAGACGATGAACATTTCTTCTGGATTTCAACGGCCAACGGGTTAGTAAAATTTGACCCCGAAACATTTGTAATGCGTACTTATACCTATACGGACGGTTTACAGGAAATGCAGTTTAATTTCAGCTCCTCTTTCAAAGCTCCGGACGGAACAATCTATATGGGAACAATTGACGGTATGCTGGCCTTCAACCCGAAGCATTTCAGGGCAGATACTTATACCCCTCCCATTTACATTACGAATATCAACATTCCAGGTGATCAAAAGCGGAAATACAAGGCTAAAATGTCTCCGATTGAAAGCACTTACCAATTAAAACTGCCATACAACATATCTACATTTACGGTTTCATATATAGCTTTAAGCTTTACTTCTCCGGAAGCAATCGAATATGCCTATAAACTGGAAGGTGTAGACAAAGACTGGATATATATGAATCAAAACAAAGAGGTTACTTTTGCAAATCTTTCTCCCGGCAGCTATCTGTTCAAAGTAAAATCGACCAACAGCGGCAGTGTGTGGCAAGAAAATGAACAGACACTGCAAATAATCATAACCCCTCCTTTCTGGGCAACCGGCTGGGCTATGCTGTTATATTTTATTTTAATAATTGCCTGTATAGCTATCTTTTATTATTATAAAAAAGCGAAGTTGATAGAAAAACACCGCATCAACCAAGAAATATTCGAAAGCAAAAAAGAAAAAGAACTTTACAATGCCAAAATACAATTTTTCACCTTTATCACACATGAAATACGTACCCCGCTGACTCTTATAAAGGCACCGCTGGAAAAGATATTAAAATCCAACGACGGAAACGCCTCTACCAAAGCAAACCTCGAAATCATCGAAAAGAATACCCAGCGCCTACTTAACCTCAGCAACCAATTGCTTGATTTCCGGAAAACCGAAAGTAAAGGTTTCCGTCTCAATTACGTGAAAACGGATGTAAAACTTTGGATTGAAAATATTTTGCAACCTTTCATGCCCATACTTGAGAAGGAGGAAAAAAAGTTCACCCTCCATATTCCCGAGGAATATATCGCTGCTTATATCGACCGCGAAGCTTTCTCTAAAATCATCAGTAACCTGATTGCGAATGCCATCAAATACTCCGATAAAACGGTTTGCCTGGCCCTGACAACTGATAACGAAAAGAAAACTTTTACCGTCTCTGTCACCAACGATGGCTTCCTTATTCCTGAAGAAGAAAAAGAAAATATCTTTACACCTTTCTATCGTCTGAAAGAAACAGAAAACAAACAAGGAAGCGGTATAGGTTTGTCTTTGGCACGCTCGCTGGCCGAATTTCACAGCGGCAATTTGACCTACAGGCACACAACTGATGGCCTGAACTTGTTCTGCCTCACACTGCCCACGGAACAAGCAGACGGCTACACAATGGTGGCCGACGAAACCCCTGAAACCTATCCAACTGAAACGATTTCCATTCCGCAAGCCGGTACACCTGTTGTCCTGATCGTGGAAGACCAAGCCGATATGCGTAAGTTTATTGCACAAGAACTTTCTACCAACTATCAGGTACTGGAAGCTGATAATGGGAAATCCGCACTCGGCCAACTGAAAGAAAATAATGTAAACCTGATCATAAGCGATGTCATGATGCCGGTAATGGATGGCTTTGAACTATGTAATACGGTAAAGAACGACGTAGACTACAGCCATATCCCGTTTATACTTTTAACAGCACAACATAACCTCCAATCCCGTCTGGAAGGTTTAAACAAAGGTGCAGACGCTTATATGGAGAAACCATTCTCCATCGAATTACTGATTGCACAGATACAAAACCTATTAAAAAGCCGGGAAATACTAAATAAAACGTACCTGGAAAAGCCTCTGGCGCCGGCCTCATCATTGGCCGTATCACCCGTAGACGATATTTTCTTAAGCAAATTCAACGCTTACCTGGATGAACACATCACTGATGAAGCCTTGAATGTGGAAATGCTGGCTGCCGAAATGGGTATGAGTACCTCCAGTTTATACCGAAAGGTAAAAGGGCTTTCCGGAATGTCGCCGGTAGACTTTATAAAGATTTCACGTCTGAAAAAAGCAGTCCTACTGATGCAAAACGGAGAAACCCGGATGAACGAAATAGCCTTTCAGGTAGGCTTTTCCTCACCTGCTTACTTCTCAACCTGTTTCCAGAAACAATACGGCAAATCGCCGTCGGAATTTATAAAATCCAGGTAATAAAATCTGAAACCGGGCGATTTGGCTAGTAGTATTTCCACATTGGCCAATTTCCCGGCTTATATTGACGCATATTCAAACACGGGTACTTATAAGTTTATAGTAGGAATTCAGACAGGAAAGGATGCGTACACCTACAAAAGTATCACCGGAGCTCCGGCGAAAGCTCCGTACCCCTACAAAACCATTACCGGAGTAGCTGCGGCCATTTTGTAGGCCTACAAAACCATTACAGACGCGCCGGCAGCCATTTCGTACCCCTACAAAACCATTGCCGGAGCTCCGGTGATACCTCCGTAGGCCTACAGAGGCTTTACAGACCGGATTTCTCAATTTTCAACCTAATATTAACTCGTTAAATTCAAAGTTATCGTAGCAGATACCAAGATTACTTTTCCGACGTAGGAAATGAAGTTATTCTAAGGCGTGCCGCTCCCATAGGGATAAGGGTTATATCGTCAACCGTATCAGACTTTTTCGCATTTTCATAAGGCAAAACACCACAAAGGCCATATTCGTCTACCTTCCATCCGGGTACAAGACGTCCTTTAGCTTTAAATTCCATAGGTACTTTATCAAAAGTAAACGGATTACCGTCTTCCGGCCAATCTTTACGTAGCAACGTGATCGGCGAGTTCGTTAAGAGCGCATAATTCCAGTTACTTCCCGGATAAATCTCATAAGTAGGCCAAGCCTCTGCATCTGCCCCTTCCTGCCATCTGGAGTCGCCTATTGCCGTAGCACGGCTATCCAGTTTTTTATAATCTTCGTCTATCTTCAATGACAATGTAAGCGGGCCGTAATTCACACTGACACTATTTTTATTAACCTGCCAGTTACGAACGGAATAATCCATCGGGATATTCAGTATTACTTCATCGTTTGCATTCCATTCACGATTGATCCGGATATACTTTCCTGCACTCAAGCCGGCATTTACAGGTTTACCATTCACCAAAACGGAAGCATTTTTACACCAGGACGGAATACGCAAATAAAGAGGAAATGTTACCGCCTCCGGTGTTTCTATTGAGAAACGGACGGTTTCCTCAAACGGATAATTAGTTTGTTCATGCAGGGTAATTTCCGTTCCGTCACCCACTTTTATTTTGGCATGGCATGCATTATAAAGTACGGCAGCAATACCATTATCAGGAGTAGCCAGAACCAAATGCTCTGTATAATAAGGCCAGCCAAAACCGTGATTATGTTGGCAACAACGGCTACTGAACGGATTCATAGCCAGGAACGGGCCACGGTTATCAATACCCGGATGATGGTTTTTGGAATCGCTTATCACATGATTAGGGCAGGTTATATAACGCAATGATTTATAATCGGGCATCATAGAAGCAGGATAACTGTTGAATGCAACATCTTCACAGTTTTCAGCCCAATACGGATCGCCGGTAATCAGAAGCATAATTTCATCTGAAGCCATCTGTTCTACAAAACCGCAAGTCTCCGTTCCTTGTCTAGGGTCAAAGAAACCTGTCCGCGCATTCTCGTCTGCTCCGAACATACCCCCCGGCACCTGGCCGAAAGCCCGGCGTATCAAACTCTGCACATTATAACTAGCCTCCAACATAGCCGAATCTTTATTAAACAAGAAGTAAGTTGCAGGTTCGCGGAAACACTGGGCAATATTCACATTATGCCAGTTGGGCAACTCGGTGGATTTAGTCCAGTCGGCTGTATTTTTATGTAACTTTTCTGCCAGAGCCAACAGTTTTTTGTCTCCGGTACGGTTATAAAGCCATACTACACTCCACAGATTATCCCCGCCACGGCTGTTCTCCCAGTAACTATACAGAAAATCTTCGTCCGGAACAGTCAGCAAATAATTACAATAGTTGGACATAAAATCAATAATCCGTTGATCACCGGAATATTCATAATATGATTGCACAATCCACAGAACGATCATATTCGGCCAAAAATCCTGTTTGCCATCATTCTGATGAACCGGACCAAAATTACCGTCTGCCCGCTGGCTTTTCAGTATACCTTCAATCCAGAACTTTGTTTCTTTCAGCATTGCTTCATCCTTCATAATATAAGAAAGATTGCTGTAACCACGCAACCAGTAGGGAACTTCCTCCCATCCCCACTGCCCTCCGTTTGTCAACCAGGCATTATCGCCTTTTTGCAGCCAGGCACTGATTTCCCCCAAATGTCCGTTCAAGCCATCTTTTTGTAATTCGAGCTGTTTCAGGAGCCATCCTTCCGGTTCAATACTACCTACCGGTAATTTAATAAACTGTTGAGGTTGTAAAGGAGCCTTATTACTCACATAGAACTCGTTCTGAGTAGTTGTCGCCAATCTGTCCATAACTTCCACAGTAGTACTGTCAGGAATGGAGCAGGCAGACAAAGCAACGGACATAAACACTAATGTCTTCTTCATGGTCTCTTTGAGAATTAAATTGATTATTAAAAACGGGGTAAAAATACATTTGTTTCGGCAAACTATAAAATAAATGACGTACATTTGCATCGCAATATTAAATCTGTTATCCTATGAAAGCGCAATCATATATTAATAGCCTGTGTGTACTTCTTTTCCTGAGTTTTATGATAACCGGCTGTAAGCCCGGAACTAGAAAAACTGCAGAAAACAATATCCAGTTCGATTCCATCAGTGTAGACAGAACCTATCATTTACTGGAAAATCCTGATAACCCGAATTGCAACCTGCAAATCAGTTTTACTTTCCCCGTAAAATATTCAAACAAAGAAATACTTCAAAAAATACAAAAGCAATTTGTTCTTTCGTGTTTCGGTGACACGTATGAAAATGCAACCCCGCAAGAAGCAATCGAACGTTATACGCAAGATTACTTAAGTGCATACAAAGATCTGGAAACTGATTTTAAACAGGAATTGGAAAAAGACAAAAACCAACCTGTCGCTTCCTGGTTCTCTTATTACGAAATGGCATCCAATGATATTGTTTATAACGAAAACGACATAATAAGCTACACCGTTAACATGGAAAGCTATACGGGCGGCGCTCATGGATCACATTCGCACATGAATCATGTGTTAAACCTGAAGACAGGCGAGCCCGTCACAGAAGAAGATATATTTGTTGAAAATTTCCAGGACAATTTAAGCCAAATTATTGTAGACAAAATTACCAAACAGAACAATGCCGAAAACCCCAAGGAATTAGAAAATGCAGGATTTTTCAGTATCGAAGAAATCTTCCCCAACGGTAATTTCCTGATCGACTCGACCGGCATCACTTACACATTCAATGAATATGAAATCGCCGCTTATGTTGTAGGAACAATCAATGTACACCTTCCTTTTGACGAAATAAAACATCTACTCAAGAAGGAAAGTCCTATTGCCGGATTAATTGAAAATTAATAGTCGAAAACTTACAAACAAAATGGAGATGGAGCAAAATCAACCGGATGACAAATTATCAATTATCAGTTATCAATTATCAGCTATCAGTACTTATTTCCCGTCACTAACCATAAATCAAAAAGAACAAATTGTAGCTCTTTTTGATTTATACGCAGACTGGAATTCTAAAATAAATGTCATATCAAGGAAAGATATTGACAATTTATATCTCCACCACGTACTGCATTCGCTGGGAATTACCAAGATGCTCCATTTCAAGAATGGTTCGTCGGTGATGGACCTAGGCACCGGCGGAGGTTTTCCCGGGATTCCGTTAGCGATTTTTTTCCCGGAAGTACAATTCCACCTGGTGGACAGTATCGGTAAAAAAATAAAAGTAGGACAAGCTGTTGCCGAAAGCATCGGGCTTACAAACGTAACCTTTCGTCATTGCCGGGGAGAGGAAGAAAAGCAGCTTTTCGATTTCGTAGTAAGCCGTGCCGTAATGCCGCTGGCTGACCTTGCTAAGATTGTACGTAAAAACATACGGAAAGAACAAATGAACGCATTGCCTAACGGACTTATTTGCCTTAAAGGCGGCGAACTGCAACATGAGGTTTTACCTTTCCGCAATCAGGCAGTTACAATTGATTTGAAAGCTCATTTTAAAGAAGAATTTTTTGAAACTAAAAAAGTAGTATATATCCCTCTATGATTTCAATAAAAGCATTTGAAGTAAATTACTTCTCAGAAAACACATACCTTTTGTATGATGAGACAAAAGAAGCAGTCCTCATTGATTGCGGATGCATACGCCGAAACGAAGAAAAAGAAATAAGTGATTTTGTTGCTCAAAACGGACTGACAATTAAACGTTACCTGTGCACACATTTACACTTAGACCATATATTCGGCAATATATTTGTATATAAAACATACGGCCTCAAGCCAGAAGCCCATAAAGCAGACGTAGAAGGCCTGCCCTCTTCCGAAGAACAAGCAAAACAGTTCGGATTACCTGCCGGCATACAAGATGTTCCTGTAGAAAAATACCTGGTAGGAGGAGAAATTATTAAATTCGGCAAATCCGAATTACAGGTAATTACAGTACCCGGGCACTCTCCGGGAAGTGTATGTTTCTATAACTCCAAAAACGGTTTTGTTATTGTAGGCGATGCCTTGTTTTCGGGAAGTATAGGACGGACAGATCTCTGGGGTGGCAATCAGGATGTACTGATTGCAGCCATAAAAAACAAGCTGTTAACATTGCCGGATGAAACAGTTGTTTATCCGGGTCACGGTACGGAGACAACCATTATCAACGAGAAATTAAATAATCCTTATTTATAAGATCAAATATTATGGACACGAACAAATTTGTAAACCGCCATGTAGGCATTTCTACGGAAGACGTTCCATCTATGCTGCAGGCTATTGGTGTAAACTCGCTTGACGAATTGATCGACCAGACAATTCCGGCCAACATCCGTCTTAAAGCCCCCCTGAACCTTCCCGAACCAATGACCGAACGGGAATATGCCGAGCATATTGCCGAATTGGCATCCAAGAACGAAGTATTCACATCTTATATCGGAATGGGATGGTACGATACTATTTGTCCCGCTCCTATCCAACGTAATGTATTCGAGAATCCGGTTTGGTATACATCTTATACTCCTTATCAAGCAGAAGTCTCTCAGGGACGACTGGAAGCTCTAATAAATTTCCAGACAGTTGTCAGCGAATTAACAGGTTTACCTCTGACCAACTGTTCATTGCTTGACGAAGCTACGGCAGCAGCCGAAGCCGTAACCATGTTCCATGGCGCCCGCAGCCGCGCACAAGTAAAAGCGGAAGCCAACACAGTGTTTGTTGACGAGTGTGTATTTGCGTCCACTCTGGCAGTGATCCATACACGCATGATACCACAAGGCATCAAAGTTGTCGTAGGTGATTATAAGAAATTCGAACTAACTCCCGACGTGTTCGGTGCCATCGTACAATACCCGAATGCAAATGGCTCTATAGAAGACTACAAAGAATTTGTTGCCCGTGCCAATGCTAACGATACCAAAGTGGGCGTTGCTGCCGACCTGATGAGTCTTGTATTACTCACTCCTCCGGGAGAATGGGGTGCTGATGCAGTATTCGGTACCACCCAGCGCTTCGGTATCCCTATGTTTTACGGAGGTCCGTCGGCAGCTTATTTTGCTACGAAAGAGGAGTACAAACGTACTATCCCCGGACGTATCATCGGTATCTCTAAAGATGCATACGGACACCCTGCCTACCGCTTGGCTTTGCAGACCCGCGAACAACATATCAAACGCGAAAAAGCAACCTCCAATATTTGCACCGCTCAGGCTTTACTTGCAACAATGGCCGGATTCTATGCCGTTTACCATGGAGCCGAAGGCCTGAAAAACATAGCCAACCGCATCCACTCTTCCGCAGGATTCCTTGCCGGAGAGTTAGAAAAATTAGGATATAAGCAATTAAACAAAAATTATTTCGATACATTGATGATCGAACTTCCTGCCAACGTTTCAATCAATGTTCTTCGCGAAATTGCATTGGAATGCAAAGTAAACCTGCGTTACTTCGAAGGCGGACAAGTTGGTATCAGTGTTGACGAAACAACCCAGCCTACCGATATAGGCGTTCTGTTGTATATCTTCTCTGGCGCAGCAGGCAAAGACTATATGTTGAATGAATCTGTTCCTGCAAAACGCTACTTTGACGATAAGTTCGCACGTACTTCCGAATTCCTGCAACAGGATGTATTCAAGAAGTACCATACAGAAACGGAACTAATGCGTTATATCACCCGTCTGGGACGTAAGGATGTATCATTGGCACATTCAATGATTTCACTAGGTTCGTGTACGATGAAGCTGAATCCGGCATCAACCATGCTGCCGCTAAGCCGTGCCGAATTTATGAATATTCACCCTTATGCTCCGGAAGAACAGGTTGAAGGTTACAAAGAACTGATAGAAAACCTGAGCTCTTATCTGGCAGAAATAACAGGACTTAAAGGAGTTACTTTGCAACCCAACTCAGGAGCAGCCGGAGAATATACCGGTTTGCGCGTAATCCGTGCTTATCAGGAAAGTATAGGGCAAGGACATCGTAACATCGTACTTTTGCCGGCATCGGCACACGGAACCAATCCGGCCAGCGCTGTTCAATGCGGATTCTCAACCGTAACAGTAAAATGCGATGAGAACGGAAACATCGATCTGGAAGATTTTCGTGCCAAAGCAGAAGAAAATAAAGATAATCTGGCTGCCAGTATGATCACTTAT
Source organism: Parabacteroides chinchillae (assembly GCF_900108035.1). Lineage (GTDB taxonomy): Bacteria > Bacteroidota > Bacteroidia > Bacteroidales > Tannerellaceae > Parabacteroides > Parabacteroides chinchillae. Next base: position 98,705 of record NZ_FNVS01000006.1, read on the forward strand.
CCGTCTACCCACGGTATTTTTGAAACAGATATCAAAGAGATGTGCGACATTGTACATGCTTGTGGCGGACAGCTATATATGGATGGTGCAAATATGAACGCGCAGGTAGGTTTGACAAATCCGGGAACTATCGGCGCAGACGTTTGCCACCTGAACCTTCATAAAACATTCTCATCTCCTCATGGCGGGGGTGGTCCGGGCGTCGGTCCGATATGCGTTGCAGAACATCTGATACCGTTCTTACCTCAGCACCCTGTCCTTTGGGGAAGCGATCTGAACACTGTTTCTGCCGCTCCATATGGTAGTGCAGGAATCCTGCCGATCACATACGGTTACATCCGCATGTTGGGAACAGAAGGTTTGACAACAATTACGAAAACGGCCATCCTGAATGCCAATTATCTGGCTTCAAAATTCAAAGACACCTACGGCATTGTTTACACAGGAGCAACCGGACGCGTAGGCCACGAGCTGATTCTGGAATGCCGCACAGTGAAAGAGCGTTCAGGTATCGACGAAGGCGACATAGCCAAACGTTTGATGGACTTTGGCTACCACGCACCCACTCTCTCATTCCCCGTACACGGCACATTGATGATAGAACCGACCGAAAGCGAAAGCAAAGCCGAACTGGATCGTTTTGCCGAAGTTATGGAATGTATTTGGGAAGAGATCAAGGAAGTAGAAGAAGGGAAAGCCTCAAAAGAAGACAACGTACTAAAGAATGCACCGCATCCCGAATATGAAGTAGCTGCCGACGAATGGAAGCACGAATACCCACGTAGCAAAGCTGCATTCCCTCTGGAATGGCTGCATGATGGCAAATTCTGGATCAACGTTGCCCGCGTGGATAATGCTTACGGCGACCGCAACCTGATTCCGACGATCTGCTCTTGCGAAATCTAATTTATAACATTATATTTGCAACAAATGAGAAAGGAAATAGGCAAATGGCTGATGGACGTAACGAAGTATGTAGCTACCGCCGTATTGATCTCTTCTTTTTTAGGAGAGTTTGATGACAAATGGATCATGTACGTAGTTGGTCTAGTCACTGTAGCTTTATGTTTCTCAGTCGGCCTATATTATATTAAAGACAGATAAGAAAGGAGGATAAAATAGGAGCAATTATCATGATGTCTTTTTTATGCGCAATAGCAATAGGCGCATATATTTTCGCTATTACTCCAGAAGGTAAAAAATGGATGAAAGAGAATTAAAAAGTAACATGTAGTACCAAAGGCTATCTGGATATTTATATTTTAGATAGCCTTTTTTATAAACAACAAATCATATCTAAAATGAAAACACTTCTTTTCGCTCTGGCAGCCCTGGCTATGACAGCCTGCTGCAGCAAAGCACCGGAGAAAACGGTAAAAGTCTACGCCTGGCAAGGCGAAGGACAAGACGCAACCGAACAAACCATTCAGGAAGACTTTAGCAAGTGGCATGCGCACGGAGTAGACGGCATGTGCTACAACGTAGGCTATAACCTTGAGAAGATACAACGCGCCGCCAAAATAGCAAAAGCTAACGGCATGGAGTATCACGCATGGATCCCCACTATGCTGAATGGCAACGCCGATTCGTCATGGTATGCCATAAACCGCAAAGGGGAATCGGCTTACAACGTACAGGCCTATGTTCCTTATTACAAATTCATGTGTCCGAACAATGACAGTGTGATTAATTACATTGTTCAGGAATACAGCAACGTGGCCGACATTCCGGAAGTAGATTATATACACCTCGACTATATCCGCTATGTAGACGTGATCCTAGCCAAAGGCTTGTGGGATAAATACGGACTGGTAATGAACGAAGAGTATCCTACGGCCGACTACTGCTACTGCCCTAAATGCGTAGCCGATTTCAAAGCAGCCACCGGCATCGATATCCTGACTGTAGAAGATCCGTCGAAATGTCCGGAATGGGCACAGTTCCGTTGCGATGTAATCACCAACCTGGTAAACAAAATATCCGACGCCGTTCATGCCAAAGGCAAGAAACTGAGTGCGGCCGTATTCCCCGGCCCGGACTCACATGCCAAATGGATGGTTCGCCAGGAATGGGACAAATGGAATCTGGATGCCGTATTCCCGATGAACTATAATGATTTTTATCTGGAACCCGCTTCCTGGCTCGCTCCCATCGTAAAGGAAGAGGTAGAAACGGTTGGCGGTAAATTCCCGGTATACAGTGGCCTGTTTATCTGCCATGACTGGCAAAACAAAGCCAACATCAAAGACCCCGAAGGACACGGCCTGCTGCCCTCCGAAATAGAAGAAGCCGTACGCGGCTCGATGGAAAACGGTGCTGCAGGAATCACCCTCTTTACGCCCAACAGCATGACGGACGAACACTGGAAAGCGCTCGACAAGGCCATCCATCAGAACTACACAAAGAAATAGATGGAAAAAATAACAATTATCACATGAATACAACAACAAAGAAAGAGAAAATCAAATTCAGCAAAGCATTCTGGGTAGCCAATACCGTAGAACTGTTTGAACGCGCCGCCTACTACGGCGTTTTTATTGTAATAACCCTTTACCTGAGCCGTATCCTCGGGTTCAACGACATTCAGGCAGCCAGTATCGCCGGCATATTCTCAGCCTGCCTTTACCTGCTCCCCACCTTTGCCGGGGCACTTGCCGACAAAATAGGCTTCCGCAACTCCATGCTGCTGGCCTTCACCCTCCTCACTTGCGGCTATCTGGGACTAGCTCTCTATCCTACCTGGCTTCAATCCGCCGGTCTGGTAGAATACGGAACCACCACTACCTTTACTGGATTGCCGGAAAGCAACTTCAGCTACGGAATCATCCCCATCATGGCACTGATCGTATGCGGAGGCGCTTTCATCAAAAGCGTTATCTCCGGAACTGTAGCGAAGGAGACCACCACCGAAACCCGCGCCAAAGGTTTCTCCATCTTCTATGCAATGGTGAATATTGGCGCCTTTTCAGGCAAAACCATCGTAAAGCCCTTACGTGAAGCACTAGGTAACGAAGGGCTTATCACACTAAACTACTTTTCGGCAAGCATGACATTTCTTGCCTTGCTCGCCATCTGGTTCTTCTACAAAAGCAGCCAGCACTCCGGCGAAGGAAAAACGTTCCGTCAAATATGGAATGCCCTGATAAAAGTATGCAGCAACGGCCGGCTCCTGATACTGATCCTCATCATTACAGGTTTCTGGATGGTACAACACCAGCTATATGCCACAATGCCGAAGTACGTCCTCCGTCTGGCAGGCGAAGGAGCATCGCCATCCTGGTACGCCAATGTGAATCCACTAGTGGTAGTCCTCACCGTAAACCTCGTGACGCAAATGATGCGAAAGAAAACGGCACTCACTTCCATGACCGTCGGCATGTTCATCATGCCTGTATCTGCCTTGTGCATGGCATACGGAAATATGCTGGAAGGAAACACCACCATCCTGGGCATGCACCCGGTAGCCTTTATGATGGTAATAGGAATTGTATTTCAGGGATTGGCCGAAACGTTTATCTCACCCCGCTTTCTGGAATATTTCTCCCTGCAGGCTCCTAAAGGGGAAGAAGGGCTTTATCTCGGATTCAGCCACCTGCATTCGTTCCTGTCGTCTATTTTCGGATTCGGCCTGTCAGGCTTCCTGTTGAGCAAATATTGCCCTGAACCAGCCCTTTTCAGCACACATGCCGAATGGCAAGCCGCCAGTGCACATGCGCATTACATCTGGTACTACTTCGGAGCCATTGCTCTGGTATCGGCCATTGCATTGATCGTGTACGGACAAGTGGTGAAGCGGTTAGATGCGAAAAAAGCAACTATATAAAAATTTAGGATTTTCTTTATAACAGTTTTGTTCAAATCCCATTTTAATTCGGTTAAAGCCCTTAAACAAAACCTGTATAGACAGAAACAACAAAAAGAAAATCTTAATATTATTTCCCTCAAACATCCAGGCCTCAAAACCGATAGCGGTACTGGAAGAATTTTTAAAAGATATCTGTTCCTAAAGTCATCGGGAACATTTGAAAAAATCATCCCGATAATTTCAAAAAAACATCGGGATGATTTTTTTAGTTATTCGTATAAAGATTTGTGCTAAACACCGAATCAAACAATTTAAATCATTTCAATAAAATAATACGAACATTCCAAAACAGGCAAACATCATGCTCAAAACGCCCTTAAGTGTGCACTTTTCAGGGGAAAATACTTTGAGTTAAAGAATGTTTGATTAATTTTGCAAGCCGCTATTCAGCGACTTATAAAAGAAAGAATAATATATTTCCTCTTGGAAAATCTAATATTTCAACAAATATGAGTTTAAAAATTATTGTATTGGCGAAACAGGTTCCGGACACACGCAACGTGGGGAAGGATGCTATGAAGGCTGACGGAACAGTAAACCGCGCTGCCCTTCCGGCTATCTTTAACCCGGAAGACCTGAATGCATTGGAACAGGCATTGCGCCTGAAAGATGCTCACCCCGGGACTACAGTGACGCTGTTAACCATGGGCCCGGGACGAGCTGCAGAAGTAATCCGCGAAGGTTTGTACCGCGGAGCAGACGGCGGCTATTTGTTAACCGACCGTGCCTTTGCCGGGGCAGACACATTGGCTACTTCGTATGCATTGGCTACGGCTATAAAGAAAATCAAAGATTATGATATCATCATCGGCGGCCGCCAGGCTATCGACGGCGATACGGCACAAGTAGGTCCGCAAGTGGCCGAAAAGTTAGGAGTGACACAAATTACATATGCTGAAGAAATTCTGAATGTAGACCAAAAAGCACGCCGTATCACTGTAAAACGTCATATAGACGGAGGCGTGGAAACTGCAGAAGGTCCACTGCCTATCGTAATCACAGTTAACGGATCGGCAGCACCTTGCCGTCCGCGCAATGCAAAACTGGTACAAAAATATAAACGTGCATTAGGCGCACAGGAAAAAGCAGCCATCAACCTGGCAACAGAATACATCCCGTATGCCGACCTCTACGAAAAATATCCATATCTGAACATCACAGAATGGAGTGTTGCCGATGTGGAAGGCGATGTTGCACAATGCGGCCTGTCAGGCTCCCCTACGAAAGTGAAAACGATTGAAAACATCGTATTCCAGGCAAAGGAAAGCAAAACGCTGAGCAGCTCGGACAGAGATATTGAAGATATGATTGTTGAACTGTTGGCTAACCACACGATTGGATAAGATTATGAACAATGTATTTGTATATTGCGAGCTTGAAGGCACTACAGTTGCCGACGTAAGCCTCGAACTTCTGACCAAAGGCAGGAAGTTAGCAAACCAATTAAACTGCCAGCTCGAAGCTATCGTTGCTGGAAAAGGACTGGACGGTGTGGAAAAACAAGTATTGCCTTACGGTGTAGATAAACTGCACATATTTGATGCACCGGGATTGTTCCCCTACACATCACTTCCCCACTCTTCCATACTGATAAACCTCTTCAAAGAAGAAAAACCGCAGATTTGCCTGATGGGGGCAACCGTTATCGGCCGCGACCTGGGACCCCGCGTTTCTTCAGCCTTAACAAGCGGTCTGACAGCCGACTGTACTTCACTGGAAATAGGTAACCACGAAGATAAAAAGGCAGGTATTACATACGAGAACCTGTTATACCAGATACGTCCGGCTTTCGGTGGCAATATAGTTGCTACGATTATCAACCCGGAACATCGCCCACAAATGGCTACTGTCCGCGAAGGTGTAATGAAGAAAGAAATTCTAGATACACATTATAAAGGTAAAGTAGAAAAGCATGACGTTGCCAAATATGTACAGGAAACTGACTACGTAGTAAAAGTAATAGACCGTCATGTAGAAAAAGCCAAGCATAACCTGAAAGGCGCTCCCATTGTTGTAGCCGGAGGTTATGGCGTTGGTTCAAAAGAAAACTTCGACCTGCTGTTTGACCTGGCAAAAGAACTTCATGCAGAAGTAGGCGCAAGCCGTGCTGCTGTAGATGCAGGCTTTTGCGACCATGACCGCCAGATCGGGCAAACCGGTCTTACGGTTCGTCCCAAGCTATATATAGCATGCGGTATTTCCGGACAGATCCAGCACATTGCAGGTATGCAGGATGCAGGTATCATCATCTCTATCAACAACGACGAAAACGCTCCTATCAACACAATCGCAGATTACGTTATCAACGGTACTGTAGAAGAAGTGCTTCCGAAGATGATTAAGTATTACAAGCAAAACACGAAGTAAATTATGGCTAATTTTTATTTAGATAATCCAAGCATGAAGCATCATCTTCATCATCCGTTGATGAAGCGCATCGTTGAACTGAAGGAACGCGGTTATGCCGACAAAGATCAATTCGATTATGCTCCACAGGATTTTGAAGATGCAATGGACAGCTACGAAAAAGTACTGGAAATCGTAGGCGAAATATGCGGTGAGATCATTGCACCCAATGCTGAAGCAGTAGACCATGAAGGCCCCAGTGTTGCAGACGGACGGGTTACATATGCAAAAGGCACGCAAGAAAACCTGAACGCTGTCCGCAAAGCAGGACTGATGGGTATTGCAATGCCACGTCGTTATAACGGGTTGAACTTCCCGATCGTTCCTTACATTATGGCAGCCGATCTGGTCTCACGTGCCGATGCAGGCTTTGAAAACCTGTGGGGATTGCAGGACTGTGCCGAAACATTATATGAGTTCGGTAACGAAGACCAGCGCCAGCGTTTCATCCCACGCGTATGTGCCGGCGAGACAATGTCTATGGACTTAACCGAACCGGATGCAGGTTCAGACCTTCAATCCGTAATGTTGAAGGCTACTTACAATGAAAAGGATGGTTACTGGTATCTGAACGGTGTAAAACGTTTCATCACAAACGGTGATGCAGATATTCACCTGGTTCTTGCCCGCTCGGAAGAAGGGACAAAAGACGGCCGCGGTTTGTCAATGTTTATTTATGACAAGCGCAATGGCGGTGTAAACGTTCGCCGTATCGAGAACAAAATGGGTATTAAAGGTTCGCCTACCTGTGAGTTGGTATTCAAGAACGCTAAAGCAGAACTTTGTGGAGATCGCAAGTTAGGCCTTATCAAATATGTAATGGCCCTTATGAACGGTGCCCGTTTAGGTATTATGGCTCAGGCTGTAGGACTAAGTGAAGCGGCTTACCGCGAAGGCTATGCATACGCAACAGAACGCAAACAGTTCGGCAAAGCTATTATCGAATTTCCAGCCGTATACGAAATGGTTGCATTGATGCGTGCCAAGGCAGATGCTTCACGTGCCATGCTTTACGAAACAGCCCGTTTTGTAGATGTTTACAAAGCATTGGATGACATCTCGAAAGAACGCAAGCTTACCCCCGAAGAACGTCAGGAACAGAAAAAGTATTCAAAGCTGGCAGATGCTTTCACACCGATGGGAAAAGGTATGACTACCGAATATGCCAATCAGAACGCATATGATGCAATCCAGATACACGGTGGTTCGGGCTTCATGAAAGATTATGCCTGCGAACGTTTATATCGTGATGCACGTATTACGAATATTTACGAAGGAACAACCCAGTTGCAGGTAGTTGCCGCTATCCGCCACGTGACAACCGGAACTTATCTGGCCCAGATCCGCGAATACGAAGCAATCAACTACAAGCCGGAATTAGGAGACCTGAAGAATAAACTGCAGGCCATGACCGAAAAGTACGAAAAGATCGTTGCAATGGTTATCAATACCAAAGACAACGAGTATATCGACTTCCAGGCTCGCCGGATGGTAGAAGCTGCAGCCCATTGTATATTCGGATACCTGTTGCTTCAGGATGCAAACCAGAACGAAAGCTTCCGTCGCTCTGCCGAAGTCTATATCAACTACGGACAAGCAGAAGTAGACAAAATCGTTTCTTACATCAGCAAATTCGACCGCGAAGATCTGGGATATTACAAACAGTAATAGCCACCAGATATCATCTTATAAAAAGTCTTTGCCGGAGTCATAATTGACTACTGGCAAAGACTTTTCTTTTACAACATGCCTACCTTTTTACATTTACATACCTACCCCAATTAATTTAGTCGCCATCCTTTTTTCCCTCAGCATCCGTATTAAAGAAAATTTGATTGAGGCTATTCTTACATAAAAAAACGAAGACCGCAGGATTCACATCCGACGGTCTCCTACACTAACCCTTAACTTTAACCAATGAAAAACAATAATCAATTTTTATTTCAAAGCAGCTATTGCCGCTTCATAATTCGGCTCAGTTGTAATTTCAGAAACCAATTCCGTATATACAACCTTACCAGCTTCGTCTACAACAACCACGCCACGGGCTAATAAACCTTTTAGCGGGCCATCAATAAGAAGCATCCCGTACTTATCTTCAAAACAAGAACAACGGAACATAGATAACGGTATAACCTTATCAATGCCTTCCGTAGTACAGAAACGTCCTTGCGCAAATGGTAAATCTTTCGAAACTGCCAAAACCATAGTGTTGGGAAGAGATGCGGCTTCTTTATTGAACTTCCTTACAGAAGTAGCACATACCGCAGTATCTAAACTCGGAAATATGTTTATTACAATCTTCTTTCCTTTAAGGTCGCTTAACGATAATTCCGTTAAATCACTCTTCACACCTTTAAAGTCCGGAGCCTCTGCTCCGACAACCGGTAATGTTCCATTTGTATGGACCTCATTACCTTTTAACGTTACTTTTGCCATTTTTATGTAGTTTTATGATCACTCCTAAAACTGCTTACAAAGATAAGCAGCTTTGTTTATACGAAACAATAGAAATTAGCTTTTGTTTCACCGTTTAACTTATTTTAATCAACCTTTCTTATTATAGTTTTTTTTATCTTTGAGCTCTAAATTAAATAAAAATGGATTGGTTAATCATCTGTGGAATATTAGTAATTATAGTCATTCAAATACTTCTGCGACCGAAGCAGTTAAAAGAAAAAAACGAAGAATTGGAAAAGCTGCTTAACGAAATGCAACGCTCATTTGAACGTATAGAAAAGAACTTCAGGGAAGACTTCAGGCTAAACAGGGAAGAAAGCCGGCTGGTTTCGCGAGACAACCGGGAAGAACTTGCCCGTTCCGTGAACGAATTCAGGGAAACCTTTGAACGAGGTATTGCCTCGTTCAACAACCTTCAACGAGAAAAATTCTCAGCTCTCGACGAACGGCAGCGTCAACTAGTAGATAATACGGAAAAAAGATTGGAAGAAATCCGTATCACCGTAGATGAAAAACTACAAAAAACACTAAACGACCGCATCGGCCAATCATTTCGTCTTGTAACCGAACAGTTGGAAAATGTTCAGAAAGGATTGGGAGAAATGCAGACACTGGCACAAGATGTAGGCGGACTAAAACGCGTATTAAGTAACGTAAAGACCCGGGGGAATATAGGAGAAATACAATTAAGTATGTTACTGGAACAAATTCTGGCACCTGAGCAATACGAAGCGAATGTACGAACGCGCAAGGGGTCTGACGCTGTTGTTGAATTCGCAGTTAAATTACCGGGCAGAGATGATGTGCGCGAATTTGTTTACCTACCGATAGATGCCAAATTTCCAAAAGATATTTACGAGCAACTTCTCAATGCATACGACAGTTCCGATACGCAGGCAATCGATACGGCAGGCAAATTATTGGAAACAACCATAAAGAAAATGGCTAAAGATATTTCAGATAAATACCTTGCCCCTCCGGCTACTACAGATTTCGGCATAATGTTCCTTCCATTTGAAGGCATATATGCAGAAGTGGTTCGCCGTTCGGCGTTATTAGAAGAATTGCAAAGGGACTACAAAGTCGTAGTTACTGGTCCCACCACACTTGCCGCCATATTAAACAGCCTCCAAATAGGATTCCGTACATTAGCCATACAAAAGCATTCCGGAGAAGTTTGGACTATTTTAGGGGCGGTAAAAAAAGAATTTGAAAAAGTAGGCGGCATGCTTGAAAAAGCACAAAAGAACCTCCAGACAGCCAGTGGACAAATAGAAGAAGTATTGGGTAAGCGTACCCGTGCTATCCAGCGTAAATTAAAAGATGTTGACACACTAAACGATCGGGAAGCCCGTGCTATTTTGCCCGAAATTGGTATATTACCCGAAGAAGAAGAGCTATAAATCGATAACCTGTGTTATCCGAACAAAATCTTAAACCTTGTGAGTCCATCGGAATATGTCCGCAAAGAGAATGTACAATTATGCTTTAAAAGTACCTCACGAATAAAAATAAGGCCGATACCCTGCCCGTTAGGTTTAGTAGAAAAGAATGGACTGAACAGTTTCGTTTCCGTCTCTTTGTCGATACCTTTACCGGTGTCGGCTATTTCCAGGCAAACCGGAGAGCCGGATGTAGTGATATAGATTTCACCATCTTGTTCTATAGATTCGGCAGCATTTTTTATGATATTTACTAATACCTGTTCAAAAAGGGAAGGGTCTAAATCGGCAACCGGAGATACTTCCGATAACTCCATCCTGATCCGTATATTACGATTCTGGCAGATCATTTCCATAAAACGCTTGCAATAACTAACTACTTCATTTAACTGTACCGGCTGTAACTGCGGCTCCGGTATACGCACAACGTCCGCAAAATTGGTTATAAACCGGCTCATACTATAACAACGATCCATGGAAACCTGCAACACATCGCCGACTTCAGACATATTATCCATTCCGTCAATGGCAGACTGCAACGTATCCAATGTAGAGGTAATACCTGCAGTGGTATTATTCACTTCATGAGCTATCATACGAATCACCTTCTCATACGCTTTCTTTTCGGCCTTAAACACTTCCTGTGTAAGTGTTTCCACCAGATAGAACGGATGATGAAAGCCTCTGTCTACAAACGAAGAATGAGTACATTTATAAATATTAGCATCATTCAGCCGAACAGTTTGGGAATCATACAACGGAATTTGCAATAGCTCCGAAGCCAATGGGGTATCTATTTCCGACAACTTTTTTCCAACCAGCTCCAATGATGTGTATGCTCCAAATATCTTACATGCAGCCGGATTAACGGACAAAACTTCGCGATCCAAGTTTAATATGACAACGCCCATAGGCGAGGCATTGATCAATAAATCCAGAAAATGGTTTTGTTCGCGAAGATGCAGCCGTTCATTCTTTAATTGTTCCATCATCTTGTTGAAAACATCTACTACACGATCGGCTTCTGTCTGCCCTACACGGCTCAACCGTGAACTAAAGTCCTGCTCCTTCAATAATTCCATACCGTTTCCTATCGTGTGCAACGGCCTGATAATACGACGATAGAAAACGAGCATGTATACAACAGTAAGGACAACCAAGCCTTCTACGAAGAAAAACATCGGTTTGGAATATGAGAAAAAGACAAAATAGGTCAGTATTGCCAATATAATCAGCAATAAAACAGTAAATACCCAAAATAGTCCTTTTACTCTCATCCTATAATCTCAACTATTTATCGACAGGAATATCATATTTTTCCAACCGGCGATACAAAGCCGCCCTGCTAATACCCAAAGCAGTTGCCACATGAGAAAGATTGCCATTATGCGTTTCCAGTGCCTGAAGTATAGTTTGCTTTTCCAATTCATCCAGGGTAAGACCTTCAAAAGAAGTAGGGATAGAGCGCTTTGTTTCCATAACATTATGACATTGTCCTTCAAAATCGGACACATCTATAACAGATTTACCCGACACCAGCATAGTACGTTCAACCAGATTTTTCAGTTCCCGGATATTACCCGGATAGGGCAAACGTTGTAAATAAGTCAAAGCTTCCGAAGAAAACCGCACATTAGCCAGACCATTCATCTCCGATTGTCTGTCTGCGAAATAACGGGCTAGCAAAGGTATATCTTCTCTGCGCTCACGTAAGGCAGGCAGATGAACAGTAATCAAATTTATACGGTAAAACAGATCTTCTCTGAATGTACGTGCCGCCACCATTTCGGGAAGACTGCAATTAGTGGCGCTTACTACGCGGATATCGACTTTCCGGGGACGGCTATCGCCCAATACTTCAAATGTCTGGTCTTGCAACACACGAAGCAACTTTACCTGGCAAGACAACTCCAGATCACCTATTTCATCAAGAAATATCGTACCTTTGTTAGCCATCTCAAAACGTCCGGTGCGGTCAATATAGGCATCTGTAAAAGCCCCTTTCTTATGCCCGAACATTTCACTTTCAAAAAGGCTTTGCGAAAGACCTCCCAAGTTCACTTTCACAAATGCTTCCTTAGCACGCGGACTATTGGCATGAATCGCTTCCGCTATCAGCTCTTTACCTGTACCGCTTTCCCCGGTAATCAATACCGATGCATTGGTAGGAGCTATACGTGAAACTGTTCCCAGCACATCCATCAAGGCAGTGCTTTGTCCTATAATCTTATCAAAATGAAATTTATTATCAGCATCCGTACGGTTAAGAGGCTCCTTCTTCTCCGTTTTCTGTTCGCAAAGTTCCAAAGCCGTATTAATAGATTTCAGAAGCACCAGGTTGTTCCACGGCTTCGTAATAAAATCGAATGCCCCAGCCTGCATTCCCTGTACGGCCAGTGAAATTGATCCCCAAGCCGTCATCAATATTACAGGTACATCGGGGCGGAAAATTTTTACTTGCTTCAAGAGTTGTATGCCCTCCTCGCCTGTCGTAGTCATGGTAAAATTCATATCCATCAGTATAAGCCGGGGAGCTGTTGCACGCACAATCGCCAAAGCCTCTTTTGGACCCGGCACAGCTTCCGTCTCGTAACCTGCACGTTTCAACAAAAAAGTCAGCGAGGAACGTACCACGGCGTCATCATCTATAATCAATATCATAAACTCTTCTGTATTTGATTACAAAGGTAATTTTAATTATTTAATATCGCTTAGCTTAGTAATTAAGTAGAATACTTCTTTCTCTATTCTTAACTACTTGACTACTTTAACTTCTAATATTCCCGACTGCTTAACTCCTCTTTACGATTTCCTCAAAGTCTGCATCCAGATTATGCCTGTTAATAAAGTCGTACAACGTCATACTACGGATGTTGTAAAAGTAATACCAGTAGTTATACAGCTCCTGGATATGCTTCTGGCGCGCATTATCTTTTGAACTCTGCGCATCATTCAAATCGAGAATGTCTATCTTGCCGATCATAAAAGTCTCTATCGAAGTTTTATACCGTTTGCCGGCCAGTGTATCTACCTCTGCTGCTATTTCAAGCTGGGCAGCCTGGTTATTAAAGTTCTCAACCAATAAGAAGACATTCTGATTAAAATTCATCTGCTCCTGTCGCGTCTTAGATAAAACGACCTCGCGGTTAGACTCGGCTACTTTTACCTTTCCCTTCCGTTTTCCCCAGTCGAGAAGAGGAATAGTTACTCCAACTTCCACAATCTGGTTATCTTTTAAATGGTTATAGGCAGCCCCCATCGTATGGTCTTTTCCTGTATATCCGATGGAAGCAAACAGGTTAATGCTACGGCGATTTCCTTTAGCTGTAGCTACATCATAGTCAGCCTCTAGCTGGCGACGAAGAATATTCTTTGCCAGAGAGTTATTTTCCTGAGCCTTTTCCAATACTTCATGATAATCCATCCGCACGCCCGGCACAGTTTCGGGTACTACCGGAACCACTATATCTTGTTCGCTCAAAGCCAGAAAAGAACGAAGCTGGAACATATTTGCATTAAAACCGGATTGTGCTTCGGTAAGCAGTCCTTTTGCCTGCAAAGCCGATTGCTTCAAACGCATTAATTCGCTTTCCGAGATATGTCCTATCTTACGTTTCGCCACAGCAATATCATACAACTTATTGGCATTTTCAAGATTTTGCTGTGCTATATGCATATTCTCCTGGGCAAGCAAAAGACTAAAGAAGTTGTTAATCGTGGTAAGCGTAACTTTCTCTACGCTCTCAATATAAGATGCTTTTGCCTCCTGATAGCGCACAGGCTCGATACGACGTTTCCATTTTTGATCATTCACTCCGAAAATAGGCTGGGTCAAGGTCAAACCAACCGGCACACTCATATATTCGTTATAAGCTCCGGTGCCTAGCTGGCGTGTAAAGTCCAGTGATGTATTCAATGATATCTTACCGCCTGTCAAGGCTATATTCTGTTCGATGGCAAGTTCTCCGGTCAATCCCAACGAATTATCCTGTACGTATGTATAAGCACCGTCCGATTGCTGATATTTACTATATTTCTTATTATAAGAAGGCAGCGTACCGGTAAACATTACTTCAGGAAGCTGGTCTGCACGGTGCGTACGATATTCCCAGTAAGCCGTACGCAACTCATTTAATGCAACAGCAGCATCAACAGACTGAATCTGGGCAATAGTAATAGCATCTTTCAACGTAAGCCTCACTATATGTGTATTATCTTCTGCCCGCAAACAAGCTATGTCAACCAGTAAGCAGGCAATAGCAATATAAACCTTTTTCATGCTCGTATCCGTTTTTGCCACATACAAGGCAAAAGCTATGCCAAAAACGTACCCTATTGATAATCTGAATTGTACTAATCAATGCACTGTTCGGAAACGGACACTGTGTTCGTTTTTGAAATCATCAGGAATTATATATCTTTGCCCGGCATTCAAATAAAACAATTCACCATGTCGGCAACAACACTCTCCATATTATGTACTATTGTAGTCGTACTCATTTGTACCTTCATATATAACTCCTTGATCGGCAAAAGAAATCAAGCTGAAAACGCATTCGCTACTATCGATGTAATGCTAAAAAAACGCTACGACCTGATACCCAGCCTCGTCACCGTAGTCAAGCAATACGCCGCCCACGAGAAAGAACTATTTGCACAGATTGCCGAAACAAGAAGCAAAAATTATGCGGATATGTCGGACAGTGATAAAATGGAACTGGACAAATCGTTCGGTCAGGCCAGCGAAAAGCTCATGATCATAGCCGAAAGCTACCCCGAACTGAAAGCTTCCGATAACTTTATGCAGTTGCAACGTGCCATCAACGAAACGGAAGAACAGCTCTCTGCCGCACGCCGTGCCTACAATGCTGCCGTAACCGACTACAACAATAAAGTAGAAAGCTTTCCTTCCAACCTGATAGCAGGCCTGTTTAAGTTCTCGCGCAAAAACGTTTATACATACAATCATGAATAATATCCTATCTTTTGAAGAAATCATGAACAGGTTGGCTCCGGTTATCCGCGAACTGGAAGAAACCCGTATCGCCCAGCTTACCGATGCCAAGAAGAAAAGTGCAGTCTGGGGATGCTGTATTATCCTGATAGCAGTAATTATCTCACTGATTGCAACATCTGCGCCCGGCCCCGGGGTGTTTTTCGGGCTTTTACTTACCATCCTGGCTACAATGATCATCTTCAACAGCCATTCCAAACGCCTGTCTCCGAAGTATAAGAAAGAATTGATAGGGAAACTGATAGAAGGAATAGTTGAAAACGGAAGATACGAACCCGATTCCGGTCTGTCTGAAAGCGAATTCAACAGCACCGGCCTTTTCAACACCCCCGACCGTTACAAAAGCGAAGACCTGATTAGCGGAAAGATAGGAAAGACCCCCTTCTGCTTTGCCGAAGTGCATGCCGAAGAAAAGCATACTACCACAAACTCGAAAGGACAGACCACTACCACATGGGTTACCCTGTTCAAAGGCTTCATGTTTATTGCCGATTTTAACAAAGACTTCGCCGCACGCACCCTTGTACACCGTAACTCTTTCCTGAACTTTATGATGGGCAACAGGGTTAAACTGGAAGACCCGGTATTTGAAAAGCATTTCGACGTCTTTTCGACCGATCAGGTAGAAGCCCGCTATATCCTGTCGCCAGCCATGATGGAGCGGATGATCAAGCTGGATGAACAGTTCGATAACGACCTCCTGTTCAGTTTCTACCAGTCCAAAGTGGTTATCATGGTGAAGTGCAGCCGCGATCATTTCGAATCCAGTATCCTGCGTCCGGTCAACCAGACGAAAACGCTGCAAGAGGAGTACAACACAATAGTATCCCTTGTTTCCATCATCGAGGCACTGGATTTAAACACACGCATCTGGAGCAAAGAATAACCCTAAAAGAACAAATAAATGAAGAACGACGGTTTTACATTCAATAAGAGGCTGCAGAGTTTCAAGTACGCATTCAACGGCATACGCCTGCTGATAACCAAAGAACACAATGCCTGGATTCATTGCTTTGCTGCAATATGCGTAATCATCGCAGGATTCCTTTTCGACCTTTCGCGCATGGAATGGATTGCGGTCTGCATCGTTATCGGGGCAGTATTAGCTGCCGAAGCGGTCAATTCGTCCATCGAGGCCCTGGCCGATCTGGTTTCTCCCGGGTACAATGAAGCGGTCAAACGCACGAAAGACCTGGCAGCAGGAGCTGTATTGATTACGGCAATAGCTGCAGCAGTGGCAGGGGCAATCATCTTTGTTCCCAAGATGATCGGGATGCCTTAACCCTTTTGCAGGAGGAAGTAATAGTAAAGCAATATTATCCCCTATTCCCCGTTACATAACGAAGTCTATATCATCTACAACTTATGAAACAAACAATCATAACCCTATTTACCCTCCTCTTTCTTATCAGTGGAGTGAACGCTCAAAAGATAGAAGTCGGCGGTAGCCGGAAAGCCGTACGTACATCAGGCGACGTACTGGTGTTTCTTACCCCTGTGGCCAGTCTGGCCGCTACATTGGCCATACAGGACTGGCAGGGCTTGAAACAAGGAGCATTGTCAGGAGTAACCACCATAGGGCTTACCTACGCGCTGAAATACATCGTTAAGAAAGAACGGCCGGACCACAGCGACATGCACTCCTTCCCCTCGATGCACACCTCCGTATCGTTTGCAGGAGCAGCCTTTATACAACGCCGCTACGGCTGGAAATGGGGCGTGCCGGCCTACCTGGTATCTACCTACGTCGGATGGAGCCGCGTATATGGCAAAAAGCACGACTGGTGGGACGTAGCCGCCGGAGCCGCCATTGGTGCGGGCAGTGCTTACATCTTTACCCGACCTTTTGCCAGGAAGCACAACCTCTCCATAAGCCCCGTCGCCGGAGACGGGCATTACGGAGTGTATGCATCGATGACTTTCTAGTAAGAGGACAATGGACAGGTAAAATACCGCTCACACAACTGCCAACTGTCAACTGCTTTGTCCATTGCTACATTTTTCTTACCTTTACCCCATCACCAAAAACACTAAACAGCATGGATAAAGCATTACCACCTTCGGAACACCGTCCAAAACCTCAAAAGGTATATATCCGCCTGAGCCAAAGCAATCTGCCCGGACAGGAAGAGACGTTCAAAGGGCACGTAACCCAACGCCCGTCTATCAATGTTGAAGAACTGGCCGAGCGGCTGCACAAGAATGGCTGCGGGTGCCGGCCCGAAACCCTTATCAGCAACTACCGCCTGATGACGAACGAGATATACAACGCCCTGGAAAGAGGCTACAATGTAGACTTCGACCTGGGCAGGGTGGAAATATCGGCAAACGGCAGTTTCAATGGCCACTTCGACCGCTTCGACCCGAAGCGCCATCATTGCATCCCTGTCTTCCGCCCCTCGCCCCGCCTCCGCCAGTTGGCCGGAGACATCCGCGGAGAGGTGTCCGAACTGGGAGCCGTCAATTCTCCCTGGCCAGTCCACGTATCCACCCTGAGTATCATACAGATGGAGCAAGCCGGCCAACACGCCCCCGCCCCCATCCCCGCCGGCTACAACGATCCGCTATGGGTGTACGGCCAACGCCTCAAGATAATGGGCGACCTGCCCGAAGTAGGCGTTTATCTAACCTGTGAAGGAACGGGCGAAACTTGCCTCATCCCTTCCAACAAACTCTATATCAACACAGACAGCGAGTTATGCTTTGCCTCACCCCTACCGCTAACGGCCGGAGAGTGGACACTGAACGTATGCACGCAATACAACTACCGCTATCGGTTGTACAAGAAGCCTCGTATGGGATCGATTACCTTTACCGTATCAAACGATGCTCCCTAGGTAGGGAGATAAATTCTCCCTAGGTAAGGAGAAATGTTCTCCCTAAGTAGGGAGATAACTTCCCCCTAGCTAGGGAGCATTGTCTGCTGGCCTAAGCCCAAGGTATTCGGGGTGGTAATGTCACGTACCGTGGGGTAGTAATGTCATGCACCGTGGAGGCCGTTACTCATAGTGAAGCGCATCCGCCGGCTCCATCCGCGAAGCACAGCGCGAGGGATACCAGCAGGCGCCGATGATGATGAGCGCCAAGACAAGCAAAGTAAGTATACTTACCACAGCGAAACGCCAGACCGAGACAGGCAGCACATCTACCGACAGGACTTCCATATAAGCTATATTACCGCAGATAAGAAGAGCCGGCAAGGATGCCAGAAACAAAAGCAGCAATCCTTCGTTTATCATTAAATGGCAAATACCGCGGTGGGTAGAGCCTACAGCCATACGCAACCCCAACTCTGCACGCCGCCGGTTCACACGGAACCAGAAGGTTCCGATTACTGCAAGAAATACGTTAACAAGGAAGAAGCCGGAGATGACAGATAAAACCTTCTGCCCGCTCGATCCTAACGAGTATTCCAGGAAAGAGGAACGTATTTCGGTATATGGCTCCACGTCGGACACCCAATAGTTGCCTGCCGTCAGCGAACGTTTCGTTTCTTTCATAAAGCGCTCGGCAAAACCGGACGGGCTTATTCCGGCACGGGTACGAAAGCAGATCTCCAATGAATTCATATCGTGTTCCTTCAGGTTCAACGTTTCCATGAACCGGTCGTCCAGCATTTCAAAAACCTGAACGTTGCCACTTGTTGCATACTCGTCGTTACGCAAGGGTTCGGACACGGCTACGATGGGGTAGCTTATCGAATCTGTCACATAATAACGCTTGCCTACTACATCCGTCCGCCCGAACAACTCTTTTGCAGTAGTGGCAGATATTACCTTTCCTTCCGGTAGACGCCGGGCCAGTTCTTCCATGCTTCCTCCCGAAAGAAGGTGGATGCCGAACACCTTAAAATAGTCGGGGCTTACATTCAAATACCGTACATTAACATTTGTGGAATCGTGATGAATCTGGCTGGTCCAACAACCATAAGTATAGGGTAATGCTACGTAAGACATACAAACGGCCTCTACGTCGGGATGAGCCTTTATCCTCTCTATGATGCGATAGACATTCTGCCGGGGTTCATCGCTTCCCGCTTCATATTTGATAAAAGACCGGGCGTTCTGCGGACGCACGGATATTGTTGCCCGGTATACATTTTCCACATTGAATCCCACCGGACGGCTAGCCAGTATGCCACGCATAAGGAAATAGTCGGTAGTAAACCATAACACAATAAACACGACCAGCAATTCGGCCAACACCCAGCAATTATTGTACAGGTTTGCCTTAATCAGTTTCAGTATATGTAGTATCATAAACAGTTCCTCCCCCGTTATTAATTAGCTGTATTAGTCAGTGCGTCCGTTATGCTTACCTGCAAGGCACGGAAAGCAGGGACTATCGACGACAGCAGGTTCAACACCAGACAAATCATAAAAGCATAGCCAAACACCTGCATATTAATAAGCATCGGCAGGGAAAGGCTCATATCCATTGTTCCCCCGGACAGCATCATCGTAACGAACGACCCCAGCAATAATCCGCGTAATAACCAAACTAACAAATAAGAGAATAACAGTCCGGCAAAGCCGCCCGGCAACATCAACAAGAGGTTCTCGGTGAGAAGCTGCATCAAGAGTGTACCTTTGCGGGCGCCAAATGCCCTGCGGACGCCTAATTCGGGAATGCGGTCGTGTATATGGAACGTGTTCAGCCCGGACAGATTCAACGCAGGGACCAACAGGAACAGCAGAAGGATGATGAGTAGCATGAAGAAGGTCTTTTTCCAGTCCTGCATAAACAACGAATAAAGCATGTTCTGAAAATAGAGAAGAGGCTCCGTTCCTTCCAATTGTCCGTCGACCAACATTGTGTTGTATTGCTTTATCTGCCGTTGCCATTCATCGCGAAATGCTTTCATATCACCCGGGTTGCGCAACAATATACATACGCTAAACGGCCCTATTGATGCTCTTTGCTCTATAGAGGAGAGTTCCGATAAGGCAGGCAGGCTACTGTATGGAACCCAAACATCGGCATAAGCATCCGGCGTAACGGCTGAGACATCTGCCACCACCCCGCATACCGAATATTCAACATCATTGAGTAGAATCGTTTCGTTTACTACATCAGTCTTCCCAAATAGCATACGCGCAGTCTTCTCGTTCACAACAACACGTGAGAGGGAAGAAGAAACAGCCGCTTTATCAAACGGTTTGCCTGCCAGGAAACGATAGCGGAATATCTGCCAGAAACCATCGTCGGTTGCCATCAGGTTTACTTTAGGCGAAATATCCCCTCCCTGCAACCGGGCATAGCTATCACCTATGATATACCGCAAAGGCAGCGGATCAACCTTTATCGCAACAGCTTCCGGCGTTGTCATCGGATATATGCATTCCTTTATTGTTCGTAAGCCGTAGCTATAGGAGCTCCGGCTCATATTACTTTGCACGTATGACAGGCCATTCAAATAACACATCCTGTCACGGTGTACCTCTGGCGCAATGTTGGCTGTACGGATATGGTAAACAACAGCCATGACCATAACCATGGATATAGCCAGTCCTGTTCCTATAATGTAAACAGTGCTGAAGAAACGGTTCCGTTCCATCAATTGCCAGGCTTGCCTGAAGTATAGTTTGTACATGGTATTTTTCGTATTATCGGCTATGCCGGTGTTTAATATTATTTACTGTACCTGGCGTCCGTCAAAGAAACGTATGGTTCTGGACGTCTGTTGCGCTTGTTGTTCGTTGTGGGTTACCATCACAATGGTGCGGCCGTCTTCCTTATTGAGTTGGTGAAGCAATTCCATCACTTCGATACCCATCTTCGAGTCCAGGTTGCCGGTCGGTTCATCGGCAAGGATGATGTCGGGATTACCTACAATTGCACGGGCAATGGCCACACGCTGGCACTGACCGCCGGAGAGCTGTGTGGGAAAATGGCGTATGCGGTGCGAAAGGCCTACCTTTTCGAGTACTGCCTCAGCCGCTTTCCTGCGTTCCGAAGCGGACACTTTGCGGTAGAGAAGGGGAAGCTCCACATTATCGAGCACATTGAGCGAGTTGATAAGGTGGAACGACTGGAAGACAAAGCCCAGTTGCTTGTTGCGGAAAGCGGCCAGTTCCTTGTCGTTCATGTTAACCGTGTTCACTCCGTTGATCTCTACTGTTCCCGAAGTAGGCGCATCCAATAACCCCATAATGTTCAGTAACGTGGATTTACCGCACCCCGAAGGGCCCATGATAGATAGAAATTCGCCGTTGCGTACTTCAAGGTTCACATTTTCCAACGCTACCGTTTCTATCTCTTTTGTACGGTAGATCTTCTCGAGGTTTGTTAGCTTAATCATTGTTATTATGTATTAATAGTTTACTTCTTTGTTTATTCATAATGTAACGCTTCCGCCGGTTCTATCTTTGCAATCCTGCGGGCAGGAAACCAGATACCGACAACGATCATCAGTCCGAGCAACAGGAAAGTTCCTCCGAAAGTAACGGTAAACCGCCACCAGGTATAAGGCAGGCGCACCGTATCAGGCATATCGAAATAGAGCATATTTATAATAAAGATCAACACCAATGGTGCAGTAAAAGCCAATAGTGAAATACCTTCTGCATACAGGAAACCTTCCAGGCGGCTACGGCTGGAACCGACAGCTACACGCAATCCCATCTCGCCCCGGCGATACTGCGTGCGGAGCCAGAAGGTGCCGATGATACCGAAGAATACATTCAGCAGCATGAAGCAAATCAGGATGATCTTCTTCATCATCGCATCCCGTCTGTCTTTCAACATCGTATCCCGGAAGTTGCCCAATGGGGTGACACTCGACGCATAAAGGTTGTTTACTGTCAGGCGATCATCCATGCCTTGCAGGAAGTTCTCCATATCTTCCGCGCGGAATCCGTCTTTCATCCGGATCAGACATTCCATATTCTGTACCGGTATGTTATTGGCTTCTTCCACAACGTCCTGGTCTGTCCGCATCAGCAGGTAGAAACAGGGTTCGCTTCTTTCATACTCTGTCCGCCTTATCGGGTTGCACACGGCAGCGATGGTCATCGTTCCGGTGGACGTTGCACTCCATTTCAGTTTACGTCCCATGCCCGATTGCCCGTTATAGAGTTTCGTCTCCATATCTTTCGAGATAACAAGTTCTCCCCCATTCTGCTCGACGACTGCACGTAACGTTTTCCCGTCTTCTGATTTAATCCGGAAGACATCGAAGTAGGAAGGCGTCACCCTAAAGCACTGGAACTGGTCTGTCACTTCCGTCGTATCGGTAGTTCCGGCTTGTGTGACTGACATCCAAGCGGTAGACCAGGTATACGGGCAGGCTGCATACGAGATACAAGCCTCATCCACCTGTGGAGCCTGACGGAGATTATCGACCAGCCGTACCAGGTCTTCTCCATCGGAAGTCTCCTTCAACGAATCAGGCACATACCCCGATGTCGAGGGATTCATCTTCCCCAGGTTCACCCGGTATACATTGCTTATATCGCGCCCCAAGGGAGAGTAATAAGTACAGACGTCCACCAGCAAGGAATCCATTACACTCCAAAGTATGGCCGCCACAACAAGCAGCTCGGCAAATATCCAGCCGTTACTACGGCGCTGGTTCCATATTATCTTAAGGGTATGTATAATCATAATACGTCATTGTCTTTTAAGGATGAAACGATTGGCTGGCGGGCAATGCGCGCTGCCGGTATGCCTGCCGAAAGCAAGTTGAGCAACAGGCTGAACAATAAAGCCACTACAAACACGGCCGGTTGAAAAAGCATATCGCCGTGCAATGCAGTATCGCTATCCTTCAGCAGAAACTCTTTACACAGTGGTAAGAATATGAATGAGCATGCCAGTCCGGTAAATCCACCGAGAAGTGTAATGAGGCAGTTCTCGTACAACACCTGCCGTAGCAGATTCCCTTTTGTTGCACCAAACGCTTTACGTACTCCCATCTCCATACGGCGCTTCTGTACGGCCGAATGCGTAACGCCAAGCAGGTTCAACGCCGGGACGAGAAGCAGGAACAGCAACAAACCACCTGTTTCGGCCAAATAGTCTTTCAGCTCCACTGTCCGTTGTCCGATCGAGCCGATGGCTACATCGAACTGGCTGATCGGGTTGTTCAAAAAGTTGATCTCTGCCTCCTGCTTGGTTGCATTGTAAAGAGCGATATGCTTCTTCAGTTCTGCTTTGATGGGGTTGAAGTCGGCGCGTTTTTTAGCCAGCATACATACAGAGAACCATCCGGACATATTCTCCATAGAACTATTATTCATCAGGTTGATATCTGTTGTATAAGGTATCCAGACATCGCCATAGGCTGTATTAGCGGCACGGCTCACATCATCCACTACGCCGCAGATGGTATATTCTTCCATATCTACCATCACCTGCTTGCCCACCACATCGGTCGTACCATATATTTTCCGGGCCGTCGAAGCAGAGAGTACCAACGCCGGTATAGCCGAATCCATATCGGCCTGCGTAAAGGGTTTACCGGCCAGGAAACGGAATGAAAATATCTTCCAGAAGCCCGGATCAGTGTAGGTAATGGCATACGCTTTATACATTCTCTTGCCGGGAACAGACAAAGGCTTTGCCCCCAGAGCATAAGCCGAGACGGCTTCGGGAAGTTGCAGCGAATAAAAACATTCCCTGACAGCCTCTACCGACATACCTCCACGACTCCATCCATTGCTGCTCCGCACCTCTGTTCCTTCATGTACGTAAAGCATACGGTCGCGGTCGTTCTCCGGGTAAAAGCTAGCGAACTGTATCTGAAACACCAACACAACAATCATAATCATCGCTATCGAAATAGCTGTCCCGGCTATGGAGATCACGGTAACGAGCCGGTTCTCCTGTAACATCTGAAAAGCCTGTTTCAAGTATTGTTTAATCATATTACTTTAGTTTCAGTTTGTTTTTGTCTTTATAAGATGCCATATCGGAGACAACCACCTCATCTCCTTCCTGCAAACCACTTACCACTTCCACATATTCAAAGTTGCTGTCGCCTAGTTGTACTTTACGCTTCAACAACCGGTCTCCATGTACAACGAAAAGCTCATATTCGCCCTTACCAACATAATACGAAGCATTGGCAATGCGCATCACATCTTCCTTTACGGCATTCATCACATATACGTCGGTCTTTAAACCTGAACGCAGGCGTTTATGATTATCTTGCAGCAACTGCACGGTGAAGGAGATAACGCCATTCTTCGACAAAGGAGTAACATCGCTTACGGTGCCTTCCAGCTTTTCATTCCCAATCTTGACAACGGCTTTGCTTCCGGCCGCAATGCGGTCGCCATAGGTATCGGCTATCTCGCCCTCTATCTTGAAATGAGACAGATCGGAAACAATCGCCACTTTTGTACCTTGCCCCACTTGTGCGCCAACTTCGTTGTTTACATAAGTCAGGATCGCTTTGCGGGGCGAACGGATTCGGGCATCTTCCAAAGTCCGTTTCGTTTCGGCCAGGCCTTTACGGAATATATTAAGTTCCAGTTCTTTTACTTTCAGGTCGGCTTCGGCAAGTGCTTTCTCGTTCTCGTATTTCTGTTCGTCTTCTTTCAACTGAAGCTGGCTGACGTTATAGTCGAGTTCTGCCTGGCGAACTTTATCGGTCGTACCGGCTCCCAGGCTGTCAAGATAACGCTCGTTACGAAGCTCCACTTCTTTGCGGTTTAACGTCATACGCGACACTTTAAGCTTCATATCCATTTCGGAGAGTTTATTGCGATTGGTAACTTTGAGTTGTTCCAGTTGAAGACGTTTCATCTGCTCTTCATCCAGTAATTTATTATAGTCGGTCTCTGCACTCTGTAAATCCAACTTAAGGATAGGCGTACCTACATCTACAGAATCTCCCCCCTTTTTATATATCTCTACAATACGGGAATTAATCGGCGAGTTTATTATTTCCTCAAAAGCGGGAACCACCTTGCCGGAAGCACTTACCGAGACTTCAATCATACCTTTATCCACTTTGGATAAATTTATATCTTTCCGGTTCAGGCTAGTCTGCATATAAGCAATGACACTCCCAACAGCCACGCAAACAATCAGCACAATCCCGCCAACCTTGATAAACTGCTTACGTTGTTCCTTCTTTTGTACTTCTTTTGAAATCTCCCTGTCCATATTTAGTATTGTTTTTATTCTCTGCCGTCACAAAGGCAAACTTTGTGCCAAAAGCGTAACCAACTGATAGTGTGATACCAGTAGAACTGCTAAGTGTTCAATATCGAACAGTGTGTTCGCTTTTGTGCAAAACTTTTCGCATCGTACACTTGTTTAGGAAAGAAACTAAACGGAACGTTTACACTCCGCTTTTCATTAATCGCTAAAACTATCAGATATATGAACACAAAATTTGCTCTTTTATCCGTCTTTGCAGGGTTAACCCTATTCTTCGCCAGTTGCAGTAAAGATAACGACGACAATCATGAAGGTATTATTCCGGTAGAAGACGTAGCCAAAGCATTCAGTCTAAAATACCCGAATGCTAAAGATATTACATTTGAAATAGAAGGAAATTATTATGTAGCCGATTTTATGAACGGTACGGTTTCTACCTCTGCCTGGTTTACCGATCAAGGTAAATGGATGATGGAGAAAATTGATATTTTGTACAATCAGCTTCCGGCCCCTGTAACTGCAGCTCTAAAGGCTGGTGCATACTCTGATTGGAAAGTAGACGAGACCGATCTTATCAATCGAACCGGTATGGGAACTGTTTACAAAATTGAAGTGGAAAAAGGAAGCATAGAAACCGACTTGTATTATTCCCAATACGGTAACCTGATTAAAACCGTTGACGATGCTTCAAATAACAGCGATGCTCCTATCGTAATACCGGATGCCGTAACAGAGTTGATGAATCTTACATTCGCCGGAGCCGAACTTCTGGATATCCAACCGAATTCTGAGGGCTATGAGCTGAATATGCTGGATAACAAAGTCTACAAAATTGCCCAGGTGAATAAAGATTACAGATGGCAGAATACAATGTGGCAAATTGCTCCATCCGAAGTTCCGTCCATTATTGCAGAAGCATTTGAGAAATCGGTGTATGCTAACGATGAAGTGAAAGCAATCTTTACATTAATCAATGTTGACGGTTCATTCCAACTCTTCGAAGTCGTACATGGAGGGCAGAATACCTTCGTTACTTTTGATGTATTTGGCAATATTGTCAAGTCTTAAACTATCTGGTAATACAACCGCCTGAAAAAAGCTGCGCAGTTGCCGACCCAAACCTACAAGGCTTCCTGTTTAAAGCTGCGCAACTTTTTTAATTCAGGTGCCTATATAAACTTAATTACATGCTTATGTAAATTACAACAGATGCCTACCGGAATTACTTCCGGTAGGCATCCTGCTTTATGTAATTGCAAACTATTTACTAATCAATTCGATCTTGGCCCCTTTTACGCCGGGTGCCGAAGCTTCAAAGAAGATAATACCCGGTTGTTCCGAGGTCTGGACAATAGCAGTTAATTGCCCGCTAAACAATTTCATATGGGGAGCCTGAAACGATTCCAGGCTGGCACTATTACCATTAGCTGCCGCATGGTAAGAACCGGCGCCGCGCACTTCAAATTTAATCTGGCGTGTATCATTCGGGCACAAATTGCCGTCTTTATCCACTACCCTCACATTTATGAATGAAAGGTCTTTACCATCGGCCGTAAGTTGTTTGCGGTCGGCCGTAAGTTCAATATGGTGAGGTTTACCTGCAGTATGCACTTCCTCTTCGGCAACAGCATTACCATCTTTATCGTAAGCAACCACCTTTAGCGTTCCCGGTTCATATTTGGTATCCATCCACATCAGGCGGTAACGCTTCTGACGTTCAAAAGCCGCCTTTGCAGCATCAGTATAACTGCTGTCGATACCTATTGACAAATCTTTCGTACGCTTGCCCTGGCTTTTTCCGTTGATAAAGAGTTCTGCAGACGGATAGTTGGTATAAACAAACACCGGAGTAGTTTCTCCTTCGCGTCCCGACCAGGTCCAATGAGGCAAAATATGCAATGTACGCTCTGCTTTATTCCAATGGCTGCGATACAGATAATAACGATCCTTCGGAATACCGGCCAGATCAATGATACCAAACAACGAACTATGGCTTGGCCAGTTGGTATAATAAGGGGTCGGTTCTCCCAGGTAATCGAAACCAGTCCATACAAACTCGCCTATGCAATAAGGTAAATCTTCATGCTGGATAAAGTCGTCTTCCGGCAAATTAGACCAACTGCAATGCTCTACATCATACGAAGAACTTTGGTTGTCATCATACACAGCCATCGCCTTACGCTCTACCGGAAACTTATAAACGCCACGTGAACTTACTGTGGAAGCCGTTTCACTGCCAAGTATAATGCCTTGCGGAAGTTTCTTATAATTCACTTTATAAAGCTGTGGACGATAGTTAAATCCAGCCACATCCATAACAGCGGCAAAATTATTGTTTACTACCGCATCCGGAGCATCCATTCCCTGAGTTACAGGACGAGTCGGATCTTCACGATGACAAATATCCTGCAAACGTTTGGCTATCTTGCAATCTCCTTCATTCCACTGATTAGGCACTTCATTACCGATACACCACATAACGACACTCGGATTATTACGGAAGTTATGGATCAGATTCACCAAATCTTTCTCCACCCATTCGTCAAAAAGAAGGTTATAACCGTTCTTACATTTGGCTACATTCCATTCGTCAAAGCTCTCGGCCATCAACATCATGCCCATTTCATCACAAGCCTTTACCAATTCCGGTGCAGGCATATTATGTGAAGTACGGATGGCATTGCAACCCATATCTTTCAGGATACGTATCTGACGGCGGATAGCCGCATCGTTCACAGCTGCACCCAAAGGCCCGAGGTCATGATGATTACAAACACCTTTGAATACTGTTTTCTCTCCATTCAGGAAGAAACCTTTTTCAGGAATAATCTCAATGGAACGGATTCCGAAAGGCGTTGAATAAATATCTTTTAATGCAGTACTTTCATACAGACGGGCTTCGGCCACATATAAAGCAGGCATATCGGGAGACCAAAGAGTAGGCGTCCTGACTATGAATTCCTGATTAACGGAACCATTATTATATGGCAGTTGCGACAGTGAAGTGGTTGTCTCGGTCAACTTCTGTTTATTTGGATTCCATATACTTGTTACCAAGCTGTACTTTGAAAGATCAGCGCCTTCCGGTAATTCTACCTTTGTTTGCACATTGATCTTGGCAAACTGTTTATTCACCTCAGGAGTAGTTACATACGTACCCCACACCGGGATATGAGCATCTTCTGTTACAATCACATGCACATTTCTGTACAATCCGGCACCCGGATACCAACGGGAAGATTCCGGTAAATTTTCCAAACGGACAGCCAAGGTATTCTTTTCACCCGGTTTCAGATACTTGGTTATATCAAAATGGAAAGAATTATAACCATATGGCCAGTAACCGACCTTTTCACCATTAATATATACATTAGCCTGGCTCATCGCTCCGTCGAAAAGGATAAAAGCCCGCTTTCCGGGAGCAAACTGTGGTACGTCAAACTGCGTACGATACCACCCTACGCCAACAAAGGGCAAACCACCAGTACGTCCGGCATGTTCCATAGCCTCCTTTTGTCCGTCTTGGGCAATAGCAACATCCTGCTTATCGTTCTGCGCACTAAAAGGGCCGTAAATAGCCCAATCGTGAGGGACAGTGACAGACTGCCACTTAGAATCGTTGAAGGATGGATTAACAAATTCGGGATTGTCTTCTCGCGTAAATTTCCAGTTCTTTTCCAAAAGAAATTCATTGCGCACTTGTGCCGGCAGAGTTGTCAACATACCGCATAGCCCCAATAAGACTAAACAGATCTTTTTCATTCTCATTTTTGTGTTTATGTAGTTCATAGCGCAACAAAAATAATTAAATTTGCACGCAATACAAACTAAATCTTCATTTTAAAGAACATGCTGATACAACTTGCCTTCGTCTTAATTGCAATTATAATAGGTGCCCGTCTCGGTGGTATAGGATTAGGTGTATTAGGAGGCGTAGGCCTTGCTATTCTGACCTTTGGTTTCGGACTGGAACCAACTTCACCGCCAATTGATGTAATGCTGATGATTGTTGCCGTTATTGCTGCCGCCAGTTGTATGCAAGCAGCCGGAGGACTTGATCTGATGGTTAAGTGGGCGGAGAAGCTACTTCGTAAAAATCCGCAACAGATCACAATCCTCAGCCCTATCGTTACGTATGTATTTACTTTCATTGCAGGAACGGGGCACGTGGCTTATTCGGTACTACCCGTGATTGCAGAGGTTGCAACAGAAACAAAAATCCGGCCGGAGCGCCCGTTAGGCATAGCGGTAATTGCTTCCCAGCAAGCCATTACTGCCAGTCCTATCTCGGCGGCTACCGTAGCATTACTTAGCATGCTCACAGCACAAGGTTTTAATATTTCCTTATTTAATATACTGATGATTTCGGTTCCTTGTACGCTGGCCGGTGTTTTTGCCGGAGCTTTTTATTCGCTTCGAGTAGGCAAAGAGTTAGTAAACGATCCGGAGTATCAGAAACGTTTAGCCGATGGCGAATTCAATACTAAACATTACGAATTGACAGACGTAAAAAATCAGCGTTCCGCTATTATATCCGTTGTTTTATTCATCCTGGCAACAATAGGAATCATTCTGTTTGGTTCTATAGAAAGCCTCCGCCCAGTATTCACAACCGATGGAATCGCCAGGCCGCTTTCCATGGCTTATATTATAGAGATACTAATGCTATCGGCTGCAGCTTTGATTTTATTAATTACCCGAACGGACGGAATAAAAGCAGTACAAGGTTCTGTCTTCTCCGCCGGTATGCAGGCAGTAGTAGCAATCTTCGGTATTGCCTGGATGGGTGATACTTTCATTGCAGGAAATATGACCGAGTTGAAAGCATCCATCGAAAGTACGGTAACAGCTATGCCATGGTTATTCGGACTGGCACTATTCCTGATGTCAATCTTATTATTCAGCCAGGCTGCCACCGTTCGGGCTTTGCTGCCGTTAGGTATTGCCCTCGGCATTTCTCCTTATATGCTGATAGCTCTTTTTCCGGCAGTCAATGGTTACTTCTTTATCCCGAACTACCCGACTGTTGTTGCCGCCATCAACTTTGACCGTACCGGCACAACGCATATAGGCAAGTATATCCTGAACCATTCATTCATGATGCCGGGGTTAATCGCCACCGGCGTATCGGTAGCATTAGGGTTATTGCTGATACAACTATTTTAAAGAAATGCTTAAACAAAAGATGGCGGCTTTCTTATACAAGAAAACCGCCTCCGATCATTAAAACAATTAAATCACAATAATCTCCACTTTACTTCATCGGGATCATTTTCTTAAAACATCAGGATGATTTGTAAAAATGATCCCGATGTTATAATAATTTATCCTCTATCAGTTTCTTTAATTCCTGTTTACCCATAACACCCAAAAGCTGCTCCTTAGGTTTACCTACAGGACAGAGCAAAAGAGTAGGTATGGTTCTGATATTAAAAGCAGCTTCCAACTCTGCTTCCTGATCTACATCTACTTTATAAATATAAATCTTACCGTCAAACTCCTGTGCCATCTCGTCCAACAATGGATTCAGACGTTTACAATAGCCGCACCATGGGGCATGAAAATCTACCAAACACGGTTTATCACCAATATATTCCCAATCTTTCGGGTCCGCTTCAAAGTTCCCGACTCTGGCTATGAAATCATCTTTTGTCAAGTTTGTTACTTCCATGATTCTTTTCTTTTATTGTATATATAACAAAGGTAATAAGAAATATGTTATGGTAAGACTGATATAATACACATAAGTTTTATACTTTTGCACATCGTTTTAACAACAGCAACATGCTCACACTCGACAAAATATATCAGGCTTCATTTGCATTAAGAACAGTAATAAGGCGCACAGACCTTATAAAAGCACCAAATATCAATCCGGAATGCAACATATACCTGAAACCGGAAAACCTGCAAACAACCGGTTCTTTTAAAGTTCGCGGAGCTTGCTTCAAAATATCCCAACTAACAGAAGAAGAGAAAGCAAAGGGTGTTGTGGCCTGCTCTGCCGGAAATCATGCCCAAGGTGTTGCTTTGGCTGCCAGTTCGCAAGATATCCGTTCAATAATCTGTTTGCCTGATAATGCGCCCATTTCTAAAATAGAGGCAACCAAACGATACGGTGCCGAGGTTTGTTTGGTTGAAGGCGTATATGATGATGCTTATAAAAAGGCTTTGGAATTAAGAGACGAAGAAGGCTATACGTTTATTCATCCTTTTGATGACGAAGATGTAATAGCCGGCCAAGGAACAATAGGACTTGAGTTATTGGAACAATTACCGGAACTAGATGCTGTAATTGTGCCTATCGGCGGAGGCGGACTTATTTCAGGTGTTGCATATGCTATCAAAAAACTGGCGCCACATGTAAAAGTGTATGGCGTACAGGCAAACGGTGCACCAAGCATGGCCGAATCTATCGGACGAGGTAGGATACAACGATTAGAAACAGTCCGTACTATAGCAGACGGAATAGCTGTGAAAGAACCGGGATTGCATACTTTTGATTTATGCCAGAAGTACGTCGACGAAATTGTATCCGTTACCGATGACGAAATATCTACAGCAATACTCGCCCTTATCGAACAGCAGAAACTAATTGCGGAAGGTGCCGGCGCCGTTGCAGTAGCTGCTGCTATGTTCAACAAAGTCTCTATCAAAGGGAAAAACGTTGTATGTCTGGTATCAGGAGGTAATATAGACGTGAATATCCTATCCAGGGTAATAGGGCGTGGTTTGCAAAAATCGGGGCGCTCATGTAGCATGACAATCGAATTGGTGGACAAACCGGGACAATTGCAACAAGTTTCCCAGATCATAGCGGAGCTGGGAGCAAATGTAGTCTCCGTATATCACGAACGGGTAAGTCACACAACCGACATCAATGGTTGTTATCTTCGTTTGGAAATGGAAACACGCGACCAGCGCCAGATTAACGAAATCAGACAAGCGCTGGCTATTGCCGGTTATAAAATTGTCGCCATATAAAATTATTCGCGGCCTACCATCTTTGCAGGGTCAACCCATTTATCAAATTCTTCTGCTGTAAGATAACCTGATTCTATGGCAGCCTGTTTTAAGGTTTTATCTTCTTTATATGCTTTCTGTGCAATTTCCGCTGCTTTATAATAGCCGATCTTCGGATTCAAAGCCGTAACAAGCATCAGAGAATCGTCCAAATGTTTCCGGATCGTTGCCGTTACCGGTATTATTCCTACTGCACAGTAATCATTAAAACTGGTACAGCCTTCTCCTATCAACCGGGCACTATGCAAAAAATTATATGCAATCATCGGCTTATACACATTCAGTTCAAAATGTCCGTTAGATCCGCCAATGGAAATTGCCACATCATTCCCCATCACCTGGGCGGCAATCATCGTCAAAGATTCGCACTGGGTCGGATTGACTTTTCCCGGCATAATAGATGACCCCGGCTCATTTTCAGGAAGATGTATTTCTCCTATTCCGGCACGCGGGCCTGAACCCAACATACGGATATCATTAGCTATTTTCATCAGGCTGACAGCAACGCTTTTTAATGCTCCATGAGCCTCGACTAGTGCGTCGTGCGTAGCTAATGCTTCAAATTTATTCGGAGCGGTAACAAATGGCAATCCGGTTAATTCAGAAATCTTCTTGGCTACGTTTTCGGCATAGTCTTTCGGAGTATTAATGCCCGTACCGACAGCAGTTCCGCCCAAAGCTAATTCCGATATATGTGATAATGAATTTCGCACAGCTGAGATTCCATATTCAAGCTGGGCTGCATAACCGCTAAACTCCTGCCCCAATGTCAATGGGGTAGCATCCATAAAATGTGTACGCCCGATCTTTACAACCGGCATGAACTCCCGGCTTTTAAGTAACAGCGTATGATAAAGTTTTTCTAATCCGGGCAAAGTCGTTTCGGCCAACATTTTATATGCAGCAATATGCATTGCAGTAGGAAAAGTATCATTTGAAGATTGAGACTTATTGACGTCGTCATTCGGAAGCAGTATTTTTTCTTTATCCGTAAGTTTTCCACCGGTCAATACCTGTGCACGATTGGCTATGACTTCATTTACATTCATGTTCGTTTGCGTCCCACTGCCTGTCTGCCAAACGACCAAAGGAAAACTACCATCCAGTTTACCTTCCAGAATTTCATTACAAACCTGAACAATCAGGTCGCATTTCTCAGTAGATAAAACACCGGCTTCCTTATTCGTTAAAGCAGCAGCTTTTTTCAGAAAAGCAAATGCTTCGATTATTTCTACAGGCATGCGGTCTGTTCCACGGGCAATCTTAAAGTTCTCCACACTACGTTGGGTCTGTGCTCCATAATAAGCTTGAGCAGGAACTTTCACTTCTCCCATCGTATCTTTCTCTATCCGATAATCCATTTTAATTCCTTTTTTATTATTAAAACTTCTTACCGGAAAGAAATGTTCTCTTTACGAAAATTTAATTTGCATCACGCACAGTAATATGGAAACATCCCTGTTTACGTTCATGCTTTATAAAACAACGGTTTTGCCTGTGTAAATCACGAAGAACTGAAGCCAGAACCATCTTCAACCGGTCTTTATCTATATTCAAAGTATCTTTCTCGTCAATTTTAGTATATCTGGCCCATGAAACATCGAAAGTAGTTCCGTATTGATGGGCTGAGTTAACCGAAGAATTAAAATTTCTTCTTTTTAATTTCTTCACATCATCTACCGTACGGGTTACGCTTGTAACTAATATTTTATACTTAGGAGCATTCAAATTATACAACGAATCCTGAAAGTTTTTACCGATATCCTCCAACAGATCAGCAGCCTGAGGAATGAGGTAAGGAATAGAGTGTTTTAACTCTTCTATTTCATAGTAATCATTAGTTTCTATTTCTTCCATCTTCTTTGATGCCTTTTCTGCCTCTTCTCTGGAGGAAACCGGTTCAATACCTAAACGTTGGGCCTCTGCCAAATGAACATCGTTCAAGTCTTTAAAATCGCGGTTGTAGCTTCCGTTATACCATATTTTTTTCAGTTCGCCACGTTTTTCTTTACAGGAAGGAAAGGCTGTTACTACAGAAAAAGCTATTAGCAACAGTAGAGCATTTATCGTATATTTCATCATGTTTCATTTTTGAATGACAAAAATAAAGAAAAAACGTAACACAGTACCATCGGATTCATAATATTACTACTTTTGTGTTCCATAAAAGATGGTTTCTGAATGATTGAACGAATTTATATCCTGGAAAGCGTAGACCCGGTTATTTTCTATGGAGTTAACAATGCAAATATGCAGTTAATTAAAACTCTGTTCCCGAAATTGCGCATTGTTGCCCGTGGAAATGTAATGAAAGTAATAGGCGACGAAGATGAGTCTGAACTTTTCCTCAAGAAAATCCGCGAAGTCGAAAAGTATTGCGAAGAATTCAATTCTCTTACGGAAGATGTAATTCTTGATATTGTGAAGGGGAAAGCTCCTGTCATAACCAAGCAGGAAAACCTCATTATACACGGAATGAACGGTAAAGCTATCGTTGCCCGGACAGATAACCAACAAAAGCTGGTAAAAGCATTCGAAGAAAACGATCTTGTATTTGCCACAGGGCCGGCCGGTTCGGGCAAAACATTCGTAGCTATAGCGCTAGCTGTAAAAGCGTTAAAAAACAAGGAAGTCCGCAAAATCATATTAAGTCGCCCAGCTGTTGAAGCCGGAGAAAAGCTCGGATTTCTACCAGGCGAAATGAAAGACAAACTAGATCCTTATTTACAACCCTTGTACGATGCTTTGCAAGATATGATACCCGGAGCCAAACTGAAAGAATATATGGAAAACAACATCATACAAATTGCGCCTCTTGCTTTTATGCGCGGACGCACACTGAATGATGCCGTTATTATTCTGGATGAAGCACAAAATACAACTACGCATCAGATAAAAATGTTTCTGACCCGTTTAGGTATGAATGCTAAAATGATTGTAACCGGAGATATTACTCAAATAGATTTACCTCCTACAGCAACTTCCGGGCTTATCCAGGCCATGAACATACTTAAAGGTGTAAACGGAATAGGAAAAATAGAATTCAACAAAAAGGATATTGTCCGCCACAAGTTGGTACAACGTATTGTTGAAGCTTATGATAAATTTGACGACAAGCGCAAGAAAGAAAGTAAAGAATCAAAAGAGAAGAAAAAGGAATCTACAATAATAACTAATTAAATTAAAAAGGTTATGAAGAAGGCGTTAGTTAGAACCGACTTTAATTTCCCCGGACAAAAAAGCGTATATCACGGTAAAGTACGCGATGTATATAACATTAATAATGAAGTTCTGGTAATGGTTGCAACCGACCGCATCTCGGCATTTGATGTTGTTCTGCCGGAAGGTATTCCTTATAAAGGACAAATGTTGAATCAGATTGCAGCCAAGTTTCTTGACGCTACAACCGATATTTGCCCGAACTGGAAACTTGCAACTCCGGACCCAATGGTAACCGTTGGTGTACAATGCAAAGGATTTCCTGTTGAAATGATCGTACGCGGCTACCTTTGTGGTAGTGCTTGGCGCACTTATAAAAGCGGCGTACGCGAAATATGTGGTGTAAAATTGCCGGAAGGTATGCGTGAAAACGAACGTTTCCCTGAACCGATCATCACACCGACAACAAAAGCTGAAATAGGAGAACACGATGCCGACATCTCTAAAGAAGAAATCTTGGCTCAGGGATTGGCTACGCCTGAAGAATATGCTTTGCTAGAGAAGTACACGATGGCTTTATTCAAACGAGGAACCGAAATTGCAGCAGAACGCGGACTTATCCTCGTAGATACCAAATACGAATTCGGAACCAGCAACGGCACTATCTATCTGATGGATGAAATTCATACACCGGATTCTTCCCGTTACTTCTATTCGGAAGGCTACAAAGAACGTTTTGAAAAAGGTGAACCGCAAAAACAGCTTTCCAAAGAATTCGTGCGCGAATGGTTAATGGAAAACGGATTCCAGGGCAAAGCAGGACAAAAGGTTCCCGAGATGACACCGGCCATTGTAGAAGGTATCAGCGACCGCTATATAGAATTATTCGAACACATCACGGGTGAAAAGTTCGTAAAAGTCGACACTGACAATCTAACCAGTCGTATCGAAAAGAACGTAACCGAATATTTGAAAAATAAATAAGGTATGGCGAAGTACGGTTCAGAACAAATTCTTCCATATAATAACGAAGAAAACAAAGGAGCGCAGGTAAAGCGTATGTTTGATAACATCGCCGGAAAATACGACCTACTGAATCATACATTATCACTCGGCATAGATAAAGGATGGCGCAAAAAAGGCATTGCTTTTCTGCGCCCTTTTTCTCCGCAAACCATATTAGATATTGCCACAGGAACCGGCGATCTGGCTATCTCCATGTATCAGACATTGAAAGCTCAGCATATTACAGGAGCAGACATATCCGAAGGAATGATGGAAGTAGGCCGCAAAAAAGTAGCAAAAGCCGGTTATTCGGAATATATATCATTTGAGCAGCAAGACTGCACAAAATT
Source organism: Parabacteroides chinchillae (assembly GCF_900108035.1). Classification (GTDB taxonomy): domain Bacteria; phylum Bacteroidota; class Bacteroidia; order Bacteroidales; family Tannerellaceae; genus Parabacteroides; species Parabacteroides chinchillae. The sequence goes on from NZ_FNVS01000006.1 coordinate 135,539, forward strand.
GACTTATCCGGATAACTCGTTCGATGCTGTAACCGCCGCTTTTGGAGTCCGCAACTTCGAGAATATCGAACAAGGGATTGCAGAAATGTATCGTGTGCTAAAGCCCGGTGGTCATCTTATGATTCTGGAATTGTCCACACCGGAACATTTCCCGATAAAACAGCTTTATTGCTTATATTCAAAATTAGTTATCCCTAACGTAGGTAGATTTTTTTCTAAAGAAAAATCAGCATACAGTTACCTGCCGGAATCTATAAAAGTTGTTCCGCAGGGAAAGGTGATGACCGGTTTACTAAGCCGTCAAGGTTTTACCGATGCACATGTACAAACCTTCACCTTCGGAATTTGTTCATTATACACAGGCACTAAATAGTAACGAATATTTGAAAAGACTATGCAGAAATATGGATTATTAGGCTATCCTCTGGGACATTCATTTTCGAAGACATACTTCAATCAAAAGTTTGAAGCAGAAAAGATAGATGCAACATATATCAACTTCGAAATCCCGAACATCAAAGATATAAAAAACGTCTTAAAGGAAAATCCGGAATTGAACGGACTGAATGTCACTATTCCGTACAAAGAACAAATTATCCCTTATCTGGATGATTTGGATGAAGACGCACGCTTGATCGGTGCGGTAAACGTTATTAAATTCTCAAAAGGTCTTTTTGGAAAGACTAAATTAAAGGGTTACAATTCCGATATTATCGGGTTCAAACAATCTATCGAACCATTATTAAAAGAGACACACCATAAAGCACTAATACTTGGTACCGGAGGAGCCTCCAAAGCCGTATTCCAAGGATTAAAACAGCTAGGTGTAGGTGCAACTTTAGTCTCACGCACTCCGAAAAAGTTTTGTATCACCTACGATGAAATTACTCCAAAAACAATGGAGCAATACACCGTAATCGTAAACACAACTCCACTCGGAATGTTTCCAAATATCAATACATGCCCGGACATTCCTTATGACATGCTTACACCGGATCATTTATTATACGATTTACTTTATAATCCGGACGAAACTCTTTTCATGAAGAAAGGGAAAGAAAAAGGGGCAGTAGTTAAAAACGGACTTGAAATGCTCCTGCTACAAGCTTTTGCCGCTTGGGAAATCTGGCAGAAATAACTTGTATGGAAAAAGGGAAGCATCAAAATCCGGCAAGACAAGCATCAAAAAGAATCAATCTAAACTCCAGGTCAGAACAAATCCGGGAGTAACGGAATAACCTAATTTAAAAAAAGCATTTTCCTGTGTGCGTGTTTCCTGAACAACAAAAGTACCGGATTCTGCATACAGGAAAGGTTTTACATGTAAATGACGGCAAAAATCCACGTCTTCCTGCCCTATCATCTTAAACAATGTCTCTTTTGCACACCAATAAATCAAAAGATGTTCAATCTCATGATTCAAATCAATAGCTTCTTCTTCTTCCTGATTCATAAATCGATTCCGTATTTTACATACCCGGTCCGAGCGATACTCAATATCGACACCTGCAGCAGGAGATTCCTGCAATAAGACCGCAGCATATCCCTTCGTATGTGATATACTGATATGTAAAGGTATATCCGGCAAAAACGGTGCTCCGTTCGGAAAATAATCAATTACAGCCTCTTTCTCCAACAACTCCTTCAACAGTACACGGCTAGCTAGCCGTTCCTGTTTACGATGTTCGGCACGTATAGACTGCAAGAAAGAAAGAGAACCGGACGAATTAGGCAGCATAGACAATAACTTGTCTGAGCTTTCGCTTATCTGCCAAACTCCAAGCAAAGGATTATTTTGTTTCTGTAATAAAGGCATTATTTCTTCCAGCTAAAAGATTGGATAAGTTCTATAATATCCTTTCGGAGATATTCGGTTACAGGAGCCAGAGAATCTGCATTAGGTTTGCAATCATAGTACAAGGCTCCGCGGAAAAAGTTTGCTGCACTATCGGTCAGCATAAACTGTATAGGTGAAGCCAATTCGCCTTCCAGCAGGAAAAGAGAGCCATAAACATGTTCATCCGGGTTACTATATGTCTTCTCAACAACGGAAGCTATATCTTTCACCTGGCGAGATACTAATTCCCGGGATTCACTCTCCGCCCGATGCAATGTGGCTGGAGTTATAGGTAAATAACTGCAATATATCTTAGCACCCAATGACGGGTATGAAATATTGATCCATTGGCCGGACGCATTTTCGACTGGCGGTAACTCCACGATAGATAATTGCGATACATCAAACGTATAAGGAAGATTGTCCAGCGGTAACTTCTGATAATGAGCAACGCCTGGCTCTATACGAAAATAGCCACGCGGCTTCGGTGTATATTCTGTACAAGAATAACATGCTAGCGAGCACACACACCAAATAGCCAACCACTTCATAAGAACTAATCTCCATCCTCTGTTTCGTGATTCTGGATGCAATTGAACTTCACCTTCAATATACGGCGATTATCTACTTCCAGTATCTGAAAACGATATTTGTTGTATTCTATAATTTCCCGACGATGCGGAAAATCTCCTTTTATCTCGAGAAGAAGCCCGGCCAGAGTTTCAACCTCTTCTGTCAGCTTGCCAAACTCACCCGGATCGACATCAATAGCACGAAAGAAATCTGTCAGTAATATCTTGGCCTCAAATATAATGCTACCATCAGCCAAACGGATAACTTGCTGTTCATCTTCATCGTATTCGTCTGAAATTTCGCCCACAATTTCCTCCAGAATATCTTCCATCGTTACAATACCGGACGTTCCACCAAACTCGTCTACAACAATCGCCATATGTATTTTATTAGTACGAAACTCTTCCAGCAAATCATCGATCTTTTTCGTCTCCGGTACAAAATAAGCCGGGCGAATCAAACTTTGCCAACGGAATGTATCCGGTTTCTCCAAATAAGGCAACAGGTCTTTGATATATAAAATACCTTTGATATTATCTTCCGTCCCTGCATAAACAGGAATACGGGAATAACCGGATTTTACAATAAACTCTGTAACATCATGAAAACTACTCTTAATATCAATATCTTCCATATCCAGGCGAGGTGTCATTATCTCGTCTGCCGTTTTATTATAAAACTTAATAATTTCGGCAAGCATTTCCTTTTCTTCCGGTATTTCCGTAGAAGTTAACTCGAGTGCTTTCGTTAGTTCGTCTACCGATAAATCATATTTTTTCTTCACTAACGCTTTGTTAATAACAGTAGTAGATGTTACTAATAGAGAGGATAATGGTTTACAGAAACGTTCAAGACCGCTTAATACGGGAGCAGCAAAACGAACAAATTTCAAAGCGTTCTTTTGTGCATAAATCTTTGGCATAATCTCACCAAAAAGTAAAAGTAAGAAGGTCAGTATTACAGTTTCCAATACAAACCCCAAAGCAGGAGATGCAGAAAAATTTATCCATGCATTAATACCATAGGTACAAAGCATGACAACAGCTACATTTACAAAATTATTTGCTATCAGTATAGCCGCCAGAAGATGTTCCGATCGCTCAAGAAGGCGTTGGATAACAAGATCGGAAGTTGTTTTCTCTTCGCGGATGTCACTTATGTCACCCGGCGAAAGAGAAAAGAATGCCACTTCGGAAGCCGACACAAAACCGGAGATAAACAGCAACAAAATAGCCAGGCTGAGAGCTATCACAGGCCCCGCTGTAAGCGCCTGTATCGTTATATGACTAAATAAGTCCGAATAATAATCTGAGTCCAAGGGGAACAGTGTTAGTTAAACAATATCAGAACGGGAGATCATCCGCGTCGCTGGTTTCAGAAAAAGCACCCGACTGTGAAGAGGTTGGCTGCTGGTAATTCACAGGTGTATTAGCCGGCTGAGCAGACTGACCTGCTATTGGCTGAACTCCTGCATTCGTATTCTGTTGTGTTCCGTCCGCCGGACGTGTTCCTGTATTATAAAACTCTACACGGTCAGCATGTATTTCTGTTACATAACGTTTCACACCTGTCTGATCATCATAGCTTCTAGTACGGATTTTGCCTTCTACATAAACACCGGAACCTTTCTTTACCCATTTTTCCACAAAAGGGACCAAATCACGACGAACAACAATATTATGCCACTCGGTGCGCTCCGGTACCACTGTTCCGTTAGCCAATGTATAACCTCTTTCAGATGTTGCCAAAGAAAAATTTGCAACAGCGGCTCCACTATCAAAATAACGCACGTCGGGATCTTTTCCCACGTTGCCGATAAGTATAACTTTATTCAACGACATAGTTCTAATTTCTAAATTATTATACAAAGAAACATAAATTCAATCATTCAAACAAGTTTCGGCCGAATTTCTCCAAATAAATATGTACAAGACGTGGCACGGCATATTTATCTATATCCTCACAAGAAATATAGAGATAGCGTTGCAAAGCCTCGGTTTCAAACTCTATCTCCACTTTATAGAAAGTAGCATAAATTATTTGATGGGATAATACATGTTTTACATTTTCCAACTTCACGGAAATATCCAATTTGCCTGCATCTTTAAACAGATACCGGAAAGCATCTGTTTGCTGCAACTCTCCAAAATCCATTATATGGGCTGTTTCGATCAGAGGAAATTCGTATAATCCGGTCCATATATCTTTTCCTTCCCGACGATGAAGCCAGGTTTTGCCTTTATATATAATGTAGAAATAATGAAAGAAACGGTCCCGGATTTTTGTTTTACTTTGTTTAACCGGATATGAATCTACTTTATTTTCGGCAAATGCCATACATTTATCTACAAGAGGACATTTATTACAATCTGGATTTTGAGGAATACATTGTAACGCTCCAAGTTCCATTATAGCCTGATTGTGAAGACCTGCTTTAGAATTGTCCATCAATAATCCGGCTAAATCTGTAAAGGTTTTCTTTCCTTTTGTTGTATCGATCGGAATTTCCAAAGCGTATAAACGCGACAAAACACGAAAGACATTTCCATCGACTACCGGATAAGGCTGATTCCATGCGAATGAAACAATTGCAGCCGCAGTATATTCGCCTATACCTTTCAACGATATAACATCTTCATATTTATCGGGGAATATACCATTGAAGCGATCCATTATGTCACAAGCTGCCATTCTCAGATTACGAGCCCTGCTATAATATCCTAAACCCTGCCAATATTTCAGCACTTCGTCTTCATCTGCAACTGCCAGAGATTCAACATCAGGAAAACGATTAACAAACCGTCTGAAATATTCCAATCCCTGAACAACACGCGTTTGTTGCAATATAATCTCCGATATCCAGATAATATACGGATCATTTGTATTCCTCCAAGGCAAATCTCTTTTATACTCGTTATACCATGCTATCAAAGCACGACTTACTTTTAAATCGTTTTCTACCTGTCTCATAACGACTTGTTTTCACATCAACGTTCAAACCTAACTATTTGATTAATGCAAACATACATAGATATAACGGATTGTAAGGAATGTTTTTTATTAAAAATTGGGCATTAATTCTTTTTACACTTAAATAAAAAGCTATATATTTGCATTCCAAAAAATTAATAGGTCCAAATCAATTAATTAATTTATAGACATGACTAAAGCAGATATTGTTAGCGAAATTTCAAAAAGTACCGGCATTGACAAATCTACGGTATTGGCAAGCGTTGAATCTTTCATGGACATTGTAAAGGATTCTTTAGCTCAAGGTGAGAACGTTTACCTGAGAGGTTTCGGAAGTTTCGTTATTAAGAAAAGAGCTCAGAAAACAGCTCGTAATATTTCTAAAAATACAACGATCATCATTCCGGAACACAACATCCCGTCATTTAAGCCGGCTAAGACTTTCTTAAATGAAGTAAAGTAATCAAGTAATTATACGTTAAATTTAAAATTAAAGAACAATGCCTAGCGGAAAAAAAAGAAAAAGACATAAAATGTCTACGCACAAGCGCAAAAAGAGACTGAAAAAGAATAGACATAAGAAAAAATAAGTCTATCTAGCAAACTCTAAAGAACAAACTTAATAAGAGACCTTTTAAGTTTGTTCTTTGCGTATTTTAAGGTCTGATATTAAAATCCCTCTTTATAGTGATTAGTGAATTAGTAGTTGATGTACAGCCCAAAGAGGTATCTATTGCCGTACTGGAAGACAAGAATCTTGTGGAACTTCAGAAAGAAGCCCGCAACGTGTCTTTCGCTGTAGGCGATATTTATCTTGGTAAAGTAAAAAAACTAATGCCCGGGCTCAACGCTGCGTTCATTGATGTAGGTTATAAAAAGGATGCATTTCTTCACTATCTGGACTTAGGTCCAAATTTCAACACTCAACAGAAATTCCTCAAACAGGCGTTAAGCGATCCTAAAAAAACTCCTCCTATTTCTAAAATGCAGATACTACCTGAAATAGAAAAGGAAGGGAGTATAAGTGACGTACTGAAAGTGGGACAAGAGGTGTTGGTTCAAATTGCTAAAGAACCGATTTCAACAAAAGGACCCAGACTAACTTCCGAGCTATCCTTTGCCGGAAGATATATAGTCCTGATTCCATTTGCAGATAAGGTTTCAGTCTCCACTAAAATCAAATCAAGCGAAGAAAGAGCGCGTCTACGACAATTAATCCAAAGTATTAAACCAAAAAACTTTAGTGTTATTGTCAGAACTTCTTCGGAAGGTAAACGTGTAGCAGAACTCGATCATGAGCTAAAGACATTAGTAAAACGGTGGGAAGATAATATCATTAAAGTGCCTAAAGCAAAAGTTCCCTCTATCATCTATGAAGAGACGGCACGCGCGGTAGCATTATTAAGAGATATATTCAATCCTTCCTTCCAAAACATTCATGTAAACAACTCGGAAGTATATCATAACATACGTGATTATGTTAGCCTGATAGCACCGGGAAGAGAAGACATTGTACAACTGTATACCGGAGAACTTCCTATCTTCGACAATTTTGCTGTAACAAAACAGATCAAATCATTGTTCGGACGTACAGTGACCTATAAAAGTGGAGCCTACCTGATTATCGAACATACCGAGGCAATGCACGTGATAGATGTAAATAGCGGTAACCGCTCAAAAGGCAGTGATGCCCAAGAAAAAACAGCTATCGACGTAAATATTGCCGCAGCCGACGAAATTGCCCGTCAACTTCGTTTGCGTGATATGGGCGGTATTATTGTAGTAGACTTTATCGATATGGCAGAAGCTGCCAATCGGCAAAAGCTATTTGAACACATGTCTAAAGCAATGGCAACCGACCGGGCTAAACACAACATCCTGCCTTTAAGCAAGTTTGGTCTGATGCAAATTACACGCCAAAGAGTACGTCCCGCAATGGACGTAGATACGTCGGAAGCCTGTCCTGCCTGTTTCGGGACAGGAACTGTAAAACCTTCTATCCTATTCACAGATAGTTTGGAAGGCAAAATTGACTGTTTAGTAAATAAGCATCATGTGAAGAAATTCACCCTGCACGTACATCCTTACGTTGCAGCGTATGTGAATAAAGGATTAATTCCTTTAAGTTCTAAGTGGAAATGGAGATATACCAGAGGCTTGAAGGTTATCCCCAACCAGAGTTTAGCTTTTCTTGAATACAAATTTTATGATGAAGACAAGAATGAGCTAGACATGAAAGAAGAAAAAGAGATTAAATAAGAAAATCTTACTGACAAAAGTTCCGGGAGAAATTCATCTCCCGGAACTTTTTTATTCCTTCTATATACATCCAAAATTTCTTCCGGTAGAAATACAAATTTCATCCGAGAGAAACTGAAAATCCATCCGAGTAGCCTACAAAAACATTTTGAAAACACTTTTACATCATTCTGTCAATCTGTCATACGACAGACAAAGAAAAAAGCCATGCTTTCATCAAACAACTTTGGCACGGCGTTTGTAGAATAATCTATGAATCGCTTCGGAAGGCGATGGAAAATTTAGAATAATAACAATTAAAATATTTACGTCATGGGAAAAATTATTGGTATTGACTTAGGAACAACCAACTCTTGTGTTGCCGTATTGGAAGGTAACGAACCGGTTGTTATTGCAAACAGCGAAGGTAAAAGAACAACACCTTCAATTGTTGCATTTGTAGAAGGAGGCGAACGCAAGGTAGGTGACCCGGCTAAACGTCAGGCTATCACAAATCCGGAAAAGACTATATTTTCAATCAAGCGTTTCATGGGTGAAACGTATGACCAGGTACAAAAAGAAATTAATCGCGTACCTTACAAAGTGGTACGTGGCGACAATAACACCCCGCGTGTTGATATTGAAGGCCGTCTCTATACTCCGCAGGAAATATCTGCGATGATCCTTCAAAAAATGAAAAAGACTGCAGAAGATTATCTGGGGCAGGAAGTAACAGATGCCGTAATTACCGTTCCAGCATACTTTAGTGACGCACAACGTCAGGCTACAAAAGAGGCAGGTGAAATTGCAGGTTTGAATGTACGTCGTATTGTAAACGAACCAACAGCTGCATCTCTAGCTTATGGCCTTGACAAGACAAGCAAAGATATGAAGATCGCCGTATTCGACTTAGGTGGCGGTACATTTGATATCTCTATCCTTGAACTGGGTGATGGCGTATTCGAAGTAAAATCAACAAACGGTGACACACATCTGGGTGGTGATGACTTTGACCACGTAATTATCGACTGGTTGGCAGAAGAATTCGAACGTGAAGAAGGTGTTGATCTGCGTAAAGACCCTATGGCTTTGCAACGTCTGAAAGAAGCAGCAGAAAAAGCTAAAATTGAATTATCAAGCACAACAAGTACAGAAATAAATTTACCGTATATCATGCCAGTAAACGGTATTCCAAAGCACTTAGTTAAGACTTTAACCCGTGCTAAGTTTGAACAGTTGGCAGACGGTTTAATCCAGGCTTGTATTGCTCCTTGTCGTCAAGCTTTGTCAGACGCAGGTTTGAGCACTTCTGATATAGATGAGGTTATTTTGGTAGGTGGTTCTACTCGTATTCCTGCTGTACAGGCTATTGTTGAAAAGTTCTTCGGAAAAGCTCCTTCTAAAGGCGTTAATCCCGATGAAGTTGTAGCCGTAGGTGCTGCAATTCAGGGTGGTGTATTGACTGGAGAAGTAAAAGACGTATTGTTGTTGGATGTTACTCCACTATCTCTCGGTATCGAGACAATGGGTGGTGTAATGACTAAGCTGATCGAATCTAACACAACAATTCCGACTAAAAAGTCTGAGACGTTTACAACAGCCGTTGACAACCAACCTTCTGTAGAAATCCATATATTGCAAGGTGAACGTTCTTTGGCAAAAGATAACAAATCAATCGGACGTTTCCATTTGGACGGAATACCTGCTGCACAACGTGGCGTACCCCAGATTGAAGTAACATTCGATATTGATGCAAACGGTATATTAAATGTATCAGCTAAAGACAAAGGTACAGGAAAGACTCAAAGTATCCGTATCGAAGCTTCCAGTGGTTTGAGCGATGATGAAGTAAAACGCATGAAAGACGAAGCTGCAGCTAATGCCGAAGCAGATAAAAAAGAAAAAGAACGTATTGATAAGCTAAATCAGGCCGACAGTATGATCTTCCAGACCGAAAAACAATTAAATGATCTGGGTGACAAATTACCTGCTGACAAGAAAGCTCCGATCGAAGCAGCTTTAAATAAATTAAAAGAAGCTCACAAAGCTCAGGATATTGCAGGTATAGATGCTGCAATGGCAGAGTTGAACACTGTATTCCAAGCAGCTAGCCAAGAAATGTATAATGCTCAAGGTGGAGGAGCTCAACAACCAGGTCCAGACTTCGGACAACAAACTGGTGGTAACGCTGGAAACAATAATAACAGCAACAAAGACGGCAACGTTACTGATGTGGATTTTGAGGAAGTGAAGTAAGTATCGATAAATAACGATAACAATAAATAGGAATATAGGGTGTAACTCAACAAGTTACGCCCTATATCTTTTTGTAGACTTTTCTTTGGCTTTGCTTATTTCTCGGATTTTTATCGTATATTTGTACCATAATTGTACCGACACTTAAAAGTAGATAATGTGGCACTTACAAGAATGCCGGTATTGAGAATGAGGAATATAAGTAAAAAGATTATGCCAGCAGCAAAATTTGAAATAAAACGGAAGTGCCAGATTTGTGGAGAAGAGTTTTTAGCCAAAACAATAGAATCTTGGTATTGCTCTCCCAAATGTTCCAAAATTGCATGGAAGCGACGCAAGGATGAAGAACAAAGATTGCAAAGGTTGGACGAAGTGGTTAAGAAGATACCCAAGTCCAAAGAGTACATCACGGTTCCTGAAGCATACGCATTGTTTGGCATAAGCAAGGAAACTCTTTATCGTTTGATTCGTAAGGGTACAATCCCCAGTGTAAATGCAGGAGAAAGACAGACATTACTATCAAAAGCAGAACTGATGAAACTCTATCCTCCACGCAAGAAAGCTCTCACAAAGCCGAAACCTGTTGCCAAACTATATAGTCTGGAGCCGAAAGATTGTTATACCATTGGAGAAATCACAGAGAAGTTTCTTGTGAATGAAAGTACAGTTTATCTCCATATACGCAAATACTCTATCCCTACTCGGCAGATTGGGAACTTTGTGTATGTACCCAAGAAAGAAATTGATAACTTATATAAAGGTGTGAAGCGATGAAGAAAGCATTAGTCAATACACGAGTGTCGGTAAAGCTCCGCAAATCTGAATATCGTGATGAATGGTATCTTTATGTGGAATCTTATCCTGTATTTCAATCCGGAAAAGATACGCCACAAAGAGTGCGTGAATATCTCAATCGTACCATTACAACACCTATTTGGGATAAGTCACGCAATGCAAGGACTAATGCCGAAGGCAAAACCACTTATAAGCCGAAGCGAGATTTGAACGGTGTCATTCAATGTAAGTCGCAATTAGACCAGGAATCATGTATCTATGCCGACAAGGTCAGAAGCCTACGACAAAAGGAGTACGACAATGCAGCTTTATATGCCGATACCGATGCAGAACAGGCGGAGCAGTTGGAACGCTCCCGAAGTAATTTCATTGAGTACTTCGACCATGTGCAGCGAACAAGGCATGCCCATAGCTCTGATTCTATCATTGTCAACTGGAGGAGAGTGCATGAATTATTGAAGATTTTCGCAAAAGGTGACACCATTCTCTTTTCGCAAATAGACTTAAAGATGGTTGAATCGTTCCGGCAATTCATAATGAATGCCCCACAAGGAGGCACTAAACGAGGTACGATTTCTCAAAATACAGCAGCAACCTATTTCTCTATCTTCAAAGCCGGATTGAAACAGGCTTTTATAGACGGATATCTGACTATTGATATTTCTGCAAAAGTCAAAGGCATTCAAGAAAGGGAAAGCCGGAGAGAATATCTCACGGTAGAGGAATTGAACCGACTGGCTCAAACACCTTGTGACCCATTACTGAAACGTGCTGCCTTGTTCTCTGCTTTAACAGGAATCCGTCATTGCGACATTCAGAAGTTGAAGTGGTCGGAAGTGGAAATGTTCAATGGAGGCTATCGGTTGAATTTTACTCAGCAAAAGACAAAAGGAGTTGAATATATGCCTATATCAGAGCAAGCATATAATCTCTGTGGAGAGCCAAAAGAGGGTGAACTTTTGGTTTTTGCCGGACTTCCTGACCCTTCTTGGATAAACCGTCCTGTCAAAAAGTGGATTGAAGCTGCCGGAATCACCAAACACATTACCTTCCATCAGGCAAGGCATAATAAATTTTCTTTTCCTTTGGAAATGAGTAATTTGCAAAGGTTTTCTTTTTGACAGGTAACGATTTAGAAACGAGCAAAATTCCCATTTTTGTCACCTCTTGCCTTAAATCAAAAGAACGCTTCTGTGTACAAAGGTACAATTTTTATTTATTTATAGTGTTTTATTCCTTGTATTTTTGCATGACAGCTAAAACTTTTTTATTAATCGGACAGATACATCTTTCTTGTACTCCGACGGTGTTATTTTCATTCTCTTCTGTACATACCGACTGAAATAAGAAACTGAAGAAAAATTCATTCGCTCAGCAATCGTAGTTAAAGACAGTTCTTTTTGTCGCAGCAAGCGGGTAATCTCCTGAAGGGTAAAGCGGTCGATCCAATAAGTAGCAGGTTTTCCACTTACCTTTTTGCATATCTCCGATAGGTAATGAGGGGTAATACAAAGCTGGGAAGCATAAAAATTAAGATCTCGGTTTTGGATATATTCACCGTTATATAACAGCTCTATAAACTTTCGCAGTAAGACTGTTATACGTTCCGACACCTGCACGTTATTCTGACTGCGTGCGTGAATATCGTAAAGGTCAAGGATGTGTGCTGTAAGCAGGCTTCCCATCAACTCCTCCCGAAACAGATGCTCTTTATCTTTCAGACGTTGCCGGATACAGCACATCGCCTCCCGGATGTTACGACCGAGCGATGTTCCCCGTATCAGTTCCGGTTCAAAACAGAGCACCCATCCTTGCGGCTGGAAAGTCTCTCCCGTGTCTTCCACCCCGATTACCTGTCCGGGAGCAAGACACACGACAGAACCTTTCTGGTAATCGTAATGATTCCGCCCATAAACCAATTCGCAATTCTTCTCGTCTTTCAGGAATACGACATAAAAGCTGAAGGTATGTCTCATATGCTTCATCAGCTTCGCTTTCGACAAGTCGATTACACTCACCAACGGATGCAGGGTCTCCACGCTCAGTATATGATTAATATTCTGTAACGATTGTAATATTCAAGAGTTCCTTATTCATGATTATACTTTGTTATTTCTCTGACAACAAATATAAGAATTGCCTCGTTTCCCGATGTCATAAGAAAGTCTGAAGCCGTAATTTCGGTAAGAAAATCCGTTATCCGTGTAAGACACCGATTGTTATCGTAACACTTTAAACTCATGCGTGATAACAATCTGTAATTTCGGTAAAATACTCTGTAGTTGGGTTAAAGTCAGGCAATCGACAATACTGTGATTTTGCAACCACTAAGAATAATACAACACTTTTCGTACTTTGTATTTAAAATCTACCATAACCCTATTCCTTTTATCTTAGGACATTCCAATTCCAATAATCCTTTTTTTGCATCGAGACCACCTCCATACCCCGTGAGTTTATGATTGCTGCCGATTACCCGGTGGCAGGGTACGAAGATAGAGATAGGATTGGTGGCATTGGCCGATGCAACTGCACGCACAGCCTTCGGGTTATGGATGCAGCGGGCAAGTTCGCCATAAGATATGGTCGTTCCATAGGGTATTTTCATCAGTTCTTCCCATACGGTACATTGAAATTCCGAGCCGGTAAAGACAACGGGGATATCGAATATCTTACGGTGTCCGGCAAAATATTCTTCGAGTTCCCCAATGGCCCGTTCGATGACGTCGGAAGTTCCTTCTTCATACTTCGCGTTCAGATGTCGCTGTATGCGGCGGTCTATCGTACTGCGGCGTTTCTCCACCGCCCAATCGCAAATACACAGCTTGTCGCCGTAAGAACCGACAAGCATATCGCCCACGGGCGATTGATACCGTGTAATCTTTATAGTTTCCATATTGTTCCTTTTATTGTTGGGAAATTCTTTCATACATATTTTACATGGTCTGTATCCGGCTTGTAATGCTTCCTCAAGCGTATCATAAAACACGATGTTCTTTTCCAGAGGCTTCGCCGGACAGTCCGGTGTACAAACAATTTTCGTTGTTCTGACGGCAACGAAAAATTTACCACGATAGCTTGCGTCTCTATTTCTTACCGCTTTTATCTTTTCTTCTGTTTTCATCATACTTGTTGTTGGTCGGTGCATAATCTTTCATTCCTTCTATTGCACCTCCTGCCACAGCCCAAAAGTAAAGACTTGCGACGGAAGCATAAGGAGCGAACCGTTTCTTATATAGGTCGAACAGTTGCCTGTTTATTACTTTATGGTGATAGACCATACGCATACCTCGCACAAGAGCGAGGTCGCCGAAACTCAATATATTACGGCGTTGCATGGAAAACAGCATAAGCATTTCAGCTGTCCAGATTCCTATACCGTCGAGTTCTACGAGTTTGGCGCAGACCTCTTCGTCCGACATTGTCCTAAGGGATTCGATGTCGAGTTCACCCGATAAGACTTTTTGTGCAGCCGATTTGATGTAAGCCGCTTTTTTGAATGTAATGCCGAATTGCTGTAACTCTTCGTCGCTTAAATCGTCGATAACCTGCGGTGTTATCTCGCCGAGAGTGGTTACCATCTTTTGCCAAATTGTCTTGTGAGCCTTTGTCGAAATCTGTTGCCCTATAATCGAATTGACCAAAGCCGCAAATAGGTCGGGAATAACTCCCCGCTCTATCGGTCCTACCTTTTCCATTACCTCGGCAAGTTTTTTATCTCGCTTTTTCAAATAGGACACCTCTGTCTCGCCATAGATAAAAATATTACGGTCGGTCATCAGCTTGCTTGTTGTGGAAATATTCGTTGGAGTCCGCTGGAGCCTTATTCCGATTGGAATCGTCATATTCCCTTATGACGGAAGCGACGGTGATTCGGTAATTTTCAAAAAGCCTTTCACGTCCTTCCGATTGGCTCGTACGGTGGTGAAGTTCATTACGCCACTTTTCAACGGCTTCTTCGTTCTCCCATACATTCAGAGGCAACAGTTTACCTTCTTCATTCAGACTACTGAACCGTTCGGAACGAATAAAACCTTTTGCATCCGAAAGCAATAGTTTTAATTGGGCGGCAAGTTCGAGATAGCGCACTTTACCCTCTGCCGTTGGCGTTACTTCAAAAAGAACGACCACTTTTCCGTTGCTGTTTTCTGTATTCTTTATCATTTGATTGTCATATTTCTAGTTGTTTCTCGTCCTATGGCTCTTCTACAATCCGTGTTGCCATCTTCCGGGCGTTCTTCAAATCGCCTGCAATGATGTATCTCAATAACTTCTCGTGAGAAGATTGTGAATTTATGAAGCAATCCGTACCATCGTAAATACGGTTGAACTCCGAAAGCAAATGCAGGGAAGCGGAACGGTAAATGTCTGCCAATATTCGATTGTGGGTCGCATCGGCAATTGCAATGTGGAAATTCATGTCGGCTTTGATACATTCTTTCAACAAACCGTCTTTCGCATTTGCCTTTCTTGCTTCAAGGAAGGACTGCATTCGTTCTATATCTTTTTCCGTTCTTCTTGCCACGGCTTTCTCCACGATTGCAATATCCAATATTTTCCTCACCTCATCGAGTTCCGTCCGGTCGGCGATACTCATATTTATACTGCCTCCGTTCGCATCGGATACTTCGGCGACAAATGTTCCCGCCCCTTGCCGGACTTGGACAACACCCATATTTACCAATAATTTTACCGCTTCACGGATACTCGACCTTCCGACTTTGAAAGTTTTCATCAACTCCGGTTCGGTCGGAAGTTTATCCCCAATCGTATAAACTCCTTCCGCAATCTGTTGTCTCAACTGTTCGGCTACTATATCTGCCAAAGATTTCTTTTGTATAATCATATATCTACTATCCTTTTCTTATTCATCATATCATCAGATGATTTGCAAAAGTATATATTTTTGTATGACAGACAAAATATTCGGTGATAATATTTTGGGATATTGATATTTTGTACTTACATTAGCTATATTGAAAATATCAATTCTTGTGGAATATATTGGGGAATTTTCTCATCTTTTTCCAAGAATATTATTACCTCTGTTGCTTGAAGAGTTATTTGACAGCATAGCAACGTAAAACGTTGAAATTCGCACGGTTGCTAAATCATTTCCTCTACTTTTCAAATATTTCGCTAAAAAATATTTTTGAAGAATGCCAACACAATACAATATTGAAAACAACTTTTGGCTTTAAATCCCTAAATGAAAGTGTCAAAATCCTCATAAACAGAAATCACCTTTACTACTAATAATCATAGTAAAGGTGATTTCAATAAGAGAAAAGTTTTGATATCTTCATAGAAATCTGAATTAACCATCTTCAAAAGTAATAAATAGTAGCTGATAGATGTAAAAAGCCATATCAAACTCTCTTGCGAGGAAACAATGATGTGGCTTTTATCAGTACTATTTCATATTTGAGTTTTCCCCTTTATTATTCGGTATCTCTATATTGTTTGGGAGACATCCCCACTTCTCTTTTGAAAAACTTGCCAAAGAAAGATTGTGAGGGGAAATTAAGTTCATCACTTATCTGCTGAATAGTCATATCGGTTGTTTTAATTAAAGACTTGGCCTCTAAAATGATGTAATCATCCAGCCATTGCCCTGCCGTTTTGCCGCTTACATTCTTTACGGCTACCGATAGATACTTAGTGGTAATATATAATCTGTCCGCATAGAAGCTGAGGGAGCGTTCCTGCTTGCAATATTTCAATACCAGTTTCAGGAAGTCCTCCATGATTATTTCATTTCTTGTTTTCTTTTTATTATTGACTTTATGCAGATAGTATCCCAATCCATAAAAGAGCGCGATAGTAAGATGCTTGACGATAGCCTTCCGGTTCAGCCCTTCGTCCTTGTTCCTTAAAACCCCCACTAACATTTTATGATGATTAAGAATGGCCTCCAATGCTCTTTCCCCAAGAGGTAGAAAAGGTGTGCTGCGGACGGACATGAATGTGGAAAAACCTTCCGGGAGGCTGATACTTTCTGTGAATTGCCTGGTCATAATAATAAATTCACCTTGAAAGTCATCGCTGACATTTGTCAATTCCCTGATTTGCCCCGGAAGCAATACCAATAATCCGGGGGCTTTGGCACGGACAGGAAACTGGTTTATTTCTGCCGTGATTTCACCTTTTATACAGATACACGTCACGGTAGCCTCACTTTTATGAGGGTACTTGTTTGGAAATGCATCGGAAATATCATCCGACAAATAGACTTCTCCCTTAATGCATTCCACATTATCCTTATTTTCCAATTCAAGATACATGTTTTGTCCTGTCATGGCATTAAAATATTTCGTTTAGACCACAAATATAGCATTGTTTTATTGTAAAATGCAACTTTATAGGCAAAACAGTCCAAGTCTCATACCTTTTGGCACTTTCCTGCCTTTTGGAATGCCTATACCTTTGCCGACGATAAAAACATGATTGTTAGTTATATATGAATCAATGAAGAAAATACTGATTTATCTTTTGCTTATCTGCGGCTTCTGTTCGGGAACGGTGGCGCAAAACAGGAATGACGAAATAAAGGATACCTTATCTTCTGTTTCCTCAAAAGAAATACCCGTCACGGTGGATAAAAGAAAAAAGGACACGTGGCTCAACCGCTTATTGTACGGGCATATAGACCGGACGTATGAGAAGAAAATGGATTTCAGTTTTGTTGCCGCTCCATCCTATACCCGTGAAGCGAGTTTTGGGATTGGCGGAGCCGCTTCGGGATTGTACAGGCTGGACCGTACGGACTCCATCATGCAGCCTTCCGACATTTCAATCAATGGAAACATGTCCGTTGAAGGCATGTATGTCATCAATATCAGGGGAAACAACAACTTCAAAGGGAATAAGTCCCGCCTGTCCTATCAGGTGAGTTTCTGCAACCAGCCTCTCTATCTGTGGGGAATCAGTTATGATGACTGCCTACAGAATCCCGCTGTGAAATATACCAGACAGAGAGTCGGCCTCGATGTAGATTATGTGTATAAGCTTACCGATGACATCCATATCGGTGCTTCTCTTTCCGTCAACCATTCAAAAGCACATAAACTTGAGAATATCTCCTATCTGAACGGTCAAAAACAGAGTTATTTTTTTGTGGGGACAGGGCTTTCCATTCAATATGATACCCGCGACTTCATCCTGACACCCACCCGTGGAATATACCTGATGCTTAAGGAAATGGTTTATCCCCAAGTCTTTGGGAATTACCACAAGACATTGCTAAGTACCATATTTATTGCCGACGCCTACCAAAAACTATGGAAAGGGGCTGTTATTGCAGCAGATTTCTATGGAAGAATCAATGACAATAGTAGCCCCTGGGCACTTCGGGAAGAATTGGGAGGCTCTTTCCGTATGAGGGGATATTACAGTGGAAGATATACGGATAACAGTCAGGTCTCTGCCCAGGTAGAGTTGAGACAGCGGTTGTACAAACGTCTGGGTTGTGTCGGCTGGATTGGTGCCGGGACTGTGTTTCCCTCCCTGAAAAAAATGAGAATGAGAAACGTGCTGCCCAATTACGGGCTGGGAATCCGGTTTGAGTTCAAACACAATGTCAATGTCAGGCTGGATTATGGTTTTGGGAAAGACACTAAAGGTTTTGTACTCAATTTGGCCGAAGCCTTCTAAGTTTATTAATATCAAAAAAAGAATAAGTATGAAGAAAAACAAGATTTGTATATTGCTGGTCCTGTGTGCCGGCTGTATATTCTCATCCTGCAAGGAACAGAAGCAGAACCGAGAACCGGTCAGCTACAAGACCATGACGGTATCAATGTCGGAAACAGAGTTATACCGTAGCTACTCCGCTTCCATTGAAGGAAATCAGTATGTGGAAATACGTCCGCAAATAAGCGGGCTTATTACAAGAATCTGTATTGACGAAGGAGCCCGTATAAGCAAAGGGACACCTCTGTTCATTATAGACCAGGTCCCGTATGAGGCTGCCCTGAAAACTGCGTCAGCCGCTGTAAAAAGTGCGCAGGTAAAAGTCTCCACCGCCCGGTTGACCGCTACCGGCAAACAAGAACTGTACAAGGAAAATGTGATTTCAGATTTTGAACTTCAAACGGCCTTAAACTCCTTAGGGGAAGCGGAAGCTCTGTTGGCACAGGCGGAAGCGGATGAAATGAATGCCCGCAACAACCTGTCATATACTATAATTAAAAGTCCGGTAGATGGAGTGGCAGGCATGATACCCTATAAAGTGGGAGCTTTGGTAAATCCCTCCATCAGCGAGCCACTGGTAACCGTATCAAGTGTAAATGAAATGTTTGCTTATTTTTCGGTTTCAGAAAACCAATTACAGGAATTGGTCGGAGAACCTGACGAGGATACCGGTTTTATTGAGAACCTTCCGATGGTGGAATTAAAACTTGGGAATGGGAAACTTTATGCGGAGAAGGGAAAGGTCACGGCGGTCAGCGGTATCACGGATGCACAGACAGGAGCTGTCGGGATACGTGCGTCCTTTCCAAATCCCCAAGGACTGCTCCGCAGCGGAAGCACGGCAACAGTTGTGGTACCCTATAAAATAAACGGCTGCATCGTCATTCCCAAAGCGGCCACCTACGAGATACAGAACAAAGTATTTGTCTATAAGGTCGTGGACGGGATAGCCACATCTGCCGAAATAAAACCGTTCAAGTTGAACAACGGCTCTGAATATGCCGTCATGTCCGGTCTGACGGAAGGTGATGTCATTGTTGCCGAAGGTGCCGGATTATTGCGTGAGGGAACTCCAATTTCCGGAGGAACTGCATCTGCACATCATAAATAAAAGGAGGTAAATATGAATATAAGAACTTTTATAGACAGACCTATATTGGCATGTGTCATTTCCGTGCTAATCCTGATGGTAGGAATTGTCGGGCTGACCATGTTACCCATTGAACAATTCCCCAGCATTGCACCGCCTACCATCCATGTAAATGCCACTTACACGGGAGCCAATGCCGAAACCGTACAAAAAAGTGTGATAGTCCCTTTGGAGGAAGCCATCAATGGGGTGGAGAATATGATTTACATGACATCCTCCGCCACGAATACGGGAAATGCCACCATTACCGTATATTTCAAGCAAGGAACAGATGCGGATATGGCGCAGGTGAACGTACAGAACCGTGTATCGCAAGTTACGGGAATGCTTCCTGCCGAGGTGACGAAAGTCGGGGTAACCACATTGAAACGCCAGACAGGGACATTGAAAGTGGTTTCCCTATACAACAAAGACGGCAGTTACGATGACCTTTTCCTCAATAATTACATGAAGATAAATGTCATCCCGCGCCTGTCGCGTATCTCCGGCGTGGGCGATATCCACATGATGGGATCGGAGTATTCCATGCGCATCTGGCTGAACCCTCAAAGAATGGCCCAATATGGATTGATGCCTTCGGACATCAGTGCCGTGTTGAACGAACAGAATGTGGAAGCGGCTACCGGTACGCTGGGTGAGGAGTCGGACAACACTTACCAGTACATCCTGAAATACCGGGGCCGGTATGAAACGGCTGAAGAATTTGAAAACCTTGTAGTACGTTCCTTGCCGGACGGACAGGCATTGTATCTCAAAGATGTGGCGGAAATTGAATTGGGGGCACTCAACTATGGCTACAAAGGAGAGGTAAACGGTTATCCGGGAACAACCTGTACCATTTCTCAAACGGCAGGTTCGAATGCGAATGAAATCATCAAGGAGATAGACAGAACCCTGGAAGAACTTTCCCAAAACCTGCCTAAGGGAATGGAGTTTGCCGATGTGGTCAGCACGAAAGATCAGTTGGACGCCTCCATTAAGGATGTCATCAAGACCTTGGTAGAAGCCATTCTGCTGGTAATTCTTGTTGTATATGTTTTCCTGCAAAGCATGCGGTCCACATTCATTCCGGCTGTTTCCATTATCGTATCGCTTGTCGGGACATTTGCCTTCCTGTATATTGCCGGATTCAGCTTGAACATGCTGACCCTGTTCGCGCTGGTATTGGTCATCGGAACGGTTGTGGACGACGCGATAGTTGTCGTGGAAGCTGTTCAAGCTAAATTTGATGAAGGGTACAAATCCGCTTATCAGGCAACGATTGATGCGATGGGCGGTATCAGTTCGGCATTGATAACCACCTCGCTGGTCTTTATGGCGGTGTTTATCCCCGTATGTTTCATGGAAGGTACTACCGGTACTTTCTATACACAATTCGGATTGACAATGGCCGTGGCGGTCATCATATCGTTAGTCAATGCCCTGACTTTAAGCCCGGCCCTTTGTGCATTGATTATGACCCCGCACATGGAAGTAGGAAAAGGGGAAAAAGCAAGCCTGTCTTCCCGGCTTCATGTGGCCTATGAATCGGCTTTCAATGCCATGCTGAACAGGTATAAGACCGGCATCGTATGGTTCATTAATCGTAAATGGCTGCTCTATCCTTTAATGACAGTGATTTTTGCAGGATTGTTCCTGCTTATGAAAAGCACCAAAACCGGTTTGATACCGACCGAAGATACGGGAGCTATTTATATCAATGTGGCCACCGCTCCGGGCAGCACGCTGAATGAGACCAAACAGGTGATGGACCAGATAGACAAATGTATTCGGGACATCCCTCAAATCGAGATTTTTGCAAAAATCGCCGGTTATGGTATGCTTAGCGGGCAGGGAGCCACCAACGGAATTTTCTTTGTAAGACTCAAGCATTGGGATGAACGTGAAGGTAAGGAAAACCATATCAACTCCGTCATTGCGGACATCAACAAGCGCACGGCAAGTGTCAAGTCTGCCAATATGATGGTTTTTGCACAACCCATGCTTTCCGGTTATGGAAACAGCAACGGCATTGAAATGTATGTGCAAGACCGCAAGGGTGGAACCATAGAAGAATTGCAGACGCAGACGCAGGCGTTCTGCCGGGCATTGGAAGAACGTCCGGAAATTGCGATTGCTTATTCAACGTTTGCGACCAGATATCCCCAATACAAGGTGGAAGTGGACGCGGCATTGTGCAAAAAGAACAACGTGTCACCCTCCGACGTATTAAATGTTCTGTCGGGCTATATAGGCGGAACCTATGCCTCCAACATGAACCTGTATACCAAAATGTACCGCGTGATGATACAGGCCGCTCCCGAATTCCGTCTGGATGAAGAAGCCTTGAACAACATCTTTGTACGCACCACTGAAGGGGATATGAGTCCGATAGAGCAGTATGTCAGAATAGAAAAGGTTTACGGACCGGAGTCCCTTTCCCGTTTCAACCTTTTTTCATCCATATCCGTGACGGTAATGCCTGCGGACGGTTACAGTACAGGCCAGGCTATCAAAGCCATTGCCGATGTTTCGGTCCGTTCGCTTCCTTCGGGATACGGGTATGAATTTGGGGGACGCAGCCGTGAGGAGGCCGATACCGGAACCGGAACGATTGTCATTTTCATTATTTGCTTCCTTTTCATTTATCTGCTGTTGTGCGCCTTATACGAGAGCCTTTTCATTCCGATGGCGGTCATGCTTGCCGTCCCGTTCGGACTTTTCGGCAGCTTCCTCTTTGCCAACCTGTTCGGTGTCGAAAACAATATTTATATGCAGACGGGACTGCTGATGCTGATAGGATTATTGTCAAAGACGGCCATCCTGCTCACCGAATACGCTTCCCAAAGACGGACCGAGGGGTACAGTATCGTACGGGCTTCCCTTGAAGCGGCCCGTGTGCGCCTGCGTCCTATTCTAATGACCGTTCTCACCATGGTATTCGGAATGATTCCCATGGCTATGTCAAGCGGGGTGGGTGCCAACGGCAGCAAGGCATTGGCATTGGGAACAATCGGCGGCATGCTGATAGGAACACTGGCTTTACTGTTTTTTGTCCCGTTCTTCTTCATCATATTCCAGCATATCGAGGAACGGGTCATGCCCCAACGTCGGGTTTTGAAATTATCGGAACAATCAAACAAAGAAAGAGAATGAAAGAAAGATTAATATTCCTGCTGTTGCCGCTCCTGATGAGCGGCTGCGGTATCTACAATAAGTATGAGCGCCCCAATGATATTCCCGTTCCATTGAGTTATCGTGACATACCTCTATCGGAGCGCTCCTCGGATAATCTGGCTGTTCTGTCATGGCGGACACTTTTTACAGATACCTGCTTGCAGAACCTGATAGACAAGGGACTGGAACACAATACGGAGTTAAGTATCGCCCGGCTACGGGTAGAACAGGCAGAAGCGGTATTACTGTCATCCAAACTGGCTTATCTGCCTTCATTGTCCGCGGATGCAGAAGGCAGTCTGAGCAGCATTGACGGGGCAAAACCCGGAAAGAGCTATACCATTGCCGGGAAAGCAAGCTGGGAGATAGATATTTTTGGAAAAGTCACCAACGCAAAACGGGAAGCCCGTGCCGAGTTGGAGAAAACAAGGGCTTATGAACTTGCCGTACAGACCCAACTGATAGCTACCATTGCCGACAGCTACTATATGTTACTGACCCTTGACCGGCAGCTGGAAATTAACCGGGCCACACTGGAATCTTGGGAAAAGACCGTCCATGCTATGGAAGTACTGAAACATGCGGGACAGCAAAACGATACGGATGTGCTTCAGGCACAGGCAAACTGCCTTGCTTTACGTGCCTCACTCTCGCAGACGGAACAAAACATACATGAAACGGAGAACAGCCTGTCCGTATTGTTGGGAATTGCTCCACAGCACATTCACCGTGGTACGATAGCAGATGTACAATTGCCGCCAACCCTACACGCAGGGGTGCCATTGCAATTGCTTGAAAACCGCCCAGACATACGTCAGGCGGAGGCCGAGCTTGCAAAGGCCTTCTACGCCACGAACAGCGCACGTGCAGCTTTTTATCCCGGCCTTACCCTAAACGGTACAGCCGGATGGACCAATAATGCGGGAGGGGCCATTATAAATCCGGCCCAGGTACTGCTTTCGGCGGTAGGTTCACTTACACAGCCTTTATTCAATAAAGGAGAGAACATAGCCAATTTGAGAGTGGCAAAAGCGGACCAAGAGATAGCGCGAAAGAACTTCCAACAGGCGCTGCTTAACGCCGGACAAGAAGTTAACGACGCATTGACGCAATATCAAATGGCAGACAAGCGCACCGTTTATTATACAAATCAAATAGATGCCTTGCGTAAGGTTGCACATAAAACGGAACTGCTGATGAAACACTCTTCCGTGAATTATCTGGAAGTGCTGACAGCCCACCGTTCATTGCTTACTGCTGAATTGTCTCAAGTGCAGAGTTGCTTCGAACAGATTCAAGGAATGATCAGTCTGTATCATGCTTTGGGAGGTGGTATTCTTTAACACAATTATTCATCATGTAATATGAAAAAAGAGAACAAACAATCGCTTGCTGTCATCTTTATGGCAACGCTATGCACTTTACAAATTTCTTCAGTCTGTGCTCAAATCCGGACTGACAGTCTGAAACGCGGTATCAGCCGGTACACTGACCGTAATTTTTCCGAATTACGAACCGTTAACCTCCATTGGGAAGTTATGCCTTCCTACAACTATACTCTGAAACATAGTGACAGGGATTTTGAAAAAGGCAAAATGGAAACATCGCGTAATGTAAAATTCCAGACGACTATTCCGGTTTTCCGCTCCGGCAAATTTTCGCTTTATGCCAATGGGAATATTGACTACTATCATTTCGAGGTCAACCCAAATGATGATAAACCATCGGAGCTGTTTACGGAAAAAGAGAATGACCGCTTGTATATGAAGGGAGGGCTGGCACTCAATTACTATGCCACACTGTTCGGGAAGCCTTTACTATTGAGTGTATCAGCCGGTATTGACGGTTGGGAGAAAGGAGTAGAGCAGTTTCAAGGTGGCTTCATGGCCAATCTGCTGTTGAAACAGACACACAAAAACAGTGTCTCGATAGGATTATATGCCATGTACCCTTATCAGATAACACCGGTTGTGCCAATCGTTATTTGGACGCACCGGTTAAATCCGAACTGGATACTTGATTTCACTCTGCCAAGCCGTATGTATGTACGATACCAAAGAGGGAAACACCGTTTATCTGCCGGTACACAGATGGAAACAGAACAGTTCTATATGCAGGCACCCACAAAGTATATGAATGCCTCACGACAGGAAGGTACATCGACATACTATTATAATAGAAGTATGTTCAAGGCTGAATTGGTTTATGAATGTATATTGAACAAGCGCTTTTACTTCATAGCACGTGGCGGTGGAGCCGGTACAATAACAGGAGGACTATATGATACCGACCGTAAAGGAACAGGCAACAAACCTTTTGTTGAAATATCACATTCTGTTGCGCCTTTTTTTAATGTGGGTTTTTCTTACAGTATATTCAGATGAAGATTATGAGAGTCGTGTTAAGTTTATTTGTCGTAAGCCTTTGTTTGGGGTTATCGACCTCCTCTGCCAGCGCACAACTTCGATTGGGAATAAAGGGTGGTGCCACTTTATCAAGGGTCAGCCTCTCGGGGGATAAATCCAATCTTGCCTCCAAGAATCGGAGCGGATTCTTTGTCGGTCCGATGGTTGATGCAAAAATTCCTTTCTTCGGATTGGGAATGGATGTATCGGCATTATATGCACATAGCTATTTGGACAACAAGTTTACTGAGACAACAGTCAAATCCATTGAAGTCCCGGTCAATGTAAAATGGTCGGCAAGCATATTACGTTTGTTTGGCATCTATGCAGCGTTAGGACCGCAGTTCGGATTCAACATAGGAGAAAGGAATGACTCCCATTATCTCATCAGGAAAAGACACGCCAGTTTTAATACGGGTGGAGGAATTGTCTTGTTGGACCATGTCCAGTTCGGCGTAAATTACAACTTTGCGCTCACCCGTACAGCAACGCTGCAAATACCTGTTGAGATGGGTGAAAACTACAACGTAAAAGTAAAGAATAATTCCTGGCAGGTCTCATTGGCCTATTTATTTTAAAACTTTTTATACTCCAAAAAATGGACGAGAATATCATACAACAATGGATTGACAAGTTATATACGGCATTGAAGAGGGAAACCGGCATGTCGATACAGGACTTGAAAGTAGAATGCGGATTATCTGATAAAGAGATTTACTTAATCATAGGCTGGCTCATACATGATCATAAAATAATTTATGACATGACGACTGACCGAATAAAAATTGAATGCGAAGAAATGAACTTAACGTGCTATAATACCTATTCAATGACATGAGAAATAAGGTAGGATTAGCACAAATATTAATAACAAAAAAATTAGTAGAAATGAAAAAATTAGTAATGATGGCAGTTTTGGCCATAGTATTGGGAACTGTACAAGCTGAAGCTCAAGGCTTAGTAAAGAATCTTATGGGACGTATGTATGGAGGCCCCAAAGTAGAAGCAAATCTATCCGGCTTTTTCCTTTCGGACATACCGGGGGTAAAAAGCAAAATGAATGTAGGAGGCTCGGCCGGTGGTTTCTTCGGTTTTCGTGTTACAGAGAATTTTTCTATACAGGAAGACATTCTGATGCATTATCAGGTTTCCCAGTTGGAACAAGATGGAAAGAAAGGCGACCTTAGTTATTTAGGCGCGGAACTTGCCTTCTATGCAGTAGGGCATTGGAATGTATATGGTAATAATCGTTTGATCGTAGGTGCGGGACCGTTTGTAGGGTATGGTTTAAATGCAAAATACAAAATGGATGATCATGAAACAGACCTTTATGAAAAGAATGGTAATGGGGATAAAGTATTCCAGCCGTTCAGTGTAGGAGCAGGCGTTATGTTAGGATATGAATTGGGCTGCGGACTACAAATTAATGCTTCCTATAAGATAGGGATTTTGGATCAGCTTGATGCCTCAAAAGATAAAGTAAGCATGTTGCCAAGCCGAATCAGTTTGGGAGTGGCATATCGTTTTGGGAAATAAGATTTCTTTTGAGAAGAATAATGAAATTATTATTACAACACCGAATACTTTTAGGTTACATCATATTGATAGCAGTCATCGGTAGTATGGCTGCTATCATGTTCCATGAACGGAACCGGGTGCAAAATATCGAATCGGAAATTACAGAGATTCAGGAGGCTAACCGTACCATAAACGCCGCCCATCAGCATATTACCGTCCTTGCCACGTTGGGAGAATCTGCGATTACATGGGACAAGAAGGATTATCGGAAGTATCAGGTACGGCGGTTGCGAATAGACAGCCTTTTGCAGATTCTGCAACGAGACTATGAAGAGTTCGTCCCGACCAGACAAATAGATACGCTCCGTCTTCTGCTGGCCAATAAGGAAAAGCACCTGCACCAAGCCATGCTGGTGTTTCAGCAACACGACAGTCTCTTATCGGAACACCTGCCCGTCCTTGCCCGGCAAACAAGAAATTTCCGCACCGTAACCCGAAAAAAGAGAGGTCTTGCCGGGCTTTTCGGAGGCAAGGAGACAGTACAAGTTCCGACCACTCCAAACACGCTTCACTCCCTGAACGAGCGATTGATTTCGATGGAGGAAGAACGGCAGCAGACAATCGACGCTTACACGGACAGCCTGCGTATTCAAAACCGGGAGTTGAACCGCAAGCTGTATGTGTTGATTCAAGATATGGACGAGCAAACACAAGCTACATTTCAAGGCAAGGAATTATATCTCCAACAATCCTATGAGCGTTCGACTCTGATTATTACCGGACTGATTCTAAGTGCCATTGTACTCCTTGTCGTTTCTTATCTGATTATCCAACGGGATATCAGAGAGAAGGCAAGTACTCAACGGCAATTAAAGGATACGATAGAGCAAAATACGGCACTGCTGGAAATGCGTAAGAAAATCATACTTACCATTACCCATGACATCCGCGGTCCGCTGAATACCATTAACGGAAGCGCGGAACTGACAATGGATACCCGCAACAAACGGGAAAGGGACCGTTACCTCACGAATATCCGTATCCTCTGCAAACACATCCTGCATCTTCTTAACAACCTGTTGGACATGTACCGTTTGAACGAATCGAAAGAAAAGCGTAATGACGTCCCGTTCAAATTGGATACATTGCTGGAACGTATTGCCACCGGATTTACGCTAACGGTAAACAATAAAGGGATTGTGTTCTCTCATGGTTTCACGGGAACCGATATAACCGTTAAAGGCGATTCTGACCGCATAGAGCAAATCATTGATAATCTATTGACCAATGCCATTAAATTCACGGAAGCCGGAACCATCGTATTCGCAGCTGATTACAAGGATGAAACATTGTTCTTGAAAATCAGTGATACAGGCATCGGAATGAGTGAGGATATGCTAAAACGTATCTTCCAGCCTTTTGAAAGATCCACATCCAGGACAAACCCGTCCGGATTCGGTTTGGGGCTCGCCATAACCAAAGGACTGATTACGCTGTTGGACGGCAATATAACGGTAAAAAGCGAAATAGGAAAAGGGACAACCTTTCTTATTAGCTTGCCGTTGCCTTTCACGACAGAAAGTATTGAAGAGGAGGAACATAGATCCGATGCACTAATGGGGCTTCCGCAACGCGTATTGGTGATCGACGATGATCCGATGCAGCTTGAAGTGGTCCGGGAAATGCTGGAGCGCAGCGGTATCTTCTGCAAGGCTTGCCGTAACGTGCAGGAGATTGTGAATGAAATGCGAAAAACCGATTACGGTCTGCTCCTGACCGATATACAGATGGCAGGTACAGACGGCATTAAACTGCTTGGACTGCTCCGCCAGTCTGATATAGGCAATTCCCGGACTATCCCCGTCGTGGCCATGACCGCGCGGGGTGAAAAACCAAGAGACTTTTTCCATAAAGCCGGTTTTACAGCTTGTCTATATAAACCATTTTCCAAAAACGAACTGCTGAATACTTTGGCTGTCGCAGGAGAAGCAGACCGCATAGCGGACTTCTCTGCGTTGATTTCCGACGTCGGGGATAAATCACGTATGCTGGACATGTTCATTTCAGAATCCCGTAAAAATATAGCCGCCCTGCAATCGGCTTCCGCCCGTAAAGACCGTGAGGCGCTCCGCGAGACGGTGCACCGTATGATGCCGATGTGGGAAATGATACAGGCGGAAAGGGCATTGCTGGCATACCGGGGGCTCCTGCATAAGGAAGAGGTAACGGACGGATGCATCACCGACCATACCATACGAATCATACAGCATATGGAAAAGTTGATAGAAATGGCCGAATCAGAGAAAAAAGCAATAGAAAATGAAGAAGATATTAATCGTTGAAGACAATACGGCACTGGCGTACATGATACAGAAGTGGCTGTCAAGGGAAGGATATGATACAGAAATAGTAAGCGGGGAACCTTCCGCCCGTAAGCAGGTAAGGAAAGGAGACATAGACCTGATACTTTCCGACGTGCGCCTGCCCGAAGGAGACGGCATATCCCTATTGGAATGGATACAGAAAGAGAAAATGGATGTCCCGTTCATAGTCATGACCGGATATGCTTCCGTACCCGGGGCGGTGAAGGCCATCAAGCTCGGCGCCAAGGACTATCTGGCGAAGCCCGTTCAAATGGAAGAACTTCTCGACTTGCTGCAGGAAATTCTGCAACCTTCATCCTCCGTGCGGTTGGAAAAGAAAATGCTGCATGAGCGTATCAGCCCCAAAGCGGTGGAGGCGGAAAGACTGGCCGGAAAGGTGGCCCCATTCGATATACCTGTCATGATATGTGGAGCCAACGGAACCGGGAAGGAATCAATCGCCCGGATTATCCATGAGGGCAGTTACCGGCGTGACAAGCCTTTTGTCGCGGTGAATTGCGGTGCAGTGCCGAAAGAGCTGGCATCATCCTTGTTTTTCGGACACAGGAAAGGGGCCTTTACCGGGGCTGACTCTGACCGGGAGGGGTATTTTACGATGGCTAAAGGTGGCACGCTGTTTCTGGACGAGATAGGCACCGTGCCTGCCGAAATCCAGACGATGCTGCTTCGTGTCCTGCAGGAGAACATTTATGTTCCGGTAGGAAGCAACAGGGAACTACAAGCGGATGTGAGGATTGTGGCTGCAACCAATGAGGATATGGAGCGGGCCGTTCGTAACGGGACTTTTCGTGAGGACCTGTTCCATCGTCTGGCAGGGTTTGAAATCCGGCAGCCATTACTATCCGAATGTCCGGAAGACATCATTCCCCTGGCCGAATTTTTCCGTGAGAAATATTCCGGAGAACTCAGGCAGGCTACAACAGGCTTCACGCCTGACGCACGCAAACTGCTACTGACATATTCATGGCCCGGTAATGTCCGTGAGTTACAGAACAGGATACGCCGGGCAGTGCTGCTGGCAGAGCAACCGTTGATTGGCATCAAGGACCTGAATATAGAGATACAATCCGGAACCCCGGCTGTTCCTTCCGTCATCCGACCGCTAAGAAACAGCGATGACGTGGAGAGACAATCCATCATTGACGCCTTGAAGAAATGCGGGGGACATCGGAAAAAAGCCGCGGAACTATTGAATGTCAATCCCGCGACATTATATCGGAAAATGAAGAAATACGGGTTACGGTAGAACAAAAACACGCATAAAGCCCATTTTCTCTTTTCAGCAGTTGCCCTTTTTAGCAAACCGGTCTGTATATAAAGGCAGCTTATTTTTGTTTTTTGTCCTTGCTTTTTCGTCTTCAGGCGCAACGACTTCGGAGTGAAGCCCGTCCCGAGCCTCCAGGCGAGCGGCAAGTTGTTTTGGGGTGCCGGAAATAATTTCGGGCGCCCCAAAACACAACTTGCCATGTTCGCTTGAACATGAATTTTTCTGTCGAAAAATCAAAATATGGCATCTTATCTACTCCCCGCTGATAAACTCCTTCCGCCGACATCTTTATCACTCCTTGAATGCCAAAAACCGGAGCCACCGGGACACTTGGGCGGTGTAACAGGATGACATACAGTGCCACAGACCGTCAGCAGGCCGCCATGATAGTGGCAATCCGGAAATTTTATCGTTATTTTGCCGCATGTCCGAACGCGTCCGGTCGCACAATTATCCATGTGTTCGTCAGATACGGGGTGTATTATTGCATCCGACCATCGGGTAACGGGTGAACGGAAACATATAAGAACATAATAATGTAACCGTCCGGCCATGTGTGAATGCGTGACCGGCTTAATGCCGGACGGAACACGTGGGGGATTGGATACGTGACCGACTTACTTAGTGGATGTACATATCCGTTCGGCGATATACGCATACAGGAATGGCCGTATTTTCGCATTCACGACGTGAGAGAAACGCAATACTGCCGGAAAAGAATTGTCCAACTATCTAAAATATGGAATTATGGTAAAGAGAAAAGAGGTTAAAATCGATGAGGAGCAGATACGCAGGATGATGACGGGGGACATTCCTGCCGGCTTCATGAAAAAAAATTATGGTGACAACGCTGCCGGCTTCAAAAGAGAAGGAGACGAGGGATTAGATACGGAAAAACAATCCGGGATTCCTGCCGTACCCGACAAGGTGGAAGATTCCGGTACATCTACTGGTGAAGAAGTACCGTCCCCGGCCCTCCGGGAGAAAACACGCCGGACAAGGAACGGCTTGCAGGAGTATCCCGAACATCTGTTTGATAACAACGTTGTGAGGGAACGCCGACAGACCTATGTCAGTAGTGATAACTACGAACGGGTGCGCACCCTGCTTTCCGTGGTAGCGCCGACCGTCAGTATTTCGTGCTATATAGACAATATCCTCTCGGCCCACCTGGAACAGTACCGTGACGAGCTGAATGCCATCTACAGCAGCCGTATCAACCTGAAGCCGTTATGATGTTCCGTTCACATGTGAAAAGGGACATCCGACAGTCAGAATCTCTTCCTGCTGCCGGATGCCCCCTGTTTTTCCTTTCACGACCTTGTGCCCTATCTCGTGCCAGTGGCTCTCTTTCCTTTCGGTATCGGGTTGTCGAGTATTATCTTGTAACAGAGTTTGCCGTCCACATTCACCGGTTCCCTCGCCACCATAAACCCGGCACATTTCTCCACCTTCGCGGCATCGAGTATCATGCCGGCTATGAAGCTGTTGGAGAAACGGGCGCAACGCGGGTCATTCCATATCGTGAAGCCGTTCTCGTCATCCGATACGAACATGTACCAGTCTTTCGGTCTGTCGTCATCCCTGGCGATTCCCAGCCGGTTGCCGGTGTGCAGGTTCAACTCCCTGCTTAATATCTTGCTCAGGTACATGCTGCCGTCACGGCATACCGTGATGATCCGTTTGCCCTTGTAGGTCAGTGCCGGATGTGAATTGCTCTTGTCATAAACTGTCAGTTTCATAATCATTTGCATTTTATAGTTATACATTGTCTGTCATTATACTTGTCATGCTGCCTCGCCGGCCATAATCATTCTTCTTCTGGCAATGAATTTCCGGTTCGCCCGGACGGATTCCATCATCGTCTGTGCCCTGCGTGTCACCACCGAGGTCTTCTCGCCCATGTGCCTGGCGATGGTACGGAACGAGCTGCCGGTCTCGTAAAACCGGAGCATGAATATCCTGTAATCCTCGTAGGAAAAGTGATGCCTGAGGAATTTCTGTATGTCCCTTACCAGCCTGTCGCACCCGGTAAGCATCTCTTCCCGCTCCTCCGTCTCTTCCGGGCTGTCCGTCTCACCCAGTCTTGAGAAATATTCGTCTCCGGGGCTGTCGTAACGGCTTTCGTCCCTTGCCCCCGACTGTAGGATTCTCCGGTAACACCCGAAAAAATAAGAATCCATGTCCTTTATCCCGTCCTTTGAAAACATCACCTGCTTCCTGACTGCCAGATACGCGTCATGGAATGCGTCCTCGTCAATCTTCCCGTAAAGGGACACACTTTCTTTCAGTCTCGCGTATGAACGGTTGAACCATCCGTTGAATTCTTTCACGTCTTTTGTTGCCATATCCTTTGATTTTATCTGTTAGACATCCGGCCTGCGGTGCAGGCACTCTTGTTTCTTTGTATGCCTTACAGCCGTTCTCCCACCGGAAAGGTGTCAAGGCTCGGCAGGAAAAAATACCGGAGCGCGGAGCGTGAGGATGATTTTTTCCCCGCCGACCCGCAGGGCCTCGGCCTTGCGCCCCGGTGGGGAACGGCTACCTTTGCTTCAAAGAAATGAGGGTGTCTTTTGAGGTTTTCTACCTCCGGATTTGTCATCTGACGGTGAAAAAGAATGTCTGCCGGTGACACGTGCCCTCCGGTTTGCAGACGGTTCCCGTTTTTTTATTTTCTTCGCTTCCGAAACGGTTTACGGGCACATGAATCCCTTTCCGATATCATCTGTCCGCCATTCCGTTTTACAATAAAAATCAATGTCAAACTTAAAATTACAGGAATATGGAAGTAGTGGTTATAGACAAGGCGACTTTCGAGAGGATGCTCTCGGGATTTGAGAATTTCGCGAAAAAGGTGGAACGTCTCTGCCGGGAACATGAGGACTTGGGAGAGAGGGAATGGCTTGACAGCGATGACGTGTGCAGGCTGCTCGGTATCAGTCCGAGAACCTTACAGACGATGAGGGAAAACGGTACGCTGGCTTACACTAAGATAAGCCACAAGGTGTATTATAGGCCGGAGGATGTGAAGGCTGTCTTTCCCGTGGCGGGAATGAAACGGCGTATTGGCGCCAATAAAGGAAGAGAATACAATATCAACAAACTATAAATACCGGGCTTATGAATGACAATGGCAATATCCGGTTGCTGACACTGGAAAACGACATGCGCGTGAGGGCCTTTTTCTCGTTGCTGGAAGACCTTTCAAGCAGGGTGGAGAAAATACGCGACAATAATAAACCGTCATTGGACGCAGAACGCTATTATACAGACAAGGAACTGGCGGTTAAACTGAAAGTCAGCCGCAGGAGCCTCCAGGACTACCGCAACAACGGCATACTGCCATATACTCAGGTAGGCAGAAAAATCCTGTATAGGGCTTCTGACATAGAGGGTGTCTTGATGGACGGGTACAAGGAAGCGTATAGGTTGAAAAATACATAAACATCGAACTTGTAAAGTTACTTTTAATCTGCAAAGCTATCCTTTAAGCATGGAATATGCGGATAAAAGCAACTTTTATCATAACATGATGTCAAAATGAGAAGTGGGAAGAAAAGTGCAAAAAGTGGGGAGAAGAAAGTAAAAGTAGGGAGAAAATCATTGCTTTGCTTTCACTGGATAACACACTGAGCACAACGGCACTTGCCCAGCGGATAGGAATAACCCCCAAAGCCGTGGAAAAACATATTTTCAGGCTGAAAGCGGACGGAGCGCTCCGACGAATCGGGCCGGACAAAGGCGGATATTGGCAAGTGGTCGAAAAAAAGGATTGATTTTTCTGGAGGGAGCGCAGTTTGCCGCCTGCCTTTTTCTTTGTGTTTCAAAAAATACCCCCCTATAAAATATCAGTATGGAATATCAGAACAGCATACAGACCGGTAGTATCCTACTGTCAGTATGCTGTTTCTTTATTTTGTTACATCGACCTTTCCGTCAGTCGCTTGTTTCCGCTGCCGTCAGCGTTCATTGTACAGACGTGAAAGGGGAAAGGTTTTCGGGCTGAATACCCTTTGCCCGCAAAGGAAGATTCTGTCCGAAACGGCATCGCCGCCTGACCTTTTCACTTTCAGGAAAGTCTGTACTAACTTCTATGGACGAGCGAGGAAACAGGCGGCTACGAAACTGTCATTGGTTGCCATTACCGGAATGTGTGCGGTTTTGACTTCTCTTTTCCATCAGTTTGTCCATTTCCTTTGAGATTTTCTCCTCCGTTATTCTGGCATATCCCTGGGTGGTGGTGATATTCGAGTGCCCCATCATCTTGGCTATGCTCTCGATTGATATGCTCTCCGAAATAAGGAGAACCCCGAACCCGTGCCGGGCCTGATGGTAGGACAAGTCATCGTTCCTGCCCAGAATCACACCGATTTCCCGTATCTCGTGCCAGATGGAATCCCGGCTTGGCAGTGGGAACACGAGATTGTGCATGTCGGTGGTGTTGTACAATGCCAATATCTGTTCGGCTATCGGGTGTAAGGGGATAACCGCCTCCACACCGGTTTTCTTGCGGTTGATGCGGATGAACCGCCTGCCATCCGCTGTCGTCTCGATATGGCGCGGATGAAGCTGCTTGATGTCGGCATAGGCAAGTCCCGTCAGGCACGAAAAGATGAACGACCGTCTGCCCAGTTCCGCACGCCCGTCATTCAAGGGCATGGCCATGATCCTTTTCATTTCCTCACGGGTGACGTACTTGTGCTTGGGGGCGGGCTTCTTTTCATATTCGACATCCTCCACCGGATTGGTACGCAGTATCTCGTTATCCACGGCAAGATAAAGCAGCCTGTTCAACCAACAGAGGCAACGGTTGGTCTGCGTGGAGCTGAAATTCTTGTTCCGTACAAGAAATGCCTTGTAACCTTTGCCGAAGTCTTCCGTTATATCCTCAAAGGCAATGTCCTTCTTGCCCATGGAGATAAGGTAGTCAGTCAAATATTTTTGGAAGTATTGGGAATGGCGGTAAGTGGAAATGGAATTTATCTCTTTGCTCCGTATTCTGAGACGTTCACGCTCTATCTCGCCCATTTGTAATAAATGGGTTGGAACCACGAACTGCCTTGTCACTTGTGCCTTGATTATCTCTGCGCTTACAACGCCTTGTGTCCGTAAAATATCCTCGTATGTCCGTTCGATATACTTCCGGTACTCTTGCAGTCTGGCGCTTTCCCTTACCGTGCGTATTGTTCCGGTTTTGGCGTTCCAGTCTTCCGGCTTGCAGTATATCCCGGTGGTGATGGCGGTGTTCCTGCCGTCAATGGTAATACGGCACATGACAGCCGTTGTCCCGTCGGCCTTTACCTTGCTGCGGTTGATGTAGAATAATATGGAAAATGTACTTCTCATGATGTCTGTTATTTATGGGTTATAGAACAAGTTTGAAATCTTTGGTAGCCTCGATAAGTCTGTCCATGTCCTCGAAGAGTTTTTTAGGTGTCACACGGGCATACACCTGCGTTGTCTGTATATTGTTATGTCCCAGCATTTTGCTGATGGTCTCAATCGGTACACCCGCTTCAAGGGTGACGAGCGAGGCAAACGAATGACGGCCGACATGGTAGCACAGGTTCTCCTTTATCCCTGCCAATACGGCCAGTGCCTTCATGTGGTTTCTCAGGCTTGGATAGTGAATCATCGGGAACAAGGTATCTCTTTCCTCATCATGGTATTTCTCTATCAGGTTAACGGCTTCCGGTAACAGTTTCACGCTTGCTCGGAGTTCGTTCTTTTTCCGACGGTATTTCAGCCACAATCTCCCGTCCTCGTCCGTATGCAGATTTTCTTTAGTGATTGTTACAGCATCACTATACGCTACCCCGGTATAGCAGGCGAAGAGGAACAGGTCCCTTGCGAGGCGGTGGGTCGTGCGATGCGGGGCTATCTCGACATCCCGTATCTTCTCGAAACTTTCCCGGCTCAATGCCTTGGGTGTCTTGACGGTCTGTTTCGGAAGGACATAATGCTGGAACATGAACCGCTCGGAATGCCCTTCCTTATAGGCTTTCCTGCAAGACTTCTTGACAATTGCCAGGTAATGCCGTGCGGTATCCACGGCGTGTCCTTTCTCATCAAGGATGAAATTCTCATAATCGTGAATAAACTGTTCGGTAAGTTGTCCGAAGGCCAGATCCTTTGTCTTGAACCTGGCTTCAATGAACTCCCGCATGGTACGGCAGGTATAGTCGTATGCCGGATACGTCCCTTTGGCCCGGTCTATCCCGATACGACTCTTTACTTCATCCCTGACGGCTTCCAACATCTTCATCAGGGTCATTTGGGTGTTCATGCTGCCCTGAAAGGTATCCTTGAGTGTCATTGCGTCAAAATCGGCCTTGCGCTCCAGAAGGGAATCGAAGGCGGCATTGACATCAAGCAGCAGCTTGTCGATTTTTGCATTGGTTTCAACGGCCTCCCTGCTTTTGCCGTTCAACCGGCTTTCGCGGGGATTCCACAATCCGGGAGTGCAGGAGAGCTTGCAGCTGAACTGCGCCATCGTGCGGTTCACGGTGATACGTCCCATTATCGGGGCTTTGCCCGACTTGTCCAGTCCGCTCTTTTTGAGGTAGAGCAGAACCTTGAATTTTTCAACTTTCATACGCTTATAATTTTAGTGGCAAATTTACCTGTTTTACAAGCGTCCTTTGGTATGCAAAACTGTGACAACCAGTGTAATATATCGTCGTTTCAAATTATCTGGCCTGCTTCGCGTTACCTTGATTCCTTTCGGTAACTGTCCGGCTAACGGTTTGGTAACTGAACATCTTCAATAATCCCCACTTTCTTGCTTTTTACTCATGTGGAAGAATATAGAGAAATGCTTAATTAGCAACAGATTACGTCACGTTTTCTTCTCGCTTCCATTGCTCATATCGCTTTTCTGTTTCCATTGTTTTAGGCACAGCTACGCAACCCTGCAACTGGCTGGAGGAACTGATATTTATACGGTCAGCAAAATGTTGGGACATACAAATGTGCGAACAACACAGGTGTATGCAAAGGTTGTTGATGAAAAGAAAGAGAAAGCTACAGAAACCATTAAATTGGATTTATCTCAAACAAAATAACCATTATTATACTTTGTAAGTATAGCCATCTGCGTAAAATCTGCGTGGGTGGCTTTTTGTTTTTATCTATGGTCTTTTCTTCTGACCATCTTATGATCCCTTGATGATTGAAGACATTATCATAAAAATCTACTACTGATATTCTCCACTATTCATGTTGATAATCAATGGGTAATCCTTATGATGATTATGTTTCGTTACTGCTTATTTATGTGATGTATTACACTATGAAATCAGTATGCGTAATCGCTGTTATTTTGCCGAAAAATCAAAAAACAAGTAGCAATATGAGTGAGAAGAACATTACATTTGAAGATTTACCCAAAGCAATGTCGTGGTTGATGGATAAATTGAATGAGCTGGATTCTAAAATAGATGGATTAAACAATCAGAATCAAAGCGTTCCAACCGAACAATGGATGAACCTTAAGGAATTGTGTGATTATATTCCCAGTCACCCGGCAGAGCAAACTGTATATGGCTGGACGAGTTGTCATCTAATCCCATTCCACAAAAGAGGGAAGCGTATCATGTTTCTAAAATCGGAAATTGACGAATGGCTCCATGCCGGCAAAATCAAATCTGATAAAAACTTGGAAGATGAAGCCGCCCAATTCATAAAGTCAAAAAGAAATACCAAATTCTAATGGATTCAACCAATTTATGCAATGCGCTCAGAATGGAATTTGAAGGGATCTTTGAAAACAAGATTCCTTTGGATGCTTTTCCTGCCAAAATTCAAGATATGATATTGGCTCTATCCCGACAAGAGAATTATTCCATAGAATATATGATGGCTTCTCTTTTGGTGGCAGTGTCAACCGCTATCGGCAACGCTGTCAATATTCGTATTCGTGGTGGATGGATTAGTAATCCTGCCCTTTATATGATATTGGTAGGTCGTCCCGGAATGGGCAAAACCCCACCTTTGGATTTTGCATTCCGTCCTATCCGAAAGCATGATGCCAAAATCATCAAACAATTTAAATTGGATATGGAGCATTATAATAGCTTGGTTGAAAACAATAAGGCTAAAAAAGACAAGTCCTCTTCATTGCCGGACAAACCAATTTTACGAAGAACCATCATATCCGATTTTACACCGGAAGCTTTAATGCGTGCGTTGGATGACAATCAGCGAGGTGTCGTGGTATATGTGGATGAAATTATGGGAATGTTTAATGCCGTGAATCAATATAGCAAAGGACAACTCATTGAGCAGCTATTGACAGCCTTTAGCGGAAAACCATTGGATATTTCAAGATGTAGCATCCCTGTACCTATTCATATAGAGCATCCTTTTATAAATATTGTCGGCACGATGCAAACGACACGTATGCACGAACTGATAGAGAAAGGATATAAAGACAATGGGCTGATAGACAGAATAATTTTTGTTTATCCATCGTCTCAGGAAATTTCAGATTGGGGGCTGGATGAAGAATCTTCCGTATCAACTTTTGGTAAATACTCATCAATGTGGGATTCTATTATAAATAAGGTAATTAGTTTGCCATTTATAGAGAATGAAGATGACAGAGCCATACATAATGTATTGGAATTTTCTTCGGAAGCCAAAGCCTATTTTACAAACTGGCGCAATAATGCAGTTCGGGCTGTTAATCAAATCCAAGATGATGGATTGGTGGATAGCAGAGTGATTAAAGCTCCCATGATTACGGCTCGTTTAGCTTTAGTCTTGCAAATCCTTCGTTGGGCTTGCGGTGAAGAACACAAGGATTTTGTGGATATTGACTCAACCAAATCTGCTATTGCATTGAGTGAATACTTTGAGAACTGTTATACCAACATTCAGAAATATATGTTGCGAGAGAGCGTTGAACCGCAAAAAAGAGAATTGCTTGATTGCCTTTCCGCAACTTTCACTACTGCCGATGCCATTCAAGCCGGAAAAGAAGTAGGGTTGTCGGAAAGGTCGGTAATGTATTCTTTGGTTAGCCTTGCTACGAATAAGGTTATCAAGAAAGTAAAGCGAGGTGAATATGAGAAGCTGCAATAAACGACACCTTTTGCAGTTTGCAGTTGTTGCAGTTTGCACTTTGCGCTGACATAGGATTTCTGCAAAACTGCAATAAGTGCAAACTGCACGGACTGCAATAACAAAATGAAGAAGTATGGCTGAATATAGATTTTCTCTTCAAAAATATAAGCGTGGGTCAAAACTTTCATGCCCGAAGTGTGGAAAGAAACAATGTTTTGTCAAGTACATAGATAGCCAAGGAGAAATAACTTTTCCTGATTATGTAGGCAGATGTGACCATGAGCAATCTTGCCAATACCATTACACTCCATCGGATTATTTTCATGATAACCCAATGGTAGTGGATTACAACAAGGATAACTTCATTGAAGCCGATAAGCCTAAGCCCAATTTACTGCCTCCAACCTCTTTTGTTGACAATGAACTAATGAAACGTACTCTTACTAACTATGGTATGAATCCATTGTACATCTACCTGTCTGGGATGTTGGGTAAAGATGAGACTTCTCGGATATTCCAACTATATCATGTTGGCACATCAAAGAAGTGGGGCGGTTCTACTGTCTATTGGCAAATTGATTGGCAAGGTAATGTACGAACAGGGAAGATAATGTTGTATGATGCAGAAACAGGACATCGGACAAAAGAGCCAAGAAGTTATGTTAGTTGGGTACATACAGAACTGAATCTCCCAAACTACAATTTGAAGCAATGTTTGTTTGGCGAACATCTGTTATCTGAGAATCCGACCAAACCTGTTGCTATTGTGGAAAGCGAAAAATCCGCTTTGATAGCTACCCATTATATGCCGGAATTTATATGGTTGGCAACAGGTGGAATGCATGGATGCTTCAAGTCTGACGTGGTAAGTGTATTGAAAGGTCGGTCGGTTATGCTATGCCCGGATTTGGGTGCAAGAGAGGTTTGGCAAACCAAGATGGCTTTACTCACTTCCGTATGTTCTAAAGTTGTATTGAGTGATAGTTTGGAACAATGCGCCACAGACGAACAGCGCAAGAACGGACTTGATATTGCGGATTTCTTATTGACGACTGAAACACCTGCGATGATACTTCAAAAGATGATAAAGCGAAATCCAAACCTACAAACTTTGATTGACTGCTTGCATTTGGAACTGGTGGATTCCGGTTAGTGATGTGTTTTTGGAGAAGCCAAACTAAGGGGAAAGTAAAACTATTGATTATCCAAATGGATATAGGTGACAATAGCCACTCTTAAAGTTGACAGACAAATGGCATAGTTCGGACAAAGACAATGCTTGCATTAAGGTATGTAATGCCCCATTTTTAATGGGTATTCTATGCAAGAAGTACCACCGTCCGACAAAATGGTTTCACTCATTTATCGTCTTGGAGGCTTCTTGCATTACTCGCAGGCTCGCAATGGATAGAACATTTTATTAATAAATTCCAGTTATAAACGCTTATGGATATACAACAAAACAATGGAAAACAGGGTGTTCGTACTCGTCATATAGACATTCGTCTGACTGAAAATGAGTATGAAATGATAGTAGAAAAAGCTGCCGAATGTGGACTGACACTTAGTAACTACGGACGAAAATTATTGCAAAATCACCATCCAAACAAACGACTTTCAGACGAGGAAGTACAAGGATTGAACTCTTTATCGGATGCACGAGCCGACCTTATCCGCATTCAGAATGTACTCAAAGGTAAACCTGATGAGATTAAAAAACGATATTTCCGAGATGAGAATTATATGCGTGCTTGGATAGAGGCAGTAAATAGGCTTATTGTCCGATGGGGACAAATACGAGACAGTATAAATCAAATTTGAAATTATGATAGCACAAGGAAAGGCAATTTCTCATGGAGCAAGAGCCATTGAGTATTCTATGGAAAAAGATAAAGCCCAGCTCGTTAAGGTGAATGACTTGCCGGAAAATATAGAACCTTTGGCTATGTGGTCACGGATGATGCAACACCAGCATCAATGTATGAAAGACAGATATAATCCGAAGCCCATAAAGCTGAACGCACTGCGCTTTGAAATATCTCCAGCCAAAGAAGAATCGGCAGGATGGACAATGACGGATTGGCAGAATTTGGCGGATGAGTTTATTGCAGTACTTGACGGCATTGACCGAAGATGTGGCAAACCAGATAGTCATCTTAAACCGACCAATATCAAAAATAGCCAGTATGTTGTTTCGTTACACACTGACAGCAAAAGTGGCATCCCTCACTTGCATATTGTAGCTAACCGCATAGACAATATGGGCAAGACAAACGATGCGCATTATATTGGTGAACGTGCCGTTCATGCTGCCAACATCATCAATGAGAGACGTGGCTGGGTGCAATCCGTGCAACGTCGTGATGAGAATATTCAGCAAATCAGTGAAGACTGCATCGCAATATTGAAAGCTATGCCAGAATTTGATTGGGAAACTTATAGCCAAATGTTAAACGCTAAGGGGTACGATATTAAGTTGATAAAGGACGATAAGGAAGTGGTCAAAGGGTACGCTATACGAAAAGGGAACTCTATTTATAAATCCTCGATATTGGTTAAAAGTCGAAAATTGATGCCATCAAAAATTGAAGCGACTTGGATGGGATTACATGCTTCTGATAAACAAACTGCAATTCAGTCAAAGGAAGTATGTACTCAAACGATGGCGCATAATAATAAAGAGGTGATGCCACAATCAAAGCCTTCTATTTACCACTATTCCATAACAGTGGATGGAGAACAACTTGAGGTTGATATACCAGATATGGTTAAGTCTGTCTTTGACGAAGAGTTTGGAAGCCTTGATGAAGAAGTCAAACAGACCAATTTATTCAAAGTTGCCGCCTTACTATTTGCCAGATATTTGGATGCTGCTACTTCTATGGCGGTTTCAAGCGGAGGTGGTGGCAGTCCCGGTAGCGGATGGGGTAAAGATAAGGACGATGATGAGCGTAACTGGGCTGTTCGTTGTGCAAAAATGGCAAAATGGCTCTGCAAACCGATTAAACGTAGCAGGGGTAGATAGTATTTCATTTATAATCACATATAACCATGCGTAAAAGTAAATATGACCAATCTTCTTTGCCTGTGCAGGATAGCAAGAGCATAGATAGTGATGATAACATTAGCAAAATTGAAAATCGTGTTGATTTTGAAACCGAGCTTGTAAATCTCACGAATCAGATTAAGGACATCAAAGATGTTATCCAAGAATTGAAACAGATAAAAGCATTTGTAGATGCTTCAGTGTTAACTTTTGAAGAATCAGCACAGGTTCTTAATGCTGCAGTGAAAACATCCGACAATATCCCTGATACTATTAGCCGTGCAATTATTCAGGCAGAGAATACTGTTATAAATGTCAAACTTAGCGATGAAGACAAGTCTATTCTTACAGAATATCGCAATAAATTGATTGAAGAAGAAAAATCTTTATTTGAGAAGCAGATAACAGAATTGAAGACACTTCATACGAATCACTGGAAAGAAGTCCATAAATGTGTGAAATCTGAAACTTCGTTTTCTCTTAATGGCAAAATAGCCAAATGTGCCGTTGTCGGATTCTGGATATTGTAT
Organism: Parabacteroides chinchillae; assembly: GCF_900108035.1. GTDB lineage: Bacteria > Bacteroidota > Bacteroidia > Bacteroidales > Tannerellaceae > Parabacteroides > Parabacteroides chinchillae. The sequence continues at coordinate 178,422 of NZ_FNVS01000006.1, forward strand.
GCGTATTTCTGTTTGACATTGGGAGGATTGATAATCTATATGAAATTCTTTTAAGGAATTGGAAGGATGGATTGACCAACCTTCCAAATACATCACCATGTTATGACCTTATCAACAATCTCTTGTTGTTCGGCACTGCTACGCCTCAAATAAATACGAGTTGTTTCAATACTTTCATGTCCCATCAGGTCAGCAAGTAGAGAAATATCGTTGAACTTCTCCAAGAAATTTTTAGCAAAGCGATGACGGAATGAATGGGGGTAAACCACTTTCTCATTCAATCCGTATTTGGCTGCGTAGTTTTTCAACTGTTGCGCAATCCCTCTTGTAGTGATACGCTCACCAAAGCGATTAAGAAAAAGATAGCCGGTGGTACGATTGACTTTGCTAAGCCATTCTGTGGCTTCCTTGCGCAAGGACTTCGGAATGTAAATACGACGTATTTTGCCACCTTTGGTGTAGATGTCAAAATAACCCATCTGCACGTGTTCAGCCTTCATTTGGATTAGTTCACTGACTCTTGCTCCTGTTGCTGCGAGGAAACGAACTACGAAATACCATTCTTGGTTTTCCTCCTTTTTTAGTTTGTTTTTTAGAAAAGCGTAGTCGGCATTACTGATTACATTTTCCAAGTAACTCCGCTGCTGCACTTTGACGGATTTTAATCTCAAACGAGATTTTCCCATGCTATCAAGATACTTGTTCATTGCCTGAATACGAAGATTCACTGTCTTAGGCTTGAATTTCTCAATGAGATAGGTTTTATACACAAGCAAATTGCGCTTGTTCAATTCTTTGTGCCGGGAATAATACTCTTTTACGGCATAGAGATAAGCTGCAATTGTGTTCTCCGCCATATTCCCTTGACGAAGATACGTTTCAAAATTTTCAATGTTCATGTCAGATACATTATTAGTTAAACAATTCGTTATCATAATAATGTATGGTATTGCCTAATTCATTGAGTTCCTATTATGAGAAGTTTATCGCTACAGGAGAGGTAAAATGCATTGATGAGGAGATTCCGTTTGAGATTCCGCAGGGGTGGGAATGGGAAAGAATTGGCAATATTTTTGAAACAACAAGTGGTTCTACGCCATTAAGTAGGAATCCAGATTATTATAAAAATGGCAATATCAATTGGGTACGTACAACAGACTTGAACAATGGAATTTTGAACAAAACCGAAATACAAATAACCTCGAAAGCAGTTATCGACTACAACCTTTCTATTTTACCCCAAACCTCAGTGTGTGTTGCAATGTACGGTGGTGCTGGGACAATAGGCAAACACTGTATCTTGCATTTTGATACAACTATAAATCAATCTGTATGTGCCATCCAGCCTAATGGATTTTGTAATATGGATTACATCCATACTTTTATTGAATATCAAAGACCATTTTGGATGGATTTTGCAGCAGGTTCAAGAAAAGATCCCAACATAAATCAACTCATTATTAAGCACTGCTTGTTACCTATTCCACCACAAGAAGAACAACTACGCATTGTTATAAAATTAAATCAATTATACCCATATATTTATCAATATGGAAATAGTCAAAATAGACTCAACCAAATAAATAAAGAAATATGGCATAGTTTAAAAAAGTCAATTCTTCAAGAAGCTATTCAAGGCAAGTTAGTTCCACAAATAGCAGAAGAAGGAACAGCCCAAGAATTACTTGAACAGATACAGCAGGAGAAACAGAAACTTGTTAAAGAAGGCAAATTGAAAAAGGCTGCACTTAACGATAGCATCATCTATAAAGGTGATGATAACAAGTATTGGGAGAAGAATGGTAAAATTGAAAAAGATATTACTAATGAGATTCCGTTTGAAATACCCGATTCTTGGTGTTGGATAAGGCTAAATAATCTCTGTAATATCACAAATGGCTTTACCCCATTAAGAACAGAACTTAAATTCTGGAAAAATGGTAACATTAATTGGTTTACAGTTGAAGATATTCGTAAACAAGGGGAATATATTTATGAAACAACTAAAAAAATCACGGAATTAGCAGTCAATAAGGATAGAATTGTAAGAGCTGGAAGTGTATTGTTATGTTGCACCGCTTCTGTTGGTCAATGCGCCATGACTATGATTCCTACCACAACAAATCAGCAATTTAATGCTTTAACTGTTAAAGAAGAGTATCGTTGTATTGTCAACGATGAGTTTTTGTTTTTATTTGCGAAAACATTGGAACCAATACTACATGATTTAGCAGGAAAAACGACCTTTGAATTCATATCAGTAAAAAAAGTTGGGAACATCCTTATCCCAATTCCACCAGTTTTAGAACAACATAGGATATGCAAAGTAGCCAATAAAGCAATAGCAAGTATTATGAGCAGATAGGGAATACAAGTCGCTGTATTGATGAGGAAGTTCCTTTTAATATACCTAGTACTTGGATATGGACAAGACTTTCTTGTATCGCAAACGTATATACTGGTAATAGCATTAGTGAAGCCGAAAAGAAGTCGAAGTTCACTAATGTAAAAGGGCGCTATTATATTGGGACTAAGGATGTTGATTTAAAAAATCGGATTACATACAATAATGGGGTTGCGATTCCCGAACAGCATGAATCAGCTTTTAGGATTGCTCCTAAAAGTTCGGTGTTGATGTGTATTGAAGGTGGAAGCGCTGGAAAAAAAATTGCTGTATTAAATCAGGATGTATGTTTTGGTAATAAACTATGCTGCTTTGCAGCATATACAGAAATAAGCAAATATGTATACTACTATCTGCAATCTCCAATATTCTTAGATATGTTTAATCAATATAAGACAGGCATCATAGGTGGTGTAAGTATTGCAAAAGTAAAAGAAATATTGTTACCATTACCTCCACTGCAAGAACAGCAACGCATTGTTGCCCAAATAGAAAAACTATTTGAGCAACTGAAATAATTCGTCAATGCGTTGAGTTATCCTTTTCTGTTCTGCTAAAGGTGGAATACCAATAGGCAGATTGTAGAATAACTCTTTATTGAGGTGCGGAATAGCCGCACCTCTTTTTGAATTCCTTAGCTCCGATTTATAGAACAAAATGAAAGCCAATACATAAGGCTTCCACATGACAGAAGAAAGCCATAGTTGTTTGAATGTACTCCCCATATACCCATCATCTGGAGCAGAGAATACTTCACCTGAATTTTCACCGTCCACCAAAATGATACTATCGCCAGCTAACACAAATCGACCTTTCTCAATGATGGTCGCAGATGATTTGCCACGTAGATATTTAGCATTCAGACAAACCTCTTTTCCAAGTTTCTTTTCTCCATCCGTTAGTTGGCATATATCCTTCAATCGTAAGACAGTCCAATTATTTGGGTACTCAAAAAGTAACTCAATTTCAATCAGTTTTCCGTTTATCGTCTCATAATACTTGTTATCATCACCTTTGAAGATTATAGAATCGGTTAAGGCAGACTTCTTTAGTTTACCGTCTTTGACAAGTTGCAATTTCTCTTGCCGTATTTTTTCGAGTAATTCTTGTGCTGTACCTTCGTCTGCAATCTGTGGAACAAGTTTTCCCTGTATTGCCTCTTGGAGAATAGACTTCTTTAGCTTATCATTGATTGAAATATTCAACTCTTCCAAGCAGTCCTGTACTTCGCTATATTTTTTTATAAGTGGCAAGAGTTCTTCTAATTTGGCAACAATCCTCTTTTGTTCGGGAAGAGGGGGAAACGGTAATAATAATCCTTTTAAGCGATTCGCTGAAAGTCCAGGCATTGCAGTTCCTACTGAAGCTAAGTTATTGCTTTCTTTTAATAGGTAGATAAAGTGATATACATATTCGCAAATGCCATTTACACATGGACGTAATCTATGGACATGATTTTGAAGACAAATATCATAATCATAGTTCCAAATTGCAGAACGACCGTAACCTGCACCACCTTCACAAACAAGCAAATCGCCTTTTGTAGCAGAACACGTTTTTATTTCTTCCTCTGTAAAATTCATAACTTTTACATTGTCAAGAATGAAATTTCCCCAATATAGATTGGATGTTGTAATAAATTTCTGTGGTGTTCCGCCATTCTTATTACTACCACTTTGCTGCTTTCCACTTGTATGATTGAAGATGTTGCCAATGCGTGTCCATTCCCACCCATTTGGAATCTCAAACGGAATCTCGTCATCAATGCACTTCACCTCTCCCGTAGCAAGAAACTTCTCATAATAGGAATTATCGTCACCACGGTAAATGATAGATTCGTTTTTGTCTTTTTTGATTTTCTTTTCCTTGACCAGTCGGGCTTTTTTAGCTCTGATACGTTCAAGAAGTACCGATGCCGGTTCGTCATTAGGGTCTTGCGGTACAAGTTTCCCCTGTATCGCCCACTGGAGTATGCTGTTTTTTAATTGCTTACCGTTCATTTTATTCTAATTGACTTAGAAGTTTTCGTCTTTTTGTTTTTCCTTCAGATAGAACTGATATAACTTTTTTCCTATCTTGTCTTTTTTGAAGATACGTTCATGATTCATAGGTGTCATAGACAACCGAATTTTTGCCACACCTTCATTCAAGATTTCAAACTGCTGTGGAGTAATTCTGAATTGAGCAGTAGAACTTATTTCTGTGACGGGGATTACAATATTTCCACTTATAACACCAGCAGATTGACTTCCATTCCCAATCACAGTTCCTCTTAATTCAAGATATTTACCTGTGAATGTCCGAATTTTCATAGTTGGTTCAGCGAGAAAATTCATTCTGTCTGAACGCACTGTAGCTACTATCGAATAAATGGTGTCTTGCTTAGCTACACTGTACTTCATATTGCAACCTTCGGCTGCAAGTGCTTTATAAGTATAACCTACTGTTTGTGCTTTAGCGTTGAGTCCTAAAATAATACAAAACAGTAATAATATAATTTTTATAGTTTTCATATTTAATCTTGTTCGTAATCTTCGCCTTGTATTCCTAATTCGCCCTTACTCATGGCATTGGCAATATCTATTTTCAGTTCCTCGTCATAGTCTTTACTTGTCAAAAAGCTATTGACGATACGCAGCAACAAATCTTGGTCGATATTCGATGCTGCCACATGGTAAATGATAGATTCCAATGTACGCATACAGATGCAAGCGTGCCAGTAGTAGTTATTCTTGTGTAAGAAGTATGCGCCTAAAGTCAATGCAATACGCTTATTCCCATCATTGAAGAAATGCCCGGAACAGAATCTATACATCAGATAGGTTAGTTTGTCGGCAAAGGTTGGATAGTATAAATCATTTTGCACAAAATCCAATGTTGCACGAATACCACCTTCATCACGCACTCCTTCAAAACCACCATCGCTGGCATCAATCATTTTGCCATAGATGTTTAAGGCTTCATCGTAATCTATGTAAATAATTTTCTTACTCATCTTCTGCCTGCTTTAAGCGTTTAAGCACATCTTTGTTATCAGCTAAGATACGGTCAAAATCAATAGACTGGTCACCGATGAATCGTTCAAACTCTTCAGGAGTAACAGCTTGCAGGTAATCTGCTATATTACCATGATACGCATCCCGGAAACTGAAATCCCTTGAAGCCATTTTGGTTCTGGCATCATTCAGATAAGGTTTCTGCATAGGGTGTTCGGCAAGTTCGTTTACAATATGTTCCACTTCGTCAACGGTAAGCAACCTTCCACCATTTTCTTTGAATCGTTCACTGATTGCTGCACCCACTCCGTTTTCAAAAGAGGATATAACCAATAGAACTTCTGAATACAGCGTGTGCCGAACATTGTCTTTTGAATCCAACTTCAATACTTCCCGATACTCTTTGGCATTCTCTTTAAAAACAGCCTTATAGATAAAATCCGTAATCTGAGAATACTTGTATGTATGATGCCCATCGACATATTGATTGATGGCAGAGGTAAGATTTTTCCGATAGTTTTCTTCTGTGATTGCAGCAGGAAGATAATGCACATCCCTGCGATTAATATATTTAGTTCCTCCTCCGGTCTTTTCGTTGATGGTGGTAATCACAAAATCCAATATAAGACTACGGACTTTTTTAGCTTTCTCACTCTCTGTAAGCAACATACCCATGTCTAAGAATGAACGGAAGTTAAACAATCCGAGCTGTGTCGTTTTGCTCCCGACATTTATGACGGGAGCAAATTGCAACTTCAACTCTTTCAGGTGTTTACCCTTACATAAAATATATCCGTTAGCCGATAATTCATCGGAATGTTTTTCCAAGTAGCGTTCTATGGTTCGTTCCTCTACTTCGTAGAAATCGGCAACCATTTTTTTTGTAAAGCGATACTCTCCCTCAAAGAGCATTCCTTCAATGTCAAGATGCTCCTGTACTTTACTAACCGCAAAACGATTGTTGAGTACATTCTGCCTTTCTATGTTTGAGATTGTTAAATCTTTCATATCACTTCACAATTATCAGTTGCACGATTTTATATCTATACCGAGAATCTTTTGAATCTCAGAAAGCGTTTTGTCTATTTCATGGTCGAGTGCAGCACGTTTCTCAAAATACTGTTTGAGCAGTTCTGCCGGAGGGAGTATTTCTTCTTCCTCTTTCGGAAATTTACATTGATCGAAGTTACAATCCAAATCTATCAGCTGTTGGGCTGTAAACACACGGCTTTTTTCTCCCACTTCGTCATTGATGATTTCTTTTCGATCTTTCCACCATTCTTGAATAGGCAGCGTGTGTTCCACCTTCATAGGTTTGGTTTTAGAGAAGTGTTTATACCCTTCCGGCATATCCAAACGATAGAACCATGTCTCTTTGGTCTTGAACCCTTCTTCGCAGCCATCGGCTGCCTCATTATTAAAGAAAAGAATATTGGTTGCAATAGAGGTATATGGAGAGAATATAGAACCCGGCAAACGGATGATAGTATGCAAATTGAACTTGCGGAGTAGATTCTCTTTTAATGCGAGTTTAGCTCCGTCCGTACCAAACAAGAAGCCATCAGGGATAATCACACCGCATCGACCACCAACTTTAAGGCGGTACATGATAAGTGCGATGAACAAATCCGCAGTTTCACTTGAACGATATTGCACCGGGAAGTTGCTTTTTATGCTATCTTCCGTGCTACCGCCATACGGAGGATTCATGCCGATAACATCCACCTTGTCGCTTTCCTTGAAATCAGTGATATTTGTTCCAAGCGAATCACAATTTGCAATGTTGGGAGCCTCTATATCATGGAGCAATAAATTTGTAATACTCAACAAATACGGCAATGGTTTCCACTCTTGCCCCACAACGGCATTTTGCAGCTTTTCTCCATCTTCGGCAGAATGAACATTTTTAGCCATATAGTTAAGAGCAGAGGTAAGAAAACCTCCTGTGCCGCTGGTGAAGTCACCAAAGGTCTCGCCCAATTTCGGGTCAAGCATCATCACAATAAAATCGGTCAATGCTCGTGGGGTATAAAACTCACCGGCATTTCCCGCTGATTGTAGGTCTTTCAAGATACCTTCGTAAATATCTCCGAATGTGTGACGGTCGTCTGCATCGTCAAATTCAATTTCGTTTACAATATTGACTACTTGGCGCAGAAGCGTTCCATTCTTCATATACTGGTTCAAGTCAGCAAATGTTTCCTGAACAATACTTTTGGCTCTTGGTGTATTGGCATCTATCGGAAGATTTTTCAAGGCAGGAAACAATTTCTCGTTGACGAAAGAGAGCAATGCTTCTCCTGTCAACGCTTCGCCGTCTTTCTCGTCTACTGCCCAATTGCGCCAACGCAAATCTTCAGGGATGATAGACTTATAGTTCTCATCTTTGTATTCCCATGTCTCTTCCTGAGTATCATAGACTTTCAAGAAGAACATCCAAGTCATTTGCTCTATTCGCTGTGCGTCACCATTGATACCTGCATCTTGACGCATGATATTTTGGATTCGCTTTATGATGTTGTTTACTGCCATTTTTAAGCTGATTTATATATTTGATATTCAAGTTCTCTGATAGCTTGTTCAAAAGCGACTTTGCCACCGAATAACTTTATGATTTTAGTCGGCTTTCCGATGCTATTGAATGGTGGTATCTCCAATATATTCGCCTTTTCAAAATCAAGAATGCCATTTTCTGCATATTTTTCAAGAAGAGCCTCCAATACTTCGCGAGCTTTGCCTTCATACTTTCCGAAATAGTTGCGTTTCTTAACATTGTTCGCTCTTTCTTTTCTGGTCAAAGGAGGTTGGTCAAACGCAACATGACATATCACATCAAAGATGTCAGCGTCCTTCAATGCAGGATTCGCTTCACGTACTGCGTCTATCAAGATGGCATATTCCTTTAACTCATCCATAACCGCCTGTTTGCGTTCTGCTTCAGTCCACGTTTGTACGAAATCATCCAAACTTTGATAGTGTCGCAACAGTTGCTTTCTCGCAAACGACTGAACGCTTTCCGTTCTCATGGTTTTGCCATCCTCTCCCAAAACAGATACTATCTCATGAGCAATACGAATATCTTTACCATTGATGACATATTTCTCATGAGGCTCAGACACAGTGGGAGTTTCTGGAGTATCAATGATTTTGTAAGGCTTTGGCTTTTTACCACCTCCTTTTGGCGGTTCCGGATCGCCATCAAATGCAGGATCTTTGAATTTTGCCGTTGCATTACGGAAGTCAAGGATTTCCAGATGCCACTTGCCTTTGTCTTTTCTAAGTCGTGTGCCACGCCCGATGATTTGCTTAAATTCCGTCATAGAGCCAATTTCTTTATCAATGACGATTAAGCCACAAGTTTTGCAGTCCACTCCTGTAGATAGAAGTTCGGAGGTAGTAACAATTACCGGATAAGGCTCGTCAACACTGATAAAGTTGTCTAACTGCTTCTTCCCCTCTTTGTCCTCTCCGACAATGCGTGTTACGTAGTAAGGAGATTTTTTACATAAATCGCTATTCATATTGATAAGCAGTGTTCGCATTTCGGCGGCTTCCTCAATATCTGAACAGAACACGATTGTCTTTGTCATACGACCGATGTCGTATAACATTTGGGTAATCCTGTGTGCTACTACTTTACGCCTTAACTTAATGGCAAGGTCACGACCTATATTCTGTCTTTGATATAATTTCTGTTCAATTTCCTTTCCTAACAAATCTATTTCACCTTCATCGGGAGTCCAGCCCTGCAAATCAACGTTGATGAAGTCGGCAGTAACCCGATATGGAGCCAAGAAACCATCTTGGATTCCTTGAAGAAGGGAATAGGTATATACCGGCTCTCCGAAATAATCCAAGTTGTTTGCTCCTTCATCAGCTTTCGGGGTAGCAGTCATACCGATTTGGGTAGCCGAGCTGAAATACTCCAATACTTTGCGCCATGCAGAATCGTCCTTTGCGCTACCACGATGGCACTCGTCAACGATAATCAAATCAAAGAAGTTTGGCTGCACCTCCAAAAACGGATCTGGCTTGCCCTCTTTTCCAACCAGTTGGTGGTATAACGCCATATATACCTCGTATGAGGAGTCAATTTTCTCTTCGCCTTCCCCAACAGAAGTTATCTTAGTCATAAACTTCTTGAAAGGTTTGAAGTCTTGCACCATTGTTTGGTCAATGAGGATATTTCGGTCTGCAAGATAAAGAATCTTTTTCTTTGCTCCGCTTTTATGGAGACGATGGATAATCTGGAAAGCAGTGAAAGTCTTACCAGTACCGGTAGCCATTACGACAAGTACACGCTGTTGTCCTCTTGCAATGGCTTCCACTGTACGGTCAACCGCTATACGTTGGTAATATCTTGGCTCATGGCTATGGGCATCATAATAAAACGGTGTTTCTATTATGTTAAGTTCATCCGATGTATAGTTCTTGGATGCAAGATAACGATTGTATAATTCCTCTTCTGTCGGGAAATTCTCTAATTTGATTTCGGTTTCTTTCCCTGTGATAAAGTCATGTTCCAAGAAAGCATCACCATTACTGGAGTACGCAAATTTCAAGTCAAGGATTTGGGCATAATCCATAGCTTGTTGAATACCACCCCCAACGGCATGTTTGTTATCTTTAGCTTCTACCACTGCAATGGGCTTACCATTATGGTATAATAGATAATCAGCCTTTTTGCCCTCTGCTACTGAATGTTGGTTGCCAACAACAAGTACTCGACCATCCGTGAAATAATACTCTTCACGCATATTTACGCTTACAGCCCAGCCCTTTTGTTGGAGTGCAGGGGTAATGAACAAGGTGCGTATCTCTTGTTCTTTGAGTTCTTTCTTGTTTACTTCCATGATAATAAATTGTTTTAAGATTTATTACTGCTAACAATCAAATCTTTCACATCAATATCAAGAACATTAGCTATATCATTAAGGGTTTTGAGGTCTGGTTGAACAGAATTACTACACCATTTACTCACAGTGCAATTGGATTTACCAATCTGTTCTGCAAGCCATTTTCCTGTTTTTTGTTGTTCTGCAAGTACGACTTTTAGTCTGTTCAAATTAGCCATGAGGTAAAACGTTTTAATTCAAGAGCAAATTTATATAAATACTCTGATAACATAAGCAACTTCCGATAATAATTATTATTTGGAAGCGAAAAAATGGCTTAGATACCGTATTTCGACAGGATATTTTCGTCAATTTCAATTTTATGCCGACCTGTTGTAGTTCGCAGATTCTTTCTTACGGTGTCAAACGTGGAGTTAGTGAACCATTCGGCAAATGTCGCTATCACAAATGATGTAGTTACATCTCCACCTATATTATATTGGAAAGCGATGTTCCAAGCAAAGTTCTTTAAAGAGATTTGTGTGAGCGAACTATGTTTCTTAATATGAATCTCGGTCATGGAAAGCACTTGACGATTAGTCACAAAATAGCGGACAGATTCGCAAATTTGGAAAATCTCTGTTTCGTCCAAATCAAAACGCTTGAATGTGTCTCGTGTATATTTCAGGATAGCATTTAATTTCTCGTCTTCTTCTCTTTCTTTTTGTTGCTTGTATTGTTGTTGCTCATGCTGGTATTCATAATGGAATAATTCCATACGCCTTTTTTGTACTTCTACACAATCTTGGGTATGTAAGGATGCAACAGCCGAAGTCTTTTTATCTGTCACTTCATCGGCTAATGCCAAATGTGACAAAGGAGTTTCTATAATGTATCTTGCTATAGAGATGCAAAGATGATATAGAAGTTTCAGTATCACATATCCGACAGCCATAACGAACGGAAGCAAACTCATTCGTATGCTAAGCATATTGCATATTTGAAATGCAATCATTGAAGCCAGCAACACCGCAATGACCTCTATTGTCAAAGAATGGAGTATATATTGTTTTTGCTTCATGCCTATTGTTTTTTATTTAGCAATGCAAAGGTATAACACTTTTTCATAAAAAACGAAAGGAAAAAATAGATACAGTTATGCAAATCAATAGCTTATGAAAAGAAAAGCATAATAAAAGAAAATATCGAAGACTATCTGAAAACAAGAGAAAATAGAAATCATCAAAAACAGCACGGTTAAACTAAGTTAAAGTTTTTAAGCGGTAGCTTTTCTGTTCTTGCTAAGGCTGAATATAGAGTAAATGAAGCAAAGTAGTCATATTTGTACCAAGTAATATATAACGTATTGGTATTCAGTAATGATTATCTTTGAGGAAGTAAAATAACTCATACCATATATAGATAATAAAAAGAGATCGTTTCTGAATATTCGGAAACGGTCTCTTTTTTTATCCTATCAACGGCAATGATCTTTTATGTAGTTCTTTAAAATATGAAATGCAGGTGATGCCATCGAGCTATGATCATAGCCACCTAACTCATACAGATAAGTTTCTTTATGTCCGACAACCTTCATCATACGCCAGAAATATGCATTTTCTTCATAACGACCAAGCATTTCCATATCACGATCTCCAGAAACAATAATCAAAGGAGGAGCATCCGGGCGAACATAAAATAAAGGAGCAAATTCATCAATACCAGGTTGTGTATTTTTCATTCCCTTTGCCTGACGATAAGCAAAATGACTAATAGCATGTCCACTAAAAGGTATTAAAGCGGCAATAGAATCGGCATCTATATTATAGGCTTTCAACCATTTTTTATCCATACCAATCATATTTGTTAAATAACCTCCGGCAGAATGTCCTGAAACAAATATCTTCTGTTTATTACCTCCATATTTTTCTATTTCCTTGAAAGTCCATGCTACGGCAGAAGCGGCATCGTCTATGCAATCTGAGAGAGAAGCTTTAGGAAGCAAACGATAATTAACTGCTACGACAGCTAAACCACAATTCTTCAATTCCTCAGGAATAAACTTACTTCCAGCGGATAAACCTCCTCCATGAAACCAGACAACTGTACAAAAATCTTTTATATTTTCCGGATAGTAAATATCCAAATTACAACGTTCCTGGCTATACGGATTATTTGTTATATGATATGGAATATCTTTAACTACACGATAAACAATTGTATCCTGAGCATTAGAAAAATGAAGAACTAATAAAAACAGCAATAATAGTGAAAACTTTTTCATGGCACTTTCCTTTTGCCGGCAAAAATAACAATAAATAACTACAAGACAGAATAGGAATACTAATATATCTTCCATAACACACCTATATTATCAAAGCATTCAAAGCAAATGGAAAGAATATCCTCATTTAATAAAACAAAGTACAATACTGTGAGGATTTCCACAAACTAAAAAAGGAGTCCACTCAGATGAATGGACTCCTTCTCTTCTTTAAAACGGCGGCTACCTACTCTTCCACTGTTACGCAGTACCATCGGCGCGACGAGGCTTAACTTCTCTGTTCGGTATGGGAAGAGGTGGATC
>NZ_FNVS01000023.1 GCF_900108035.1 Parabacteroides chinchillae
AAGCCAAAAGTGACAGAAACAACTTTGTATCTTTTCACTACTTTTCTCTTGACAGAAAAGTAGTGAAAAATGTTCGCGGGAAGCACTAAAGCGTTACAAGCATGATTCCGAAACAACGATACAATAATATATAAATCAATAATATACAGCCAATATCAGATCGTTTTGCAATTTAGGAATAAGCCCCGAAGATGGCGACAGAAGGTGACAAAGTGGGGGCATTCCCAAAGTCAGTAATTTGTATTTCATATTGTTGTTTGTTGCAAGATGTGGCGAATAGTAGTATGATGCTTATAACCGTTAATAAATTCGTCTCCATGTTATTAAATTTTAGCTGTTATCTTTTGTTTATTAGAACCGTGACTAATGAGTTTGTTGTTAGATATTTAATATATGATTAACATAATACAAATCGAAAGTTTTCAGGATGTTTGTTCAAACATTAATACTTAAATATGGTTATATTGTCAGTTATTCTTTTAAATGTCCTATTTTTGTACAATCAAATGACTAATTCCAAACAGAAATGAAAAAGTATATATTCTTATTGTTTGCAGGAATCGCCGGTTTGGTATCTTGTGGTGATGATGATAAACCGTCTCTTCCGGAACTGAATAAACTAACGAAAATAACTTGCTATAAAAATGGCAGCACAACTCCTGAGTTTGTGAAAGAGATTACATATAATAGTGATGGGGAAATATCATATATTATTGAAAATAATACAGATAAAAAGCAATTTTTGTATTCGGGTAATACGATTGTTGTAGCTGCGACCAATGCTGCAGATGCTACTTCTACGGAATACATATTAAGCGGTAAGACTATTGTAAAGAAAAAGGTATCCGATAAAAATCCTTATAAGAATGAGATATATGTACGTGATGAATATGACTATGGATATAATAGAAGTGCATTGGTGCAGACATCATGGATAGCTACTAGTCCGACCATAGACGGCAAATATGAAACCCGGACGTATAAGGATGCTGAAAAATATACATGGCAGGATGATAATGTAGTACGTTTTACCGAGGATAAGAGTGAGATGGTTTATGAATATGGAAATAATAATCTTCGTCCTCATAATTTCCCGTTTCGCGTAATAGCATCTTTTGCCCCTGTGGGGATGGATGTTGTAACACCTTTAAACCTGGCTTACGGTGCTCAAAACAGGAATTTGCCAACCTATGCTTATTGGTATAATTTTCCTGATACAAATACAAAATGTGCAGAGTATACTTACAACTTCTCTTCTATGGGAGATTACATTACCGGTATGACTATACAAGAAAAGATATATGCAATAAATGGGACTCCTGGCGCCGATAATACCTATACATATTCTTTTGAATATGCAAATTGAATAACTATTTCAATAAATCGGGACGAAGTTGGGCAGTACGTTCTTGTGCCTGCTGTAAGCGCCATTCTTCAATTTTACGCTGATGTCCGGAAAGTAATACATCCGGTACTTTCCATCCCTTGTAGTCTGCCGGACGTGTATAAACGGGAGGAGCTAATAAGTTATCTTGGAAAGAGTCCGATAGGGCGCTTTGTTCATCACCAATTGCTCCCGGGATAAGACGGACCACCGCATCGGTAATAATAGCTGCGGCAAGTTCTCCTCCTGTAAGTACATAATCACCTACCGAAATTTCTTTTGTAATGAGGTGTTCGCGGATACGATAGTCAATACCTTTATAATGTCCGCATAAGATAATGATGTTGTCAAGTAGAGACATACTGTTAGCCATTGGCTGGTTAAATACTTCTCCGTCGGGAGAGGTATAGATTACTTCATCGTATTTACGTTCGTTCTTCAGAAAAGAAATAGCACGGTCAATCGGCTCTATTTGCATTACCATACCGGCTTCACCACCAAAAGGATAATCATCCACACGCCTCCATTTATTGGTTGTATAATCTCGCAGATTATGTAAATGAATTTCTGCTAATCCGTTATCCTGAGCTCTTTTTACTATGGAACAATTGATCATTCCGTCAATCATTTCGGGTAATACGGTAAGTATGTCGATACGCATATGGATTTGTATAAGTATATTTGTCGCAAAAGTACGGCATTATTTTATAGTTGTCAAGAACTTGCCGGATTTTGATTTCGGTGCTGTATGCATCGGCTCAGTATCAAACCTATTACTATAAATTTGACTGGACCGGGAAGAAGTTTTTTTCGAATCGGGCATAAAAAAACACTGAACAAAGGGCAGGGATGCCGGCTATCTTGAGTGATCTTCCCAAGTCATCACGGGTGGGGAGGTACATCATCATCTACTCAGGGAAATGCTGTTTTTTCCGGGTTTTAATAGAGTTTTTTTATTGAATAAAAATAGTTCGAATGAAATATTATAAAAAGCTTTGATTTATGAGGTTTTTAAAACATTGCAGAATAAAGTCTATACTCATTTTGAATAATTATTCTATTATTTGTACCTTTGCGAGTCAATTTGCCGTTGGCGGAGAATGCCGCAGGTGCATATTTGCTTGATTGAATAAATTTTATAGCGATGAATATATCTTATAATTGGCTGAAAGAGTATCTTGATTTCGATTTGCAGCCTGAAGAAGTTGCAGCAGCACTAACATCTATCGGCTTGGAAACCGGCGGGGTAGAGGAAGTTCAAACGATTAAAGGCGGGCTGGAAGGATTAGTTATCGGTGAAGTTCTTACTTGTGAAGAACATCCTAATTCAGACCATTTACATATTACAACCGTAAATGTAGGCGGTGGAGAACCTTTGCAGATTGTGTGTGGAGCGCCGAATGTTTCAGCCGGACAGAAAGTCGTGGTGGCAGTGAACGGTACGAAGCTGTATAGTGGTGATGAAGTCTTTACTATCAAACGGTCTAAAATTCGTGGTGTAGAATCGAACGGCATGATTTGTGCCGAAGATGAGATTGGTATTGGCACAAACCATGCGGGAATTATAGTTCTTCCGGCTGATGCGGTTGTGGGTACTCCTGCTAAAGAATATTATAATGTAAAGAGCGACTATGTGCTGGAAGTGGATATCACACCAAACCGTGTAGATGCAACTTCCCATTTTGGTGTTGCCCGTGATTTAGCTGCTTATTTGAAACAAATGGGTAAACCTGCTGAATTGAAACGTCCGGCAGTAGATGCTTTCAAAATAGATGACGACACTCCGGCTATTGAAGTTGTTGTCGAAAATAAAGAGGCTTGCCTTCGGTATTCCGGTATAACGATAAAAGGAGTGACTGTGAAGGAAAGCCCGGAATGGTTACAGAATCGTTTGAAGGTAATAGGTTTGCGTCCTATTAATAATGTAGTAGACGTAACAAATTTCATTTTGCATGAGTTAGGTCAGCCATTGCATTCATTTGATGCCGGAAAGGTGAAAGGCAATAAAGTAGTTGTAAAGACTTATCCGAACGGAGTAAAGTTTGTAACGTTGGATGGCGTGGAGCGCACTTTGACTGATCGTGATCTGATGATTTGCAATACGGAAGAACCAATGTGTATCGGTGGTGTATTTGGTGGTTTGGATTCGGGAGTTACGGAGCAAACAACCGATGTGTTCCTTGAATCGGCTTGTTTCCATCCTACGTGGATTCGTAAAACTGCTCGCCGTTTCGGTTTGAATACAGATGCTTCTTTCCGTTTCGAACGTGGTCTGGATCCAAATAATACAATTTATGTATTGAAGCGTGCTGCTTTGCTGATTAAGGAATTGGCTGGAGGTAAGATTACAGGCTCTGTTCAGGATATTTATCCGGAACCGGCAAAGCCATATGTTGTAGAACTTTCTTATAAGAAGGTAAATTCTCTTATTGGTAAGGAAATTCCTGTAGAAACAGTTAAAAGTATTCTTGCAAGTCTGGAAATGGAGATTGTTTCGGAAACGGCAGAAGGTTTAACCATACATGTTCCTGTATATCGTATTGATGTGCAACGTGATGTGGATGTAATTGAAGATATCCTCCGTATCTACGGATATAATAATATAGAGTTCAGCGATAGTGTAAAATCTAATCTGAGTTATAAGACTCCGACGGATCGTAGCTATGACTTGCAAAATCTGATATCTGAACAACTTTGCGGTTGCGGTTTCAACGAAATTATGAATAATTCGCTTACGCGTTCAGCTTACTATGAAGAGTTGTCTACATATCCGGTGGCCCATTGTGTAATGCTGATGAATCCGTTGAGTGCCGATCTGAACAGCATGCGTCAAACTTTGTTGTTTGGTGGTTTGGAAAGCATCGAACATAATACAAACCGTAAGAATGGTAATATCCGTTTCTTTGAATTTGGTAATTGCTACGATTACAATATTGACAATAAAAAGGAAGATCAGACATTGGCTCAGTTCAGTGAAGATTACCGTTTGGGGCTTTGGGTTTGTGGTAACCGGGTTGAAAATAGCTGGGCGCATCCGAACGAAAAATCTTCTGTTTATGAATTAAAGGCTTATGTGGAAAATATATTGGTTCGCTTAGGTGTCAATCTGAATAAAGTAATCTTCGGTAACCTGACAAATGATATTTATTCGGCTGGTTTGACTATTACGACTGCTTCGGGCCGTCAGTTAGGAACAATGGGTATTGTAAACAGGAAGGTTTGCAAGGCTTTGGATATTGACATCGAAGTATATTATGCTGAATTATCATGGACATTACTTATGAAGGAAGTCAAGAAGAATAAAGTTACATTCAGCGAAATTTCTAAATTCCCTGCTGTTAAACGTGACTTGGCACTGCTGCTTGATAAGCATGTACAATTTGCCGAGATAGAAAAGATAGCAGTGGAAAGTGATCGTAAGTTGCTGAAAGAAGTTTCTTTATTCGATGTATATGAAGGAAAGAACCTTCCTGCCGGTAAAAAATCGTATGCTGTCAGCTTCTTCCTTCAGGATGAAGGCAAAACTTTAAACGATAAACAGATCGATGCTATCATGAAGAAGATTCAGACAAATCTGGAACAGAAACTTGGTGCACAATTGAGATAATAAACATTATACAAAATATAACAAAATAACAGATATGGGAAGAGCGTTTGAGTTCCGTAAAGCAAGAAAATTTAAACGTTGGGGCAATATGGCCCGCGTATTTACTAAGTTGGGTAAAGAAATTACAATTGCAGCAAAAGCTGGCGGACCGGATCCTGAAAACAATCCTCACTTGCGTGCATTGATGCAAAATGCCAAGAAGGAAAATATGCCGAAGGAAAATGTGGAACGTGCAATCAAACGTGCCGTAGAAAAAGACTTTTCCGGATATAAAGAGATGAACTATGAAGGCTACGGTCCTTATGGAATTGCAATCTTTGTAGAAACAGCAACAGATAATACTACTCGTACTGTTGCAAATGTACGTAGTTATTTCAATAAGCATGGTGGATCATTAGGAACAAGCGGAAGTCTTGAATTTTTGTTCGATCATAAATGCGTATTTCATATTGCAATGAAGGATGGTGTTTCTTTGGAAGATCTGGAATTGGAACTGATTGATTACGGAGTAGATGAACTGGACGCAGATGAAGAAAGTAACGAAATTGTGATTTATGGTGAGTTTGCGCAAAATTCGGCTATTCAGAAATATTTGGAAGAAAATGGTTTCGAAATTACGAGCAGCGAATTTGTTCGTATTCCGAACGATTTGAAAGAAGTAACTCCTGAGCAACGTGAAGGAATAGAGAAGTTAATAGAAAAGCTGGAAGAAGACGATGATGTTCAAAATGTTTTCCATAATATGAAGGAAGACGACCATGAAGATGAGTAATATTTAATCATAATGGAATAGATATTAGGCAGTGGTAAGGAATTTAATTTCTTTACCACTGTTTGTTTTTTTGATATTTTTTGTTTTAATTTGACAATTAAAGAACTCTCAAATACTACTAATATGAAAATGATTAGACAAACTTTACTTATTTGCTTTGTTGCATTGATGTTTACTGTAAGCAACACTGGGTTGGCTCAGAAGGAACTGGGTGTTTTTAATACGATGGCTATAGGCTTGAGTGCCAGTACAAATGGTATTGGTGTAGATGTTGCTACGCCTATAACGCCTCACTTTGCTTTACGTGGAGGTGTGGATTTTATGCCTGGTATTAAGTTTAATACGGATGTAGATGTGGAACTTAGTGGAGAATTCGCTGAACTTTATCCGGATCCGACAATTGATTTGGAAGGAGGCCTTGGTCGTGCCAGCGGCAATCTGCTGGTTAATTATTATCCCTTTAAGAAAGGTACTTTCTTTATTACTGCCGGAGCTTACTTTGCAGGTTCCAAAATGATAAAGATAAAAGGGCATAGTGATGAACTGGAAGAATATATAGATAAAACCGGTGCAGCAGGAGTTGTTGTTGGCGATTATACGATTCCGGTAGATAAAGATGGAAATGTCTCTGGTGGTCTTAAGGTATTTGGTGTTCGTCCTTATGTTGGCCTTGGATTCGGACATGCTGTTCCCCAAAAACGAGTAGGCTTTATGTTTGAGCTGGGTGTTCAGTTCCACGGAACTCCAAAGGTGTATACCGATTATGGAGACTTGGGTACGGCATTTGAAGTAACCGACGATAGCTTTACGAAAATTATTGATAAACTAACTGTTTATCCGGTTATGAAATTCCGTATATGCGGTCGGTTATTATAATAAACCGGATGTAATAATTCAGGCTTTTAATTTTACAATAAACAATACAGGGCTTTTCTCGTTAGCATATTCGGGAAAAGCCTTTTTTATTTCCTGTCCGGATTTACAGAAACAATACGATTGATTATACAAATCCATAGCCTGTAACTCTGGTACAGCTCCGGTATGGTAAAAGTTGTCTTTAAATCCGCCTTGTACTTGCCAGGATTGGTTGTTAAGTGTGTCATAACAGAATGTGTAGCTGCCTTTTTCATTATGCTTATTATGGTAGGTAGAAACCCAGAAACGGCTGCCGAAGCGTATAGGATACAACAATATGCCGTCTGCAGAATAATTCTGTTCTTCTTTGTCTTGTTGCTTTTTTAAAAATAATGTATCACGTAGTAGCTTATTTGTCTCAGTGGAAGGAGAATAAGCATAGATTATCCCTGTATCTCCGGAAACGGAAAGAGTTGGAGGTAAACAGGAAATTCCGCAATCCTTGCGTCCCAGGTTTGCCTGGACCAATTTGTGTGTTTTCATTTTCTGAAAAGAAGAGTCATATTCTACAACTTGTTTTTCCAGGTACGAAACCTTGGTAGAGGAATCGTTTTTTATACATTCTTCCGTAGTCCAGATATGATTATTGTATAAAGAAATAGAAGACATGCGATGTCCGGGCAAGTCACTCTTTAGTTTCTTTTTATCGATTAACTGACCGTCGTACGAGTAATAATGAATATCGTCAACATTTCCTAATACAATAAGCTGGCGACTTACCGGATTCACTACGTAACCGGCTACTTTAATAGTATTTGGATCCGTAATACGACAAATAAATTCTCCCTTTCGGCTGAAACGATACAATGTTCCTTCGCTTATAAGAAACAGATTATTACCTTCCTTACGTACATTTTTCACCTTCTCGATGGAGTGTTTTCCTGCTGTTTGTAATGGAATGGCAACCACTTCATCGGCAATATCGGATAACGAACCAACCAGATGATTTTCTGTCAGTTCGTTTGTTGTAAATAATTCGTATCCTTGCTTGATACAAACAATTGCTATAATTGCCAGTAATATCAGAAAAGCCCGTTTCATGTGTTATGTGATTTGTGACTTGTATTAATAACGGGGGATTAAGCATTTTATTGAAAATAATATGAAATATTATGCGGTTCTTGTGAGCTTTTTGTAGTAGGATGAAATAAAATGTATCTTTGCCACTAATATATTTCAGTGATAATATGAAGACTGTAACTGATAGGTGGCTGGTATATGAGAATGGGCATTTATTTTTCTTGTTGTTGTCGTATGTTTTATATCTTGGTTGTTGAATTCTACAATTGCTATGTCTCTGGTTGCTAAAGAAAAGATAGTTATCGAAAAAATGATCCGTCTTTATTGCAGGCATAAGGAGGGGAATGCAACCTTGTGTGCAGATTGCATGGAGTTGTTGCAATACGCACACACCCGCTTAGACCGTTGTTCGTTTGGAGACAAAAAGGGTTCGTGCCGGAAATGTAAGATACACTGTTATAAACCCGAAATGCGGGAGCGTATAAAGACCGTTATGCGTTATTCAGGTCCGAGAATGTTAATATATACTCCCTGGATTACAATACGGCATTGGTTTAAATGATTCTGCCAGTTATGTCAGGATTGTAAGAAAACCCATTTATCGCCTTCACTCATCTTTTCGTCGTAACAGAAACCTTCCCATGAGAATGATTTAAGTTCTTCCGGATCGGAAATGCGGTTTTTTATGATAAAGCGGCTCATCTGTCCTCTGGCCATCTTAGCATAGATAACAATCGTGTTGGCTTTTCCATTCTTCCAAACCCTGAATTCCGGTGTGATGACGCGTACGGATTGTTCTACTTTTTTCCAATCGAACGATGGTTGTATATCCATGCTAGCCAAATAGATAAGTGTGTTGCCTGCTTTTTTGATATCATCAATAAGTAACTGGGTCTGACGTGGGCGCCAGTAATTATACATGTTTCCGTAACCTAATTCGGGTAGTTTTACATCAAATTCCATGCGATAAGGCTTAATCAGGTCAAGCGGGCGCAGGAGTCCGTAGCAAAAGGATGCAAAACGCATGTGTTCTTGTGCGAATAAAAAGTCTTCCTTGCTAAAGTCTTTTGGGTTTATATTCTTGAAAACCACACCTGTATAGGCTAGTATTGCTTGTAGAGGCTTATTATCTTCCGAATGAAACTCCTGAAAACGCAGATAATTTTCCGTAGCCAGTTTTGGACTCAATTTCAGTATTCGGGCTAATTCATCCTTAGAAAATTGCGTCATGTTAAGCGCTATTTCGTTTGCCTCTTTTGAAAAACGGGGCAATGTCTCTGCGGGAGCTTTCAGTTTAGACGTGCCGGTCATTGTTTTAGCCGGCGAGATAAGAATAAGCATATCGTTTCCTTTTGTTTACTCGTTTATGAAGTGAAGATAATGATAATTTATTCATAGTCCGTTCTTTTCTACTATAAAAAAGATTCAATCGATATCATAATGTAGTTTGACCGTCTTTTAATCTCTGTATAAATTCGGCTACATTCCGTCCGTCCATAAGACCGTGATGAACACTTATGGATATAGGAAGTAAAAGTTTCTCTTCATCCTGTATCAGTTTTCCGGTAGAAATTCTGGGCACAGAGTCTCCTGTTTTAATTGAGCCCGCATGTTTCATTTCAGAGAAAGCGAACCAAGGCAAAGCCGAGTAACGAATAACATCTTCTCTTCCTGTATTTTCAGAAAAAGACAAGCCGGTACTATTCTTAACTCTGTTTATTTCTTTTCCGGCATTTTCAATAAATAAGTCGAGGTTTGCATCATATTCAAAAAATCCAAAACCAAAAGTTCCGTCTTCTCGCCCTATGGTGGGCGAAATATTGATTTTGTCATATTGTACCACTTGTCTTTTCTCTATGCGTAATTTGAAAGCGGTTGTATCATTTATGCATTTTAACAGGAAATGCACGGAATAGAGGAAAAAAGATATTCCCCTTTTTTTACTCTGCTGGTATACATTAGTAAAATCAACAGTAGTGGTAACCCCAAAGAAAGGATCGTCAAACGCTGAGAAGAAGTTAAAATGCTCTTTTCTATTCCAGTCGTCCAGATTTATAACTTGTTTCATTTCTTATATTTTTGTGCTATCGTATTTACCCGGCTCTTTTCTGAATGTTTAACTTAATGTTGAGAGGGTGCTTTAAAGATAGAATATATCGGTACAAATGTATGAAAAGTGTACTTTTTAATATGATTATAAGCAGCACTTTTTTACAGCCATCCTTTGGATTACATTAAAATTTTGAATGTCGAACGCATAACTCTTTTTTACATTTTATGGAACTGTTTATTTTAAATGACAGGATAAATTAGTTTTGTTTTCCTGATCTTTTATTCTTTTGACCTAGGGCAAAATTAATTTTTAGCTGGGACAAAATTGATTTTTACCAGGGATGAAATTAATTTTCAGCTTGCTAAAATGGAAAAAAGTTCCTATATTCGGGATTAAATATTACGATGTCAAAACTTAAAATTATAGATATATGTGTGCAAAGTATTCATTTTATAAGAAACCTCCCAGAAAAGAAAATCCCGAATCATCAGAATTATATGCAAAAGTAGTAGGTTGCAAATCGGTTGGTACCGACCGGCTTGCTCAGGAAATAAGTGCTAATAGTTCTTTCTCTTCTGCCGATGTAAAAGGCATACTGTCTGCTTTGTCCGAACGTTTGATCTTCCATTTAAAATATGGAGAGAATGTGGAATTGGAAGGAATAGGCCATTTTGGTGTAACGTTGAAATGCCCTAAAGGTGTAGTCAACCCGAAGCAGATACGGGCAGAGTCTATTGCTTTTAATAATGTGAGCTTTCGTTGCTCAAAACAATTAAAAAATAAATTAAAGGCATTACCTCTGGAACGTGCCGACAACTTGCCTAAACGCGAACAATTTCCTGATGAAATACGCCGGGAGCATATTCTTTCCGAGATTAAAGAAAAGCAATTTCTATCAAGTACGGATTGTATGATAATTAACCAATGCAGCCGTTATCAGGCATTGAAAGACTTAAACCATCTGTTGGAACAAGGACAAATTATGCGGATAGGACGTGGAAAACAGCGGTATTACGGTATGAAGAAGATATGATTTTCCTTGTAGCTTCAGAACCTATCTGAAAAACATTCTGTTATAGATATACTTAATGAATCGTTAAAAAGTATATTTATGAAAAAGAGAAGAGTTTTTGCTGCACTGATGGTTAGTGTAGCCTTTGGGACGATACTACCGGGACGAATTGATGCATGTACGAGAGCCGTGTATTTGGGGCCTGATAATATGGTTGTTACCGGACGTACTATGGATTGGCGCGAAGACCCGCTGTCAAATCTGTATCTTTATCCGAGAGGAATACAGAAGAAGGGGGCTATTTCGGACAATACCGTGTCCTGGACATCTAAGTATGGAAGTGTAGTAACTGCGGGCTATGATATTGGTGTATGTGACGGAATGAATGAAAAAGGCTTGGTTGCCAATTTACTTTTCCTGACGGAATCTTCTTATGTTCGTTCTAATGATACCCGCCCCGTTATGGGTATAAGTATCTGGACACAATATGTGTTGGATAATTTTGCTACGGTAGATGAGGCGGTTGCCGAATTGTCAAAACAAATCTTTCGTATGGATGCTCCGGATTTGCCTAATGGTGCGAAATCCACATTGCATCTTTCTATCTCGGATGCGACCGGAAATAGTGCTATTTTTGAATATATCAATGGAAATCTGATTATCCATGAAGGTAGGGAATGTCAGATTATGACAAATTCTCCTACATACGACAAACAACTTACACTGAATGATTATTGGAAACAGATTGGCGGTTTGGTTATGTTGCCCGGTACAAACCGTGCATCCGACCGTTTTGTGCGTGCATCATTTTATATTCAGGCTCTTCCGCAAACAAGCAACTTTCATCAGGCGGTAGCCGGAGTGTTTAGTGTGATGCGTAATGTATCGGTACCTTTGGGCATATCTGTTCCCGATCAGCCTAATATTGCTTCGACACGTTGGCGTACAGTGTCGGATCAGAAGAATAAAGTTTATTATTTTGAGTCAACAATGAGCCCTGATATATTCTGGATTAACTTTAAAGACCTGAACTTTAACTCCGGTGCTCCGGTACGAAAACTGACGCTGGTCAATGGTGAAATTTATGCAGGTAATGCAGCCGGTAAATTTCAGGATAATAAAGGGTTGACATTCTTGTTCGGGATATAAATACTTTTTCGAGGGTTTTAACTGGTAAGTCTAAAAGACGTTTTTTGAAGGGAAAAAAGCGTTTTTTAGACTTACGTGCTTTTTATATCTGATATATTTGTAAATATTAATGAATAAATCTAATACAGAGATAGGGCTTATGCATGAATTTGTAACAGCTCAGATTAATAAATGGTGAATATCAAGAGTTTGGTAGTTAGTCGTACTTTTATTAATAATGAGGCATGAAGCTATGAAAATCAGACCGGTTATTAATGAAAATACTTTCCGTGGAATTTATGACGAGTACTATGGGTATTTATGCCGTAACTTGAGCTTCTACACACATGATATAGGGGCAATAGAAGATATTGTTCAGGAAATATTTGTCAAGTTATGGAATGAACGGGATTTATATGAGATTGATAATTTGAAAACCTATCTATCTGTCTGTGCTAAAAATAAAATGCTGAATTATCTGCGCGATGAGCAAACCCGGAAAAACTTATTGAATACGTGGGCTAAAAATACGAATGAAGTATCTAAGGCCATTAATTGTGTTGACGAAAAAGAGTTGGGTTTGTTGATGCTTCAGGCCATAAACAATCTTCCTCCCAAGTGCCAGAAAATTTATTTGTTGAGCCGCGAAGAGAAACTGTCTTATAAACAAATAGCCGAATTGCTGCGAGTTTCCATAAAAACAGTAGAGACACAAATGGGCATAGCCATACATCGGATTAAAGAATTTGTGGCCATGCATTATACTTCGAAATAATATTTTAAAAAAAGATAAAAGCTTTTAGGGGTTTTCATTCTGTTTAAGTGTCATAAATATAAATAAGAAAAACAGAATGAATAATAACATAATCCCATATTCTATAATAGCGAAATATCTTGCAGATGAGTTGAATGATGAAGAGCGCATCTTATTCGAAAAGTGGAGGGCTGCTTCTCCTGAAAATGAAAATGTCCTGAAAGATTTGCAATATCAATGGAACGGATTGCTTCCTTTGCCGGAATCTGCTTTTCAAAAAGGTAAATTTAATACATGGGAGAAGATAACAAAAGAGATTAATCTGGGAAAGAAGAGTTTCCATCTCAGATGGATTGTTGCTGCAGCTTCCGTTGCTTTTCTGCTGGGTTTGTCGATTCCTTATTTAACAAAATCTATGTCTGAAAATACGGTGCCAATTGCAGCTCAAACTGTTGTGGTTGCGCCTTCCGGACAGAAATCATATACGTTGTTGCCGGACGGCACAAAGGTATGGTTAAATTCAGATTCAAAGCTGACTTATTCTACCTCATATAATACGAAAGAAAGATTGGTTTATCTGGAGGGGGAAGCTTATTTTGATGTAGTGAGAAATGAAAAACTTTCTTTTATCGTGAAGACCGGGATTGTGGATGTAAAAGTATTGGGAACAGAATTTAATGTGTCGGCTTATTCTACGAATGATATAATTCAGGTAGCTCTGGTACGGGGAAGTGTAAAATTGGAATCTGCTCACAATGCTTCTTTATTGGCAATGCTTAAGCCTGGAGAGAAAGCCGAGGTTAAGAGGTCTGGGCTGCATTGTTCTGTTCTGTCTTGTGATGTGGATACCGAAAGTTCGTGGAGATTAAATAAACTGTGTTTTGAGGGTGCTTATGTTCACGATGTATTTCAGAAAGTGGAACGTTGGTATGGGGTGAAGTTTAATATACTGAATGAGAATAAAGAGTATCGTTATTGGTTTACCTTAAAGACGGAATCGTTAACCGAATTGCTCCAATTAATAAACAAGATTACCCCTATAGAGTATAAAATAGAAGGAGAGGAGGTGACATTGACTTATAAATGATTATTTGGAAAGTGGATAAAAAAAGGTATGAGAAACGGCCATTTCTCATACCTTAAAGCATAATAAATACTCCATACGCGTTATGTGTTACTGTGTTTTAATACAGTAAATGAAGGAGTTTTGTATTTGTGCAAAGGTATAATTATTTTTTTGATTAACTTAAATCTATTTACAATGTTTAAATCTAGAAGAATATTATTCATTGTCTGTATATTGACATGGATATCGGCGGTGAGTTTTGCACAGGCTGTTACTGTGGATTTATCCTTTCGGAATGCCACACTGAAAACGGTTATATCGGAGATTGAGAAGCAGACAGACTATACATTTATGTATCACAATGATATAGACCGGGAACAATCTGTTTCTGTACAAGTAAAGAAAGAAAAATTAGGAACCGTCCTGAACAAGATATTTTCTCCGATGGGAATAATATATGAAATCACCAACAAACAGATTATATTAAAGAAAAAACCGGCAAATACGTCTAAGAAGCTAACTGGAATTATTAGGGACGATCAAGGTATACCTGTTATTGGTGCAAATGTTGTAGAAAAGGGTACGACTAATGGCACGATAACAGACATAAACGGCGAATTTGTACTTGATATGCCGGAAAGCGGCATTATACAGGTTTCTTATATCGGTTATAATACGCAAGATGTAAAGATAGGGACAGATAATACGGTGGATGTCCGGTTAACGGAAGATACTCAGAAACTGGAAGAAGTTGTTGTTGTTGGTTATGGCTCTATGAAAAAGAGAGATCTGACAGGAGCCGTTTCCCAATTAAAAGGCGATGATATTGCAGATCTGCCTCTTAGGAGTGCTTCGGATGCATTGCAAGGAAAAGCAGCCGGTGTAACTATTACATCTACTTCGGGAAGTCCGGGCTCTATGGGAACAGTACGTATTCGTGGTGTAGGTACGATTAATAACAATGATCCGCTTTATGTTGTAGACGGATTGCCTCAAACAGGTATCGGCTGGTTGAATCCTCGGGATATTGAAAGTATGGAAGTGCTGAAAGATGCTTCGGCTCAGGCTATTTACGGAGCACGTGCCGCTAACGGCGTTATTCTGATTACGACAAAGAAAGGAACGGCTGGCACTACTTATAAAACTACATTGGAATTTGACATGCTGGTAGGTTTTCAGAATGCAGAAAAGACATATGATATGTTGGATGCGGAAGGATTCATGAAATATAAGAATATGGCTTATGAGGCATCAAACAAACCGTTACTGGATGATTTCTCGACACCGGAAAAAAGGGAAGCTATTCTGGCATTTCTGGAAAATAATGGCGGTCGTGCCGGAACAAACTGGTGGAATGAGATTGAGAATCCGAATGCTATATCTCAGACGTATAATCTCTCTTTGTCGGGAGGGATTGATAAAATGCGTTATCGTTCCAGTTTTGGATATATGAAGCAAGATGGTATTGTTAAGGCAACGGATTATGAGCGTCTGACCGGACGTGTAAACTTGGATTCCGATGTCTTCAAATGGCTGAAGGTTTCATCAAATACGAATGTAATATATGAAATGCGCCGTAATACAAGAGAAAATGATGCTTATAGCAGTACCGTGTTTTCGGCATTAACGGCAGATCCTATTACCCCTGCTTACCGTAATAACCTGACGGGAATACCTGATTTTCTTGAGAGCCGTATCATGGATGGTTATGAACCGACTAATCCTTTTTCGCAATATGCCGGAATTTTGTATTCAAATAAGCCTAATCCTTTGGCGCAGACTGATCGGCTGGGGCAGAATGTCTGGAAAGGGTTGCAATTAAAAGCAAATGTGTCGGCAGAGATAAAGTTATTCCGTTTCCTGTCGTTTAAATCCAGTATCGGATTGGATTTATCCCGTACGGCAAGTGATAGTTTTTCTCCTAAATATTATTTGAATGCAACGGATCAGGTGTCGGATGCAACAGTTGGACGTAATATAGGCCAGACTGATTATTGGGTTTTTGATAATTATTTTTCTTATAATGATAAGTTTGGTAAGCATACTGTTTCTGCAATGGCAGGTATGTCTGCCGAGAAGAACCGGTATGAAACGACAGTAACTTCTAAACAGGGTTTGGTAAATAATGATAAAAGTCAGCAAATACTGAATGCTGCAACAAAGAATCCAACTTCATCGGGAGCGATAACTATCAGCTCTTTAAATTCGTATTTCGGTCGTTTGTTTTATTCGTATGCGGATAAATATATGCTTACGGCAAATATACGATGGGATGGTTCTTCCAACTTTGCAGCGGGTAATAAGTGGGGCGTATTTCCTTCCGTGTCGGGAGGTTGGTATTTTAGCGAAGAGTCGTTTATAAAAGAAGCTATAGGCGATTGGTTTTCACAAGGTAAATTAAGGGTTGCGTGGGGAGAGATAGGTAATCAGGATGTAACTTCCGGCGCTTATTTGACGAAGTTTGCCAATAGCTCTTATTATATGGTAGGTGAGCCATTGAATCCCTGGCTAAGTGGTGGACGCTCAAATGTTGGTAATCCTGATTTGAGATGGGAGACAACCCGCCAGCTGGACTTTGGTTTGGATTTGGCTTTTTTTAATAATGCCTTAAAAGTAAATATAGACTATTTTGACAGGGAGACTTCGGATATGCTGGTGCAGGTCCCGATTCCTGCTTCTGTAGGTTTGCCTAATACTCCGTGGAGCAATGCCGGCAGTGTAAGTAATAAAGGTTTTGAATTTGTAGTAGACTATCAAGGGCATATCGGACGGGAGTTCAACTATAATGTAAATGGAAATATCTCCACCTATAAAAACAAGGTTATCAGTCTTGGCGGCGGTACTAACATTCCTGGTAAAACCCATCTGGGCAATCAGGTAAATACAATGATTGAACCGGGTAAACCTATCGGTTATTTTTATGGGTATAAGATGGATGGAGTGTTTCAGACACAGCAAGAAATAGATAATTACAGAGGTGGCCCTGACAATACGGTTATTATGCCGAAAGCAGAACCGGGTGATTTGAAGTTCCTGGATTTGAATAATGATGGGAAATTAGGCGAAGAAGACCGCACGATGATAGGTAATCCTCATCCCGATTTTACTTTTGGCCTTACATTGGGAGCTGATTATAAGGGATTCGACTTTTCTGTATTTTTCCAGGGATCGGTAGGTAACGATATCTTGAATATTCTTAAATATGATATTTATTCAGGAACAGGATGGTATAATGCGCCTAAGGATATCTTTGATAAATTCTGGTCGGGACCAGGCAGTACGAATGAAAACTTTGCAATTAGTGCGAATAGCCGCGATAATCTTACAATGTCTGAATGGTTTATAGAAGATGGTTCTTATGTTCGTTTGAAGAACTTGACTGTTGGGTATACGATTCCTGAATCTTTGACAAAGAAAATTACAATTAAGAATTTACGTGTTTTTGTTGCAGCTCAGAATCTGTTTACTATTACCGGTTATTCGGGCTTAGATCCTGAATTGGGTAATACGAATCCTCAGTTTATGGGAATAGATATGGGGTGGTATCCTCAAGCACGTTCATTTATGTTTGGTTTGAGTATGAAGTTATAACCTTAAATTAATAGATACGATATGAAAACATTAAAATATATTTGTCTGGCTGTGTGTAGCTTATTGCTCACTATTAGTTGTTCGGATGCGTTTCTGGACAGACCTACTTTGGGTTCATTGGATAAAGATACCTGGTTGAATACGGAAGATGCCGGAAGTAAAATGTTATCGATGTGCTATACGCCTATGTTGGCAGGGAATGAATATCAAGGATTTAAGTATGAATTTTTTGATTGCATAACGGATGATATGCATAAAGGAGGATCGGATGCTGCGGATAAAATAAGGATTACGGATATAGCCAGAGGAAATCCGTTGACATCGGCCTTGCTTTTGGAGAGAGTATGGAATCATCGTTTTCAGGTAGCCATATCCCGGTGTAATGTTTTATTAGAAAATGTTACTTTAGAAACGCCTCTTATCCAAAGCGGCGGTGCGTATGTGTCAAAAGAAGAAAAAGCGCGTTGGATTGCAGAAGCCCATTTTCTGAGAGCTTACTATTATTTTGATCTGATGATGATATTTGCGAATGTCCCTATTGTAGAAAAACCGTTGAATGCAATTGATAAATCATCCATAACCCGTGCTCCAATGTCTGAAGTCTATAGTTTTATAATGAAAGATTTGGAAATAGCTTTGGCTGAATCGAATATACCTTCTGCAAAAAATCTGCCGGTATCGGAACTGGGACGTGTAACGCGCGAAGCAATACATGCATTTAGAGCCAGGGTTGCATTATTCAATAAAGACTATGAATTAACAATAGCCGATTGCAAAAAAGTGATTGATTCGGGAGCCTATGAGCTGGTGCCGAATTATGAAGACTTATTTAATAGTGTGGAGAAAGGATATAAATCCAAAGAGTGTATATTTATGACTTATAATAGTTATAATCCTCCTTATTCGAAGGGAAGTCCGTCTCTTATTTTCTTTGTAGGCAGAGGTCCGACAGGCGGTTGGGGCGGTGAAGTTCCAACGTACGATTTGTTGAATGAGTATGAAGCAAAAGATCCCCGTAAAGTACATACGATTTTGTCTCATGGAGATATTTTCTTAAAAAAAGATGGCAATCAGGAAATTCATGATTATACGGGCTATGATAACTATACCAAATTGCAAAGTCGCAAACATTATGTAGATCATTTTAGAAGACCGGATGCCGGTTTGCAGAAAACAGACTGGTCATTTTATAATATCAGGTATGCAGATGTTTTACTAATGTATGCGGAAGCATTAATTGAATCAAAGGGAAATCAACAAGAAGCTATAGATGTCTTGAATAAGATCCGGGAAAGAGCATTCCTTACAACTTCACCTGTAGACAACTATGCTGTTTATCGTGAGTTTAATATTAAAGATCCTGTTACGAAGGCTGAATTTGAAGCCAATTATAAGATAAAACAAGGGGATGATTTGCGAAAGGCTGTTCGTCATGAACGCAGGATAGAACTGGCTGCCGAAGGACAACGTTTTTATGATTTGATACGATGGAATATCTTTGTTGATAAGATAAAACAATTTGCTTCTACACCGGAGGGGGTTGCTTCCGAGAAAGGAATGTATATTTCTGATAAAACGTGGCCATATCCGATTCCTCAATCTGAAATAGATAAAGTGGGAGGGGCTTTATTGCAGAACGATAATTATAAGTAATTGGTTTTTGCGAAAGAAGCATTATAAGCCTTAAAGATTGTCAGCATTAAATTTTAATAAGAAAATAAATAGGTGTTATATGCCGGTAATTATTTATTTTGCTATCGTAATTATTAATTACTCAAACCCATAATTTAGTTTGTAAATGAAAAAGATGATTGTGTGCGCTGCCTTTATGATAGCAATGGCTTCTTTCACAGTTGTAAATGCCCAGGATTCGAATGCAAAGAAAGCTGCAAAGATTGAGCAGTGCAATAAGAAGTGTGGAGAGGAGTGTGATAAATTTTGTGACAACGCAACTTGTAAAGCAGAAGGTTGCCAAGCTGGAAATTGTATAAAAGATAAATCAGTTTGCCAGAAAGATGCTAAAGCATGTTGCAAAGGCAAGCCGGCAAATAAGAAGAAAGGAAATTAATTAAGGAATAGTTAGTTCCTTCTTTTTAGAAATATGGAATCCCGTTGGTTGAAACTGAAAAGTTCAAACCGGCGGGATTCTTTATGGATGAATGCACCAGCCGCTAAACTATAAAAGGTAGCTGAAGAAACCAAACCGTATATAAAACCTTTTCCCTTTTTCTTTTGTTTTCAAACCGAAAAACCATCAGTTTGACGTTTAGTTAAGACGGACAGGCAGTGGCTTTTCCTTTGTTTTTATAATATTAAGACAAAATGTCAGTTTTGGGCTTTGGTATTTGTTTTGTAGATATGTAAGTGCGGTTAGCAATTGAAAAAGAATAAAAGAAAGGAGATAACTATATGAATTTAAACAATTTTACAATTAAGGCGCAAGAGGCTGTTCAACAAGCTGTACAGCTTGCTACCCAACATGGGCAACAGGCTATAGAAGCTGTTCATTTGTTGAAAGGTGTCATTATGACGGGCGAAAGCGTGACCAATTTTATTTTTCAGAAACTGGGTGTAAATATTCAGAATTTGAATCGTGTTTTAGATAGCCAGATCGATTCGTTGCCTAAAGTTTCGGGAGGAGAACCTTATTTATCTGGTGAAGCAAATGCTGTATTACAGAAAGCAATTAGCTATTCTTCCAAAATGGGCGACCAGTATGTTTCGCTGGAACCTATTATTCTGGCCCTGTTAACGGAAAAAAGTACTGCTTCCCAGATATTGAAAGATGCCGGTGTTTCTGAAAATGAACTGCGTAAGGCAATTGAAGAATTGCGTAAGGGTAATAACGTAACCAGCCAGTCTGCAGAAGATACATATGATGCACTAGGCAAATATGCTATTAATTTGAATGAACGTGCACGTAGTGGTAAACTGGATCCTGTTATCGGACGTGATGACGAAATTCGTCGCGTGTTACAGATTTTAAGCCGTCGTACCAAGAATAATCCGATCCTTATAGGTGAGCCGGGGGTTGGTAAGACTGCTATTGCCGAAGGTCTTGCACACCGTATTATCCGTGGTGACGTACCGGAAAATCTGAAGTCCAAGCAGATATTCTCATTGGATATGGGTGCTCTGATTGCCGGTGCAAAATATAAAGGTGAATTTGAAGAACGCCTGAAAGCGGTGGTGAATGAAGTTACTAAATCGGAAGGAGAAATAATTCTCTTTATCGATGAAATTCATACATTGGTTGGAGCTGGCAAAGGCGAAGGAGCAATGGATGCAGCTAATATCCTGAAACCGGCTTTGGCTCGTGGAGAACTGCGGTCTATAGGCGCTACTACGCTGGATGAATATCAGAAGTATTTTGAAAAGGATAAGGCTTTGGAACGCCGTTTCCAGATAGTTATGGTGGAAGAACCGGATGAATTGGATGCCATTTCCATACTTCGAGGATTGAAGGAAAAATATGAAAACCATCATAAGGTACGTATCAAAGACGATGCGATTATTGCGGCAGTACAGTTGTCAACGCGTTATATTACGGATCGTTTTTTGCCGGATAAAGCTATCGATCTGATGGATGAGGCAGCTGCCCGTTTACGTTTGCAGATTGACTCGGTGCCGGAATCGCTGGACGAAGTTTCACGTCGTATCAAACAATTGGAGATTGAACGTGAGGCAATCAAGCGCGAAAACGATAAGGCAAAGCTGGAACAACTTAATAAAGAGATTGCTGATCTGAAAGATGAAGAAAAGAAACAAAAAGCCCAATGGCAAAGCGAGAAGGAGCAGATCAATAAGATACAGCAAAACAAAATTGATATCGAGAATCTTAAGTTCGAAGCTGAAAAAGCCGAACGTGAAGGCGATTATGGTAAAGTTGCAGAGATCCGTTATGGTAAGGTTAAGCAAAAAGAAGAAGAGATAGCCGAAGTAGAAGCAAAGCTGAAAACAATGCAGGGTGCTGCTGCTATGATTAAAGAAGAGGTAGACAGCGAAGATATTGCCGATGTTGTTTCGCGTTGGACAGGTATTCCGGTAAGTAAGATGATGCAAAGTGAAAAAGATAAACTATTGCGTCTGGAATCGGAACTTCATACGCGTGTTATCGGACAGGAAGAAGCTATTGGTGCTATAGCGGATGCGGTGCGGCGTAGTCGTGCCGGGTTGCAAGATCCAAAGCGTCCGATTGGTTCATTTATCTTCTTAGGAACAACCGGGGTAGGTAAAACAGAATTGGCAAAAGCGTTGGCTGAATATCTGTTTGACGACGAGAATATGATGACACGTATAGATATGAGTGAGTATCAGGAAAAGTTTAGTGCTACTCGCTTGATCGGTGCACCTCCGGGATATGTAGGTTATGAAGAAGGTGGCCAGCTTTCTGAAGCTATTCGCCGTAAACCTTATTCTGTAGTCTTGTTTGATGAAATAGAAAAAGCACATCCGGATGTTTTCAATATACTGCTTCAGGTGTTGGATGATGGACGTCTGACTGATAATAAGGGACGCGTAGTTAATTTCAAGAACACGATTATCATTATGACCAGTAATATGGGTTCGTCTTTGATTCGTGAGAACTTTGAAAAGATAACACCTGAAAACCATGAGAAAGTTGTGGATGAAACAAAAATTCAGGTATTGGAATTATTGAAGAAAACGATCCGCCCTGAATTCTTGAATCGTATTGATGAGATCATTATGTTTACGCCGTTGAATGAGGAAGAAATTCGTCAGATTGTAACGTTGCAATTAGATGGCGTGAAGAAAATGCTGGCACAAAATGGCATTGCTCTGAATTTCACTGATGCTGCATTGGCATTT
This sequence comes from Parabacteroides chinchillae, assembly GCF_900108035.1. Classification (GTDB taxonomy): domain Bacteria; phylum Bacteroidota; class Bacteroidia; order Bacteroidales; family Tannerellaceae; genus Parabacteroides; species Parabacteroides chinchillae. Next base: position 22,133 of record NZ_FNVS01000023.1, read on the forward strand.
ATTTCTGAGAAAGGTTTTGATCCTCAGTTTGGTGCCCGTCCGGTTAAGCGTGTGATCCAGAAATATGTTCTTAATGAATTATCAAAAGAAATTCTGGGACAGAAAGTAAATAAAGACCATCCGATCACAATTGATAGCGAAGGTGATGGACTGGTATTCAAAAATTGATTAAAAGCGAAAGCCTTAGTAATGTTTTTGAATAGTTGAATAGTTTTATGGATTTAATTATTTATTTTTGAATATCTCCATGCTCGAAAACAGGAGATAAGGATAAATATTAAATTTGATTGCTATGGAAGTAAAGGCCTTTATTGAAAATTATAAAGAGGCGTTTGGTGCAGAAACCGAACTGCCTCTTGTTTTTTGGTATTCTGATACGCCGGTTAGGATCGTGGAAAAGGTAGGCGGATGTTTGTTTAAATATATACAGGAAGTCAGGAATGGTGAATTTGTTAGCCTTAATGCTGATAATATAGGTTGCGGTGGCGGTAAATTTTATACGGGTTTTGCTGATATGCCGGACTATGTACCCGAATTTGTTTCTGTGAAAGAAAAATACCGCAAGACTCCCGAAATGGTAAGGGAACAACTAGATTCTTTAAGAGTGCCCAGGGCACGGATGGCTTTTCTTAATTTTGCCCGTTTGGATAAGATTGATAGTTTTGATAATCTGGAAGCCTTGCTGTTTTTTGCTAAACCCGATGTGCTTTCCGGTCTTTCAACCTGGGCTTTTTTTGATAATGGAGCAGCCGATTCTGTTGCTGTGCCTTTTGGTTCGGGCTGTTGCAGTACGATAACCCGTGCTGTTCTGGAGAATAGAAAGAAGGGGAGGAGCTGCATTTTGGGTTTTTTTGATCCTTCTGTCCGTCCTTATTTTGAACCGGATATTTTGAGCTTTACAATCCCTATGTCCCGTTTTAAGGAAATGTATCACACGATGCGTCAGTCATGTTTATACGATACGCATGCCTGGAAAAAGATTAAAGATAGATTGTAGCCAAATAAATGTTAGTTATATTATACAAGTAAAAGTAGTATCTTTGTAAATATTAATAACCAATAAAATGAAGAGTTATGAGCGAAAAAAACGATTTTATCTATGATGAAGACGATTCTGTAAAGTTTATTCAGAATTATCTTCCGCAAGAACTGAAAGGCAAGTTCAGTAATGACGATATCAATTATATTGTAGACTTAATCTATGAGTTTTATGAGTCAAAAGGATATCTGAATGAAAATGACGGCGACGATAAAGAAATAGATATCGATGAAGATGAATTAGTTGATTTTGTGATTAAGAATGCTCAGAAAGACGGAGTAGGAAAATATAATGCAGACGAAATTACTTTTATTGTTCAAGGTGAATTAGAATATTGTGATTCTATCAACATGTTCGATTGATAAACTATTGTATATAGAAAAATTAGTTCACTAAAAGGAATAAGAAATGAGAAGTATTAAATTATTATCTGTTTTGTTGTTGAGTATGGCTGTTGTTTTTTCTAGTTGCAGTACATGGAATAATACAGCTAAAGGTACGGCTATTGGTGTTGGTGGCGGAACTGCTGTTGGGGCTGGTATCGGGGCATTAGCCGGTAATACCGCCTTAGGTGCAATTATTGGAGCTGCAGTAGGTGGTACGGCTGGAGCTTTGATAGGGAAAAAGATGGATAAACAAAAGAAAGAACTGGAGGCAACATTACCGGAAAGTACAACTATTGAAACCATTAATAATGGAGAAGCATTGAAAGTTACTTTTGATTCGGGTATATTGTTTGCAACCAATTCAAGTACGTTAAGCGATGCTTCTAAAAGCGCATTACGCAATTTTGCAACAAGCCTGAAAGCGAATCCGGATACGAATATTAAAATTGTAGGTTATACGGATAATACAGGAAAGGTTGATTATAATCAGCTTTTATCAGAAAAGCGGGCAAAGAGTGTTTATGACTATCTGATGCTGCAAGGCGTTAGTAGCGACCGTATGATTTATGAAGGAAAAGGTGTACATGATCCGGTTGCTTCAAATGACACTCCTGAAGGCCGTGCATTAAACCGCCGTGTGGAAATTGTAATTATGGCTAATGAAAAAATGATACAAGAGGCAAAACAAGGAACACTGCAATAATTCTTTGTATGTTGCGTTTTAACAAATGGCCTCTGTTTCTAGTTATTTAGAGACAGAGGCCGTTTGTTTATAATATGAATTATTGATAGTGACATTGTTTGCAGCATTGCTGGCTATAGCAGGTTTTGCATCAGGGTATATTCATCCGGAAGGGCAGGAATGGATAGCATTTCCCGGGTTGATACTTTTGCCTGTATTAGTGGTTAATTTGATTATAGGACTGATATGGTGGATAATGGATGGACGTTGGGGATATTTACAAATCATTTGCAAACAACCAGTGTAAATTCAATTAAACCTCGTTTATATCAGGCTAAAGAAAGCATGAATTCTCAAGAAGGTACGGAAGCCGCATTCCAACTGGCTTTTCAAATGAAAAAAAATTTCGTATTACGTGCTATGCAGGCCGATTTTGTTCGTCAACAGATAGATAATAGTACGGGAGATATTATTGTATGTGGCGATTTTAACGATACTCCGGCTTCTTATGTATATAATCATATAAAAGGAAACCTGACGGATGGTTTTCGTGATTCAGGTTCTGGATTTGGATATACATTTCGTGAATTGAAACGAATCTTTAGAATTGATTATATTTTTTATTCCGGAAGCTTTGAAGGTTTACGTTATGATTCTCCAAATTTGCCGTGGAGCGACCATAAACCTGTTGTTTGTATGATTCGTAAGAATGTTTTGTAATAAATTGATTTATAGTTGTTTGATTTCTATTTAACAAGGGTTTAAGAATCTTGTAAATTGTTCTTCCTTGTTAATTAACATAAGCTCGAGAAAACCTTCACAACCTTTTTTTATCTCTTCTTGTTTCAATAGTGACTTATATATAAGCACAAATAATAGTATAAACTGTTTTAAACGTTGAATGAGATGAAAAAGATTTTTCCTTTATTTCTGTTGGTTCTTTTACTGGCTTCTTGCCAGAAAGACCCGGATATGTCAAAACTAGACAACGACTTCCTTGTATTTACAAATTATGACAAGGACGCGAATTTTGCATCATTTAGTACATTTTATGTTCCTGATAGCGTATTGGTAATAGGTGATAATGAAAAGCCTCAGTACTGGACAGCCAATGAAGCAGACGATATTATCACGACACTCGTGAAAAGTATGGAAGCCCGTGGTTTTACACGTACAATGGAAAAGGATGATGCAGATCTTGGTTTGCAGGCTTCTTATGTAGAAAACACGCATTATTTTGCGGACTATAATGATAATTATAACTATCCGTACTGGTGGTGGAATTATCCTGGATATTGGAGACCTGGTTACTGGGGACCAAGCTGGGGCGACTGGTATTATCCGTATCCTGTAGTTTACAGCTATAGTGTAGGTTCATTACTTGTTGAAATGCTGGATTTGAAAGTTCCGGCTCCAACGGCAACCAATTCTAAATTGCCTGTATTATGGACTGCTTATATGAGCGGTTTGTTATCCGGTTCAAATAAACTTGATATTCAGTTGAGTGTTCGTGCAATCGAACAGGCATTTGTACAATCTCCGTACATCAAGAAATAAATAAATGCGAATTAGTAAAAGTTTGAGTTCTATGAAAAAGATAAGTAAATCAATAAAATTAGTCGCTTTACTTGTAGCCTGTTTAGCGATTCCGTCTCTGGCTGGCGCCCAGGTTGTAAAGAATGCATATTTTAATATTGACTGGCAGGTGAATTCTCCGTTCGGTCAAGATTTCTCCGATAAGACCAGTGGCTGGGGAGCACACTTTGAAGGTGGTTATTATTTTACACCGAATATTTCAGGAGGTTTATTCCTGTCATATCATACAAATAATAAGTATATTGACCGTCAGACTTTGCCGGTAAGTTCTACTTCTGTAATTACTGCCGATCAGCAGCATTCTATCTTCCAGTTACCTTTTGGTGCTGTGTTCCGTTATAACTTTGCCCCGGAAGGCCAATTCCAACCTTATTTAGGTGCCGGATTAGGTGCAAGCTATAGTGAGATGTCTTCCTATATGAATGTTTTGAAGGTTTACGATCGTAACTGGGGTTTCTATCTTTCTCCCGAAGTAGGTATGAATATTTACTTTACACCTCAGAAACAATTCGGCGTACATATCGCAGCCTATTATAATTATGCAACAAACAAAGGTGAAGTCTTGAATTATTCGGTTGACGGACTGAATAACTGGGGTATTCGCTTAGGTGTTGCCTTCTAAATGGAAAGTTTGTTCTTTTAAGTGTTTTATGTAGTTTAGGGAAACGGAAGGCTTGGTTATAAGCCTCCCGTTTTTTGTTTGTGGATAGGTATAGTTTTTCAACTAGTGAAAAAAAATCTTGATTTGTGAAAAGTCGGATATAATGGCATCTGCCGTTTCATCTCCTTTATAAGCACTCCATCCGGTACTTTTTAACCAGATTGTCTGGCAACCAATATGTGTCGAAGGTATGATGTCTTTATCATAAGAATCTCCGATAACGACAATGTTTTTTGCCGGTAAATTTAATTTTTTTATTCCTAAATTAAAAATGGCCGGATCGGGTTTTCTAATTCCAACAACTGCCGATTCTATAATTGATTTGAAAAGATGATCCAATTTAAAATCTACTAGTACCGATTCTATGTTACCGTAAAAGTTAGATACTAACACTAATGGATATTGTCCGGATAATTCGTTAAGAATAGGGCGTGCAGCATCAATTGCTTTTTGCGCATACGAATAGCACCAATCTGCAATTTTATTTTTCACTTCTATTGTAGCCCATTCGTTAGATAAATATCCTTCTTGTTCAAGCCATTTAATTTGCAGGTCTGCTTTTATATGAAGCATATCCAGAAAATTATGGTGTGGTTGAACCAATGGATTTTTACCCATTGTTCTCTCGCCAAAAACATAAGCTTCGCGGAATACATCTTTGGAGACTGGTATTTGAAAAGCTTCATAAGCCATCCATATTACTTCAGCCCAATGCATTCCATTGCTGTCGATTGTTCCACCATAATCGAATATGATACCTTTTACTTGTTCCGGATTAAACATATTATTTAAGATTGGGATTGGAGTTCTTTACTGAATATACTGCAGAAGCGCTCATGTGTTGCAATCATATAAACCAACATGATGTTCAGGACTGTTAGCTCGAATACAAAATATAACCATGGCATATTGATAAATAAACTTACAAATAAAGCTATCACGCGTGTATTGAACGATAGCATATTTGTATACTTCATTAAAGGAAGACTTTTTTTCCTGAAAGAAATACGGAACCATTCCGGTGCTTCATCTTTATATTTTGTACGGATAAGATTCATCATTTGCTGGAATTTGGGAGTCAACTTTTCTTGTCCGACCGTATAATTAATGTAGAAAGTCTCGAATAATTTATAGATGAAATCCTTCTTCCAACTTAGCTTCGTATAATTTTCTTTTAAAATCGGAGAATATGATAATTCGCTGCCAGACTTTCCCTTTAGGAATAACAGATGAATATTTCTGTAATAATCTGCCATGGCAGCTTGTTTACTGTGGAAAAATCCGGTAACGGCTGCTAATATCCATATCCAAATACCCCATGTAGGTGTTAATCGTAAACAAATGGCAGCATAAATAGAGATAAACCAAAAATCGCCGGCAGTTCCATCTAAAATACGTCCCAAAGGTGTCTTTTTGCCAGTCATACGAGCCAGTTGGCCGTCTGCACTGTCGTACGAATTTGCCCATACCAGCAGTAACATACCAATGATATTGATAACTAAGCTCTGATAGTAAAAACAAATGCCGGCGGCAATGCCGATGAATATACTTGCTATGGTTATACTGTTAGGGGAAACTCCGAATTTATTAAAAAAGAGTGCCCATTGATAACCGATTGGGCGATAAAAATGTATATCTATAAACTCTTCGGTATCCATCGATTTTAAGGTCGATGCCAACTCCGGAGATATGTTTTTTTTATTCATAAACAGATGATTTTAATTCGAAAAGCTGTGTTATTCCGTTATTAAATCCAGAATACGTTTTGCAATATGGGGAGCAGCATCATCCCTGCAGGGGGCGAAGCTAGGCCAGTCATTAAAGTCTATTAACCGGATATCTCCGCCTTCCGACACAATGCAATCTCCGCCGTAAATGTGAATGTTCAATACTTTTGCCGCATCATTGCACATTTGCTGAAGCGCAGCTTCAGCAAAGGGTATACCCTTTGCTGTTCCATTAATAACTTCTAATCCGAATTTGCTATGGTGTAAATTTGACGGATAGAACCAGTAAAAGAAATCGGTTCCTGTTACACCATAAAATTTGATTAAATCTCCAACCAGATGTTCGTTAATTACTGCCGTAGGTATTCCGCGTATTGCATATTCTTTTAAAATACTTTTTGCTTCCTCCGGATTACGGACGTATGTTACGTCTTCGCGGTGAATGGCATGGAAGTCGCCTCTTTTTATCCAACAATTATAAAATCCTGCATTTTCCAATGCTTCGGTTGGGTCTTCATTTGTAGGTAAAATCAGACTGTTAGGGTGTGAAATATGATTGGACATCAATAATCGTGTCATTTTTTCACGAGTGCAGTTCTCTATACCATAACCGGAGTTAACAATGAAGTAACCATTGTTTTCCATTTGTTGCAACTTATGGATAGATTGCCAGTCGCGAACCATGTTGAAGATGGCTTTTTCGCGGATGTCTTTTGTAATTAAATCAGATTCGATGTATTCGTTTACGGTGCAACCTAACCGGCGTAAATGTTCTGCTGCCAATGAGAAAATAGCGGCGTCATTGCCTATATGGTTCGGCGAAAATTGGTTTCCTCTGCGAATACCTGCAATAACTAATTCGTTCATGTTATGCTGTATATGTTATGACTTAAGAAATTGTTCGGCCTTTTGAATGTCTTCCGCATGGTCTACATCAACAATCTTGCTGAAAGGATATGCCTTTAGTTTTAAACCTTCGGCAATTAGTTGACGCTGATAGTTGCGCATGCGCGACATACCTTGACTTATCGAATTATTTAGTACAGCCAGACCGGTGCGTTTTAAACAATATATACCTCCCGATATGTACCGGCAGTTGTTATTGTTTTTGTCCAGAAAATTACGGATCATAAGATCCTTATCTGTTTCAACATAAAGCGGCTTTTCATCATCAATAAAATCTGTTACGGCCATAAGTCCGTCCAACTGGTCGTTTTCCTGGAAAGCTTGTATATATTTGCTGAATTCTTCTTCTTTAAAGATTGTATCTACAGTTGTGAGACACACGTTGTTTCCATCCAGAAAATGACTTAACTCGTAAAAACTGTGCATAGAGCTAGGTGTAGATTTTACTAGCAGATAGAACGGAACAGGTAATTGTAGTTTATTTAGATATTCTTGTACTTCTGTCATCTCTTCATTTACGATGATGTTTATAGATGAAGCGTTATTCTTCAAGAATACGTCTATTAAACGATCAATCAAAGTGACACCATTTAGTTTGACCAACGGTTTTGGCCATTTCACACCTTCTTGCGCTAATCGAGAACCCTCGCCTGCAGCAATAATTGCATAATCCATTTGTAACCTTCCAAAATTTGAATAATCGCGCAAAATTACAACATTTTGGTGAATGAATTAGGCCATATATGTAATATAATTGGTCAAAACTGTTATTATTCATCTAAAAATAGTAATAAAAAAGGTGTGATGGCAAAAGTTCCATTTCCATATTTATATTTGTTACTGTATTTTTCTTACGTTTGCATGAAATTTATAAAAGACAAATGAAGACTTCCATTTTTGTTCTCTGTTCCAGGTTGGCTGTATTATCAATTTTAGCTTGTTTCTCTGCTAAGGCCGGGAATAATTTGCAGGATCAATCTTCTGTGGATTCTTCAGGCATCAACAATTTGGTTTTCAAATCAGATTATAAAATAAATCCGGATAAAAAAGGAGAATTGTTATTTCAGTTAGATAATATAAATTTCTTCAAGGATAATGAGTATTCGACATCTTTGATGAAAGGATATTCTCTTCCTGGGCTTTGGGTGCAGCCTAAATTAGTTTATTATCCGCTTAAAAATATAAAACTGGAATTAGGAGCTCACCTTCTTCGTTATTGGGGCGCAAATAAATATCCGAATATGGCATATCAGGATATTGCGAACTGGAAGGGAGACCAGTATCAGAAAGGATTCCATGTGTACTTGCTTTTTCGTGCACAGGTAGCTTTGTCTAAACATGTTAATATCGTTTTGGGGACTTTGTACGGAGGTGCAAATCATAATTTAATCGAGCCTTTATACAGCCCTGAGTTGAATTTAACCGCTGATCCTGAAACCGGTCTTCAACTATTATATAATTCCCGTTTGCTGGATTTGGACATATGGGTGAATTGGGAAAGCTTTATTTTTCGTGAAGATGTACATCAGGAAGCATTTACTGTTGGGCTATCCACGCGTTTTAAGCTGAATCGTCCCGAATCCCGTTTTCATTTCTATATTCCGATACAAGGGTTAGCCCAGCATAGAGGGGGGGAAATCGATACATTATTTACAAATTCGGTTCAAACTCTGATGAACGGTGCCGCCGGAGTAGGGGCAGTGTGGAATATCAATCATCCGGTCTTTAAGAATGTAAATGTGGAATTGGATGGTACGGGATATTATCAGCAAGCCGGAGAGTTATGGCCATTTAACAGCGGTGCAGGACTTTATGCACGTGCTTCCGCCGATATCTATGATTTTCGTGTAAAGACATCCTATTTTGCGTGCCATAATTTTATTTCAATGTTTGGTCTTCCTTTTTATGGAGCTGTTTCTACAAAAGAAAAAGATGTTACCTACGAAAACCCAAAGATGCTTTACTGGGGAATAGAATATGCACATAGTTTTGGAAAAGGTTTTTCTTTGGGTATAGATTTGGATATATATAGAAGACTGTTTTGTAATAAAATTGGCGGAGAATATGAATATCCAAAGGATGATGGTCCCAGTACTAGTTTCTCGGCTGGAATATATTTACGTATAAACCCTTCTTTTTTGTTGAAGAAGTTCTGATCCTTTTTCAAAATGATCCCGATCATTTTTATAAATCATCAGGATGTTTTTCTTAAATCATCGGGGACCTGTTTTTAATTGTATCCGGAAGGAATTTTGATTTCTTCCGAGAGAAATTGATTTTTCTTTCGGATGGGAGCTTAATTCTGTTCTTTTGTTATTAAGAATTTTTGTTTGCTAATAATTTGCTAATTTAATACAGTTATTTTTAAATTTGCGACTTGTTTGTATATGAGTAAATACTTTAAGCGGATATGGATTCTTGCAACCGTGAATTTATCTGCAGTAATAACTGAACTGAAGAAACAGAATTTTCAGGGTTCACTTACTATTGAGTGTGAGTTAGAAAGAAAACAGCGCGAATAGATTATTAAAACGCGCGAATATCTGCAGAATTTGTAGGATAATTAATATCTTTGCTACAATTCATTTAAAATAATAAAATAATTAATCAATTAATCGGTATAATATTAGATTTATTACCATGAGGACAAATAGAAGAGACTTTCTAAAAACATTGGGAGGAGTTGCGGCTTTTACCATTGTGCCACGTCACGTGCTGGGAAACGGGTTTATTGCCCCGAGTGATCAGTTGACAAAAGGTATTATTGGTACAGGCGGTATGGGATGCGGCCACGTAAATTATGCAGGAACACGTTTGGTTGCCGTTTGTGATGTAGATAAGAACCACTTGGAAACAGGAAAACATCTGGTAAGCGATAAAATTGCAGCTTATCATGATTTTCGTGATTTAATTACCGATCCGAATGTAGATATCGTACATATAGCAACGCCACCTCATTGGCATGGCTTAATGTCTGTAGAAGCTGCGAAAGCAGGGAAGGATATTTGGTGTGAAAAGCCGATGACCCGTACCATAGGTGAAGGTAAGCGTGTTATGGAAGCCGTAAAACAATACGGAAATATGTTCCGTTTGAATACCTGGTTTCGTTTTGCCGATCCGTTCTATGGATTGGGAACTCCGGTTAAACCATTGAAAAAATTAGTTCAGAGTGGTATGTTAGGCTGGCCTTTGAAGGTAACGATCAGCAAGCATACCGGTTTTGACTGGAAATTCTTCTGGGTAGGAAAAGAATATCTTGAACCGGAATCTGTTCCTGCAGAATTGGATTATGATATGTGGTTAGGGCCGGCGCCATATAAACCATATAATGCACATCGTGTACACCAGACATTCCGTGGTTATTGGGATTATGATGCAGGTGGTTTGGGTGATATGGGACAACATTATATCGATCCTGTACAATATATATTAGGTAAAGATAATACCAGCCCTGTTAAAGTAGAGGTTGATGCTCCGCAACAACATCCGGATGCGGTTGGAACTTGGCGTTCTATAACTTATACTTATGATGATGGCTGCCAGATTGTATTATGGGGTGGTGATTACGGAAATCCTGACACACCTTATATATCAGGTCCTAATGGCAATGTTTATAAAAACTTTGTTTGCGATATTCCTAATTGGGAAAAGAAATTATCCGATTATCCGGAGCCGGAACCTCAGGTTACGGACTTTATAGAATGCGTTAAGACACGCCAACCGTTTGCTTTGAACGAACGGAATGGTTTCCGCTCTGCGACGATTGTAAACATGGGTGGTATTGCTCTTCGTTTGAATCGCACTTTGAACTTCGATCCTGTTAAATTGGAATTTATTGATGACGAAGCTGCAAATCGTTTATTGGATCAGCCAATGCGTGCTCCGTGGAATATCTGATGAATTAAATTGTAAATTGAATATTGTAAATTATGAAAAAAGTATATTTATCAATCAGCACTTTGCTTTTGTGCGGAAGCATGCTGATGGCACAATCGCCGGCAAACCGCACATCTAAGACTGTGGCGGCCGATGTGTTGGCTCAGATGCCTGCTGCACAACAAGCTGAATATAATAAGTTAATTGGCGACCTGAGTGCTGCCGGAGAAGATGCGGTTATGACTTTGGTTGATATGATTAATGCACCGGGTAAAGGAAGCAATGCAAAGGTGGATTATGCTTTGAGCGGACTTTCTCATTATGTAATGGCAAAAGGAAATGAGAATTCCCGTTTGGTTACGGCTAATGCTTATCTGAAGGCACTTGACAAAGTGAGCGATCGTGAGGCTAAAGCATTTATTATCCGTCAACTGCAGATAATTGGCAAAGATGAGTGTATTGAAACCTTGGCTACTTATTTGAATGATGAAAGTTTGAGTGGCCCGGCTGCACGTGCATTGTCATCAATAAATAGCGAAAATGCCGGAAAAACTTTATTATCGGCATTGATGCGTCGTTCGGGTACACCGAAAACTCAGAAGGATATTGTTCAGGCTATTGCCGTTGCCCAGGTAGATGGTTCGGAAGCTGCTTTGAAAGCCTTATTGGGTTCATCGGATGAAAACATGCAGAAAGAGGTGCTATATGCGTTGAGCCGTGTAGGAACAAAAGCTTCCCTGAAAGATTTGGCGGAAGCTGCTGCAAAGGCTAATTACACGATGGAAAAAACCGGTGCTAATGAGGCATATATCGCTTTGATAAAACGAATAGCAGGGCAGGGTGATATAAAAGATGCAGAAAAGGCAGCAAATGATTTATTGAAAAAAGCTACAAAAGCTAATAAAACGCAGAGCCGCGATGCCGCATTACAAATTTTGTTATCGTTGCAGAATGCAGATGTGGCAAAACTCGTTCAGGCTGCTTTAAAAGATGCTAATAAAGAATATCGTAATGCTGCTTTGAGTTATGCTTCCGATTATGCTAATAAAGAATTATATGTTGAGCTGGCTAAAAATATGGTAAAAGCCAAACCGGAGGTAAAGGTAGATATTCTGAATTGGTTAGGACGTGAAGCAAAAAGACCTTCACAACATGATATAATACAGAACCTGGATTTGCGTTTTGATTTACCATTCCGTCAGGTGTTGGTTGAACAGGCAGGTAATGCTGATTATAATGTGAAAGAAGCTGCTGTTTGGACTATGGTTAAGATTGGAGATAATTCATATATACCGGTTTTGTCCAATTTGCTTACAAGTAATGACAAACAAGTTATCTTATTAGGCCAGGATGCTTTGGCTGCTTTTCCGGGTGATATAGATAATGCGGTTGCAAAAGCAATTTCTTCATCAACAGATGCCGGAAAGATTGCAGGTTTGGAGTTGTTGGCTATGCGTAAAGCGGACGGAACTCTGAATGCAGTGTTAGAACAAATAAAGTCTGGTTCTCCGGAAGTAAAAACGGCTGCATATAAAGCATTGAAAGACGTTGTTTCTGAAAAAGACTTTACACAGATGTGCGGAATGTTGGAAACAGCAGATGCAAATGCAATTGCCCCGATTCAGCAAGCTGTAATTGCTTCTATTGCTAATTTGCCTGTATCCGGGCAGGTTTCTAATGTTACCCGCCGTATGCTACAGGCTGGTGAGAGCAAGAAGCATTTGTATTATATCGTATTAGCTTCGACAGGAGATAAAGATGCTTTGGCAACGATTGTTTCCGGAGTTAAAAATGGCCGGAGTACAGCAAAAGATGCTGCTTTGGAAGCATTGCTGAGCTGGAAAGGCATTGAAGCTGCCGACGAATTATTTGCAATTTGTCAGGGAAATCCTTCAAGCCAGGTATTCGATAAAGCCCTTGCCCGTTATGTGCAGTTGGTTTCAAATCCTGCATTTACCGGTGAAAACCGTTTGCTGAGTTTACGCAAGGCGATGGATATAGCAAAGACAGATGCCCAGAAAGTTGAAATTCTGAAACAGATAGAAAAAACCGGAACATTCCTTGCTTTGTTGTATGCCGGTGAGTTTTTGGATCAGAAACCTCTACAACAGGCAGCAGCCAATGCTGTTATGAATATTGCTTTAAATAATAAGGATTATACGGGTCAAAATGTAGAAGCTTTGCTGAATAAAGTAATGCAAGTGCTGGATAATCCGGATGCCCATTATCAGAAAGAGGCTATTAAGAAGCATTTGTCTGAAATGACGAAGACTGAGGGCTTTGTTTCTCTTTTCAATGGAAAAGATTTGACAGGCTGGAAAGGTTTGGTTGAAAATCCGATAGTTCGTGCTAAAATGAAACCGGCACAGCTTGCCAAAGCACAAGAAAAGGCAGACGAAATGATGCGCCGTGATTGGAAAGTTGAAGACGGATTACTTGTATTTGAAGGTACAGGTTATGATAATTTATGTTCGGAAAAACAGTATGGCGATTTCGAAATGTATGTAGATTGGATGCTTGATCCTGCAGGTCCTGAAGCAGATGCGGGTATCTACTTGCGTGGTACGCCTCAGGTTCAGATTTGGGATACTTCCCGTGTAAATGTTGGAGCTCAGGTGGGTTCAGGCGGCTTGTATAACAATCAGGTTAACCCGAGTACACCATCTAAAGTTGCTGATAATAAACTGGGAGAATGGAATACATTCTATATAAAGATGGTTGGTGACCGTGTAACCGTTGTTTTAAATGGCGAAAAGGTGGTTGATAATGTAATTCTGGAAAATTACTGGGATCGTAAACTTCCTGTTCCGGCAATCGACCAGATCGAATTGCAGGCTCATGGCAGCAAAGTTTACTATCGTAACATCTATGTAAAAGAGTTGGAACGTCAGGAACCGTATAAGCTTTCTGCAGAAGAAGCAAAAGAAGGTTTCAAAGTCTTGTTTGACGGAACTAATATGCACGAATGGACAGGAAATACAGTTGACTATACTTTGGAAGATGGTTGTATTTCTATGATTCCGAGTAAAAGTTTCGGTGGTAACCTTTATACTAAAAAAGAATACGGAAACTTTGTTTATCGTTTTGATTTTCAGTTGACACCCGGTGCTAATAATGGCGTTGGCATCCGTACACCGATGGATGTAGATGCAGCATATAATGGTATGGAAATCCAGATTTTGGATTGTGAGAATCCTATATACAAGGATATTACTCCATTACAACATCATGGTTCCGTATATGGTATTATTCCTTCTCAACCAAATCATCACGAAGCCATTAAGCCGGTTGGCGAATGGAATACGGAGGAAATTGTTGCCGATGGCGATCATATCCGCGTAACAGTTAATGGTGTTGTGATTCTGGACGGTAATATCCGTGATGCAGTAAAGAATGGTACACCTGACGGTAAGCAACATCCGGGATTGTTCAATAAGAAAGGACATATCGGTTTCTTAGGCCATGGTTCTCCGGTGAAATTCCGTAATATCCGTATAAAGGAACTGAAATAGTACTTATGTAATATACATAAAAAAGGAAAGCGGCTGATTAAGGCCGCTTTTCTTTTTATATATTTGTTGTTATTCTTTTTCTCCGAAAGCTAAATCTCCGGCATCTCCCAATCCGGGAACTATATAAGAATGTTCATCCAGCTCTTCGTCGAGTGCAGCTACCCAGACAGTGGTTTTGTCATCCGGCATTTTATGTTGAATATATTCTAACGCCTGTCTGCTTGCTATGATAGAAGCAACATGGATATGTGCAGGATGTCCTTTGGTAAGCAAGGCCTCATAAGCCAGTTCCATTGAACTGCCGGTAGCCAGCATCGGATCAGTGATGATAAGTGTCTTATTTGTTATTCCGGGAGAAGCGATATATTCGATATGAATATCGAAATTTAAACGATCTTTATATTTACGATATGCGGAAACAAATGCGTTTTCGGCATAATCCAAATAACTTAGGAAACCTTGGTGGAAGGGAAGGCCGGCGCGCAAAATAGTACTGATTACTATTTGGTCGTCCGGTGTACTTGTAGGCGCAATGCCTAAAGGCGATTGGATATTTTTTGTACTGTAGGTAAAATCCTTACTTATTTCATAAGCCATTATTTCACCAATTCGTTCAACGTTCCTGCGGAAACGTAAGCTGTCTTTCTGGATATTTACATCCCTTAGCTCTGCTATAAACCGGTTGAGGATCGAATTTGATTCTCCGAGATTTACTATTTTCATACCTCTGAATTTCTCGGTTTCAAAAATAGTAAATATAGAAATACCTGCCAACAATTCAATTAAGTTATTGGCAGGTATATTGGGGTTATGCCTTTTTGAGGTGGGCGTTCATTGCCTCCAATAAAAATTTACCCGGTTTGAACTTTACAGTCGTACGTGCCGGAATCATTACAGGAGTTCCTGTTTTGGGATTTCTGGCTAAACGTTGCGTTTGTGCTCTTGGAGTAAGTGTACCAAAACCTATAAGTGCAATTTCTTCGTTTTTCGACATTTGTTCTGTAACGATTTCAATGTATGCATCTAATGCTTTTTTAGCTTCTTGTTTTTGCATTCCGGCTTTGCTGGCCAATGCGTCGATAAGTTCTGCTTTGTTCATGTGTGCTCTTGTTTTTGATTATTTGACATTTACAAAGGTACATCCTGATCTGGATTTATCAGTTCCTTTATCCGGATATACGATTTTGTTTGCGTTTCTTATTAAACAAGGCTTATGCGTATTTGTTACGATTAGAGAAACAAAAAACGTTAAGTAATGTTTAGTTGCGGAATACGAAACAATGTCTTAATTTTGTCAGGTTATAAAAATAATAAGAGATGAAAATAGAACAGAATTACTCGCTGGAAAAACATAATACATTTCATATACCTGTGAAAACACGTTGGTTTATGGAGTATGATAGTGAAGACGACCTGGAACGCATATTGCGTGATGAATATTTTCAGGAATGCCTATCGCTTCATATCGGGAGTGGGAGTAATCTTCTGTTCTTAAATGATTACAATGGCATAATCCTCCATTCTAATATAAAAGGAATCCATCTGGCAGGGGAGACAGAGAAGAGTGTTCTGCTCCGTGTCGGTGCTGCCGAAAAATGGGACGATGTTGTTGCCTATGCCGTATCTAACGGTTGGGGAGGAATAGAAAATTTGTCTTTGATTCCTGGTGAAACAGGCGCCGCTGCCATTCAGAATATCGGTGCATATGGGGCCGAAGCAAAGGATGTTATAGAGACAGTAGAAGCTTACAACCAGCTATCTTTCCAAAAGCGTATCTTTACTAACCAGGAATGCGAGTATGCGTATCGGACAAGCTATTTTAAGAATGAGCATAATGATCCGCATATTATAACCTATGTGAATCTGCGTTTACAAAAAAATCCTCAGTTTTCTATTAATTATGGGAACTTGAAGGAAGAACTTGCCAAATATCCCGGAATAACTTTATCCACGATACGCGAGGCTATAATTACTATACGTAAAGAGAAATTACCTGATCCTGAAATAATGGGTAATGCCGGTAGTTTCTTTATGAACCCGGTTATTACTACGGATCATTTCGAGAAATTAAAAGTAAACTATCCTTCTATTCCTTCTTATCCGTCTTCGGATGGTAAAATAAAGGTTCCTGCAGGGTGGTTGATCGAACAGTGTGGTTTTAAAGGTAAATCCCACGGTACGGTTGGGGTTTATGAGAAACAGGCTTTGGTATTGGTTAATTTAGGTGACGCAAGAGGGCATGAGATAGCTTTGGTTGCCGAAAGTATTCGCACGGCTGTGAATGAACGTTTCGGAATAGAACTCGTTCCTGAGGTTAAATATGTAGGATGATGAAAATAACTTTTCTTGGAACCGGCACTTCCACGGGTGTTCCTGAAATTGGTTGCCAGTGTGAAGTCTGTACCAGCAAAGATCCGCGCGACTGGCGTTTGCGTACTTCTGTTTTGGTTGAAACCGGAGGGAAGACGATATTATTGGATTGCGGCCCGGATTTCCGTTGGCAGATGATTACAAATAAAACATACCATCTGGATGCCGTTCTTATTTCCCATGAACATTATGATCACGTTGGCGGTTTGGATGACTTGCGTCCTTTCTGTCGTGTACGTGGTGTTGATATTTATGCCGAAGATTATGTGGCTGAAGCAATAGAGACACGTATTCCGTATGCTTTCAGGATACATAAATATCCGGGTGTTCCTAATTTGGAATTACATCGTATTGGTATGGAACCATTTGAAGCGGCGGGTCTTTCTGTTATTCCTATCCGTGTTATGCATGGCAGACTTCCGATTTTAGGGTATCGTATAGGCAATATGGCTTACCTTACGGATTTGAAGTATCTGCCGGAAGAAGAATATGCAAAGTTGGAAGGATTGGATATGTTGATTATAACGGCGCTTCGAAAGGAAGATCAGCCTCATCCTACGCACGAGACATTGGGAGAAGCGCTTGTTAATATAGCCCGTATTGCTCCTAAAGAGTCATACCTTATCCACATGGGCCACAGGATTGGGTTGCATGCAGTGGTGGAAAAAGAGCTTCCTCCTCATGTCCATCTTGCTTATGACGGACTAAAGGTTGGGTTGTAAAGGTATTACATCGGGCTGCATCCGGTATAATATACCATGTTGTCGTCATGATATATTTCCGGTGTGATATGTAATTGGGGAAAGACCGTTTCGATTCTTTTAGATAGTGTATCGGCCATTTGGTTGTATAGTGTATCTAATGATGCGAAGTAGGGCTGACTTCCGAAGCAACATACTTTACCTTCGTTTGTAAATACATCTGCCAGTAACCATTTGTCATGTATACGCCATTGAAGAGAATCGTTGAAATTGACATATAAATCCAGTTTGTTTGCCGGAACAATAAGGTTTAATGGCGCATGTATATCGGCCAGTTGCTGTGTTTTATCAAGCTCTTTTGTAATTGACCTTTTATTTTTTATTTGTTGTTGGGCTACAGATTCCAATAGTTTCTTACTGTAACTGGCAACGAAAACTCCCTGGTATTGGTAATATCCGAAAAACTGTCTTCCGGATTCGGGGTAATAAGTGAAGGTTATTCCGTCTTTTACTGTTTTTTGCGGACTGTATATCCCTAAAAGAGGCTTCAACACTTCTTTTTCTATTAGTAAATCGAATCCTCCGTCTGCATGAGTGTACATAACAATACCTTGTGAATGAAACGAAAACAGAGTAGAAGGCATGGAAGGTGTTTTTTGCAAAATGGATAGGTAGATGTCCGGCAGGTAAGAAGAGAAAATATCGTGTAGCTGTTGATGCTTAAGGATTACGTTCGTCAGTACAGCTGGTTTGTTGACAGCAAGTAACGCATTGGGTTCAGGAGCAATCAGGCTGTATAAATCCGTCTGGACAGCCGTCTTTTCTTCTTCCATGGTTCCGAAGAAGAACCAGACTGCCAGTATTGTAGCCATGACTACTACAATGCAGACGATTATTTCCTGTTGGTAAGCTTTCATTTATTTCATGGCTGCTTCAAAAAGTATTTACACCAAGGCTTTAATCCGCATGTTTCGCATTTTGGCTTTCTGGCAATACAAACATATCTGCCATGCAAAATCAGCCAGTGATGGGCAATGGGAATGAGCTCTTGTGGTATATGTTTTACTAATTCCTTTTCAGTTTCCAAAGGCGTCTTGCTATTGTCTGTCAACCCAATCCGGTTAGATACACGGAATACATGAGTATCAACAGCCATAGCCGGTTTCTCATAGACTACAGAGGCTATTACGTTTGCAGTTTTTCGTCCGACGCCGGGCAGCTTTTGCAGTTCGTCTATGTCGGAAGGAACGATGCTTTTGAAGTCGTTGACTAACATCTTGGCCATTCCGACAAGATGCTTGGCTTTATTGTTTGGATAGGAAACACTTTTTATGTATTCATAAACCACTTCAGGCGTAGATTCCGCCATTACTTCCGGTTCGGGAAATGCTTCGTACAATGCCGGAGTAATCATGTTTACCCGTTTGTCTGTACATTGTGCGGAAAGGATAACTGCTATTAATAATTCGTATGGATTTTTGTAGTGCAATTCTGTTTCGGCAACCGGAACATTTTCTTTGAACCAGTTCAATACTCCTTTATATCGTTCTTCTTTACGCATAATTATTTTATTAAAGTCAATGTATTCTTACCCAGTAATAATCCCAGGAAGACTGCTAATAAACCTAATATGTTACTTGCAAAGATATTAATTAATGCGAGTTTATATTCCCCCGTCCTCATTAAAGTTAGGGTATCTAATGTAAAAGATGAAAATGTGGTGAATCCGCCGAATAATCCGGTGAAAAGAAATGCACGTGTGTTAGGAGAAAAACTGAACGCTTCGGCAAGGCTCCAACAAAAGCCTATCAGAAAAGAACCGATTACGTTTACGGAAAGGATTCCGAAAGGAAAGGAGTAAAGCATCGCCTTTTGTACCCACGTGGAAACTCCATAGCGTAGTGCCGAACCGATAGCTCCTCCTGCAATTAAAAGTAAAACCTTTATCATAATCCCTGTGTGTTTTCCCCGGGCCGGGTTAAAAGCCCGGGGCATGGTAAATGATTTAGGTTTTCAACTTAATTGGCTGATTCAAATTCTCTCAGGAAACGAACGTCGTTTTCCGAGAACATACGTAGGTCTTTAACCTGGTATTTTAGGTTTGTTATACGTTCTATACCCATACCTAAGGCATAACCTGAATATACTTTACTGTCGATGCCACAGTTTTCAAGCACATTCGGGTCTACCATTCCGCATCCCAGTATTTCTACCCATCCGGTTCCTTTGCAGAACGGACAACCTTTTCCGCCGCAAATGTTACATGAAATATCCATTTCGGCAGATGGCTCGGTAAATGGGAAATAAGACGGACGCAGGCGGATTTTCGTATCCGGGCTGAACATTTCTTTTGCAAAGAACAACAAAGCTTGTTTCAGATCGGCAAAAGAAACGTCTTTGTCCACATATAATGCTTCTACCTGGTGGAAGAAACAGTGGGCGCGATAAGATATTGCTTCGTTACGATATACACGTCCCGGGCAGATAATACGGATAGGCGGTTCCTGCTTTTCCATAACGCGGGTCTGTACCGACGAAGTATGCGTACGTAATAATACATCCGGATTATGTTGTATGAAGAAGGTATCTTGCATATCGCGTGCAGGATGATCTTCGGCAAAATTCAGGGATGAGAATACATGCCAGTCGTCTTCAATTTCAGGACCTTCGGCAATACTGAATCCCAGTCTTCCGAATATGTCGCATATTTCTTTCTTAACGATTGAAAGCGGGTGGCGCGTTCCCAATTCAATAGGATAAGCCGTACGGGTCAGATCGATGTCGTCATCAACAGTCTGTACGTTTTCAAATCGTTCTTTAAGTTCGTTTATTTTGTTCTGAGTGGTTTCCTTCAGTTCATTAAGGAATTTACCAACCTCTCGCTTCTGGTCGGCAGCTACATTGCGGAAATCATTCATCAACAAGGATATTTCACCTTTTTTACTGAGGTATTTTATACGCAAAGCTTCGATCTCTTCAGCATTTGCCGCTTTCATATTCTCTACTTCCTGAAGTAGATCCTTAATCTTATTGATCATTGCTAATCCTTTTTGTATTCAGCGGGCAAAGGTACTTTTTTCTCTTGGATAGTGCAATTGATATGAGATGTTTTTTCTTTTTTATTGCCGGTCTATTATTAAGTTGACAATTATCGGCCGCTTAGTTGATAGTCGTCGGCCATACGGTTGACAATTGTCAGCCGCTCGGTTGATAATTATCAACTTATTTCAGGACAGGACAGATACAGACACCGTTCTATTGAATATCAAGCTTGATATTTATTAATCTTTAATATTTCAAAGGATTGGCAGGGATTGATATTTATTTTATCTTCGCCCCCAGCAAATATTTCAATTATAGTAAATGGAAATAGTCATAATTATTGGCCTTATCGTTTTAAATGGTGTTCTTTCTATGTCTGAAATTGCTCTGGTATCCGCTCGCAAGGCCCGTTTGGAGATGGAAGCAAAACGTGGAAACAAATCGGCAAAGAAAGCACTACAGTTATCTAATGAGCCGGATAAGTTTTTATCCACAATCCAAATCGGCATTACGTTAATAGGTATATTGACCGGTTTGTATTCGGGTGAAGCTTTTGCAAAAGATTTTGCCGATCTGATTGCGGTTAACCTTGTCTTGCAGCCGTATGCTTTGGGAATTGCTAAAACCACAATTGTTATTATTGTAACCTACCTTACTTTGATATTCGGCGAACTAGTGCCTAAACGTATCGGTATGGGATATGCAGAGCGGGTATCAATGTTGATAGCCCGCCCGATGAATATACTATCTTTAATAGCCTCTCCGTTTGTATGGTTGCTTGCTAAGAGTACAGCTATTACAATGAAGGTAACCGGAGTAAAAACAAATGAAGAAAACAGGGTGACGGAGGAAGAAATCAAAGCTATAGTGAAAGAAGGATTTGATGGAGGAGAAGTTCAAGAGGTAGAACAAGATATTGTTGAGCGCGTATTTAACCTGGGCGATCGGAATGTAGGCTCCATTATGACTTACAGGAGCGAATTGGTTTGGTTGGACATAACCGATAGTATAGAGGAGATTCGTAAGAAAGTTCAAGAAAACTTGTTCAATATTTATCCTGTTTCCTCTGAAAAGTTTGATAATGTATTAGGTGTCGTTTATCTCAAGGATTTGTTTGGGCGTATCGATGCACCGGATTTTTCCTTGTCACAGGTGATTCGTCCGGCTCAATTTGTTCCTGAAAATCAAAGTGTGTACAATGCTTTGGAACAGTTTAAACAGGCACGTGTGAAATATGCTATTGTAACGGATGAATTTGGAGGTATTCAAGGTATCGTTACATTAAAAGATATTATGGAAGGACTTATAGGCCAAGTGCCGGAGCTGGGTGAAGAGCCGGAGATCGTTCAGCGTGCCGATGGTACATGGCTGATGGATGGCCAGCTGTCGTTTTACGATTTTCTGGAACATTTTGATTTGGAAGATCTTTATGCCGAGCATGATTATAATACACTAAGCGGCCTGATACTCGAAATACTGGAACATGTTCCGAAAACAGGTGAAACATTTTCCTGGTTAAACTTCGAATTTGAAATCATCGATATGGACGGGGCACGTATAGATAAGGTGCTGGTGAAACAATTGGATTCGCCAGCAAAACCTTGATTTATATTTCCGAAAGCTTATGCAATACTTCCATCCGGCCGAACAAGATCAGGATGTCGTTTTCTTCAATGACAATTTCGTCGGTAAGATGATCTATAACGGTGTATTGCGTTTGCTTAAGCCCGATCAGGTTCCGTATTTCTTTGGCGCGTTCAACTCCCACTAAGCGTACGCCGAAGTTCTCTTCAAAATTAATGGTGCCGATACTTTGCCCAACTAATGCGGAAGGCGTTTTTATCTGGTAAAGATGATGTGTTTCGGTAACCTGATACCAGTGTTTGAACAGATTGCCCAATAATGCTTGCGAAGCATAATTACCAGCAAAATCTTGTTCGGGAGTGATTATTTCTTCTACACCTATGGCACGTATTACGGTTTCGTGGATAGATGAGATGGAACGTACAATCAGTTTGCCTGCATCCAAGCTTTTGAGTAGGGAAACAGTTTGTACGGAGGTTCCGAAATCTTTGCCGTATGTTACAATAATAGCATCCATTTCTGTCAATGGAAGCGTACTTAATGCTTCGCGGTCGGTCGTGTCTAGCGCAATGGCTCCGGATATGGCTTGCTTTACCGAGTCTACCCGATGAAGGTCTATATCCACGCCGATAACTTCGTTGCCAATGCGTGTAAGGTTCTCAGCAATGGAGCGCCCCAGGTTTCCTAATCCGATAACTAGATATTTCATAAGTATATTATTTATTACATGAGTATATTTTCTTGTGGATACGTATAATTCTTCTTTGTATATTCTTTGCATAAACTATAGAAGAAGGTAAATACACCAATACGCCCGATCAGCATGGTGCAGATAATGATAATCTTTCCGGATTCTGAAAGTGTCGGGCTGAAATCCAAACTAAGTCCTACTGTGCTTAAAGCCGAAGTTGTTTCGAATATTAAAGTGAATATCGGAGCATCTTTTTCGGTATAAGACAATATCCATACGGCAACGCTCAAATAGATGAAGTATAAAACGATAATGGCAAAAGCCCTGCGTATTGCAAAAGGAGCTATTTCCCGTTTACGGACTTCTACTTTTTCTTTTTCCCTGGCGGAATTGTAGGTCGTAACCAATGCAACGAAAACGGTGGTAACTTTTAGTCCGCCGGCTGTAGACATCGGGCCGGCACCAATCACCATCAGGATAAGCGTGAGCATCAATGTAGGAGGTGCTAATGTTGTCATATCTGCAACGTTGAACCCTGCAGTTCTGGGGGTAACAGCTCCTAGAAAGGCATTAGCCAGCTTTTCTTTCCAGGGAAGTCCGCTCAATGTATTATTGATTTCAAAGAGCAAATAAAAGGCGGTTCCTCCGATTAATAGCACCAAGGTACATATTACGACGATATACGTGTGTATATTGATAATACGGGGGGTATGAATATAGTGTTTTTGTTGTCCAAGCAGAATTTTTATCCAGTTGAGTAGCTGATGATGCAATAACTTTAAGTAATTAAATACGATAGGGAAACCTAATCCGCCGAGAACAATCAGCAGTGCAATCCATACATGAAGGTTGGGTTTGTGGGCGACCAAAGGATTGTATAAGTTATCACTCAGTGTAGAAATCCCGGCGTTACAGAAGGCGGATATAGCATGAAAGACTGAAAAGAAAATCTCCTGTGTTATGCCTCCCGGAATAGATCCCCTGATATCCAGATAAATCAGATAAGCTCCGATTCCCTCAATGAAAAGGGTAACGAAAAGGATATTGATAATAACCTGAAACAAACCTCCTATACGATCTTCATTCAGCATGTCTTTTAACATCATCTTGCTGATGAATGAAGATTTGCCCATGAATGAGAGTGCAAAAAAACTGGTAAATGTCATTACCCCGATTCCTCCGATTTGTATTAACAGCATGATGATGATAAGCCCGGTTTGTGTGAATGTAGTGCCTACGTTTACGGTTGTCAGTCCGGTTACACAAACTGATGTTGTAGCAGTAAACAAGGCATCTAAGAAGTGAATGCCGTGGTGTGTTGCATTAGGTAACATAAGGAGCCCGGCTCCGACTAAGATGACAAATACAAAGCTTAACAAGAACAGTAAAGATGGCTTTATGTGGCTTTGCATTAATGTGAAAGTCTGTCTCGACAAATGTATTGTGCCGAGTAAAACCATTAAGATATATACGAATATCGGACTTGTCATAAAAGACAGGTAAGGCAAAGATTGCGCAATAGCTTCTCTGAAGAATATCTTGGCAGATAAGACAGCAAAGAGTAAGAAATAAATGCTGATATCCAGATAAAGCATCTTTTCCTGTATCACGTCTTTGAAACGTGTAAAATAACGAAGTGTAATACCTATAAAGAAGCCCATTAATATAGAGAGCCGGGCTGTATAAAGGAGTTTTGCGATTTCGGGAGTCTGTACGAATCCGAATTGATAAATAAGAACAAAAAAAGATGCTATGGAAGCTAATAAAATAATGCCTTCAGCCAAACCGTTGATTATCCCTTTTATTTTCGCCCAGAAAATCCGGAGTGAAAAATAAAGCTGCCTTAAGTCCATATAAATGATCTTTTTTTATTGTTAAAAACAAAAGTATTAATAAAACCGCTATTACGCGAATAATGTTGAGAATTGTTTATATTTGCACGCCTCTTAAATCGGTAACAAGGAAAAACACAAGTGAAAGATTTTCAAGTATAATCAAGAATTAATTCAATATAAAAATGTATTTGTTAGGATGTGACATTGCTAGTTCTTCTGTTAAAGTATCTATTGTAGATGAAGAAAGCGGACAGACTATCGCTTCGGATTTTTATCCGAAGGAGGAAGCTCCTATAAAAGCTTTAAGGCCGGGTTGGGCAGAACAAAATCCGGATGATTGGTGGAATTATTTAAAGATTGCTGTTAAAGGCGCATTAGAGAAAGCTCCGGTTTCGGGAAGCGATATAAAAGCGATAGGTATTTCTTACCAGATGCATGGTTTGGTTGTGGTTGATAAAAAGATGGAAGTATTGCGCCCTTCCATTATCTGGTGCGATAGTCGTGCTGTTCCTTATGGTGAGAGAGCTTTGCGGACTATTGGAGAAAAGCAATGTTTTTCGCATTTGCTTAATTCTCCCGGAAACTTTACTGCTTCAAAACTGGCTTGGGTGAAAGAGTATGAACCGCAGTTGTATAAATCGATATATAAGATAATGTTCCCCGGCGACTTTATTGCCATGCGAATGACTGGCAGTATTGTGACTACGGTATCCGGTTTATCGGAAGGAATATTCTGGGATTTTGAGAAAGACGCATTGTCTGAAGATTTGATGGATTACTTCGGATTCGATAGAGATTTGATTCCTGATATACGTCCTACCTTTGGTTTGCAGGGCGAACTGCTTGGTTCGGTAGCTGCGGAACTGGGGCTGAAGAAAGGAACACCGGTTACTTACCGTGCCGGAGACCAGATAAATAATGCATTATCACTAAACGTGCTAAACCCGGGGGAAATTGCTGCAACGGCAGGAACTTCGGGAGTGGTGTACGGAGTAAACGGAAAAGTAAGTTTTGACACTTCTTCCAGGGTAAATACGTTTGCCCATGTCAACCATTCGTTAAACAATCCGCATTTGGGCGTATTGCTGTGCATAAACGGTGTAGGCATACTTAATTCGTGGATAAAGCGGAATGTGGCTCCCGAGGGAATTAATTATGATGAACTGAACGAGCTGGCTGCAACTGTGCCTATTGGTTCCGAAGGGCTTTCCGTATTGCCTTTTGGAAATGGTGCCGAACGTATGTTGCAAAATAAGCAGATCCATTGTTCTATGCACGGATTGAACTTTAATATACACAATAAGGCACATATTGCACGTGCAGCCCAGGAAGGTATTGTCTTTTCATTCAAATACGGAATGGATATAATGAATGAAATGGGAATAGAAATCGAGATAATTCGTGCGGGCAATACAAATATGTTTTTAAGTCCTATTTTCCGGGATGCTTTGGCAGGAGTAACAGGCACTGTTATCGAACTGTATGATACAAACGGAGCTGCAGGTGCTGCAAAAGGTGCTGGTATCGGTGCTGGTATTTATAAATCGGCGGAAGAAGCATTTGCCTCTTTAAAGAAGATCGATGTCATAGAGCCAGACGGACTGAAGGCCGATAAATATTGCGGTGCTTTTGATATTTGGAAAGACCGGCTGAATAAAGAATTGACTGTTTAAAACAAAATCCGACATGCGTATAGTTAAACGAATATTGATATGGTGCCGGAACATTTTGATATTCTTGTTTTTGTCCAGTATATTGGCTGTTGTGGCCTATAAATATATTCCGGTATATTATACACCATTGATGTTTATTCGTTTATATGACCAGTTTCATGACGGAAAGAAGATGAAGTTGGATCATAAGTGGGTTTCTTTATCCGAAATAGCACAACCTTTGGTACAGGCCGTCGTTGCTTCCGAAGACAATTTGTTTCTTGATCATCATGGTTTTGATATTGAACAGATACAAAAGGCGCGCACTGATGCGGAAAAAGGTAAACGGCTGAGAGGGGCAAGTACAATCTCTCAACAGACAGCAAAGAATGTTTTCTTGTGGCCGGGAAAAACGTATATACGTAAAGCCATAGAAGCCTATTTTACCGTACTGATAGAATGGATTTGGGGAAAAGAGAGAATCATGGAGGTTTATCTCAACTCAATTGAAATGGGAGACGGTATTTATGGTGCCGAAGCTGTTGCGCAAGCACATTTTCATAAGAAAGCCTCAAAACTTACGAAAGGTGAGGCAGCTTTGATTGCCGCATCTTTGCCAAATCCCCGTAAATTCAATTCCGGAAAACCTTCTCCTTATATGCTCAAACGGCAAACAAAAATTATGTCCCTTATGGGAAAGTTGCTTAAAATAGAAATGGGCTATGGAGCAGGAGAGCAAAATATAGATACAGGCAAAATTAAAAAAAGAAAAAAATGGAGAGCTTCATCTATCATGACCTGGGACGCATATCCTACGCTGATGCATTAGAATGCCAGACCTCAGCTTTTGAAACCTTGCTGGCTGCCAAAAAAGACGGAGCGGAAGGAGTGAATGAATTATTCTTTTGCGAACATCTTCCTGTGCTGACTATTGGCAAAAGCGGCAAAGATTCTAATCTGCTTGTCACGGAAGATTTGTTGAAGCAGCGCGGAGTCTCTTTCTTCCATATTAACCGCGGAGGAGATATAACCTATCATGGTCCCGGGCAGATAACAGGCTATCCCGTGTTTGATCTGGAATGCTGGGATTTGGGATTGAAACAGTATATTGATCGCCTGGAAGAGATTGTTATCCGTTTTCTGGCATTATACGGAATCAAAGGGGAACGGCTCGATGGTGCTACCGGTGTCTGGATCGATCCGGACGTACCCGGACGTGCCCGGAAGATATGCGCTATCGGGGTAAAGAGCAGCCGTTTTGTTACCATGCATGGTTTTGCCTTGAATATAAATACCGATTTAACATATTTCTCCCTCATTAATCCGTGTGGCTTCAAAGATAAGGGTGTAACATCGCTGGAGAAGGAACTCGGAACTGCGCAAGACTTCGAACTGGCAAAAGCCCGCTTACTTTCACTCTTCAGGGAATTGTTTGTCTGATGGAATATAAAATACATTTTGCTCCTTTGCAGGGATACACCGATAATGTGTACCGTGAAGCACATGCACAGGTATTCGGGGGAGTGGAGTTTTATTATACGCCTTTTGTCCGTCTTGAGAAAGGCGGATTCAGAAATAAGGAACTCCGGGATATTTTACCTTCCGGTTCCGGCTGTTGCAGAGTTGTTCCCCAGCTTATAGCAGCTACTCCCGAAGAGTTCAGGCAAATCGCTGCTTTGTTTTATGCTAACGGCTACAGGCGGGCAGATATAAACTTGGGCTGCCCTTTTCCGATGCAGGCCCGTTTACACAGAGGTGCAGGTATTTTACCTTTTATAGGTGAAGCAGAAGCGCTACTGAATACGGTAGAAGAATTTCCGCAAATACAGTTCTCTGTTAAGCTAAGACTGGGGTGGGAGACGGTGGATGAATCCTGGGTGCTTTTGTCTGTATTGAACCGGCTTCCTTTGGAACATATAACGTTGCATCCGCGATTGGGTGTACAGCAATATAAAGGAAGTGTGGATATGGACGGTTTTACTGCTTTTTACCAGGCGTGCAAACATCCTCTTTTTTATAATGGGGATATTGAAACGTTGGAAGACATACGGGATATAACGTCGCAATTTCCTCTGTTGAAAGGTATAATGTCAGGGCGTGGCTTACTGGCACACCCGTGGCTTGCAGTGGAGTATGAAAAAGGAAAAGAGCTCTCTGCTGTTGAAAGAAAAGAAATGCTGGAAACTTTTCACGCCCGATTATTGACAGGGTATCAGGAACGGTTGGAAGGCGGCGAACATCAGGTTCTGGCAAAACTCAAAACCGTGTGGGATTATTTATTGCCGGAAGCTGATAAGAAGTTACGGAAGAAGATTCTCAAAAGTAATATCCTGGATGTATACTGCCAGTCCGTGAAAGAATTGTTCAGGGCTTATCCTTTTATTGGATAGTTTTAGCTCCCTTGCTATGTAATGGCTATAGCCTGGTTTTAGTTACCGTCCGCTGAAGCGGACGGCCTAAAGTATGTTCTCTTTGTAGGCTTTAGCCTAAGTTCGGTTGCCGTCTACTTTAGTGGACGGATCAAGGGATGTACATTCCTGTTGGCTTTAGCCAAATTTCTTTCCGGTTGGGCTAAAGCCCTTGAAAGAGGATGGCTCTACTATCCGTCGGTTGAAACCGATGGCAATTGAAACCGGGCTAAAGCCATTTCTATCCATTAATCAGATATCCCGGACACAGCGAACAGAGAAGCTGCCGTTCGTGCTGCCCCAATTGAAATTGCCATCACTGAAGCGCAGTAGGCAGCGGCCAATGACAATACCACCGTAGACCGAACTACTCCAGTAGTACTTGCTGCCGAACGCAGCGAAGCCGGATATGGACTCTAGTTTAGCCTTATTCTGATACATGGCGAACAACTCGATCTGAGTAGGAATACGCCAACCACTACCGAGTTTAGTACATTCTGCCTTAGCTGCACCATTATCGTAACGATAAATACCTGAAGGCTGAGTCTTAGACACCTCGATGGAATAAGGAGTACTTATAGTAGCAGTAGAAGAAGTACCCTTATAATCAGAACCGGTTGTGCCTGTAACTGTACCACCATCGTAATTAAATGGAGGATAAGTAGTAAGGTCAGACTGTTTCGCCTTATAAGCATCGGCTACGGACTGGTCGATGGTGACCTTATTTGGCGGTACTAATGTACCCCGCACACAGCGGATATAGTTGTTGTAGTTCGT
>NZ_FNVS01000011.1 GCF_900108035.1 Parabacteroides chinchillae
AGTAATTGACGGTATTATTATTCTATAAAACAAACATCTAATGTCTGTATAATACTTGTACTACTTGTTGTATGTAAATCTTTCAAAGAACTCGTGCGCTTTCTTTCGATTGCGGGTGCAAAGGTAAGGACTATTTTGAAACTAACAAATATTTCAAAAGAAATTTTTGAAAAAAGTTTCCCGAACTTTTCAGGAGGTTGGACATTTTGCTTAGCCCGGCTAACCTCATCCCCTTCCTAAATTACCTTAAACCTATATTGTTATCAACCACTCTCGCTTGAATGCGGGGACAAAAGTAGTATTACCTTTTTTACTATCCAAACTTTTTAAGGGATTTTTTTAATGTTTTTATATACATATTACATGCAAATACTGGAAATGAGTCAGGTAGCGATAATATATCTCAGCCTATCTTATTTCGTTCGGTTATTTTATGTTTTAATCTCTGCTTTTTTATATCACAGAAAACGACTGTTACGTAAAAACAGATTCATAGTTATGACTTTTCAAAATCATTACGATGAATTGAGTAAATCATTACGATGATTTTTTTTGACGTATGTAAATTTAAGTCATTATCTTTGTACATCTATACTTAATAAAAAACACGAAATAATGAGAAACAGCATTTTATTATTGGGATTTGGATTGTGTACGTTGCTTTCTTGCAAAGAAGTTCCGGCTCCTGCCCCCATTTTGCCGGTTCCCACACCTGCACAAACAGAATGGCACAAAATGGAAACGTATGCATTTGTGCATTTCGGGCTAAACACATTTAATGATCTGGAATGGGGATATGGCAATACGCCAGCCTCAACGTTCAACCCGACCGATCTGGACTGCGACCAATGGGCACGCACTATTAAAGCAGCCGGTCTGAAAGGTGTAATCCTGACTGCCAAACATCACGACGGCTTCTGCCTATGGCAAACAAAAACGACAGACTACAGTGTAAAAAACTCTCCCTGGAAAAACGGACAAGGAGATATGGTAAAGGAACTATCAGATGCATGTCGGAAACACGGACTCAAATTCGGGATATATCTTTCTCCCTGGGATAGAAACAGCTCAAACTACGGCACCCCGGACTATGTAAAAAAATTTCATGCCCAAATGCATGAACTCGTCAGCAACTATGGCCCCTTATTCGAATACTGGTTTGACGGAGCAAATGGAGGAAACGGGTGGTATGGCGGTGCAGACGAAACCCGTTCTATCGATCCAAAGACATATTACAAATATGAAGAAGCCCGTGATACCATCAAGGCTCACCATCCTGATGTAATGATATTCGGAGGAACTGTCCCAGATATACGCTGGATCGGCAATGAAGAAGGATGGGCAGGTGATACTCAATGGAGTTTTTATTCATACGACAAAGAGACCAACTACCAGCAAAGCCAATGGGGTATGGAGGATGGCGATCAATGGCTGGGAGGCGAATGTGATGTATCAATACGTCCGGGTTGGTTTTATCATGCACGTGAAGATCATCAAGTAAAATCGCTCGCTCATCTTGTAGACTTGTATTATCGCAGTGTTGGTCATAATACTAATTTCCTGCTGAACTTCCCGGTTGCATTAAACGGAAAAATCAGTCCACAGGACTCTATCCGGGCTATCGAATGGTATCAGACCATCCAAAACGACTTGAAAACAAATATACTGAAAGATTCCCGTATAGAAGCCAGCAACACTCGCGGGCAAAAATTCCGTGCCAGTTATGCAACAGACGGAGAATGGGACACATATTGGGCTACAGAAGATAATGTACACAACGGCTCTCTAACATTTACACTAGCTCATCCATCAGATGTAAACCGTATTATGATACAGGAATACATCCCACTAGGACAACGCGTAAAATCATTCAATATAGAATATGAGAAGGAAGGAATATGGCACCCGGTAAAGTCTGCCGATACAACTACCACGGTAGGTTATAAACGTATTGTACGCTTTCCAACAGTAAAAGCGAAAAAAATCCGTATCAACTTTACAGATTCGCGTGGTCCACTCTGTATTAATAATGTAGAAGCATTTTTGGCACCAGCCTTAATGACAGAGCCAGTTATTACCCGTAACCTGCATGGAGATGTAACAATCCTGGCCGGTGACAAAGTGGCAGAAATACACTATACAACAGATGGCTCAGAGCCAACCAAAGACTCTCCTTTATATGAAACACCATTTACTTTTCGTCAGAAAGGAACTGTTAAGGCTATTTTATATGACGCTACATTCGGCAAAACCAGTCCTGTTTCTACCAAATTGCTAGACATAGCATCCGACAGTTACAAGGTTCTTTCTCCGAAAGACAAAAATACATCCCTGATATTTGACGGAAACGGCTACACCTCCTTCTACTTGCCAATAGGAAAGCAAGAGTTTACTGTACAACTTGATAAAGCATACAAAATAAGAGGTTTTCGTTATACCCCCAACCAAGGACGTGATGCCAGCGGACATATTGCAAACTATCAGCTTTACATCGACAACCGGAAGGTAGCCGAAGGAGAGTTTTCGAATATAAAAGCCAATCCGATCGAACAGGAAATCCATTTCCCTGCAACCAACGGCCAACAAATACGTCTTGTCGCCACCCGCATTGTAGACGATTTGAAACAGGCGGGTATAGGTGAGTTTTCGGTGATAACAGAGTAATGGATAGCTCCCTGAATATTCATTTAACAAAGCCAATCTTCGGCCGCGGTTTATTCAGGGAGTTATTACGGTTTTGTAATCCAGCCAATGTTTCGTTAATCAACTCTAGCTGCATACGGGTATCATCGTTAATGTCATTGTAGTCGGCAAATACGTCGTCTATGTATTTTTTTAATTCCATTATCTGGTTTTCCAGTTCGTCTACTCTGTCAACCCGAGGTAGAACAACCAGCTGACGGATAGCCACAAATGCGCGTGTTACTAAAACACTGACTTGTACAGCTATTTTGCTACGTAATACACTCGCCAGCATTACTACCCCATGTTCTGTAAACGCCAAAGGAACAGCAGATTTAGGCCTTTTAGCTCTTGATGTCATCACAAATTGTGACGACATAGCGCCCCATTCCGCATCAGTCAACTGGAACATAAAATCTTCAGGAAATCGTTCTATATTACGTTTTACGGCCTGATTTAATACACGGGTTTCCACCTGATATATTTCCGCCAAGTCAAAGTCAAGCATAACCTTTTGCTCCCGTATCTCGTATATCTTGCTCTGTATCAATTGCAATTGTTCCATAGTCTCTGATTTTGATGTTAATATTTTTGCTACAACAAGGGCAAGTAATCCCAACTGAATTACTTTAATTATACACAAAAGTATGGATAATTATAATTAAAGAGAAATATTTACAAGAATTGAAACAAACAAAAACTACGGGACGCGTAAGTATATTAAGGAGAGAATATAAAAGAGAAGCAGCTACAACTTTCATTGTAACTGCTTTATCTTCAATCCGTGGTCCCACTTGGGCTTGAACCAAGGACTCCCTGATTATGAGTCAGGTGCTCTAACCAACTGAGCTATGGGACCTATTCAAAGACTAACTCTGAAATCGGATGCAAACTTATGAAACAATCCTGACTTATGCAAATGATTTGCATATTTTTTAAACAAACTACTTTATTTCCGGCCGATCTACTACAAAACGGCAAAAATCATGATACAACTTTTTATCCGTAGAATGAGATGATACACTCAACTTATACAGAGCATTATTACCCTGATAATAAGCCAAACGTTTGGTATCCCATATACCATTTTCACGGAAAGCATTCATATAATCATAAAGGCGATTGCCCCATTCATTCATTCCAACCAACACATTTTCATCAAACTCCACTTCCATATCCATCTCATTTTTGACCGCAATTTGACAAGCTTCATCTAATCGATCATAAGGAACCGATTCATTAAAGAAATAATTGGGTTGGAGAAATGCATAATTAAAACTCAAACCTTTCCACTCATTATAACCGTCCGACTTGAAATAAGGAATCCAGTTAAAGCTATATTTCAGTTCATTCAGATAAGCAGAAATATCACGGACAATGGCACGTGTATTAGTTGCTTCCTCTGCAATCCAGTAAAAGCCTGCCAACTCTACATTTTGCGGCATCAATTCCTTGAATTTTTTCCGAACATAATCAATATACCACTCACAGGCGGCAATACGATCTATAGAATAGGAAAAATCGAGCATCTTTCCATCCTTTAGCGAGCCCCAGTCCTTTTGTCCTTGTATAGGTTCGGGCAAGCCTATCACAATACGGTGTTTTCTGGCAGGTTTTCCAATCCGGGGGATCGCATCGCCAATACATTTATCAAGTGCACCGACTGCAATTTTCGACTGGAAATAAAAGTCCGCCAAATCCATCCAGTCTTTCTGAGTAGCCGGAGCATCTGTATATCCGGACGCAAACATCTTTCCCTTTCCATTATGAATTTCAAGGAATAAAAAACTGTCAAACAACCACTGTTCTTTTCCAGATTCATCCGTATAAGAAACATAAGGAACAAGATGTTCCTTATCCCATACAGTTGTCCGATGCGCACCGCCACCATAAATTAATACCATATCTTTGGTTGGCAACAAAGCCGTACGTTCCTTTTCCCAAGGATAATCTGATTCATCAACAGGGGGAGCAGGCACAGGTTCGGTATCATTCGTATCTCCACAGGAAGACACGAATAATATCAAACATATAATTAATGAGTATAATTTCATTTCGTCAAACCTTTTAGTTTTTTACTCTTTTGTCTTTCTGCAATACGTTTTGCCAATTCCATATATAACTGTTTATCTTCAATATCCTTAGAATGAAACAGATTATAGAAAGCCCTATCGCCCTGGTAATAAGCTATCGGGAACGAAGCAAATGCCCCACATTCATCAAAAGCATTAATATAGTCGGAAAGACGACTACCAAAGCCTCCACTCTTCAATGCTCTTTCATCAAATTCCATTTCGAGGCACATACCATTTTCGGCAGCCAGTTTACACGCTTGGTCAAGGCGTTCGAAAGGAACTTTTTTATCAAAGAAATAATTAGGTTGCAAATAAGCTATATCGAAGCCTAAAGTTTTCCATTCCTGAAATCCATCGGATTTAAAGTAAGGAATCCAATTAAAATTGAAACCTTTAGAACGGACATAGTCGCCAACATTATGTGCTAATGAACGGCTATTAGTTGCCTCTTCAGCAATCCAGTAGAAACCGGAAAGCTCCAAGTTGTCCAAATTAGCTTCATTAAACTTTTTAATGGCATAATTTACAAACCACTGACAAGCAGCCAAACGATCCTCACCATTCGAAAAGTCCATCACCTTTCCATCTATCTCTCCCCAATCTTTTTGATTTGGAATAGGTTCCGGCATGCCAATTACGACTTTTTTCTTTTCAAATTTTTTCGGATTGGCTGCACGTACTTCGCCAACACAATCATTCAAAGCACACACCATCTGCCCCGGCGTAAAATAATCATCCAGCAATTTTGTCCATTCTTGTCTGCGAGCTCCTTCTTTTTCATAGTATGAAGCAAATCCCCTTCCCTGTCCGTTTTTAATTTCCAGGAAAAGATAACCATCAAACAACCATTGATTCTTTCCTTTACCATCTTTCATGGCCACATAAGGCTCAAACTGGCTTTTATCCCATGCCTTACGATGTGATCCTCCGGCATAAATCAACACCATATCACGGGCAAAGGGTTTTATTGCCAATATTGTTTCCGGCATTACACACAACATCATTACCAAACCTGCAATTACACTTAACAACTTCACATTCTTCATGATTATTAAATATTTTAATTAAAACTCCACTACAAATATAAAAAAAGAGTGTAACAAAAGAATTGTTCTCCTTTTATCACACTCTTAAAAATAACCTATATTACATATTATAACCCCATACATTCACTTCAGAGAGAGAGAATGAGGTCGTCCCCTTATAATTTTCCAAACAACGAAGTCTCAGATAACGGACTTTTGGACTTTTATCTTTTTCGAAATAAAGATTATCGCCTTCACCGAAGTCTGTCAATCTGGAATTAGAATTATCTATGTCACCCAGTTTTGTCCATTCATCCCAATCTCCATTCTGAGAAGGGACACCATCACCTAAATAACCCCATAATTCATAACGCTTAGGGCATACATTTGTATATGCCCAATACAAACTGGCGCGAAAACGATACAGATTTATTGTTTCTCCAATGTCATAAGTAAATGAAGAAGGTGCATTTTCGGGATCACCACAAAGATAATTTCCATAATTAACTTCGTCATACGCTTCGGGTTTAGACATCCTCAATCCGTCCCACAACTTATCTATATTTCCTTCAAGCACACGAGAATCATTGGATAATAAATGAGCTTTATGTTTGCTAACATCAATCATTGTAAATTCCGGAATAGTAGCAGTCAATGTATAGGTAACATCTTTAAGCAAGTTGTTCACTACTACTTCATTTGGTTTCGTAAGATCCAATTTCAGAATCGTATCGGAAGGTGCAATCAATTTAGCCCGTTTGGCAATACTCAAATGCACATTAACATTGGATAAGCTCTGTAAATTTTTCAAACTCAATTCAATCGTTCTTGTTTTATCGGATATTACAGCCTGAACAGTCTCCGCTCCATCTTCAGCAGTAACGGCCTTGATAGGAGTCATTACCGGATTTACAGGAATAGATTCATCCATTCCTTCCTCTTCACAAGACGTAAAACAAAATACAGAATAGAGTATTACGCCTGATAATAAAATTATATTTTTCATAATCTGTTTCTTATTTAATATTACCACCAAGGATTCTGAACCAACGCTTTACTCTTTTCTATTTCTGTCTCAGGTATAGGGAACAAATAATAGGCTTTTTTAAATACGCGGGTTTCAAAAGGCACTCTCTTGTAGAAATCTGTAAATGCAAAACTGTTTGTATTAGCATCTCCGGCATTAATATCCATCCCGAACATACGTCCGCCATCACCAAACTTACGGTCTTTTGCTGCGCCGTCGTCCGGTGTATCGGCCAACCAACGACGACGGGTTGTAAAGTAACGGTCGCCTTCAAAACAAAGTTCAATCTGGCGTTCTCGGATTATATAATCACGCTGCGCTTCTTTGTTTCCGGCAATCTGAGGAGTGGCAATAAAAGCACTTGGCACACCGGCACGGCTACGGATCATATCCCAATATTTGCGTATATTCTGATTCCCCGGATCATATTCATTTAATGCTTCAATATAATTCAACAAAATCTGGGCATAGCGGATAAATACGTTTCCGTATTGCTGTGGGAAAACACGATCGTACATATTTGCCATCGGGTCATTGTTTTTATATACCAGATAGCCCGTACGGGAGAAAAATGTATAAGAACCGGACTGGCGGGATTTACCTCCGTAATACAGCTCTGCGCGGGCATAACCATCTTGTTGGCCCGGTGAATTATAGAAATTACGCTTTTCTATATCGTCCGGTAAAGAAGGCATAATACGTTTATTATACAGAATAGAAGCATAAAAACGAGGTTCGCGGTTAGCATACATATTCCAGTCTCCAGCCCAATGCCCCCAGGCTTCAGACTTACGGATATCTGATATCATCTGTTTGCGGCCTTCTTCCGTATTCACTTCACGGTTATTTGGGTTCCAATGCTTGTTAGGGGCTGTAGAAAAGCCTTCTTCCACATAACCAGATGCCGGATCTTCAATCGGTTTTCCGTTCTCCATCAGAAATGCATCTACTATGCGTTGAGTAGCACCTACTCCACCCAATGTTTTAGGTCCGGGAAAAGTATGAATCATCCAGGCCTGTGTATTTGAACCTTCCGAACGGGCAAAAATGACTTCACAGTTCCAGTTGACCAGATGTACATCCACACATGATTTATAAGGATTAAACTCAGCATCTCCATTTTCGTTATTTCTGTACAAACGCAAATTGGCTTCAGGATGTTGTTCCGAAATATCAATCACTTCACGGCTGGCAGCAGCAGCTCTGCGCCACTTATTTTCATCATAC
The DNA here is from genome assembly GCF_900108035.1 of Parabacteroides chinchillae. Lineage (GTDB taxonomy): Bacteria > Bacteroidota > Bacteroidia > Bacteroidales > Tannerellaceae > Parabacteroides > Parabacteroides chinchillae. The sequence goes on from NZ_FNVS01000011.1 coordinate 8,037, forward strand.
GTCGTATTTACCAATAAAGTCCCATCTTTATTTACAAAATCGGCATAATCTTTATTACCATTCCATTGCGGACTGGCAGCAAAAGTCAGAATTAATGACTTTACAGCTTTACAAACAATTTTGTTAGGCTTACCCATCCAATTGGTATTATCCTGCCAATGCAGTGGAAGATCTTTCTCCGCTTCATCCATCATCTCGCAAACATAATCTACACATTCATCAAACGGAGCACGTGCCATATTTGCAAAATCTGCGTCATTCGGTTGTTCTTCTTTAATCAAAACAACGGGGCCATATTGACGGATTAATAACCAATAATAATATCCTCTCAAGAACTTGACTTCTGCTTTATACTGCTTTTTCAAATCTTCACTCAATTCTCCACAGCGATCTACATTGTTTTCGAAGACAAAAGAAGCTCTAATGGCACGATACCAGAGAGCATATTTATTATAGAAGTTACTTGAAGTTGTCCAGTTACCCAGATTAATATTATACGTATTATAAACTACCCACGACAAATCACACTCATCTGAGCATCCCAACCATGGATCATCCTGATGCAAATTATGCATTGGAATACCTGCATATACGTTTGCTAAATAACCTTCAGTCTCTATGCGCGAGCTCCAAACCATTTTATCTGTTTTCATATCATCGGGTTGTTTATCCAGATAATCTGCACATCCGGAAAACATAGTGAGAGCTGCAAATAAACCTATTATATAGTTTTTCATATCTGTATTATTTAAAATGAAGTTCTTACACCAAAATTAATCTTTCTCGGAAGCGGATATTTATTACCATTAGAAGTTCCCGTCTCCGGATCCCACATATCCCATTTGGAGAACAAGGCAACATTATTTGCCAACACATAAATACGCAAAGACTTCATGCCTATCGGCGCAATCCATTTTTTCTTAAAAGAATAGCCAACCTCCACATCTGCCAGACGTAGCAAACTACCATCATAGATAGTACGAGTAGAAGCTTGCCAGTTATTGGAAGAACGTCCGTTTGACAAACGAGGATAGAAAGCATTCGGATTGGGATTTTCAGGCGTCCAGCGATCTAAAGCCTTTTCAAATAAATTTCCTTTACCAACACCTTCATTAAACGGAATAAAAGTAGAACCTCCTAAAGCATAAGAGACATGAGCCTGCCCGCGGAAGAAAACACCAAAATCAAAACCGTTCCAGCTTAATTGCGTACCAAAACCATAATTAATTTCAGGGATAGAAGAATAACCTATAGGTACCTCATCCTCAATATCGACAATACCATCACCATTTACATCTTTGTATCTCACATCACCGGGACGAACTACTCCGAATTTTTGCTCTGGTGTAGAAGGATCATCAATTTCGGCCTGATCTTTAAATAACCCTAAAGCTATCAAACCAAACTGTTGTTTATAGCGATTACCGGTTCTCATACGATAAGCCCATTTCTTTTCCGGCTCATCCATTTCAAGAATTTTATTACGCGTAAATGTGAAATTTCCGTATAAACGATAATCCACTTTACCCAAATGGTGACTAAATTCAAGCGTACCATCCACACCTTGGTTAGTCATAACACCCATATTAGCAAATGGCTGCTGATTTAAACCCGCAATAGCAGGTAAAGAGGCACGCTGGATAAGAATATCCGTTCTCTTTTCGTGGAAATAATCGAAATCTAATGATATAGCATTATTAAACATCTTCAATTCTATACCTATATCTTTTTTCAAACCTTTTTCCCATGTCAGATTTTGAATACCAATCTGATCTTCTCCAACACCATTTATATATGAAGGATTCAAACCAAAAGACCAACCACCCAATCCACTTCCATAAGTAGATAAATAACCGAAACGCATATTTTCCGGCAAAGATTCCGAACCAACCAAACCAACAGAACCCCTTATTTTTAATACATTGACAGATGGTATTTTCCAAAACGATTCGTTAGAGAGCAAATATCCTAAAGCTCCGGCAGGAAAGAAACCAAAACGATGTCCCTTGGGAAAGTTTTCAGAACCATTATATCCAAGATTAAACTCTGCAAAATATTTATCCTTGAAAGCATATGTTCCTCTAAAAGCCAGACCTTGTTTCTTATACGGCAAAGATTTAATAGAAGCACTCGCCGTACCATCCACATAGTCACGCTGATAATACATTACCATTCCACTCACACGGTGCATTTCTTTAAATAACTGATTATAATTGAGCTGCAATTTCAATTCTTCTGCACGGTTATTAGAAGAACTGACATCATAACCCAAGAATTCCGAACCTTTATTTACTTCTGAGAATAATAAATTACCGGTTTCATCGTCTACGCCTGTCACAGCATACGTTGTAGACATTTTCCTGCGATTTTGAATAGACTGGCTATTGGAGTCAAATGAAAATGATCCTCTAAATTCCAATCCTTTCAACCAGAAAGACAAATCCTGAGTTAATACAATCTGGCTCATAATCTGTGTGCGAAACAGTTTATTATAACCGGATCCATATAGACGTTCAGCCGGATTTAATTCGCCCACCTGATTGGGAGCTCCCCATCCCCATTTTGTAGAACCGTCAGAGTTCGTACCGATAGGAAGCCGTACCGGACAAGAAAGCGGAGTAGATAAATATGTATAGTAATACAACATCTCAACTGGTGTATAATAAGTACCATACAACCATTCGTTTCCTACGCCAGGCTGGTGTGTATCTGTCAGATTAGCACCTAATTCAATGTTTAAATTAGTTGTTTTGGTTAAAGTAACATCCACATTGGAACGAAAATTATAACGGCGAAGAGTTACATTAGATTTATAATCATTTTCCTTACTATTTTTCAAATTACCATTATCTTCCAAAAAGCTGGCACTAATATAATAACGAGCTCTCTCACCTCCACCCCGAATATTAAGAGAGGCATTCATATTAGAAGAATACTTCTTAAAAACTTCATCTATCCAATTCACATTCGGATAAAGGAAACGGTTTGCATTGTTACGTAAATTTTCAATATAGTCTTGTGAATAATTTTCCTGCCCGAATGCTTCATTATATAACATTGCATAATCTGCTCCGCCCAAAAGCTTCGGCAAATTAGGCAGATCGGAAGTTCCATATTCAAATTTAGCTTCTACCGACGGTGCTTGTGCAACACCTTTACGGGTTGTAACCAAAACAACGCCATTTGCTGCACGTACACCATACACGGCAGTTGCAGATGCATCTTTTAAAATAGAAATGGATTCTACTTCTTCAATGGACAAATCAGACATATCACGTTCAACGCCATCAACCAGCATCAATGGTTTCTGATTAGCCCCAAACGAAGAAATACCACGAACCCAGAAATCGGCATTATCTTGCCCAGGCTCACCTGAGCGCTGCACAACAACAGCACCCGCAATACGTCCCGAAAGTGCTGAAGTCAACGAACGTTGGGGTATTTTCATATTTTCAATAGGAGCGGCAGCTATAGATCCAATCACACTAGCTTTACGCTGTTTACCCATACCAACAACAACTGCTTCATCCAGCTCCTGTACATCTTCTTTCAAAACAATGTCCAATGAGGGATTTTTACCAACCGGCACTTCCTGCAATTTAAATCCGATATAAGAAAACTGAAGAATATCTCCTTTTTGAGCCTTGATTACATAATAACCATTCACATCGGATACAACTCCACTTGTAGACCCTTTAATTACAATATTAACACCGGGAAGCCCCTGCCCTGTAATATCAGAAATTTTACCTCGCACAGTATTATCATCCTGATGCGTCACCGATTTTTCGGGAACATCCGTTTTCTTATAAAGAATAATATGCGAGCCTTCTATACGATAATTCAATTCTGAATTAGACAGCAAAATGCCCAATACATTATCTAAACTTTCTTTTTGAGCATGAACAGAAACACTTTCTTGCAGATTTATTTCATCATCCCTGAACCAGAATGAATAATTACTCTGTTTTTTCACTGCATCCAAAGCCTTTTCCAATGTGACATTATTCAGCGCCAGAGAAATTCTGACATTTTGGGAATGAACATCAGCTGCAGATACAGTAAACAAGGAAAGCAAACAGAATATAAATGTCAATCTCATAACACTAAATAACTTACCACACCCACCTGGATACACAGGTAGATACAGGATGTGCTTTTTTTTCATAACTTTGTACTGATTTTAAATTAAACTTTTTGTGATTTAAATCTTAAAGGTCAGAAGACTGGCGGGTTTTCTGGCCTTTTTTATAGACTTCACGAACTAGGTTGAATCTTTCATAATTATACTTTTAAACAGGTTAACAACTTTAGCATCTTATTTCTCGTATACAAAAACCGAGTCATTTTTGATATTATATCTTATCCGGTTGTCCCAGGATATGATATGAAGTATCTCTTCCAAACTATCCGTAGACTTAAACTGTCCGGTAAAAGTTATCTTCTTTAAATTGTTGGAAGCTATAACAAATTCTTTTTTAAAATGACGTCCGAGAATAGCAGCAATTTCATTGAAGTTATTTTTCTCAAAATAAATTTCTCCTTTTAACCAGGAAGTATACGGATCAGTCTCTATTTGACGTTTTAAAAACTTATTGTTTTCCTTATTAAATAAAAGCTGTTCGCCCGGTACCAAGACAGTTTCTTCCATTTTATTTGCCAAATCCCGCACACCAACCTGTCCTTCAAGCAAAGTTACTGCAGTATTTAACGATTCATTATACGACTGAACATTAAACTTTGTTCCATAAACACAAACTTTCAATGCTTCACAGGTAACAATAAACGGATGATCCGAATCATGCGTTACTTCAAAATAAGCTTCACCTGATAAGTTTATATTTCGATTTTTACAAAAAGCTGAATTATATTCAATTGCAGAACCTGCATTTAATATCACTTTAGATTTATCTGGTAAAATCAATTCTTTCGTTTCGCCATTCATAACCTCAACCCGGACTAAGTCTCCTGACGAATTTATGTCATGCAAATAAAAAAATGCTCCCACAGACACTAGAACAGCAACTACAGCAGCCACAGATATCAGTTTCACAAATATTGAATGGCGTCGGGCTCCTTTGATTTTATGAATAACGCGACTTCTAATATCTTCTTTCAATTCCTCTGCTACCGATTCAACAGACGAAGAAATTTGAATCCGTTTAGTAAAACGACTTTCCTCTTCTGTATTTTTCATTATTTCTTTCACAAAACACCTCCTTTTTATATAGAGGAGTCATGCTTTAAAAAAAAGGTTTAAAAGAAATCGATATTTTTATCAATTATTTTACAAAACGATAAAAAATAGTATCGCCAGATCAATATCCGGATAGTATTTGCGCATTTGTTCTACAATCTTTTTTACTGCAATTCGAGCTTGTACATGGACAGTGCTTTCTGCCAGACCAAGTATCTCAGCTATTTCCCGATACTTAAGTCCATCCCTACGGGACATCATAAAAATAATACGGCTTTTTTCCGGAAGGTCATTGATTACTCCGGTTAACATTTGCTCTATTTCACTTGTCAAAAGGTCACTTTCGGGATTATCGTCCAATTGTTCCACAGACATGGGGATCTGATCCAGCATTACATACTTAGACGAAGAGTTATTATTCAAATAACGGTAACATGCATTTTTGGCAATAATATAAAGGTACAATTCAATATTTGTAATCTCGGGCAATCTTTTCTTCGATTTCCAAACAGAAAGAAAGACATCAGAAACTACTTCACGACAAGCTTCCTTATTACGAAGAAAACAATAACAGAAACGAAAAGTCTTTGTATAATAGCAATCATAGAATTGGTTAAATGCAATCATGTTGTCTTCCGACACTTTTTGCAAAAGGTTTCTTATTTTATCTGTATCTTTCATGAAATAAGATTAACATAGGGCAGAATATATCAATATTCTGCCCTTTTCCATTTAAATGGGAAAATTATTTTTCTGCAACTTCTTTTGCGGAGAACTCCATTAAGTATGATTTAATAAAACCATCTATTTTACCATCCATTACAGCATTAACATCAGAAGTTTGATAATTGGTACGATGATCTTTTACCCGGCGATCATCAAAAACATAACTACGAATCTGTGATCCCCATTCTATTTTTTTCTTTCCGGCTTCAATCTTTGCCCGCTCAGCCATACGATGTTGCAATTCTTTATCATAAAGAATTGAGCGCAATTGACGCATTGCATTTTCACGGTTTTTAGGTTGATCACGCGTTTCCGTATTTTCAATTAAAATTTCTTCTTCCTCTCCTGTATACGGGTCCTTGAACTGATAACGCAAACGTACTCCGGATTCAACCTTATTAACATTCTGCCCACCTGCTCCTCCTGAACGGAATGTATCCCAGGAAATAGCAGCTTGATCAATCTTCACCTCTATTGTATCATCCACCAAAGGAGTTACAAATACAGAAGCAAAAGAAGTCATCCGCTTCCCTTGTGCATTATAAGGAGATACACGTACCAGACGATGGACACCATTTTCACTTTTCAGATAACCATAAGCATAATCGCCTTCAATATTAATGGTTGTCGTTTTTATACCCGCTTCATCGCCTTCCTGATAATTGGCAATAGAAATCTTATAGTTATTGTTTTCTGCCCAACGCATATACATACGCATTAACATAGAAGCCCAATCTTGACTTTCGGTTCCTCCGGCTCCCGAGTTAATCTTGAGTACACAACTCATTTGGTCTGCTTCGTCACGAAGCATATTACGGAATTCCAAATCTTCTATTAACCGAATGGCTTTACTATATGCCTGGTCTACTTCCTCTTCCGTAATAATTTCTTCCTTTACGTAGTCATACGACAGTTGTAACTCTTCCGCAGCATTTTGAACTTCATTATATAACTCAATCCACTTTTTCAGTTCTTTTACCTTTTTCATCTGGGCTTCAGCACGTTTGGCATCTTCCCAAAATTCAGGATCATGGGTACGAAGTTCTTCTTCCTCTAACTGGATGGTCTTGCCATCTATGTCAAAGATACCCCCTCAGCGCCCGCTGACGCTCCAACACATTATTTAGTTGGTCTGATGTTATCATATTTATGTTATTATTATTTTCTACAAAGATAAGTATTAAGTCAACACCCGGCAACCCTATTATTCCTGATACATGGCCTCAATCTGTTCCGCATATTTCTTTGCTACGACCGGACGACGTAATTTAAGAGTATCGGTAAGCTCACGGCCTTCCATTGTAAACGGTTGTGATAATAAAGTAAAACGTTTAATTCGTTCATAAGAAGCCAGATTCTTCTGGTGTTCTTCAATCCGAGACTCTATTAATCGAATTATATCTTTATTGCTCATCAAATCTTCACGGTTTTCATATCGAATACCTTTTTGTTCTGCATACTGCTCCAATAAAGAGTAAACCGGTACAATCAAAGCACTAACAAACTTTCTCTGGTCGCCTATAACAGCAATCTGTTCTATATATTTATCGCTGCTCATCAACATTTCAATAGCCTGCGGGGCGACATATTTACCATTGGAAGTTTTATATAAATCTTTAATTCGTTCTGTAAAGAACAGCACATTGCCTTCCAACCGGCCAGCATCTCCTGTCCGGAAAAAACCATCTTCAGTAAAAGATTTCGCATTCTCTTCAGGTTTATTATAATAACCGGAAGTTACTGTTTTTCCTTTTACCAGTATCTCATTATTAGCTTCGTCTATTTTAACCTGTATATCCGGCATAATAGTTCCTATAGAACCAAATATGAATCCTTCTTCGGGATAAAAACAAACGGTTGCAGTCGTTTCACTTAGCCCGTATCCATAACGGATCGGAATATTAACAGATTGCAAAAATTCATTAACCTCATCGGATAAAGGAGCTCCAGCGACAGGGAAAAAGCGCCCGCGATCTATACCTAAAACCTTTTTTAAGAGCGTGAAAACAGTTTTATCATAAAAAGCAAACTTCGTACTAAGTCCGCATGGTGCTTTCAATCCTTTATTTTTATATTCCAAATTATACAAACGTCCGGTTTCTATCGCATCCAAAAAGATTTTTTTCATGAACGGAGATGACGAATTAATTTTCTCATGAACTCCTACATAAACTTTTTCCCAAAAACGAGGAACATTGCACATTAAAGTAGGACGTACCTCCACCAAAGTCTTTTGAATCATTTTTGGATCCAAATTAATTGCAACTTTCACACCTTTATGCAAACAATAATATACCCACGCTTTTTCAAAAATATGGGTCAATGGGAGAAAGCACATTGAAGTATCTTTATCTGTAACCATTGGCAAACGGATATCATGGATACGCATTGCTTCCAAATAATTAGAATGATGAAGCATCACTCCCTTGGATTCCCCTGTTGTACCTGACGTATATATTATCGTAGCCAAATCTTCCGGAGTAGCTCCGTTCATACGGATTTTCACAGCAGATGCAGCATGAGTATTATCCCCAAAACGCAAAAAGTCATCAAAATAAACAGATGTTTTATCCTCCGGGTTCAACTTTACGGAAGAATCAAAAATAATTATACGCTTTAATATGGCAGATTCTTTTTGAACTTTAAATGCATTATTGTATTGTAATTGCTCACCGACAAAAAGAGTACGGATATTAGCATCATTAATAATATATTCAATCTGTGCAGGAGAATTGGTTGCATACATCGGCACAGATACAATCCGATTTGTATAAGCTCCAAAATCAGTATATAAACATTGAGGCATATTCTGGGAATAGACACCAATATTTTCCTGTACTTCTATTCCAAACTCAGCCATAGCTTCAGCAGTCAGCATAACTTTATCGGCAAATTCTCTCCATGAGATTTTCAACCATTTCCCGCTTACATTATCTCTGTATTTAAGAGCTGTACGCGAACCATATTTTTCAGCTTGCCGCTGTATCAACTCGGCATAATGATAATAAATCATAACCCTTTATTTTGTATTGTTGACGCAAAAATAAGCTTTTATATTCTAAAAGACATAGGTTTACTTCTATTTTTACACAGATCAATCTATTTTGTGCAATAATTAGAGTCTATAATGATAACCGGTTCCAAATTGTTTTATACCGGAAAAACAAAAGTTTCATCCTAATGAAACAAAAGTTTTATGCAGATAAAACAAATGCTTTATGCTAGAGAAATAAACACCGACAGCACCACCTAATAATAGTAGATAATAAACAATAACACTTCTCATATTGTTAAAAGAACATAAACCATAGTAGTATGTATTGCATAGTACACAGGCATTACATATTTTTGTAACATAAAACAATAAACAATGAATGCAGAGAACGTAAAATCACAAATGAGGAAGGGAACATTGGAATATTGCATTCTACTACTCCTCAAAAAAGAGCCGGCTTACACCTCTGACATAATTCAGAAGTTACAAGAAGCAAAACTGATTGTTGTAGAAGGTACATTATATCCTCTTTTAACTCGCTTAAAAAACAGCGAACTTTTAAGTTATCAATGGATAGAATCAACTCAGGGGCCTCCTCGCAAGTATTACCAGTTAACAGAAAAAGGCATTGTCTTCCTTGGAGAACTGGAAACTTCCTGGCAGGAATTAAATGATACAATAAACCACATTAGAAACAATTAAAAATAAAGACAATGAAGAAGACGCTTACTGTTAATCTGGGAGGAACGGTTTTCCACATTGACGAAGATGCATATCAGTTATTAGACAAATATTTATCTAATCTCCGGGTCCACTTCAATAAAGAAGAAGGAACCGATGAAATTATGGGAGACTTTGAAATGCGTATTTCAGAGTTACTGAGCGAGCGTGTCCGGCTGGGCTATAATGTTATCACAATAGAGAATGTAGAAGAAGTGATAAAGCGCATGGGTAAACCCGAAGAAATCTTTGAAGAAGAGGAAGAAAAAAGCAAAGAAGAGCCCAAAGCCCGTCCTATGCAAGAACATCAGGCTTACTCTGAAAAGAAAAGACTCATGCGTGATCCGGACAATCGCGTATTAGGAGGAGTAGCTGGCGGTATTGCTGCTTATATGGGTTGGGACGTAACAGCTGTCCGTTTAGCTATGATTATTCTTCTTCTCATACCTTATGCGCCAATAGTAATTATTTATATCATTCTTTGGATTGTCATGCCTGTTGCACATACTGCTGCTGATAAATTAATTATGCGTGGAGAAAGTGTTACATTGGAAAATATAGGAAAAACTGTTACCGATGGTTTTGAAAAAGTAAGTAATAATGTAAATGACTACATCAGCTCCGAACAACCCAGAAATTTCTTCCAGAAATTAGCTGATGCATTTGTTATGATTATCGGTTTTATACTCAAATTTTTCACTATACTAATAGGTATTATCTTATTACCGGTACTTTTATTAGTTATATTTATTCTGGTTATAGTAACAATTGCACTCGCAGCCGGAGGAGCCGGCTTTATCTATCATTTATCACCATTCGGAATGGATTTATACAATGGAGCTCCTATCCCATTAGTTATTTTAGGATGCCTGGGAACGATTTTATTGATTGGTATTCCGGTATTTTCTTTGGTATACACTATATGCGGACAGTTATTTAAAGCAAAACCATTACCAACACAAGCCAAATGGACTTTATTAGTATTATGGATCATTTCAATGTTAATTTGCGGTATCTATCTATATTACACCAATATTAATGGATGGAACACGTTACTTTGGGACAATCTTTCCATTCATATATAATACAGCTTCGTTAAAATAAATAATTTCCATAGTTATAATTGTGCGTTAAAAAAAGGAAGGCCGCTCTGTCTCAGAGGGGCCTTCTTCCAAGGTTAACAAATTTATGAGTAAAAACCACTAATGAATCTAATTTAGCCTATTTGCAAGTCCTAATAAACATAGCTTACATAATAGAGATTACAAATATAATAATCTTATTTAGAAATTAAAATAAATATTTCTTATTTATATTCTTTCTGAATTTTAGCCGCAATTTCTGCTAACTTTTCCTGGGATATTTCCAGCTTCTTTCCACCAAAATACATATCCGATTCTTTTGTAATAGGAATCAAATGAATATGGGCATGGGGAACTTCCAACCCCATAACAGCCAGCCCTACTCGTTTACAGGCTATAGCAGATTCTTGCGCATGAGCAACCCGTTTAGCAAATGCCATCATTCGGCCGAGCATGGGATCGTCAATATCAAAAATATAATCAACTTCTTTTTTCGGAATTACTAACGTATGCCCTAAAGCTACCGGATTTATATCCAGAAAAGCAAAAAATTCGTCATTCTCTGCCACTTTATGGCACGGAATCTCTCCTGCTACTATTCTGCTGAATATCGTTGCCATTGCCTTTTATGATTAAATAGATATATCCATAATTTCGAAACTCATTATACCAGACGGTACTTTTATTTCAACAATATCACCCACTCTCTTGCCCATTAAACCCTGAGCGATAGGAGTACTTACAGCAATCTTACCTTCTTTCAGATTAGCCTCCGAATCTGACACCAGCATATATGTCATTACCGCATTATTCTTCGTATTTTTTATCTTTACTTTATTCAAAATCTGAATTTCTTCTGTCTGCACACGAGACTCATCAATCAAACGGGCATTAGAAATCAATGATTTTAATTGAGCCAACTTTGCCTCCATTATTCCCTGTGCCTCTTTAGCTGCATCATATTCTGCATTTTCAGACAAATCGCCTTTGTCTCTCGCTTCAGCTATTTGTGCAGAGATTTCAGGACGTTTCACGGTTTCAAGATAGTTGATCTCTGCCAAAATCTTGTTATAACCTTCCTCTGTCATATAACTAACAGCCATATTAAATCCTCCTTAAATTTTTATTTTAACAAATTTATTTACGACATAATAAAAAAAGAATCCCGACCAGTACCTGGCCGGAACTCCTCTTCTATTTCATTAACACTTTACAAAAGTATGCTTTTTTTTCAAGACATACAACTTTCTAAAAGTGCTTTACAACATATCTACTTGATTGTTTACTAAGAATTTCACAGAACCGACTTCACATCAGATTCTAATTTTTTCACATCATCAACACGTTTTACCAAATTACCTTTCCGGTCTAAAATAAATATTGCAGGTAGTTGTTTCACATTATATAAACCGGCAATTTGAGAATAAACCGATTGCGGATCACGCACACATATCCATGGAAGATTTGAAGCACCGTTTTTCCAGAAATGAGAATCGCTATCCAGAGAAATCTGATATATTTCCAATCCCTTATCATGGTACTTAGTGTACAAATCTCCCAACTCCATATTTAACGCAGGAGACCATTCAGTCTGAAAAGCCGTAAAATTAATCAACACCGGCCTGTCTTTAGCAATCTCTGAAAGCTTAACAACATTACCACGAACGTTGGGCAATGCTATATCCACGAAACTTATTTCATTTGCATCTACATTATTCAATGTCACAGGACGTTGGGCACGAATTACTTTTATAGATTGCAATGCTAAATTATGGAGATGTTTCGAGCGGGGACTTTCCGGATAATAATGATCAAAGCTAGTAGCAACCGCGCCATAAGCTTTAGAATCCTTCTTGTCATATAAATCGAAAAATAATAAGCCATCTACCTGCTGAAATAAAGCAAAATAAGCCGCAGCCGACATCGGGGCGGAATAAATATACTTAAATGCCACATCTTTATATGCATTTGCCGCAGCCAGAACCTTGTCCCTGTATGTAGTATCTGCTAATTGTTTCGCTTCATACTCTTTACGTAAACGACCTATTATCTGATTTGCATCCAATTGAGCCAGAGTAATAGCTTTCATCGCTTTACAATTTTCAGAACCATCGACAGTATAAGAGGTCGCAAATGTACCTGCATCAGCAGCAATTGTAATAGTTTCCGTTGAATCTACAGAAAAGTTAATCAATTGATTATTTAATCTCAGTTGATAAAAATCAGGAAAAGCAGGACGGGGTTTCGAAAACTTGAATTTACCGGAAGCAGTCAATTTTACCGAATCCAGTAAAGTAACATTTGATATGCCTACATTCTCCAAATACATTATCTGGCCATCAGCACCCGCTACCACACCTTTCACCGTAAATTCAGATTTATTACAAGACGTAAATAAAAATGACATCACACAGAGCACAACCAGCAATTTAGTAGATATTTGTTTCATTGCTTTTTATATCTATATATTTTGTGCTGCAAATATACATTAATTTGCAATTGTGACACTATTATTCTATAATTCTTCCGAGGTTTTTTACAAAAAACTACTTTTAACTCGTTATTTATTTTCATTTTCATGTATTTACACTCAAACTTTCATTACATTTGCAGCAATTTTTATAGATAGAAAAATAAGAAAAGAAGATTATGCTTAATCCAATTAACAAGACGATCGAATTAAGTGATGGAAGAACCATCACAATCGAAACCGGGAAATTGGCAAAACAGGCAGATGGTTCAGTTACTGTTCGTATGAACAACACTGTACTTCTAGCTACCGTATGTGCCGCAAAAGATGCAAATCCCGGTGTTGACTTTATGCCGTTACAGGTTGAATACAAAGAAAAATATTCTGCATTTGGCCGTTTTCCTGGAGGTTTTACAAAAAGAGAAGGTAAAGCTTCCGACTATGAAATCCTTACATCACGTCTGGTAGACCGTGCCCTCCGTCCGCTTTTTCCAGACAACTACCATGCTGAAGTATACGTAAACATCATATTGTTTTCTGCTGATGGCGAAGATATGCCGGACGCATTAGCTGGTTTAGCAGCTTCTGCAGCATTAGCTGTTTCCGATATTCCTTTTAATGGTCCTATCTCTGAAGTACGTGTTGCCCGTGTTGATGGTCAGTTTATCGTAAACCCGACTTTCTCACAATTAGAAAAAGCGGATATCGACATCATGGTTGGTGCCACTTTAGACAACATCATGATGGTAGAAGGAGAAATGAACGAAGTTCAGGAATCCGAAATGCTTGAAGCCATCAAAGTTGCTCACGAAGCAATCAAGAAACAGTGCCAGGCACAGATTGAATTATCTGAAGCTTGTGGCAAATTAAACAAACGCGAATACTGCCATGAAGTAAACGATGAAGAACTTCGCAAAGATGTACACGACAAATGCTATGCAAGCGCTTATGCAGTTGCAACGTCAGGCATAGGCAAGCACGAGCGTGCCGAAGCTTTCGAGAAAATTATCGAAGATTATAAGGCTCAATTCTCCGAAGAAGAACTGACCGACGAAAAAGTTGAAATGATCGGCCGTTACTATCATGATGTAGAAAAAGAAGCAATGCGTCGAGCTATCCTTGATGAAGGAAAACGCTTGGATGGCCGTAAAACAACTGAAATCCGTCCGATTTGGATCGAAACTGACTGTTTGCCAGGCCCTCACGGATCCGCTATTTTTACACGTGGTGAAACACAATCATTATCTACCGTCACATTAGGTACTAAATCTGATGAAAAGATGATAGACGACGTATTGAACCAAAGCAAAGAACGTTTCCTTTTACATTATAATTTCCCTCCGTTCTCCACTGGTGAAGCTAAAGCATCCCGCGGTGTCGGACGTCGTGAAATTGGACACGGCCATTTAGCATGGCGTGCCCTGAAACGTATGATTCCGGAAAACTATCCTTATGTTGTACGCGTCATTTCCGACATTTTGGAATCAAATGGTTCTTCTTCTATGGCAACTGTTTGTGCAGGAACATTAGCCCTGAGAGATGCAGGTGTAGCGATGAAAAAACCAGTATCAGGTATCGCTATGGGACTTATTTCCGAAAACAAAGGTACGAATTACGCTATCCTTTCGGACATCTTAGGGGACGAAGACCACTTAGGGGACATGGACTTCAAGGTTACCGGCACAGAAGATGGCATTACTGCAACTCAAATGGATATCAAAGTAGACGGATTGTCTTACGAAATTCTTGAGAATGCGCTAGCCCAGGCAAAAGCCGGCCGTATGCACATCCTAGGCAAGATAATGGAAGCACAACCGGAAACCCGTTCAGATTTGAAACCGCATACTCCACGCATCGAAACAATGATTATCGGTAAAGAATTCATCGGTGCAGTAATCGGCCCGGGCGGGAAGATTATCCAGGGAATCCAGGAAAAAACCGGAGCAACAATCACTATTGAAGAAGTAGATGGTGCTGGAAGAATTGAAATTGCAGGCAACAATAAAGAAACTATTGATGCAGCAATCAGAGCTGTCAAAGGTATCGTTGCTGTTCCAGAAGTAGGTGAAGTTTACGAAGGTAAAATATCTTCTATCATGCCTTACGGCGCATTTGTAGAGTTTATGCCGGGAAAAGATGGTTTGCTTCACATTTCTGAAATTGACTGGAAACGTTTGGAAACAGTGGAACAAGCAGGTTTGAAAGAAGGTGATACCATCTCTGTTAAGTTAGTCGATATTGACGCAAAAACAGGTAAGTTCAAACTTTCTCACAAAGTCCTTCTTCCTAAACCGGAAGGTTATGAAGAACGTCCGCCAAGACAAGAGCGCGGACCAAGACCGGAACGTGGCGATCGTGGTCCTCGTCAGGATCGTGAAAATCGTACACCATACCGTGACCGTCAAGAATAATCATTCATTATTATTATAAAGAAAGGGGCTATCTAACGAGTGTAGATAGCCCCTTTACTTATGTACTTATTATAATACTTATATTGGTTCTATTCCTTGTTCTTTTAGTAGCTGCAGGCTTAGATCTTTTAATTTAAACTTTTGTATCTTGCCACTTCCGGTCATAGGGAATGTGTCGATAAAAAACACATATTTGGGTATTTTGTGACGGGCAATTTTACCACGGCAAAAATCTTTTACTACATCTTCTGTCATGCTCACTCCTTCATGTAGAATAATGAAAGCTCCGGCTTCTTCTCCATATTTTTTTGATGGAACAGCTGCCACCTGCACGTCTTTTACACCTTCTAAATGATATAAAAATTCTTCTATTTCACGAGGATAAATATTCTCACCACCACGGATTATCATATCTTTGATACGTCCGGTAATACGGTAATTTCCGTTTTCATCTTTTACTCCGAGATCACCACTATGTAAGAAACCGTCTTTATCAATTATTTCAGCAGTAGCAGCCGGGTTATTATAGTAACCTTTCATATTATTATAACCGCGGTTACACATTTCTCCCTGTACGCCAACAGGGCATTCTTCTCCGGTTTCAGGATCAATCACGCGTACTTCGGTAAACTCGAAGTCACGTCCTACTGTATTATATCGTATTTCAGCCGGATCGTCAATTCGTGAATGAGTCATGCCCGGTGATGTTTCTGTTAAGCCATACACACTGGTTACGCGCATGAACATTTTCTCATCTACCTGTTTCATTAGTTCAACGGGACAAAGGGAACCTGCCATAATACCGGTACGGAGAGAGGTAAGATCAAACATCTTAAACATTGGATGATTCAGCTCTGCTATAAACATAGTAGGTACTCCATAAAGAGCAGTACACCGTTCTTTGTGAATAGAGGCAAGTACAACTAGCGGGTCAAACTTCTCAACCATAACCTGCGTACAACCATGTGTCAATACGTTCATAGAAGCTAATACTACACCAAAACAATGAAACAGAGGCACACAGCAACAAAGCTTATCATCTGCTGTGAACTTCATGTGTTCACCCGTTAAAAAACCATTGTTGGTTATATTATGGTGTGTCAGCATGACTCCTTTGGGAAATCCGGTTGTTCCGGACGTGTATTGCATATTCACAACGTCGTGGCAGTTTACTTTTGCTTTTGCTTCAGCTAATGTTTCATTACTTACATTATCGCCTAATAGCAATAATTCCGGGGTATTGTACATACCACGATATTTTTCCTGACCGATATAAACTATGTTTTTTAATACAGGAAATTTTTTACTTTTCAGATAGCCTCGTTGCGATTCTCTTAATTCGGGAAGCATAGTATAAACCATGTCAACATAACTTCCGTCGAATACACCGTCTGTAATACATAGAGTATGGATGTCTGCATTTTCAACCAGAAACTCTAATTCACTCTGTTTGTAATTGGTGTTGACTGTTACCAATACAGCCCCGATTTTAGCACCTGCAAAAAGGAATGTTAACCAATCCGGAACGTTTGTTGCCCAGATTCCGACATGTGTTCCGTGTTTTACTCCAATGGAAAGTAATCCTTTCGCCATGTTGTCGACACGTTTATTAAACTCACTCCATGTAAAGCGCAAATCACGATCGGAATATACAATATATTCTTTGTCTGGTGTGGTTTCCGCCCAATGCTCAAGCCATTGGCCGAGTGTTCTGTTTTGTAATTCCATATCTGTAAAGATTAATAAGGAGTATAAACAACACCTAAGATTCTGGCCGTACTGTCTGTTCCGGCATGTACATGATGGGCTACAATTGAATCATAATAAATACTATCTCCTTCTTCCAAGACGAACGTGTTTTTTCCATAGTTTATTTCCACTATACCATCTAATACATAGATAAATTCTTCACCTTCATGTGTAGAAAGAACGAAGTCTACACCTTCTTCCGATGGAGCTATATCAATCAGGAACGGTTCCATGTGGCGTCCGGATTTATCTTGTGAAAGCGAATGGTATTCCATGTGCTTTCGTTCCATAGATGCGTTGTTGGTGAAGCCTATGCTGTTTGTTTCATTGCTGTCTTTTTTGCGGCAGATGACAGGTCCTAATTCGGATTGGTCGTCGAGGAACGTTCCTAATCTTACACCGAATACCCGGGCTATTTTTATTAGAGGAGCCAAAGACGGAAAGTCTATATTTGACTCAATACGTTCAATCTGTTCCACTTTCAAACCTGAGCGTTCTGCAACTTCTTCGATCGACAATTGCTTTGATTCTCGGATGCTTTGTATTTTGGCACCGATTATTTTGTTATTTCCCATAAGTATGATTTTATATTAGAATCCGTATTAAGTTTGATATTTTGTAACCAAACGCCGCAAATTTACATTAATATTTTATTATACACTCAATAAGTAAAAGAAAAAGGGGTAGCTTTATGATCAAGCTACCCCTTTATAAACTTCGTATGAAGTGAATTTTTTACTTTCTTATACCAAGTTCTTTGATGATAGAACGATATCTTTCGATATCAACTTTTATCAGGTAATCCAATAAACGACGACGCTTACCTACCAACATCTTTAGTGCTCTTTCAGAACTATGGTCTTTGTGATTAACCTTCAAGTGTCCTGTTAAGTGAGCAATACGAACTGTGAATAAAGCAATTTGGCTTTCTGCAGAACCGGTGTCAGTAGCTGACTTTCCGTACTTCTCAAAAAGTTCTTTTTTCTTTTCTGAATCTAAAAACATGATTCTTGTTACTTTAATAAATTAATACTATGTTATCTAAGCGGATGCAAAGATATGGATTACTTTTTGATTTGCAAGACTTTTGTCTTTCTTTTTTATATTTTGGGCATTGAATGTCACTGAGATGTCATAAAAATATTGTATTTTTGTGCCCAATAAATTAGTCTTCAATGCAAAAGATCAGAAACATCGCGATTATCGCGCACGTAGACCACGGTAAAACAACACTCGTGGATAAGATGTTATTAGCCGGCAAGCTCTTCCGTGAAGGACAGGCTGAGCCGGATCAGTTCCTGGATAATAACGACCTGGAACGCGAAAGAGGTATTACTATCCTTGCCAAAAACGTATCAATTAACTATAAAGATTGTAAGATCAATATCATTGATACTCCGGGACACGCAGACTTCGGAGGAGAAGTTGAACGTGTATTGAATATGGCAGACGGATGCTTGTTATTAGTTGATGCATTCGAAGGTCCGATGCCTCAGACCCGTTTTGTATTACAGAAAGCGATCCAACTCGGATTAAAACCAATTGTTGTAATTAATAAGGTAGATAAACCGAATTGCCGTCCGTCTGAAGTACAGGAAATGGTGTTCGACCTGATGTTTAGTTTGGATGCGACAGAAGAACAATTGGATTTCCCTACTATATACGGATCTGCAAAACAAGGGTGGATGTCTACAGATTGGAATCATCCGACAGAAGATATTACCGCTTTGCTGGACGCAATTGTTGAACATATACCAGAGCCTCAGGTATTGGAAGGTTCTTCACAGATGTTGATCACTTCGCTTGACTATTCCAAATATGTAGGCCGTATTGCGGTAGGTCGCGTACATCGTGGCGAATTAAGAGAAGGTCAGGACATTATGTTGTGTAAGCGCGATGGTTCGATGGTAAAATCAAGAATCAAGGAAATTGACGTTTTTGAAGGATTAGGACGTACCAAGGTAAATGCTGTTCAGTCTGGCGATATATGTGCTATTATCGGTATCGAAGGTTTTGAAATTGGTGAAACAATTGCAGACGCGAATGAGCCGGAGGCTTTGCCAACAATTGCTATTGACGAACCAACGATGTCTATGCTTTTTACAATCAATAATTCTCCATTCTTCGGAAAAGAAGGAAAGTTCGTTACTTCCCGTCATATTTTCGAACGTTTGCAGAAAGAATTGGATAAAAATCTGGCTTTGCGTGTTGTTCCTACAGACTCGGCAGATTCATGGCTAGTATATGGCCGTGGCGTATTGCATTTGTCTGTCTTGATAGAAACCATGCGCCGTGAAGGGTATGAATTACAAGTCGGACAACCGCAGGTTATCATTAAAGAGATTGATGGCGTTAAATGTGAACCGGTAGAACAGCTTACAGTTAATTTACCGGAAGACTGCTCGAGCCGTATTATTGATATGGTAACCAAGCGTAAGGGTGAAATGACTATGATGGAAAGTAAGAATGAACGTATGCATTTGGAATTTGTAATTCCCTCCCGTGGTATTATCGGTTTGAATAATGCTGTCCTTACCGCATCGGCCGGAGAAGCTATTATGGCACACCGTTTCTTGGAATATCAACCTTGGAAAGGTGATATAGAACGCCGTATGAATGGTTCTATCATAGCAATGGAAACTGGTACGGCTTATGCTTACGCTTTGAATAACTTGCAGTCACGCGGACGTTTCTTTATTGAACCTCAGGAAGAGGTATATGCAGGACAGGTTGTTGGAGAGCATACTAAGGAAAATGATTTGGTAGTAAATGTTACGAAATCAAAGAAACTTACAAATATGCGTGCATCCGGTTCCGACGACAAAGTCTCTTTGGCTCCTCCTACAGTATTTAGTTTGGAAGATGCTTTGGAATATATCAAAGGAGATGAGTATGTTGAAATTACGCCTAATAGTATGCGTATGCGTAAAATTATTTTGGATGAAATAGAACGCAAACGTGCCGGAAGATAAAATTTTTAACAGATAAAGTAGAGGTATAGGCGGTATAAATCAATTTATATCGCCTATATTGTTTTGTTTAAAAGCTTGCACATGCTGTGTTTTTTACGATTATTGCAGCTTCATTCCTCGCTCAATATATTTATTAGAAATTCATAGGTGCCCGCTTTGTATTTGTACATCCTTTGAATTTTAATTAAATTCGGGATTTACTAGTATTTCGTCTGCCAACAGCCAGTAATTGGCCTTGTTGGAGGCAACAATCTTAATGTAGCGTGCCTGTTCATTTAATCCGTCGGCTACAGCAATATCAATCCAGCAATCATGTATGTTATTAGGTGTTGTTTCCATTGCCACGGTCTTTACCTTTTTAAAGGATTCTCCATCCGTAGACAAATAGAAGTCTACCATATCAGGCAAAGCTATGGATTTAGGCAGATAGTTCAGGAAGCGGATTGCTAATGTCCGGATAACCTTTACAGAATCTAAATCTAATATGGCATCCATGTCTTTATCTTTAAATCCTAACCAATTCGGGTTTTTCATATCTTCATCACCTAGTTTCTTGTCTGTCAGATTTCCTCTATTATATTTAGAACTTGGTTGTGATATAAATGTTATATTCTTATCTATGGCATCGTGGTATAGATCATTTGTAAATGTAGCTTCTAACAAAGGCCAGCGTCCTTTCCCTGCTTTCCAATCCATATAATCCAGATAGGCTTTGGCTGACAAGCATGGTTGTCCGATAGGCATTTCCGAGCTCGGCTTGTCATATATACCATACATAGCAAAACTGATTACTTCTTCGGCGCCAGCCTTCGTTACTCCGGTCATTTGGGAAAGGAAACGCGGAAATGCTGCAGGGATTAATGCCGATTTTCTGGAATTTGTTCCTTTCTCCCAAGTAAACGATTCGTTGTTTGCCCAAAAACGGATTCCGGCTTTTTTATGAATATCGCATAGCTTACGGAAATTTTCTTTCATCAGAGGCAGTGGAAGTGTTTCAGGCACACACCCTATTTCATCCTGGAATGCAATAATATCTACTTTTAATTTTGCTATTTGTTCCCCGAACTTAGGATCATCTACATTTGATAAACGAACTCCATAAGGAGAAACCATTACTACAGCATCCGGTTTGCAACGGCGTGCTTCTGCCGTTAATGTATTAACAGCATCGACGGCATGTTCCGGCAGATAAGGATTAACGGCATCTTCAACCGGTAAATACCATCCGTAGAATGATTTATGATGACCGAATTTTGCGGCTACTTCTTCCATTATCCGTATCTGTGTTTTGCGTATTTCGGGTTTGCGAAGATCATCATCTTGGTTTTTAGCCCAGCCACAACTCATAAAAACCTGCATGTTATTACCATCGGCTGCGTTCATAATAGCTTCTACCGGACTTTCACGGTCTGCCGGATAGGCAGGTGGCATAAAGCTAGACGGGTAAAATGCCTTTCCTTCATTGGCGACGGCCAAAATGACCAGATAATTCACACCCATTTCCGACAGTTCTTTTACTTTGAGCCTCCATAAATCCGGGTTGGTATTATCTATATGTGCAGGGTTCATGTATTTATTGCGTACATCCTGATAAGTTAGATTAAGCCATGTTCCACGAACCGGCTTTGTTGTACTCGAATTGACTGTTTGTATGCTGCATAAAGACAGCAGCATGAATAGTGTAATAGTTTTCCCTAATATGTTCATGTTTTTCGGTAATATTAATACGATAACGCAAATAAGACCCTGATAAACGTATTTATACGTACAGGGTCTTATTAATTTTGTATTTTTTATGAATTCCGGTATTCTACTCTTCTGTATTTTTCGGAGGAATATAGAGATTTTCCTCGATTCCGTTTGTCCGGTCAAACCATGATGTATTTGTATGATTACCACTAGCCCAATTGGTATATCCGGGGTATGCCTCAGTAATATTTGTTCCCTCTTTAGGATAGTACCATGATTCGGCACTGGAGTTTGCTTTGGTGATATCCAATGCCCAGGCAAATCCATTATTACTACGGTAGAATGTGCTGACGCCATCCGACTTATCATCCATAGTACCGAACTTCTTTGTGTTTTTAGTTGTCGGTTTATAGTCGATAAGATGTGTTTCGTTGCCTCTGTTATCTACAAATATGAACGGATTGAATGCCAGTACGGTAATGCTGTTCGATTCTTCTGCAGACAATGTTTTTAAATCGATTCGAACCGTTTTTGGTGATGAAGGTATATGGGGTGTACCGGGATATGTATTAATTATACCACTCGTTCCTCCAAATACTTCCCGTATGTTATTATAAATAATAAATACAGGTTTGCTGCAATCAGATTCATAAATAACATTCTCTGATATATTGGCGATGTCGCTTTTGTTAATTTGCGGCAATTCTATACCGAAACCGGAAGTGCGCATGCCTCCGGCTCCTCTGACTAAGAAATCTAATTGTATTGCATTTAGCTGAGCAGTTTCTTTACTTTTAATCAGATTGTATTTGTAATCAATAACCACATCGTTGTGATCATAGTCGCCGATACTTGGATGCATATCTTCGAAAGCCAGTGTACCGCACAGTTCACTTATGACATCTTTATTATTAGTATCTTCAAAGTTATCGTTTATGTCTGTGTTGGGCTTGACTACCGGATTAGAGGTGGTAAAAAATAAAATGTCATTAAAATCGTCATCCGATATTTTCCCGTTTTCTTTGGACATGGTAACCCTGTTCTCTGCTCCGTAGATGGTTCCGTTCAGTTCTTCAACAAAACGTCCTACAAATTGATTGTAACTTGGTTCTGACGGAAATCCTTTTATTGCCCGTATTTCTTTGTTCATAGGAGCAAGAGAGTACCGGTAGCTTTCTAATATTTTCATTCTCCATTCGCTGAAACGGTTTGGATGTTGAGCCATATTGGATTCTTTTCCATAACCGTTTTGTATCATGCACCAACCTATTTTTGTCCCTTTAGGAAAGACTTTCGTATATTTGTTTCCATCCCAGTAAAGTAATTGTACCCGTATTCCCGAAGGAGTGCATTCCGGATCCGTATTCGGGAATAATATATTTTTCCGTATTGTGCTCGCATCAGGAATAGTGCCTGCCGGATAATGGAAATAACATAGTGTATTATAGGATACATTTTCGTTTTTCAGGCTGAATCCTCCATCTCCGATATAGGTTGCCCAGATTTCTGCTCCATTCGCGCTTGTTACAACCAAGTCGGTATTATTTTTTTCTTCTAATAAATATTTGTTTTCTTCTTTAAAGGAAACATTTAATTCAGGGAATAGCTCATCTGCTTTCTTGTTGACAGACACCATGTCATCTACAAAAGAAACGATACCTTTATAATTCACTAATGGAGAACCATTTGTATCGAGTGATGTATTTTCTGCCGGTTTGGGATTCTGTGTCGTATAGGCAGGTAAACCGTTGTAAGAATCGGTTGCTCCTTCGTAAAAGGTGTATACGTTGTTGACTGTTTCAGGAAATATTGCTATGGATGGGAACTCTTCTTCTGCTTTCAGGTTGCTGCTTCTTGTTCCGGATATAAAAGATGGGGAAGGACCTCGAAAAGTGACTGTTCCGGTTCCTTCTTCCGGTACTTGATAGGTTTGCATACCGCCAAAACCGGCAATATCTGTCCTGATATATAAAATCTTTACAGCATCCGGTACTGTTATATTGGCTGTGAGTATTCCATTTTCTCCGGTAATTCCATAGAATATAGGAGAAATATCTTTTAAATCTCCTTCGTCAGTATAAGGTGTTTCCATATAGAAATAGAATGGAACACCTGCGGCATAATTACCTTTGCCGTTGATGGCAATCACTTCTACAGTTTTATCTTTTTTTGTTTGGAAGGTAAAATCATTCTCCTCGGTCAAAGGAGGCTTTGGTTCTTCTTTTTCCACATATACACCTTTCTGCTCGCAGGAAGAAAATAGTAGAAGGATTATACTCCCGATAAATGCTATTAATGATTTCATGGCATGTGTTTTTTGTGAATATTCGTAGTTTTTGCAAATATAAACAAATTATTTGTGTGTATTATTGAAACTTGTTGTTTTTCATTGCATTTTCGAAAGTCTGGATAAAAGAAAAGCGGGTACCTCGTAAGAGATACCCGCTTTATATGATCTAAAATAGTTACTTATTTAACCAATGATGCGAAATCTGCATTAGTTGCATATTTAGCAAATTCCAGATCGATAGCAGCTTCTTTAGCCAAAGCCTTATCTGCAGCGATAGCAGCTTTCAAATTGCTGATAACACCGTTAGCATCGTTTGTACGGGCAGCAACAACAGCTTTCAAGTAAGAAGTGATAGCGTCAGGAGTAGCAACTGCATTCAATGTTTGAGAAGCTTTGCTGTAATCCTTAACCAGGATCTGAGCCAATGCAGCGTTGTTAGACTTAACTGAACCGAAAGAGTTAGCAGCTTTAGCCCATTCGCCTTGTTCCAGATAAAGAACACCCAGAGCTTCGCTCAATTCAGCAACACCGGCAGCGCTACCGAACAATTGCTGAGCCTTAGCTTGGTCACCCTTAGTTAAAGCGATCAAACCTAAGTTCATGTTAGCTTCAGGATTGTTCTTAACTGAGTTGGATTTGTTGAACATTTGTTCTGCCTTGTTCAAATCACCAGCGCGGAATGCCATCATACCGATGTTGTTCCAAGTACGGTAATCGTTAGGATATAATTCAGCAGCTTTAGTATAGATAGTCATCTTTTCGCCATTGTTATTAGTCAATGTAGCAGCGTAAAGAATTTCTTCTACGTTCAGTTCAGAAGGATTGCTCTTAGCCAATGCGCTGATTTCGTCATCAGACTTACCGATGATTTCAACGTTAGCTGTCAAACGAGAACGACGCAACTGAGGCAGGATTGTGTTAGCCAAATCCAAATAAACAGCAGAGATGTTCTTGATTTCTTTTTCTCTTGTTTCAGGATCCTGATACATAGAGATTACACGCAAGATAAGATCTTTGTCCTGTAAGTTGGAAGCAGATACCAATTCTTTGAAACCTTCCCAGTCCTGAGCTGTATAACGAGCATCGACCGGAGCATCAACTTTCATCTTCTTCAATTCCTTGTTCAGATATTTGGTTGTATTCTTTTCACGGTTTTCAGACAATGTATTGTTCAATTTGAAACCACCATCAGGAGAAGCATAAGCCTGGATTTCGATAGCTACATTCTGATTAGGAGCTTCGTCTGCATTCTTAACGATTTCCTTCCATTCTTTAACTGCGTCAGAGTTGATTTCTTTTGCACGAAGATTAGCTTGTTGGATCAAGAACATGATGTTTGCATCATGAGCTTCTTTGATAATGCGTTGGAATTTGTCGGCGGCGATAGCAGCGTTAGCTGATGCAGCGTCTGCCAATTCTGATGTAGCGATAACGCCTTCACCGATCTTTACATCCGGCAACTTAACAGTCTTGTTTTTGATTTTTGCTTCGAAAGTAAGATACAGTTCAGATTTCTTCATTTCAGGTTTGTAGGTGAAAGAAGACTTCATTGTTACGTTTGCACCTTCTTTTTGAGGGATAACCTGGTTGTTACCTTTCACTTTTTCACCTTGGTAAGTATAAGAAGTACCCCAAGCTTCACCACCCTGGTAACGAAGTACCGGAGTAACGGTTACTACAGCTTTCTTATTGAACCATTTAGCAGGGAAAGTCGCATTGATAGTTACAGGTACTTTGCCACCGATAGCCTCTAGCGGCTGCGGTTCAGCTTTAATGTACTGTTCTGCTAACGGTTTCAACTTGTTGGAACAAGAAGAAAAGGTTACGATTGCTGCCAATACTAAGAAAGGCAATAAAAACTTTTTGTTCATAATTTGATGTAAGTTTAAAATGTTACTATGTTTATATATTCACTTCCAATTGTCCCTTACCTATCAAAGTGCAAAATTAAAGTATTTTTTTTGTTATGAGCGGTAAAGATAAGGAAAAATCTTTCTAATTTTGATTAAAATATTAACTTTTGTGTATAGTATCTGTTATTACATGTTATTTTCACAAGATAAATTCCTTTTGCAGATACATTTACAGGGATGATGCCAACATTGGAACGGATGTTTCCGGCCTGAAGAATTTTCCCTTCCAGGGATAATAGTTCATAACTGGCTTTTTCCGTACCGTTGGGCAGCAACACGCGTAGTGTTTTGTGGTTATTTTCTAAATAGATACGTACAGGATTATTATCTTCTATATCTTCTATCCCAACGCTTGTTGTATATTGTATGACCGGATCGATGTACAGTGATGTGCTGAATGGGTTTTGCGGGTAAGTTGTAGCCTCGATCCACTTGCCGTTGTAATTAGCCCATGCCGTGTTTTTAGTTGTTTCTCCTTTCGGAAGATTATAGACAGAGAAAGTAGTTCCTTTAGGGGCTGTTATTTTATAACTTATGTAAAATGTTCCATCAACGGCGATAGGTTTGGAAAAATGAATGTAAGTCTCTTGTGAGCGGTTTAACGGCTTGTCGGTCTCCTGAAAAGAATTATCGGATGTGTTCAGGTTCTGGTAGGAGGGACGGAATGGTTCCGTGTGTAAAAGTGTTTGGGGCTTGTCTGTCCCGCCATAAACGTTAACCTCGACATTCAGATCTTTATAACTGCCTGTAACGGATGGTGTAACAAAATAAGCTCCGTAAATCAGGGCTTTGCCGGTGATAGTATAGGCTTCGGCACATTCGGTAACACCTAAGGAGTTGTTTCCGAAAAGAGGCTCGGTGTTAGTTGTCGGGATTGATGCCGTTTCGATTAATTCCTGTTTTCCGGTAGCTTCCACATTACTCAGTTTCAAACAATGGTCTTGTTCGTAAGGATCGAGCCCTTTGCATAAAAGTTTATTTGTATTGGCCGGGTCCAGCCAGTGTTTTAGTTGCTTATCTGTTTCTTCCGAAATTGTCCACGTCTGGCTAAGTGCATAATAAAAGTCGTCAAATGGTTTGTCTTGCATGGATAGTCCGCCGGATAAAGCTCCTATTACGTATCCTTCCGAGTCGAATAGTGCGGAACCCGATGAGCCTTTTGAGGTAAATCCGTCAGACCATTTTTGTACGTGCCAATGACAATTATCATAGAAATGTGTCCCGATTGTATTAAAAGTATTCAACTTTATATTGTCTTCCGACAGACTTATCCGTTTTACGGAACCTCCGGGATGATGAATGCCTGCATAAGGAGGATTGCTTATCTGTGTTGCATTCCATCCGGCATAATATGGCTGGTAATATACCGGAGGGCGTTGTGATAGCTCAAGTAATGCCAGGTCAGTTTGTTCGTTTATGGCAATACTTTTGGCAGAGGCTACGGACATTTCTTCTGTGCCTTTTAAAATAGTATTGCAGGTTGGACTGTCATAATTGAAGAAAAACACAATCCGTCCGGCCACCTTTTGGTAATCGGGATTAGAGACTGTAAAACTGCGGTTCAGGCAATGTGATGCCGTAAGCAAATAAGGTTTCCCGTCATTTTGCATGTTGTTGACTAATGTGCCCGAACATGCAATCACTCCGTCTATAAGCATCATTACCACACTTCTGCCCAATGGTTCATAAATACTTCCCCCGGTTGCGTAACAGGCTAAAGGAGGAATGGCTTTATATTCGTCTGAGCCCGGCCTAGGTTCGTCTCCTCTTAAATTACGGTAGGCATGGTTCACTTCTCCAACAGTCAATTTCCCTCTGAAGGCGGCTTTGGCCGGTTCCTGATATTCAATAATAAGTTCGTCGCCTTGTACTGGTGCTACAGGAAGGATTCCGGATTCGGAATTGTTCATCTGGTTGAAAGAGCCAAGTATCTGGCTTCTGTCCCGGTTATATAAGAATAGTTGGGCACCTTCAGGCAATTCATATCGAGTAAATAAGATATTAATAGAATAAGCACCCGGGGAACGGATTCCCAGCCGCCACACACGCGTGCCATCCGGTAATGTGAAATTTACACCTGAGTTGTTGGGATTGTAGTCGGTTATGAACTTATAGGCAAAACGGTAACCGCCGCGCATATCACTTTCATTAAGCGAATCGATGCGTAATTCCTCTTCAACGTCAAAAGACGGCATATCCACAAACAATGAAGCTTCTGCACTTCTGGATTCTATTCCGGACAGGGCATTCCAGGCCAGGGGCTTTCCTCCGTGAGATATTTGGGCTATGGTTGGTTTGACAGCCAACAGCAGGAAAACAGATATAAAAAGAAACCCTTTACTCATAATACCGGCAAATGTAGATAAAAATATGCTGATATTTTATATCTTTGGTGCTTTACTTATAATCGTTCATTGGTCGGCGGACGATCGTCCGCCGACCAATGAACGATTGTCCTCCGTACATCGAACGGTTGTCCGTCGAATGGCGGACAGTTATAAGTATGGGAGCAAACAGGTAATATATCCTGGCAAAAGGATTAACAGAATACGTATAAAACTAAATCAATTTACTTAATATGTCTGCACAATACAAATTAGTACGCAATCTTACTCCTGACAAAGAGAATGGAAAACAGCCGCTTCATGCCCGTTTCGTACCTAACGGAACTATGCGTTTAGACGATCTGGTAAGAAATGCCAACGGACGTTCGTCCCTTTCTTCGGCCGATATAAAAGGTGCTCTGCAATTATTGCAGGATGTAATAGCCGATGCTTTGCTGTTTGGATACAATATCGAGCTGGAAGGGATAGGCACATTCGGCATTGCGCTTAAATGCCGTCCGGTGATGGATAAAAAGGAAATAAGGGCAGAGTCGGTACATTTTCGTGATGTAACTTTCCGCTCGTCTTCCAAATTGCGCGATCGTCTAAAAGCAATGCCCGTAGTCCGTTCGGAAGAAAAGGAAAGAGAAATGTATACACCCGAACAATGCGAAGCCTTTACGATGGAATACCTGAAAACACACCCTTACATTTCCGGTAAAATATATCGTAGCCTTTGCCATTGCGGAAAGACAAAAGCCGCTGCCGATCTGAAACGGATGATGAAGGAAGGAAAACTCAGGAAAGAATCTGTAGGAAGTACATTTCTTTATTCTATTTCAGATTCATTTTAAAATTGTGCTTCATCTTTGTCCTACCGAAAGGTTGGTAAAAAGATGTCTGACAATAAAAATAAACAACAATGAAGAAGATTTTGGTCTTATTAATGTGTCTGCTGGCCGTAAATACGGCGGTACATGCGGACGACGACCGCCCTATTCCGTTTAATGAGTTGCCTGCCAAGGCACAAGCGTATGTAAAGAAGTACTTCCCAAACGATAAAGTTGCCCTGACTAAAATGGAAAAGGAATGGTTCGACAAGAAGTATGAGGTTATATTTACGAATAGTATTAAGGTAGAGTTTGATAAGGATGGCAGTTGGAAAGAGGTGGATTGTAAATATGCAGCAGTGCCCGAAGCGGTTGTTCCTTCTGTAATTCTTCGTTATGTGAAGTCGAATTATGCGGAACAGACTATCGTGAAAATTGAAAAAAGCTCCCGTGATTATGAGGCAAAGTTATCGAATGGCCTCGAATTAAAATTTGACAAGAAGTTTAATCTGATTAACATTGATAATTAAATAAGAAAGGAATTTACTATGAAGAGAATGGTATGCACTATTGTATTGGCTGCAGGGTTGTTAATGAGTTGTGACGATAATAATGATAAAGGTCTGGAGTGGGTAAGCGAAACAACCCAAACTGCTTTTACAACTCAATATCCGTCTGCTAAAAGTGTGGGATGGGAAAAGCGTAACACGTACCTGGTAGCCGATTTTAAGCAAGACAATAAAGATACAGAAGCCTGGTATGACAATAACGGGGTTTGGTATATGACTGAAACGGACATTCCATTCGATGCCCTTCCTTCTGCGGTGAAAACATCTTTCCAGCAGAGTGAATATAAAAACTGGAAGGTTGATGACGTGGATATGATAGAACGCAAAGACATGGAAACTGTTTACGTAATTGAAGTAGAAGAAGGAAACACTGAAACGGATATTTATTACTCGCCGGACGGCATATTGATAAAGGCAGTAGCTGATGTCGATACTGACGATGACTATGAGGACTTTATCCCTGCCCAACCTGCCGGAAATGTTGAGGAATATATAAAGACTACTTACCCGGATGCCCGTATTATTGAGATCGAAAAAGAAAAAGATATGACGGAAGTCGATATACTGGATGGAAAAGTTAAGCGTGAACTATTGTTTAAAGCGGATGGCTCTTGGGTACAAACCAAAACGGACGTGCATGCTTCCGAATTGCCTTCTGCCGTAGTTGCTGCAATTAAAGCATCTCCTTATGCCACCTATGAGATTGACGATGCAGAGTTTATCCAGACTCCTTCCGAAGAATGGTATCTGGTGGAATTGGAACAGGGCAAGCTGGAGGTGGACTTGCGGATAACTGAAGACGGAATTATTTTATAAATAAAGATGTTTTTATTTGGAAAGGGAGAACAAGTGTTCTCCTTTTCTGTATTCATAAGAAAGATGGAGCTGATACTGTTTGCAGATAGCGTCTGCAATGGCTAGCCCCAGTCCGGTAGATTCTTCCTTGCGGCTTCCCTGATAGAAGCGGTCGAAAATATGCTCGCTGTCCAGTGGGAAATCTGTGCCTGTATTGGCAATAACAAAACTTTGTTCTTTCAGGGTGATATGGATATAACCATTCTCCTTATTATGAATGAAAGCATTTTTGACCAGATTAGAGATTAGAGCCTCTGCCAGTGCTTCGTTCATTATAAGGGTAAATGTTCCGGATTCTTCCAGCGAAACAATTAGTCCGTTATAGCAGAATATTTCTTTATAATCGTCCAGGAGTCTTTTTACCAGATTGTTTATTTCGATCGGGCAGCTTTCTGTAAATTGCCGGTTATCAATTCGCGACAGGAACAATAGAGATTTATTAAGGCGGATGATATAATTCAATGTATGCTTTGTTTTAAACAATTCAGCCATCTGTTCCTCAGTCAGGTCTGTATTGTCCAGTAGCCATTCAATCCGGTTTGTGCATACGGCCAGTGGGGTTTGAAGTTCGTGCGAAGCATTTCCTATGAATTGCTTTTGCTGGTTGAATGCCAGTTCCGAACGTTTTGCCGCGCGTTGGGCAGCATCGTTCAAACGGCGGAATTCGCTGATTGTCGTTTTATTTTGTAACGGAGCAATCGGTTTACCGGGCAAATATCCGTCCAGCCAATGTAGCAGCGTATAAAGCGGTTTCAGGCTTCTGTAGAATACCCAAGCACATACAATCAGCAGAGTAACAAGAAGTGTTGCGTAAAGGAATACGATCCAGGAGGCAACGGCTCCACGCAAGTCTTCTTTTTCAAAAGAAGGTGTAGACACCTCGAGCAGGAAATAACGTCCTTCGTTATTGGCGAAAATAGTCCGGAGTATACGTGCGGGTTCGGTTTCTTTTTTCTCCTGAATGTAAATCTCCGCATCATAATAATGTATTGAGGGGTAAGAGTCTGCTTCCTCTTTGGTTATTTCATGTATTTGATAGGTGTTGTTTGTACCGTCGTTGGCAGAAGGAAGTTCCCGTCCGGCCAGTGCCCGAAGGACAATTGTTTCGGAGTAGTCTTCAAGGGCATCGTCTACTTCATCGTTTATTTCTTCAACCATTGTGTAATAAAAGAATACTGCCCAGCCGCTAAGTATAAGGAGCAGCACAACCGAAAGACGGATTAGTATGCGGTATATCAATTTCATTGTTTGCCGGTAGATTCGTTATTACAGATTACAATTTTATAACCGAAACCATAAATGGAACGAATCTCAACGTCCGCTCCGGCTTTTTTTAATTGTTGACGCAGGTTCTTAACCTGAGCGTATACAAAGTAAAAGTTGTCCGACTGGTCGATATGGTCGCCCCATACGGCTTCAGCCAATGCGGCTTTGTCGATGAGATGGTTCGGGCGGTTCATGAAATAAAGTAATATGTCATATTCTTTTTTGAGTAATTCGATTTCTTTGCCGGCAATAAATACCCGGAAACTATCCGGCTCTATCCGTATGTTGCCAAGTTGTATAGACATGTCGCCGTTGCCCCATCTACGGCGCATAACGCTTTTGATGCGTGCGTTGAGTTCTGCCAAATGGAAAGGTTTGGGCAAATAGTCGTCTGCACCTAGCTCTAATCCGGACACTTTGTCGTCTATAGAGTCTTTGGCCGAAATGATAATGACACTTTCTTGTTTATGTTGCTTCTTTAAATCGTCCAGCAGTTTCAATCCGTTTCCGTCGGGTAGCATAATATCAAGCAGAATACAGTCGTAGCTGTAATCCGTTATCTTTAAACTGGCTTCAAGATATGTACCTGCTGTTTCTACTACGTACCTTTCCTGTAAGAGCGTTTTATACATAAGTTCCCGCAATGAAGGCTCGTCTTCTACAATTAATATCTTCATGTGCATGTTTTGTTTACAATCTTCAAATATACTAACGGAATTTAAAATAAACTTGAAATACAGATTTTAAAAGGCCAAACAACGGCTGTATCTCACGAATTTTAGTTAAGTTTGCCAGTCCGTAAGAAAGACAGTAATTCTAAACCAATATTATAAATTAAAATACAAACGCTATGGCAACACCTCCTTTTAAGTATCAGGAACCGTTCCCATTAGGACCGGATACCACAGAGTATTATTTGCTTACAAAAGATTATGTATCCGTTTCGGAATTTGAAGGAAAACCTATTTTAAAGGTCGCTAAAGAAGGCCTTACGGCAATGGCAAATACCGCATTCCGTGATGTATCCTTTATGCTTCGCCGTTCGCATAACGAGCAAGTGGCTAAGATCCTGAATGATCCTGAAGCCAGCGATAACGATAAATATGTGGCATTGACTTTCCTGCGTAATGCAGAAGTGGCAGCAAAAGGCGTACTTCCGTTCTGCCAGGATACCGGCACGGCTATTATCCACGGTGAGAAAGGACAACAAGTGTGGACAGGTTATTGCGATGAAGAAGCCTTGGCCTTGGGCGTCTATAAAACATATACAGAAGAGAATCTGCGCTATTCCCAGAATGCTCCTTTGAATATGTATGATGAGGTAAATACAAAATGCAACTTGCCGGCACAGATAGATATTGAAGCTACGGAAGGTATGGAATATAAATTCCTGTGTGTAACCAAAGGCGGCGGTTCGGCAAACAAAACTTATCTGTATCAGGAAACAAAGGCGATCCTTAACCCGGGTACTTTGGTTCCATTTATCATTGAAAAAATAAAAACATTAGGTACGGCAGCTTGCCCTCCTTACCATATTGCTGTTGTTATTGGCGGTACTTCTGCCGAGAAGAACCTGTTGACAGTGAAGTTGGCTTCTACTCATTATTATGACAATTTGCCTACTACAGGTAATGAATACGGCCGTGCTTTCCGCGATGTGGAACTGGAAAAGCAGGTAATGAATGAAGTATATAACATCGGATTGGGTGCACAGTTCGGCGGAAAATATCTGGCGCATGATATTCGTATCGTTCGTTTGCCACGCCACGGGGCTTCGTGTCCGGTAGGTTTAGGCGTGAGCTGTTCGGCCGACCGCAATATCAAATGTAAGATCAATAAAGACGGTATCTGGATTGAGAAACTGGATAGCAATCCCGGTGAATTGATTCCCGCCGAATTACGCCAGGCAGGTGAAGGTAACGCTGTAAAAATCAATCTTAACCAACCGATGGCCGATATCCTGAAAGAATTGGATAAATATCCGGTAGCAACCCGTTTGTCATTGAACGGAACGATTATTGTAGGCCGTGATATTGCCCATGCCAAGTTGAAAGAACGTTTGGACAAGGGAGAAGACCTGCCTCAATATATTAAAGACCATCCAATCTACTACGCCGGTCCGGCTAAAACACCGACCGGTATGGCTTGCGGTTCTATGGGACCGACTACGGCTGGCCGTATGGACTCTTATGTCGACCTGTTCCAGAGCCATGGCGGTAGCTTGATTATGCTGGCGAAAGGTAATCGCAGCCAGCAGGTAACGGATGCTTGTAAGAATCACGGTGGTTTCTACCTGGGTTCAATCGGTGGTCCGGCTGCAATTCTGGCGCAAAACAATATCAAGAGTATTGAATGCGTGGAATATCCAGAATTGGGTATGGAAGCAATCTGGAAGATTGAAGTAGAAGATTTCCCTGCTTTTATTCTGGTAGACAACAAGGGTAACGATTTCTTCAAGCAGATCAAACCGCGTTGTACTTGCAATAAGTAAACATTACAGAGTTAATTATATATGGAAAGCGGAGTCTGGTGCTATGCCGGACCTCCGCTTTCCTTTTTTTGTCTTGTTTTAGGTGTTAGTACCTATAAATAGTGACTGGACAGGATAAAATCCTATCTGTATTTTACCTATTTATGGCGATTGATGTGTTTTTGATTTATAGGGAACTTTGCAGCGTTTTATTAACGTTACAAAATTCATTATACATTGAAAACGGTTATTTATAAGTTTTTCCTGGTACTTCTTTTATCAGTCTTTTCTACTTATGCATGGTCGCAGGATGGCTCCATGATTTCGGGCAAAGTTCTGTCTACGGAAAAAGAGATCGTAGATTTTGCAACAGTTTACTTGAAAGGCACGAATTATGGAGGCACTACTAATAAGGATGGTATTTTCCATCTGAAAGCTCCCGCAGGCGACTATACACTGGTAGTGTCTGCTATTGGCTACAAAACTGTAGAAAAGCCGGTGAAACTTGTTGCCGGCGAACGAACGAAACAGAATGTAACTATCTCTCCTCAAACTACAGAACTGGAAGAAGTTGTGGTCGTTTCCAATGGAATAAGCCGCTTGAAACGTTCAGCATTCAATGCTGTGGCTCTTGATACGAAAGCTTTACAAAATTCCACCCAGAACCTGAGTGAAGCGCTAACACAAGCTCCGGGGATGAAATTACGTGAATCCGGAGGTGTTGGCTCGGATATGCAGTTGATGATGGATGGATTCAGCGGTAAACATATTAAGATATTTATAGATGGCGTACCGCAGGAAGGCGTAGGAAGTTCATTCGGATTAAATAATATCCCGGTTAATTACGCAGAGCGGATCGAAGTATATAAAGGTGTCGTGCCTGTTGGCTTCGGAACCGATGCAATAGGAGGAGTTATCAATATCATTACCAAAAAGAATCAGAAAAAGTGGTTTCTAGATGCCTCTTATTCTTTTGGGTCATTTAATACACATAAATCGTATGTTAATTTCGGACAGACCTTAAGTAATGGGTTTACTTATGAAATCAATGCTTTTCAGAACTATTCTGATAACGACTATTATGTGGATACTCCGGTGAAAGACTTTGCTACCGGAGCAATTAATAAAAAAAAGATTGAACATGTGAAACGGTTTCACGACAATTTCCATAATGAAGCTGTGGTAGGAAAGATTGGTATTGTTAATAAGAAATGGGCTGACCGGTTCATGTTTGGTTTTACCTACTCACGGATGTATAAAGACATTCAAACCGGTGTCCGGCAGGAAGTTGTGTTTGGCGGAAAGTACCGGAAAGGGTACTCCCTTATGCCATCACTTGATTACCGTAAACAAGACCTGTTCACAAAAGGATTAGATTTGGTACTGACGGCTAACTATAATAAGAATATGACGAACAATGTCGATACTTCTTCTTATGAATTTAATTGGCGTGGTGAAATGCGTCCTCTTAAAATGCCGGGCGAACAATCCTATCAGAATACCCGTTCGGATAATAACAACTGGAACGGAACATTGACAGCTAATTACCGTTTGGGCAAAGCACACATGTTTACCTTTAATCATGTATTGAATGCTTTCCGGCGATCGAACCGTTCTCTTCTGAATGAAGATTCGGAGGCAAATGCAATTCCTAAGGAAACCCGCAAGAACATTAGCGGCCTGTCTTATCGTTTGATGCCTTCCGAGCACTGGAACGTGTCTGTGTTTGGTAAATATTATAATCAGTTTATAGCCGGCCCGGTTGCTACGTCTGCTGCACAGGATAAATATGTACGTACAACCAACTCTGTAAATGCAATGGGATATGGAGCGGCAGGAACTTACTTTATTTTAAAGAACCTACAGGCAAAGTTATCTTATGAGAAAGCATATCGTTTGCCGACCAATGAAGAGATGTTTGGTGATGAGGATCTGGAATCCGGTGATATCGCATTGAAACCGGAGAATAGCGATAACCTGAACCTTAACCTGAGTTATGACGAAATGTTTGGGAAGCATTCCATATATGTTGAAAGCGGAGTGATTTACCGAAATACAAAAGACTACATCCAGCGTAATATATCCGATTTAAGCGGCGGTAAATATGGGGCGACTTATGTGAATCATGGACGCGTGTTGACAAAAGGATTTACTTTTTCTGCACGATATGGTTTTGCGGATTGGATTAGTGCAGGTGGAAGCTTTACACAGATGAACGTGCGTGATAATGTGAAAACCGTTAGCAACGGAAGTAATCAGGAAAGCCTGACATATAAGGCGCGGATACCGAATTTACCATATCAGTTTGCTAATTCGGACCTTACATTTTATTGGCGCAACTTAGGAAAGAAAAGTAATATGCTGACAGTTACATACGATAACTTGTATATGCACAGTTTTCCGCTCTATTCGGAAGCTGTGGGTAGTGAGTCCGAATTTGTGGTTCCTACGCAATTCTCCCATAACCTTACTTTATCTTACGGCATACAAAACGGACGATACAATATCTCTTTCGAATGCCGGAATTTTACAAATGAAAAACTGTACGACAATTTTAGCCTCCAGAAAGCCGGACGGGCTTTCTATGGAAAGGTAAGGGTTTATTTCGGCGGTAAATAACTCATACTGGCATACATATAAATATTAATTATTAAAAATCTGTTTTGTATATGAAAAAGAACTATTTAAACTGGAGTCTTGCTGCTATCTTATGTTTAGGATCAATAATATCCTGCAACGATGATATGGTTGAAGGCGGAAATGGTGGTGGCGACGGCGATAATGAAGCTTTAACCAGTTATGTTATCGCTGCTTCTGTTGGTGATGCTAATTATCTGTTAACCGCTGACGAACTGGCCGAAGGAAAAGTGTCGGCTAAGAACAACGGTCTTACAACGGAAAGCGGAACGCAGTGGATATTCTATCAGGATAAGTATTTATATCGCCTGGTATATAATCAAGGCAATGCAGGAGTTACTTCTTCATATATACTGAATGCAAAAGGAAAAGTGGAAGAACGTGATAATACATACGAGATTAAACGTTTCACCTCTTACGGTATTTATAATAATTATATCATTACATCTTCTACCGGTGATTTGGGTTCGTCTTACGCTGATGAGAATGGTTATTTACCGAAAGGTTTCCTGTTGTCTTATCTGGATGTGGTCAATGAAACATTTACCACAAATAATAATGTGATTATGTCTGAAAACTACCTGGGTAATGGTGAGTATGTTACGTTGGCCGGTATTTTGCAGGCCAATAATAAAATATATTCTGCTCCGATTCCGATGGGATTAAGCAAATATGGAGTAAAAGCCGAAGGTGGCAAATATGTTGTATATCCGGAATTAGTGAAAACAGAATCCGGAGGTAGCAATAGTAGCGCATACGAAAAAGGGGAACTGCAATGGACCCAGCATCCGAATGAAGCATGGATTGCAATTTATGAGAACGAGAAATTGGAAAATCCGAAACTGATTAAAACAGATAAGATCAGTTATGCTTGCGGACGCAATAAATCGCAATACTATCAGACTATTTGGGCAGCTGATAATGGCGACATATATGTGTTTTCGCCAAGTTATGCAAAAACCATGACGGCAGATGTCCAGAAAACAAATTTGCCTGCAGGCGTGGTGCGTATCAAATCCGGAACTGATGATTTCGATTCCGGCTATTATTTCAATATCGAAGCGGCAACGAATGGCAAAGCCTTTTTGCGTTGCTGGCATATCGCAGAAGACTATTTCTTGTTGTTGATGTATGACAGACCTTTGACAGAATCGGGATTTGTAGCTAAAGAACTGGCTGTTTACAAAGGCGAAGACAAGAAATTAACTTATGTGACGGGGATGCCTTCGACAGATATTATCTCAGGATTTGGAAATAGCCCTTATTCAGAGAATGGCAAGGTGTATATGCCTGTAACCACTACGGACGGAAACCAGCCGGCGATTTATCAGATTGATCCTAAAACGGCTGTGGCAACAAAAGGTGTTACTGTCGAGTCTGAACAGATCAGCGGTGTTGGAAAGCTTACAGTTTCTAAAGATTAGTAGTTGCTAAACACGGAAAATGGTTAAAATTCAATTTCTTTTAATATTCCTCCTGCTCTCATCGGTTACGCGGAGCCAGGAGGATATTTATATCGGTAAAAAACAAACATTGTATTCTGCGGCTTTGCAGGAGGGACAGGGTTACTGGATAAATCTTCCGGAAAACTATGATCAGGATAAGGCACAAACTTATCCGGTGATTTATCTTCTTGACGGGGATTCGTTTTTCCATGCTTTGGTAGGGATCAGTAAGGCTTTTTCTTCCGGTAGAGGAAAGTACTTTCCGCCAAGTATAATTATCGGTGTATCAAGCACAGACCGGACACGGGATTTCACGCCTACAGCTTCGGCTGCCGGACGTGGTGGTAAAGTTTCTCCAGGTACAACATTAGAAGGGGGAGGTAGTGAAACGTTTAGCCGCTTTTTGACTGAAGAGCACGGAGTTGTTCGATATTTATATAGCTATCGATCTTAGTTTGTGGTGGGATCAGGGACGGTTGCTGTTCCGGGGATATATGATGGAATAAAACAAGTATTCGGAAAATGAGAAAGTTTTTTTTAAAAATACATTTATGGTTATCGATACCTTTTGGTATTATCATTGCTATTGTTTGCCTGACAGGGGCAATACTTGTATTTGAAACGGAGATATTGGAATTGTGTTATCCTTCACGCTATTTTGTAAAAGAGGTAAAGAACGAACCGCTTCCGCCTGCATCTCTAATAAGCTTGGCACAACAGCAACTTCCTTATTCTATGAAGATAAATGGCATTCGTATTTTTTCTGATCCAAAGCGAACATATCAGTTGGTTTTGCCGGGAAAGAAAGCTGCGGTTTTTATGAATCCATATACCGGAGAGATAACAGGAATAGATGACGGACAAGGTTTCTTTATGCAGATGATGCGTCTCCACCGTTGGTTATTGGATGAATATAAACGGGACGGAGGTTTTTCGTGGGGAAAAACGCTTGTTGGTGTTTCTACACTAATACTGGTTATTATTATTGTCAGTGGTGTTTTTGTCTGGTTTCCGCGTAATAAGAAAGTAATGAAGAACAGGTTAAAAATAAAGACTAAAGCCGGTTGGTTCCGATTCTTTTATGATCTGCATGTTTCGGGAGGTTTTTATGCTGCATTGCTTTTGCTTGTTCTGTGTTTAACTGGGTTGACCTGGTCTTTTGATTGGTATCGTAATGCTTTCTATACGGTTTTTGGAGTTAAGGCAACTCAAACACAAGTACATACTTCGCCTTCTTCTGCTTTGACCTCAAAAGAAACTTACGGAAAAAAGGCCGGTTCTCATGAACATTCCAATGCGGAAAGAAAAGAAAAACGGCAGAAAAAAACAGATTATACACAATGGGCGGATGTGTTAACGGCTTTGCAAAACCGCTATGCTAATTTTAATTCTATTACAATTCAAGATGGTTCGGCAACTGTATCTTCTCTTAAATATGGCAATACGCGAGGTAGTGACCGTTACTCTTTTAATCCGGCAACCGGTGAAATTACAGAAATTCAGTTATATGATGACCTTCCAAAATCCGGTAAGATAAGAGGATGGATTTATTCTGTACATGCAGGTTCCTGGGGTGGTATTATAACCCGGGTACTTTCCTGCTTGGTCTCATTGCTTGGAGTAATTTTTGCTGTAACAGGTTACTATTTCTGGTTGAAGAAGATGATGAGGAAACTAAAATAGTCGGCTTTGCATGATTGGAAATTTATAGGTAAAGGACTGTCTAATGAATTAAACTATTTAGACAGTCCTTTTTTATTACCTACCCTTTTTGTATAGCATCGTTCTCTAAGAACTACGGTTAACAATCATATCACACTCCTTGATTTTTCTTTCAAACCAGGCATAAATAAGATAAACTAATTAATAAAACATCCTTTTTCAACTGTCTATGAAATAGAAACACAGCTTTTTATAAGAAATTATTACTACTTTTGCATAAATAAACAAAGTTCTTAGAGTACTGAGAAAGTCAATCTATGGAAAACAGTCGAAACAAAACACTATCTATCATTATTCCTTCTTACAATGAAGAAAGGACTATAGTGCAGATACTTAATAAAATAATATCAGTTCAACTCATTGAACAAACCCAAAAGGAGATTATCATTGTAGATGATGGTTCTAAGGACTCGACCAAAGAGCTGGTTAACAATTACATTTCATCTCACCCTAATGAGAGCATATATTTAATTCAACATACAGTCAATCAAGGAAAAGGGATGGCTATACGTACGGGTATAACAAAAGTATCAGGCGATTATGTTATTATTCAGGATGCTGATTTAGAATATGAACCGGAAGACTATAATCTACTTTTACCGGAACTAATATATAATCAGAAAAAAGTTGTGTACGGATCACGCTTTCTTATAAAAGAAAATAAACATTCATACCAAAGCTTTTATTACGGAGGATTATTAGTCACTACTGTCACAAACATACTGTTTAACCAACATTTAACAGACGAACCTACTTGCTATAAAGCTTTTAACAGCGAGTTCTTGAAATCAATCCCTTTAAAATGTACTGGCTTTGAATTCTGTCCGGAAGTAACAGCCAAAGTGGCAAAATACGGAATTAAGATAAAAGAGATTCCTATTCATTATTATCCCCGTTCGATTAATGAAGGCAAAAAAATCCGATGGACAGATGGTATAGAAGCTATTTGGATACTTATTAAATATCGTTTTACTGATTAACCTATTCAACATGAAAAGTTTTAAAGATTTTATTCGCTACATATCGTTTAAAGAACAAAAAACAGAACTCTGCGTTTTAATACTTTTAATAAGTATAATCGGCGTTCTATTTTATAATTTATACCCTTTTCCTTTTGTATTTCCTGATACAGGAGCTTACATACTATCGGCACAAAGCGGAATATTAAACATATATAGACCAATGGGGTATTCTTATTACTTACAATTTCTGCATAGCATAAACAGTAGTTTCAGTTTCATCTTCATTGCGTCATATTTCTTCAATGCGTTAATATCTTTATTCTTTTTGTATTCGTTCAAATACTTAATCGAACTAAAGAATAAATGGATATTCTATGGGCTTTGTTTATTTGTATTCTTATCACCAACCATCCTGTTCAGTACCAATTTCTTAATGAGCGACGGATTATTCAATACACTAACAATTTTATTTATGGCCACAGCTTTATGGATGGTTTACAGTTCAAATATCTGGATAATTATTATTCATCTATGCTGCCTTGCCATGCTATATAATGTCAGATATGCAGGTATGTTTTATGTACCAGTATCAATGATAGTCCTATTTCTGGCTTTTCAAAAAAAAGCTATTATATTACGAATAATCATTGCCTGCATTCCAATAGCCTTATTGCTCTTTCTGCAAAATTCTACACGGGCCGAATATAAAAAAGTAACCGGAGTAAACACAACTTCCGGATTTGGAGGATGGCAGTTAATGAACAACGCTTCTGTACTAATTCCTAAAGCTAAACAACTACCCGTAACTAAATTTGACACAGAATTAGAACAGCTATATCATAAATTCCTCATCTCCTGCCCCGATTCCATTTTCACAACCCAGGCGGCATTGTCAACCGGGCTTATGTGGGATCAAACCTCTCCTTTTAAACAGTTTGTATTTTACTACATGCAAATGACCAACCGTCCTTACCCTATTGCCTGGGTAGAAGCAGGAGAATTATATTCTAAATATGCACAGAAACTAATATTTACATATCCCTTCGATTTTATTACCAGTTTCATTATTCCTTCTTTCACAGGTTTCTTTGAATTCAGAGAGATAGGAGAACATGGTGGTGAATTTAAAAATGAGAAAATGTATCAAGATTACTACAACATTCAGATAGATAACTATAAACACACTTGCAATCTATTCTCTGACATAAACCCGGCACGGCACATTCTGCACTATATTTATTGGATAATATTTGCCGCTGCTTCAATCTATTTCTTTGTTACAACGCGTAAAAGTAGTTTCGCGGATAAATATTGGCAAACATCTGGTCTTCTACTTTCCTTTATTATCATATACATTGGCATTTCTGCTTTAGCAAGTCCCAATACAACATGGAGATACGCAATGCCGATATATATACCTTCCATCTTATTTATCGGAAGCATTTTAAATGAGCTATTAATAAAAACATCATTAAAAAACAAAATAAAGTAACTACCTTTGTAGCCTTTAAAAACACTTATAGTAATTTTATTATGTCTCAATTATTTCCAACTAATCTGCCTTATAAAGTAGCAGATATGGGTTTGGCAGAATTCGGCCGTAAGGAAATCGAAATCTCCGAACACGAAATGCCGGGATTGATGGCGCTTCGCAAGAAGTATGCCGATCAGAAACCTCTGAAAGGTGCACGTATCACCGGCTCACTGCATATGACTATCCAGACTGCAGTGTTAATCGAAACATTAGTTGCGTTGGGAGCAGATGTACGCTGGGCAAGCTGCAACATCTTCTCTACACAGGATCATGCCGCTGCCGCTATCGCTGCATCAGGAGTTCCGGTATTTGCCTGGAAAGGCGAAACACTGGAAGAATACTGGTGGTGTACAGATATGGCATTACGCTTCCCTGACGGCAAAGGCCCGAACCTGATTGTAGATGACGGTGGCGATGCCTCTTTATTAGTTCACATGGGGTACCGTGCTGAAAACGACGCCGAAACAATAAATCGTAAAGGTGGTAATCATGAAGAACAAGTAATTCTGGACACATTACACCGCATTTTGGCAGAAGATAATACGCGTTGGCACCGTACTATAGCTGAAATGAAAGGCGTATCGGAAGAAACTACTACCGGTGTACACCGTCTGTAT
The DNA here is from genome assembly GCF_900108035.1 of Parabacteroides chinchillae. Taxonomy (GTDB): domain Bacteria; phylum Bacteroidota; class Bacteroidia; order Bacteroidales; family Tannerellaceae; genus Parabacteroides; species Parabacteroides chinchillae. Next base: position 51,482 of record NZ_FNVS01000011.1, read on the forward strand.
CAGATGATGGAACGTGGCGAGCTGCTGGTTCCTGCTATTAATGTAAATGACTCCGTTACAAAGTCCAAATTCGATAACTTATATGGTTGCCGTGAATCATTAGCTGATGGTATCAAACGTGCTACCGATGTAATGATTGCAGGTAAAGTTGTGGTTGTTGCCGGATACGGTGATGTAGGAAAAGGCTGCGCACATTCTATGCGTACATACGGTGCCCGTGTAATTGTTACAGAGATAGACCCGATTTGTGCACTTCAGGCTGCAATGGAAGGCTTCGAGGTAACCTCGATGGAAGAAGCTATTAAAGAAGGAAACATATTCGTTACTACAACCGGCAATTGCGACATCATTACTATCGAACACATGACACAAATGAAAGACCAGGCAATTATCTGCAACATTGGTCACTTCGATAACGAAATCCAGGTAGAAAAGCTAGTAAACTATCCTAATATCCAGCATACCAATATCAAACCTCAGGTTGATAAATACACATTCCCCAACGGCAATTCTATCTTCCTTTTGGCAGAAGGCCGTTTGGTAAACCTGGGATGCGCAACAGGACATCCTTCTTTCGTGATGAGTAACTCATTTACGAACCAGGTATTAGCCCAAATGGATTTATGGCAGATGGCTTACGAAGTAGGTGTTTACCGTCTTCCGAAACGTCTGGACGAAGAAGTTGCTCGCTTGCATCTGGAGCGTATTGGCGTCAAGCTATCCACTCTTTCACAAAAGCAGGCCGACTATATCGGTGTTCCAGTAGAAGGTCCGTACAAAGCTGATCACTATAGATATTAATTCAGGTGACAGTGGACAGTTAAAAATACCGCTGCGCACCTGTCCACTGTCAACCGTCAACTACAACCAATATGAAAATCGCTATCCTCTCCCCTGTCTATCCCTACCGTGGAGGCATTGCCCAGTTTAGCGCCATGCTATACACTCAATTGCAAAAAGAAGGACACGAAGTAAAGGCTTTCAACTTTTCACGCCTTTATCCCGATTTTCTTTTCCCCGGCAAAACGCAATATGTAGAAGAAGGAGACAGAGCGATAAAGGTAGATAGTGTTCGTTCATTAGACAGCATTAATCCTATAAGCTATTGCAAAACTGTAAAAGAAATTAAAACATTTGCTCCAGACGTGTTGATCATAAGTTACTGGATGTCTTTCTTTGTCCCTGGGTATGCACACATTGCAAACCGGATGAAGAAGCATTGCAAAGTAATAACCCTTATCCATAACGCTATTCCGCACGAACCCCGTTTCTTTGACAAACCGATGGCAAAATTATTATTCAAACAAAGTCATGGTTTTATCGTGATGAGTGATACGGTAAAGAATGATTTGGAATCGCTCTGTAACAGTGCTAAGTATATACAAAACCCTCATCCTTTATATAATCATTTTGGTAAAAAGCAAGACAAAGAAAAAGCCCACCAATCCCTAGCTCTTGATCCCTGCAAGAAAACTTTACTGTTTTTCGGCCTTATACGCGATTATAAAGGGCTTGACTTGTTAATAGAGGCAATGTCCAAACTGGATGAAAGCTATCAGCTGCTGATTGCCGGAGAATGTTATGGCAACTACGACAAATACCAGATCTTAATTGAGGCGTCACCAGCCTGCAAACGTATTTATTCATACAACCGGTATATTGCAGATAATGAAATACCTGTATTTTTTTCAGCTGCCGATGCTCTGATTCTGCCCTATCGTTCGGCAACTCAAAGCGGCGTAGTATCTATAGCCTATCACTATAACCTACCGATGCTTAGTACACCTGTAGGTGACTTTCAGCATAGTATTGCCGACCCGGGAACGGGTATTGTCGTACCTGAAATATCTTCACAAGCCATAGCCCAAGGAATTAAAGACTTGCTATCACCCGAAAAATTGCTTATTATTGCTGACAACATAGAAAAAGAAAAAGCTGTTCTTTCATGGGAAAGTCTCACAAAAAAACTGCTTCATTTTATCAACACAGATTTATAAAACGGAACCTCAACCTTCTAGGATAGGTATGCCCGTACCTTCATATCATAAGCTTTTTAGGGACATTCAATGATAGATTCTTTTTAATCATGCGCTATGCGGCTTTACTCTGTCTGTTTTTGATTTTGTCAATCATCAATATAGCGTTTGCCGTATGTATTCCGAAATGCCTTGAACGAGATGTGTTCGATGAACGAGATCCCGTCTATCTGTATGTTGTTGACCTTTGCACCGAACTCGACAGATTTTGTCTCCTTACCCCTTACGATAGGGCGTACATAATGACGGTTGACACAAAAAGCCAACTATTTCATGTTCAAAGCATTGCGAATCAGTTGGCTGATTTTTTTATTATTTGCTGAATATCCCTAAAAACAAAAAAAGGTGATTGCTCCTTTGTCTGGGACAATCACCTTATAAAGATCTCTCCAATCATATATTAAGTTTGGTTAAAATAGATCTTTTATTTCATAGTTAAGTTGTTTTTTCATAGTTAAGTTGTTTTTTCATAGTTAAGGTCTTGATTATTATGTCCTACAAAGGAAGCGATTGTTTTTGAGAAATGCAAATTTTTTCCAAATTAATTTTAAAAATAACCTATCCACATTATTCAACAACAAATCATTTTCTTTTGATATTTATAAGTTTTCGTTATCTCTGAAAGGAGAATTTTTTTTTCTATTTATAATATTCCAAATAGAATAACCTACAGCAACAACGAGCAAAAGCAGAATAACAAATCCGCTATACGCTGCTACATTCGTAGCTATAATATACCCTTGTGGTTTAAACTCAAACACAATCTGATGCTCTCCGGCAGGTACTAATATACCTCTTAGTATCCAGTCCACACGGAAATGAGAAGCCGGTTTACCATCTATATATGCATTCCAACCCGGCTGGTAATAGATTTCAGAGAATACAGCCAATTGTTCGGATGAAGTGATGGAAGTATATACCAGCCTATTCGGACGATAACTATCCAGTTTGATCGTAGCCGTAGAATCCGGTTGTGGAGTAAATCCTTTCAGATCATCAGCAAAGCGCTTATCCACAACAGCTGTTTGCAAAGGATTAATTGTATTTAATGCAGCAATTTCGGCATCCGCATTCTCTACAATATCCACTTTATCTACAAACCAGGCATTGCCATAAGCAAACGGATTCACTAATGGAGGTTGCTCAGGGTTGTAAATAATATAACGGGTATTCAACATATTCAGGGAGTGGTTTGCAGCCAAAGCAGGCAATAGGTCATTCACTGTTTGCGCATTCTTAAGAGCTTCTATTGTTGTACCTATTTCACCTTGCAGACGATGATCTATCAACTCCTGATACCTCCTTAACTTAGCAGCATGATAACCGCCAATAGAATGATGATAGTAGGATGTATTAGTTTCCAGAAACGGATTATTCAGATTCAGTACACGATAAGAAGTAGTATCTTTCAGTATTTCCGTATCAGCAACCGAAGGCTTGAATATCTCTTTTGTCTTATTAGGACTCACAAAGTTACTATCATTCAGATAACGTTTATCTACGCCCCATAAATCGACAAGAATCAAAATTGCAACCCCAGCACTTACTATTATTGCAGCCGTCGGCTTATCCTTAGCCTTATTATACCAAAATAACAAACCAGCCCCTAACAAAATAAAGACCAATGAACGTAACGCATCAGAAGAAGCCAAAGATGCACGATCTATCAATAATGCATTATAGTACCAATCCGGCAACTGATATTGAGCATCAAAAGAAGAACGAAAATCAAGAAAGGCACTTGGCATTATCCAAAGAATCAATGATAAGCCACCTGTAATAGCCAAAGCTCCTATCATCCCATGCTTAAATGCTTTCGCATCCACATTATCAGATAATATCTCCTTCAACCCCCAAATCCCTACAATCGGGAATATCAATTCCGGTATAACCAAAGCAAATTCTACCGTACGAAACTTATTATATAGCGGAAGATAATGGAATAAAAACGTATTGAATGAATCAAAATTACGTCCCAAAGCCATCAGTATAAGAAACATTGTGCCGGCAAATACCCACCATTTCATAGGATTTCTAATCACAAACATTCCCAATACAAAGAGGAAGCAAACCAAAGCTCCAAAATAAACAGGTCCCGATGTAAACGATTTATCACCCCAATATGTAGGCGCTTGTACTTCCTTACCCACCTGAGCACCTTTCGCTTTCAGTTCTTTATACAATTCAGAATCGCTACCCAGCATTCCTCCGGAGCCACCACCATAGGCATTCGGTACAAGTAATGTCAACAATTCGCTTTTGCCATAACTCCATGCAAAAGCATAATCTTTATCTAATCCGGAAGATATCTTCTCACCACTCGGTGTAGTTGTAGTCAGTTCCGTAGCCCCACGAATAGAGTGTTGCCCCAGATCCCAGTTTACATACATTCCTCCTGCATTCGGCATTACAGCTACTATGACACAAGCAGCCATAATTCCCGTCGTTTTAGCAAGTTCTGCAAACGCTTTTTCTTTTACTTTCCAGACAGCATATCCCAAGTATATAAAGAGACAAATCAGTACTAAATAATAAGTCATCTGAATATGGCCATAATTTACAGAACAAGCTACTCCCAACAAGAACAGAGCAGCTCCCCAGAGCCACTTCTTCTTAAAGAGAAGAACCATTCCTGCTAACGTCACAGGCATAAATGCAATTACCCAAGCTTGTGTAATATGTCCGGCTTCTATAATGATAATATTAAATGAGGTAAATCCAAATGCAATAGAACCGGCAATAGCCAGCCATACATTTACTCCCATGATACACATTAAAAGATAAAAACATACCATTCCGGCAAAAACGATACCCGCATCATAAGCCCCCAGTTTCAACAATAAGCTGGAGACTACCCCATAGCTAGGCAATTGCGGAGCAGGATTTCCATATCCCGAAACATACGGCATTCCCCCAAACATCGCATCAGACCAAGCACTAAACTCACCTGGTTGGGCTGTCTTTGCATACTTGTCCATTTGGCTATGGCCCATTCCTGCATGTTTTTCCATATCCCCCTGACGCACTTGTTTTCCTTCAAACACTGCCGGAGAGAAATAAACAGCAGATATGGCTAAAAACACGATTAGGGCAAGTACATGCTTACCCCATTTCTTCACTAAATCTTGCATATATAAATTATCTGTTTTCTTTTTAAACTCGTCCTTTAAACCATTTAGCAAAATAAAAACGAACAGCAAACCAACCATGCATTAATATAGTTGGCAATGTACCATAATATTTGCACATCACTTCATACCGTTCTTTCAACGAAGCCTTCCGTTGTACACTACTCATTCCTTCTTCCAGGAAATTCGATAAAATAAGATGCGTATTATAAACGCCTCTCGCCTCTTTCAGGCAACGGATGCACCAATCAAAATCGGCCACCAAACGATAATTCGTATTATATAACGGAGCTATCTCCCGTTTTGATATAAATGACTGATGACAAACCAGCATACCTTTGCGGAAACTCTTCCATGTTAATTTCCTCGGAGCATTCAAACGACGCATACCTAACAACTTTCCAGCCGCATCAACAATTGCAGTTTCCCCATAGATAACATCCGGTAATCGCTTTCTCTTGCTTATAGCAATTACAACTTGCTGTACTATATCCGAGGTATATAACGTATCACCTGCATTCAAGAACCAGACATAATCTCCCGTAGCTTTTTGCAGACCTTTATTCATAGCATCATACAGGCCTTTATCCGGTTCACTAATCCAGTGAGCAATACCAGATTCATACCTTTTAATAATATCAACTGTCCCATCTGTAGAAGCCCCGTCAATAATGATATACTCAATATTGGGGAATGATTGGCTAAGTACACTTAATATGGTACGCTCAAGCCATCGGGAGGCGTTGTAAGTGATGGTGATTATAGAAAATGTCATAAAAGCAATTTTATTTTCTTTCTAATAATGAATTATATAAAGAAAGATATTTTTCTGCAACAACCTTTTCAGTATAGTTCTCTTGCACCTTCTTCGCACAGGCCAAAGAAAGAGCTTCTTTATTTTCATTATCCAATACCCAACGAATGCCAGTAGCCAAATCATTAGCATCTTTGTATTTCGCTAAATATCCATTATGTTTATGATCAATTATATCTGTCTGGCCACTATTATCAAAACTAACGACCGGACACCCACAAGCCATCGCTTCCGTTATCGTTTGTCCAAATGTTTCATAAAAAGAGGGACATACAGTAACATCTGCAGCTGCATATAGCCGAGCAATTTTTTGAGTATCAGAAATAGACCCCAAATAAAGAACTTCTACCGGAAAAGAAGATAAAAAGGATATATCGCCCTTCATTCCTCCAAATAATACTAATAAAATATCATCTCTACATCCATTCGACAAAACACCTAATGCTTCTCGCAAAAAATCCAGCCCTTTTATCGGATCATCAATGCGGGCTGCTCCCATCAATACCACACGTTTTTGCATAGGAATTGATAATAACAAACGTGCATCCTTCCTAACCGTCGGATAAAATATTGCAGTATCTATAACATTCGGAATAACCGAAATATTTAGTCTTTTAGTAAGAGCACTTTTCTTCGCAAGATTTTTCAGCCAAGAACTCACAGCAACGATATGGATATCCGACTTTATAATAAAGCCTTTTCCTTTTAATATGCGATAAGATAAATCAATATTGCTTTTACTGTCCAAAAACTTACATTGACCACATGACAACATAAATTTATCACATCCCCATGCATGGTGGCATATCCCTGTACATGGCCACATATCATGCATTGTCCAGACAATAGGTTTACCAAGTTTTATCAACTTTCGAATATCTTTCAAGGAAAGAAAACCCTGATTAATCCAATGCAAATGAATAATATCTGCTTCTTGTACTAATGGATGCTTACTTATATCTGTACCAGTATTAGCTATTGAAACTTTAAATAAATCTTTCCGGTTAAAATGGTTACAGATAAATATTACCAGCCTTTCCCAGACAAAACGAAAAAAGTTAATCTTTCGCTTTACAAAAGAGTCATTCAATGATACAACAGAACAATTATCTGTTGTTTTATCACGTACAAGCATTTTCACATCTATACCTGCACTTTGTAAAGCATGCATGAGACGATTAGCAGCAACGGCAGCACCGCCAGTACGTTCGGAGGTGTTTAGGAAAAGGAGTTTCATTCTATTTTTTTTTGAAAAGAATTTCTCCTGATTGAGGATCTGAATATATAATTTCAAAATACTTTAAAAATTTATCAGAAGGCAAAGCATCGTTCCATGCAAAAAAATATTCAATTCCTTTTGCTTCCATAAATGCCATACGAAAATCATCTTCATTCAAAAACTGATTACCATTTTTCTCCAATGCAAATTCATAAGGTACTTTTCCAAAAATACTATGTTCTCGTTTATTAATTTGCCAATACACTATGTCATTTCGAACAGTGTTCAGATAAGTAGTATAGGCACCATAATAGCTCATGATATTTTCAGAGGGTTTATATATATAATTAGGAGAATAAATACCAATATTATCCATTTTGTCCAATGTAACAAGATTTATTATTCTTTTTTCGTAATTTAAGCGCTCTGGAGAAATTGGAAGAACTTTACGCTCCATAATATATAAATTAGTCAATAAGCTAACTATTAGCATACAGCAATAAACCACAGTAAATGCTACTTTTGGAAACACTGACAATTTAGTTTTATTTGTCCATAAAAATAATATCGAAGAAGGGATAATAATACAAAAAAAAGCCGGATACACACAACTTATAAATTGATCAGCATCTGGATGCACCGAACGCATAACAACACTAAATACAACAGGGAAAGCCACAAATGCAATAATTGGATACTTATTTTCTCCCAAGAAACGCCTAATTTCCTGAGAGCCAAGTATAATAATTAAAAATAAATATGGAAAATATTTCAATATTTGTGCTAAAGGGATTGTTATTAGCATCCTCAATTTATACCATGGTATTTCTTTGTCTATCCCCATAGGAATATCCCCATCTTTCGTACAAATAAACGTATACAGTCCATAACAAAATACCAAAAACACAAATGGCAATGTATATGACCACATAAATGCTTTATTTCTAATCATACATTCCAGAAGGACACAACCTGTAACTCCACATACAATAGGAATAGCCATCGTTGTTACAGCCAACAACATCATTTGTGAATAAAACAATGCGCGCCAATTTTTCTCTAAATAGAATAATACTCCAGCCATAAAAAAAACAGCCATATAGTTTTGTTTTGTTGCATTAATTACTCCCCCTAAGCGAGTTGGATAGTACATCCATGAAAAATATTCATGTAAAATAATTGCTAAATCAGAAAGTAAGACAGTCGGTAATATTAAAATTGGTATATACCAAGCTATCTTTTTTTGTGTTTCAATGATAGCCAAAAAACCAAACAAGATTATTGTTAATCCAATTACAGGTACTACAACAGTATATGAAAATAATGTTATTCCCCCCGGAATTATAGATATTAAAGAAGATAACCATATTTCATAATAATGGTATGGTGATAAAGCATTAGCATTATTTGTTAAATTTAATGTGAAATATGTATTTTCATAGCCTTTTCTTAAATATTCAGACAATTGAGCATGAAAATAATTATCTATTTCTATAGGTCTAAAACAATGCGTATCTATCGAATAATTAAAAAAATAATAAAATGAGAACAAGGCCAATGTAAAGAATAAAAATATAAAAATATAATACAAAACACTTCTATTTGTTTTAAGTACCAATTTATCTTTTCTCTGTTCTTTTGTCTGATAATAATACAGAAATCCTATAATAACAATAAGCCAATTAATAGTTAGACCTTGCGTACAGAATAAAGAAAATAGCGATATACAAAAATTCATTCCAACAAAGAAATTTATAAAAATACTCTTCGCTGAAATTGGCTGTATTTTTCGATATCTAAAAATGTAACAAAGAGAAGCCCCTAAAAGAAAAAAAACAAGTAGTAAAAATATAAGGACTAAATAATAATATAAAAAAGAGTACATAATGATTATCTTAGAAAATTTTTAAATAAACCTCTTTTATATCCAATCCAAAATACAAAGAAAATAATTATCAATATTGCTGAAACTCCTAAATAGACCTCTGTACTTTGTAGCGTTCCTCCAAACATAAAATATCGCTGAGCTGGAAAATTCAAAACTTCCGTCTCCCAATTTTCAAATGCATTATTAATACCGGGGACATTAATATTAAACCAAAACATTGAAAATAATAATGATATAAATACATACGCCACAATTTCAGTCTTTCGGAATTGTGTATTATTAAAAATCTCACATAATGGAAATAAAATAAAAGGCAATAAATTAAAAGAACGCCGACTTTCTACATCTACAGAAAATATCATCATAAGAAAAGTTAATGCTATATACCCAAATCCATAATTTCCCAATACTTTACATAATCTTCCCCAATTTAAAATAATTAGCAAATAAATTAATCCCCAATACATCAAACGTGTTTCTATATATAAAAACGGCAAGCGTGCCTGCCCTTGAACTAAATTTTTAGCGAAAACATCCCACTTATAATAAGGAATAGCATTAGGGTCCGCTAAAAAAGAAATTAATAATTTTATTACCAAAAAGACTAGAAGACCTGTTAAAATTCTTTTCAATTTTATATTTATTAAGAACAAATTGAAAAAGTCACGGATATTAAAATTTATAGGTTTGAGCATCCTATATATATACCACATTGTACAAAGACATGATATTATTAACATATATTCATGAATCAGTGGAGTATATGTACGATCACAAAAATGTATTAATCCAACACTTCCTACAGAATAAACATTAGTATAATAAACAATTAAAACCAATATAGGAATTAGCCAATAAACAAAAAAAGATTTGACAAACATCATATATCTTTTGTATTTCATATCCATAATAGGGTTACTAATGTCAAATGACACACGTGGCAAAACATATAAACATAGAGTAATTAACAGATACGTAGGATAATTAAATGCTCCAATAGAACCTACTATTAACATTTTAAAATCTTGTTTTGTAAGAAAATAATAAAATAGGACTATTGCTAAATTTACAGCTACGTAGTCTGTAATAAAAGGCATATATCCTATAAATTTCAAAGTCTGCACATTGAAAAATAATGAAACAAATGCTATTATTTCAACTTTAACAGAATATTTATAAAAATCACTGATACGAAAAAAGAAATAAATTCCTAATGCCAGAAACAAAACATTTGTTATATGCATTCCTAGCATCAAAGAAGCATTATCTATAGGGATATTGAAACATATATATACTAAATTTATTAACACAAAAGGGAATATGCGTTGAATAGAATAACTATTATAAACTCCGACTGGAGAATCCCAAAAAGATGATGCCATATTTCTGAATATTGAACCATCCCAACCAGCACCATCATTTAAAGGAACTTTCTCTCCCCAAATAATAGAATACAAAACAATACTCATTAATAACAAAACCAAAATAGACCTACTTATAATTCTATTCTTTCTTTCCATATTTTATTTCATCAATATTTTCCAACAATACCCGGGTTATATTTTCACTTCCCTTTAAATTTAAATGGTCAGAATCATAAAAACAAGAATCATCAAGTTCTACATTTGAATAATTTAATAAAAAAACCTTCTTATTATCCACAAGACTAGCCAATAAACTATCAACCCTCGATTTAATTGTATCCGGAATTAACTTATAATAATTAGAGTGTACTGGAGCAAAATATATAATAACACGTTCTGCTTTATTATTACAAATTTCCCGCAAAAAAGAAATTGTATTCGGATCAAATGATTTATTCTCAAAATGTTTTCTGAATCTTTGACATGCAGCATCTTTAGACAAGTCTAGATTTCTTTTCATTTCTTTATATCCTCCATATCGTTCCTTATTCAATACATATATAGGCAAAGAATAAAGAAATGGAAGAAATTTTATACATTCTCTTTTTTCCATTTTTTGAAAATAAAAAAGGAGTAGACTATTATCATTTATAATATTATACATTTCATTTACTTGTAATTTAGATGTATCAGTTTCTGTATAAAAATAAAAGGAATGATACCCGACTCCAACAATAACAGTAGAGCTATCTCCTATTTCTTTTTTTAAACTAAGATATTTATAATATGTATCTCTTAAAGGTTCACCGCTAACTGACAGATTTTTCAATTGGTTATCATCATTAGGTAACAAAGAATATTCTGTATGAGAATCTCCAAATACATATATTTGATCTTTCTTTTCTGAACCACATATTATCTTAGATAAAAAAAAACTGCCCCATAAAAAATTAACCAAACACCATAATAGCAAAAGGCTAAAAAAATAAATTATTTTTAAAAGAAACAGTCTCATAAATTAGAATTGAAAATAAATAAAAGAAGCAGGTACACTTGAAGAATAATAAGAAATAAACATAAGAATACACATATACAATAATAATCTTCTCCATTGAGAAGTAACTTGTAAATCTAAACCATGCTTACCTTTTCTATTCAACCATTCTTGCACAAACATAAAAAGAATTGCAGAACAAAGTACGATCAAAAACAATATATCAATGGGAATTCCTGGAAAAACAGGAACGACAAACAGCGTCTTATAAAATAACAAATTACTAATATAACCATAAGCTTGAGATATCGTATTTGATCTAAATATTACCCAACCAAACATAACTAAAATAAATGTCAACAACATCTGTAAAAATTCATAACATGAAGGAAATAATGAATTATCCGCTACTACAGATTGGAATTTATGTTTTTTATTCAATAATAATAACGGTAAAAAGAACATTGCATGATATAATCCCCAAATAATAAAAGTCCAATTAGCTCCATGCCATAAGCCACTGACAAGAAAAACGATAAATGTATTTCGGATAACCTTTGCTTTACTACACCTATTACCTCCTAGTGGTATGTAAATATAATCTCGAAACCATGTCGTTAATGAAATATGCCATCTCCTCCAAAATTCTGCAATATTTCTGGAGAAATAAGGATATTTAAAATTATCCCCCAATTGTATACCTAATAATTTGGCACATCCAATAGCAATATCGGAATAACCGGAAAAATCTCCATATATTTGAATTGTAAAGAAAAACGCCCCAAACAATAAGGTACTAGCAGGAACTGTATTGTAATTCTCAAAAATACCATTTACTAATATGGCACAATTATCTGCAACTACAATCTTCTTAAACAATCCCCATAAAATTTGTCTAAGCCCATCTACTGCTTCTGTATAAATAAAATTTCTTTTAGACGAAAATTGGGGTAATAAATGGCTTCCTCTTCCGATAGGTCCGGATAATAGTTGAGGGAAAAAACTTATAAAAGCAAAAAATGAAATTATATCCTCTGAAGGATGTATCTTCTTATTATAAACATCTATTGTATATCCCAATGCTTGAAATACATAGAAACTAATACCTATTGGTAATATCAAATATAAAGGATTTATATCTAAATTTATTCCAAACAAGTGAAATGCCGACACAAAATTTACAACAAAAAAATCGTAGTATTTAAACAAAAACAATATTCCAATGTTAATAAAAACAGCAAACCTTAATATCCATATTTGTTTATTTCGATCTTTAAATAATTCCAATACGGAACCACTCAAATAACTAATTATAGTTACAGCAATAAGTAGTAAAAGTAATTTCCAACTCCACCAACCATAAAAAAAATAGCTTGATAGAATAATAAATATATTTTGTAATCTCACATTACGGGAGAAAACGAACCAATAAAGAATAAAAACAACTGGAAAAAAGAATAAAAAAACAGCAGAATTAAATAACATAATAATCAAACTTATTTTTTGACTTCATGGTATTCTTCCTCCGTATTTACAGACCATATATTCTCTTTACTTATAATACCATTTTTTATATTGTCAACAGTGGCAATTGCAGTCATCATTGAATGATCCATATTGTTGTATCGGTGTTGTCCGTTTCTTCCAATACAATATAGGTTCGGTATTTTATCGAGAAAAGCTTTTACTTTGTCTAATTGGTAATAACTGCCAAAGTAAGAAGGATAAGCTTTTTTTATTTTCACCTGAACGGCATCTAGTACGTCTTGTTTATCTATGATATCTATTTTAACTAGTTCTTCTATTGCCATTTTTATAAACTCCTCTTTGGGCATATTCCACATGTCATCACCTTCTGTACAGAAATACTCCAAGCCAATCCACATCGTATTTTCATAATCGGCAACCAGATAAGGAGACCAGTTATTAAAAACTTGCAGACGCCCGATTTTTACATCACGCTCTTGGATATATATCCAAGTATCAGGAACCCGTTCCAGATATGTTTTTATTTTAGTCTTATTCCTTATCCGGAGCTTATTTACTAATAATCCTACTGTAATAAAATCCCGATAAGGTAATTTTTTTGCAATACTTTGAATCTCCTCAGGAATAGAGATTCCGGATAGTGATGCTACTAAATCTTTTATAGGCATTGAGGACAAGAAATAATCACAAGGTCGAGTCTCTGTTTTTCCTTCTATAGAACGAGTAGTTACAGAGATTACGCGGTTTTCTTCTATATTGATTTTTACAATTTCCTGATTTTTATATAGTTCACCGGATTTGTTTTCTACTTCTTTAGCTGCGGTTTCCCAAAGTTGCCCCGGCCCATATTTAGGATAAATGAATTTTTCAATAAGAGAGGTTTCAATTTGCTTTTGATCAATTGATTTGGGAGAAGTAAAAGTCTTTTTTACCATATCCTTCAAAATTGTAATAAGTGAAAGTCCTTTTACCCGCTGCGACCCCCAATCTGCCCCCAGCTTGGCAGGGTGTATTCCCCACACTTTCTCGGTATAATCTTCGAAAAACATTTTGTACAAAGGCTCACCAAAGCGATTAATGTAGAAATCTTCTAATGAATTTTCTTTTCTTTTATGAATAGTTGATAACAAATAACCTGTTCCTGCCTTTATGGTTCTGAATAGCCCCATATTTGAAAATGTTTCTAATTTCAATGAAATGGGATAATCGAAGAACTTGCGTAAATAGAATATACGTGATACCCGTTGTCTTACAAGCATAACCCGATCTTCTTTTTCCGGATTAATACCATTTTTAGTTAAATCCGAGTTCGTCTTGTTTAATAATATTTCATCTTTGGCAGGCATTTCTTGTAGAGGCATCATTTCTGCCCACCAATTCATGACAGTATCTTCTTTAGAGAAAAATCTATGTCCACCTATATCCATTCGGTTACCTTTGTAGCATACGGTTTTTGAAATTCCTCCGATATCATTTGTTGACTCATAAATAACAGGATGAATATTTGTTTTCCGAAGGAATTCAATCGCTGCAGTCAGACCTGCCGGACCTGCGCCTGCAATAATTGCGGTTTTTGTAGATTCTGTCATGATGATTTTTTATTAAAGATGAAATATTTTCGAGCAAGGAAATTCCATAAGTAGACTAGAACAGCTGTAATTATTTTAGATAAGATATAATATAGGCCTAAAAATTCTGTAAATGCCCAAATCAGTGCATCATTTAATCCTAACCCTATAATTCCAATCAAACTAAAAAATAGAAACTCCAAGCTCTTATTTGTTACTATAGAAGACTCTTTGTCAAATACCCAATGGGTACTGATTATATAGTTTACTAATAATCCTGCGATAAATGATAAAGATGCGGATATTATATAGTGTATATATAGATATTCTGTTAATAGGTAGAGTAGTCCTATGTCTACTATAAAGGCAGTCCCTCCAACCAATGTATATCGGAATAGCTGGATGAGTATATTGTCAGGCTTGTTAAAAACTATTCGTCTATATAATGTTTTCATTATAATCTCAAAAAACTAAACTTATATACTATTCGTTCTTTTTTATTATATATCCCGGTCTTCCTTTTACTTCTTCATATATTCTCCAAATATATTCCGCTATTATCCCTAAACTTAACAGAATAAGTCCTCCAAAAAAAGTAATAAATAAAATAATAGAGACCCATCCAGGAACTATTACTCCCCAAAATTGACGGTTTCCAAATAACGCAATATAACCATAAAATATCATAACAACCACGGATAAAAATGCTGTCCAAAATCCAAGATTCGTGATAAATTTTATAGGAAAAGATGAAGATGAAAAAAACACATCTTTTGCCAAACGAATTTTTTTCTTAAATGTCCATCTGGATTTTCCTTGATTTAATCCCAAAGGGCGTTCATAAGGAAAATAGAGTGGAGAGAACCCTAAACGAAAAATCTCAGGAATAACAGCTGTATTAATAGGGTGAATGCGGTTGTTTAATACATCTATCACTTCTCTATCAATAAAAGCTAAGTCTGCACCACCTTCCGGATAAGTTATTTCAGAAAGGACATTTATTATTTTATAGTAACAAATAGAAAATATCCGACTACTCCAAGGATCATCTCTCGTTATACGATTTGGTATAATTACTTTATGTCCCTGTTCCCACAATCGATACATATCTATTATTGTATGGTATGGTTGCTGTTCATCATCAGGTAAAGCAATTGCACATGCACCCTTACAAACTGATAAGCCAGCAAACCAGGAATAATTACTAGTATAGTTTCGACTCAATTGATATGCTTTTACATTAGAATATTTACTTCCCAGCTTTTTAGCAATCTCAAAAGACATATCGGTAGATCCATCATCCATTACTATAAATTCAAATGGAATATTCTCTCCATCCAACAATTCTTTTAGTTGGAAATAAGAAGTGCATATACGCTCACCACTATAATAGCTCAATAAAATAATAGAAAGTAATTTATCAGACATGCTCTACTTTATTTATTCCTTTTTTTGTAATTCAGATATTATAATTCAAATTGATTTATAACATCCACTATTTTATCGATATCCATATTATTTATGCAAGGTCCCATCGGCAAACTCAAAATTTCACGATGAATTAGTTCTGTTATTGGATATGATAGAGAATTCCATTCTTTATAACATTCCTGCTTATGGGGAGGAATCGGATAATGAATCAACGTTTGAACACCTTGTTCCATTAGATATCGCTGGAGTTTATCACGCCCAGAACAACGAATCGTGAACAAATGGAAAACATGTGAATCCCAATCTTCAACCTGAGGCAATATAATTTTCGGGTTCGTTATACGCTGCATATAATACGCTGCTATTTCCTTTCGAATTTTGTTATCCGCATCCAAATATTTCAACTTCACATTTAAAACCGCTGCCTGTATCTCATCTAATCGACTATTGCGGCCTCTATATTGAAATACATACTTTCTTGAAGAACCATAATTAGCCAATGAACGTACTATGAAAGCGAGCTCTTTATCATTAGTCGTAACAGCTCCTCCATCACCTAAAGCTCCTAAGTTTTTACCTGGGTAAAAACTATGTCCTGAGGCACTGCCTAAGGAGCCCGTTTTTTGTCCTTTAAACAAACAGCCATGAGCTTGCGCATTATCTTCAATAAGTTTCAGATTATACTTCTTACATATATCTCCAATCTTGTCCGTATAAGCACATTGTCCATATAGATGAACAATCATAATTCCTTTTGTACGTTTTGTAATGGCCTCTTCAATCCGTGTATCATCAATCTGATAGGTGTCCAGAGAAGGCTCTACCAAAACTGGCTTCAAATTGTTATCTGTTATAGCCAATATAGATGCGATATACGTATTAGCAGGAACAATTATTTCATCTCCTTCAGACATTACTCCCATTTCTATATATGCACGCAAGACCCAATTCAATGCATCAAGGCCATTGGCCACACCTATACAATAAGATGTACCTATATAGTTTGCATAATTTGTTTCAAATTGTTCATTTTCTTTTCCTTGAAGGTACCAACCAGAATCTATTACACGTGATACGGCATCATGTATTTCATGAGAGTATTTATCCGTTATTTGTTTTATATCCAAAAATTTAATCATCTTATTACAATTTTACAACCGTTCCATCTTCCGCAATATAACCTTTCATTTTAGCAGGATTACCATACCAAAGTGTTCCAGACGGGATATCTTTTGTCACCACACTTCCTGCACCTACGAAAGCAGATTCTCCTATTACAACCCCTGCCACAATCGTTGAATTAGCTCCAATAGAACATCCTTTTCTCAACAATGTTCTCTCAAAGCTTTTAGGATATACTTTAGATCTGGGAAATAGGTCGTTAGTAAATGTCACATTAGGACCAACAAAGACATTATCCTCTATAGTCACGCCATCCCAAACTTGCACACCGGATTTTATTGTTACGTTATTTCCTATTTCCACATCATTTTCAATAAGAACATGGGCACAAATATTACAATTCTGACCCACCTTTGCATCTTTCAATATTACACAAAATTGCCAAATGCGAGTATTATCTCCAATATTTTCAGATTGAATATCAGATAATGGATGTCGTAATATCATTTTTATAAATTAAAAATTTTGGATAATCCCTAATATAATCTTCTTCTTCATATTTATGAGAAGCCAAAACCAGACAAATCGATCCCGAAGAAAATCCTTGTTCTGCCGCCCAGATACCTGGAGGTATATGCAACCCATAAAATGGTCGATTTAATAACACCGTTCTTTTATTTATTCCATCGTCTAAAACAACCTCAAAGCTACCGCTAGCGGCAACCAATAGTTGATGGCATTCTTTATGGGCATGCGCCCCTCTAGCTTCTCCCCCAGGAATATCATACGTGTAAAAAACTCTCTCTATTTCAAAAGGTATATTTTTTCTTCCGGCAATAGGAGTTATATTTCCTTTTTCATTTTCAATCCGAGGTAATTGTATTATAGAACAATCAAATACAGTCATTTACTTATTATTTATTTGTTTCAAAAACTCATCATAATCACGAATATAATCAAATTGATCATAATCTGTTGAAGATAAAATCAATGCTAATGAATTAGTTGAAAAGTTCTCCATTTCCCTCCAATACATTTTAGGAACATATAAACCATAATACGACCGATTCAATGAATAAACTTTTCTTTCTTTGCCATCATCTAAAACAACATCAAAACTGCCGGACAAGGCGACAATAAATTCTTCATTCTCTTTATAAGCATGTCCTCCTCGTATTTCTCCTCCAGGAACATCATATATCCAATAAGTTCGCTTTATTTCAAATGGAATATGATTTTTTGCTTCGATAAAAGAAAGATTGCCACGACGATCCAGTATCTTTGGTAAACTAATTATTTTATTTTTTTGCATAACGCTTATATTAAGTTGACCAGGAAACGCATAAATCTTTTATATGAAAAAAAGTTTTTCCTAACAGTCTTATCATCAATTATTTTATTTGCCAACACATACTTTGGATGTAATAATGGAAAATTTATTTGCATCGATTCAATATGCAATTTACTATTCTTCGATGACATATGCGTAGCCCCTATGGAATTTAATCCTATGTTTGTCACCAAATTGACAGATGGATAAAGACACAACTGATTTTGCGTACGAAGCATAAACCAATACTGTACATCCCACGTATTAATCCCCTTATCACCGGCTAAAGTATCTTCTATAAAAGAAGAAAAATAAATTTCCTCTCTCAAACTCTTAAATAATGATTTTCTTTTTAATTGATTCTTTTTTGATTCTTCCCAATACGAAAAATTCACATCATAATTTTTCCAGACTCTACGCCAAGATGCCCACCCCCAAATATGAGAAATTGAACAGAAATCATAGCTCAAGCCTTTATCAACAATTCCGGGAAAGAAATTATTCCCTCCAATATGACCTATACGATCATCATCTTTATATTTAACAAGAAGTTCCTCACAAAAAGGAAAAAAAGACAAATCCGGCAAACAATCGTCTTCCAAAATAACACCATATTCTTCTTGTTCAAAAAACCAAGTTATGGCTTCTGAAACAGCAACTTTACATCCTAAATTTTTTATCCGATATAAAGTTTTTAACTCGCAGGGCCAATCTATTTTTGAAATAATAGCCCTTGTTTCTTCACAACGTTTTATTTCATCAGGATTATTTTCCCTTGCAGCATCTGCTGCGACATAGAGGCGAGTAGGTTTTATCTGTCGAATACGCTCAAATACTCGTATTGTAGTATCCGGACGAGAAAAAATCAAAAAAAGGATTGGGGTATTATACATTCTGGGTACAAGAAATTATTTTCAAAATCATTTTTTTTAAAGAAAAAGGCAAATAAAAAATCATAAATTTCAGTTTTTCCTTAAATGGCATTCTCAACTGGTTTATTGACTCAAAAGATGAAACAGGCTCCATCAATCCCATAAGTAATGTATTTTCTTGCTTAGATATCACAATTCTCTTTAATAACAGCCATAAAGGAAATAATCTAAAGTTATTTAAATATCTAATAACATATAAGTCTGATATCGAAAATTTTCTCGCCACATCACACATAAACTTATATCCAGACAACAGATCCTCTACATTTTTTTCTCTATATACTGAAGTAACCGATTCCGTTCTAAATATCCATTGATACGTTATAGTTGCCAATATACGGACTTTTGGATTACATGCTGAAAAATAGAATGTAAAAGGATTATCTTCATGGTTACATTTTTCAATAAAAGAAAGAGAATTTTCTTTGATAAAAGAAAGTTTATACAATTTATTCCACACTTGAGGATAGTATTTCTTACCAACAAGATAATGATATAAAATCTCTCTATCCAAAACTTCATTTTTTAAATGTAATGGATATTCTTTCGTTTGCACTTTTCTAACATAAGATCCAACCACCATATCATAATCATCATCTAATGAATCTATAAATTGTTGTATTGCCGTTTTTTCTAAAATATCATCACTATCCATAAATAAAATATAATCTCCGGATGCATACTTAATTCCTGTATTTCTAGTCGCGCCAAGTCCTTTATTGACTCCATGATCTATTATCTTTATATTTTTTTGTGGGTAGTTATTACAACTCCTATACACAATTTTCATACTATCATCTTCTCCCCTGTCATCTATAATAACATATTCTATGTTTTCATATGTTTGGCTAAGAGCACTCAACAAACTATTTTCCACACAGAAAGCAACATTATAAACGGGAAATATTAGTGATACTTTTTTCATTATTTATCATTTAACTTGAGCAAACAATTTACTTTTAGTATGAATTATTTTATATCTTGGATTTGCCTCTAAAATTATACGCTCTAACACCTCCGGATCATCAGGCAAATGATAAGTACAAATTGCTAGTTTAGGAGAGAACTTTTTCAAAACTTCTCGTGCACCTAACAGCATATCTCTTTCTGCACCCTCTATATCAGCTTTTATAAAAGATATTTTTTCTAAATTAGCCTGTTGAGCAAACGAATCTAAAGTTGTAATCTCTATTTTTTCATTTTTCCCCTCTTGTAATATTGCAATAGAATTAGCCTCTCCTTTGTCATTATCTATAAACATGTTACAGATACCCGAAATATTTCCTAACCCTTTCTTTATAGCATAAAATCGGCCTTCATTTAGTTTAGCAGTTCGTTCTAGAACTTCAAAAGTTGTACTAGTTGGTTCAAACGCATAAGCTATTGCACCTTTAGCTGCGGCATATGCTGAAAAATCTCCAATCCATGCTCCAGCATCAATTACAACATCTCCCTTCTCTACTTTAACATTTATACCATCTCCTTCGTAACCATATGGTCCTTCATTTAAATAAGTATCCAATTTCCGTACCAATTCAGAATCATAGTTATCATTAAAAAGAACATAAAAGTAGAACGTATCTTGAAAAACATTTTTCACAGGAAAATGTTTTTCAAAGGGGACTAAGGCTCCTTTGAAATTATAAAATCTAAAATCTATCAACCATAATTTATCAAATTCTTTTTGATCTATCAATAAATACCACCTATTTACTGCAGTAGAAAAAATATTTAATTTATTCGAAACTCCTTTTATAAAATAAGCTAATGATGCTTTCAAAGTACGCTCTCCACTTTTATATCCTATCAAAGTATTGAACAGGAGTTTTATAGAAAAATTTGTTCTCAGAATACTTTTCACTTTTTTATCCATACAATTATCATAATAAATCAAGAAAACAAATCATATAAACTATTCTTTATTTTTTAAATGTTATAATAAGATTTTCGCCTTTTACATCTAATATATAATCATATATGGATAACGTAGACAAAACTGATTTAGCACATCCAGCTTGTATCCGATCATGTAATTCTATTATTAAAACATTTACTAAAGGAAGCCATTGATGAGCTGTTTCATCGAATATTTCTTTTTCAGCTCCTTCTATATCAATCTTCAACAAATCAATTCTAGGATAATTATATCTACATATTATTTCTGCTATTGTAATAGCAGAAATACTTGTACAAGTATTTCTGCTATTGTAATAGCAGAAATACTTGTACAAGTATTTGACTCTTTTACTGAAAAAGCATCAAAATTCGCATCGCTAGAATTAAAACTTAAATAGCTAGATTTATTCCAAACTGCTGCTTTTAACAAATTTACATTCGAAAGATTTACTGTATTTAAATTTAATAATTCAAAATTGGAATCCTCTGGTTCAATAGCTATAACATTAGCTTCTGGCCATTTTTCTTTAAAATAACATGTTGCTAAACCAATATTTGCACCACAATCAATTATATATTTCGGAGACGATAACGCTATCTCATACTCCTTCGAACAAAATATTTGCTCCAATATACCTATATCACTAGTTCCTAACCTTAAATAAAATCTTCCCACTTTTATTACCTTTCCTCTCATGTAGAAAGGAGTAAAAAGACATAAAAACGACTTAATCCCCAAAATATTAAACAGTTTTATTACTTTTATCAGTTTAAACAATCTATATTTTAAATTCACTTCCATTATTATAATAATTTTATTTTTTTAAAAAGATAAAGCCATTTAGCATAAACATCCGAAATGTTGTATTGTTGAACTTTAAATTTTGCCTCCTTTGCCATACTGCATCTCAATTCATCATTGCTAGCTAACTCAACCAAACTTTCAGCATATTTTTCGATATCAAAAGCAGGAACAATAACTCCATTCTTCCAATTATCAATCATATCGTAAATGGCAGAAAATGAATTAAAACCAACAGGAACTACTCCCATTGACATTGCTTCTAAAAAAACAGTAGGTAATCCTTCTATTACAGACGTTAAACATAATATTGATGCTCTATCTATTAAAGGTCTAGAATTAGTAAAACCTTTAAGCTCTATTCTTTCTAAATTTAAACTATCAATAACTTCTTTACAATAAAACATATATTCCCCATCTCCAACTATGGTAAGTCTCCATTCAGGTATTTTATATTGTATTTTCTCCCACACTTTTAATAATATCCAAACTGCTTTTTCTACACGCAAACTCGCACAAAAAACTATTTCTTTTGATTTCTCTTCAATCGGAATATTACTTTGATAAAATGAAGATGGAGCTAATGAGTTCGGAATTACAAAAACTTTATGAGGGTTCTTTACTTTTACTATTGCTAAATATTCTTTAATGTAAGAAGGAGACAAAACCACAACTGCATCATGGAGATTGTATGCGTGCCTGTTATCTTTGGAAATTTTTTTCTTCAATAGGAACAAATACAAATTAGGAAAAAGACTTATTATGCTGTCTTTAATCGTTTTTGATCTTATACGAGGGAAAGAGTTTAGTAAGCAATATTTTTTCAATTGTATTGTATGATTCGGACAATTGTGTATTAACTCTACAAATTTTATAGTTGGTATTTCTCTCTTAATTGCCGAAAAAAAATCTTCTATTTCCCAGATAGGCAAATAAAAATTAAATATAACTTGAATTTTCTTCTCGCGTATAAAATGAACAATAGTTTCTACATTTTTTTGTGTATTATACCTATTATTATCAGGCAATAAAACTCCATTTACACTTTCTTCGGATCTTTCTAAATACGCAAAATATAGACAACTTTCATAACTATCGTTAGTCAACTGATCTGTCAATTGTTTATAAAACCAATAGAAGCTATTATTTGGTGTAAACGGAGAGTTATTGCATAAAAGAATATTCATATTTTATTAATTAAGCAGACACATATTAAAAAATCATTGTTTTGCTGTCTATTTTTAGATTTAACATAAATAGAATTTATTCACCAGTATTTCGCCAAATTTAAAATTAGATTCATTTATTTCTTACAGACCGCTACATAGTTTTGCGTGTAATCGTCATTAAAACACTTTTTGTCCATAAATACAAAGAACTTATTTGATAAGCACAAAAAACATTTCTTAATGGCATTAAGAAATGTTTTTCCCTGTACAGGGAAAAACAACCCTAAACTTATCATTTGCCCAATCATAGCCCACTTTCCTCCATTCGAATAAATTCGTATATCACAAAAACCGGCTTCCTCCAAGTATTTATTTATTCCAAATTTTGTAAAACGATGATAATCATATGGAGCTAAATGAACAGGCCAAACAAAAGGAACAGATATTATATATGTCCCTCCAGGTTTTAATAATCTATAGCTTTCCGATACACATTTTCTTGTATCATATACGTGTTCTAATACCTGTGTAGAGATTATGGTATCAAATGATTCATCATCCAAAGGAATATTTATTGCATCACATACTAAATCAACATTACCTTCATCTGATTGTACAAAATCACAGCCATAAATAGTATCTACATATTTTTCCAAATAACTCGCATAAGGTTTATTTCCGCATCCTATATCCAATAATTTGCCTTTAGCGTTTTTTTCAAAGCATTTCAAAAGTATAGGATGAAGAAAATAAGAAGCAATATAGTCTACATCTGATAATTTCTTTTTTTTCATAACGACTTATTTTTTATTAACAGAATTGTATCTTTTAAAATTTTTGATCCTAATAAATAACTTAAACTAAGATAGATAATTGCAGAAAAAAAGATCTTAAACCCTATCAACAAATAAATATTTACAATTTCTAGTGATAAAAAATACACTATAATAAGTGTCACTATGATTATAAATAAATATGTTCCTACGTCTAGAAAAACCATTTTCAATGATAATTCTATTTCTTGATTCACACAATGGTGCCAATATAATAATGATAATAAAAAGCTAAATACATACACACTAACCATAACCATTATGCCCCATTTAAAAGCAATTAAAACTGAAACAATTTGCAATAATCCCTGAAATATAGTTCCACTTAAATAAAGCTCTGAACGACCATGAGCTATTAATAACTGATTGTATAGAATTTGTAAAAATAAAAAAGCTCCCCATACTGATAAAATTTGTAAAACAGGAACAGAAGGTAACCATTTTTCGCCAAGCACTATACAAACAAACTCATGCGAAACAAATGCCAATCCAAACATTACAGGAAAAGAAACAAATGCCCCAAAACGACACATTTTACGAAACACATTTATCTGCCGTTCCTTATTATTTGAAGCTTCCACTAAAACAGGCTGGGCAACGGCATAAAACATCCCCCATAAAGATTGACTACCCATAACTACCCACTTCTGTCCTTGAGTGAAAAATCCAACATCTGTAGCATTATAAAATCGCCCTAACAATACAGGAAAAATATAAATATTTAATTGTTGAAATATATTAGTAATAAATAGTTTTAAACTAAATGAAAACATACCTTTTAATGGTTGAAAATTAATATCAAAAGAAGGTTTCCATGGAGCAAATATAAAACGCAGCAAAGCCCCTCCACAAATAAAAATCATACTTTGAAATACTAATGCCCAATAAGCATATCCTTTCATCGCAAGAGTAACTCCCACTATACCAGATAAAGCCATAACAGTTATATCAATCTGCGCCTGTTTTTTCACCATTAATTGTCTAAACAACACCGTATAAGAAACCCCTGCGCATCCATTAAAAAAAAAACTTAAAAAAACAACCCTAGATAAATTAGTTAACTCCGGTCGTTTGTAGAAATCAGAAATAAATGGAGCACAAAAAAATAATATTATATAACAAACTAAGCCAACAAAGAATGTAAACCAAAATACCGCATTATAATCCTCATGCGCTACATCTTGCTTATTAGTTAATGCTACAGTAAAGCCACTATTTATAATGGTACCTGCAATCCCTGAAAAGATAGCTAACATACCAACCAAACCGTAATCTTCTGCATTCAAAATACGAGCTAAGTAAATGCCAAACAACACTCCCAACAATTGTTGTACCCCATTACTTACACCGCCCCAAAAGAGTCCTTTCACAGTCTTTTGCTTTAAAGTGTCTTTTTCCATCTATACTATTCAACTACTTTATAAAAACACTCCCCATTTTCTACATCCTCTACTAATAAAGACAAATGAGAAAGAAAGTATTCTGAAGGCTTTGCACTCTTTAAAATACGAATATATTCTATACGATTCTCAATGATGAAATTTATTCTAATTTCATCATCCGATATATCGGATGATGAAACTTTAGACTTCGCATAATAATCACGGTAAGGTGTATGGTCAGTAGACCATTCGGCATCATTATTTCCTTTATTTATAGAATAGTGAATCACATTATTATAATAATAGTCCAACGCATCAGGGAACGTTATAGCATCAACTACTCCAGAGACATAGTTTCCACCTTCTCCCAGCCTAATATGCTCTCCAATATAAAAACCAATACGGTATTCATCTTGTTCAGGTAAAAACTTTACTATCGTTGACTCATACTCCAGATTCATAGAATTCAAAGGTACAAGATCTTTATTATATACTTTACACGTAAACCACAAGCTGCTTCCACAAAAACAAAATAAAAATATTTTTTTGTGTGCAGAAAATTCTTGTTTAGTTACCATAATCAAAAAAGTAACAGAGAGAAGAGTATACATAAAAATAGGAAGAGTGCCACTAATGAACTGCGTTGCATCATAGTTATAAGGACGCATTATTATACTCACTGTGATAGTAATAAAGCACAATATGCCATATACATATCCTATATTAAGGAGAGGGTTCAAAGCTACATTCTTTCTATCTTTCCAACCTATAATAATTATTCCTATAATAAAATGAATATATGCAAGTATGTAAAGTATCGGTTGAGTAATATAAAGACGGAATAAATTCCAATGGAATGGTTCTCCCCAATGCGTACTGCGAGAGGAAGATTGCAAAATATACAGCAAATAGCATACTATTACAAAAAAATAAGGCAACCAAAGTTTCCAATCAACAAATTTCACTTTATATGTATACCAAAACAAAAAGATACCTATCGTCCCCCATACCCCTACCAATAGAATTATGTTAAGGATCGGAATTGCCAAAAGTAAATAATATGAGTATTTCTTTTTTCCGTACAAATAAGTAACTACAGCCATTTGAAAAAACATAATCACTGGCAACATTTTAGGGTAATTCAACCGATACGTACTTCCTTTAATTAATGAGACAAATTCGGACAAATATGATATTACATCCACCATTAAGAAGGCCGTCAAAACCAAGCCTAAATACATCCAGGATATCTTTTTCCGTATTTCTACTACTGCCAATAAAGAGAAAAATATCAAAATATTAAACAGCATTGGCATAGAAACCATATAAGTAATAACAGCATTCAGTCCAAATATTTTATATAAAAAAGCATTCGTCCATAATTCAAAATAATGGTATGGTTGAGGTGCTATATACTTGAAAAAGTTATATTCAAGAAGACCATTCTCATACCCTTTATTTAAGTACTGAGACACTTTAGCATAATAGTCTAAATCACAAAAATAAGGAGAAAAAGCTCCCTTATCGAAATCAATTATGCGATACACATAATAGATATAGAATATAGTATTTATCAAGAATACTATTAACAAATAGACCTTCCAAGAAGAAGTCGTATGAAGTTTTAAATTATTAAATGAACATTTTTTACAGGTAAAACAATATATCAGAAATAAACCTAGCAATATCCAATTAACTGTCAATCCTTTTGTCATTATAATTGAATAAATTATAACAAATGCTGTTAGTCCCAAAATAGAAGATGCTATAATAGAATAGGCAGAAAGTTCTTCTATTCTATTAAAAAGAACATATTTAATGCCCCTTCCTAATCCATAAAGAAACAACAACGTAATAATTGGAACAAAATAGTATAATGACAGTTCAAATACTGATATAGGCAAATTCATCGTTCTAGTTCTTAATCATATCGTTTACCTTTAAAAACGATTAAAAAGATTTTATTAAATATTCACTTTTAATACTACCAAATTCAACTATTCAGTGAACCGATAATAAAATTACAACTTTTCATCCTCACTCATTCTCCCAGATTGTTGTTTCAGAATCTGTTACTTTCTGTTCATCATCCAAAAGATCAGCTATCAATTCTCCACTTTTCTGCATCAGACTTTTTTGTTCCTGTCCGTTTGCTTCGGATAAAGCGGAAACAGTATGGGAAAGTTCCTTTAGTTTGGCAAACATCTCTACAATAGCTATCGTAGTCTGAGTTGCACGCTCACTCTCTAAAATGGTGGCGAGCATATAGAGTCCTTTTTCGGTAAAGGCTTTAGGTACGGTTTTTATTTTAGCCCAATTTGCGGTCGGAAATTTCGACCGCAAAGACATTAACTCTTTGTTATTTAATCCAATAACATATCCACTTGGAAATTTATATGGATTATTTTTAACAGCTTCATTAATTCTCTTGGTTTCTACTCCATAAAGATATGCAACATCCGAATCTAATAATACTCGCTGATCTCTTACAATAATAATCCGGTCTTCAACTTCCTGAAATTTAACGATTTCTTTTTTCATAATTAAGGTCTTGGTCTATCTGTTAATTTAATATCTGTCTTTTACCGTCCTATACAATGGTATTCAAACCCATATTCCTCCATTTCTTTGATATCATAAATATTACGTCCATCTATTACCAATGGATTTGCCATTAACTTATGAACGGCAGTCCATGAAGGCATACGGAACTCTTTCCATTCGGTGATGAGCAACAAAGCATCAGCATCCACAACAGCATCATAAATGTCTTTAGCGTAGTAGATAATATCACCAATACGACGGCGGGATTCATCCATAGCTACCGGATCGTAAGCACGAACATCACAACCGGCTTTCAGAAGTTTGTCTATAATAACCAGAGAAGGTGCCTCACGCATATCGTCTGTTTCCGGTTTAAAAGCCAACCCCCAAATGGCAATGCGTCTGCCTTGTAATTGTCCGCCAAACTGTTTTTCCAATTTTCGGAAAAGAATAGATTTTTGCTCATCATTTACGTCTTCCACTGCCTGAAGGATACGCATCGGATATCCGCTTTTATTAGCAGTTTTTATCAATGCTTTTACATCCTTCGGAAAACAAGAGCCTCCATAACCACAACCGGCATATAAAAAACGATGGCCGATACGATCGTCTGTGCCTATTCCTTTACGAATCATGTTGACATCGGCTCCCACAATTTCACAGAGGTTAGCAATGTCGTTCATAAAGCTTATACGGGTTGCCAACATAGCGTTGGCAGCATATTTAGTCATTTCTGCAGAAGGTACATCCATAAAGATTACACGGAAGTTATTCAACAGGAAAGGGCGATATAAACGAGTCATCAATTCCTGTGCCCGTTCAGACTCCACACCAACAACTATACGGTCAGGGCTCATGAAGTCCTTGATAGCAGCTCCTTCTTTTAAAAATTCGGGATTAGAGGCTACATCAAAAGGTATATCCAGCCCCCGCTTATCCAGTTCCTCCTGTATAGTCTGACGTACTTTTTTAGCCGTACCAACCGGAACGGTACTCTTTGTAACAAGCAATAAATATTTCGTCATGTTACGTCCAACTGTACGGGCAACTTCCAGCACATATTTCAAGTCAGCACTACCATCTTCATCGGGAGGTGTACCTACGGCACTGAAGACTACTTCCACCTCATTCAAGCATTCTGTTAAATCTGTAGTAAATTGCAAACGGCCTGCTTTTTTATTACGATTTACCATTTCTTCAAGACCTGGTTCGTAAATAGGCATAATTCCGTTATTCAGGTTTTCTATCTTTTTAGTATCTACATCCACACAAAAAACTTCGGTACCCATTTCTGCAAAACAAGTACCACTGACAAGACCAACATACCCTGTCCCTACTATAGCGATTTTCATATCAGAATTACTGTCTATTATAAATTACGGAAATATTCGATGGTAGGCTTCAATCCTTCTTCCAGCTTCACTTTAGGTTCCCAACCATTCAACATTTTTTTTGCCAGCGAAATATCCGGTTTACGTTGTTTTGGATCATCTGATGGCAATGGCATAAAAGTTATCTTTGACTTCGAACCAACCAGACGGATAATCATCTCTGCTAGCTCCAGCATAGTAAACTCACCCGGATTACCTAAGTTAACAGGACCTGTAAAATTCTCTGTAGCCATCATACGGATCATACCTTCCACCAAATCATCCACATACTGAAAACTGCGAGTCTGTGTACCATCACCGTAAATTGTCAAATCCTCACCCTTTAGAGCCTGTACAATAAAATTAGAAACTACACGACCATCATCAGGACGCATATTTGGGCCATAAGTATTGAATATCCGGATGATCTTTATATCTACCTTATTCTGACGATGATAATCCATAAATAAGGTTTCCGCACAACGTTTACCTTCGTCATAGCAGGAACGAAGTCCTATCGGGTTCACATTTCCCCAGTAGCTTTCTTCCTGTGGATGTACCGCCGGGTCTCCATATACTTCACTGGTAGAAGCTTGTAATATACGGGCTTTTATACGTTTCGCCAAGCCCAGCATATTAATAGCCCCGATAACCGATGTCTTCACTGTACTTACCGGATCAAACTGATAATGAACCGGAGAAGCAGGGCAAGCCAAGTTATAAATTTCGTCTACTTCCACATAATAAGGAAATGTTACATCATGGCGAACCAATTCGAAATAAGGATTGTTTAATAAGTGAAGGACGTTTTTCTTTTTCCCGGTAAAATAGTTATCCATACAAATAACGCTATTACCCTCTTTCAAAAGACGTTCGCAAAGATGCGAACCGATAAAGCCGGCTCCACCGGTGACCAGAATTTGTTTCATTTTATCTCCCTTTTAATCCTTAAGCTATACATTATGGAATTCTCTTATAGATACACAAAAGCTCGTCACCCCCATCTGAGGACAACTAAAAGTGCCACAAAGATAGGAATTTGAATAAATTAAAGTTCATAAAATGGTAGTTATTTATCTGGTTTCGGGCTTTCGTTATTTGAATCAAAATCCTTTTCACATAATATAATCTAAATTCCGTTTGAATTTTAAAGGTTTTGGTAAAACATCCTGCATAAGGATAAGACTTCCCATACAAGCAATTATAAACCATCCCGATGATTTTTCAAAATCATCGGGATGGTTTCCTAAAATGATCGGGATGGTTTTATTATTTCAATGCATATATCCGCTGCACTATATCCACAACCTTCATGCCCTCCAGTACATTCGTAGTAATAGCAGCGGAGCCGGATAATACATTCACAACATTACGGATAACAAAGTTATGGTTTTGCGCAGATCCTTTGTATGGTCCATAATCGTTACCCGGATTAGTAGGAGCTAATTCGGGCATTTCATAATTTTTAATATGGCAATACTCTACTTCGTTCATGTATTGGCCGCCGATTTTAACACTACCGTTTTCAGCTACGACCAACATACTGCTCTCCATATTTTTATTCCAGACAGATGTAGAATAATTCAGGCATCCCATTCCTCCGTTTACAAATTGGAAATTCACAAAACCGGAATCTTCAAAAGCGGTCAAATCCTTATGATTAAAATCAGCAAAACGAGCCTGGATATTACATATATCACCAAAAAGCCAATACATTATATCTATGAAATGGGAGAATTGAGTAAAAAGAGTCCCTCCATCCAAAGCTGCATCGCCATGCCAACCACCAGCCTTATAATACCGTTCGTCACGATTCCAATAGCAATTAAGCTGTACCATATAAATTTTACCCAACTTTCCGGATTCTACCATCTCCTTTATCCACACAGAAGGAGGAGAATAACGGTTCTGCATTACACAAAATACCTGCTTACAATATTTAAGAGAAGTATATACAACTTTTTCAGCATCAGGGAGAGTTAATGCCATTGGTTTCTCTATTACGACATGATGGCCGGTCTCTATCGCGCGAATTGCCATTGGTGCATGCAAACCGTTAGGAGTACAGATATTAATTACGTCAATATCCAAACCGGAGTTTAGCAAATCTTCCAGGCTCTGAAAAAAAGGAACTGTATAAATATCAACTTCCAATTCTCCTTTAGTACGGATATCGCACAAAGCTACCAGTTCCGCCCCTTCATCACGGGTTATCATTTCTGCATGACGTTTACCTATATGGCCGCAACCTATAACAGCAAAACGAATTTTATTACCTTGTTTCATTCTATATTCCTATCAGATCTTTTGATCTGCTTCCAAAATCGTTTTTATAATATAATCCTGTGTTTCAACCGTCATTTCAGAGTAAATCGGAATTGATAATACGGATTTTGACAAATCGCCTGCCACCTTTATCTTATAAGGAATAAAGGCTGTGTCCTTAAATGCCTCCTGATCCTGCAAAGGTATTGGGTAATAGACTGTAGACGCAACTCCCTTTTCTTTCAGGTATTGTTGGAGAGAATCTCGTTTTCCATCTTTCACAACCAATGTATATTGGTGAAATATATGCTGTGAGAAAGTTGATTTTTGAGGAACTTCAATATGCTTACAAGAAGACAACATTTCATCATACCGGACAGCCAATTTTATTCTATTATCATTAAATTCATCCAGATATTTCAACTTCACATCCAGAATGGCTGCTTGTATCGTATCTAAGCGTGAATTACAACCTACCAATTTATGATGATATTTTTCGGTCTGTCCATGACTGGCTATCATCCGGATTCGATCTGCCAACCGACGATCGGACGTCATCAAAGCACCTCCGTCGCCATAGCATCCCAACGGCTTGGAAGGGAAGAATGAAGTAGTACCGACATGGCCTAACGTTCCGGCTTTTTTTACAGTCCCGTCTTCACAAATATAACCAGTCCCCAAGGATTGGGCATTATCTTCTATAACATACAAATGATAAGATTTTGCAATTCCCAAAATGATTCCCATATCACATGCCTGTCCGAATAAGTGTACTGCAATAATCGCTCTAGTCCGTCTGGAAATACACTGTTCGATCTGCCAGGGATTAATATTAAATGTCCACGGGTCTACATCGACCAACACCGGAACCAATCCTAAGAGAGTAACGGTTTCCACTGCTGCCACATAATTAAATGCAGGAACAATTACCTCATCTCCCGGACGCAGCCCTAATGCCATCAATGCAATCTGTAACGCATCCGTTCCGTTACCACAAGGTATTACAAAAGGAATTTCCAAATACTCCTCAAGATGAGTTGCAAACTCTTTTACCTGTGGACCATTAATAAAAGCTGTGCTTTCATTTACAGTTAAAATAGCCTCATCAATTTCACCTTTTAAACGATGATACTGACTACGCAAATCCACCATCGGAATATTCTTTCCTTCCATAATAATATCGTATTAAGTAGTTATTTACTTTACCTCACTACCTGGTTTTACCTCTTTCTCAGGAGTAATAACGGCCAATTTACCGTCAAAATTTTCTGCAGAAAGGATCATACCTTCCGAAATTATACCTTTTAACTTACGTGGAGCCAGGTTTGCAATAAAACAAACCTGTTTACCTACCAATTCTTCCGGGTTGTAATGTTGTGCAATACCCGAAACGATCGTACGTTTTTCCAGACCGTCATCAATACGGAACTGCAAAAGTTTATCTGCTTTCGGCACTTTAGCACATTCCAGAATTGTACCTACACGGATATCTAATTTCAGAAAATCATCAAACTCGATATTTTCACGTACCGGTTTTGCTCTATAATTAGCCTCTTCGTTTGCTTTTTTGGTATCCAATAGTTTTTGCACCTGAGCCTCTATAACAGCATCTTCTATCTTTTCAAATAAAAGTTCAGCTTTTCCCAATTGATG
This sequence comes from Parabacteroides chinchillae, assembly GCF_900108035.1. GTDB lineage: Bacteria > Bacteroidota > Bacteroidia > Bacteroidales > Tannerellaceae > Parabacteroides > Parabacteroides chinchillae. The sequence goes on from NZ_FNVS01000011.1 coordinate 84,710, forward strand.
TCCGGCTTTCAACAAATCTGTCGCACCTAAACGACACCAACCAAGCGGTTGCACATTCAACATTTTATTCAATTTTTCCATGCTGAACGGAAGGAATGGTTCAAAAGCAATTGCCAGGTTTGCAGTAATCTGCAAAGCAATATTCATAATTGTAGCGACACGGGCCATATCTGTCTTTGCCAACTTCCATGGTTCCATATCTGCCAGATACTTATTACCGATACGTGCCAGGTTCATAGCTTCTTTCTGTGCATCACGGAAATGATAGGTATCCAACAAACGTTCTACATTGGCTTTTACATCTTCAAAATCTTTTAAAGTCTGACGATCATAATCGGTCAGTTCACCTGCAGCAGGTACTTTTCCTTCAAAATATTTCTCGGTAAGCACTAATGCACGGTTGACAAAATTACCTAAGATGGCAACCAACTCATTGTTATTACGTGCCTGGAAATCTTTCCAGGTAAAATCATTATCCTTTGTTTCCGGAGCATTTGCAGTCAGGACATAACGTAATACATCCTGTTTACCCGGCATATCTACTAAATATTCATTCAACCAAACAGCCCAGTTTCGCGAAGTGGAGATTTTATCACCTTCCAGGTTCAGAAACTCGTTAGCCGGTACATTTTCCGGTAAATTATAAGAACCTTCGGCCTTCAACATGGCAGGAAACACAATACAGTGAAATACAATATTATCTTTTCCGATAAAATGAACCATCTTCGTTTCAGAATCTTTCCACCAAGTCTCCCAACTATCAGGCAACAACTCTTTTGTATTAGAAATATAACCAATAGGTGCATCAAACCACACATAAAGAACCTTACCTTCGGCTCCCTCAACCGGTACGGGAATACCCCAATCCAAGTCGCGGCTTACTGCACGAGGTTGCAACCCCATATCCAGCCAGCTTTTACATTGACCGTACACATTCGATTTCCATTCTTTATGCCCTTCCAAAATCCATTCACGCAAAAATGGTTCCCATTTATCCAGCGGTAAATACCAGTGCTTGGTCTCCTTCATTACAGGCTGGCTACCACTAATAGCCGATTTCGGGTTAATCAGATCCGTAGGGCTTAAAGACGTACCACAAGCTTCGCATTGGTCGCCATACGCTTTTTCATTACCGCAATGGGGGCAAGTTCCGGTAATATAACGGTCGGCCAAAAACTGTTTGGCCTCTTCATCATAGTACTGTTCGCTTGTTTTTTCAATAAATTCTCCCTTATCATATAAAGTACGGAAAAAGTCGGAAGCCATTTGATGGTGCGTAGGAGATGTCGTCCGGGAGTAAATATCAAATGAGATTCCAAATTCTTTAAAAGACTTCTTTATAATAGCATGATAACGATCAACAACATCCTGAGGAGTAATCCCCTCTTTCTTTGCCCGTAATGTAATAGGCACACCATGTTCATCCGAACCCCCTATCATCAAAACCTCTTCACCTTTTAAACGAAGATAACGTGCATAAATATCGGCAGGCACATACACACCGGCAAGATGACCAATATGTACCGGTCCGTTTGCATACGGCAACGCCGTAGTTATCAGCGTCCTCTTAAATTGTTTTTCCATATCTTTGCGTTCTCTTTTTAAGATGCAAAGGTAAGGAATTATTATGAAAGTCTGATATTGGAGATTCTTATTCTATTTCATACCTTTGAATCAATTTTTAATAATATACATTATGAAAACACCTGTTATTTTAATTTCATTACTTCTTTTCTCGTTTTCTTTTTCAATAAAAGGACAAATCGTTTATCACGATGCATCCAATTTTCCTCTTTTAGGTAAAGCTACAGAGAATACTTATACACGCTATAGCCGTTTGCCTGAATCTCTAAAGTCCATATCGAGAGGGCCCGTCTGGGAACTTGGTAAAAACAGCGCGGGGCTTGCCATCCGCTTTCATTCCAACTCCACAACCATAGCTGCCAAATGGGAGGTTCTGACCAACAATCTCATGAACCACATGACCCCGACAGGAACAAAAGGACTTGACCTTTATTGTCTGCTTGACGGAAAATGGACATTCGTTAATAGCGGACGGCCAACAGGAAAAGATAATACGGCAACTATAATTTCCAACATGAAACCGGAAGAACGGGAATATATGCTATATCTCCCATTATACGACGGAACAGTTTCTTTAAGTATCGGTATTGACTCGCTTGCAGAAATTACACAACCTAAAATAAACTTGCCCGTAAGAGAAAAACCCATCGTATTTTATGGCAGCAGTATTCTTCAGGGAGGATGTGCCAATCGTCCAGGCATGGCACACACAAATATTCTTTCCCGCTGGTTAAACCGGGAATGTATAAATCTGGGATTTAGTGGTAACGCATTGTTGGATCTCGAAATAGCAGAATTGATCTCCGAAGTGGATGCCTCCATGTTCGTATTAGACTTCGTGCCTAATGCCAGTGTAGAGCAAATGAAAGAACGGGCTGTTAAGTTCTATACCATCATTCGCGAAAAACATCCAGATACACCAATCCTATTTATAGAAGATCCCATATTCACTCATACACGTTTCGACCAGCAAATTGCCAGGGAGGTAAAAGACAAAAACGACGAGATCAATGCAATCTTCCGTTCGTTAAAAGAAAAAGGAGAAAAAAATATCTATATGCTTTCCTCCAAAGATATGATCGGCCACGATGCAGAAGCAACCGTCGATGGGATTCATTTCACAGACTTAGGCTTTATGAGATATTCGGAATTACTTTATCCGGTATTGAAGAAACATATAAAGGAATAATCAACCACTTACAAACAATTTGCTCCGCTTATCATCCAATAATTGGATGATAAGCGGAGCAGTTTCTTTCTATTCTTTGTCACTCAAACACCAATTTGCACTCATCCAAATATAATACACTACTTGTACTTCCTACAAAATAATCACCATATTTACTAGCTGAAGCTACTATAACTATATAAGTAGGTTTTGTAAAATAGTCTCGATACTTAAGTTCTATATTAAAAGATTGGTAACCGCTTGTTGACTGATCTGTTTTTAACTCGCCAAATGCAATCATAGACTCATTATTCCAGGTAAGATCAACAAATGTCTCCGTTACTGTATTTACCCGGAAAGGCTTTGTCCAATTAAACAACCCTATGTATATATGACAGGAATCTTTTTGCCCCTTCATATACCCATATTTATCATTATCCGCTTTATCAATAATTCCAGGTGCATAACTATAATATCCTTTCATCCGGGAAGGGCGCCCTGTATATGGACGGCCAAAATCAAGTTCCGCTCCTTTTGTTCCTCCTGCCAAGCCTACAAAACTACCTGAATATATATTTCCGGCAGCAAATTTTATAATAACATATTTGGAAGCCATTTTTATAGCGCTCCCTTTTATCACATTTTTCTTTTCTTCCATAGTTGGAAGATCTGAGCCTCCAGCCAAACTTGCTCCTTTATTTCCTGTGTCCCAGAAATAATTATCCGCAGATAGATCAATATCCGGATACCATACTTTTCCTTCTAAAAACCATGAGTCAAAATTAAGGTTTGGAACTTGTTGAATAGCATCCGTAATAAACTCTTTCAGTCCTTCTGTTTTACCATCCACTGTTAACTCATATTCATACGTTGTTTCCGGTTGCAAATGAGTCATCATAGCAAGGAATGAACCATTTTCTTCAATAGTTATTTCATTCGGAAGTACAGACTCCCAAGAATCTTCTCCTTTTTTACGATATTGTGCTGAAACCTGCTTCGTCTTTGTCGTACCGGATAAATAAGCTCGTTTAGTCCATGCAGATAACTGAGCAGACTTCTCATCATCAGAAGGATGCATTATACTTACAGTCCATATTTCAGTTTCCCCGAACGCTTTTACTTCAAACTTCTGAGGACGTCGAAAATCATGAACCGTAACAGGATTAGGGTTAGTCTCTGCAATGGAACTTCCCAATTGCATGTTCTCTATTTCTATATTATCGAATTTGGGTTGTTCGTCTTTATCCACATAGATGATAACCTGCTTGTTCAACTCGTCAACCAAAGGCGTACCTGTTTGATTTTTCACCTGGAATATACGATTGATTTCATGTGAAACATTTATTGTCCACTGATAATCCTGGTATATCTTCAATAATAATGGAACAGGCTTTTTAAAATTCATTCGGGTATTGGCAGTTACAGGTAAGCTGTCCACCGATACAAAACCTGTATCTGGAAAATGAGCAAAATCAATACAACTCAACGCATCAGGAATAACTTTTGCTCCTTCTGTTACCACAAGTTTTTTTATACGTATATCTACTAAATCCAGCGTATCAGCAACTTTTACCATAACGGTATTGGCATCGTCGTCTATTTTAGCGGATATCATCCCATCCATATCAATTTCAAGAATTTCTCCTTTGATTGTAGGATAAGGAATATCATTTTCTATACAGCTCTGAAAGGAACCAAGTATACAAACCAATATTCCTATTATGGAAAGCTTATATGTAGTCATATTATTTGTTTACAGATAAAAAACAATACCTAAATCAATAGATAACAGATTTATTTTAAAATTAGCAGAACTGGAATGGCGGGAACCTTTATAAACCTGATCTTTTGTCTGGTCGTACCAGTTAAAATTCAGACCTGCTACATTAATCGATGCCTCTACGGCCGTAAAATCATTCACAAAGCACGTAATACCCGGAGCTACGCCAATATTTAGATTATGCTTTAGTTCGTGCAGCCCAGATAAATCAACACCCAATCCCGTAGTGCCTTTACTTTGCGAATAGCCATAACTAAGACGTGCTTCGTTAAACAGTCCAAACCGTTTGCTATCACCCAAATTCAAATAAGTACGAAGAAAAATAGCTCCGGAATACGTATTAGCCGTACTATTATAATCCTGTATTTCAAAACTCAGGTCATCGCCCAACGCCAATTTAATATTATCCAGTTTTGTAAAGGTACGCGAATAAGCAAAACGGCCTCCAATACTAATATTATCCCGAATAAAGTAGCTCACCAAAGGTGTCACCTTAAATGTATATCCTTCACTATTTATCTCTTTCAGTACTGATAAAAATTCAAAATTATCATCAACATGCTCCGAATAAGAGAACGTGGCACCTACCATCCATTGACCTTTTGGTATAAAGGTTTTCATTACAATTCCACGATCATATTTTGTTTTTCTTGTTTCCTTCGTCTCTTTGGCAAAGACAAAAAGAGGAAAGAAACAGATCAGAAATAACAGTCTTTTTTTCATTTATTTTATTTTATCTTGCGGATCATCAAACAATAATTCAAATTCATCAATCAATAATACACTACTGGTACTTCCTGTGAAATAGTCACCATATTTACTAGCTGAAGCAACAACTAATATATAAGTTGGTTGACGGTATTTATCTCTATATTCAAGGTCTATCCTAAACTGTTCATACTTCTCCATTTTTTTATTAGTTTTCAACTCACCAAATGCAATAATACTTTTATTATCCACACTTAAATCAACAAAAGTCTGAGAACCTGTTTCCACTCTGAATGGTTTAGTCCAATCACATAAAGCGATGTAAATATGACAACTATCTACTGTTCCATTCAAATTCAAATAACTTCCTTTGTCAATTGTCCCCGGAGAATACTTATAATATCCTTTCAAGGCTGTTGGTTTACAAGAATAAGGAATTCCAAAATCCAGCCGAGCCTGCGTCGTCTGATACAACTCCACAAAATCCCCTGTATAAAGGTTTCCTGCAGCAAATTTCACTACTGCGTATGTTGATGCCAACTTTGCAGCAGACCCCTTTATAACATCTGTAGTTTCTTCCGTTGTAGGAACAAAACCAAAGCTTGCTCCACCTTCATTTCCAGAGTCCCAAAGATGGTTACTCTCTGTTCCAACATATTGTGCTTTGCTTTTCGTATACCACGAATCAAAATTAGAATAAGGTATCTGTGCTTCATCCCCTGTTTGGAAGCTACCTTCCTGTTCATCTCTATCAGCTATTACTTTATAAGAATAAGCAGTATTCTTTATTAAATCTTTAATTTTCACAGAGAATATATAGTCTCCATCGGCAGTCTCTTTTATATCTGACGGGGTCAGTGGTGCCATCATCCAAGATTCATCATCTTGCTTTTTATAATAAACAGCTATATTTTCATTCGTACCCGCTGTTGCAGATAAATAAACAAATGTAGACCATACACCAACAGTTGTTTCTACAGCCACATTCGGTCTTACCTCTATCAATACAGTATCCTCTACTTGCTGCCCCAACTTATCACGAGCAATAACCGTGATAGAATGTGATGTTTTCTTTCCATCCTTCAGAGGCAACTTACTTAACAAACCAGAAAAATCCAGATTTGTTTCTATAGCAGCTTCTGCTAATTGAGGAATACTAATTCCCAGGCCAGACAATCTGCTTCGCACATTATCATCCATTTTCATCAAATCGATATAAGCAGGAAGCCCTTCTGTTTCATTAAAATAGGTAGACACAAGTTTTAATGCCAACAATTGCAAACCATTTTTTGAAGTAATTGCTGAAGACAATTGAGTATTGGCAGGATTTGTCTCCTTTATATTCAATTCGCCATCCGGTGTTGTCACTATCTTCGGCATATTTCTTCCAAAGTCATCTTCAAATACCGGGATCTTCAACGTACATTCTATATCATTCGTTTCTTCATCCACAGTAATATCAAAATCACCACCGGCTTCAGGACTATCCGGTTCTTCCCCTATTGAAAAATTCAAACGATAATGTTCTCTTGCTTTTACATTCGGCAATTCCTTTACGATCTTATAGGCTGTTCCGTCATTATTTACCAAATTCAATGTTACATTTAACTTTGAAGGTGTAAAATAGCCTGCTCGAACCTCTTCCTCGTCAAATATAAGCTCGCCACTAGCATTACCAACTGTAACTTTATACCCGGTAAAAAACTTTTTGAGTAAATCGGAATATTTTACAGTTACCTTCACATTCGCTAATGTACAAACGACCTCTGCTTCTTTCATGGTTGCTTTCACCACTTCGATTGTATCTACTCCAAAATAGTACGGTTTATCAAAAGCTGCTTTTCCTGCATATTTGGTACCAGCCTTTACATGATACAAGCCTACAGGAAGTTGTACTTTTCCCTTAGCTCCCAAATCTTTATCATAATTTTCAAAAAATTTCACCGTATCACCCGTTGCCGCCTTGCAAATTGCCACGCTTACCGGTTCCACGTCTGCTTCAGACCGCGTTATCACATCCAAGTCTTTTGTTGTAGAAACATACAGATAGCCTTCTTCTATCAGGTTATCTTTTTCTTCACACGACGGGAAGAATACCAAAAGAAATAGCAACACGCCTATATATCGTTTCATATTTCTCATTACTTAATGATTATTGTTAATGTTTTAGGCAAGCTATTTCCAGCCTTATCAGTAACATTCACCTCAAACTTATAAGTTCCAGCACCTCCAAGCATTTTCATCATAGATGTCACATCCAACGTATATTCCGTATCTCCTTCCTTCGGACGTACTAAGCCTACACCATCCAATATCCCAGTCATTGTTGGCGTCAGATTAAGCAAATCAAACGGATTTTCCGGACCCAAAATTGCCTCCAAAGCCGGAGCTACAATTTTGACAACTACATTCTTCAACCCGGCAGAGGCCTTAATTGTCACTTTTACAGGAACAGAGCCGGCAGTAGCTTCGGCATCCGTCATTTCAAGCGGAGAATCCAATCCGTTTCCGGTTATAGATATAGCTCCCCCCGGCTCATCTGTTCCATCATCCGGATCAGGAGGCAATGTAGGCGCTTCTATATTAATTACCGTGTCACGGGTATGCATAGTTATATCTACTGTTATCCCGGGTTTTACCAATTGATCTATTACTGAATCAACACTGACATCTATACCCAATATAATATTATACAACGCATTAGGAGCTGCCTTCTCTATCTTGTGCTTCGACACAATATCCAATCCTTTATGCGTAGTAGAACTAATAATCAGATTTATATTTTCATCCGAACGGAAATAGGCAACCCGTTGTTCCTCTTTATCCAGAGTAAGAACTCCGGCTCCATTAGTGACAACCACTGAATAATCGTCTTTAAATACTTTCAGGAAATCATCATTGTATTCAACATTCACTTTAGCATTCTGCAGCATGCAATTCGTCTTGATCGTACTCACAACTCCCGGCTCAATCTCACATAATGTATCTCCAATAAAATAAGGAGCATCGAAAGCAGCTTCATAGAGCTCTCCCCACGAAGCACGAATCGTATATTTGCCCTTCCTCAGCAACAACTCTTTTGTTTCCTGATATTCTCTGTAGGAGTCAAAAGTTTTGACTACCGTACCTGTCGAATCAATAATCTGCACTCCAAAATCGTTGATATCAACAGTAGCAGCCACATCCGCCTTCGCTTTTGTTTCCGGCGTATCACTTTCGGGCTGAAGATTCAACTTTAAATCCAACACTCCCGCCACTTTCGGATCGGAAGGAACCTCATCCGGATCAACAGGTTTTATTCCGCCTGTCAACTCTTTTTTCATTTCACAGGAAGTAAATCCAACTATAAATGAAATGATTAAGGCTATCGTATATAATACTGTTTTCATAATACTTGTATGGATTTAACGATAGGTGATTCTTTATAGGCATCCAACGTTACAATCAGATGATCGCCAGCTTTTAATTCCTGCTCTGCACCATCCTTAATATGCTTAATATCTCCGGCAAAGTCTATCCGGGTTCCGAATTCTTTAGAGGTACCTGTCACATGAACTGTAAATAACTGACTTACGGTAAAGAAAGCGGAACGCTTCTCTTTTTCGGTAAAGATTAATTCCGCACGGCTGTTAGTAACGGAGACTTTAAAGTCGGAATTAATCATGTTCAAGAAGTTATCCGTATATTTCAAAGATACTTTGATGCTTTGATGTTTACAATGTATCTTTATTTCCGTTACCGTATTCTCTTCAATAGCAAATGGTTTATTTCCCCGGTAACACGGTTTATCAAATGCAGCTTCCGGCAACACTCCCGAAGATGCTTCTGCTGTATATGAACCAACCGGAAGCACCAAAGGCATTCCTTCTTTCTTCAATTCAGCAAACGTATCGAAGTTCTGTTTGATCGGGTTCCCACTTGCATCCTTTATCACAATATGAAATGTGTCTACATCTACAGTAACTGCAGATTTAAGAACGACAGGGATATCGGTTCCGTTCTTAGTGTCCATATCGAGAGATAAACGACCAACAGCCGATATCTCCTCATCTTGCTGGCATGAAATTATTATACCAGCAAGGAACAACAATAATATATAATGTATCTTTTGCATAATGTTATTCGTAATTGAGTTTAAGGTTCGAAATTGTTAATTGGCTACCGATAATTTCTGATCCAGGAGCTGCAAATGCAGAGCCTTTAGCATCATCCTTTTCCAGCGTTCCTCCAGCATCATCTGATTTTAAATATATCTCAAGACTTTTTGCTATACGGGAACTCTTAGGATAGTCTAAAATCACATTACATATACCTGTCCCTGATGTCATTCCATATTCTTTTGTTGTAATAATTTTATCTTCATCATCTTTAACTATTATAGAAACATTAAAAGAAGAATTTCGATTATTTTTCAACGAATATTTATAATTAAATGATAAAGATAATGGACGAGACGTGAATGTCATATTTGAATTATCACTATTAAACGATAACATACCTACGGTCTGTTTTAAAAGATAATGACTTATAATCCAAGAAATTCCCGTTTTCGCAGCCCAACCAACCGTACGAATTAATGTCTCTCCATCTTTTACCATTACACTTGCAGCCGATTCATATACATTACCATTACCACTCTGCATAGACTCTTTATTTGACGTATCCCATCCTTTTGTCGTCTCGTCATTATTATCCCACGGATACCAAATTGTTCGTCCACCACTGCCATATGTTTCTGAAGTCCATTTATCAATCCCTTTTTCTGAAACATTCGGCAACTGCATAATTGCCTCTGTTGTAAATGTCATTTCTTCAGATTTATGTTTCCCATAAACCGCCCTAACTGCATAAGACTTCTCAGGGGTCAAGCCTTTCAAAATAGAGACAGCTTCTTCATCTGCATCAAAAGTTGCATTTTCTGGCACAGGCACCCATGTATTAGAATCATCTTTATATTCAAAGCCTGTAATCGCATCTACTTTACCACGTACCACTTTAGCTCTCAAAAGTGCACGCTTAGCATAGGCATCGCCATTCCATTCCGCATCACCATTCATCGTCATTTCAAACTTAGGCGGAGCCACAGCCACATTCAAATTACTTGTCGCCGTATAAGTGGTTCCTTCATATAACGAGTTTACATTTAACACATAGGAAGCTTTTGACACTTTTCCTTCCGGCGTTTCCAATTTACTAACAGATTCTGAAAAATCAAAAGTTTGTCCATTAAACACAATACCAGCATTTGTTGCCAACTCTTGTAATGTAGAGCCTGTATATGTCTGTTTGTTTCCATCAACACCTATAACTTCCAAAGAACAAGAACTAATACCAGACTTCGTTTCCACTGTTGCTTTATAGTTTTGCAAAGTATTACTTCCATCCGAACTCACTCCTCCTTCAATAATATTTTCTTCCAAACCGCTGGTAAAACCATATACTGTTATTTTCGGCGCAACGTCCGGAACCATTTTTACACGAAGGGTCAAAGGATCACTTTTATGCGGATTCACTAAAGAGTCTTGTACCTGCAATATATAATCATAAATATGAACACTTTTATCGCCTGCTGCATTACGAGGCAATTTATTTACCATTGCTGTAAAATCGATAGTTACATCCTTTTTCTTTAATATCTCCGGCAATGTCAAACCTTCATTTGCATTTATAGCATTAATAGCACCGTCTTTCGTTGCCAAATCATATTCTCCAACAACTGCTCCATCCTTCTTTTTTGTCAACCAGCAATACTTGATCGTGCCAGGGGCAAAAATACGCACCTTGGCCATATCTTTATTATCTCCTGCAGCCAACGAAATGGCATCTTCATTAGCAAAACCCGTACTTTCCAGAGCCACAGCCTTTACTGGTAACATATAGTCGGGTACATAAATATTGACCGGTACATCAATCGTCTCATTATTGATTGTCACTTTTACTGTTAATCCTCTATCTGGTCGTGTATTCGGTGTAGAATTGAATGTTACCCTAACATTATCCTTTGGTTTCACAGAAGGAATAGTTATGGTATATTTCTTTACTTCTCCCGTATCGGGCGTAGCTGTAAGAACTCCTTTCAAGTCCTCTCCATCCGTATTAACCTGAAACCAACCGGAACGGCTTTCATCTTGTTCAAATACAAAAGGTTCCGTTGTATGAGAACTTTCAAACGTAACAGTATATTTAGGATAAACGGCTTTAAAACTGTCCGTATAAAACACCAACACCCGGGCATTAACCAACTCACAGGTAACATCCAGCTTGGTAGTCATATTTTCTTTAATTATAAAATCGGAAATTCCTTCAAAACGAGGAGCATCAAATGCAGCAGCGACTTGTTTGCCCATTGAAGCACGAATTTTGTAGTCACCACGTTCCAGTTCAACAACATCAGGCATATCCTTATACTGGTCGAATGTCTTTACAACACTATTCTCATTTCCTTGAAGGATTTCAATTTTGTACTGGTCAGTATCCAAAAACGGAGTCCAGTTAAACACTGGCGACTTAGTAACCACATTACCATTATCAACGCCTGTTGTGTCCGCCCCTAAACTCAATTGTAAAGAGCCGGCATGTTCAACACCGCCCAATTTATCCGTATCACACGAGAAAAGGCATGCTGCTACGATCAGCATGCTGAAAGAATACAACATAGCCTCCAACAGGCTATGTGCTAATTTACTTTTTTTCATTATATAGTAAATAATTACTTAATTCAGCCTCAATAAAACACAAACAAAAAATAAAATAATACCCTTCTTCACCTATTAATAAACCGATGCAAAGAAACGACAACTGCATAAACTTAGCAAGGTCTATTTATTCGATTACATGTTCTTTTTTTTAGAAATTATATAAAAGGTAATATTTTAACATGCTGATTTTGCATAAAAAGGAATTAGTGCCATTTCGTTCGTGTCCTATTTTTCAGAAATAAACCTTATACAAAAAAGCAAATCGACCCTTCGCAAAATGCAAGCTGATAAACCTGTTTGAACCTTATTTAAATTTCATCGGGATGTTTTTATAAAATCACCTCGATGATTTCTCAAAAACATCCCGATGATTTTAAAACTTACCTGCCCACGACTTTTTTCTTATACAACAATCCGTTGTTTAACCAACTATTGTAAAATTAAAACCTAATTTTCAGACAGCTTCTAAAATCATTTTATCTTTGCACATACAGAAATATATCATAGAATGGAAAACGATATACCTAAAATAGATCTGCCGCATGACTGGGTAATAGGAACAAATGTCACTAAAGAAATCCTGAGTCTTTATACTGATTTCCCATGCCGGTTAAAAGCCCAGATTTTTGTACTATGCATGCAGGGAGAGATAGAAGTATCTATTAATCTGACCCGTTTCCAGGTAAAACCATGCTGTTTCATCACAATTCTACCAGGTTCTATTTTCCAGATACATACCATAAAAGGTGATTTACGTATCTATTTTATAGGGTTTTCTTCTGATTTCATCAACAATACCAATATCACAAAACCAGCATTAGATGCCATATATTCAATAAAAGAAACTCCTATTATACCTCTAAAGGAAGAATCAGCCTATCTAATAGAAGACTATTTTAAACTATTGATCAAGACTTATGCTAATTTTCAATTAAGCAAAGATATATTAAACCATCTTCTATCAGGCATATTATTAGGTGTTGGAGCAATATATAAAGACAAGGTTCCAAACAAAACAAATCTGTCCAAAGCCGAACAAATAAGTAAAGACTTCGGACAACTCGTTATGCAAAATTACACCACGCAACGTAATGTTGCGTGGTATGCCAAGCGGCTTGGCATCACTCCTGCCCACCTCAGCACCATTGTAAAACAGGTAACTGGCAAAACTTGTATCGAAATCATTACTCAAATGGTAATTATGGATGCAAAAACCCAATTAAAATCAACAGATTTAACTATTCACGATATTGCATATTCACTAAACTTCACAAATATGTCTTTTTTCGGCAAATATTTTAAGAGAAATGTAGGCATGGGGCCTCAGGAATACAGAAATAGCTAAGGAGAATTACGTACCCCAATTTTCCCTATCCAGATTACGATAATTAATGGCCTCAGCTAAATGGGAAGAATGTATATCGGAAGAACCATCCAAATCGGCAATGGTACGGGATACTTTTAATATACGATCATATGCCCGTGCAGAAAGATGAAGGCGCTGCATAGCATTTTTCAAAAGCAATAAACCCGTTTCGTCAGGGACAGCGTATTTGTGGAGCAACCGGGTAGTCATCTGTGCATTACAATAAATATCATTGCAGTCAACAAAACGTTTTTGCTGAATTGCGCGAGCCTTCACTACACGCTTACGAACCAGCGCACTGGACTCGGAAGGGCGTTGCTCAGATATCTTTTCAAAAGGAACCGGAACTATTTCAATCTGTATATCTATACGGTCAAGTAATGGACCGGAAATACGGTTCATATACTTTTGTACAGCTCCGGGAGTACACAAGCAGGGACGTTCCGGATGATTATAATAACCACAAGGGCATGGATTCATCGAGGCTATTAACATAAAGCTAGCCGGATAATCGACAGTAAAACGTGCTCTGGAAATACTTATCTTACGATCTTCAAGCGGCTGGCGCATGACTTCAAGAACACTACGATTGAATTCCGGCAGTTCATCAAGGAAAAGGATTCCATTTTGTGCCAGGCTAATTTCTCCGGGTTGAGGAAAGCTTCCGCCGCCAACCATTGCTACCGTAGAAATTGTATGATGCGGAGAACGGAACGGACGTTGAACCATAAGAGATGTATCACCACTTATCTTACCTGCAACCGAATGTATCTTAGTTGTTTCAAGTGATTCCCGTAATGTAAAAGGAGGCAAAATTGATGGTAAACGTTTTGCCAACATAGATTTGCCGCTTCCCGGTGGCCCTACCATTATTAAATTATGGCCGCCGGCTGCAGCAACTTCTAACGCTCTTTTTACATTCTCCTGGCCGCGAACATCCGAAAAATCATAATCAAAAAAGTCCTGCTGCTCATAAAACTCTTTCCGGGTATCTACAATTGTTGGTTGCATTATCTGGTTACCATTCATAAACTCGATAACCTCTTTAATATTAGTTGCACCATACACATCCAGATCATTTACAACAGCAGCTTCACGAGCATTCTGCTTCGGAAGGATAAAACCTTTAAAACCCGATTCCCTGGCTTTAATTGCTATAGATAAAGCTCCTTTTATAGGTAAAAGGCTTCCATCCAATGACAGCTCACCCATCAGCAGGAATTTATCAAGCAGAGAGACATCCAGTTCTTCTGCTGCAGCCAATATCCCTACGGCCAAAGGAAGGTCATAAGCCGAACCTTCTTTCCGGATATCCGCTGGAGCCATATTTATAACAATTCGATTTCGGGGAAATTTATAACCGCTTACCTGTAATGCTGATATTATCCGTTCATGGCTTTCACGAACAGCAACATCCGGCAACCCTACCAAAAAGAACTGGATTCCTTTCGTACAATTTACTTCAATAGTGACAACAGTAGCCGAGATACCCTGCAAGGCAGCAGCATAGGATTTTACTAACATAGTTAAGATTTATAAGTTATAGTCGGACTTCTTATCTTTCAATCAGATTTTCCAACGTCTGTTTTATTTCCGCCCCATTATCCGTTTTCAAAAGGATCTTACCTTCTTCATCTATTAAAAAACAACGGGGTAAAGCATTCACATTATATAAATCGATAAGCATTGTGGCTTGTCCGGCTGAATCGGTTACCAGATTCCAGTCAATGCTATCTTTCTTTAATACATCGCGAACGCCTTTTTGATTATCGTCCAGGCTGATTAATAAAATATCTAGTTTTTCTTTTGGATATTCAGTTGCTACCTTGTCCAGATAAAGGTCTTCTGTTTGGCACATGTCACACCAGGGAGCAGTAAAAGCCAACAATACATATTTCTGAGAAAACGAATCAAGGCTAACCGAATTCCCATATATATTTTTTACTGTAAATCCGGGTGCTTCGGCTCCAATAGCTGTCCGTTTTGCACGGGCACTGGCTTGTTCCAACTCACGCACAAGATAAAAACTCTTTATCTTCGGATCTAGCAAAGCTAATAATTCATCTGTTTTACGTGTATCTTCGGCATCATTAAAAAATAACTGAATCAATACAATAGATGCTTCTTCATCAGGATTTTCCTTTATATATTCCATAGCGTGCTCCGACAATTGCAAATTTACATTTGCCAAACGTGAAGCTACATCGGCTTCTTCTATCGCACTATTGTATTTCTTTTCGTTTAATATACGATTCAGATCGGTAAATTCTTTTAGCAAAGGTGCTATACCTCTACGCATAGCTGATAATTTATCATTAATACGTCCGCCTTTTACTTGCAGCAACAAAGGATATTGCGCATCTCCCGATATTGTTACTTTTTCTCCCGGCTTCAGATATGCAGTAATCCACCGGGTTTTATTTTCAAAAAACACAGTTACACAATTAAAATCATTTTGTGCCTGTTCAATTACAAAAACGCCTGGCTTTTCGCAAGTTACGGTATCAACAACCTTATAATCACCTCCTTCAAAAACGGCATATATTGTCTGGTCTTCCAGATTTATAAGTTTACCCTCTATCTGGTAAGTATCATTCCTGCCACATGATGACAAAAACAACAAGATTCCGACAAAATATATTAGTTTTTTAATCATTATACCTTCTTTCCCTGTAATAACAGATAATTTGGGGTAAAGATATGAATATATTTTTAAAACAACTTCACAATTCTAATAAAATTAACTCATATATAACAAAAAAAAGCCCAGAATGTAATATTCTGAGCTTTTTAATTCAAATATTTCTAATCGTAAGTAAAAATTACCAACGAATTTTAACCAATTATAACTTAGGACCAGCAGCAACCAAAGCCTTACCTGTTGCGTTGCCAGTAAACTTAGCGAAGTTTTTCTGGAAGCGGGTAGCCAAATCCTTAGCTTTTTCATCCCATTGTGCAGGGCTTGCATATGTATCGCGAGGATCAAGGATATTCGGATCAACACCTGGAAGAGCTGTCGGAACAACAAAGTCGAAATAAGGGATAACCTTTGTAGGAGCTTTATCAATAGAACCATCAAGGATAGCATCGATGATACCTCTTGTATCCTTGATAGAAATACGCTTACCGGTACCATTCCAACCTGTATTTACCAAATATGCCTTAGCACCGGTTTTCTGCATTTTCTTAACCAACTCTTCGCCATATTTTGTTGGGTGCAATGATAAGAATGCAGCACCGAAACAAGCAGAGAAAGTAGGAGTAGGTTCAGTAATACCGCGTTCTGTACCAGCCAATTTAGCCGTGAAACCAGACAAGAAGTAATACTGAGTCTGTTCCGGAGTCAGGATAGATACAGGAGGCAATACACCAAATGCATCTGCAGACAAGAAGATAACTTGTTTAGCGTGAGGTCCTTTAGAAACCGGCTTAACAATGTTTTCAATATGATAAATAGGATAAGAAACACGAGTATTTTCTGTTACGCTCTTATCTGCGAAGTTAATATGACCTTCAGCATCAAGAGTACAGTTTTCCAACAAAGCGTCGCGTTTGATAGCATTCCAGATATCCGGTTCGCTATCTTTGTCAAGATTGATAACCTTAGCATAGCAACCACCTTCGAAGTTGAATACACCTTCATCATCCCATCCGTGTTCGTCATCACCAATCAACAGACGTTTCGGATCTGTAGATAATGTAGTCTTACCTGTACCTGACAAACCGAAGAAGATAGCAGAACTCTTGCCTTCTTTGTCTGTGTTAGCAGAACAGTGCATAGAAGCCATACCCTGCAACGGTAACAGATAGTTCATATAAGAGAACATACCTTTCTTCATTTCACCACCGTACCAAGTATTCAGGATAACCTGGATCTTTTCAGTCAGGTTGAATACAACAGCAGTTTCAGAGTTCAAGCCAAGTTCTTTGTAATTTTCAACTTTTGCTTTAGAAGCGTTCATGATAACGAAATCCGGTTCACCGAAGTTCTTTAGTTCTTCAGCTGTAGGACGAATGAACATGTTTGTTACGAAATGAGCTTGCCATGCAACTTCCATGATGAAACGCAGTTTCAAACGAGAATTTTCGTTAGCACCGCAGAATGCATCAACAACGAACAATCTTTTGTTAGAAAGTTCTTTAGTTGCTAATTCCTTACAAGCTTTCCAGCATTTTTCATCTACCGGCTTGTTATCATTTTTGTATTCGTCAGAAGTCCACCATACAGTATTCTTGCTGGTTTCGTCCATTACGAAGAATTTATCTTTAGGAGAACGACCTGTATAAACGCCTGTCATAACGTTTACAGCGCCCATGTCACTTACCTGACCTTTTTCAAAACCTTGCAAACCTGGTTTTGTTTCTTCAGCGAACAGAACATCATAAGACGGATTGTGTACAATCTCTGTAACACCTGTAATTCCGTACTTGCTTAAATCTAAATTAGCCATCTTGAATTAATTTAAATAATTGACTTATATAATTTTTATCTCACTCAGTAAGTAAAGCGGTTTTAATATACTTATACTCTAACCTTGCTGTTTTTAAGTTCCCCTTGTTAACCGCGGTACAAAAGTAATACATTTTTTTATAGTCCGAACCCTATTAAGGAAATTTTTCAGTAATAATGACTCTTTTCTATGCATTTAACAAAACATGTATTCCATTTGCTCAGTGGAGATTACAATTCACCTCATTTTGCTACTTAATTTCCCAGACTTCACCACTCATAAGCAGGTCATGCAACTTACGAATCGGTTTTTTGGCCTGTACTTCTTCTATCTGCTGGTGAACTGCTTCGTCATATGTAGGAGCATCCACATCACGGATCACACCCAAGGCTACCGGCATATCATCTCCCATCATTGCAAGCATCATGTGAAGTGTATTGTCTTTTTCATGAGCATCATGTACAAGAACATCATCTATTGTATAACCATCTTCTCCTACTGTTACAGCTTTCAGCTTTAAACCTTCCAATACGATACCTTTCTGGTTATCCTTACCAAACAACATTTTCTCTCCATGACGAAGAAAAATAGTACGTTCTGCTCGATATTCCTTATCAACGATACCTTTATGAATAGCATCATTGAAAATGACGCAATTCACTAACACTTCGGTTACCGATGTTCCCTTATGGCGAGCCGAAGCTGCCAGGATTTCAGTGGTATTCTTCAAATCAACATCTATAGCACGGGCAAAGAAATTACCACGGGCTCCTAAAGCCAGCTCTGCCGGAACAAAAGGGTCTTCTACAGTTCCATAAGGAGAACTTTTAGAAACAAATCCTCTATCTGACGTTGGAGAATATTGTCCTTTTGTCAGACCATAAATTTTATTATTGAAAAGCACAATATTAATATCCACATTACGACGTACAGCATGAATAAAATGGTTACCGCCAATAGCCAGACAGTCTCCATCACCAGTTATCAGCCATACATTCAAATCGGGGCGTGCTGTCTTTACACCCGTAGCAATAGCAGCACCACGGCCATGTATCGTATGAAAACCATAAGTATTCATATAATAAGGTAAGCGTGAAGAACACCCAATACCAGAAATTACAGCCATATTGTGAGGAGCTACTCCAACTTCGGCCATCGCTTTATGCAAACAATTCAATACTGCATGGTCTCCACAACCCGGACACCAACGTACATACTGATCGCTTTTATAATCTTTCGGTTGAAATTTTACTTCTTCTGTTGCCATCTTTTTAAGCCTCCATTATTTTAGTAAATTCCTCAACTAATCGTGAGACAACAAAAGGTTGTCCTTTTACACGGTTGAATTTATACGGATTAAATCCTGATATTTTGCTACGTAAGTAATTTGCAAACTGCCCATTATTCTGTTCAGCAACAACAACCTTTTTGTATTTGGAAAGAACCTCTGCCGTATTCTTTGGCAACGGGCTAATGAACTTAAAGTGTGCAAAAGCAACTTTCTTGCCATTTTCCTGCATTGTTTCCATAGTTTCATACAGGTGTCCATACGTTCCTCCCCATCCAACAATCAGCAATTCAGCATCCTTATCACCAACAACATCCAATTCGGGTATATAATCGGCAATCTTATCTATCTTGGCCTGACGGGTAGAAACCATCTTCTGATGGTTAGCCGGATCAGTAGAAATAGCACTCGTTTCATAATCCTTTTCCAGGCCACCTAAACGATGAGCAAATCCTTCTGTACCCGGAACAGCCCAATAACGAACAAAACTGTCTTTGTCACGCCTATAAGCTTTCCATACTTTTTCATCATTATAATTGGAAACATAGTTCGGCTTAATTTCCGGATACTTATCCAGATCAGGTAATTTCCATGCAGAAGATCCGTTAGCAATAAAGGCATCTGTCAATAAAATAACAGGAGTCATGTGCTCAACAGCCAACTTACTAGCCCAAAACGCAGCATCAAAACAATCACAAGGAGTAGAAGCAGCAATAACGACTAACGGGCTTTCACCATTACGTCCGTACAAAGCCTGCATTAAATCAGTTTGCTCACTCTTGGTAGGCATACCTGTTGAAGGGCCACCACGTTGAACATCAATAATAACTAAAGGAAGTTCCGCTATTACAGCCAAACCGATCGCTTCACTTTTTAAGGCCAAACCCGGGCCTGAAGTTGATGTTGCAGCAAGACAACCTGCAAAACTGGCTCCGATAGAAGTACAAATACCCGCAATTTCATCCTCTGCCTGTACGGTAATAACTCCTAAATCCTTACGTTTTGACAACTCATGTAAAATATCTGTAGCCGGAGTAATAGGATAGCTACCCAGAAATAACTGCAAACCTGCCTTTTCTGCAGCAGCAATCAGTCCGTAAGAAGTTGCTTTATTACCATTCACATCCGTATAAAACCCGGGAGTTGCTTTTTTACCTTCAATACGATACGTTGAAACAGAAGCATGTATATTATGACCATAATTATACCCGTCCGTCAAAACCTTAATATTAGCTTTAGCAATATCCGGCTTCTTGGCAAACTTATTCTGCAACATATGCATAGCTTCATCCAAAGGACGCTCAAACAACCAACATACCAACCCAAGGGCAAACATATTTTTGCAACGAAGGGCTGATTTATTATCCAGACCAAACTCAACCAGCCCTTCCTTTACCATTGTAGATATAGGAGCTGCGATCACCTGTACGCTATTCAAACCCAGTTCGGCAAACGGATCATCTGTTGTAAACAAAGCCTTATCCAGATCATTTTTCTGGAATGAATCGGTATCAATAATGACAATTGCATTCGGCTTTAAATGCTTCACATTTACTTTTAATGCTGCCGGATTCATTGCAACCAATACGTCAGCCTTATCACCTGGTGTAAAAATTTTACGTGATCCCAAATGTACCTGGAATCCTGATACGCCACTTAGTGTGCCTTGTGGAGCACGTACCTCGGCCGGGTAGTCCGGAAATGTAGATATTTCATTCCCGAAAATAGCCGACAGATTTGAAAAGATTGTTCCGGTTAACTGCATGCCGTCTCCGGAATCTCCCGAGAAACGCACTACAACCTTTTCCAGAGTTGTAACTTTTGTCTGTTCTGCCATAATATTATATATTAGCTTAATCGCTTATTAATTTAAGACCCTGCACTGCAAAGTAAAGCATAAACTTTACGAGTACAAAACTTTTATTACTTAAAACGCCGAGAGGTATAAATCCAAACTATTAGAGGATAAATTAAAATGATTAGAGACATAACTGTTGACCGGTTTCCCGCAATACATATAGACTCCCGACCTGAAACCGCTATCCGCCTTTATCAGCCCTTGAATCGATCCTGCGTCACCATAAAAAAGAAGTAAAGGAACAAATATATTACTAAAAGCCATTGATGCTGTCCGTGCTACACGGTTACTGATATTCGGCTTACAATAGTGCAATACGCCATATTGTTCAAAAACAGTCGGCTCCTCTGGAGATAAGCAACAGGTTGTTTCAAAACAGCCACCCTGATTAATCCGCAAATCTATTACCAAAGCTCCTTTTTTCATTGTACGGACCAATTCTTCCGCAATTACATAACGGTGGCGGGTATTTATATATCGCATTGCTCCTATCACAACATCGGCACTACGAAAAGCATTTTGTAATACATTCGGGTGAAAAGTAGAGGTAAAAAGTCCTTGCCCCAAAACTTGCTGGATAGTCCGCAGTTTATTTATATCATCATCAAATACTTTCACGGAGGCTCCCAAAGCTAAAGCAGCCCGCGCAGCTACCGTTCCCGCATTACCAGCCCCCACAATAACAACTTCAGTGGGAGAAACACCGGGGATACCTCCAAGCAGAATGCCTTTTCCCCCTTGTACGTTACTTAACAATTCGGAGGCAATGGTTATAGATGCCGTTCCTTCTATTTCGGAAATTACGTTCAATACCGGATATTTTTTATGATCATCCGCTATCAGCTCGTAAGCTATCGCATTAATGCGTTTTGCCATCATCAGCTCGTAGGCTTCCTGAGTAAACAGATTCAACTGAATCATCGAAAACAAGGTAGTTCGCGGACGCATCAATGCAACTTCTGCTTCCAGCGGCGGTAACACTTTTAATATAATATCGGCCTGAAACACTTCGGCTGCCGTAGAAACGATTTCTGCCCCTGCTTCGGAAAAATGATTATCAGAATAATTAATTCCTAATCCGGCACCACTTTCCACCAAGACACGATGTCCGCATCCTGTCAGCATGTCTACTGCTTCCGGTGTAAGGATCAAACGTCTTTCATCCTTATTGCGTTCACGGGGAATACCTATCAGCAAACGATTACCAATTTTACTTATTTCCTTCAATAACTCCTGAGGAATATAAGCTCCCTGAATCTGCCCACAACCTGTCGTTTCCATAACATAATACTATAATATCTTTTCCAAAGCCGCAGATATGGTTTGCACATCCGAATCCGTCAACATAACTTCGGCGTCAAAAACGACAGACGCCTGTTCATAAAACGGACTTCTTTTACTCAAACTCTCTGCAACAAAATCTTTCAATTCTTTTCCTGAATGACCTTTCAGAATCGGACGGGTATGTTTACAAAGTTCTAAACGTTTTACCAATTCATCCACAGAAACACGCAAATAAACGGTTTTACCGTTTCGATTCATAAATTCCATATTTTCAAAAAAACAAGGCGTACCTCCTCCGGTAGAAATCAATACATCTTCAAACATGGATACCTCCTGAAGCATATTACGTTCAATCTTGCGAAAGGTATCTTCTCCTTTTTCGGCAAAAAGCTGTCCCACCGTTTTAAGATAACGGCCCTCTATATAACAATCCAAATCTATAAATGAAAGCCCCAACCGTTTGGATAAATCCTTCCCTATCGTTGTTTTGCCGGCTCCCATATAGCCTATCAGGAAAATACGTCTCATTTTATATCATATAGTTTAACCGCAAATGTAATTATTAAATTGCATTAGGTAATGTAGGGAAAGAGAAAATTATCTCACTATAGCATCCAACGGGTTACTCGTAGCAGTTTTCCAACTCTGCCAACTAACAGTCGTTACAGTAATTACCACAACGAATAATCCACTAACAAAGAATACCCACCAATAAAGAGGCGTCTGCAGGGAAAAATTCTCCAGCCATTTAGCAATAAAATAATGAGCTATAGCACATGCTATCGCAAAACATACAATCAAAATTGTTAAATAGGTTTTATTAAACAAAGCTAATATCTCCATCTCACCGGAGCCTAGCACCTTACGAATGCCTATCTCTTTTTGACGGTATTCATTTTCAAAAAACACAAGACCTAAAACTCCAGTAATTGATCTAATAATAGCAATTATACTGAAAACAAAGACGTTATAGACGTTTTTGAAACCAAAAAGACGAACACCAATCCAATCAAAAACGAAAGTGAACTTACAATTATCGATTCAAAAATATAGTTCACTCTTATAGACGAGTTTGTACCTCCTAGTACTTATGTATATTTATTGACTTCATCCGTTTAGGGATCAGAGCCATGCTCATATTCATAAAATTAATTCCTGCAACAATAATAATTGCAAATGCAACAGACAACCCTAAAACATTTATAATCATAGCTCTCTTAGATCTCTGAAAAACGTTGTATAAGTTTCTGAATATAGATTTCATAATTTTCTAATTTAGTTAGCACTATGCGGTTTATTTATTCATAAGAGAAGAACGGTTATAAAATCGCAAAAAACGTGCCAAAACAGACAACACTATATTCATCAGAGAATTACAAATACAGGAATAAAGCCGGAGTGTCCAATAATTTTACAATACTGTCTAATTATTAGACATATATAAAAAATTGATATTTGGCGAAAATGGCATTTTCAGTTTTTTTCTGTAAGTTTGCAACATAGCTTTATTAATAAATTATTTATCTGTATCATGAGAAAAACACTACTTGAGAAAAAAGCGTATGTTAAACGCACGCTTAGTTTATTTATTTTGATTTTCTGTTCTATTACAGCAGTACAGGCACAAAGCAAAGAGATTACCGTGATGGTTTCGCCCGACAAGGCGGATTGCCTGTATACCGAAAACGAACCATGCACATTCACTATCCGTGTATTCAAAGCGCAGAACGAACTGAAAGATGTAACAGTCGACTATGAGTTGGGGCCAATCGAATATCCGGCAGAGAAAAAGACAAATCAACCGCTCAAAAACGGCAAGTTGGAAGTGAAAGGACGCATGCCTGTTCCCGGATTCCTTCGCTGCAAAGTAACAGCCCATGTAAATGGAAGAGATTATTCAGGCCTTGCCACAGTAGGTTATGCTCCCGAAAAAATAAAACCGGTTACGGACATGCCTAAAGACTTCAAGACGTACTGGGATTCGACTTTGGAAAAAGCCCGTCAGACAGATCTTAACCCGACAATGGTTTTACTGCCCGAACGTTGTACCGACAAAGTAAATGTATATCACATCAGTTTCCAGAACGTCCGCCCCGGATCACGTACCTACGGCATTCTTTGCATACCGAAGAAAGAAGGTAAATATCCTGCACTATTACGTGTGCCCGGAGCAGGCATCCGCCCCTATAACGGCGATGTTTACACCGCTTCACATGGTGCCATAACGCTGGAAATCGGTATTCACGGCATTCCGGTCACCATGACGCAATCTTTTTACAACAACCTTTTCAACGGTGCATTAAAAAACTATTGGCAAATCAACAATACCGACCGTGACGCTTTCTACTACAACCGCGTGATAGCCGGCTGCATACGGGCTGTAGACTTTTTATGCAGTCTTGAGCAATTTGATAATAAAACATTAGGAGTTGCCGGGTCAAGCCAGGGAGGCGCCCTAAGTGTTATCACTGCTGCATTAGACAAACGTGTAACTTTTTACGCTCCCTTAATGCCGGGTATGTGCGATCATCTGGCTTATCTGGAAAAAAGAGCCGGAGGATGGCCGCATTATCTTAGTCAGTCTACAGAAGTTAAGGAAGCGGTTAAAAATGTCTGCAAATATTATGATGTCGTAAACTTTGCCAAATTCCTCACCGTCCCAGGATGGTTCAGTTGGGGATATAACGATGAAACATGTCCTCCTACCTCCATGCAAGCAGCTTATAATACGATAACTTCGCCTAAAGAGTTACATATTTACCCGCAGGACGGACACTTCTGGTATGACGAGCAAGCAGAGGAATGGAGTAATTGGATTTGGAAACAATTGAACATAAACTAAAGATCCATATCGATCCTTAATCATTTAAAAAACATCCCGATCATTTTTTCAAATCATCGGGATGTTTTTTAAAAATGATCGGGATGATTTTTTTATAATAATATTACTTTTCTACTAGGGATATCTTTCCATGTATCGTTATTTATATAAATCACATAATATATAATACTACATGGAAGAACTTTTACTACGATATATCAAAGGCGAAGCAACCGAAGATGAGAAAAGGTCCGTGATGTTATGGATCGAACAATCCCCGGAAAATATGCGCCAATATATGGCTACCCGCAAACTATATGATATCTCTTTATGGAATGTGACAAAAGACCACAACCAGACCAAGAAACCTGCACACAAATTTAATCTATATCGCATTGCCATAGAATTTACCAAAATCGCAGCCATTCTTATCATCTGTTTTATGGTAACCAAGCAATTATTCAATCAGGATACGATTTTACCGGAAATGCAGACTGTCTATGTACCGGCCGGCCAGCGTGTTGAGCTTACTCTTGCCGATGGAACAAAAGTATGGCTTAACTCCCATTCTACATTTAGATTCCCGAATCATTTTACAGCCGATGCACGAAACGTAGAATTGGATGGAGAAGGATATTTCACGGTTCAGCATAACAAAAAAGCCCCATTTACAGTCCAAACAGGAAAATATGCCATACATGTTTTAGGAACCGAATTCAATGTGAAAGCATACAACAGAAGTAATATGTTTGAGACTTCATTATTAAAAGGGGCTGTCGAAATATCATCTCCGGATATGACAAAAAACTTGCGGTTGCAACCAAATGAAATTGCTCAGCTCACCAACGGAAAGCTAACAAAACAGCATATTCCTGATTATAATTATTTCAAATGGAAGGACGGATTGTTCTGCTTTGAAAACGAAACGATCGAAAATCTGATCGAAAAGATGCAACTCTACTATGATGTAACCATAAAGGTAGAACGGGCTCCGCTTCTTCAATATCGTTATTCCGGTAAATTCCGTATAAAAGACGGTATCGAACATGTGCTAAAAGTACTTCAACTCAAACATAAATTTACATACGAAAAAGATGACGAACGTAATCTAATTACAATAAAATAAATCGAATCACATTGTTAATCTTAATTCAGACAAGCCTATGAAGAATGTAACCTGATTATCGTGGTGCAAAAACGCGGGGTATATTCACACACACCCCGCGTCAAAGTCAGCACCCTAATGAATTATTACGAAAATTACAAGTGCTAACATCATTAGAAAACAAAAGTATGAAAAAAAATTGGAATAAGAGATTCTTGTGCCCTGAAAAAACACAACACAAAACAATTAGAAGGATGAGGTTAACTTTAATATCGCTATTTATGTTTACCGCCGGCATGTTTGCATCCGTCAATTCCCAAACGATGCGAGTCAACATACAAGTGCGAAACGTAGACACCCGGAAAGTTCTGGAAGAAATAGAAAAGCAAACGGATTATCTGTTTATCTATAACAGTAAAGAAGTGGATCTGCACCGTAAAACCTCTGTTACGGCATCCAACCGCACAGTTACAGAAGTTCTGTCGGATATTTTCGACAAAACAGATGTCGTATATGCAATGGAAGGAAACAATATTATGTTAATGCGCCGTGAAGCGTCGGTTGCACAACAGTCTCAAAGGACAATTACAGGAACAATAATAGATGATCGCGGAGAGACGGTTATTGGAGCTAATGTAATTATTAAAGGCACCGATCACGGAACGATTACGGATCTTGACGGGAAATTTACTCTGGAAGTCCCAAACTCAGGAAGCATATTACAAATTTCCTATATTGGTTATCTAACGCAAGAAGTTGCCATTAATAATCAAAACAGCTATAACATTCAGCTAAAAAGCGACAACCAGGTATTGGACGAAGTTGTAGTAGTTGGTTACGGTACACAGAAAAAAGGCGAATTGACCTCCTCCATTGCCAGTATTAAAAGCGAATCGTTCGTTAAAGGAGCCGTACAGGATGCCGCCCAGTTATTACAAGGTAAAGTAGCCGGACTGGGAGTAGTATTACCCAATGGAGATCCAACTGCTTCCACACAAATTATGTTACGTGGTGTAGGAACTTTGAGGTCCAGCACTTCACCTCTTGTTATTATTGATGGTGTTCCCGGTGATCTTACTACAGTTGCCACCGAAGACATAGAAAGTATCGATGTGGTAAAAGATGGTTCGGCAGCAGCTATCTACGGTACGCGTGGTAACAATGGCGTTATCTTTATCACTACAAAAAAAGCCAAGGGAGAAACCCCTCTATCTATAGATATACAAGCCTATGTTACGACCCAGCAAGTAAAGAAAAAGCTGAATATGATGAGTGCCGGCGAATATCGCGAACTTGTAAGTCAGGGCGTTGCAGGGGCCAACGACTTTGGATATGATACCGATTGGCTGGACGAAATTACACGTACTCCTGTATCCTGGGTTACAAATGCCAGCTTAAAAGGTGGTACGCGAAATACCAATTATATTGCGAATATTAATTATAAGTCGGCACAAGGTATTATAAAAGAATCGAACAACGATGTATTAACTTCACGTCTGGAAGTTAACCACAGCATGTGGGATGGCTTATTGAAGTTCAACTTAAACATCATGGGACGTGAACAGAAGTACCGTATGTTGGGAGAAAAAGATAATGCAGAAAACGGTACTTATAAGTCCAGTTTCAAAGGTGAAATATATCGGAATGCTTTAATCAACAATCCGACAGAACGTCCAAAAGATGACAACGGTAATTGGATTGAACATACCGAAATACATGAATATGCCAATCCTCTTGCTCTTATAGAAGAAAGTAGCGGCGAAGCGAAAAACACGCAATTGCGGACATTCGGAACAGTAACA
Source organism: Parabacteroides chinchillae (assembly GCF_900108035.1). GTDB lineage: Bacteria > Bacteroidota > Bacteroidia > Bacteroidales > Tannerellaceae > Parabacteroides > Parabacteroides chinchillae. Next base: position 112,623 of record NZ_FNVS01000011.1, read on the forward strand.
CTTACTCCTATCCGTCAATGGTTCATCAGGGTATTAGGCTCCCGTACATCATTCAATGAAACCCAGGGTTACGCAGAAACAAAGAAACATCTTTCCACGATCAGAGACAGCAAAAATGGTTATGCTTCAAAGAAAAGTATTTACAAAAGAGAGAATTTACTTGAAGTGACCTCCCAATACAAAGAACAATTCGGACTACACGATGTAACAGGATTAGTTGGTTATTCATACCAGAATGACATATTTGAAAGGTCTGCCATGACTAACTGGGATTTTCCATCTGATCAATATACTTATAATGATATGGGCTCCGGTGCCGCTTTGAAGAGAGGTGAAGCGACACAACTTACTCAAAAACAAGAAAGCACGCTTATCGGATTCTTTGCCCGCGTAAATTATAATTTTGATAATAAATATCTATTATCTGCAAGCATCCGCCACGAAGGCTCTTCCAAGTTCGGTGCAGACCATAAATGGGGTAATTTCCCTGCTTTCTCTGCAGGTTGGAATCTATTCAATGAAGGATTCATGGAAAGCACAAAGAATATATTAAGCACATTAAAGTTACGTGCCGGATTCGGTGTTACCGGAACAATCCCTACCGAACCTTATTTATCATTAAGCAAATTGGCAACAGGTGATAATTTTTATACAGCAGACGGATGGATACCGACTATCAAACCATCCTCCAACTCAAATCCCGATCTCCGTTGGGAAAAGAAAGAAGAATGGAACGTAGGTATCGATTTCGGTTTCCTGGAAGAACGTATCAGTGGTAGCATCGATTTATATCAGCGTAAAACAAAAGATATGTTATGGCAATACCAGGTTGCCCAACCTCCTTATTTATACGAAAACATCATCGCAAATGCAGGAACAATGGAAAACAAAGGGCTTGAGATCAGCCTGAATTTCATTCCTGTACAAACAAAAGAATTTACATGGGGAAGCACTATCAATTATTCTACCAATAAGAACAAATTGTTGTCTCTTTCCAATGATCGTTTTCAATTAAAATCAGGTTTTCTGGATGAAGGGAATACCGGCGAACCAATCCAACAGAGTACCCATCGTTTGTATGTTGGCGGAGGAGTTGGAGATTTTTACGGATTCAAAGTAGTAGATATTGATGAAGACGGACGCTGGGTTATTGAAGATAAAGACGGTAATCCTAAACCTATATTGGAACAGCAACCTGATGATAAAAAAGTTATTGGGAATGGTTTACCCAAACATTTTTTGAGTTGGATAAATAACTTCAGTTACAAAGGTTTTAATCTGTCTGTCAATATGCGCGGCGCTTTTGGGTTTGATATATTGAATATGCCTAAATTATTTTATGACAGCCCTATATTCCTGGCAAGAGGCAATCTGCTAAATACGGCTTTCGGACCTAAACTGAACGGCAAAAAGTTAAGTAGCCAGCAAGAGTTACAATATGTAAGTTATTATATAGAGAAAGGAGACTATTGGAAAATCGATAACATAACATTAGGCTATACATTCAATCTAAAAAATAATTATCTAAAGAGAGTAAATCTTTATTTCTCAGGAAGCAATCTGTTTACAATAACCGGTTACAGCGGTGTAGATCCGGAGGTAAACGCCAGTGGCCTGAATCCGGGATGCGATACCCGTGAACGTTATCCGTCCACACGCTCGTTTACTCTTGGAACTATACTGACATTCTAATCTACTAAAACTAGAAAATCATGAATAAATTCAATATACATCTATTGGCATTCGGTGCAACAGCACTCCTTATGACTTCTGCTTGCACAAACCTCGATGAAAAGGTATATTCTTCCATCACAGAAAGCTCTTATAACTATACTCTTGGTGACGCAACAAAAGCCGTTGGTTCCATATATGCAAACTTAAGAGGCTACTACGGCGCAGGAAACCGGACACAAGAAATTTCTTCGGATGAAATAATAATGCCTGCAAATATGATTGGCGGATGGGACGATGGCGGTGTATACCGGCGTATGCACCGCCACATGTGGAATTCGGAGCAAACGCTTATTCTCGATTTGTGGAAAAATCAATATACGGGAGTAATTTTGGCAAACCGGGTTTTAAGTCAGCTTAATAATAAAGAATTTCCACTTGCAGCGAACGAGAATGAAAAGCGATTGATAGCAGAGGTACGTGTTTTGCGCGCTTTCCACTACTGGATTATTATGGATAATTGGAATAACGCGCCGTTAATGACAGAACCATCAAACGATCTGCCTTCCAATTCCACCAGACAAGAGATGTTTGACTTTGTAACATCCGAAATCAAGGCCGTAATTGAAGATCTGCCCACAGACAAAACAAACGATACATACGGGCGATTCACCAAATGGGCAGCGCATGCACTACTTGCTAATGTTTATCTGAATGCAGAAGTATATGTAGGTACTCCTATGTGGGATAAATGTATAGAAGAATGTAATGCCGTTCTTAATTCGGGTAAATACCAACTGGATGCAGATTACAAGACTCCATTTTCTACACATAACGAAAACTCTTTGGAAAACATTCTGGTGGTTCCGTATGATGAAATTTATGCTAATGGATTCCAATATTATCGCGATGCACTGCATAAAGCAAATAAAGATACTTACAATCTGGAAGCTACGCCTAGCGGAACCGGCTCTTATAAAGGAGTGCCTCAATTTATCGATACGTATGACCCGGACGATGCAAGATTGAATGCAACGTGGTTATCTGGTCCTCAATTTAAAGCGAACGGAGATCCTTGTGTTGGATTTACGGATATGAACAACAAACCGCTGGTATATGAGAACAAAATGCCAAACGGCGTAAACGTTGGTGAAGGCGAAGGCGTAAGATGGCTCAAATACGAAATAGTGCAAGGTGCACGTGCCGGTTTGAACAATGATTTTGTTATTTTCCGCTTGGCACAGGTATACATGATGAAAGCCGAGTCTTTACTGCGGACAGGTAAGGCGGACGAAGCAGCCCAACTGGTTAGTACAGTCAGAGCACGGGCTTTTAAAGATCATCCTGAAAAGGCGAATGTTACCGGTGCACAACTTCAAGAACCATCTTCCTACAAATATGGGACAGTTACTAATTATACGCTTACTCCGCAGAATACGCGTATGCCCGAACAATTCGGACGCTTTTACGATGAATTAGGCTGGGAGTTTGCCGGAGAATTCACAAGAAGACGCGACATGATCCGTTTTGGTACGTACACTAAAGCAAAATGGTTATCGCATGAAAGCAGCAGTGATTATCGTTCCGTATTCCCAATACCCCAGCGTGTTTTGGATTCCAACAGCAAGTTAAGCCAGAATCCTAATTACGAATAATGTATTTTCAACGAATTAATAATTATATAATATGAAGATATTCAATTGTAGTGTTTTGGGAGTTGGTTTTTTATTATCCGGCATTACCCTGTCGGCACAAGAACAATCCCGCCCCAACCTGATCTACGTATTCGCAGATCAATTACGGGCAGATGTGCTGGGGTATGCCGGAGATGCCAAAGCCATTACACCTAATATCGACGGTTTTGCCAGGCAAGCCGTCAATTTCGAAAATGCTGTTTCGGTAACTCCGGTAAGCGCCCCTTACCGCTCATGTCTTTTCACGGGGAAATATACAAGCTCGACAGGCATGGTAATAAATGAAATCAACATGAATCCGAACCATCGTACAATAGCCCACGTATTAAACGATGCCGGATATAATCTGGGGTATATCGGCAAAATGCACCTGAACGACCAGCATCGCCGAAGCTACGAACGTGGCCCCGAACGCATGGGATTCGACGGATACTGGGCTGCCTATTCATTTAACCACGACAGTTATAAATCGTATTACTACACGGATGATGAAAACGGAGAACAGGTAAAAGTGGACTTAACCGGGCAATACGGCCCGGATGTCTTTACAGGATTAGCCGTAGATTACATTAAAAAAGAAGCGAATAAAGACAAACCGTTTGCCTTGTTCCTCTCATGGAATCCAACGCATGACCCATGGACAAAAGAGAATGTCCAAAAAGATTGTTATGAGAAGTTTAAAAACACCAGCTTTGAACTTCCGGACAATTTCAACAACGTTCCGGACAAATATATGGACCGTGTTCCTCAGGAATTCTTTGACGGCGATTCCGCCTGGAAAGAAAGCTTCATTAAAGAAGGGGGCTATCAGGAAACCATGCGTTGCTACTACTCTATGGTTAATTCAATCGATGAAGAATTCGGACGCATATTATCGGCTATAGACGACATGGGGATTGCCGACAACACGATTGTTGTCTTTACCTCCGACCACGGAGAAATGTTCGCATCGCAAGGCAAGATGTACAAACTGACGTTTTACGATGAAGCCGCACGCATCCCTTTCCTGATCCGTTATCCCAAATTAGGAACCAAAGGGAAAAGCGATGCCTGCCTGAATACACCGGATATTACTCCCACCCTTTTAGGATTAATGGGATTGGATAAACAGATTCCACAGGAAATGGAAGGCAAAGACCTGAGTTTTATTCTTCGCCATGAAAAAGGGGAAGAACCTCCATTCGCTTTCATGCAGGGAATGGGACATACTTATCAATGGAAAGACGGCTTTGAGTGGCGTGCCGTTCGCGACAAGCGCTATACTTATGCCAAATATCTGGTAGACGGCTCGGAACTGCTGTTCGACAGAGAAAAAGATCCTCATATGAAACAGAACGTTATCGATAAGAAAGAATATGCCGGTGTCTTGAATAAATTAAGAACCGGAATGAGCGGCAAGATGAAAGAACTTAACGACGAGTTCAAGCCCTGTACCTGGTATCGCGACCATTGGATGTACAAAAACTACAGCATCAAGGCGGCCGCACATGGCGAGTTTGGCCCGCTACCTCCAATTGAACCCCGCCGTACTCAGGATTGACAAACAGATCGGGTACGGTCGATTATTTATCCGCAATAACACTTTTCAGAAATAAATACCTATTTTTGGGAAGTGTTATTAAATTCTTTATAATTCTCTAATTAAATCACGACCATGAAACACGTAGCAATGGCCGCACTGGCGGCTTTCATTACGGCTGCTCCGCTGTCTGCAAACACGGAAGCCGGAAGAAATGAAAGTATCAATCTGAATTATCAAAACAATCGTTATCCTTTAGTTACAAAGCCCTATATGGAGCTTCCCATCGGAACAATCAAACCGTCCGGATGGCTGAACGAACAACTAAAGCGCATGGCCGATGGCATGACCGGCAACCTCGACCAGATATACGAGAAAGTCATGGGACAACGCAACGGCTGGCTCGGAGGTGACGGCGACGTCTGGGAACGCGGGCCGTACTGGATAGACGGTCTTCTTCCGTTAGCCTACATCATGAACGACCAGAAGTTGATCGAAAAGGTTAAGCCCTGGATCGAATGGACGCTAGCCTCACAAAAAGAGAACGGCTATTTCGGCCCCGATACCGACCGCCCTTACGAACCCGGTCTGCAACGCGACAACGCCCACGACTGGTGGCCCAAGATGGTGGTGCTGAAAATCATGCAGCAATATTATTCGGCAACCGGCGACCAGCGCGTCATCCCATTCCTCACAAACTATTTCAAATACCAGCTTAATGAGTTGCCAACCTCTCCCCTGGGCAAATGGACTTTCTGGGGAGAACAACGCGGAGGCGATAACCTGATGATTGTATATTGGCTTTACAACATCACCGGAGATAAATTCCTGCTCGATCTGGGTGAACTGATCCACAAACAGACGTTTGACTGGACTAAGATTTTCCTTGAGAAAGATTATCTCGCCCGCCAGCACAGCCTGCACTGTGTAAATCTGGGACAAGGATTCAAAGAACCCGTTATCTACTATCAGCAAAGCGGAGACAAAAAACAACTGGAAGCCGTAAAAACCGCCTGCAACACGATCCGCAACACGATAGGCCTGCCTACCGGATTATGGGGAGGCGACGAATTATTACGGTTTGGCAGCCCTACAACCGGATCCGAACTCTGTACAGCCGTCGAAATGATGCTCTCTTTGGAAAAAATGCTGGAAATAACCGGCGACGTGCAATGGGCCGATCATCTGGAACGCGTAGCTTACAACGCCCTGCCAACACAGGTTACGGACAATTACGATGCCCGCCAGTATTACCAGCAGACAAATCAGGTAACCGTTTCCCGGGAATGGCGCAACTTCGTAACTCCACACGAAGATACGGACATTCTTTTCGGAACACTTACAGGTTATCCTTGTTGCACGTCCAATCTTCATCAGGGCTGGCCTAAGCTGGTGCAAAACCTCTGGTATGCCACGGCAGACAACGGAATAGCCGCCCTGGTTTACGCGCCGTCTGTGGTAACAGCCAAAGTAGCAGACAACGTTACGGTAAAGATTGACGAAAAAACAAACTACCCGTTTGACGAACAAGTCCTATTCGACATCCATTTCCCGGAGAAGACAAAAGAGGCATTCTTCCCGATCCATTTGCGCATCCCGGCCTGGTGCCAGAACCCGGTGATCATGCTTAACGGACAAACATTGGAATGCGAAGCTTTTGCCGGCGAAATTACACGCATCAACCGCAAGTGGAAGAACGGCGATCAATTAAGCATCCAATTCCCAATGCAGGTAGAATCCGAACAATGGTACGACGGTGCTGCCGTAATTAAACGCGGGCCGTTACTCTATGCACTGAAGATGGACGAGAAATGGGAGAAGAAAAACTTTGAACCCGAGAAGGCTGCAATTTATGGCCCGTGGTATTATGAAGTAACTTCAGACAGCCCGTGGAACTATGCTTTGTCACACAAAGACCTGCGCCCCGAATCTATCGGAAAATCTTTCATTGTAGAAAAAAACACCTCTGTTTCAACTTATCCCTGGAACGTGGAAAACGCGCCTGTTAAGATCAAGGCAAAAGGAAAACGGCTGAACGGATGGACACTATCCCGTGGCTCGGCTGCAGACGTAGCCTATTACATCCAAATTGGCGAAGATACCGGCAAGGAAGAACCGATCGAATTGATTCCGTATGGCTGCACAACGCTTCGCATTACCGAATTTCCTATTCGGGATTAAGCCCGGATAGCTCCGTACCCCTACAAAAGTATGACCCACACGCTGGCGGAGCCTCTGTAGGGGTACAGAACTATTACCGGAGTACTGGCGAAGGTTTTGTAGCCCTACAAAATGATCACCGGCGTAGCTGCAATGGTTTCGTACCCCTACAAAATAGTTACCGGAGCGCCGGCAAACCTTTGTAGCCCTACAGAGGTTTCGCCGGCGCTCCGGTGATAGTTTTGTACCACTCCGAAGCTCCTTCTTCGTTAAAATATAAAGAATCCAAAGCCAATTCCTTCTGTTTTATTACTTTTGTAATCAAAAAAAGATAAATGAGTTACAGTTGGAATACACGGACGGAACTTTTGCTGGGGGCAGACCGCATGGAATATCTTGCCAAAGCGCATGTATTGGTCGTCGGACTGGGCGGCGTAGGTGCTTATGCAGCAGAACAGATTTGCCGCTCCGGAATTGGCCACATGACAATTGTTGACGCCGATACGGTAAACGAAAGCAACCTCAACCGGCAACTTCCCGCACTTCATTCCACCCTGGGGAAACCCAAAGCAGAAGTAATGGCCAGCCGTCTGACGGACATAAATCCCAGGCTAAAGCTGACGGTAATTAACGAATTCCTTCGCGACGAACGGACAGAAGAAGTGCTATCGGCAAAATTCGACTTCATTGTCGATGCAATCGACTCACTCAGCCCCAAAGTATTCCTCATTTATCACGCCTGCCAGCGGGGCATTCCTATTATTTCCTCTATGGGAGCCGGAGCCAAAGCAGATCCGTCGCAAGTCAAGATCGACGATATATCGAAAACATGCAGCTGTGCCCTTGCCAAAGCCGTCAGGAAACGGCTCCGCGGAATGGGCATCAATCGCGGCGTACCGGTTGTCTTCTCAACCGAAATGGCCAATCCGGATGCCATCATAGAAATAGACAACGAACAATGCAAGCGATCAACCACCGGCACGGTATCCTATATGCCAGCCCTGTTTGGTTGTTATCTGGCCTCCTACGTAATACGCAATATTTAATCGTCAATTATTATTTTCAACTGCCAATCGATATGATTCAAACCCAAGGAATAACGAAAAGCTTCGGCACCCTTCAAGTACTGAAAGGCATCGACCTCACGATAGAAAAAAGTGAAATAGTAGCCATCATCGGTCCCAGTGGAGCCGGAAAAACGACACTTCTTCAAATCATCGGAACCCTGGACTCTCCGGACAGTGGACGCTTAATCATCAACGGAACAGAAACCGGGCGGCTCAAAGACAAAGAGCTGGCTGCTTTCCGCAACAAAAATATTGGTTTCGTATTTCAGTTCCACCAGCTTTTACCTGAGTTTACAGCACTGGAAAACGTAATGATTCCGGCATTAATAGCCAAAGAAAAACCGGGAGTTGCAGAAAAGAGAGCGAAAGAAATGCTCGATTTCCTGAAGCTGTCCGACCGCATGGGCCACAAACCGGCCGAACTTTCCGGCGGAGAGAAGCAACGGGTAGCCGTAGCACGCGCCTTGATCAACAATCCGGCAGTTATCCTTGCCGATGAACCGTCCGGCAGCCTGGACACGAAGAACAAAGAAGAACTGCATGCGCTCTTTTTTGAATTGCGGGAGCAGATGAAACAAACATTCGTCATCGTAACCCACGACGAACAATTAGCATCGAACGTAGACCGGGTTATACACATCAAAGACGGCGTGGTATTAGAATAAACCAAATCAAGTATTTTTTATATGACACAAAATAACAGAGTAACATTCGGAAGCAAGATAGGAGTAATACTAGCCACCGTAGGTTGTGCCGTAGGGCTAGGCAGTATCTGGCGTTTCCCATATATGGTAGGAGCAAACGGAGGAGGTGCATTCCTGCTGGTATTTATTATCTGCACCGTTTTGTTCGGGCTTCCGATCATGATTACGGAGTTCTTTATAGGCCGCCACTCACGCAGCAATGCAGCCGGAGCATTTAAGAAACTGGCACCCGGTACGAAGTGGAGTCTGATTGGTTACAACGGTGTATTGGCCGCCTTTCTTATTCTCGGATTCTATTCGGTTGTTTCCGGCTGGACGCTGGAATATATATGGCAGGCTATATCCGGTTCACTGGCCGGCAAATCGGCATCCGAATTTACTGCCGATTTCGAAACCTTTTCAAGTAGCGCCTTACGACCTATCGGCTGGACACTGATATTCGTGGCACTGACCCATTTCATCATTATCTCGGGTGTAGAAAAAGGAATCGAACGGGCATCCAAAATAATGATGCCGGCATTGTTCCTGATATTACTCATCTTATGTGTACGCTCTATTACTCTGGACGGAGCGTCCGAAGGGCTTTCGTTCTTGTTTAAACCGGATTTCGATAAAATTACATCATCGGTTATCTTAAGTGCAATGGGGCAAACATTCTTTGCGATGAGTATAGGCATGGGATGTCTTATCACTTATTCTTCTTATTTTTCGAGCGATACGAAACTACAGCTGACAGCCATACAAGTTATTGCTCTAAACACATTGGTAGCGTTGCTTGCAGGGATCATGATATTTCCGGCGGTATTCAGTTTCGGTATTGAACCGACTGCCGGGCCAGAACTGGTATTTATCACCCTCCCGAACGTATTCGAGCAACTGCCTTTCGGCAATATCTGGTCGCTGATCTTTTTTATCCTTCTGGCACTGGCGGCACTTACATCCACAATATCTTTACATGAAGTAGCCACAGCCTACGTACACGAAGAATATCATATGACAAGAAAAAAAGCAGCCTGGTTTGTCTCCGCAGGCGTATCTGTTATTGCTATCCTCTGTTCCCTCTCTTTCGGCATGCTGAAGGAGTTTACCATAGGTGGCCTGACCATCTTCAATGCATTGGACTATCTCACGGCCAAGATCATGATGCCGCTGGGAGGCATGTTCATCTGCATATTTGTAGGGGTGCGCATTGATAAAAAAGTATTGAAAGCAGAACTGACGAATAAAGGGACTGTCAAGTTTTACCTGTTCAACACATACGCCTTTTTCATAAAGTACATTGCCCCGGTTGCAATCGGTATCATCTTTGTAAATGAGCTAGGCCTTATCAAATGGATCACCCGCCTTTTCTAAAATAAAAAACAGGAGTTACTTGCCTATCAAAAGGTAACTCCTATCTTTACAATACATATTATTAAAACCTGGAACTATGAACTGGCGTGATTTATTTTATTTCTCGAAAGGAGAAAGGAGAGCATTAACCGTATTACTTATACTGATCTCTCTTTCGTGGCTCGCTTTACAATTCAAAGAAAATAAACAAGAGGCCGATTTGCCTAAGGCAACGGCTTCATTTAACAATACGGCCGTTCCATCCGAAGCAACCCGTACCAACAATCCGCAAAGCAAGAATCCATCATCCGGTTTCCAAAGTTCCAAACATTCCTTTCGGAAGAAATCCGGATTCCTTCGGGGAGAAAATAAAATTCCATCCGAAAGAAAGTCTTTTTATACCCGGAAATTCCCTGAAGGGACAATCGTAGAATTGAACTCTGCCGACACCACCATCTTAAAGAAAGTTCCGGGTATTGGAAGCACCTTTGCACGACGCATCATCAAGTACCGGAACTTATTAGGCGGATTTTACTCTGTTACACAGCTTAGCGAAGTCTATGGAATAGACGAAGAACGATATGAAGCAATGAAATCGTGGTTTACGGTAGATGTGTCATTGATCCGCCAGCTTCATGTTAACATAATGTCATCGAAAAAGCTAAGCAAACATCCTTATATCAGTTACCGGCAAGCTCGCTGCATCGAACAACTGGTAAAGCAAAAAGGCAGACTTTCCGGATGGGAAAACCTGCAGTTACTTGAAGAGTTTACAAAGACAGACAAGGAACATTTAGTCCCTTACCTGTCCTTTGATTAAAAAAACAGCAAAGTGTATGAGTATTTTTATTTTCCTGTACTCATAACGCCCGAATCATTATCGGAGTTATTAAGTTTCTTCTGTCCGGCACTGTATTTGCGTCCGAAAGAGAAATTATAAGAAACAGTTGCTACAAACAAGCGTGAACTTTCCTTTATATACATCGACCGTTTATAAGAAGCATACTTGTTCCAATTCTCTGTTTCAACCTTATAATTATCCGTAAACGGGTTTATTACACGCATCCCTACATTTAAACCCTTATGGCGATAGCTCAACATAATACCTTGTATATTTTCTCCGCCGGTCAATGTCTCACCTTTAAACCAGTTCCAATTTGTGATCACCATATACCAAAGCGACCATTTCTTCCAGGTTACGGATGCATTAACGTCGCACCACCAATTCGTGTAACGATGTTTATAGGTATTTCCGTTACTTATATAATGATTCACACCACCATCAAAAGAAATCTGGAAAATATCTTTAACAGGGCCGAATTTTATATTGGCATTTGCAACCACACGTTGCCAATTCTTCTGGTTATCCCAGGTCTGGATAATCTTATTCCCTTCCTGATACTTTTCATCCATGATAGCATCAGGTTGATACTCATAAGCACCGGTAAAATTGGTATAAAACAAACCTTTGCGGAACTCATAATTCAATTCGGTATAATAACTCATATATGTTTTCAGATCCGGGTTACCGCGTTGTATCTGCAAAGAGTCAATCATCTGGTCAATAGCACTCAATTCGCCTAATGAAGGAGTCACATTCCTTATGGTTGCTTTAAGACGGACAGAAGATTCACCGGGAAGCGGACAGAAAAGAGTTAACCGGGGATTAACCGTATAGCGTTCATATTCTTCGTCCGAACCACGCTGATCATAATAAGAACGGCTTACTCCTACTCCCAAAGAATAATCCACTTTCTTTAATTTCCCTTTAAACTCGCCATACATAAAGGTTTCTGCCTGTACCATGTGAGTCTTATAATTATGTCCGTTGATATAAGCATTATCCGAATACGATTGCGTATGCCTCAACCCCCCGCTTATACGGTTGGCATTACCCAGTTTTTTCTCATAAATGGCTTCCCCGATCAATGAATATTTCCCACCATTAACCCTGTTATTAATATCCGTCAGCACTTCTTCATTGCGGCTCTCTTTATAAACACGGGCTGTTTTTGTCTTGTTATAGGTTCCAACCAGATTAAAAACCAGGGTCTGGTCATTCTTTAAATTCCGCTGATAATATAAATCCAAAGCCGGGGTTTTATAATCATTGTCATTACGGTCGATCATATCCACCTTATCATCCGGATTTTTCTTATTCATCAATACGCCTCTATAATCCCAATACGGCTGGTGCGTGGTATTATAGCGAAAAGCAGCATTAAACATATATTTTTCAGGTTCCTGGTAACTGTAATTCAGATTCAGATTATGCATGAACATACGGCCTCGCGAGGGTTCTCCAATTTCTACACGGTTTAATGATGTCCCGTCTGCCAAATGGAATTCTTCTTCATTATTACGTTTCAGTCCGTAGAAATCGCGCGGACCGATACGATAGTAAGCACCCCATTCCGATTTTTTATGATTCACCTTGGCCGACGCATTATATTCTCCCCACATAGCATTCAATCCCTGTGCCATATCCACAGCAAAACTACCTCCAGTGTCCGGACGGCGCACAATATAATCCAATACAATATCGGCGTTTCCATAACGAAGCCCCGGATTATCATGATACTCTATACGGATAATATCAGAAGGAATCAAGGCCTTTATATCTTCCTGTTCAACCTTCACCCCGTTAATACGTAATTGAACCACCCCATTTCCCGGCATCTTAATCTGGTTGTTCAATACATCTACCTGAACACGCGGCAACATCATTTGTTGAAGCAGATCCATCCCATTAGAAGAAGCCTTCAACTGACGTTCGGAAGGAAAAACAATCTTGCGGTCCATGCGACTTGTCTGTCCGGATGCAGTAACTGTTACATTATCCAGAGACACAGTCGCGTCTCCCAGCAAAATATCGCCAAGTACAACGCTCTTAGAAAAACCATCCAACGTTATATATCCTGTATTATATCCAAGACTGGAAACGACTAATATATAATTGCCTGACATTACTTTATCAAGCGAAAAATTCCCCTTTTCATTTGTAGTCGTGCCCTGAACAAAAACCGAGTCGCGCGTTTGCAATACTACATTGGCAAATTCCAATGTCTCATTGCTTTGGGCATTTTTCACTTGTCCTTTTATCATTAAATTTTGGGCAAAAACTTCTGTTACCATGCAGCAAAGCAGCACGATTACCATACTTATCCGTTTCATAATGCTATTGTGTTATTTTTTCTTCGCAGGATGGCCTGTCCCGTTTGTAATTTGTTTCTGTTGATAAGACGACACAACACCATTACTGGTTACATTTCAAAAGCAAAAAATCATAATAAAATTCAGAGATCATTCAGCAACATCCATATATATAGATTTTTATGTATGTTTGCATCAGATAAATTTATTATTTCGGAAGGCTACCTTTATGGATATATTAAACGGATGGATCAGTGGAATAAATGAAATTCTTTGGTCATACATATTAATCGTTATGTTATTGGGTTGTGCCGTATGGTTTACCCTGAAAACCCGTTTCGTACAATTCCGCATGATCGGGGAAATGATTCGTTTATTAGGAGATTCCGGTACCACGCATAATAAAGAAGAGAAACATATTTCTTCGTTTCAGGCATTTGCCGTATCACTGGCCAGCCGTGTAGGCACAGGCAACATGGCAGGCGTAGCAACTGCAATTGCAGTTGGCGGCCCGGGAGCCGTATTCTGGATGTGGCTGATTGCTTTGCTGGGTTCGTCAAGTGCGTTTGTAGAATCTACTTTGGCACAATTATATAAAAGAAAAGGGAAAGAATCGTTTATCGGCGGCCCGGCCTACTACATGCTGTACGGACTGAAACTGAGATGGATGGGAGTATTATTTGCCATATTGATTTCCATTACATTCGGCTTTGCCTTCAACTCGGTACAAAGCAATACCATTTGTGCCGCGTGGGAAGGGGCATTTGGCATAGACCACGTTCTGGTGGGAGTAATTATTACAGTATTCACCATATTTATTATATTCGGAGGCATACAACGGATTGCTAAAGTAAGCAGTATTGTTGTTCCGGTAATGGCGTTAGGATATATCGCCTTGGCATTAGGAATCGTCTTATTCAATATCACCCGGTTACCCGAGGTATTCGAAACCATCATTGCTAATGCTTTCGGTTGGGAACAAATGGCCGGAGGAGCTGTAGGGGCTGCACTTATGCAAGGTATCAAGCGAGGATTATTCAGTAATGAGGCTGGTATGGGATCGGCTCCCAACGTAGCAGCCACAGCAGATGTGTCGCACCCGGTAAAGCAAGGATTAATACAAGCCTTGGGCGTATTTACCGATACATTAATTATATGTACGTGCACAGCATTTATTATCCTGTTCAGCGGTGCACCGCTGGACGGTTCCATCAATGGCGTACAACTCACACAACATGCCCTGACAAACGAAGTTGGCAATATAGGCAGTATTTTCGTGGCTTTAGCAATTCTGCTTTTCGCTTTCAGCAGTATTATTGGTAACTATTATTACGGAGAAGCAAATATCCGTTTCATCACTTCAAGGAAAAGCATATTGTTTCTTTACCGTCTTCTGGTAGGCGGCATGGTCATGTTCGGAGCATTGGCAAGCTTGGATCTGGCATGGAGCCTGGCGGATGTTACAATGGGACTGATGACAATCTGTAATCTGATAGCCATCTCTTTACTCAGCAAACAAGCGTTTCTCTTACTAAAAGATTATCTTTTACAGAAAAAGAAAGGCATTAAAAACCCGGTATTTTCCAAATCCGATATACCGGAGCTCAAAGGGGAAATAGAATGCTGGTAAAAACCATTATTCATAAATAAGACTTGATAAATTATCGGGGGCAAAAATTTCATTTGCTACCTCCTGTATCTCTTCGGCTGTCAGTTTTTCTACCTTAGCGAACACTTCGGATAATGTATCATAACGATTATAATGAAGAAAGCTTTTCCCCAGACCTAAAAAAAGACCTTCACGATTGTCGCCCGACACACCTAATTGTCCAATAACCTGTTTCTTCGCAGCAGTCAATTGCGTTGCCGACAATTTCACATCACGTAATTTATCCAGTTCCTTATGCACAAGCCGGATCGCTTTTTCTTTATTTTTAGGATCGGTACCGAAGTAAATACTTGCCAGTCCGGTATCGGTATAAGAGGTGACATTAGACTCTACGTTATACACCAATCCGTTTTTTTCCCTGAGCGATACATTTAAACGGTTATTCATTCCCGGACCGCCCAATAAATTATTAAGGAGAAACAGCGGAATACGTTTCTCATCAAACATACTGTAAGCCCGGCCTCCAATCAGCACATGTGCCTGATGCGTATCTTTATGTATTTTTCTTTCACAGGGAAGAATAGGGCCAGGTGCTTTACGGACACGTTCAGCCATCGGAAATGAGATTCCCGTCAAGGCATTTTCAGCCATTTTCACGATCTTACTAAAAGAGATACGTCCCATAGAGAAAAACACCATGTTTTCGGGAGCATAAAAACGACGCATAAAAGAACGTCCTGATCCGGAGTCAAAGTTCAAAAGGGATTTTTCACCCCCTAATATATTATGCCCTAATGCGTGATCCTTAAAGAGCAGGTTTTCAAATTCATCAAATATCAATTCGGAGGGACTGTCTTCATACGAATTAATTTCGTCCAGAATCACATCCACCTCTTTTTCTATCTCTTGTTCCGGAAATTGAGAATAAAATATCAGGTCGATAAGTAATTCAAAAGCCCGCCGGTAATGTTCTTCCATAAAAACAGAATACACAAAAGTCTCTTCTTTTGTTGTATAAGCATTTAGCTCTCCGCCCACATTCTCCATCCGGTTCAGGATATGCCAGGCTTTCCTCTTCTTCGTTCCTTTAAACACCATGTGCTCCACGAAATGAGCCAAGCCAAATTCGTCTGCATTTTCATCACGCGTACCGGCATTAACCGCAAATCCACAATAAGACACAGGAGAATCGACAGGAAGATGAACAATCCGAAGCCCGTTAGATAATATATGAGAAAAGTATTCCATTTCTACCTTTACTTAAATTACGCCGCAAAAGTACATATAATATATTGTTCTTTTACCATAACACAAAAGTATATCCATGTTTGCCTTTAACCCATTTATCATAAATAATTAAACGATCCCGATCGTTTTTCAAATTCATCCCGATGATTTTCTAAAATGATCGGGATGAAATTATAAGGTTCTTATTATGCGAGTATCACCAAAAGTAGGTACTTTTGCAAATCGGTATTAAAAAACAATCAGGCCGTTAAATATTACAAACGACAGTTATGACACACGAGAGCATCTCTTTATTATTGGAACAGGAAGCCCAGGCAGTACGTAATATTCCTATTTCTCCGGGTTATGAAGAAGCCGTATCACTCATTACACATCACGTACACGAGCTGGGAGGAAAGCTGATTACGAGCGGAATGGGCAAAGCCGGGCAAATCGCGATGAACATCGCTACAACTTTTAGCTCTACCGGCACTCCTGCATTCTTTCTGCATCCAAGCGAAGCCCAACACGGCGATCTGGGCATTGTCAGGGATAATGACATTATGTTGCTTATATCCAATTCCGGCAAAACACGTGAGTTAGTCGAATTAGTAGAATTGACACAAGGATTGGCTCCCGATATGAAATTTATCGTTATAACCAGCAACCCGGATAGTCCTTTAGCCAATGCGGCTACAGTCTGTTTGTTAACCGGTGCTCCTAAAGAAGTTTGTCCTTTAGGGCTTACGCCTACCACATCCACAACCGTAATGACCGTTATTGGAGATATTCTGGTAGTCAGCACGATGAAGCGTATTAACTTCAATAATAAAGACTACGCCAAACGGCATCATGGCGGCTATTTGGGATCAAAAAGCCGTGAACAAAGCAAAAATGAATAATACGCTATGAGAAAAGTAATTGGCATCGGAGAAACTATCCTCGATATCATATTCAAAGGAGACCAACCGCATACGGCCGTACCGGGAGGATCTGTATTTAACGGGCTGGTATCATTAGGGCGGATAGGCGTCCCGGTTTCTTTTATCAGCGAAATAGGAAATGACCGGGTCGGAGAAATCATACGGAAGTTTATGGAAAAGAACCATATCTCTACCGACTTTGTAGATTGTTTTCCTGATGGAAAAAGCCCTGTTTCTTTAGCTTTCCTGAATGATGAAAATAATGCCAATTATATCTTTTATAAAGATTATCCGGCACAACGGCTGGAAGTTGCATTACCCCGTATCAATGAAGACGATATATTCATATTCGGTTCTTACTATTCCCTTAATCCGGTATTAAGAAGCCGGATGATTGAATTTTTACAATACGCACGCGAAAGAAAGGCCATTATTTATTATGACCCGAATTTCCGCAAGGCGCATGCCCACGAAGCAATCCGCCTGACTCCAACCGTTCTTGAAAACCTTGAATATGCAGATATAGTACGCGGTTCGGATGAAGACTTTCTAAATCTGTTTGGCAAAACAGACATGCAAACCGTATATAAAGAACATATCAAATTCTATTGTAGCCGTTTTATTTCGACGCATGGCGAAAACGGGGTAAACCTATTCACCAATACGATGAATGAGCATTTTGATGCCCCTTCCATTCGTCCCGTAAGTACAATCGGAGCCGGCGATAATTTTAATGCAGGAATTATTTTCGGCCTGTTGCAACAAGATGTACGCCATACAGACCTGAATACGTTAAGTAAAGAAAAGTGGGAGAAGATCATACGCTGCGGTATGGATTTTGCATCGGAGGTATGTCAAAGCTATAACAATTACATATCCGAAGAATTTGCAGCCACTTATCCGAGACAGTCTTAAATAACATTAAGCCAGGCTACAAAAGATTCCGTTTTTATTATCTTTGTAAACAAAGCATATTGTAAAACAACGATGATTGGTAAAATTCTTTTTTTATTCACCAGTATAACTACGCTTATAGGATGTACTTCCAATACACCGGAGATACGTTCCCTTTGTTTACGCGACGACATTGGCAATTACATAATCAAATGGGAAACAGATCCTCAGATTGAAGGGACACTGAAAATATATGTTTCCGATAATCCTGAAACATTCAACACGGCAATTCCGGCCGGATACGCAAATATCAGGGATGGTGTCTCCACTTATATTACAAATGACAATATCACCCGGAAATACTTTCTATTGTCATTCAATGATAAATATTACCAGAAAGTAGGCGCCCGGTCTGTTATAATGGATAGCATACAAAACCTCCGCGATTTAGGGGGGTATTTCAATAAGCATAATAAAATGACTAAATGGGGCAAAGTTTTTCGTTCCGGACAATTAAGTTCCTTAACCGAACTAGACACCATCCGCCTGAACAACCTTGGAATAAAAACGATTATCGATCTTCGCACAGAACAGGAGATTACCGCAGCCCCTATCCGTTACAGCAATGCAAATATTGTTCATATACCCGTTTCCGCAGGGAAAATGGCAGAAATACCTCAACGTATCAAGGAAGATAAAATAAAAAAAGGGGATGCCATCCTTTATATGCAAGACCAGTATTTGCAATTCGTAACAGACAACAGTGCACAGTTTGCAAAGGCATTAGACCTATTTGAAGATGCAAACAATTACCCTATCCTGTTTAACTGTTCTTTAGGCAAAGACCGCTCAGGCTTTCTTGCATTCATATTACTTTCCGCGTTAGGAATACCCGAAGAGATCATTGAACAGGATTATCTGGCTTCCAACAACTATATCGATGTAGGGCATTTCGCTTATCAGGCTCGTGATCTCAGCACAGATGCCCAGGAAAGCATAACTGTCCTGCTCACAGCGAATATATCTTTAATGGATCTGACCTCCCAAAAAATTATAAAAGAATACGGGTCAGTAAACAAATACCTGTCAAAAGGTTTAGGATTAACAGAAAAGAAACGTGAACAAATAAAAGATATGCTTCTATATTAATGTGTATCAAAATTATTTGCGTACCTTTGCACGTTCTGAATATTATACACAATATATAACATCGCATTTTGAAAACATTTGAAGAATTAGGAGTTGCCGCACCTATATTAAAGGCAATTCAAGAAATGGGCTACGAATCGCCCATGCCCGTACAAGAGGAAGTGATTCCTTTCTTACTGGGAGAAGATAATGACGTAATCGCACTCGCACAGACAGGAACAGGGAAAACTGCAGCATTCGGTTTGCCGATCCTACAAAAAATTGACGTTCATATATATCAGCCACAAGCTCTTATCCTATGTCCTACCCGCGAACTTTGTTTGCAGATCGCAGACGATCTGAATGATTATTCCAAATATATCGATAATCTGAAAGTATTACCCGTATATGGCGGATCAAGCATAGAAAGCCAGATAAAGATGCTGAAAAGAGGAGTACACGTAGTAGTTGCCACTCCGGGACGTCTGCTGGATTTAATGAACCGTAAAACAGTAGACCTTAGCAATATAAAGAATGTAATTCTGGACGAAGCGGATGAAATGCTGAACATGGGCTTTACCGACAGCATTAACGCAATTTTGGCGGAAGTTCCTGCTTCACGCAATATGCTACTGTTCTCTGCTACAATGCCACAGGGCATTGCCAGCATTACAAAGAAGTACATGAACAACCCGAAAGAGATCGTTATCGGACGGAAGAATGAGGGTAATAAAAACATCAAGCATGTTTACTACATGGTTCATGCACGCGATAAATATCTGGCGCTAAAACGTATTGCAGACTTTTACCCCAACATATACGGTATCATTTTCTGCCGTACACGTAAAGAAACTCAGGAGATTGCCGATAAGCTGATACAGGATGGCTACAATGCCGACTCCTTACACGGAGAACTGAGCCAGGCGCAGCGAGACTATGTAATGCAGAAGTTCCGCGTAAAAAACATCCAACTGCTGGTAGCAACAGATGTAGCAGCCAGAGGACTGGACGTTGACGACCTGACACATGTTATTAATTATGGCTTGCCTGATGAAGTGGAATCATACACACACCGAAGCGGACGTACAGGACGTGCAGGCAAAACCGGTATCTCCATCGCTATCTGCCATATAAAAGAAAAAGGCAAAATCCGCGAAATAGAACGCATACTGAACAAGAAGTTCGAAAAAGGAGAAATCCCGAGCGGACATGCAATCTGCGAAAAGCAGTTGTTCAACCTGGTAGACCAGATTGAGAAAGTAAAAGTAGACGAAGAAGAAATCGCTTCACTTATGCCCTCCATCTTCCGTAAACTGGAATGGCTGGACAAAGAAGACATTATCAAACGCGTTGTATCCATGGAATTCAACCGCATGATAGACTATTACAAAGATGCAGACGAAATCCAGGTAGTAGATGAACGCAGTTCACGATCTGAACGCGGAGAGAGAGGGGAAAGAGGGGAACGCGGCAGTCGTCGCGGCCATGAAGCAGAAGAAGGCTTTGCACGCTTTTTCCTTAACTTCGGTAAAGCGGACGGATTATTCCCGAACCAACTGATAGAACTTGTCAACAAATGCGTTCCCGGCAAAGTACGCATCGGCAAGATAGATTTGCGCGACAACTTCTCATTCTTTGAAGTAGAAGAAGGTGAATCAAAGCGCGTTATGGACAGTATGAACGGCTTCGAAATAGAAGGCCGCCGTATTTCCGTGGAACCGGCACAAGCCCAGAAAGGCGGAGGAGGAGACCGCAAAGGACGCGGAGGAAGCAGCTTCAAAGGCAAACGCGACGGCAGAGACTTCGGAGGAGGAGACCGCAAAGGACGCAGCTCGGATAAACCCTGGCGCAGAAGTTCTTCCGAACGGGACGCAAGGAAGAAAAGATTTAACAGATAAAACAACTAAGCGGTATCTTTACAAGGTATCGCTTTTTTTATATCTTTACACGCTGTTCCTAAACATACAACGATATGAATAAAATAGTTAACCTTGTCCTCGCTCTGCTAATTTGCGGGGGACCCGTCATTGCACAGGAAATTGAATACTCACAGCCTGTTAATTCTCCGGAAAGTTGCACCAGCATCATGGTGGGAAAGAAAGCATCGGCAGACGGCTCTGTCATAACCAGCCATACATGCGACGGCAATTACCGCACATGGATGGATATCATACCGGGAACTACACACAACAACGACACCACTGTTGCTATCTATACCGGCAGGATGCACACCGAATACTACAACGATCAGAACCGGATGGAATATAAAGGCTCCATCCCCGAAGCGAATACCACCTACCGATATCTTAACACAGCCTATCCTTGCCTGAACGAAAAACAACTGGGCATAGGCGAGACCACCATCTCCGGCCGCAAAGAACTGGAGAACCCCAAAGGCATGTTCGTAATTGAAGAACTCGAAAAGATAGCCTTACAACGCTGCACAACCGCCCGTGATGCCATCCGCCTGATAGGCGAACTGGTTGCCAAATACGGTTATGGCGATTCAGGCGAATGCCTTACCATTGCAGACACCCGCGAAGTATGGCACTTTGAACTCTTTGGAGAAGGACCCGACAAAATAGGCGGTGTATGGGCTGCCGTACGCATACCCGACGACCATGTAGGCGTATCGGCCAACATCCCACGAATTTCGACTCTCAACCTAAAAGACAAAGACAACTGCATGGCCTCGGCCAACGTTTACGATGTAGCCCGCAGACTGGGATATTGGGACGGCAAAGAGCCTTTCAAGTTCTGGAAAGCATACGCGGGCGCCAATTACTTTGGAGAACCGAAATCATTCAGCGTACGCGAATACTTCATTCTGAATGCGCTTGCCCCTTCGCTAAAGCTGTCGTTCGACCAGGAAGAACTGCCAATCAGCGTAAAACCGGACAAGCCTGTAAACGTTACCGACGTAATGGCCCTGCTCCGCCAAACATACGAAGGGACGGAATGGGACGTCACCAAGAACCTGAAGGTAGCCGTAAAGGACAAAGAAACAAACACGACCGACACCATCATCAGCCCCGCTGCCAATCCGTGGATACCAACAGACATGATCAATATGCTGAACGCCGTCCGCGAAGGCACCGTGACGCGCAACCGTCTGGTAGCCGTACCCCAATGCTCCTATTCCACCGTGATACAACTAAGAAGCTGGCTGCCCGATGCCGTTGGAGGCGTAGTATGGATGGCATTGGACAACCCCGGCGAAAGCCCCCGCTTCCCAATCTTCTGCGGAACAACAAAGCTGCCCGAACCCTTCAACATCTGCGGGCAACACCGCCACCGCGACGATGCCGCCATTTGGAAATACCGCAAAGCAAATAAGCTAGCCACCGTACGCTGGGGCTTGACAAAGGAATTCATAAACCAGGGCATCGCCCACTTTGAAGAAAAAGGACAAGCAGAAATGCCCTTTGTAGAAAGCCGCTACCAAGCCATACGGGCAGAAAAGGGCGACGCTGCCGCCAATGCCTTCCTGACCGGATATACGGCCGACTTTGCCGGAGCCACCATGCAACACTGGCAAAACCTTGCCGACGAGTTCTGGAAAATGTTTGCAAGAGGATTCTAATAATTTACACATATGAAATCCCCATGAGATAAAAAAAACTCGCCAAAGAGAATGAAAATAGTTAAGCTGAAGTTACCTTTGTAGTATCAACTCTACAAATGATTCG